>NC_012669.1:1200000-2400000 GCF_000023105.1 Beutenbergia cavernae DSM 12333
CTGCGCCGACCCCAGCGACGACGCTTGCGGGTAGCGTGCCGATGCCGCCGAGCGCGACGAGCACCGCCGCGAGGACCGCCGTGAGCACGACGGCCCGCGCCCCGCCCACGCGCTCACGCGTCGGTGCCGCGCCGCGCTCGATGTGCCACGTCGCGACCGCGAGCGCGATCCCGACCGGTGCGAGGACGGCGAAGCTCGCCCGCCAGCCCGCGTGCGCCACGACGAAACCCGGGACCACGAGCCCGAGGGAGAAGCCGGCGGCGCCCATCGCGCCGTACGTCGCGACGGCACGGTCCCGGAGGCTCCCGGCTCCCAGGCCGGAGGTGACGAGGGCCAGGGCGGCGGGGGCACTCAGCGCCGCGCCGACTCCCTGCACGGCGCGGCCGGCGACGAGCGCCCAGCCGTCCCACGCACCCGCGCACAGGAGCGAGCCGAGCACGAACAGCGCCACGCCGAGCCGGAACGCGCCCCGCGCGCCGCGCGAGTCGACCAGTCGTCCGGCGATCGGCAGCAGCCCGGCGTACAGCACGAGGAACGCGCTGGCGACGAGCTGGAGCTCAACCGGCCCGAGGCCGAGGTCCACGCGCACGGGCTCGACCTGGACGTTGATGCTCGACGACGCCATGCCCTCGAGCAGGAGCGCGAGGCACACCAGCACGCGGACGGCGCCGAGGCGGCCACCGCGGGCGGCTGCGTGGCGTCGGGTACTCGCCGGCGCCGAGGAAGCTGGCATGCGTCGAGGATGCGCGGGCGGCCTTACACACGGCTTACGTGCGCGTGCCGGAGGCCCGCGGGGGCCGCATAGGCTGGAGCTCACGGCTGGGCCCCTGGGCCCTCGCCGACCGGTTCTCGACGAGAAGGGCACGACCATGGCCGATCTTCCTGCGGCGTCCGGCACGTTCGGCGACAAGCCGCAGCTGACCTTCCCCGACTCCGCGGCCCCCGCGGACCTCGCCGTCACCGTCCTCGAGCAGGGCAGCGGCGAGGAGGTGGAGGCGGGTCGCACGATCGACGTCCACTACCTCGGGCAGACGTGGGGTGGGCAGATCTTCGACAACTCCTACGACCGCGGCACCTCCATCCAGTTCCCGATCGGCGTCGGCGCCGTCATCTCGGGGTGGGACGACGCGCTCGTCGGGCAGCAGGTCGGCTCGCGCGTGCTCGTCTCGGTCCCGCCGCACCTCGGCTACGGCCCGCGCGGCATGCCGGCCGCGGGCATCAACGGCGACGACACCCTCGTGTTCGTCGTCGACATCGTCGGCGTGCGCTGAACCCCAACCTCTCGCGAGAGGTTCGTGGTTCTACCGCGAGAGGTTCGTGGGGCCGTCATTCGCCGACGGCGCCGTCGATCCGCTCGCGGATGAGGTCGGCGTGGCCGTTGTGCCGGGCGTACTCCTCGACCACCTTGAGCACGCACCAGCGGACCGTGCTGCCGCCGCTCGCGGTGGGGTCGTCGAGCGTGAGTTCCGCGAGCAGCGCGTCGACCGACGCGATCTCGGCGTACCAGTGGTCGAACGAGTCGTCGACCATCGATGCGTCCAGCCCGACGATGTCGGCGGCGTCGTCCTCCGGCGTGCAATAGAGATCCGGCAGGTCGCGGCCAGAGAGCGACGCGGTGAGGTACCACCGCTCCATCTCGGTCAGGTGCCGCACGAGGCCGAGCAGCGTGAGGTCCGACGGCGGGGCGCTCTCGAGCACGAGCTGGTCCGGCGAGAGGCCGGCGCAGTTGCGGGCGAGCGCGTCCCGGTGGAACGCGAGCCAGCCGAGGACGACGTCCCTCTCGTCGGCGTCCTCCGCCGGTTCCGCCTGTCCGGACTGCTTCGTCGCGCGGTCCATCCGACGACGCTACGCCCGGTGGGCGCCGCCGGCGAGGGGCGAGCACCGCGTCAGCGTCCTCCGGGCCGGGAGCCGCTAGTGATCGGCGACGACGGCGACCCGGACGCCGTGCTCGAGGTACGCCTTCGCCGCGGTGAGGACCTGGGTGAAGCCGATGGTGGAGTCCAGGGCCGCGGCGACCATCTCGTCCGCCGTGCCGACGAAACCACGCTCGACGATCTCGACGCGCGTGGCGCCGTCGTCGTCGGCGGAGAACGTCCACTCGACGTGAGTGGTGGCGCCGTCGTCGCCCCACTCGAGCAGGATGCGCCGGTCGGGGACGACCTCGTGGACGCGCACGGGCACGTGCAGGTCGAACATCTCCCACGTCCACGTGAGCCGCGCCCCTGGCTGCACCGGCCCGGTGCTGTGCGTGAACCAGACGAGCGTCGTGAGGCCCGGGTCGGTGAACAGGCCGAAGACGTCGCGTGCCGGGCGGCGCACCAGGATGCTGGTCCGCATGACCGGCGGGGCCGACCGCACGAGCGGCGCTGTCCGGAACGACGCCTCGTACTCGTCGCGGAGCTGCGCCCATCCGTAGTCCGTGGCGCGCTGCCCGACGACCCGCTCGGCGCCCGGGACGTCGTCGGCGGCCGCGCCGAGCGCCCCGAGGCACACGTGCCACCCGGCTGCCATCGAGCTCGCCATCGCGCGGTCGGCGAACCGCTGGCGCAGGGTCAGCCTCGTGGCGCCCTCACCCGCCGGTGCGAGAGTCCAGTGGAGGACGTCGTCGCCCCAGTGGTGGACGAGCTCGTGCGGCGGGTCGCACCGCAGCACGTCGGCCGCCACGTCGTCGTCGCCCGGATTCTCCCGGGATCGGGCGGGGCCGACGGCGTCGAGCAGGCGGTCGGTGACCACCGGCGACCATCGGGCTTGCTGGGTCGGATCGGTGAGCATCGCCCAGACGCGCTCGCGGGAGTGGGAGAGCGTCCGTTCCAGGGTGAGGACCCAGGCGTCGTCGCCACCGGACAGCGTGGCCAGGGCCGGCTCGGCGGCGATGCGCGAGGCGATGTCGGCGTGCACGGGCGTCGAGGTCATGTGGTCGTCCCCTCGTCGAGAGCCGCCTCGAGGCGGTCCAGGCTGGTGGTCCAGGTCGTGAGGTACGGCGCCACCCAGGCGGCGACGTCGGGCAGCGGGGTCTCGCTGAGCCGGTAGACGCGGCGCTTGCCGGCGGCGCGGACGTCGACGACGCCGGCGTCGCGGAGCACCCGCAGGTGCTTCGAGACCAGCGGCTGGGGGAGCCCGAGCTCGTCGACGAGCCCGCCGACGTCGCTTTCGCCGGCCCGCAGGCGGTCGAGGATGCGCCGCCGCGTGGGTTCGGCGATCGCCGTGAAGCCGTCCATCTCCACAAGTATGCGCACAGCTTCATATGAAATGCAAGGCATGCATACGTTCGCGAGAGGAAGTTGGTGGCTCCGCGAGAGGAAGTCTGCGCAGACTTCCTCTCGCGGAGCCACGAACTTCCTCTCGCGGACGGGGCAGGATGGCCGCGTGGAACCTGTGGACCGCGTGGATCCCGTCGAGGCCCTGCGCGAGATCGCGTTCTGGCGCGAACGTGCCCGGGCCGACACGCACCGGGTCCGGGCCTACCGGCGCGCGGCCGACGTCGTCGAGCAGCTCACCGACCGTCAGCGAGCCCAGCGGCGGACGGAGGCCGAGTGGACCCGGCTCCCGGGTGTCGGTCCGTCCACGGCCCGGGTGATCGTGCAGGCGCTCGCGGGGACGGAACCGACGGCGCTCGCGGAGGCGAGGGCGTCCGCCGTACCGGTGCTCGCGCCCGATGACGACGGCGCGTCGCTCCTCGCCGCCGTGCGCGGCGATCTGCACGTGCACACCTCGGAGTCCGACGGCGGCAGTCCCCTCGGGGAGATGGCCGGCGTCGCGCGGCGGCTCGGCCGCGAGTACATCGCGATCACCGACCACTCGCCGCGCCTCACGGTGGCGCGCGGGCTGAAGCCCGAGCGGCTCCGTGCCCAGCTCGACGCCGTCGCGCGACTCAACGCCGAGATCGCGCCGTTCCGCGTGCTCACCGGCATCGAGGTCGACATCAACGAGGACGGGTCGCTGGACCAGGAGCCCGAGCTGCTGGCACGCCTCGACGTCGTCGTCGCGTCGGTGCACTCGGAGCTGAGGATGGAGGCGTCGGCGATGACGCGCCGCATGGTGCGAGCCGTCGCCAACCCTCACGTCGACGTGCTCGGGCACTGCACGGGCCGCCTCGTGGAGGGCAATCGCGGCACGCGGCCGCCGTCGCAGTTCGACGCCGAGATCGTCTTCGAGGCGTGCCGCGCGTACGACGTCGCCGTCGAGATCAACTCCCGCCCGGAGCGTCGCGACCCGCCGATGGAGCTGCTCGGGCTCGCCGTCGAGACCGGGTGCCTGTTCTCGATCGACTCCGACGCCCATGCGCCGGGGCAGCTGGACTGGCTCGGGTACGGGTGCTCGCGGGCGGCCGCGGCGGGCGTCCCGGCCGAGAGGGTCATCACGACCTGGCCCGTCGAGGACCTGCTCGCCTGGACCGCCGGCTGACCGGGCCCATCGACCGTCTCCGAGCGTCCCCCGACGGTTTACGGGACGGCCGCGTTCTGGCAACGTGTGCGCGCGAGTCTCCTTCTCAACGCACGACGACGTCCGAGCGAAGGATCCGCATGCGCCCCACGCCTCCCGTGTCATCCCTCGGTGCCCGCGCGCGGGTCGGTCTGGCCGCCGTCGTCGCGGCCGGCCTGCTCGTGCCGCTGGCCGGACCCGCTGTCGCGGCGGGCGAGCCGCCTGGGGCGTTCACGACGCCGGTCGCCGCGGAGCTGCCGCTCGACGACGACGGCGCGGCGATCGTCACGGAGGTCGAGGCGCGCGTCATCGCACCGGGACTCGAGCTGACGTCGTTCGCGCGGATCGGCGAGGACGGCTGGCTGAGCGGCGAGGTGCTCGTCGCGCACCTGGGCACCGACGCGCTGGAGGTCGGCTACGTCGCCCCGGACGACGTCGCCGGCAACGCGACGGTGACGGAGATGGCCGAGGCGAGCGGAGCCGTCGCCGCCGTCAACGGCGACTTCTTCGACATCAACAACTCCGGGGCGCCGCTCGGGGTCGCCGTCGACGAGGAGACTGGCCTGCTGAAGTCCGCGGCGCCGGGCCGGGAGCGGGCCGTCGCGTTCGACAGTGCCGGCGTCGGACGCCTCGCCGAGCTGTTCCTCGAGGGCTCCGCGACGTTCGCCGACCACGAGATCGCCATCGCCGGCCTCAACACGACGGAGGTGCCCGAGGGCGGCGTCGCCGTCTTCGACTCCGCCTGGGGCGATCACACGCGGACGCGCGTGCTCGCCGACGGCGAGCAGGGCGTCGAGGTGACGGTCGACGGCGAGGGCACGGTCCTCGCCGTCGGCGCGGTGGGCGAGGGTCGTTTGCCGGACGGTGTGCGCGCCCTGGTGGCGCGGCCCGGCGCGGCCGCCGACGCGCTCGCGACGCTCGTCGCGGACGACCACGTGGACGTCGCGTACGGGCTTCGCGAGGACGCGGGCGACGTCGCCGTCGCTCTCGGCGGCGCCCCGGAGGACTGGCTGCTCGAGGACGGCGAGATCACGAGCGCCACGGGCGGCTACGTCGACGTCCGGCACCCGCGCACCGCCGTCGGCTTCGACGAGACCGGGACGACGGCGTACTTCGTGGTGGTCGACGGCCGCCAGTCGCACAGCATCGGCATGACGCTCCCGGAGCTCGGACGGTTCCTCGCCCAGCTGGGCGCCGACGACGCGATCAATCTCGATGGCGGCGGCTCCAGCGAGATGGTCGCCCGGCTGCCCGGGGACTCGTCGACCACGATCCTCAACTCCCCGTCCGACGGCGTCGAGCGCCGCGACGGCAACGGACTCGGCCTGTTCGTCGCCGAGGGGTCGGGTCAGGTCGCGGCGTTCGACGTGCGGGCGCTCGCCGCCGAGCAGGCGGGCGAGGACGCGCTGCGCGTGTTCCCCGCCCTGCACCGCACGCTCGTCGCGCGGGGATACGACGAGGTCATGAGCCCCGTCGAGGAGGCTCCCGACACCTGGTCGAGCTCCGACGAGGCCGCCGCCACCGTCGCGGACGGCGTCGTCACCGGCGTCGCACCCGGAACGCCGACGATCACGGCGGCGGCCGGCACGGCGTCGGGGGAGCTCGCCCTCGAGGTGCTCGGCCCCCTCGTCCGGACCTCGACAGCGACGCCCGTCGTCACGCTCCCCGACGCCGCCGCGACGGCCAGCCTCGTCCTCACCGGTCACGACGCGCAGGGCTTCTCCGCCCCGGTCGAGGCGCGGGACGTCGTCGTCACCGGCGGGCAGGGCGTCGCTGCCCTCGAGCCGGCGGAGGACGGGTCGTTCACGGTGCGGGCGCTGCAACCCTCGGGCGCCGCGTCGTTCGAGCTGACGGTCGGGGGCACGACGACGGCGGTGGCCGTGTCGGTCTCGCTGGAGGAGGCGGTCGTCGCGGACTTCACGGACGCCGCGCAGTGGACCTCCGCGAACGACCGCGCGCCGGGCGGCTCCGTGACACCGGCACCCGGGTATGAGGGCGCCGCCGGACTGCGCCTGACGTACGACTTCTCGCAGTCGACGGCGACGCGCGGGCAGTACGCCGTCGTCCCGGACGGCGGTCGCGAGATCGCGGGGCAGCCGCGCCGGCTGACGATGTGGGTGAACGGCGACGAGAGCGGGGCGTGGCTGCGGCTGCAGGTGCAGCAGGGCGACGGCGTCACGACCCAGCTCGACGGGCCGACGGTCTCCTGGGAGGGGTGGCAGGGGGTCACGTTCGAGGTGCCGACGGGCGTGCAGTACCCGCTGCGCCTGCAGAGGATCCGGGTCCTCGAGACCCGGGCCGCGGAGCAGTACACCGGCGAGCTCACGGTCTCCGACCTCGTCGCGCACGTCCCGCCGAGCATCGAGGTGCCGGCGGCCCCGCGCGTCGAGGACCCGGTGATCGTCGCCGACGGCGCCACCGACGACGCGCCGCTGCGCGTCGCCGTCATGTCGGACGCCCAGTTCGTGGCGCGCGACCCGGAGTCCGGGCAGGTCGAGGGGGCGCGGCGGACGCTGAGCGAGATCGTCGCGGCCGACCCCGACGTGCTGGTCATCAACGGCGACCTCGTCGACGAGGCGTCACCGGCGGACTTCGACCTCGCGCGCACGATCCTCACGGAGGAGCTCGAGGGTGCCGACTTCCCCTGGTACTACCTGCCCGGCAACCACGAGATCATGGGCGGGTCGATCCAGAACTTCGTCGACGAGTTCGGCGAGCGGACGCACCACGTCGACGTCGAGGGCACGCGCCTGATCCTGCTGGACTCCTCGACGGGGCGGCTCGGCAGCGACTTCGAGCAGCTGCGGATGCTGCGGTCCGAGCTCGACGACGCCGCGAGGGACGACGCGGTGAGCGGCGTCCTGGTCATGTTCCACCACCCGCTCGACGACCCGCTGCCCACGGACGCGAGCCAGCTCGCCGACCGTCTCGAGGCGGACACGCTGCGCGGCTGGTTCGAGGACTTCCGCGCCACCAGCGGCAAGTCGATCGCGAACGTGAGCGCGCACGTCGGCGCGTTCCACGCCTCGACGGGCGACGGCGTGGAGTACGTGGTCAACGGCAACTCCGGCAAGTCGCCCGCGAGCACCCCGGAGAACGGCGGGTTCACCGGCTGGTCGATGCTCGGCGTCGACCCGGCCGAGGGTGTGTGGGTGGACGAGGCGGTCCCGGACGGCGAGGAGTGGCTCGCCGTCGAGGTGAACGCGCGGGCGGACGTCGTGGACGTGTCCGGGCCGGCGGAGCTCGCGGTGGGCACGAGCGGCCAGGTGAGCGCGACCCTGACGCAGGACGACGACCGCGTGGTCCCGGTGGCATGGCCCGTGTCGGCGGCGTGGGGCGGTGACGAGCGCGTGCACGTCGGGGCGCCGGACGACGCGCCGGCGGGCGCCGTCGTCGCCCTCGACCCGGCCACGCACGTGCTGACCGCCGTCGCGCCCGGGCGGGCGCAGGTCACCGTCACGGTCAACGGCGTCGCGGGCACGCTCGACGTGCTCGTCCCGGCCGGGCGACCCGGCGAGGCGCGCCTGAGCGATGACAACGGCTGGGACACCGGGCTGCTCGACGGCGACTACCACGTGAACGTGGACCTGTGGTGGGGCGAGAACGCCACGTCGATGCGCCTGTACGAGGACGGTGAGCTCATCCACACCGAGCCGCTCGCCTACTCCGGCGAGGAGGCCCAGCGGGTGTCCGTGCCGGTGACCGGCCGGGTCAACGGGCAGTACACGTACACGTGCGAGCTGGTGAACGCCGCCGGTGTGACGCCGTGCGCCGGGCCGCACACGGTCCTCGTGCGGGACGCGAACCCCGGGCCGGTCGTGCTGTCGCACGACAACTACGACGGCGACGGCGGCTACACCGTCGTCGCGAACAAGTGGTGGGGGACGCAGGCGACCGGCTACGTGCTGTACGAGGACGGCGTCGAGATCGACCGCCAGGAGCTCACTCCTGGCGTCGGCGGGGCGGCGCAGTCCGCGTCGACGCTCGTCACGGACCGGGAGCCCGGCACCTACCGGTACGTGGCCGTGCTGACCAACGCGGCGGGCGAGACGCGCAGCGCGGAGATCGCCGTGCGGGTGCGCTGACGCTGGAGCGGGGTGGCCCGCTCACATCTGGGATCGCAGCACGTCGACCTCGCAGCCTGGCGCGGCCGGGTCGAAACCGTGCTCGACCAGCCAGCGGATCGCCAGGAGGCTTCGCAACGACCACCAGGCGCGGATCACGCCGAGGTCGACGTCGGTGCCGTAGCCGGCCACGACGTCGCCCAGGTGCTCCTCGTGCCCGAGCGTCAGGACGGCGAGGTCGAACAGGGCGTCGCCCCGGCTCGCCTCGGTCCAGTCGAGCACGCCGGTGACCTCGTCACCGTCGACGAAGACGTGGGCGACCTGCAGGTCGCCGTGCGTGAACACCGGTGTCCACGGCCGGAGCGCAGCCTCGGCGACCTGGCGGTTGCGCGTGACGAGGTCGGCGGGAAGCACGTCGTTCGCGACGAGCCACTCGCACTCGCCGTCGAGCCGGGCTGCGAGCTCGTCGACGCTCCGGCCGGGCCATGGCGGCAGCGGGGCGTCGTGCAGCGTCCGCACGGCGGCGCCCGCGGCGGCCCATGCCGCCGGCGACGCGGTCGACGGCTCGCCGAGGCGGCCGAGCGCGGTCCCGGGGAGAGCGGCGAGCGCGAGCACTGGCGGGTTCCGCCACAGGACCTCCGGGGTCGGGACCGGCGCCAGGGCCATCGCCTCGACCTCGGCGTCGGTGCGGGCCTGGTCGCCGTCGACCTTCAGGAACACGTCACCGACGCGCAGGGTCGCGCACGCGTGATGGGCGACGACGATCTCGACCTCTGCCACGTCGGCCATTCTGTCGCGGCGCCGCCCACCGGCATGCCACCACCCACCGGCGACAGTGCTCAGTCGTCGCTCTGGGCCAGGCCGCGGCGCGCGGCGAGCAGCTCGACCTCCGGCCGCGCGGCGACGAGGTGCTCGACGGCGTCCAGCACCTCGACCACGTGCGCGGCGTCGGCCGCGACGAGGCTCGCGCCGATCCCGGCACGCCGGTGCAGATCGAGGTGGTCCACCTCGGCGGCCGAGACGCCGCACCGGCGCGTCAGCTCCGCGACGATCGGGCGGACGATCGACCGCTTCTCCTTGAGGGAGTGCACGTCGCCGAGGAGCACGTCGAAGCAGACCCAGCCGATCCACATGCTCATCGCGTGCTCACGAGGAAGATGTCGAACAGCTCGGGGTTGTGGGCGTGGACGATGACGCCGAACACCACGAGGTCGAACAGCAGGTGCACGCACAATACGTACGTCAACGACTTCGTCAGTGCGAACGTGAGGCCCTGCACGAGCGCGAACGGGATCGTCAGCAGCGGCCCCCAGCTGCGGTAGCCGAGCTCCCACAGGAACGAGACGAACACCGCCGCCTGGAGCAGGTTCGCCTGCCAGAGCGGGAAGTGCCGCCGGTACAGCGCGAACACGGTGCACACGAAGAACAGCTCGTCCCAGATGCCCACGGCATTGACGCCGACGAACAGCCGCGCGATCTCGCCGCCCGTCTCCACCGCCGGCCAGTTGGCGTAGGCGCCGGACGTGATGAAGTACCACGGCAGGATGAGATAGCCCAGGCCGACGACGGCGATCAGGTACGTCCACGCGACGCGTGACCACGGCTCCCGCGTGCGGAACGGGAACCGGATGACGTCGTCGTGGAAGACCCAGCGGGAGATGGCGAACGGCACCGCCACGGCCAAGGAGAGGACGACGGCGAAGCGCACCATCCCGGCGTCGCTCAGGTCGGCCTCGAGCGAGATCGTCGAGATGATCGCCTGCCCGAGCGCGACGAGGAACAGGCTGCGGCCGAGGCTGCGGTCCAGGACGAACCCCAGTGCGACTCCCAGCACGAGCGGCACGTACCCGAGCGGTCGCAGGTGAACGCCGAACAGCAGGATCGCGGCCCCGGACACCAGGATCGCCGGGACGAGCCCCCACGACGGCGCCGGATCGGTGGGGCGCGTGATCAGCAGCGCGCGGAAGGTCGGGCGCGTGGCGACGTCCATGGGGCCAGCCTGCCAGCAGCGTGCGGGGCCGACGTCAGGGCGTCCAGTGCGGGTTCCGCCCGGCCATGCCGATCGCCCGGTCGAGGAGTGGCGCGTCCGGCGGCACCGGCACGACCGGGCCGAAGAGCGAGCCGTCGCGTTCGTCGTCGGTGGTGGCCGCGCAGAACTCGTAGGACGCCTGAGCGCTCGCCTCGTCAGCACTGAACGCCTGGCCCGTCGCGCGGGCGAGGTCCCAGCCGTGGATCACGATCTCGTTGAGGGCCACCTGGCCGGCGACCTCACCCGGCAGCGTGACGCCGCCCGCCTGGGTCATGCCCTCCCACGCCTCAGGTGGTCGCCACGCGTCGGCGAGCGCATCGAGCCTCGGCCCGACCTCGTCCCGCCACCCCGGCGGCAGCTCGGCGGCACCGGGCTCGGGCGCGGTGTCGGTCGTCGCGCCGAGCTTCTTGCGCCCGGCGTCTCGGAACGCGACGGCCAGGCCGAGCACGTGCGCGAGCAGGCCGCCGACGTCGTAGCCGGGGCAGGGCGTGGGACCGGTGAGCTGGTCGTCAGTGATGGCGAGAGCGACGCGGCCCATCTCCTGGGCGGCGGGGGTCAGGTCGAGCGTCATGCCTCCAGCCTGCCAGGAGGCACCGACGGCCCGCCCGTCGAGGCGGCGACCTTCACGTGGACGGCAAGTCGGGCACGCGCCGCAGGACCTCGTCGGCCGTCTGCTCGAACGACACCGGGCCGCGCCCCGTCAGGTCGACGACGCCTGTGGTGACTCCGGCAAAGCGGTTCTCGGCGACCGCCGCGAACATCGACGTGAACGCGTACGTCCACCATGGCTCGAGGCCGCCGCGCAGCAGCGCGATGCCGAAATCCCGCGCGTCGACAGGCTCCGCCCGGACCTGCCGCCCGCGGCGCGAGGCGACGGCGGCGAGCCCGCCCAGGTCATAGGTCCGGTCGCCGGTCACGAGGTGCGGACCGTTCGGGGCGGAGCTTGCCGCCGCGGCGAGACACCGCGCGACGTCCGCTCGCGAGACCAGCGACAGGACGCCGTCCTCCATCGGAAGCGCGAGCCTCCCCGTCGTCGCCGCCTCACGGAGGAAGCGGACGAAGAACTCGCCGTACATCCCGGCACGCACGGCGGTGGTGACCAGTCCGGCGTCCGCGAGGAGACGCTCCGTCGCAGCATGCGGCGCCGCGTAGCAGAACGGGGAGGAGGGGTCGACGTCGACGATGCTCAGGTACACGACGTGGGCGACGCCGGAGCGGGCCGCGGCCTCGACCACGTTGAGGTGGTGCACGAGCATCGGCCCCACCTCGCCGTCGCTCGCGACGAAGACCAGCGTCGCGACACCGTCGAGCGCGCGGACGAGGGCGTCCCGGTCGTCGTACTCGGCGACGGCGACGCGCACCCTCCCGGGCGGCGCTGCGAACCGAGCGGGGTCGCGGACGAGCGCGACGACGTCGTGCCCCTCGGCCGCGAGTGTCGCTGCGACGGCGCTCCCGATGGTGCCGGTGGCCCCCGTGACGGCGACGGCGCCGCTCACGTCGGGACGCCTCCGACGGCAGCTCGCCGCGCGCGGTCCCGGGACGCCGCCACGTCGCCGGCGTGCGCCACGGCCCACGCGGCCATGGCGTCGAGCGGCTCGCGCAGCGTCACGCCCAGAGACGTGAGTCCGTACTCCACGCTCGGCGGGTTCGTGGGGTGCACCGTGCGCGAGACGAGCCCGTCGTCTTCGAGATTGCGCGGCGTCCGCGTGCGCATGCGCTGGCTGATGCCATCGATGGCGCGGTGGAGCGGCGCGCTGACCAGCGCGCTCACATCGGGGTGCGTACCGGACACCAGACTGCCTTCTTCCGTGTGGGCCTGACGTCGGCGACGGTGGTGGGAAGTGGTCGCCGGCACCGAGGAGACAGCGTGTCACAGAGCACGGGCAGGACGATCGTCGTGAGCGGCGGGACCCACGGGATGGGGAGGGAGCTGACGCTCGCCCGCGCGGCACGTGGTGATCGCGTGATCGCGATCGGGAGCAACGCCGTAATTGGCTGGCGCAGGCGTGGCGGCCCCCGCCAGGGTGGCTCGTCATGCCAGCCGACCTGACACCGTTGCACCACGACCTGACCTTCATGAGCCCGCTCTCCGAGCAGCGCGCCGACCGTCTCGCCAGGTTCGTCGCAGCCGGCCTGAGCGAGCCGGGAGCTCTCGTCGTCGACATCGGCTGCGGCTGGGGCGAGCTGCTGCTGCGCACGCTCGCCGCCGCGCCCACGGCGCGCGGGCTCGGACTCGACCTGGACGCCGAGGCCGTCGCGCACGGCACGGCCACCGCCGCCGCCCGCGGGCTCGCGGACCGCGTCGAGCTCGTGGCCGGCGACGCGAAGGAGCACCTGCCCGACGCCGTCGACGCCGTCATCTGCATCGGCGCGAGCCAGATCTGGGGCCCCGCGGTCGAGGAGAAGCAGCCGCTCGACTACGCCGGCGCGCTCGCGGCCATCCGGGCGCTGGTGAGTCCCGGCGCCCGCGTCGTGTTCGGGGACGCGATCTGGTCGCAGGAGCCGACGGCGCAGGCCACGGCCCCGCTCACCGGGCGGCCCGACGAGTTCGTGCCGCTGGCCCGACTGGTGGAGCTCGCCGTCGACGCCCGCTTCGCCCCGGTTCGGGTGCACGAGGCGAACCAGGACGAGTGGGACGAGTTCGAGACCGGGTTCTCCGCCGCGTACGCGCACTGGCTCGCCACGCACCCGACTGACCACCCGGACGCGCAGGCCGTGCGCGACCGTGCGCGAGCCCAGCGCGAGGGCTACTTCTCCGGGTACCGCGGCTACTTCGGGATGGCGTACCTGGAGCTGCTCGCCGTCTGAGGCTGTCTCAGGCGTTCGCGAACGTCACGCCGGTCGCGTGCACCGGGCAGTACCCGTTCGGGTTCGCCACCAGGTACTGCTGGTGGTAGCCCTCCGCGTAGAAGAACGGGCCGGCGTCGTCGGCCGATCGGATCTCCGTGGCGATCGCCCCGTAGTCCGCCGCCGTGAGCTGCGGCTGGTAGTCCGCCTTGGTGCGCTCGATGAGGTCGCGCTGCTGGGGCGTCGTCCAGTAGACCGCCGAGCGGTACTGCGTGCCCTGGTCGTTGCCCTGCCGGAACACCTGGGTCGGGTCGTGCTGCGTCCAGAAGATCTCGAGCAGCCGCTCCGTGGAGACCACGCTCGGGTCGTACGCGACCATCACGGTCTCGGTGTGGCCTGTCCGGCCGGTGCACGTCTCCTCGTACGTCGGGTTCGGGGTGAACCCGCCCATGTACCCGACGGCGGTCGTCACGACGCCGGGCTGCTCCCAGAAGTGCTTCTCCTCGCCCCAGAAGCACCCCATCGCGACGTACAGCACCTGCGTGCCCTCCGGCCACGGGCCGCGCAGCGGGGTCCCCAGCACGCGGTGCGTCCCGGGCACGTCGAACGCCGGCTCGGTGCGCCCGGGCAGCGCCTGCTCCGGCTCGATCATCGTGACCGCACGACTGAAGAACATCCGTGACCTCCTCCGGGTCGACATGGCGACTCCACCGGATCAACTCCGCTCCGTGGCGCCCTGTTCCCCTGGGTAGGCTCGCGTGCGTCCACCGACCCAGGGAGAGGCCCGGCGTGAGCACCACCGTCGATCTCACGGAGATCCTCGCGGCCCGTGACCTGCAGTCCGGCGTCGTGAAGGAGACACCCGTCGAGTCGTGCCGCTACCTCTCCGAGATCCTCGGCCGGCCGGTGCTCCTGAAGTTCGAGCACCTCCAGCACACGGGGTCGTTCAAGGTCCGCGGCGCCTACGTGCGCCTCGCCCGGCTGTCGGAGGAGCAGAAGCGCACCGGCGTCGTCGCCGCGAGCGCCGGCAACCACGCGCAGGGCGTGGCCTACGCGGCCGCACTGCTCGGCATCAGCACCGTCGTGTACATGCCCGAGGACGCGGCGCTCCCGAAGATCGCCGCGACGCGCGGCTACGGGGCGGAGGTGCGGTTGGCCGGTGCCACGCTCGACGAGGCGATCGGGCACGCCGTCGCGGAGGCAGAGACGTCCGGCCGGGAGTTCATCCACCCGTTCGACCACGCGGACATCGTGAACGGGCAGGGCACGCTCGGGGTGGAGCTCCTCGAGCAGGTTCCCGACGTCGGTACGGTCGTCATCCCGACCGGCGGCGGTGGTCTCATCGCGGGTGCGGCGACGGCGATCCACGCCAGCCGTCCGGACGTGCGGATCGTCGGGGTGCAGGCGGAGGGCGCCGCCGCCTACCCGGCGTCGCTGGCCGCGGGCCGTCCGGTGCGCCTGGAGTCGATGTCGACCATGGCGGACGGGATCGCCGTCGGGCTGCCCGGCGAGCTTCCGCTGGCGCTCGTGGCGGAGCACGTCGAGCGGATGTGCACCGTCTCCGAGGAGGCGTTGTCGCGCGCGTTGCTCGTTCTCGTCGAGCGCGCGAAGCAGGTCGTCGAACCGTCCGGGGCGGCCGGCGTCGCGGCCCTGATGGAAGGTGTGCTCGGCGACCTCGACGAGCGGCCCGTCGTCGTCGTCCTCTCCGGAGGCAATGTCGACCCGTTGGTGCTCCAGCGGATCATCCGGCACGGGCTGGCGAGCGCCGGCCGGTACCTCCAGGTGCGGGTGCGGATCAGCGACCGGCCGGGCGGCCTGGCCGCGTTCCTCGTGGACATCGCCGCGACCGGCGCGAGCGTGCTGTCGATCGCCCACGTGCGCACCGCCGTCGACCTCGCGCTCGACGAGGTGGAGATCGACGTGGAGCTGGAGACCAAGGGCCCCGACCACTGCGCCGCCGTCCTCGAACGCGTGCGTGCTCACGGGCACCGCGTCATGGCGCGCTGAGGGCCCTGTGGACGCACGAACGCCGCGCCCCCCGCAAGAGGCGCGGCGTCCGGGGCGGTGGATCAGCCGGTGAACGGCGTGGCGTCGGTGATCGACACCTTGACCGCCTTGCCGCTCGGGGTCCGGTACTCGGCCTTCTCGCCGACCTTCTTGCCCATGATCGCGGCGCCGAGCGGGCTCGACGGCGAGTAGACGTCGAGGTCCGTGTCGCCGGCGACCTCGCGTGAGCCCAGGAGGAAGCGCATCTCGTCGCCCGCGACCTTCGCCGTGACGACCATGCCGGGCTCGACGACGCCGTCGTCCGCCGGTGCCTCGCCGACCTGGGCGGTGCGCAGGATCTCCTCGAGCTGCCGGATGCGGGCCTCCTGCTTGGCCTGCTCCTCGCGCGCGGCGTGGTAACCGCCGTTCTCCTTGAGGTCCCCCTCCTCGCGCGCGGCCTCGATCTTGTCGGCGATCTCGACGCGTCCGACACCTGTCAGGTGGTCGTGCTCAGCCTTGAGTCGGTCGAAGGCGTCCTGAGTCAGCCAGGTGGTGGTCCCGGGCACGGGTCCTCCTCGTGGTTCGGTGTGGCCGCCGGAGCGCGTCGCTGTGCCCGCGATAGGGGTGCGTTCTCACCCGGGCTCGCTGCACGAGCGCCGCTCCGGGTGGCCTGGAAGCGGCTTAGGAAACGGTCATTCTACTCCACGTCCGACGTCTCGGCGGGAAGCGTGACGCAGGCGCCCTCGACGACGATGCCGTTGGACGCTCGTTGGATGGTGGCGACCTCGACCGTGACGCGGGTCGCGGTCCGGTCCGACGGTCCGACGACGACCTCCGCGACGCCCACCTGCCCGAAGCCGCGGTCGAGAGCCTGTGCCGCGCACCGCACGGTGGTGCTCGGGTCGGAGCGGATCACGTCGAACGTGATGTCGGTGCGCTCGTCGCTGATGATCTCGTAGCCGACGTCGCGGGTGCGGATCTCGACGCGGGCCTGGGCCAGGGCGACCCAGGTGACGGCGACCCCTCCGAGCACCACGAGCGCCGCGACGACGACGACGAGCAGCCGCCGGGTGCGGCGGGGGTCTCGTGGAGCCCCGTACCGCTCGGCCAGGTACGCCGTGTGTTCCGCCGCCGCCGGGGCGGCTGCGGAACGGGCATCGGGCGCGGACGTCACCTTCCCAGTCTGCCTCGTCGCGACGGCGCCATCGTCACCGGACGGCGACCCGGACGCGGCCTCGCACCAGACGGCGCAGCAGCTGGTCCGCCGGACCCGGGCGTCCGGCCCGGTCCAGGAGAGTGGCCGACGCCACCGCTGCGGCCCACGCCGCGACAGCGACGGCGGCCGCCCCCGCCACGCCGGTCCGCTCGCCGAGTCCGAGGAACACGCTCGACATGAGGACGACGAGCGCAGCCTCCATGACGATGTAGCTGGTCAGGGATCGCCGGCCGGTCGCGACCAGCGGGCGGATCTCGGCCGTGCGGCTCCGGACGGAGTGCGCGAACAACGCGAACGCGGCTGCATAACCCAGACCGCCGAACACCCCGGTCAGCACTTGCAGGCTCAGCGTCCACGTCGCGGCGTCGGCGGGCAGCGCACCGATGCCCAGGAGGACCTGCGGCAACGAGCCGGCCACGGCGACGGTGATCCCGCCGACCGCGGTACGGCGCAGGAGCGCTCGATGACGCGGGACGTCCTCCAGGATCCGCCGCCTGGCGGCCCACGCCCCGATGAGGACGACGAGCAGGATCGGGTAGAAGGCGACGTTGCTGAGAACGACGACGATCCAGAGCACGACTCGGGTGATGAGCTCGCCCAGACCGTAGCCGAGGGTGGACCACGGCTCGCTCGCACCGGCGCCCGTCGGGGCGATGAAGGTGACGGTTCCGACCACCACGAGGGCGGCCATGACCGGTGTCAGGATCCAGATCGCACGGTTCAGCGCGCGATCGCTCCGCACGAGCAGGCCCGCGACGAGCACCGCCACGAGGCCGTACGCCCCGAGGATCTCCACCGGCGTGACCACGAGCGCCATGACGAGGCCGAAGAGCAGGAGCCACCAGCCGCGGCGCCGGACGGTGGAGCGCGCGACGGCGTCGCTCGCTCCCTCCCGCCGGCGGCGCTCGAGCGACCACACGAGTCCGTACCCGAAGAGCACCGCGAACAGCGGGTACGCGCGGCTGTGCACGAAGAGCTCCTCGACCACGGAGACGACCTGGTCGGCGGCGCTCACGGCGGTCGGTCGGCCGTCCGGGCCACGCGCCGCGGTCGACAGGTAGAGCGGGGCGTGCGCCAGCGCGATCAGGAGCAGCATGAACCCGCGTGCGAGGTCGGGGGCGAGGATGCGTCGAGTATCGGAGTCCATCGCTCCAGCCCACCCGGGGCCCGGGGCCGGCGACCACGGTCGATCGTCCAGAGCGCGGGGACGATCGGCCAGCGGTCGTGGCCGATGGGTCCCGGACCGACTGTCCCGTCGGACGGCGGACGGCGGACGGCGCCACCTCGCTGTGCGCGCAGAGCGGAACAGCGTGCGATGTCGGCGCCTCGTGAGAGAACATGGCACGATCGCGAGCCGGGCCTTGGCGCGTCCGTACGACCGAGCGCCCGCAGCAGAACCGAGGAGGAACCGGTGCCCGAAGCGCCCCTGCGCCTGATGGCGGTGCACGCTCACCCCGACGACGAGTCGAGCAAGGGGGCGGCGGCCATGGCCAAGTACGCCGACGAGGGCGTCGACGTCCTCGTCGTGTCGTGCACGGGCGGCGAACGCGGCGACGTCCTCAATCCCAAGCTGCAGGGCGACCCGGAGGTGGAACGCGACCTGCCCGGTCTGCGGCGTCGGGAGATGGCGAAGGCGGCCGCGGAGCTCGGGGTGCGGCAGACCTGGCTCGGGTTCGTCGACTCGGGCCTCCCGGAGGGCGACCCGCTGCCGCCGCTGCCCGAGGGATGCTTCGCGCTCGAACCGCTGGACGTCACGACGCACGCGCTCGTGCGCGTGATCCGCGAGTTCCGCCCCCACGTGATGACCACGTACGACGAGACCGGCGGCTACCCGCACCCGGACCACATCATGACCCACACGGTCTCGATGGCGGCGTACGAGGCCGCGGCAGACCCCGAGCGCTACCCCGACGCCGGCGAACCCTGGGCGATCCAGAAGGTCTACTACAACGCGGGCTTCTCGATCGACCGCCTCCGGGCCGTCCACGCCGCGATGTCCGACCGCGGCCTCGCCTCCCCCTTCGCAGAGTGGCTCGAGAGCCGCGAGGAGTGGCCGCAGCGGGAGGTCACGACCCAGGTCGAGTGCGCGGCGTACTTCGGTCACCGGGACCGGGCGCTCATCGCCCACGCGACCCAGATCGACCCCGACGGCTTCTTCTTCGCAGTCCCGCGCGACGTCGAGGCCGACGTGTGGCCGTGGGACGACTTCGAGCTGGCGACGGCGCGCGTCCCCACCAGCGTCCCCGAGACGGACCTCTTCGCGGGGGTGCGGTCGGCATGACGGCGTTCGACGTCGCGCCGCTCGTGGCCCTCGCCGAGGAGGAAGGGCCGGACCCGAACTCGGTCTCGCCCGGCGTCCTGGGCTTCCTCGTGTTCTTCGCGCTGGCCGTCGCGACGATCCTCCTCATCCGCTCGTTCAACACGCAGATGCGGCGGGTCGACCGCAACGAGCGGCGTCGCCTGGCCGAGGAGGAGGCTGCCGCCGAGGCCCAGGCCGAGGCGGGGGAGTCGCCCGAGCGTGCTGACGACGCCGAGCGGGACGACGCTGACCCGGGCAACGCCGAGCCGGGCGAGGCCGAGAACCCGCCCGAGGAGCGGCCGCGCCCATGACGACGGCCGCCGACCGGACCTCCGGCGACCCGGCGCACCCCGACCGGGCCGGCGAGGTGCGGGTCGCCGTCGTCCAGCTCGACGCGTCCGGAGACCCTGCCTCCAGCCGGGCCGCCGCCGTCGACGCCGTGGAGTCGGCAGCCGAGGCGGGCGCCGCTCTCGTGGTCCTGCCGGAGTACGCCTCGGGGTGGGCGCCGCGGCTCGGCCCCGAGCTCGCCGTCGCCGACTCGTTCGTCCCCGCCCTTCAGGAGGCGGCCCGCAGGTCGGGCGCCGCCGTGGTCGCCGGCACCGTGGAACGTGGAGCCGACCAGAGCCGTGGGCGGAACGTCGCCGTCGCGATCGGCGCCGACGGCTCCGTCAGCGGAACCTACGCCAAGGTCCACCTCTACGACGCGTTCGGGGTGCGGGAGTCGGACTTCCTCGATGCGGGTGCTCCCGACGACGACGGCGCTCCTCTCGTCGTCGACGTCATCGCCCCGTCGGGTGGGGTCGTGCGGGTGGGGGTCCTCACGTGCTACGACCTGCGGTTCCCGGAGTCGGCGCGGGTGCTCGTCGACGCGGGTGCCGACGTGCTAGCGATCGGCGCTGCGTGGGCGGCGGGCGAGCACAAGGCCGATCACCTGCGCACGCTGGCGCGCGCGAGGGCGATCGAGAACACGTCCTGGCTGCTGCTCGCGAGTCAGTGCGGCCGCGGCCGGACGGGGCGCAGCGCCGTGATCGATCCGCTGGGCGTGGTCGAGTCGGAGGCCGACGGCGAGGCCCCGGCCGTCGTGGTGGCCGACGTGAGCGCGGCGCGCGTCGCGCGGGTGCGGGCCACGAATCCGGCCCTCGCGCACCGGCGCTACGCCGTCGTCCCGCGCGCCTGACGCGGGCCGATCACTTCTTCTTCTTGCCGCTCTTCTTGCCGGCCTTCTTGCTGGCCTTCGGACTGCTCGTGGTGGCGCCGCTCGCGGACGCCGAGCCGGCGGGCGCCGTCGCGTCGAGCTTCGCGAGCTCCGCGGCGACGTCGTAGTCGGCCACCGGCCAGTCGAGCTGAAGGTCCCGCAATGCCTCCACGAGGAGCTCCGAGACCGCGAGACGCGCGTACCACTTGCGGTCCGCGGGGACCACGTGCCACGGGGCGAGGTCGGTTGACGTGCGATCGAAGACGTCCTGGTACGCGTCGCGGTACAGCGGCCAGCGCTTGCGGGTGGCGAGGTCCGACGGGTTGTACTTCCAGTGCTTGTCCGGGCGCTCGAGCCGTTCGCGCAGACGCGCGTACTGCTCGGCCTCGGACACGACGAGGGCGACCTTGATGATCCGGATGCCGCGCTCCGCCGTCTGGCGCTCGAACCGGTTGATCTCGTCGTAGCGCTGCTCCCACGTCTCGCGCGGCACCAGCTCGTCGACGCGCACCACGAGGACGTCCTCGTAGTGCGAGCGGTCGAAGACGCCGATGCGCCCGGGCGGGGGCAGCGCGCGCCGGATCCGCCACAGGTAGTGGTGCCGGAGCTCCTCCGCCGTCGGGACGCCGAACGAGGCGAGCGCGACGCCCTGCGGGTCGACCATGCCGATGACGTGGCGGACGACGCCGCCCTTGCCGGACGTGTCGAGCCCCTGGAGCACGAGCAGCACGGCCTGCGTGCCGCCCGTGCGGCCGTGCGCGAAGAGGCGCTCCTGCAGCTCGGACATCTCGCGTCCGAGCTCCTGGGTGCGTGCCTCCGCCTGGGCACGGTCGCCCGTCCATCCGGGCGTGGCCGCTGCGTCGACGTCCGCCAGCCGGAAGCCGTCGCCGATCCGCACGGCCTGCGCGGCGGTCGTCGTCGTGCCCTTCGCCTTCTTCTTTCCCACGGTGCCTCCATCGTCGTCTGCCGAGCGTAGGGGCGGCGTGGTGGCGGCGCCCCTCAGCGCAGGGCGAAGGAGGCCATCGCGACGGCGATGTAGTGGCACACATAGCCGATGAGCGTGCCGACGTGGAAGATCTCGTGGAACCCGAACCAGCGCGGAGAAGGGTTGGGCCGTTTGAGGGCGTAGACGACGGCGCCGGCCGTGTAGCCGAGTCCGCCGGCGATGACGAGCCACATGATCGCCGGGGACCCGGCGCGACCGAACGCGGGGAGGAACCACACGGCGACCCAGCCGAGCGCGAGGTAGATCGGCACGTACAGCCATCGTGGCGCGCCGAGCCAGAAGACCCGGGCGAGGATGCCGGCGAGGGCCCCGCCCCAGACGACGAGCAGGAGCGTGGTCGCCGTGGAGGTCGGCAGCAGGAGGACGGCGAGGGGGGTGTAGGTGCCGGCGATGACCAGGAAGATGTTCGCGTGGTCGAACCGCCGCAGGACGGCGGCGACGCGGGCGCTCCAGGTCCCGCGGTGGTAGACGGCGCTCATCGTGAAGAGCAGCGTCGTGGCCAGGGCGAACACGCCGGTGCTGACCCGCGCGGCGGGAGTCGGTGAGAGGGCGACGAGCACGATCCCGGCGGCGACGACGAAGGGCGTCATCCCGGCGTGGATCCAGCCCCGCAGGTGCGGCTTGATCGCGGCGACGACGGCGGCCGGGACGGTCTGCTCGGCCTCGTCGCTCGCGGAGTCGTGCGGCACGGCGCCGCTGGAGGGCGCGGGGTCGCCCGTGCCCGGCTGCTGCGCTGTTGCCATGCCGGGCTCCTCGGGTCGTCCACGTTCCTACGCAAGCGTAGGTTACTCCGGCGTAGGTTCTGCCTCGCCGGGCGTGACGATCCTGTGAGGGTTGCCCGGGGCGCACCGCCGCGCGCGCCGGTGCCCGCGCGTCGGGAGTAGCGTGACCGCGAGAATCGGGCACTGACGACGGAGGGAGCGGTGGGTCTCGCGATGAGCCGGCGATCCCTCGTCTACGGGCTGTACGAGCGCCGGTTGGAGGCGGCCCTGCCTCGCGAGGCGGTCCCGCACCACGTCGGCATCATCCTCGACGGCAACCGCAGGTGGGCCCGCGCCGGGGGCAACCGGGCCGCGCACGGGCATCGGCGTGGCGCGGACAAGATCGCCGACGTCCTCGGCTGGTCGGAGGACATCGGCGTCCAGATCGTGACGCTGTGGATGCTCTCCACCGACAACCTCGCGCGCGATCCCGAGGAGGTCGGGGAGCTCCTGGGGATCATCGAGGACGCCGTGGCGGAGCTCGCGACCTCGCGGCGATGGCGGATCCGTGTGGTGGGGGCGCTGGACCTGCTGCCGGAGTCGACCGCCGACCGGCTCCGGGCGGCGCAGGAGCTGACGTCCGACGTGGAGGGCATGGGCGTCAACGTCGCCATCGGCTACGGCGGGCGCCGCGAGATCGCCGACGCCGTCCGCGGCCTGCTCAAGGAGCACGCCCTCGCCGGGACGAGCATCGACGAGCTCGCGCAGACGCTCACCGTGGAGCACATCGCCGAGCACCTGTACACGAAGGGGCAGCCCGACCCGGATCTCGTCATCCGCACGTCCGGCGAGCAACGGCTCGGCGGCTTCCTCCTGTGGCAGAGCGTGCACAGCGAGTTCTACTTCTGCGAGGCGTACTGGCCGGACTTCCGGCGCGTGGACTTCCTGCGCGCCGTGCGTTCCTACGCGATGCGCGAGCGACGGATGGGAAGGTAGCGCTCGGGATCGGTCGCGGAGACGCCGAGGTGAACTTCTCGAGCCTCGGCACAGCTCGGGTGTGTTGCTACCCGGCGCAGCCCGTCCGGAGTCGTAGCGTCACAGTGTGGAGGCGCGCCAGCCGTCCACCGGGAGGCCAGCCCATGGAGCGAACAAGCTTCGGGAGGGGCCGCCGGCCCCAGTGGCCGACCGCTCACCCCGAGCGCCGTCCGTCGCCAGCGACGGACCGGAGCTGATCGCCGGGCGCGCGAGCGCCAGAGGGAGCCACCGTGAGCGTTGACGCAGCTGAGACCCGATCGCAGGCCGACGGAGTCGAGGAGGTGTCGCAGCGGCTCACGTACGTGCTCGACACCTCCGTGCTCCTGTCGGATCCGCGGGCGGTCCTCCGCTTCGCCGAGCACGACGTCGTCCTGCCGGTCGTCGTCGTCACCGAGCTCGAGGCCAAGCGCCACCACGCGGAGCTGGGGTACTTCGCGCGCAGCGCGCTGCGGCTGCTCGACGACCTCCGGGTCAAGCACGGACGCCTGGACGCGCCCGTACCGGTGAACGACGACGGCGGGACGGTGCGCGTCGAGCTCAACCACTCCGACCCGCAGGTCCTGCCGGCCGGGCTGCGCCTCGGGGACAACGACACCCGGATCCTCTCCGTGGCGGCGAACCTGCGCGCGGAGGGGACCGACGTCGTCGTCGTCAGCAAGGACCTGCCGATGCGGGTCAAGGCCTCCGCCGTCGGGCTCGCCGCGGAGGAGTACCGCGCGCAGCTGGCCGTCGACTCGGGCTGGACCGGGATGGCCGAGGCCGACCTCGCCGAGGGCGAGATGGCCGACCTGTACTCGAACGAGCGCCTCTCGATCGCCGACCTCATGAGCCCCGAGGCGGTGCAGGACCTGCCCGTGCACACCGGTCTCGTGCTGCACTCGCCACGGGGTTCGGCGCTCGGCCGCGTGACGGTGGACAAGCACGTGCAGCTGGTGCGCGGGGACCGCGACGTGTTCGGCGTCCACGGGCGCAGCGCCGAGCAGCGCATCGCGATCGACCTCCTGCTCGACGAGGAGATCGGCATCCTGTCGCTCGGTGGGCGGGCGGGGACGGGCAAGTCGGCGCTCGCGCTGGCCGCGGGCCTGGAGGCGGTGATGGAGCGCCGCTCCCACCGCAAGGTCATGGTGTTCCGGCCGCTGTACGCCGTCGGCGGCCAGGAGCTCGGCTACCTGCCCGGCAGCGAGGCCGAGAAGATGAACCCCTGGGCGCAGGCGGTCTTCGACACGCTCGGCGCGGTTGTCTCGCGGGAGGTGGTCGAGGAGGTCATGGACCGCGGCATGCTCGAGGTGCTGCCGCTCACGCACATCCGCGGGCGCTCGCTGCACGACGCGTTCGTGATCGTGGACGAGGCGCAGTCGCTGGAGCGCAACGTGCTCCTCACGGTGCTCTCGCGCATCGGGCAGAGCTCGCGTGTGGTCCTCACGCACGACGTGGCGCAGCGTGACAACCTCCGCGTCGGCCGGCACGACGGCGTCGCCGCCGTGATCGAGGCGCTCAAGGGTCACCCGCTGTTCGCGCACGTCACGCTGACCCGCTCCGAGCGGTCGCCCGTGGCGGCGCTCGTCACGGAGATGCTGGAGGGCGCCGACCTCTGACGTGGTCGATCCGGCCGTGCCGGTCCGGCGGTGCGTAGCCTGGCGCGCGTGGACACGTACGACGTCGTCGTCATCGGGGCGGGCCCGGCCGGCACCGCCGCCGCGCTGCGCGCCGCGGAGCTCGGCGCTCGGGTCGCGGTGCTGGAGGCGGACCGGGTCGGTGGCACGTGCGTCAACAGCGGGTGCGTGCCGACGCGCGTGCTCGCGAAGACCGCGCGCCTCGTCCGCGAGGTGCGCACCGCCGACCGGTACGGGATCGGCGCCGGGCCGGGGCTCGTGGACTGGCCGACGACGGTCGCCCGCGTGCACGCCACGGTGGACCGCGTGCGCGGGCTCAAGCGGGAGGCCGAGCGGTTCGCTGAGGCCGGGGTGACGCTGGTGCTGGAGGGGCGCGCGCGCTTCGTCGACGACGTCACGCTCGAGCTGGCGAGCGGGCGGCGCGTGCGGGGCTCCTCGATCGTCGTCTGCGTCGGGGGCCGCTCACGGCGCCTGCCGATCCCGGGCGCCGAGCTGGCGACCGTGCCGGAGGACGTGCTCGCCCTGCCCGCGCTCCCGCGGCGCGTCGCGATCGTCGGCGCGGGCAGCACCGGCGCCCAGCTGACCACGATCTTCTCGGCGTTCGGCAGCGAGGTGACGCTGCTCGACGTCGCGCCGCGCATCCTGGCCACGACGGACGACGACGTCTCGCGCGCCGTCGCCGACGCGTTCCGGTCGCAGGGGGTCGACGTCCGCACCGGGCTCGACGGCGTCACGGCACTCGAGCGGGAGGCGGACGGGACGATCCGGCTCACATCCGTCGAGGACGGTGCGCCGTCGCGGGACCGGTTCGACGCCGTCGTCATGGCGACGGGCTGGCCGGCCGACGTCGCGGACCTCGGCCTGGAGAATGCGGGTCTGTCCCTGACGAACGGGGCGATCGCCGTCGATCGCTACTTCCGCAGCGCCGTCGGGCACATCTTCGCCGCGGGCGACGCGAACGGCCGCGACCTGCTCGTGCAGGCGGCCCACTTCGAGGCGGAGGCCGCCGCCGAGAACGCCGTGCTCGGCGTCAACCGGCGCACGCCCGGCCACCTCCTCCCCTCGGGCGGGTTCACGGACCCGGACTACGCGGGGGTGGGCATGACGGAGGCCGAAGCGCGCCGGCGGGACCCGTTGTGCCTCGTGGCCACCGTGCCGCTCGCCGAGCTCGACCGCGCGGTGATCGACGACCGTGAGACGGGCTTCCTCAAGCTCGTCGCAGACCGGCGACGCGAGGTCATCCTCGGTGCGCACGCGGTCGGGGAGAACGCCGTCGAGATCGTGCAGTCGGTGACGACGGCGATGGCCGCCGGCGTCGATCTCGCGACGCTGGCCGATGTGCGGTTCGCGTACCCGACCTACGGGGCCATCGTCGGCCTCGCCGCCCGCGCACTCCTGGCCGAGCCACCGGCCGCGGCGTAGCTCAGCGCAGCGGGTCGAGCGGCGCGAGCACGTCCGGGACGACGCCGGTCGCTATCGCCTCGGCGAGCAGCTGACCGGTGAGCGGGCCGAGTGTGATGCCCCACATGCCGTGGCCGCCCGCGACGTGCACGCGCGGCGACAGGGTCGGCCCCACGAGCGGCAGCCCGTCCGGTGTGCACGGGCGTGAGCCGACCCACTCCGAGCGCCGGTCCGTGAAGTCCGCGCCGTCGATGAGCGGCTCGGCGGCGGCGACGATCGCCGCGATCCGACGCGGGTCGAGCGGCTCGCCGGGCCGGCGGAACTCCATCATCCCGGCGACGCGCAGCCGACCGTCGAGCGGGGTGCAGGCCACGCGTTGGGCCGGCAGGTACAGCGGGCCGACGGGCAGGTCCTCCACGGGCACGGTGAACGAGTAGCCGCGGCCCGCCTGCACCACCGTTCGCACGCCGAGGCCGCGCGTCAGCTCTCCCAGCCGGGCGCCCGTGGCGAGGACGACGACGTCGGCGTCGAACCGCTCACGCCTCCCGTCGGCGTGCTCGGCCGCGACCGCCGCGGGCCGGCCCGGCGCGCCGCCGTCGACAGCGAGCACCCGCACGCCCTCGAGCAGCTCGACGCCGTCGGCGCGAACAGTGTCGGCCAGCGCCGCGACGTACGCCGGGGGGTCGATGAAGCGCGTCCCGTCGAGCCGGACGCCGGCCTCGACGCGGGGCGAGGCGGCCGGCACGAGCGCCCGCACCCCGTCGCCGTCGAGCACCTCGTGCGGGACGTCCTGGCCCGCCTCGGCGAGCAGCTCGATCTCGTGCAGCAGCGGGACCCGATCCGCCTCCGCCCGGTAGGCGGCCACGAACAGCGCGGCGCGGGTGGGCTGGGCGACGCCGTGAGCCGCCAGCGTGTCGAACGCGTCGAGTGCCCGCGCGTTGAGCGGCACATAGGCCGCCATGGAGCGTCGCCACGCCGCCCACGTGGAGTGCCGCAGGAACGAGACGAGGAACCGCAGGAGCAGCGGGTCGGCCCGGACCGGCGCGTACACGGGGGAGGCCGGGGAGAGCAGCGCCCGCACACCGGCACGCAGGATCGAGGGCTCGGGCAACGGCGTCGTGAGGGACGGTGTCAGCCAGCCCGCGTTGCCCCACGACGACCCGGCGGCGACGTGCTCCGCCTCGAGCACGCGCACCTCGAGCCCGTGTCGGCGCAGGAAGTGGGCGGTGGCGAGGCCGAGCATCCCGGCCCCGACGACGACGGCCGACGTGGGAGCAGGGATCGGCCGGGCCTGGGTCATGGGGCCAGTGTGTCGCGCGCCCCTCCGGCACGCGAGGGCACGCGGCGCGACGGGCGGCGACGAGGTGACGAAATGTCGGGAAAGAATGACGCGCCGTCACTTTGTCCGGCGATTCTGGGCGCATTCTGCGACGTGCCATGATGCATTCATGACGATCCCGGTGATTCCGACGACCGACGTCGCCCCGTACGACGCGCTGCTCCTCCACTCGTTCGGCGGGCCCGAGGGACCGGACGACGTCATGCCGTTCCTGCGCAACGTCACGGCCGGCCGCGGCATCCCCGACGAGCGGCTCGAGCAGGTCGCCGAGCACTACCTGCACTTCGGCGGGCGCAGCCCCATCAACGACCAGAACGCCGCGCTGCTGGCGGCACTGCGAGCGGAGCTCGATCGGCGCGGTGTCACGCTCCCCACGGCGTGGGGCAACCGCAACTGGGACCCGTTCGTCACCGACACGCTGCGTGAGCTGCACGACGCCGGCCACCGCCGGGTGCTCGTGCTCACGACGAGCGCGTACGCCTGCTACTCCTCGTGCCGGCAGTACGGCGAGGACCTCGCCCGGGCGCTGGCGACGCTCGAGTCGGAAGGCCGGCAGATCGCCGTCGACAAGGTCCGCCCCTACTTCAACTCGCCCGGATTCGTGACGGCGAACACCGACGCCGTCCGCGGGGCCGTCGGATCCCTCGGCGGGAATGCGCGCACGCCGCACGTGGTATTCGTCACGCATTCCATCCCGACCACGATGGAGGATGCGTCCGGGCGCGACGCGCCGCACGGGGCGACCTACCGCGACCAGCACCTCGACCTCGCGCGGGTGGTCGCCGGGCGGCTCGCCGCCGAGGGCGTGCCGATCACGTGGGAGCTGGCCTTCTGCTCCCGGTCCGGGCCGCCGTCGCAGCCCTGGCTCTCACCGGACGTCAACGACGTGCTCGAGGCCCGGCACGCGGAGGGGGTCGACGGCGTGGTCCTCGCCCCGATCGGCTTCGTCTCCGACCACATGGAGGTCGTCTACGACCTCGACACCGAGGCGCGCGAGACCGCCGAGCGGCTCGGGATGCGGATGGTCCGGGCCGCCACGGCCGGCACCGCCGAGGAGTTCGTGGCCGGGCTCGTCGACCTCGTGCTCGAGCGCTGCGGCACCGAGCGCGGCGAGGCGCCGCAGCGGCCGGCCGAGGGCGAGATCGGCCCGTGGCCCGACGCGTGCAGTCCTGGCGGCTGCTGGCGACGTGACGGCGAGGACTCCGGCGTCCCCGCCGCCGCGACCCGCGTCGACGCCGAGGCGGTGTCGGCATGAGCGCGGACACGGGGACGACCGGGGCCACAGCGCCGCACGTCGACCACAGCGCCGTCGCCGAGCGCGTGAACGACGAGCTGCGCTTCACGATGTGGTCGGTGTGGCGCACGGCCGCGCCCCTGGCGGGCGACGCCGAGGAGGTCGACGCGCTGGCGGCGTCCGCGGAGACCGCTGTGACGTCGGCGGGAGCGGACCTGCGGGGCTGGTACGACGTCGGCGGCTTCCGGGCCGACGCCGACCTCATGGCGTGGTGGCACGCACCGGACGTCGAGTCCGTGCAGGCCGCCTACCACGCCCTTCGGGCGAGCACGCTCGGCGCGGTGCTGGAGCCCGTCTGGTCGGTCGTGGCCGTGCACCGGCCGGCCGAGTTCAACCGCGGGCACGTCCCGGCGTTCCTCGCCGGCGACGACCCGAAGGGCTTCCTGTGCGTGTACCCCTTCGTCCGTTCGTACGAGTGGTACCTGCTGCCCGACGACGAGCGCCGCACGCTGCTGCGGGAGCACGGGATGGCGGCCCGCGACTACGGCGACGTGCTGGCGAACACCGTGGCCACGTTCGCGCTCAGCGACTACGAGTGGATCCTCGCGTTCGAGGCGGACGAGCTCGTGCGGATCGTGGACCTCATGCGCGAGCTGCGTGCCACCGACGCGCGCCGGCACGTGCGCGAGGAGGTGCCGTTCTTCACCGGACCGCGCGTCGAGCTGCCCGAGTGGGCGGGGCGTCAGCCGTTCATGGGGTGAGCGGCGCCGGGGCGTGCCGGAGGGTCGCCACCGCGCGGGCGTAGTCGTCCGGGTCGATGCCGCCGAAGACGGCGTGCTGGACGACGAAGCCCATGACGAGCGAGAGCAGGACGCGCGCCGTCGCTGTCGGGTCGGCGTCCGGAGCGATCTCTCCGGTGTGGCGCCAGGTCTGCGCGAACGTTCCCACGGTGTCGAGGAAGGCGTCGTAGAACGCGTCCATCACCTCGGCGATCGCGGGGTTGCGTTCGCGTTCCCCCCAGCCGTGGAGCGCGATCCGCGTGAGGTCGTAGCCGTCCCCGACGGCGATGGCGCGCACCGCCGAGACGAGTGCGCCCACGACCTCGGCCGGCGTCGGGGTCGGCTCACGGTTCCGGAGCCTCTCGAGGGTGCCCTGCTGCTGGGTGAGCGCGCCGGTGGCCGCTGCGGCGATGAGGTCTTCCTTGGAGCGGAAGTACCGGTACACGGCCCCGGCGGACATGCCGGACTCGCGGATGACCGACTCCATCGACGCAGCGTGGAAGCCGTCGCGGGAGAAGCACCGGAGCGCGGCCTGCAGGATCTGCTCGCGCCGTGCGGCCAGGTGCGCCTGGGAGACCTTCGGCACGGGTGGCTCCTCTCGTCGTCCGCCATCGGCATCCTAGAACGAACCTTCGCTCTTGACGGGACTTCGATCGAGGTGCATGCTCGAGAATAACGAAGGAACGTTCGCCTTATGGGAGATGCGTCATGACTGCGACCGAGCTCCGGGTCCCGTCCTCGTCGAGCGCCGAGCCGACAACATGGCGTCGTCTGACGGCGCTCGTCGTAACCGTCGCCGCGCTGGCCGGCATCCTCGTGACCGCATTCGCGTGGCCGGCCGTCAACGCCGAGCCCCGTGACGTCCCGATCGGCCTCGCCGCCCCGCCGGAAGCCGCCGGCGCGATCACTGCCGCGCTGGAACAGGCGCAGCCAGGCGCCTTCGACGTCCGTGAGGTGGCTGACGAGCAGGCGGCTCGTGCCGCCGTCTCCAGCCGCGAGCTGCTGGGAGCGATCGTCGTCGGCCCCGAGGGCGGCACCGTGCTCACCGCCCCGGCGGCCGGAGCGCCGATCGCCCAGGCGCTCGACGCCGTCGCCGTCGCCCTCTCGCGCGCGTTCGCCCAGCAGCAGGGGACCGCGCCCGCCGAGCCGTTCTTCACCGTCGAGGCCGTGGTGCCGCTCGCGCCGGGCGACCCTCGGGGCGCGGGCTTCTCGAGCTCCGTGCTTCCGGTCGTGCTCGTCTCGCTGGCGGTCGGGATCCTCGGCGCCCTCGCGATCGGCGGCACCGTACGTCGCCTGCTCTTCGTCGGCGCGGCAGCGGTGGGTGCGGCGCTCGTGGTTGCCCTCGTCGCCGACTCGTGGCTCGGCGTGCTCGACGGCGGATGGTGGGCTCAGGCCGCCGTCGTCGCCCTCGCGATCGCCGCCGCGGGAGCGGGCGTCGTCGGCCTGGGTGCCGCGCTCGGCCGGGCGGGCATCGGGATCGCGGTCGCGGTCGTCATGCTGCTCGGCAACCCGCTCTCCGGCGCGGCCGTGCCGCCCGAGCTGCTCCCCGCGGGCTGGAGCGAGCTCGGTCAGGCGCTCCCGCCGGGGGCGTTCGTCGACGCGATGAGATCGGTCGCCTACTTCGGTGGGGCGGATGCCGCGACGCCGCTCCTCGTGCTCGGCGCGTGGGTCGCCGGCGGCGTCGCGCTGGTTCTCGTCGGCGGTGCGGTCCGCGGTCGCCGCGCCCAGCGCCGCGCGTGAGGCGACCCGAGCTCGGCCGCGCTGCGGTCAGGGCGCGCCGAACGCGCCGCGGACCATCGCCGCGGCGAGCCGTCGGACCGATGCCGGATCGACCGCCTGGGCGGGGGACGCGACGAGCGTGAACAGCGCGCCGCCGTAGAGCGTGATGAGCGTCTGCACAGCACCCGGGGTGGGTGGGAGACCGAGCTCGCCGTGGAGCGCCGTGGTGTGCGTCAGCGACGTCCCCTCGAACCCCGCGAGCGCCGCGGCCAGCGTCGGCCGGCGGCGTGCCTCCAGCTGGAGCTCGAAGACCGCGAGATAGCGCGCCCGCAACGTCGTCGCCGCGTGGAGGAGCGAGTCCGCGAGCACGTCGACGAGCTGCTCGAGCGACATCCCGGCAGCCTCGCCCGGAGCCGGCCCGTCGGGCGGGGCGTCGTCGGCGCGGGTGGCGGCGTCCATCTCGGCGAGGTGGAGCTCGACGATCCGTTCGGCGGCGGCGACGAGGAGGGCCTCCCTGCTGGGGAAGTAGTTCGACACGGTTCCCGCGGGCACGCCCGCGACCCGCTCCACGGCCCGGTGCGTCAGACCGTGCGCCCCGTCCGAGGCCAGGAGCTCGATGGCGGCGTCCGTGAGTGCGCGGCGACGCCGGGGGTTCGTCGGTGGCACGGCGCGATTCTAGGACGACGCGCGTTGTACTACGATCGTAGTGAACAGTTGGACGGGAGAGGTCGGGATGCGCGAGCTGACAGCGACGGTCGTCGGTGGGGGAATCGCCGGACTGGCCTCCGCGACGGCCCTGGCCAGGGCGGGGTGGCGGACGACGGTGGTGGAGCGGACGGGCTCCTTCGGCGAGGTGGGCGCCGGAGTCGCGATCCCACGCAACGGGATCGCGGCGCTGCGGTCGCTCGGTGTGGACGACGACGCCGTCGCCGCGCTCGGCCACGAGGATCTCGGCACCGGCTTCCGAGACTCCGCCGGGCGGTGGATCCTGCGCATCCCCGACGACGATCCCGCGGTGCGCTGGACGATCACCATCTGGGGCGTGCACCGCGCCCGGCTTCACGCGACGCTCCAGGCCGCCGCCCGGGCCGCAGGGGTCGAGCTCGTCACCGGTGCCACCGTCACGGCAGTGGACGCGGGCGCACCGGGTGCCGCACCAGGATCCGTGACGTGGCTGGAGGGCGCGACCGAGCGCCGTCTCGAGTCCGACCTCGTGGTGGGCGCCGACGGCATGTGGAGCGCTGTCCGAGGGGCGGTGTTCCCGCGCTCACGACCCCGGTACAGCGGCAGCACGAGCTGGCGCGCCGTCGTCCGCGACACCGCGTCCGAGGGGCGGCTCGTCGAGATGTGGGGCGCGGGCGCGGAGTTCGGCGCGATGCGCATCAGCGAGTCCGAGCTGTACTGGTACGGCTACTTCCGGCACCCGGAGGGCGCGACCTTCGACGACGAGCTCACGGCAGCGCGTGACCGTTTCGCCGGGTGGTCGCCGTGGGCTCTCGACCTCATCGAGGCGACCGATCCGGACCGTCTCCTCCGCCACGACGTGTACCACCTGCCCGGCGGACTGCCGAGCTATCAGCGAGGCCGGGTGGTCATGGTCGGCGACGCCGCGCACGCCGCGCTTCCCACGATGGGTCAGGGCGCCGCGAGCGCGCTCGAGGACGGCGCCTCGCTGGGCCCGCTCGTGGGCTCGGCCGTCGTCGCGGGGCGAGACCTGTCCGGCGCCCTCGCCGCCTTCGACGCCGCACGTCGGCCCCGGTGCCGGGCGATCGCACGGAACGCCAGGCTCATGGCCCGGTTCGGCGCGGATCTCGGGGGAGGCTGGCGCCAGCCTGTGCGCAACTCACTGCTGCGGCTCGCGCCGGGTGCCGGCGTCGCCCGCGCGGGGGGCTCGATCGTCCGGTGGGTGCCGCCGACGGCCCCGAACGCGTCGGGCGAGACCGTGCCCGGCGCGGCCTAGCTGGCGGAGATCGGCGGTTCGACCTCGGCCCCGACGTCCCCGGCGGCCGCGACGAGCTTGGCTCGCCCGTCCGCGAGCGCGTACTCGACGCCGACGATCGCGCACCGGCCCTCGGCGATCGCCCGGGAGAGGCGTTCCGAGTAGGCCTGCAGCGTGCGGGTCGTGTTCGTGACGTGCTCGCGCAGCACGAGCTCGGGCGGCGGCAGCGTGACGGTGCGTCCGTCCGGGCCCTCCTCCGCGCGCGTGGCCGCGAGCGACGTCGGGGTCACGATGCTCGGGATCACGCGGTCGACGATGGCGCGCACGAAGCCGGTCGGCAGCTCGCCGGTGACGAGCGCGTCGACGGCCGCCTGGATCGCGCCGCAGTAGTCGTGGCCGAGGACGACGACGAGCGGTGCGTGGAGCACGTCGACGCCGTACTCGATGGAGCCGATGACCGTGGTGTCGACGACGTGCCCGGCGGTACGGACGACGAACGCGTCGCCAAGGCCTTGGTCGAAGATGATCTCGGCGGCGAGCCGCGAGTCCGAGCAGCCGAAGATCACCGCGAACGGGTGCTGCTCCCGGGAGAGCTTGGCGCGCAGCTCGACGCCCTGGGAGGGGTGCTCCGGGCGGCCCGCGACGAAGCGCTCGTTGCCGGCGCGCAGCGCCTCCCACGCCTCAGCAGGGGTGGTCGGGCGGCGGGGCGAATCGTTCGGCGTGGTCACGAAGGCATCTTCGCACCACTCGTCCAGGGAGCCGCGCGGCCGGTTGCTCGCCGAGATGCGTACGCCCGGGGCCGGGTGTTCAGTGGGGGGTCATCGCCGACGACGACGGGAGTGGGGGACGTGCACCGACGCCGCATCGCCGCGCTGCTGGGGCTCGCGTTGGTCGCGCCGCTCGCCGCGTGCGCGTCCGGGCCGGAGGGGCCGCCGACGCTGACGTGGTACATCAACCCGGACAACGGTGGGCAGGTCGAGATCGCCGCGCGCTGCACGGAGGAGGCCGACGGCGCCTACCGGATCACCACCTCGCTCCTGCCGCGCGATGCGGCGTCGCAGCGGGAGCAGCTCGCGCGCCGACTCGCCGCGCACGACTCGTCCATCGACATCATGAGCCTCGACCCGCCGTTCATCCCGGAGCTCGCCGAGCCCGGGTTCCTTGCCGCCGTGCCGGGCGACATCGCGGACGACGTCGGCTCCGGGGACGTCGTGCAGGGGGCGATCGACTCCTCGACGTGGCGTGACGAGCTCGTCGCCGTCCCGTTCTGGGCCAACACGCAGCTGCTCTGGTACCGCAAGTCGGTGGTGGAGGCAGCGGGTCTCGACATGAGCGCGCCGGTCACGTGGGACCAGGTCATCGACGTCGCGCAGGAGCAGGATCTCCTGCTCGGCGTCCAGGGGGCGAAGGCCGAGTCGCTCACGGTCTGGATCAACGCCCTCGTCGCGTCCGCGGGCGGGCAGATCATCACCAACCCCGAGGCCCCTGCCGACGAGGTGGAGCTGGGGCTCGAGTCGGACGCCGGCCGGGAGGCGGCGCGGATCATCGGCACGATCGGTTCCGAGGGCCTCGGCGGCCCGGGTCTGCCCACGGCCGACGAGAACGCCTCCATGGCGCTCTTCCAGTCCGACCGTGGCTCGTTCATGGTGAACTGGCCGTTCGTGTGGTCGGCCACGAACGCCGCCGCGGACGAGGGCGCCGTGCCGGCGGACCTGCCGGACGACATCGGCTGGGCGATCTACCCGCGGGTCGTCGAGGACCAGGACGCCGCACCGCCGGTCGGCGGGATCAACCTCGGCGTCGGCGCGTTCAGCGAGCACGTCGACCTGGCGTACGACGCCGTCCAGTGCATCGTCTCGCCGGAGAACCAGTCGGCCTACTTCGCGACCAACGGGAACCCGCCGTCGAGCATCGAGGCGTACGACGACGCAGAGGTCCAGGAGGCGTACCCGATGGCGGACGTCATCCGCGACTCCCTCGACCAGGGCGCGCCCCGGCCGCAGACGCCGTACTACAACGAGGTCTCCAGCGGCCTTCAGGAGACGTGGCACCCGCCGTCGTCGGTCAACCCCGACACCACCCCGGCCAGGTCCACGGAGCTCATCACGGACGTGCTGCGAGGGGAGCGACTCCTGTGACGGCGACGAGCTCGACCCGGTCCGCCCGCCGCCGGGCGCCCGCCCGGAGCGCCCGCGCTCGCGACGAGGCTCGCCTGGGCTGGCTGCTCGCCGGCCCGGCGTTCGTCGTCATGCTGGCCGTGACCGCCTACCCGATCCTGCAGGCCGTCTACGAGTCCCTGTTCAACAACCGGCTGACCGCACCCGACGACCGCGCGTTCGTGGGGCTGAAGAACTACGGCGTCGTGCTGACCGATCCGGTGTTCTGGCGCAGCCTCTGGGTGACGACGTTCATCATGCTCGTCACCGTGCTCATCGAGCTCGTGCTCGGCTTCGCGCTCGCCCTGGTCATGCACCGCGCCCTCACCCGGCTGCGGGGGCTGCTGCGCACGGCGATCCTCGTGCCGTACGGCATCATCACCGTGGTCTCGGCGTTCGCGTGGTTCTACGCGTTCGACATCACGTCCGGCTACGTCAACACGTGGTTCGACTGGGTGCCGGGAGTCGGCCCCGATCTCAACTGGTTCGCGAGCCAGGGCACGAGCCTCTTCGTCATCATCGCCTCCGAGGTGTGGAAGACGACGCCGTTCATCTCGTTGCTCCTGCTCGCGGGCCTCGCGCAGGTGCCGGGCGATCTCGAGGAGGCCGCCCGGGTGGACGGCGCCACGCCCTGGCAGGTGTTCGCGCGCGTCATCGTGCCGAACATGAAGGCGGCGATCATGGTCGCGGTGCTCTTCCGGGCGCTCGACGCGTTCCGGATCTTCGACAACGTCTTCATCATGACGAACGGCGCCAACGGCACCGAGGTGCTGTCGCTCCTCGCGTACCGGCAGTCGATCAGCCGGCTGGAGATCGGGCTGGGGTCGACGATCTCGGTCTTGCTGTTCCTGTGCGTCATCCTCATCTGCTTCGTCGCCATCAGGCTCTTCCGGGTCGACCTGGCGAGCGCGCGAGGGGAGAAGTGATGGGCGTGCTCAGCAAGCGCCAGCGCGTGTGGTGGACGGTGATCACCGTCCTCGTCCTGCTGTACGCGCTGTTCCCCGTCGCGTCGATCGCCGCGACGTCGTTCAAGAGCTCGGCCGAGCTCAACTCCGGCCAGATGCTCCCGAGCAGCCCGACGCTCGCGAACTACGAGCAGATCCTTGTGGGGTCCGCACAGGAGCTGTTCCTCTCCGCCCTGCGCAACTCCATCGGCATCTCCCTCATCTCGACGGTGATCGCCGTCGTCCTCGCGACGCTCGCGGCCTACGCGATCGCCCGGCTCGACTTCCCGGGCAAACGCCTCATCCTGACGACGGCGCTCGGCGTCTCGATCTTCCCGGTGATCTCGATCGTCACGCCGCTGTTCAACCTGTGGCGCACGATCGGCCTCTACGACACCTGGCCCGGCCTGATCATCCCGTACCTCTCGCTCACGCTGCCGATCTCGATCTGGACGCTGGCCGCGTTCTTCCGGCAGATCCCCTGGGAGCTGGAGCAGGCCGCCCAGGTGGACGGCGCGACGCCGTTCCAGGCGTTCCGGAAGGCGATCGTGCCGCTCGCCGCGCCTGGGGTGTTCACGACGGCGCTCATCGCGTTCTTCATCGCCTGGAACGACTTCGTCTACGGCATCTCGCTGACCTCGACGTCGGCGGCGCGGCCGGTGCCCGCCGCCCTCGCGTTCTTCACCGGTGCCTCGCAGTTCGAGGAGCCGGCCGGCGCGATCTCGGCCGCCGCCGTCATCGTGACGATCCCGGTCGTCGTCCTCGTCCTGCTCTTCCAACGTCAGATCGTCTCGGGCCTCACCCAGGGCGCCGTCAAGGGTTGACCCCCGCCAAGGAGCACCATGTCCTCGATCACGCTCAAGAACCTCGTGAAGAAGTACGGCGACGGATTCCCGGCGGTCAACGACGTCAGCCTCGACATCGCCGACGGCGAGTTCGTCATCCTGGTCGGCCCGTCCGGCTGCGGGAAGTCGACGCTGCTACGGATGATCGTCGGCCTCGAGGACATCACGTCCGGCGACCTGCTGATCGACGGCGACCGGGTCAACGACAAGGCGCCGCGCGACCGCGATCTCGCCATGGTGTTCCAGAACTACGCCCTGTACCCCCACCTCACCGTGTACGAGAACATCGCGTTCCCGCTGCGCCTGCAGCGCGGGCAGTACTCCGACGAGGAGATCGACACCCGGGTGCGGCGGGCGTCGTCGCTGCTGGAGCTGGACGAGCACCTCGACCGCAAGCCGGCGAACCTCTCGGGCGGGCAGCGCCAGCGGGTGGCCATGGGGCGGGCGATCGTGCGGCAGGCGCGGGCGTTCCTGTTCGACGAGCCGCTGTCCAACCTCGACGCCAAGCTCCGCGGGCAGATGCGCACCGAGATCGCCCGGATGCAGCGCCGCCTCGGCACGACGACCGTCTACGTCACCCACGACCAGACCGAGGCGCTGACGCTCGGCGATCGCGTCGCCGTCCTGCGCAAGGGCGTCCTCCAGCAGGTCGCGAGCCCGCGGGCCCTGTACGAGGAGCCGGTCAACCTGTTCGTCGCGGGCTTCATCGGCTCACCGCCGATGAACTTCATCCCCGGCGAGGTCACCGAGGACGGCATCCGCACACCGTTCGGGGACGTTCCGCTCGACGACCGGCTCCGGCCCGCCGTCGAGGGCCGCACGCTCGTCATCGTGGGGATCCGCCCGGACACGTTCAAGGACGCGGACACGACGCCGGTGGCCGAGGGCGGCGTCACGTTCGGCGCCGACATCGACGTCACCGAGTGGTTGGGCTCGGAGCTGTACGCGTACGTGCCGTTCGACACGCACGAGGCGGTCGCGGGCAAGCTGGAGGAGCTCGATCGCGACCTCGACGGCGAGGGGATGCGCACCCAGCTGGTCATCGCCCTCGACCCGATGACCGCGCTCGGCGACGGCGACGCCGCGGACCTGTGGTTCGACCCGACGGTCATCCACGTGTTCGACCCGGAGAGCGGTGAGAACCTCACGCGGGACTCCGCCCGCGCGGAGAAGATCGACGAGCAGGGCGTCGCGCAACGCAAGCGCGCACTCGAGAGGGCGCACGCCAGGGCCGAGCGGGAGGACGCGGGCGGGACTCCCTGAGGCCACCCCTCGCGGAGCTCCGGGCGCGGGCGCGTCAGGCGAGCTCGGGGCGGGTGGGCGGGTCCGCCCCCGGGCGCGACACGGTGATCGCGGCGATCCGCGCGGCGGCGTCGAGCAGGACGCGTAGCGCCGAGGGTTCGAGCGCCGCGAGGCCGGGTCGGTGCTGCGCACCCAGCAGGCCTGCGGACCAGAGCCCGTCGATGAGGCCGCCCATGAACGAGTCGCCGGCGCCCACGGTGTCCGCCACGGTGACCGTGGGTGCGGGCGCCTCGGCCTCGCCTCCGTCGGCGGCGACGGCGAAGGACCCCGCGGCGCCCAGCGTGACGACGACGACGCCGGGGCCGCGAGCCGCCCAGTCGCGCGCGACCTCACGAGGATCGCTGCCCGGGTAGAGGAAGGCCAGGTCCTCGTCGGAGAACTTGACGACGTCCGACGCCGCGACGAGCGCCTCGATCCGCGGGCGGACGCCGTCGGCCTCGCCCATGATCGAGGGCCGCAGGTTCGGGTCGTACGTGATCGTCGCGCGGTCCCGAGCCGCGGCGACGACGCCGTCGACGCGCTGGGCGCCCGGCGCGAGCGTCGCCCCGATCGAACCGACGTGCACGGCCACGACGTCGTCGGCGATCTCGACCTCCGGGTAGTCCACGGTGAGGTCGAAGGTGTAGCTGGCGGCGCCGTCGTCGCCGATCGTCGCGAGGGCCGTCGAGGTCCGCTCGGCGCCGATGGAGCCCGCGGCGATCCGGACGCCCGACGCCGCGAGGTGCGCCCGCACCAGCTCACCGTTCTCGTCGGCGCCCAGCCACGTCACGAGCTCGACGTCGCGGCCGAGCCGGGCGAGCCCGAGCGCGACGTTGGCGGGCGAGCCGCCCGGGTGGGAGCGCGCGGGTTCGCCGGCGCGTTCGACGATGTCGACAAGGGCCTCGCCGACCACGAGCACCGTGCTCATCGGTCGCGATCCTGCGCTCGCCGGGGCTCTCTTCGGGGTCCGCCCTCCGTGCTCATCGGTCGCGCTCCGCCGGCGCAGGCGCCTCGGTGGCGCCGCCCGATGCCGGGGACACCCGGGCGAGGCGGTCCCGAGCGCCGTCGAGCCACTCCTGGCAGCGGGCGGCCAGGGCCTCGCCCCGCTCCCAGAGGGCCAGCGAGTCCTCGAGGGTGGCGGCGCCCTGCTCGAGGCGCTGGACGACGTCGACGAGCTCCGCGCGCGCCTGCTCGTAGGAGAGGGTCGCGGGATCGGGTCGGGCGGGTGGTTCCTGGCTCACCTGCGCAAGTGAACCAGACGACGGCGACAGCGCCGACGTGGCCCCACGCCGTCATCTCACGACGACGCCGAAGGTCCCGCCAGCCACGAGGGCCTCGAGCTCCTGGGCGGCGGTCACGTCGGCCGGGTCACGCACCACGGTGCCCTCGTCCGACCGCAGCACGGCGTATCCACGGTCGAGCGTGGACTGCGGCGAGAGGGTGCGTACGGCCTGAGCGAGGCCGGCGACGTCGGCGCGAGCGTGCTCGAGACGGTGGCCGAACACCCGGCGGGCGGTGGCGAGGTCACGGTGGAGACGCTCTTCACGGGACGTCACGAGCACGAGCGGCTGGGCGAGGACGGGTCGCGTGCGCAGCGCGTCGAGCCGGTCCTGCTCGGTGCGGACGCGATGCTCGACGGCGCGCCGCATGCGAGAGCGCACCTGCGTGAGGTTCGCCCGTTCGCCGGCGACGTCCGGCACGATCCGCTTCGCGGCGTCGGTCGGCGTCGAGGCCCGGTAGTCGGCCACCAGGTCCAGCAGCGGCGTGTCGGTCTCGTGCCCGATCGCCGACACGAGAGGCGTGCGACACGCGGCGACCGCCCGCACGAGGGCCTCGTTGGAGAAGGGCAGCAGGTCCTCGACGGCGCCCCCGCCGCGGGTGACGACGATGACGTCGACGCGCGGGTCGGCGTCGAGGTCGGCGATCGCGCGCGAGACCTCGGCGACGGCGCTGACGCCCTGGACGGCGACCTCGCGGATCTCGAACTCCACGTCGGGGTAGCGGTCGCGCGCGTTGACGACGACGTCGTGCTTCGCCTTCGCCTCCCGCCCGCACACCAGGCCGATCCGATGGGGCAGGAACGGGAGCGGGCGCTTCCGGTCGGCGTCGAACAGGCCCTCCGCCGCGAGGACCCGGCGCAGCTGCTCGATGCGGGCGAGGAGATCGCCGATGCCGACGGCACGGATGTCCCGTGCCTGCATCGTGAGCGTGCCGCGCTTGGGCCAGAAGCTGGGCTTCGCGTGGACGACGACGTGGGCGCCGGTCTCGAGCGGCGTCGCGATGGCCGCCATCAGCCGGGGCATCGCGGTCACGCTGAGCGACATGTCGGCGTCGGTGTCCCGGAGCGTGAAGAACGACATCCCGGACCGCCGGTTCAGCTCGACGACCTGGCCCTCGATCCACACGGGCGACATGCGGTCGACGTACTCCGAGATCTTCGAGGCGAGCACGCGGACCGGCCACGGGTGCTCCGGCGAGGTGTCGAGCGCTCGGGCGGCGAGCGGGGGGCGCTGGCCGGGCGCCGCGGCGCGGGGTGCCGCCGGGCCGGTACCGCCCTCGGCGCGCTCCGGGGTCACGGGGACGTCGGTCATGGCCCCCAGCCTGCCGCACGACGGCGACAACCGGGCGGGCCAGTACCGCCACGTACGATGAACGGGTGACCCAGACGGCCCCCCAGACCTCGGCCCCGCCGACCGTACCCGGCCCTCGCCGCGTGCTGCTGGCGGCGCCGCGCGGCTACTGCGCCGGCGTGGACCGCGCCGTCGAGGCGGTGGAACGTGCGCTCGAGCACTACGGCGCCCCCGTCTACGTGCGCAAGGAGATCGTGCACAACAAGTACGTCGTCGAGACGCTGACGGCGCGCGGCGCGGTGTTCGTCGAGGAGACGGACCAGGTGCCCGAGGGGGAGCGCGTCATCTTCTCCGCGCACGGCGTCTCGCCGGCCGTGCACGCCCAGGCGGCGGCGCGGTCCCTGCAGACGATCGACGCCACGTGCCCGCTCGTGACGAAGGTGCACAAGGAGGCGGTCCGGTTCGCCCGGGAGGACTTCGACATCCTGCTCATCGGGCACGACGGGCACGAGGAGGTCGAAGGCACCGCGGGCGAGGCGCCGGACCACGTGCAGCTCGTCAACGGCCCCGACGCCGTGGATGCCGTCTCGGTGCGCGACCCGGAGCGGGTCGTGTGGCTGTCCCAGACGACGCTGTCGGTGGACGAGACGATGGACACGGTGCGGCGCCTGCGCGAGCGGTTCCCGGCCATGCAGGACCCGCCCAGCGACGACATCTGCTACGCCACCCAGAACCGTCAGGTCGCGGTGAAGAAGCTGGCGCCGGACTGCGACCTCGTCATCGTCGTGGGGTCCGCGAACTCGTCGAACTCCGTGCGCCTCGTGGAGGTCGCGCTCGACGCCGGGGCGCGCTCGTCCTACCGGATCGACCAGGCGTCCGAGCTGCGGGACGAGTGGTTCGACGGCGTCACGACCGTCGGTCTCACCTCCGGTGCCTCGGTGCCGGAGATCCTCGTGCGCGACGTGCTCGACGCGCTCGCCACCCGTGGGTACGGCGAGGTCGAGGAGGTCCGCACGGCGACCGAGGACCTCATGTTCTCGCTCCCGCGGGAGCTGCGCGCCGACCTCAAGACCGCGGGATCCGGGGACACGCGGCCGCGACGCGAGAACCGACGTTCGCTGAGCGTCGAGCCGGCCTGAGACCGGCCGGCCGGCACCGCGTCAGGACGCGGAGCTCGCCCGACCGGCGGGCCGCTCGTCGTCGCCCGGCGCGGCCCGCTCGATGAGGAACAGGGTGTCGTCGCGGTCGGCGTCGAGCACGGCGCGCCGTTCGGCGGCGGCGTTGCGGAGCTTGACCGGCTCGTCGGGATCGAGGTGCGCGGGGTACAGGTCGGGCTTCTGGCTCGGGACCGCGAGGACCTCGAGGGGCGGGGGCACGTCCAGGTCCGGCTCCAGGCCCTGCAGCGCACTGAACTTGCGGGCCTGTGTGACGACCCGGCTGTCGAGCGACGAGCTCATCTTGTTGAACGCGTCGACCGTCGAGTTGAGCCGCTTCGCGAGCGTCGAGAGGTGCCCGCCGAACACGCTGAGCCTCTTGTGCAGCTCGCGTCCGACCGAGAAGACCTGCTGCGCCTCCGCGGCGAGCATCTCCTGCCGCCACGTGTAGCCGACGGTCCGCAGGAGTGCCACGAGCGTCGACGGCGTCGCAATGACGACGTCCTGCGCAAAGGCGTGCTCGAGCAGAGTGGGGTCCTGTTCGAGCGCCGCGTTCAGGAACACCTCGGCGGGCACGAACATCACCGTGAACTCGGGAGAGCCCTCGACGTGGTGCCCGTAGTCCTTCGCGCCGAGGTCGTCGATGTGCCGGCGCAGGTGCCGAGCGTGCGCCGCCAGGCGCTTGGCCCGGGTCTCGTCGTCGCGCGCCTCCATGGCTTCGAGGTAGCCGCTGAAGGCGACCTTCGAGTCCACGACGATCTGCTTGCGCCCCGGGAGCTTGACGACGAGGTCCGGCCGCAGCGTGCCGTCGGCCACCGTCTCCTGCTCCTCGAAGTCGACGTGCTCGACCATGCCGGCCGCCTCGACGATGCGACGCAGCTGCAGCTCGCCCCACCGGCCGCGGACCTGCGGTGCCCGGAGCGCGGTGACGAGCTGGCTCGTCTCCGTACGGAGCTGCTCGGAGGACTGCTGCATGGCGCGCACCTGCTCGGCGAGCGCCGTGTGCGCCGCGAGCCGCGCCTTCTCGGCCTCGGTCATCTCGGACTTCACGTCCCCCAGCGTGCGGGTCAGCGGCTCCACGAGCTGCTTGACCGCCTGCTCGCGCTTGGCGAGCTCGGCCGCGCTCTCGACCTGGGTCCGCTTGAGCCGTTCCTCGGCCTGGGCGAGGAACTGCTGGGTGTTGGCGGCAAGGGCCTTCCGCGAGAGTGTCTCGAACTCGTCGGCCAGCCGCTTGGAGTCGGCGCGCAGCTCCTCCACGCGCTCGCGAGCGGCGGTGCGTTCCCGCTCGAGCTGGACCTCCGCGCGGTGCTCGGCCTCCGCGACCCGACGGTCGGCGTCGTCCCGCTCCTCCTCCACCCGGCGGGCAGTGACGCGGCGCTCGTCCTCCAGCCGCCCCGCCCACGCCCGGTCGGCGGCCTCGGCGGAGCGCTCGGCGGCGGCGGCGCGCTCCTGCGCGGCTCGGCGGTCCGAGCCGAGCCGAGCACGTTCGCTACCGGCCCGCGCTGTGGCCGCGAACCAGCCGACGGCGCCGCCGATCACCAGGGCGGCGATCGCGATCAGCAGGTCGGTGGTGTCCATGGAGCCGAGTCCATCACGAGGCGCCGACATCGGCGTCGTGCCGGGCCGAGTGCCACCGGATCCCACGCCGCTGCCTGCGGTGCTACGCCACCGCCCCGCCAGGCGGAGCAGTGACGTAGCACCGTGCGGCAGCCCCGCAGTCCCAGCGCAGTCCCACGGACAGGGCGGACGCGGGGCTCAGTGCACCAGCGCCGCCACGTCGAGCAGCTGCGCGAACGCCGGCGTCCCCGAGAGGTGGGTGAGCAGATGCGTGACGTTCCGGTCGGCGAAGTCCCGTTCCGGAGCGTCGGCACCTGGCGCGCTGGCCGCGGCGTGGGCGTCCAGCGCCACCCCGACCTCTCCCATCACGTAGTTGCAGATGCTCATCGCGTGCCCGCGGAACGACCCGTCGTCGAGAGCCGGGACGCCGTCGGCCACGCTGGCGTAGCCCTCCACGAGCGCGCGTGCCCCGGCCACGTTGACGGCGCCGCCGGGGTCGATGCTCCAGGTCGCGAGCGCATCGGCGAGCTCCCACGCCGGGGGCTGCCCGCCGGCGTGCTCCCAGCCGGCGACGACGAGTGTCCCGTCGTGCTCGCGCCGGACCTTCGCGGGGCCGAGGGAGTTGTGCGTGAGCACGGCGCTGCCGGCGTCGACGGGCGCCTCACCGAGCGACGCCAGGCCGTCGAGCGTCGGCACGGCCGCGGCGAACGCGTCCGCCCAGCTCACCCCGGCAGCGCGGGCCCGCGCTGCGACGTCCGCCCAGGGCTCGTCCGCGAACCGTGCCTCGTGCCACGGCGAGACGCGGTCCACCTCGAGGCGCAGGCCGTGGATCGTGGCGAGGACGGCGCCGACGCGGCGCGTGCTCAGTGCGCTCACCGGCGCGGCGAGCGGCGGTGCGGAGTGGCGCCAGGTGGTGACACGCCACGGGACGCCGTCGATCTCCTCGACGACGGCGCCCGCACGGCTGCGCACCGGGGCGGGCAGCTGCACGCCGGCCGCGGCGGCCGCCTCCTGCAGCTCGACGTCGCGTTCCGCCGGGACGATGGGCCACCAGTTCTCGGCGCTGCGGACGGCCCAGCGTCCGCCGTCGGTCTCCAGGGACCACAGGCGGCCCAGGTCGTCGGCGCGCTGGACGGACGCCATGGGGCTCGTCATCGCGCCGAGGTCGAACCGTTCGGCGACGACGGCGGCGAGGCTCGGGTCGGCGACGTCGGCCGTCCCGCGCAGGCGGTCGACCTCCGTCTTGAGGTCCGGCCAGGTGCGGAACCCGTACTGCTGCGCGAGTGCCGCCTGGGCGGCGGCCAGCGTCGTTGTCGGGTCCTGGTCCCGCAGACCCGCGAGCAGGTCCTTGGCCTGCCGGCGCAGGTGGTCGAGGTTCGGGTTGTCGGGGAGCGTCTTCATGTCGGAACACCTCGCTCGTCGCCCGGACTCGCACGGGCTGAGCATCGGTAGGTGTTCGGGTACGGCACACCCACTCAGATCGGGTGGCTTCCAGCCTTCCGGCGAGTCTCGACGCGATCCCGCTCGCGTTGGGACAGACGGTAGACCCGGCTCTCGGCGTGGTCAACGGGTGGGTCTCGACGTCGGGGGCCGCCCAGGCATCCACGTAGACTCACCGCACGTGGCCCTCACCATCGGCATCGTCGGACTGCCCAACGTCGGCAAGTCCACCCTCTTCAATGCGCTGACCCGCGCCCAGGTCCTCGCCGCGAACTACCCGTTCGCGACGATCGAGCCCAACGTCGGCGTCGTCCCGCTGCCCGACCCGCGCCTGGACACGCTGGCCGGCATCTTCGGGAGCGAGCGCATCGTTCCCGCGACGGTGTCGTTCGTCGACATCGCGGGCATCGTCAAGGGCGCGAGCGAGGGGGAGGGGCTCGGCAACCAGTTCCTCGCGAACATCCGCGAGGCTGACGCGATCTGCATGGTGACCCGGGCGTTCGCGGACCCCGACGTCGTGCACGTCGACGGCCGCGTCGACGCTCTCGCCGACGTCGAGATCCTCACCACCGAGCTCATCCTCGCCGACCTCCAGACGCTCGAGAAGGCGATCCCGCGCCTCGAGAAGGAGGTCAAGGGTAAGAAGAGCGACGCCGCTGTCCTCGCCACGGCCGTCCGTGCCAAGCAGCTGCTGGAGACCGGGACGACGCTCGACGCCGCGGGCGGCGACGACGGGCTGGACCCGGCGATCCTGGACACGTTCCAGCTCATGACGGCGAAGCCCTTCATCTACGTCGTCAACACGGACGACGCCGGGCTCGGGAACGAGGCGTTCCAGGCTGAGCTGCGCGCCGCGTGGGCGCCGGCCGACGTGATCTTCCTCGACGCCAAGTTCGAGTCCGAGCTCGTGGAGCTCGACCCCGAGGACGCGGCGGAGATGCTCGCCGAGTCCGGTCAGCCGGAGTCCGGGCTCGACCAGCTCGCGCGCGTCGGCTTCCACACGCTCGGCCTCCAGACCTACCTCACGGCGGGTCCGAAGGAGTCGCGCGCCTGGACGATCCACCAGGGCTGGACGGCGCCCCAGGCGGCGGGCGTCATTCATACGGACTTCCAGAAGGGCTTCATCAAGGCGGAGGTCGTGTCGTTCGCCGACCTCGTCGACGCCGGCAGCATGGCCGAGGCGAAGGCGCGCGGCCGGGTGCGCATGGAGGGCAAGGACTACGTGATGCGCGACGGCGACGTCGTGGAGTTCCGCTTCAGCGTCTGAGCGTCAGGCAGTCCCGGGCGAGCACCAGCGGGCCAGTCATGGGCGCTGCCCCTCCTCGCGTGGCTCTGCCCGATCGAATCCGACGTGCAGCACGTCGTCCAGGTCGTCGGCGTCGAGCGTGTTGTGGCGGAACCGCACGGAGCCGCCCACCCGCCGGTCGAGACCTTCGCCTTCGAGGTGCAGCCGGCGGCGCAGCGTCGTGCCCCCGGGCAGCTCGGCGCTGATGCGCAGGTCGAACCAGGTCCGGTCGTCTCCGCTGCCGGTGTGCTCGATCGCCCGCTCCACGGTCCCGACGGCGACCCGGCCGTCGGCGAAGCACGCCTGCTCTCGTCGTCCGGAGGCGACCAGAGCCGCGACGACCCCGCCCATGGCGAGGACAGCCGGGATGCCCCAGATCCACCAGTACAGGACCGTGCGATCGGTGTCGGTGACGCTGGACCAGACGGCCAGCGCGATCGAGCCGAACGGCGCGATAAGGAGCAGCGCGATGCCTGCCAGCATCGTCGCCGTGCTGATGGTCTCGACCTTCGACCAGTACCGGATGCGCGCCCGGGTCTCGGGGGTGCGCGCCGCCGCCATCCACTCCCGGGTCTGCTCGTCGGTCGCGATCAGGCCCAGGAGGGAGAGGTGCTTCATGGGGTTCACTGTGCTCTCCCCTCGGCCTTCCGGCGCAGCTTCGCCCGGATCCTCGCCAGCTTCTTCGGCACCGGTACCGGCGTCACGATCACCTCGTCTCCGGACTCGCGGGGCTCGGTGACGAGCATCCAGCGGTGCTCCGTGGCGACGCCGGCGGTCTGGGAGACCGGGAGGTGGAGGAAGAAGTAGCCGCCGGCCAGCTGCGGGCCGAACAGCGTCGTCGACGAGATGGGCCCCGAGCCCGAGGGTGGCAGCGTCGTGCGCAGCCACTGCTCGAACGCTTCGTGGATCTCCGCGGCGCGCCGGTGGTCGAGCCGGTGGTCGAGGGCAATGTACGTCGCCCAGCCGGTGGCCTCCCCGTCGTTGTAGTCGACCGACGCGCGGTGGATCGAGTGCGCGACGCCGTGCTCGAGGATCCACTCGTTCTCGGCCCGCAGGTCCTTGAGGATGCTCAGGCGCAGGGCGAGGACTCCGACGGTGATGAGCAGCCAGACCCCGACGGCGGCCCAGACGATCCAAGCGTTCCACGGCTGGCCGTCGAAGTCGTCGCTGAGCAGGTTGCCCGACCAGCCCTCGCCGGGATCCGTGACGATGCCCCAGATGAGGAAGCCGAGCGCGGCGAGGGGGAGGGCCACCCAGAAGACCGGAGCGTGGACGAGCTCGGTGCTGCGCAGGTCCTCGCTGCCGGCCCACTTCGCGACCTCGTCGACGGACTCTGGCCGCGGAACGTCGCTCGGGCGCGCGAGCCGTGCCGGCATCGAACCATGCATGGGGGCATCCTTCCGTCGAGTCGAGCTGACGGCTCCTTCATCTCGTTCGGGTTGCGCATGTGCACCTGCTCGAGATGGCGCACAACCCGGATTCAGTGACGTGAGAGTCAGGCTGTGTGGAGTCCGAACTCGTTGCCGTCCGGGTCGGCCATGGCGAGGCGGCCGGCATGGTCGGAGAGAAGCGTGGCACCGAGCGCGACCAGCCGTTCCGCCTCGGTGGCGGGGTGCGCGGTGACCAGGTCGAAGCGCTGCCGACTCCCGGCGCCCCGCTCTCTGCCCCACGAGTCCCATGAGATCTTCGTGCCGCCGAGGGGCGACTGGACAGCTGTCTGCTCGCCCTCGTCCAGCACGAGCGGCCAGGCCAAGGCGTCGCGCCAGAACAGGCCGACGTCTCGCGATCCGTCACAGGTCACCTCGCCGAGGTAGCCGGTGCCTGCCAGATAGGTGTTGCCCGGCTCGATGACGCACAGCTCGTTGCCGCCAGGGTCGGCCAGCACGACGAAGGTCGCGTCGGGTCCTTGGCCCACGTCAAGGTGGCGGCCGCCGAGGCGCAGCGCTGTCTCGACGGTTCGCTGCTGGTGCTCGAGGCTGCTGCTGGTCAGGTGCAGATGCAGCCGCCGCGGGCCGACCTGCACGGTGTCGGACGTGACGAAGCGGAGGCCGACCTGCTTCTGCTCACCCGGGACCAACGCTCCGCCGGGCTCCGCGAGGACCTCTCGGGCGAGCAGCCCGGCCCAGAAGGCAGCCACGGCGGTCGCGTCGGCGACGTCGAAGGCCACTGCTTCCAGCCGTAGAGCCACCGTTGCACCCTACGGCGATGCTGACGGACCGAGGCCGCAGGCGCGTCACGGTCGGCGACCGCGTCGACGACGTCGACGTGCGCGCGGTGGTCGGCGCCGTTCCCGACCTCGTCGCGCAGGCGGAGGGGTCGATCGCCTCCCACCCACGCCTGTTGCGGGCGTGGACCGCGGGTGGAAGGTTGCGGCCATGCCGACCGTCGCCCAGGTCAACCTGATCGTCGCGGACCTCGAACGGAGTCGTGACTTCTACGAGGCGTTGGGGGTCGAGTTTCGAAGCCGCAATCGGCAGGGCGAGGGCCCTGCCGAGGCGTGGGTATCGACGAACACGGGCGTGACGGTGGTGCTGCACTCGACCTCGTTCGCCTCGTGGTGGGACGAGACCGCGCCGCAGCCGTCCGCCGGCGGTCCGCAGGTGGATCTCGAGCTCGAGTCCGTGGAGCGCCTCGAGGACGCCGTTGCACGCCTGCGTGCGCGCGGCGTGACCACCCTCAAGCCGCCCACCGACATGCCGTGGGGGCAGCGGTTCGCGATCGTCAGCGATCCCGACGGGCACCGCGTCGGGCTCAAGGCGGCGCTCGAGGGGTAGCCGGCGCGAGCGGCCGTGCTGCGCTTCTCGCCCCCTACGATGCGAACGATGACGCCGACCTCGTCACCTCCTGCGGGCAGCAGGTTGCTCTCGACGTCCCGTGCCCGCGGCCGATCATCAGCAGCCGCAGCCACCTCGACGTGTCCGCTCCCGAGATCGTGGCGATGATGGCCGAGGTCGCGCGAGACCGGGAGGCGCGAGCGTGAAGGAGCCCGAGCCCGTCACCCAGATCTCGGACGCGCGCTCGATCATGGCCGCGCTCGAGCGCGGCCCGAACCGATCGACTCCGCGCTGGCCGGATCTCGGCACCCCTGTGATCGACAGGGGCAGGTACGCGATCTTCCCGCTCGCCGTCGCCGTCGTTCCCGACGACGGCGACGCCGCCGACCCGCGCCTCTTGCTCACGCTGGAGCAGGGTCTGCGCATGGACTGCATCCACCTCTACGGAGGCGACTTCTTCCATGCGGAGTCGTCCGTGGACCTCGACGAGGGGTACGGCCGCACGCTCGTCGACGCCGGCGCGGTCGTCCTTGGCCCGACGTGGATGCTGTGGTGGGGGATCGGGGAGGTCGCCGCGGTGCTCGTGCGCTCGGTCACCCGGGAGCGAACGCAGGAGACCCTCGCTCTCCACCTCGTCCCCAGGCACTGGGTCTGGGACTCCGCGCCGAGCCCCGCCACGAAGCGCGAGGCCTCACGCCGTCGGCGGCTGCGGAAGGAACGGGACGCGGTCGCCGTCGCGGACCTCGTCTGGTCCTGGCCGCTCCCGGCCGAGTAGCCGGGCGGAGCTCATGCCTGGCGCCGGTGCTCCGCGAGCCAGGTGTGGTTGACGATGGCGGCGCTGACCTCGTCGCGGAAGGCGCGGGAGGTCTCGGGATCGCGGTACAGGTTGCGCGGGTAGAACGTGGAGTCCTCCCGGTGGGGCGAGCCGTCGTGGATCTTCCGCGCGAGCTGCGAGAGGTAGTCGTGGCCGCCCACGCGATAGGCCTCGAGCTCGGACTCGCTCAGGCGGAGCAGCGCCGAGTCGTCGGCCATCGAGCTCACCACGTACCGGGCGTCGAGGTAGAGGATGCCCTGCTTCTCCACCAGGAACCATGCTCCGGGCTCGTGGTCGACGTAGCGCATCGCGTCGCTGGCCGCGGCGATCCGGTCCGCATCGCCCCACGACTCGACGGGCGGGATCGCCTCGAGCGGGCGCTGCCGCGCCTCGTCCGTCGGGTAGTACCCGAACGTCGGGCAGGAGTCGCGGTGCAGTGTGAAGCAGGCGACCCGCTGGCACGTCCGGCAGGCGACCTGACTCTCCGCCCGCTCCATCAGCCCCGACGCCCCGAGCAGCGCCAGATCGGCGAGCCGGACGTGGGCGCTGCTCTCGCTGAGCACGCGCGCCTCGACCCCCGCTGCTAGCTCGGCGATGGTGCGGTCCACGTCGACGGCACCGTAGCCGTCGCGAACGAGCAGGCCGCTGCACGTGGGGCAGTCGTCGTCCTCGGGTCGGGTGGTCTGCCTCGGGTTATCCGCCGTGAACGCGACGCCGAGCAGGTCTCCGGGCGTGCTCCCGCCGAACGGCCTGAACTCGGCTCGCGCGTACCCGCCGTCCAGCGCGAAGCAGCGCGAGCTCCCGGGACCGAACGTCCACGAGGTGCCGAAGACCGCCTTCAGGTCGGCGAACGTCGCGCGGTTGCGGGCGCCCGCGACCCAGTCCGACAGATCGAGCCCGCGCCTGGCGAACGGCGTCGGGACGACGTGCAGCACCACGGCGACGACGGCGTCGTCGTGCATGAGGATCTCCCCGCCGGAGGGGTACGACAGCCGCCGCGACCGCACGGCGGGTTCGCCGACCAGCTGCTCGGAGACCTCGACCGGCACACCCCCGAACGCCTCGACCAGCCGGCGCACCGCCGGATCCTCCTCCGACAGGCAGAGCGCGTCGAGGATCAGCGGCAGCCGAGCGCGCGTTCGCCATCGTTCCACCTGGCCAGTATCGGGGCGGCGAGCCGACGTCGGGCGCCCATCCGCTGGGCGTGCGGCGACGAAGACCAGGTGAGCGGACCACGAGGGGCCGCGTGACCTGAGGAGCCACCGTGAACGTGATCAGACGCAGCGTCGTCGCCAGCACAGCAGTCGTGGCCGCCGGCGCCCTGGTGGTGGCAGGCGGCCTGGCGCTCGCTAGCGACCGACCCGGGACTGCCGAGAACCCGCCGACGACCTACGCGCAAGACACCCGAGAGGCTCCGGGGATCCTGGCCGATCCAACTGCCGACAACACCGACGTGTTCGGCTAGTGATCAGCGGATCATGCTGGCTCGAGCTCGTACCCACGCGACGAGCTCGTACTCCCGGGAGTACGAGCTCGTCGCGCGGGTACGAGCTCGAGCCGACGCCGGCCCCAGCCGTCGGCGACGAGGAGGTTCACCTCCGGGTCACGGACCTCCGTCCCGGCACGTGCCAGGACCGCGCCGGGCGCGGCAGGCCTTGTGCGCACCGCCCTGGCCGCAGAGCATGGACGCATGAAGGTCACGCGCACGATCACGGTGTTCGACGCCCCCGACCTGGCCACGGAGAGCGCGTTCTGGGCCGACCTCCTGGGTGGCACGGTCGACGCGGAGGACGACTGGCACAGCGTCAGCGTCGACGGCGAGTGGCGGATGGGCTTCCAGCTCGCTCCCAACCACGTCCCTCCGGACTGGCCGGACGGCACGCCGCAGCAGCAGATCCACCTCGACGTGTGGGTCGACGACCTCGCCGAGGGCCACGAACGGGTCCTCGCCCTCGGTGGGCGTCTCCTGCAGTCCTCCCAGGAGCCGGACGCGGACGAGCAGTTCGTCGTCTACGCGGATCCCGCCGGGCACCCGTTCTGCCTGTGCTGGGCGGCGGCGGATCCTGCGGTCGCCGTCGAGCCACCCGACGAGCAGGCGTAGGCCGACGATGCCGGCCACCGTCTACGACGCGCTCGGCGGGGACGACGCCGTGCTCGCCCTGGCCCGCGCGTGGCACACCCGCTGCCTCGCGGACCCGGTGATGGCCCACCCGTTCTCCCACCCCGGTCACCCGCAGCACGTCGAACGGCTCGCTGCCTACTGGGCGGAGGCGCTCGGTGGACCCGACGCCTACAGCGCGTCGATGGGCGACCACAGCCACGTCCTGCGGATGCACGCGGGCAACGGCGAGCACGAGGAGATGGACGCGCGCGCCGTCGCCTGCTTCGAGGCGGCGCTCGACGACGTCGGCGTCCAGGACGAACCGCTGCGATCCACGCTCGAGGCGTGGTGGCGTTGGTCGGTCGACGCGATGGCGGCGTACCCGGCGTCCGCGGCCGACGTACCCGGAGGCCTGCCGTTCCCGCGCTGGTCGTGGGACGGGCCGGTGGCCCCGGCACGATGACGCTGCTCGAGCGGATCGGGGCGTGGTCGGCTCACGTCTTCCGCGTGCGTGCGCTCGTGCGAGCTCCGATCCCGCTGTTCCGCTGGGGGCTCGGCGTGCTCGTCGGCGGCAGGTACTGCTGGCTCGAGCACCGCGGCCGGCGTAGCGGGCTCGTCCGGTCGGTCGTCCTGGAGGTCGTGGACCGCCCGGCGGACGACGTCGTCGTGGTCGCCTCCGGGTTCGGCACCTCGTCCCAGTGGTACCGGAACCTCCAGGCGGACCCGCGGGCGCGCCTCAGCGTCGGATCGAGGTACCGGGTCCCCGCTCGCGCCCGCCTCCTCGACGCCGACGACTCCGCGGCCGCCCTGCGGACCTACGCGGCGCGGCACCCACGGGACTGGCAGCTGCTGCTCGCCCTGTGCCGCGAGGCGACGGGCGTCGCCGACCCGGACATCCCGTGCGTGGAGCTCCGCCTGCGCACCGGGCGACCCGGGTCTCGGGCCGGTCACGCGTCGTGACCCGGCTCACACACCGACGGGTTGCCCGCTGCCGCCGGCGAGCCGCGCCGGGTCAACGATTCCCGTGCATCACGCAAGTGTTACGCGCCGATGACGGACGTCTCGAACCGGTATCACTTCGATAACGATGGTTGCCGCTGGGGCACCGAGGGCTGCTGGGGCCGTGTCGGCTGTGGGTACGCTCGCCCCGTCCCAGGCGGATAACCACCCACGGGCGCCCACAAGGCGCCGTCCGGCATGCCGGCGTGGCAGGGCATCCGGCCATCCCAGAGGAGGAACAGTGAAGATCAGGCGATTTGCCGCCTTCGGTGCAGCAGTGGCTGCCACCGCGCTCGCACTGTCCGCTTGCCAGTCGCCCGGCAGTGGCAGCGACGACAACGGCGGCGACGATGAGGGCCTTTCCCAAGACACAGCGGTCACGTTCGGATGGAACCAGTCGTTCTACGAGTACAACGGCGACTCGTCGACGGGCAACGCGACCGCCAACGCGATCGTGCTCTACCTGATGAACAGCGCCTTCCGGTACTTCGACGAGGACCTGAACATCGCTCAGGACACCTCGTTCGGCACGTACGAGAAGACGAGCGACGACCCGCTGACCGTCGAGTACACGGTGAACGACGACGTGGCCTGGTCCGACGGGACGCCCGTCGACGCTGCGGACATGCTCCTCTCGTGGGCAGCGACCAGCGGTCACTTCAACACCCTCGCGGACGAAGAGGTCGAGACGGACGAAGAGGGCAACGTCACCAACCAGGGTGACAACGTCTACTTCAGCGGCACCTCGGTCGCCTCGAGCTACATCATCCCGACGCCGGAGATCAGCGAGGATGGCAAGACGATCACCCTCGTCTACGACCGCCCCTTCGCCGACTGGGAGCAGGGCTTCGGCATCGGCGTCCCCGCCCACGTCGTCGCGATGCACGCGCTGGGGATCGACGACGCGACGGAGGCCAAGGAGGCCCTCATCGACGCGATCAACAACGACGACACCGAGGCGCTGGCGGCCATCTCGCAGTTCTGGAACGAGGGCTTCCAGTTCGGTGACTCGCTGCCGGACGACGAGTCGCTCTACCTCTCGAACGGTGCGTACCTCCTCACGGACTTCGTTCGCGACCAGTACGTGACGCTCGAGCGCAACCCGGACTACAACGGTGACCGTCCGGCGAACGTCGAGCGCGTCACGATCCGCTACAACGGCGACCCGATGGCGTCCCTCCAGGCGCTGCAGAACGGTGAGGTCGACGTCATCGAGCCGCAGGCGACGACGGACATCCTCCAGGCCGCCGAGGCGCTGGGTGAGGACTTCACGGTGCTGACCGGCGACGCCGCGACGTACGAGCACATCGACCTCGCGCAGAACAACGGCGGTCCGTTCGACCCGGCTGCCTACGGCGGCGACGCGGCCATCGCGCGCGACGTCCGTGAGGCGTTCCTGCTCCTCATCCCGCGTGAGGACATCGTCGACACGCTGATCCGTCCGCTCAACCCGGAGGCGAACGTTCGCCAGACGAACCTCGCCGTGCCGAGCGCGCCGAACTACGACGCGATCGTGGCGGCGAACGGGTACGAGGAGGCGTTCCCGGCGGTCGTCGACCAGTCGTCGATCGACCGGGCGACCCAGCTCCTGACCGACGCCGGCGTCACGACGCCGATCGACGTCCGGATCATGACGGACTCGCTGAACACCCGCCGCCAGAACCAGCTGCAGATCATCTCTGACACGGTCAACGCGTCGGGTCTGTTCAGCATCGTCGACGCGTCCAACGCCGACTGGGGCGCGCTGCTGTCCGACACCTCGCAGTACGACGCTGCGATCTTCGGGTGGCAGTCGACCGGCACGGGTGCGACGAACTCGGACGCCAACTACCGTCCGGGCGCGATCAACAACTTCTACGGGTACGACAACCCTGAGGTGACCGCGCTGCTCGACGAGATCGCCGTGACGACCGACCAGGACACCGTGACGGAGCTGCAGGGCGAGATGGAGGCGTTCCTGGTTCAGGACGCGTTCGGCCTGCCGATCTACCAGCACCCGGGTGTCGACGTCTACCGGAACTCGATCGAGGGCATCAACCCGATCGCCCTGAGCCCGACCGTGTTCTGGAACTACTGGGAGTGGGACGTCACCGGTGACACCGCCGGCGAGCCCACGTCCGAGGAGGCGACGGAGGAAGCGACCGAGTAGGTCGGTCCTCTACCACCGCTGACGCAGTGGGCGAGGGGCACCGGTGCCCGACCGGCGCCGGTGCCCCTCGCACTGCTTCCAGGTGGCGTTGTCCGCCCGGATTTCCCGACGGCTGCGAGCACGCACCATCCCGCCCAGGCGGGGAGTATGGTCGCCCGCGTGCGGTCGTCATCTGATGCAGCGCACACCCCGCGCTCCCAGTGAGGTCTCAACCAGATGCTCAGATTCCTGACACGCCGCGTTCTCGCGGGGCTGGCGATCCTGTTGGTCGCGAGCTTCCTCTACTACTTGATGATCAACGCCGTCATCGACCCGCTAGAGGACCTGCGCTTCAACACCGATCCCGACACCCCGCAGAAGATCGCGCAACGCATCAGCGACCTCCGGCTCGACGAGTCGGTGTTCGTCCGTTACCTGTCCTGGCTCGGTAACTTCGTCACCGGCGACATGGGGATCTCCTGGCCGACGGGGCAGACGGTCACGAGCATGCTCCAGGGCGCGATCATCGCCACGATCCAGCTGCTGACGATGTCGACGATCCTCGCGATCTTCCTCGGCGTGGCAGTCGGCGTCGTGAGCGCCCTGCGGCAGTACTCGTCGTTCGACTACCTCATCACGTTCGTCTCGTTCCTGCTGTTCTCGCTCCCGTCGTTCTGGGTGGCGGTGCTGCTCAAGCAGTGGGGCGCCATCGGCTACAACGACTTCCTGCGTGACCCCGTGATCTCGACGGCGGTCCTGATCGGCATCGGCATCGTCGCCGGCCTGGTCTGGACGCTCGCGATCGGCGGGGACGTCCGCAGGCGCGTGATCGTCTTCGCCTCAGGCTTCGCCGCGACCTTCGGCGTGTTCCTCTACCTCCAGCTCAGCGGCTGGTGGCTGACGCCGAGGATCGACCTCGGCATGCTCGTCCTGATCGGCGCGGCGACGGCGCTCGCGGTCACGGCGATCTCCACGGGTCTGCGCAACCGCCGGTCCCTCGGAGCGGCGTTCACGTCCGTGGGGGTCGGGCTCCTCTTCTTCGTGCTGCTCAACTACGGCGGAGGGTGGGGCGCGCTGACGCCGTCGATGACCTGGGGGATGCTCATCCTCCTCGGCGTCGTCTCCGCGGCGATCGGCGTCGGGGTCGGTTATGCCTGGGGCGGGCCGGACCGCGGTCAGTCCGCACGAACCGCGGCGATCGTGTCGGTCCTCATGGCGGTCTACATCGCCGTCGACCGCATGATGCAGGCCTGGCCGGCCTACTCCGACGCGCTCAGCGGGCGCCCGATCGCCACGACCGGCAACCGGACGCCGAACCTCGGCGGCAACTTCTGGATCACCGCGCTCGACACGTACACGCACCTGATCCTGCCGACGCTCGTGCTGCTGCTCGTCTCGTTCGCGTCGTACACGCGCTACTCGCGGGCCAGCATGCTCGAGACGATGAACCAGGACTACATCCGCACGGCACGCGCGAAGGGCCTCAACGAACGCACCGTGATCATGCGGCACGCGTTCCGGAACACGCTCATTCCGCTGGCGACGATCGTTCCCGTCGACATCATCACGCTGCTCGGCGGCGCGCTGATCACGGAACGCATCTTCGGCCGACCAGGAATGGGCTCGATGTTCCTCACCGGGTTGGACATGAACGACATCAACCCCGTGATGGCCTACCTGATGATCGTGGCGGCGCTCGCGATCGTCGCGAACATCGTCGCCGACCTCGTCTACACAGTCCTCGACCCCCGGATCCGGGTGAACGCATGAGCAACGAGACCCCCGAGCCCACGGCGTCGGGTTCCCAGGACCAGCTCGAGAACGCCCTCGAGCTCCGAGAGACCGAAGGCCTCTCGCAGGGCCAGATCGTCCGGCGTCGGTTCCTCCGGCACCGAGGCGCGGTGATCGGCCTCGTCGTCTTCCTCCTCATCGTGCTCCTCGCGTTCACCTCGATCGGCGTCGGCGGGTGGACGGGCTGGTGGCCCAAGAACGCGGTGGACAGGTACCCGGTGCTGGCCGGCGGGTCACCGACGCTCGAGATGCCGGCCTGGCTCGGCGGCCCCGGCTTCGCGATCGGCGAGCACCCGTTCGGTCAGGACGAGATCGGCCGTGACGTCTTCGCCCGCACGATGCGCGGCACGCAGACCTCGATCATCGTCATGGTCGTGCTCGGGTTCGTCGCCACGACCGTCGGCATCGTCGTAGGCGCCCTGTCCGGGTACTTCCGCGGCAAGGCCGACCAGACGCTCATGCGCCTCACCGACCTCATCATCATCCTGCCGGCGATCGTCATCGGCGCCGTGCTCGGGAAGCAGTTCGGAGGCGCCGACCCGGTGCCGCTCGCGCTCATCCTCGGCCTCGTCATCTGGCCGGGGCTCGCCCGGCTCGTGCGTGGTGAGTTCCTCTCCCTCCGGGAGCGGGAGTTCGTCGACGCGGCCCGTGTGGCGGGCGCCAGCAGCGGGCGCATCATCTTCAAGCACATGCTCCCGAACGCGATGGGCGTCATCATCGTCAACACGACGCTCATGCTGTCCACGGCGATCCTGCTCGAGACGTCGCTCAGCTACCTCGGGTTCGGGATCACGCAGCCGAACGTGTCGCTGGGGTACCTGATCAGCGAGTACCAGTCGGCGTTCTCGACGCGGCCCTGGTTGTTCTGGTGGCCCGGTCTGTTCATCGTCTCGATCGCGCTGTGCGTGAACTTCGTCGGTGACGGCCTGCGGGACGCCTTCGATCCTCGCCAGAAGCGGATCCCGTCCGAGCGGAAGATGGCGCGGGCGGCGCGCCGTCAGGCAGCGCGCGCGGGCGCCGGAGCGCCGGGGCAGGCGTGATCCGCGTCGCCGCCCTGCGGTCGCCGGCTCAGAACAGGAAGCCGGCGACCAGCCACGCGACGGCCACGCCGAGGGCCACGAGCACGGGCGTGTTCCAGCTCGCCCGGGCGGCTGACTCGTCGGCGGTTCGCGCGGCTGGCTTCGCCTGGTGCGCGGCGAGCCGCTGCGCGGCCGCGAGGGCGACGGCGTCCGCGTCGTTGCCCTCGGCGAGCCGCCGCTGCCCGGGTGTCTCGGTGCCGGTCGGCTCGTCGGCCGGCTTCGCGCCGCGACGCGACGGGCGTGCCCGGGCGGCCATGCCGCTCGAACCGGGAGCCGCCCACGCGCTGTGCTTGCGCTGGGCAATCTCGACGGTGAACGACCACCGCGAGTCCAGCGCGGTGACAGCCGGCCAGGGGATCCGCGTGGTGCGCAGGACGTTCGACAGAACGATCTCACGGTCGTTCAGCTCGACGAACGGCCGCCAGAAGAGCGCCCAGGCGCCGACCCCGACCACGGCGAAGAACCCGCCTGACTGCAGCAGCGCGTCGGTCCCCGCGATCGCGAGGAGCACGATCGCGACGGCGCTGACGACGCCCACGAGTCCGGCGATGACACGGGAGAACGTGGTGCGAAACACATCAACCGTGCCGAGCGACGAGGTCATGCGACCATCGTGTCAGAACCCGAGAGAAGGGGACCTGCTTCCATGACCGAGACCGTGGAGACGACCGCTGCGGCGACGACAGGCGAGCCGATCCTGTCGGTCCGGGGTCTCGACGTCGACTTCTTCGTCGACGGGGAGTGGCTCCCGGCGGCCATCGACGTGACGTACGACCTGCACCCCGGCGAGGTCCTCGCCATCGTCGGCGAGTCCGGCTCGGGCAAGACGCAGTCGTCGATGTCCCTGCTCGGGCTCCTCCCGCCGAACGGTCGCGCCCGGGGCAGCGCCACGCTCGGCGGTCGCGAGCTGATCGGGATGAGCACGCGCAACCTGCGCCGGGTGCGGGGCAAGGACATCTCCGTCATCTTCCAGGAGCCGATGACGGCGCTGAACCCCGTCTACACGGTGGGCTTCCAGATCGTCGAGGCCCTGCGCGTCCACCAGAACCTCGGCCCCGCGCGCGCCAAGGAGCGAGCGCTGGAGCTGCTGCGCCTGGTCGAGATCCCGGAGCCCGAGCGTCGCTTCGACTCGTACCCGCACCAGCTCTCCGGCGGGCAGCGGCAGCGCGCGATGATCGCGCAGTCGCTCGCCAACGACCCGACGCTGCTCGTCGCTGACGAGCCGACGACGGCGCTCGACGTCACCGTGCAGGCCGAGATCCTCAAGCTGATGCGCGACCTGCGCGGGCGGATCAACTCCGGCATCATCCTCATCACCCACGACATGGGCGTCGTCGCCGACATGGCGGACCGCATCGTCGTCATGAAGAACGGCCGCATCGTCGAGACGGGAACGGCTGCCGCGATCTTCGGCGCGCCGCAGCACCCGTACACGAAGCAGCTGCTCGACGCCGTGCCGCACCTCGGCACCCACTCGACGGAGCCGGCGCGGCGCGAGGAGCGTCGGGCAGAGCTCGAGGCGTTCAGCGCCGCCGAGCCCGTCATGGCGGCGACCGGGCTCGAGATCACGTACCCGAAGCGTGGGCGGAGCCCTGCGTTCCGGGCGGTCGACGGCGTCGACCTCACGATCGCACCCGGCGAGGTCGTCGGGCTCGTCGGCGAGTCGGGTTCGGGCAAGACCACGATCGGCCGGGCGGTCGTCGGCCTCCTGCCCGTCAGCGGGGGCTCGCTGCGCATCGGCGGCGTCGACATGGTGGGGGCGACGGCGAAAGACCTGCGCCCGCTGCGGAGCCAGGTCGGCATCGTCTTTCAGGACCCGGGCAGCTCGCTCAACCCGCGGCTGCCGATCGGGGAGTCCATCGGGGAACCGCTCATGCTGCACCGTGGCGTCAAGGGCGCGGAGCTGGCGCGGCACGTCGAGCGGCTCCTCGACCAGGTGGAGCTCCCGCGCTCGATGCGCAACCGCTACCCGCACGAGCTGTCCGGCGGGCAGCGGCAGCGCGTCGGCATCGCGCGTGCGCTGAGCCTCGAGCCGAAGCTGCTCGTCGCCGACGAGCCCACCTCGGCCCTGGACGTGTCGGTCCAGGCCCGCGTGCTCGAGCTGTTCCAGGACCTGCAGCGGGAGCACGGGTTCGCGTGCCTGTTCATCAGCCACGACCTCGCGGTGGTGGAGATGCTGGCGAGCCGGATCGCCGTCATGCACCACGGAAAGCTCGTCGAGATCGGCGCGACCGAACAGGTCGTGTCCAACCCGCAGGACCCGTACACGCAGCGCCTCATCGCCGCCGTCCCCGTTCCCGACCCGGACGAGCAGCGCAAGCGCCGCGAGATGCGGGACGCGCTGCTCGAGGCCGCGGCCGGCGACGAGGACGAGCACGCCTTGCAGTTCGAGCAGGAGCTGGTGCTCGAGCAGGTCGACGACCCGGGTGCGTCAGCCAAGACCGGTCCCGGACTCTGAGCTGCTGACCGCTCCGTCGTCCCGACGGCGGGGCGGTCGGTTCGCGGCGGTGCGTTGACCGCAGCGACGCCGCCACATGGCGGAGCCGCGTGCATGGTGCTGGGATGTGCGCATGCCGCGAGCCGCAGTGCCCGCACGCCGCCTGAGCGCGGTGTTCCGCTGGTCCGCCGCGCTGGTCCTGCTCTTCGTCGGGCTGACGCTGCTGTTCCCGACGGAGGCCGAGGCGGTCCTGGGGTACCTGCAACGGACGATCATCCAGGGCTTCGGCTGGTACTACGTGCTGCTGGTCGCGGGGCTCGTCGTCGTCTGCGTCGTGGTGGCCGTGAGCAAGGCGGGCGACCTCACGCTGGGCCGGGACGGGGAGCCGCCGGAGTTCTCCCTCGGGGCCTGGTTCGCGATGGTCTTCGCCTGCGGGATGGGCATCGGCCTCGTGTTCTGGGGGCCGGCGGAACCGCTGACGCACTTCGTCTCGCCGCCACCGGGCGTGACCGGGAGTCAGGAGGAGATCGCGCAGCAGGCCATGGGGCGCACGTTCCTGCACTGGGGACCTCAGGCGTGGGCGATCTACGCGTCCGTCGGGCTGTGCCTGGCGTACTCGATCCACCGCCGGCGCCGTCCGATCTCGATCCGGTGGGCGCTGCAGCCGTTGCTCGGCGACCGCGTGAAGGGCCGATGGGGGAGCGTGATCGACGTCGTCGCGGTGCTCGGGACGATCTTCGGCGTCGCCACAACGCTGGGGTTCGGGGCGCTGCAGATCACCGCCGGCCTCGACCACAGCGGGATCGTGAGTGCGTCGACGGCCGTGGAGCTGACGGTGGTCGTGATCGTCACGGCGATGGCGACGATGTCCGTCGTGTCCGGGCTCGACCGCGGCATCAAGATCCTGTCGAACCTCAACATGTACGTCGCAGCCGGGCTCCTCGTGCTGGTGCTCGTCCTCGGCCCGACGCTCTTCCTGCTGCGGGACCTCGTGCAGTCGGTGGGGTTCTTCCTGCAGAACTACGTCGGGCTGTCGACGGACCTGCTCGCGTTCGAGGGGGAGGCCGGCGCCGAGTGGCAGCAGCAGTGGACGGTCTTCTACTGGGGCTGGTGGGTGTCCTGGGCGCCGTTCGTCGGCATGTTCATCGCGCGGATCTCCCGGGGGCGCACGATCCGGCAGTTCGTGCTCGGCACGATCCTGGCGCCGACGCTCGTCACGTTCACGTGGTTCCAGGTGTTCGGCGGGTCCGCCATCTACCGGCAGATGTTCGGGGCCGGCGACCTCGCCGGGGACGACGGCACGAGCGTCGACCCGGACTACGTGATGTTCGACCTCCTGCAGGGCTTCCCGGGCGGCTCCGCACTGGTGGGCATCGTGCTCGTGCTCATCGCCATCTTCTTCGTCACGTCCGCCGACTCGGGATCGCTGGTCGTGGACATGCTCGCGACCGGCCGGGAGAAGACGCCGGTGTGGAGCCGGGTGTTCTGGTGCGTGGTCATCGGGGCCGTGGCGGTGGCGCTCCTCGCGCGCGGTGGACTGAGCGCGATGCAGACGGCGACGACGCTCATCGCCCTGCCGTTCACGCTCGTCATCATCGGGATGGTTCTCGCTCTCGGTCGCGCCCTGCGCGCCGAGCTCCTGGCGCGTCGCGCGGTCGACCTGGAGCGCGCACGGCACGAGCTCACCGAGCACGTCGTGGGCGCCGTCTCCACCGACGCCCGGCTGCAGGCGACGATCGCTGCGGGCTGGGGGGCCGAGTCGTCCGACCGCCTCCGTGGCGGGACTCGACGCTGGCAGCAGCGACTCCTGTCCGCGCTCGACCGCCCGTCCGCGCTCGGCCTGGGCGCCGCCGAGGCCGGCGAGCGGACTCGGTCGGGCGGGCTCGAGAACGGCGGCCCGGAGGCGGAGCAGCGCATCGACGCCTCGGGTGACGAAGCTCGCGACGAGTCGGGCCCAGGTGTCACCTAGAATGGGCCCTCGGCTCGTGCCTCCCCTTCTCAAGGGTGCGGGGCGCTGCCCGTCCAGGCGGGGTGACCCGTACGAGACTCGACCTTCGAGGATCGTCCCGCCAACCGCCGTCGGAAATGAGTACCGCCATGCCCGTGCGCTCTGACCTGCGCAATGTCGCGATCGTCGCACACGTCGATCACGGCAAGACCACGCTCGTCGACTCGATGCTGTGGCAGACGGGCGCGTTCGGCGCTCACGACCACGTCGGCGAACGCGCGATGGACTCTGGCGACCTCGAGCGCGAGAAGGGCATCACGATCCTCGCGAAGAACACCGCCATCGCCTACTCAGGGCCGAGCGCCGCCGCTGCCGGGCACCCCGAGGGCGTCACCATCAACGTCATCGACACGCCTGGTCACGCGGACTTCGGCGGCGAGGTGGAACGCGGGCTCTCGATGGTCGACGGCGTGGTGCTCCTCGTCGACGCGTCGGAAGGCCCGCTGCCGCAGACCCGCTTCGTGCTCCGCAAGGCGATCGCCGCCCGCCTGCCCGTGATCCTCGTGGTCAACAAGGTGGACCGACCGGACAGCCGGATCGAGGAGGTCGTCGGTGAGACCACCGACCTGCTCCTGGCGCTCGCCAGCGACCTCGAGGACGAGGACATCGACCTCGACGCCGTCCTCGACGTCCCGGTCGTGTACGCCGCGGCGAAGGTCGGGAGGGCGTCCACGACGCCGCCCGCCGACGGCGGCATGCCTGACGGGACGGACCTCGAGCCGCTCTTCGCGACGATCCTCGAGCGGATCCCGGCGCCGTCGTACGACGACGGCGCTCCCCTCCAGGCGCACGTGACGAACCTCGATGCGTCGCCGTTCCTGGGCCGCCTCGCGCTGCTGCGGGTGTTCAACGGCACGCTGCGCAAGGGTCAGACGGTCTCCTGGGCGCGTCGCGACGGCTCGCTCACCCAGGTGCGGGTGAGCGAGCTCCTCGCCACCAAGGCGCTCGACCGCGTGCCCGCCGAGAGCGCCGGCCCGGGGGACATCGTCGCCGTCGCCGGCATCGAGGACATCACCATCGGCGAGTCGCTCGTCGACCCGGACGACCCTCGTCCGCTGCCGCTCATCACCGTCGACGACCCGGCGATCTCCATGACGATCGGGATCAACACGTCCCCGCTGGCCGGCCGCGTGAAGGGGGCCAAGGTGACCGCGCGGCAGGTCAAGGACCGCCTCGACCGCGAGCTCGTCGGCAACGTCTCGCTGCGGGTGCTCCCCACCGGTCGCCCGGACTCGTGGGAGGTCCAGGGCCGCGGCGAGCTCGCGCTCGCGATCCTCGTCGAGCAGATGCGCCGCGAGGGCTTCGAGCTCACGGTCGGCAAGCCCCAGGTCGTGACACGCGAGATCGACGGCCGCACCCACGAGCCGGTCGAGCGGATGACGATCGACGTCCCCGAGGAGTACCTCGGTTCCGTCACCCAGCTGCTCGCCCAGCGCAAGGGCCGCATGGAGACGATGACGAACCACGGCACCGGCTGGGTGCGGATGGAGTTCCTCGTGCCGGCCCGTGGGCTCATCGGGTTCCGGACGCAGTTCCTCACCGACACGCGCGGCACGGGCATCGCGTCGTCGATCGCGGAGGGGTACGAGCCGTGGGCCGGGCCGATCGAGTTCCGCACGGCCGGGTCGCTCGTGGCCGACCGCGCGGGCGCCGTGACGGCTTTCGCTCTCATCAACCTGGGTGACCGCGGGACGTTCTTCGTCTCGCCGGGCCAGGAGGTCTACGAGGGCATGGTCGTCGGCGAGAACAACCGCGCCGACGACATGGACGTCAACATCACGCGCGAGAAGAAGCTGAACAACATCCGGTCCTCGACCGGGGACGAGCTCGAGCGGCTCACGCCTCCGCGCCGGCTCACCCTGGAGGAGTCCCTGGAGTTCGCCCGCGACGACGAGTGCGTCGAGGTCACGCCGGAGGCGATCCGCATCCGCAAGGTCGTGCTCGACCAGACGGAACGCGGCCGGGCTGCGTCGCGGGCGAAGCGCGCCTGAGCACGCCGCGGCTCAGTCCGCGAGCCTGAACGCGAGCTCCGTCTCCCAGTCGGCCATGTCGGGGACCTCGGCCGGGTCGCTCAGGTACGTCTCGATCCGGCTCGCCCAGTGGTCGCCGTCGTCCTCCTCGTGGTGGTCGAAGCGCAGGCCCTGCTCCGCGCCCCAGGCGAGCAGCGCCGCCGTCGCTGCGACGAGCGAGTCGGGATGTCCGCGGTGGAGGACGACGGTGTAGCGACCGGCGGGCAGGAGACCGGCGGCGATCGCGCCGTCGTCAGCGGCGCTCGCGGGCAGGACGGCGACGGCGGCGCGCGTGGCGTCGTCGTCGGCCACCGGGATCCCCGCCTCGACGAGCATCTCGCGAGCCATGTCGATGACGTGGTACCGGAAGAACGGGGCGCCGGTCACGTCGAGGCCGTGCTCGCCGGCCCACGTGAAGAGCTCGGCGATGCGACCACCGATCCGTCCGACCTCCGTCATGCCCACGTGCTCGGCGATGCCCACGTACGGGCGTGAGGGCCGCTCGACGACGGCGGGCTCGGCAGTCATGGCGGCCTCCTTGCGCCTCGGTGTCTCCGACGTCCCAGCCAAGCACGACGTGGCGGCCCCGGCACCCGCGCGAGCGTCGGGGTGGCAGGATCGTGCGCGTGATCGCACCGGACGGACCGCTGCTCGCCGTCTTCGCCCATCCCGACGACGAGACGCTGACCGGGGGCGGCGTGCTCGCGCTCGCCGTCGCCCGCGGTCGACGCACCGTCGTCGTCACGGCGAACCGCGGCGAGCGCGGGGAGATCATCCCCCTGGAGCTCGCCCACCTCGAGGGCCGGCCCGACGACGTCGCCGCGCTGCGCACGCAGGAGCTGCGTGGCGCGCTCGCGGAGCTCGGCGTGGCGGAGCACCGCTTCCTCGACGAGCTCGCCGTGGGTCCCCGGCCCGTGCGCTACACGGACTCCGGCATGGCGTGGCTCGCGCCCGGCCGGGCGGGGCCGGCGCCGGACGCGGCCGGCGACGCGCTCACCAGCGCTGACATCGGACCGGCTGCGGCGGCGCTCGCCGAGCTGGTCCGCCAGCTCCGGCCGAGCCTGGTCGTCACCGACGAGCCGGGCGGCGGGTACGGGCACCCGGACCACGTCCGCACCCACGCCATCGTGGTGCGGGCGCTCGAGGTCGCCGCGCTGCGGCCCGGCTCGGACGGCGCCCCGCCGTGGGACGTGCCGGTGCTCGCCTGGGTGGTGCGCGACGCCGAGCGGCTCCGTGCCGCGCGTGCCGCCGTCACGGAGGCGACCGAGCCGCTGGCTCTGCGAGGGGCGGACGGGGCGCCGCTCGTCGCGCCGGGTGCCGCGGAGGAGCTGCCGTCGATCGCGCGCGCGCCCGAGCAGGTCGACGTCGAGCTCGACCTCGTGCCCGTGCTGCCGCGCCTCGTGGCGGCGATGCGGGCGTACCGCAGCCAGGCGCAGGCGGTCACCGTGCCGGTGCTCGACGCCGCAGCTCCCGACCCGGGCGCGCTCTCGCCGGACCAGGCGGCGGTCGGCTGGTTCGCGCTCTCCAACGGCGTCCTCGCGCCGATCCTGCCGGTCGTGTCCCTGCAGCTGGCGAAGGGCGACGTCGACGACGTCGGGCTCGGCCGCCCGCTGTCGCGCAACGGGGAGCCGTCCGCGCCCGCCCGTTCCGGCGGCGTCTACGCGGCAGCCGCCGTCGCCGTCTGCGTGGTGCTGGGCGTGCTGGTCGGCGCGGGTGGGACGGCCGTCCACCGCTGGGTGGTGACGCCGTGGCAGCTGCCGCTCGGCGCAGTGCTCGCGCTGGGGGCCGTCGCCGCGGGGGCGTTCCTCGCGCGCGGCCTCGGCCACGGTGCGGCACTGTTCGGCTACGCGGTCGGACTCGTCGCCACGGTCCAGGCGATGGCGTTCCTGCAACCCGGGGGAGACGTGCTCATCGCCTCCGACGGGCGCAGCCTCGTGTGGCTGTACGGATCCGTGCTCGTGTGCGGCCTCGCCGCCTTCGCGCCTCGGCGGTGGTTCGCGGATGCGCCCCGCACCTGAGGACGGCGACGCCGTGCCCGGGTCGGTCGATGCCGACGCGTATCGCGACGCCGTCGCGCGCCTGGCGGGCGGCGTCGCGGTGGTGACGGCGCGCTCCGGGACGGGGGTGGACCACGCCGTCGTGACGACGTCGGTCGTCTCGGCCTCGCTCGACCCGCCGCTCGTGCTCTTCGTGCTGCACGCCGACTCGAGGGTGAACGACCTCGTGGGGGTCGGCCGGACGTGGGCCGTGAGCGTCGTGACGGCCCGCGCGGCGCCCGCCGTCGCCTGGCTCTCGGAGCCGGGCCGCCCGGGCCTCGGGCAGCTCACGGGCATCGCGCACCATGCGGGTGCGGCGTCCGGTGCCGCGCTGCTCGACGCCGCGGCCGCGTGGGTCGAGTGCCGCACGCGCTGGGTGCGCGGGGCGGGCGACCACGACGTGGTGGTCGGGGACGTGCTCGCGGTGCACCTCGGTGACGGGTCGGACGGTGCGCTCGTGCACCGACTGGGCCGTGTGCTCCCCGCACCGTGACCGACCCGTGATCCGCACCGGCCCTGGGAGTGTGGTATCCGCCCGTACAATCGCGTGATGGCGGGGCCCGCTCTGGGCCAGGGGCGCACAGACAAGGAACGCCGTACGTGACCGAATCCGAGACCGGCGCACGCGCGACCGACGCTCCCGACGAGGAGTCGACGGGCGCTGCTCCGGAGACGGAGCCGGAGCAGGGCGTCGACGACGCAGCCGGTGCCGCGCAGCATGGTCCGTCGGCGGAGCCTGCTGCGGCCGAGGCCGCCGCTGAGACGCAGGTGCGCGGGATCCCCGTCGTGCCGGCGCAGGAGCCTGCCGAGCCGGCGGAGGCGAACGCTGCCGAGCCGCCTGAGGCGGGCGCGACCGAGGTCGCCGAGCCCGCGGACGACCAGGCCACGGAGGCCGAGCCAGAGCCTGCCGAGCCGGTGGAGGCGGACGCTGCCGAGCCGCCTGAGGCGGACGTGACCGAGGTCGCCGAGCCCGCGGCCGACGAGGCCACGAAGGTCGAGCCAGAGCCTGCCGAGCCGATGGACGAGGTCGTGGCGGAGCCTGCCGACCCGACCGAGGCGGACGCGACCGAGGTCGCGGAGCCCGCGGCCGACGGCGAGGCGACCGAGGTGATGGCGGAGCCCGCCGCACTCGCGGCCGGCGCGACAGGCGGCGGCGATTCACCCCTCGACGAGCTCGAGGGCGAGCCGCCCAGCCACCGCGGACGCAAGATCGCCCTCGGAGTGGGGATCGGCGTCGTCGTCCTCGCAGCCGCCTACGCGGGTGCGGCATGGTTCGTCGCCGACCGTGTGCCGCGCGGGGCGACAGTGGCCGGCGTCGAGATCGGCGGGCTCACCACCGACGACGCCGTCGCTCGCCTCACCGACGACCTCGCCGATCTCGCGACCGAGCCGATCGACGTCCGTGCGGGCGACGCCCAGACGACCATCGACCCCGCGGCCGCGGGTCTCGCGCTCGACGCCCAGGCCACCGTGGAGGCACTGTCCGGGTTCTCCTGGGACCCGCGCGACGTGTTCCGGCACGTGCTGGGCACCGGTGAGGAGCCGGCGATCAGCACGGTGGACGCCGCCGCCTTGGACGCCGCACTCGTCGCCGCGAACGACGACGTCGCGATCGCGCCGACGGAGGGGTCGGTGGTGTTCGCCAACGCCGAGCCGGTCGTGACCGACCCGGTGGACGGCGTCGGGCTCGACCTCCCCGCGACGGAGGAGCTGCTCGTGAGCAGCTGGCTCACCGCGGAGCGTCCGCTCGCGCTGCCCACGGAGTCCGTGACGCCGAACATCGACGACGCGGCGATCGAGGAGGCACTGAGCACGATCGCTGAGCCCCTGGTCAGCGCGCCGGTGTCGGTCGTGGCCGGCGAGGCGACGGTGCCGCTGAGCGTCGAGCAGCTGACGTCCGTGGCGACCCTCGTCCCCGAGGGGTCGCGCCTCGTGCTCGAGCTGGACGGCGACGCCCTCGCCCAGCTGCTCGGCGAGGCGGCGCCCGACGTCGGCACGGCTCCCCAGGACGCCCGCATCGAGCTGCAGGACGGCGCGCCCGTCGTCGTCCCGTCCGTGAACGGCACCGGAATCGACCCCGCGGCGCTCGCCGACGCCGTGGCGGCGGCGGCCACCTCGACCACGGAGCGCACCGCCACCGTGGAGCTCAGCGAGACCGAGGCGGAGTTCACGACGGCCGACGCCGAGGCGCTCGGCGTCGTCGAACGCATCTCGGAGTTCTCGACGCCCCTGCCCCCGTACCCCGACCCGCCGCGCACCGAGAACATCCAGATCGGCGCGAGCCGCGTGACGGGCATCCTCCTCATGCCGGGCGACACGTTCAGCCTGCTCGACACGCTGAGTCCCTTCAACGCCGCGAACGGGTACCACCAGTCCGGCGTCGTCGAGAACGGGTTCGAGGCGCGGGCGTACGGCGGCGGGCTGTCGCAGCTGTCGACGACGCTCTTCAACGCCGCGTTCGAGGCCGGGCTCGAGGACGTCACGCACAAGCCGCACTCCCGATGGTTCTCCCGGTACCCGGAGGGACGGGAGGCGACCCTGTTCGAGGGCAGCGTCGACATGCAGTTCCGCAACACCACCGACCACGGCATCCTGCTGCAGGCGTGGGTCGCGGGCGGCCGCACGCACGCGGCGATCTGGGGCACGCCGACGTTCGACGTCGACATCACGACGGGTGAGCGGTACGCGTTCACCTCGCCCCGCACCGTGTACAACACGTCACCGGAGTGCATCGCGGAGTCCGGCGGGTCGAACGGGTTCTCGGTGCAGGTGCGCCGCGTCGTGTCCCTCGACGGCGCGGTCGCGCGCGACGACACGTACACGTGGTCCTACCAGCCGTGGAACACGGTCGTGTGCGGGCCGGACCCGGCGACCCAGCCCGATCCCCCGACCCCGACCCCGGACCCGGGCGGCGGCTGACGCTCCCCCCCCGTTCGCGAGAGGATTCGTGCGCCACCGCGAGAGGTTCTGTGCGCCACCGCGAGAGGTTCTGTGCGGTGGCTGCCGTGCGCTCAGCCGGGCTCCGGCCTGGGTCGTCGGGCCGGAGGCGGCGGCACCCGCTTGAGGGCGACGACGGCGGCCGTCGGCACGCGCACGTCACCGCGCCGCGTCGCGACGACGACGGCGTCCCGCGTGATCGACGTGATCTCGCCCAGGGCGTCGGTGAGCGTGCGTCCGGCGCCGTCCGGCTCGGGGAGCCGGTACCGCACGACGACCCGCTCGCCCACGGCGTGCCCTCGGAACGCGACGTCCGCACGCGAGCGGCCGTCGTCGTCGGGATTCCGCGGACTCTCCACCCCCTGATCCTCCCGTGCCGGGGCGCGTGAGCGTACCCAGGCGACCGGCGGGGCGGCGCGCGGGAGGCATGCCCCGGAGTGCGGGATACTGGGCACAGCCGAGCGGCGCGTGCCACAGCCGCGCCCGGCGTGAGCGGAAGGAGCCTCGTGACCTACGTGATCGCGCAACCGTGCGTGGACATCAAGGACAAGGCGTGCATCGACGAGTGCCCCGTGGACTGCATCTACGAGGGTGAACGCTCGCTCTACATCCACCCCGACGAGTGCGTCGACTGCGGGGCGTGCGAACCCGTGTGCCCGGTCGAGGCCATCTACTACGAAGACGACGTGCCCGAGCAGTGGGCCGAGTACTACAAGGCGAACGTCGAGTTCTTCGACGAGCTCGGGTCGCCGGGCGGCGCCGCCAAGATGGGCATGATCCCGCTCGACCACCCGATCATCGCCGCGCTGCCCCCGCAGGCCTGATGGGCTTCACCGCGCCCGGCGCCGCCTACCCGTGGGACGCGCTGGCCTCGCATCGTGAGCGCGCGGCCCAGCACCCGGGCGGGGTGTGCGACCTGTCGATCGGGACACCTGTCGACCGGACGCCGGACGTGGTGCAGGACGCGCTGCGCGCCGCCGCCGACGCTCCCGGCTACCCGACGGCGCACGGCACCCCCGCGCTGCGGGCGGCCGTCGCGGAGTGGTACGCCCGCCGGCGTGGTGTGCCCGACGTCGACCCGGACGCCGTGCTGCCGACCGTGGGCTCGAAGGAGCTGGTCGCGCTGCTGCCGAGCATGCTCGGGCTGGGCGCGGGAGACGTCGTCGTCGTCCCGTCCGCCGCGTACCCGACGTACGAGGTCGGGGCGACGCTCGCCGGCGCGCAGGTGCTCGTCTCCGACGATCCGGCGGAGTGGGCCGGGCGCGAGGAGGTGGCGCTGGTGTGGCTCAACTCGCCGTCGAACCCGACCGGCGAGGTGCTCGGTGCGGAGCGCATGGCCGCCGTCGTCGCCGCCGCGCGTGAGGTGGGCGCCGTCGTTGCGAGCGACGAGTGCTACGCCGAGCTGCCGTGGACGGCGCCGTGGGTCGACGACGGCGTCCCGTGCGTCCTCGCCCCCCGCGTCTCCGGCGGTTCGCACGCCGGGCTGCTCTCGGTGTACTCGCTGTCGAAGCAGTCCAACCTCGCGGGCTATCGCGCGGGGTTCGTGGCGGGCGACCCGGCGATCGTGGACTCGCTGCTCCAGCTGCGGCGGCACATGGGGATGATGGTGCCCGCGCCGGTGCAGGCCGCCATGGTGGCCGCGCTGACCGACGACGCGCACGTCGCGGCGCAGCGAGCCCGATACGTCGCCCGCCGCGACGTCCTGCTGCCGGCCCTGCGGGAGGCGGGGTTCGCCGTCGAGCACTCCGAGGCAGGCCTGTACCTGTGGGCCCGCCGCGACGGCGCCGACCTGCCCGCGGGAGGCTCCGCCGACGCGCCCTGCTGGACGACGATCGCCTGGCTGGCCGATCGCGGGATCGTCGCCGGCCCGGGCGTCTTCTACGGACCCGCGGCGGGCGCGCACGTGCGGATCGCGCTGACGGCGACCGACGAACGCGTCGCCGAGGCGGCTCGCCGGCTCACCTCCGCCTGAGATGTGAGCCAGGGCTCACGGATTGGGAATCCGCTGGGGCGGGGGGTACCGTCTTGTGGAGATTCCGTGAGGAACCGGCGACTCCCGCCGGACGCCGGACCCAAGGAGGGGACCCGATGACCGAGACCGCGCTGGAGCCTGCCACGTTCGAGGTGGGCGAGACCCACCTCGAGTTCCAGCGCATCCCCGCGAGCGAGGGGAACGACGGCGTCGCCATCGGTTCGCTCCTCAAGGAGACCGGTCTCGTCACCGTCGACCCCGGCTTCATGAACACGGCGTCGTGCACCTCGGAGATCACGTACATCGACGGCGATGCCGGCGTCCTGCGCTACCGCGGCTACCCCATCGACCAGCTCGCGAAGAGCTCCTCGTTCCTCGAGGTCGCCTACCTGCTCGTGCACGGCGAGCTGCCGAACGCCGCCGAGCTCGGGGCGTTCGTCGAGCGCGTCGAGCGGCACACGCACCTGCACGAGAACTTCCGCAACCTCATCGGGGCGTTCCCGCGGGACGCCCACCCGATGGCGATCCTCTCGAGCGCCGTCTCCGCGCTGCCGGGTTACTACCCGGAGAGCGTGGACCCGTTCGACCCGGCGCGCGTCGAGCTCGCCACCGTGCTGCTGCTGGCCAAGGCGCCCACCATCGCGGCGTACGCCCACCGGCACTCGCTCGGCCAGGAGATGATCGGACCCGAGCCCAGCCTCGGCTACGTCGGCGACTTCCTGCGGATGTGCTTCGCCGACGGCGGCGAGTACGAGCCGTCGCCGTCTCTCGCCGAGGCGCTCAACCTGCTGCTCGTGCTGCACGCCGACCACGAGCAGAACTGCTCGACGTCGACCGTGCGGATCGTCGGTTCGGCGCACGCGAACCTGTACGCGTCGGTCTCGGCGGGCATCAACGCACTGTCCGGGCCGCTCCACGGCGGCGCGAACGAGGCGGTGCTCGAGATGCTGCGTGACATCCGCGAGTCCGATGACGACGTCGACACGTTCATGAAGCGCGTCAAGAACAAGGACAAGGGTGTCCGGCTCATGGGCTTCGGGCACCGCGTGTACAAGAACTACGACCCGCGCGCCGCGATCGTGAAGTCCACCGCCGATCGCATCCTGTCGGAGCTCGGCAAGCGCGACGAGATGCTCGACATCGCGATGCGGCTCGAGGAGATCGCCCTCTCCGACTCGTACTTCATCGAGCGGAAGCTGTACCCGAACGTCGACTTCTACACGGGGCTCATCTACAAGGCGATGGGCTTCCCGACGACGATGTTCACGCCGCTGTTCGCCGTCGGCCGGATGCCCGGCTGGATCGCGCAGTGGCGCGAGATGATGAACGACCCGACGACGAAGATCGGGCGCCCGCGGCAGGTCTACACCGGGCACACCGACCGGGACTACGTGGAGCTCGACGCGCGCTGAGCCCGGCTGGGGCTAGCACCGGGCCGCGTCAGGGCGCGATCCAGACCTCGCCGTCGGGGGGACCCGCCTCGCCGTCGGCGAGCGGCTCCCAGCCGGCATCCGCACCGCGCGAGCGGTCCCACTCCCGGCCGTCGACGGCGACGCGCCCGGCGCCCGTCTCCGCGGCCGTCGCCACCGCCCAGTGAGCCACACCCCACGCGTGCCGGGCCGGTTCCGCGCCGAGCGAGGCGGCGTCGACGACGACGACGGCGTCAGCCCCGCTCCCCTCCGCGTTCGCCTCGACCGCGACGAAGTCGCGGACTAGCCGGTCCGACACGGCGCCCGCGACGGCGTCCGGCGTGCCGTCGTGGTCGCCGAGCACGCAGGTGAGCGCGGCGGGGGAGTAGCCCGTCAGCGCCGAGGCGAACGACCGTCCGACCTGCTCGTGCTGGGCGTACGCCTCCGGGAACGCCGAGCGTTGCACGCGTTGGGCGGCGTCGGTCACCGGCAGACCCTCCCAGCCCTCCACCGTCACGAGCACGTCGAAGAACGCGTTCGTCGCGTACACCGGGTCCATGACCTGCTCCGGCGTCCCCCAGCCCTGCGACGGCCGCTGCTGGAAGAGGCCCAGCGAGTCGCGGTCGCCGTAGTCGATGTTGCGCAGCCGGGACTCCTGGATCGCCGTGGCGACGGCGATCGTCGTCGCGCGGGCGGGCAGACCGCGGTGCGTGCCGATCGCGGCGAACAACGCGGCGTTCGCCGCCTGGTCGGGGTCGAGCGGATGCCGTTCGCCCTCGACGTCGGCGACGCACCGGGCCACGAGCGGCGGCGCGTCCTCGAGCGCACGCAGCAGCGCGACCACCCCGACGACCGCCGCGACGCCGATCGCGAGCAGCACACCGGTGACGATCAGCGCCCGAGGCACGGACCGCCGTCGTCGGGAGCGCGCAGCCATGGGTGGACCGGCTACTGGGCGTGGAGGGCGTCGTTGAGCTCGACCGAGCCGGTCGCGCGGGCGAGCGCCTCCACGGCGCCGGTGCGGGAGTTGCGGCGGAAGAGCAGACCTGACGCCCCCGAGAGCTCGCGAGCGGCGACGACGCGAGGGCCGTCGTCGTCCCCGCTCGCAGCGGTGGCCGCGCCGCCCGCGAGCGTGACCTTCGTGCCGGCGGTGAGGTAGAGGCCGGCCTCGACGACGCAGTCGTCGCCCAGGCTGATGCCCGTGCCGGCGTTCGCGCCGAGCAGCGTGCGGCGACCGATCGTGACGACCTCCGTGCCGCCGCCGGACAGGGTGCCCATGATCGATGCGCCGCCACCGATGTCCGTGCCGTCCCCGATGACGACGCCCTGCGAGACCCGTCCCTCGATCATCGCGGTCCCGAGGCTGCCCGCGTTGTAGTTGACGAACCCCTCGTGCATGACCGTCGTGCCGGAGGCGAGGTGCGCGCCGAGCCGCACCCGCGACGCATCGGCGATCCGGACGCCGGCCGGCAGCACGTAGTCGGTCATGCGCGGGAACTTGTCGACGCCGTGCACGGTGAGGGAGCCGTCGCGGGCGAGCAGACGGGCGCGCGTCTCCTCGAAGCGGGTCGGGGAGCACGGCCCTGCCGAGGTCCAGACCACGTTCGCCAACGCCCCGAAGACGCCGTCGAGAGAGACGGAGTTCGGCGTGACGAGGCGGTGCGAGAGGAGGTGCAGGCGGAGGTACGTGTCGGCGGCGTCCGACGGCGCGGCGTCCAGGTCGACGGTCGTCGTTACCACGGTGCGCCGCACGGCCCGAGCGACGTCTTCGGTCGCGAGCGGCTCCAGGAGCGCACGCGTCGCCTGCTCGGCCTCCTCGTCCGGCGTGCCGAGCACGGGAGAGGGGAACCAGACATCCAGGACGGCGCCGTCGTCGAGGTCGGAGGTCGTGGCGAGGCCGATTCCGGAGGCGGTACGCGTCATGGCGCCCAGCCTAGATGCGGTCCCGGACCGCCACGGCATCGCGCCAGCTCCGGACGAACGGTCGCTCCCCGGCGAGGATCGGTCGGGCTCCGCGGCGGCCACGACGCCAGGCTGGGAGTCCGCCACGAAGGAGACAGATGTCCACGCAGGTCACCACCGCCCCCGATCCCACCGCCGCCCCAGCCGGCGTCGCCCGACGTCCCTGGTGGGCGGTCGTCACGCTGGGCCTCGGGATCCTCACGCTCGTCACGAGCGAGTTCCTGCCGTCGAGCCTGCTCTCGCCGATCGCGGCGGACCTCGGCATCAGCGACGGCACCGCCGGCCAGCTCGTCACGGCCACGGCCGTCGCGGGGATCCTCGCGGGCCCGGTGATCGTCGCGTCCCTCCCTCCGGTCGACCGGCGCCTGGTCATGGTGGCGCTCACCGCGCTCTCGGTCGGCTCCAACGTGGTTGTGGCCCTCGCCCCGAGCCTCCCGCTCATGCTGGCCGGGCGTGCGCTGCTCGGCGTCGCGCTCTCCGGCTTCTGGGCCCTGTCGCTGTCGGTGGTGTCCCGGCTCGTCCCCGCGCAGCGCCTCGGACGCGCCATGACGATCGTCAACACGGGTGTCTCCCTCGCCACGGTCGCGGCCATCCCCGTCGGGGCGTTCCTCGGGGAGCGGGCGGGCTGGCGAGCGGTGTTCCTCGGCGCGGCCGCCGTCGGCGTCCTGACGCTCGTGCTGCAGCTCACGGCACTGCCCCGGATCCTCGTCGACGAGCGCTCCGGGCTGCGGCCGCTGCTCGACACCCTGCGCACGCCGGCGCTCGCGCTCGGGTTCGTGGGTCTCGCGCTGCTCGTCACGGGGAACTTCGCGGCCTTCACCTATCTGCGGCCGATGCTCGACGGGGTCGGGGGCATGAATGCGGGGCTGCTCGCCGTCGTGCTCGCCGCCTACGGCGTCGCGAGCTTCGCCGGGAACGTGGTCGCCGGCGTCGTCGGGGACCGCCGGCTGCGCGCGCTGCTCGTGGCGGTCCCCCTCGCCGTCGCCGCGTCGACGGCGGCCCTCGGCATCGCCGGCGACAGCCTCCTCGTCGTCGTCGGGACCGTCGTGCTGTGGGGCCTCGGCGCGGGGGCGATCCCGACGATGATCCAGACCTGGCTCGCGCGCGTCGCGCCGGACCGCCTCGAGAGCGGTGGTGGGCTCATCGTCGCGACGTTCCAGACCTCTATCGCACTCGGTGCGGCGCTCGGGGGCCTCCTCGTGGACGCGTTCGACGTCGACCTCGCGTTCTTGGTCGCCGGGCTCGCGGCGGGACTCGGCGCGCTCGTCTTCTCGCGCGTCCGGACGGGCTGAGCGTCGGGGGCGACGGCGCCGGTCACCCGACGGGCGCCGTCGCCTCCGCGCCGCGGCGGCGCCACTCGCTCGGGGCGAGGCCGCTGTGCCGGCGGAACGCGCGGCTGAACCCCTCGTCGGAGTCGTAGCCGAGCGCGAACGCGACCTCGCTGACGCCGCGGCCGGTCCGCAGGAGCTCCTCGGCGCGGCGCATGCGCACGCCGGTGACGTAGCGGGCGGGCGACTCGCCCACGCTGCTGCGGAACCGCTCCGCGAACTGGGACCGGGAGGAGTGCGCCAGCCGGGCGAGGTCCTCGACGCGCCAGCTCGACCCAGGTTCGGCGTGGATGGCCTCGAGCGCGCGGCCCAGGTGCGGGTCGTGCGCCTGCGCGAGCCAGGCGCGGGCGTTGCCGCAGCCTCGCTCGAGCCATGCCCGCAGGGCGGCGGAGACGACGACGTCGATGAGGCGGTCCACGAGGATCGAGGACGTGGGGGACTCGGCCGACACCTCGCGGTCGATGAGCGCGACGAGTCCCGCGTAGGCCGGGTCGTCGAGGCGGAAGCCGCAGGTGAAGAGCACCGTGGGCATGAGCGCGCTCACGCGGTCGAACGGCGACGCCTCCAGGGTGAGCCCGGCGGTGAGGACGCACGCCCCGCCGTCCCGCGCAGCGTGCAGCTCGTGCCGCCCCGCGTGCGGGAGGAGCGCCACGTCACCTGCCTGGAGCGTGACCTCATGCGGGTCGGAGAGCGGTCCCACCGCGCCGTCGTCCTCCCGTCGGGAGCGCAGCACCGCCGACCCGCCCGTCACGTGGAGGAGCCGAAGGCCGGCGCCGTCGACGACCGTCGCGGCGTGCGGGTCGAGGCTCAGGCGTCGCAGGGCGCCCGCCGACCAGCGCATCCGGCGCAGCAGCTCCTCCGCGGCCTTGGCGTCCGGGCCGCCGGGACGTGGCGGCGCCGGCGTCAGGACGGGCGACGGCGCCAGCACCGACGCCGCGCGGGCGGGTTCGATCGCGGGCGTCACGGTGGCGCTCATGCAGGGGACAAGCCTCGGACGTGGTCCCGCATTCCCCGGCAGCGCGCCTGGCGTGCCGTCCAGGTGCCCTCGTGCAGTCGCGGTGGGACGATCGCGCCATGGTCACGATCATCGGAACCTGGCGGTTCGAGGACGTCGGCGGCGTCGGGGTGGACCAGGGGCGACCGCCGGTCGTCGTGTTCGGCGCCGACGGCACCATCAGCGGCAGTACCGGCGTGAACCGGCTGACCGGGACGTTCACGCTCGACGGCGACCGGCTCACCCTCAGCCCGCTCGCGACGACCCGCATGATGGGCCCGGACCACCTCATGGACCTCGAGCGCGCGGTGCTCGACTTCCTGGCCGGGCCGCTCTCGGTCGAGGTGTCCGACGACGGCGCGATCCTCGCCCTGCAGGGTCCCGACGCCACGTCGCGGCTGGTCGCTGAGCCGGTTGACGAGGTCGCCGTCGACGCCGGGGCGAGCGCCTCGGCACCGGCGCCGCTGGCCGTCCACGGCCAGGTGTTCGCGGCGTCGCCCACCCCGTTGCCGCCCGGCGCCTCGCTCGAGGTCCAGCTGCTCGACACGGCGAAGGCCGACGCGCCTGCCGAGGTGCTGGCGAGCGCCGTCGAGCCGGTGGCCGCGCTGCCGGCCGCCTACCAGGTCGTGGTGGACCGGGACGTCGTGCTCGAGGCCGGAGCGCCCGCGCTGCGGGCTCGTGTGGTCGACGGCGACCGCCTGCTGTGGACGACGGACACGCACGTCGCCGTCGACGTCTACGTGGCCGCCGAACCGATCGCGCTGCAGGTCGTGCCGGTGGGCTGAGGCGCACGGATCCTCTCGCGGTGGCGCACGGATCCTCTCGCGGTGGCGCACGGATCCTCTCGCGGTGGCGCACGGATCCTCTCGCGGTGGCGCACGGATCCTCTCGCGGACGGGACGGGTCAGGCGGGTCGGCCGAGCCCGCGGACGGCGCGGGGGCTCGCGGTGCCGACGCCGGGCGGGAGCCGGGCGAGGAGGCCGCGGTCCGCCGTCGCGACGGTCACGTCCGCGGGCCGCCGTGCCGCGCCCACCGGCGCGGCGTCGTCGGCGTCGCCAGAGCGCGCTGCGGACGCGCTGAGCGCCTCCTCGACGGCGTCGCCAGAGCCCGCCACGGACACGCTGAGCGCCTCCTCGACGACGCGCACGACGGCGTCGTCACCGGAGCCTGCCGCGCTCACCACGGTCAGGCTCCCGGCCCGCCACGGGCGCGTGCGCTCGTCGGGTGCGGGCACGCCGCGAGCGGCGCCCTCGACGACGAGGACGACGTCGGGCCACCAGCGCTGCCCCGGCAGGCCGAGGAGATCGGCGTCGAGGCCGTCGGCGAGCGCGTCGGCAAGGCCGTCCCGCAGGCGGGCGGTGGCCGCGCGTCGGTCGCGCCACCAGCCGTCGGGGACCGAGCCGACGACGTTCGCGGCGTCGACCACGAGCAGGGGCCGCCGAACGAGCATGTCCCGCAGCTGGGGCCACGCCAGGCCGAAGCCGGGATGCAGCGGCAGGCCGGCGACGTCGTCGCACGCCACCCACGCGACCTCCACCGACTCCGGATCGGTCGCGCGCGGCCGGACCGGCGCGCCGGCCGTGGCGAGGAGGGTGGTGTAGCTCCAGTCGGGGTGCTGCAGCACGGAGGTGGCGAGCAGGCGGACCGCACCCGCGTCGATGCCGGCCTCCTCGCGCGCCTCGCGCAACGCGCCGGCCGGCGCCCCTTCGCCGGGCAGCAGGGCACCGCCGGGCACGCCCCACGTGTCTCCGTGGTGGCTCCACGCGGCGCGGTGCTGGAGCACGACGCGGCCGCCGTCCGTGAGCAGCAGCCCCGCGGCACCGTGGGTTCCCCAGTGCCGCTCGCCGCACGCGCAGTGCACCCAGGCGTCGCTCGGGTGGCCTGGGGTGGGGAGGTCCGACGACGACGTCACGCGGGTCAGCCTGCCATCGTCCGGGTGGCGGGCGCGGGGAGGACCCGCCGCGGCCCAGCGGCTGGACCGGCGGCCGCCGCCCGCCTCTCGGGAGACCCGCGGGGGTCAGGGCGTGGGGTCGATCTCGCAGATCACGGTGCCGGCGCTGACGCCGTCGCCGACCGCCGCCGTCAGCGCGCGGATCGTTCCCGCCCGGTGCGCGACGAGCGGCTGCTCCATCTTCATGGCCTCGAGCACGACGACGAGATCCCCCTCGGCGACGACGTCGCCGTCGGCAGCGGCGACCTTCACGATCGTGCCCTGCATCGGCGAGCTGAGCGCCTTCCCGTTCGCCGACGCCGTGGGTCGCGCCGCGCTCCGCCGCGCGGGGCGACGCCGCTGCGCGCCGCCGGCAGCGATCCCGAGTCCCGCCGGGAGGACGACCTCGAGCCGCTTCCCGCCGACCTCGACGACGACCCGTTCCATCTTCTCGTCGGCGTCGCTCGAGGGTGCGGGCGTCGCGGGAGGGGCGGCGGGGGACCGGACGAGGCGGCCGACCATCTCCGACTCGATCCACGTCGTCCAGATCCCGAACTGTCCGTCGCTCGCGACGAACGCGGGCTCGGTGAGCACGGCGCGGTGGAACGGCAGCACCGTCGGGATTCCGGCGATCTCGGTCTCGGCGAGCGCGCGGCGGGCGCGCTCGATCGCCTGCGTGCGCGTGGCACCGGTGACCACGATCTTCGCGAGCATCGAGTCGAAGTTGCCGGTCACGGGCTGCCCGGCGGCGATGCCGGCGTCGACGCGGACGCCCGGCCCGCCCGGCCAGTGCACGGTGCTGGGGGTCCCCGGAGTCGGGAGGAAGTTGGCGGCCGGGTCCTCGCCGTTGATGCGGAACTCGATCGAGTGCCCGCGGGTGGTGACCTCGCTGTACCCGAGCGGCTCGCCAGCGGCGATGCGGAGCTGCTCGCGCACCAGGTCGATCCCGGCGATCTCCTCGGTCACGCAGTGCTCCACCTGGAGCCGCGTGTTCACCTCGAGGAAGGAGATCGTGCCGTCGGAGGCGACGAGGAACTCGCACGTCCCCGCGCCCTCGTAGCGGGCCTCCTGCAGGATCGCGATCGAGGCGCGGCGCAGCTCGGCGTCCTGCTCGGGCGTGAGGAACGGCGCGGGCGCCTCCTCGACGAGCTTCTGATGGCGCCGCTGCAGCGAGCAGTCGCGGGTCGAGACGACCACCACGGTGCCGTACGCATCGGCGAGGCACTGGGTCTCGACGTGCCGTGGCCGGTCGAGGAACCGCTCGACGAAGCACTCGCCGCGGCCGAACGACGCCGTCGCCTCGCGGACGGCGGAGTCGAACAGCTCGGGGATCTCCTCGAGCGTGCGGGCCACCTTGAGGCCGCGCCCCCCGCCGCCGAAGGCCGCCTTGATCGCCACCGGGAGCCCGTGCTGCGTGGCGAAGGCGACGACCTCGTCCGCGCTCGCGACCGGGTCCGGCGTGCCGGCGACGAGCGGTGCACCGGCTCGCTGGGCGATGTGCCGGGCGCTCACCTTGTCGCCGAGCGCCTCGATCGCCGCGGGCGACGGCCCGATCCACGTGAGGCCGGCGTCGATCACCGCCTGGGCGAACTCGGCCTGCTCCGACAGGAAGCCGTACCCGGGATGGACGGCGTCGGCTCCGCTGCGCCGGGCGACGTCGAGCACCTTCCCGGCGTCGAGGTACGTCTCGGCCGCGCGGGTCCCGCCGAGGGCGAACGCCTCGTCGGCGAGGCGGACGAACGGCGCATCACGGTCGGTGTCGGAGTAGACGGCGACGGACGCCAGCGACGCGTCCCGCAGAGCCCGGACGACGCGGACGGCGATCTCTCCCCGGTTGGCCACGAGGACCTTCGTCACGGGTCGGCTGATCACCGCACTGCGGTCGGTCTCGACGGCGGTCGCCATGCACGCTCCTGTGTCGCCGGGGTCCTCGGGGTGAATTGCCTGCTCACGGTAGTCCTCGATCGGGCAGGGTCCCAACGCGCGCCGGAGCGCCGCGCCAAGTCTGTGCTTCCGCCCAAGCACCGGGGACGTCGTCTGTCGAGATCCTACAGATCGAGGTGCCGATCCTGCGTTCGGGACGCCCCGTCGTCGTGGGGATTGTACAAGTGGTGCCGGACGGCGCTGTACAGCGCGACCATCCACCCGGACTCGCGGAACGCCCCGAGCCAGACGTGTCGAGCAGCGCCGACGCCGTGCGTCACTCACGTACAGGCTCCATCGTGGAGGTCTGCACCGAAGGAGGAGTGATGAGTTCCCACATCCTGAACAGCATCCTGCTGGCGTCCGCCGACGCGGAACGACTGCGGGACTGGTACGCCCGGGCGTTCGACGTCGCGCCGAACGACGACGGGTTCCTGGAGCTCGGGCCGGTGGCGGTCCTGGTCGACGGGCGCGACGACGTCCCGGCCGCGGCCGCCGACCCGTACCGCGTGATCCTCAATCTCGACGTCCCCGACGCGCAGGCCGCAGCGCGCCGCCTCGACGAGGCCGGCGTCGAGTGGGTCGCCCCGCTGGAGAAGCGGGCCGACGGCTGGTTCGGCACGTTCCGCGACCCGGACGGCAACGTCCTGCAGATCATCCAGATGGACGCGGAGTACTACTCCTCCCGCGGCGCCGACGACCCGCACCGACCCCGCCCGTTCAGCGGCTTCTCCGCCGACGACATCCCCGCGGCGCGCGCCTTCTACGCCGACGTCATGGGGCTGCGGGTCACGGAGGAGCACGGCATGCTCACGCTGCACCTGGGCGGCGGCGCCGGCGTGCTCGTGTACCCGAAGCCGAACCACGAACCGGCGACGTTCACCGTGCTCAACTTCCCGGTACCGGACATCGACGCGGCAGTCGCCGAGCTCGCGTCGAAGGGTGTCGAGCTCCTGCGCTACGACGGCATGCCGCAGGACGACGCCGGCGTCATGCGAGGACAGGGGCCGCCGATCGCCTGGTTCACGGACCCCGCGGGCAACGTGCTGTCGGTCCTGCAGGAGGACTGAGTCAGCGCCCGGTGAGGTCGTAGCGGAAGCGCGGCAGGACACGACCCGGGATCGATCCGGATGGCGTCTCGCCGTCCGGCTGCGCGCCTCTGGACGCGTAGAAGCCCGCGGCGAACGGGTCGGACTCGATGACGAGGGTGTCGAATCCGAGCGCGGCGGCGGCGTCGACGGCGTGGTCCCACAAGGCCCGGCCGACGCCTGTCCCGATCGCGGCGGGCTCCACGAAGAGGTTCCCGATCTCGCCGACCGGCGGTGCGCCGTCGAGCGTCACGAACCCGACGACGTCGCCGTCCCGCTCCGCGACGACCGTGCGGCGTGCCTCGATGCTCGCCGGGTCGTACGTGAGCTCGCCGGCGACGATGGCGAGGAAGTCGTCGTCGTACCCCCAGTGCGCCTTCGAGTGCAGCGCGAGGTCGCCGAGCAGCGCGGCTTCGTCGGGTCGGGCAGGTCGCAGGGTCAGGCCCGTCATCGGTGCTCCCACAGGTCGGGGTACGCGAGTCCGAGCTCGCGGACGAGGCCGCGCAGGAGCGGGAGGCTGAGGCCGACAACGCCGTGGTGGTCGCCCTCGATGCGGGTCACGAACGCGCCGCCGAGCCCGTCGATCGTGAACGCGCCGGCGACGGCGAGCGGCTCACCCGTCGCGAGGTAGGCCTCGAGCTCGTCGTCGTCGACGTCAGCGAACTCGACGAGAGTCGCGGACGTGCCGCCCACCGCGCGGCCGGGGCCGGACGCGCGCGCCTCCTCGGACGCGGCGATGAGCCAGTGCCCGGTGTGCAGCACGCCCGTCCGCCCGCGCATCGCCTGCCAGCGCTCCCGCGCTACGTCGACGGTCCCCGGCTTGCCGTACGAGGCGCCGGCGAGCTCGAGGATCGAGTCGCATCCGAGGACGAGGGACGACGACGGCGTCGCCTCCGCGGGGGACGCGTCGCCGTCCGCAGCGGGGGAGATGCGGGCTGCGACCGCCTCGGCCTTGGCGCGTGCGAGGAGCAGCGCCTGGTCGCCGACCGGGAGCGGCGCGCCGGCCGCGCGCTCGGCGTCCGCGAGGGCGGCGTCCTCGTCGACGTCGCTCACGACGACGCGTGGCTCGATGCCGGCGGCGCGGAGCGTGGTGAGGCGGGCGGGTGACCCTGAGGCGAGGACGAAGGGTGTGCTCACCCGCGCGACCGTACCCGGTGTCGCGTCGGCGGGGGTCGCCGGGGCGCCGGAGCGGTCGGCGGCGGCCGGGCGGTTGAGGGCGGGCGGCCGGGACTCTGCTGGGAGGATGGCGCCATGGCGCAGTCCGAGGGGAGCGGCCGCGCCCGCGTCGCGACCGCCGCGCAGCGGGACTGGTACGCCAGTGCTCGGCTCCAGGCCGGGCGAAGCCCGGTGCCCGTCGCGCAGGCGCTCGTTCGGGACGTCGCGGGCGCCGTCCTGCTCGTCCGGCCGGCGTACAAGGACGGCTGGATCCTGCCCGGCGGCATGGCCGAGCGCGGCGAGGGCCTCGTGGCGGCAGCACGCCGCGAGCTGCTCGAGGAGACGGGGCTGAGTCGCGAGCCCGGGCGCGAGCTGGTGCACGAGGTGGTGGACGCGTTCTCCGACCCGGCGCTCCCGCTCGAGGTAGCGGTGTTCGACTGTGGACTCGTGCTGCCGGGCGAGCGGATCGTCATCCCGACGGACGAGCTGCTCGACTGGGCTCTGCTCCCACCCGCCGAGGCTGTTGCCCGTATTGCCGACTACGAAGGCGGCAGGCTCGCGCGCGCCCTGGCCGGGGCTCCGCCGATCCCGTGAACCGCCGCCCACCGATCCGGTAGCCGACGCACCGAGGCGGACGGCGCCGGACTCAGCCGTCCCCGGGCGGCAGCCCGATGCGCTGCGCGGCGTCGAGCGCGAGCGCGTTGAGGTAGTCCGCGTGGTGCGTGACGCTGCCGTCGTGGTGCCCGAACAGCTCGAACGAGATCGCTCCGAACAGCAGCGTCCAGGCGGAGACGACACGCATCGTGTCGAGCGGGTCGATGTTCTCCGCGGTGAGACCGAGATCCGGGAGGCGCCTGTGCAGGTCGTCGGCGTCGGCCCGCACGCCGGGCGGCACGGGCGCCGCGAGCTCGGACGGCGCGCGGCGCACGCCGATGCGAGCGGCGTCCACGAGGATCGCCGCGAGCCGCAGGACGACCCGCGTCGCCGGCGGCACCGTCGTCGCCGGGGCGCCGTAACCGGGGACCGGGGTGCCGTAGAGCAGGGCGTACTCGTGCGGGTGCGCCAGGCTCCACTCGCGCGTCGTGCGCCACACCGTGACCCAGCGCGCGGTGACGTCGTCGGCGGGCAGGGCGGCGTCGGTCTCGGCGACCGCATCGCCGAGACGTGTGTAGCCGGACGTGATGAGCGCCGTGAGGATCTCGTCGCGGCCGGCGAAGTAGCGGTAGACGGCCGACGGCACGATGCCCAGCTCGCGGGCGATCGCCCTGAGGGACAGCGCGGCCGGCCCCACCTCGCCGAGCTGCCGTCGGGCGACGCCGACGATGTCGTCGACCATCGCCTCGCGGGCCGCAGCGCGCGGGGTCCGACGGCGGCCCGCGCCACCCGCGTCCGGCTCCTCGGGCGGTCTCCGGTCCTCCCGCGTCGTCATCCGCCGCTCCTCCCGGTCGAAAGTGTGAACAGTGTTCTTGACATCTCGCCACCCGCTGGTGAACGATGTTCTCACAAGAGAACACTGTTCACGAAACGGAGAAGTCCCATGGCACGCTTTCTCATCCTCGGCGCCGGCCCGATCGGCGCGACCACCGCCCGCACCGTCGTCGACGACGGTCACGACGTCACGGTCGTGACCCGATCCGGCTCCGGGCCAGACCACCCGCGGATCACCCGCGTCGCGATGGACGTCGCCACCGGGCCGCTGCGCGACGTCGCGACCGGGCACGACGTCGTCGTCAACGCGCTGAACCTCCCGTACGCCGACTGGGCCGAGGGGTGGCCGCCGCTCCACGCGGCGATCATCGACGCCGCCGCGGCCGCCGGCGCGGACCTCGTGACCGTCGGGAACCTCTACCTGTACCCGGCGGGGACGAACCCGATGACCGAGCGGTCGCCGATCGACCCACCGACCCGCAAGGGGCGGATCCGCGGGCGGATGTGGCACGAGATGCTCGCCGCCCAGTCCTCCGGGCGCGTGCGGGTGACGGAGGTCCGCGCGTCCGACTACGTGGGCGGCCAGGTCACCGGCCACCTGACGGCCCACGCCGGGCCGCGGCTCGTCGACCCCGTGCTGCAGGGCCGCGTCGCGCGCGTGATCGGCGATCCCGACGCCGTGCACACCTGGACGGCGATCGGCGACATCGCCCGCGCCGTCGCGACGATCGCCCTCGACGACCGCGCCTGGGGTCGCGCGTGGCACGTGCCGAGCGCGCCCGCTCGCTCCATCCGCGAGGTCGCGCAGGACGTGGCGGCCGCCGGCGGCGCCCTGCCCGCACGAGTGCGGCGCCTCCCACGGCTCGCGATGCGCGCCGCCGGCGTCGTCCAGCCGCAGCTGCGCGAGGTCCTCGAGATGACGTACCAGTTCGACGCGCCGTTCGTCGCCGACCACGCGGAGACCGCCGCGACGTTCGGGCTGACGCCGACGCCGTGGGAGACGACGATCGACGACGTCGCCCGGGCCGGGCTCGGGCGGCTCGGGCAGGGTACGGCCGCCAAGCCGGCCGTCGCGAAGCCCGTCTGAGCGCTGCCTACGCGGGGGAGGCCGCCGTCGGCTGCGAGAGCGCCTCACGGAGCACGTCGAGGCCGACGGAGCCGACGTCGAGCGCGCGGCGGTGGAACGCCCGCAGGTCGAACGCGTCCCCGGCGACGGCTCGGGCGTCGTCGCGGATCTGCTCCCAGAGGCGCTGGCCGACCTTGTACGCGGGCGCCTGCCCGGGCCACCCGAGGTAGCGGTCGAGCTCGAACCGCAGGAAGCCCTCGGCCATGTTCGCGTTGGCGTCGAGGAACGTCCAGGCCTTCTCCGCGTCCCACGTGCCGCCGCCCCACGCCGACGGGCACGGCTTGCCCAGGTGCACGCCGATGTCGAGCACCACGCGCGCCGCGCGGAGGCGCTGGCCGTCGAGCATGCCCATCCGGTCGGCCGGGTCGTCGAGGAAGCCGAGGTCGGCCATCAGCCGCTCCGCGTACAGCGCCCAGCCCTCGCCGTGCCCGCTGACCCAGCACAGCTGGCGGCGCCAGGTGTTGAGCAGCGCCGAGCGGTACACCGTCTGGCCGATCTGCAGGTGGTGGCCGGGAACGCCCTCGTGGTACACGGTCGTGCGCTCGCGCCACGTGCCGAACTCGGTGACGCCCTCGGGCACCGCCCACCACATGCGCCCGGGCCGCGAGAAGTCGTTCGTCGGCCCGGTGTAGTAGATCCCGCCGGACTGGGTCGGCGCGATCATGCACTCCAGACGCCGCACGGGTTCGGGGATGTCGAACTGCGTGTCCGCGAGCGCGGCGACGGCGGCGTCGGACGTGGTCTGCATCCACTCCCGCAGCGCGTCGGTGCCGTGCAGCTGCCGAGCGGGGTCGGCGTCGAGCCTGGCCATCGCCTCCTCGGGTGAGGTGCCGGATCCGTACAGCTCGGCGGCGACTGCGTCCTGCTCGGCGACGATGCGGGCGAGCTCCTCGAGGCCCCACTCGTACGTCTCGTCGAGGTCGACCTGCGCGCCGAGGAACGTCCGGGAGAACCGCTCGTACCGCTCGCGGCCGACGGCGTCCGCCTCGGGCGCGCGGGGCGCGAGCTCGTCGCGCAGGAACGTCGCGAGCTCGCCGTACGCGCCGCGCGCTGCGTCCGCCCCGGCCACCAGGGCTGCGGCGTCGCCGGCCTGGGCGCCGCGCTCGGCGAGCTGCGCCCAGAAGCTGTCGTCGCCCGCGAGCTCCTCGGCCTGCGCGATGCACGCGGCGACCTGCCGGGTCGCCGCGACGAGCCCGGTGGCCGCTCCTTCGCGCAGCGACTCCGTGAAGCCGTCGATCGCCGCCGGCACGTTCGCCATGCGGGCGGCGATCGTGGCCCAGTCCTCGGCCGTGTCCGTGGGCATGAGGTCGAAGATCTCGCGGATCCCCTGCAGCGGCGACGAGATGACGTTGAGGTTCGACAGGTCCTCGCCGGCGTCGTACAGCTCACCCTCGAGCCCCAGACGTTCGCGCATGGCCGCCTGCGTGACGGTGTCGACCTCGTCGATCGCGGCGATGCCGGCGAGCCTCCCGAGGACGGCGGTGCGCTCCGCGTCCTGCGTGGCGAGCCCGGCCGGTGAGAAGTCGTCGAGCTCCGACTGGTCGCCCGGCAGGCCGACGTACGTCCGCAGCATCGGGCTCAGGCGCCCGAGCGTGGTGACGTAGTCCTCGGCGACGGCGTCGGTGGGGGTGCTGGCGCGTTCTGCTGTGGTCACGACCGCGAGCCTACGACGCCGGCGCGGGCTACCGGGTGCCAATCCGCTGGGGTAGCGTCGTCACTCGAACCGATTCGACGCCGTCGCGCGTCAGCCTCCCTTCCCGAACGGAGCCCCATCGATGACGCTGCCCGAGCCCTCACCCCTTCGCGTGACCGTGTGGGGCGAGAACGTCCACGAACGGCGTGACGAGCAGGTCCGGGCGATCTATCCCGACGGGATGCACACCGTGGTCGCCGACGCGATCCGTGAGCACCTCGGCGACGCCGTCGTCGTCCGGACAGCGACTCTCGAGGAGCCCGAGAACGGGCTCACCGAGGAGGTCCTCGCCTCCACCGACGTGCTCACCTGGTGGGGTCATGCCGCGCACGACGACGTGAGCGACGCCGTCGCCCAGCGCGTGCAGGAGCACGTGCTGTCGGGGATGGGCCTCATCGCCCTGCACTCCGCCCACTTCGCGAAGCCGTTCAAGCTCCTCATGGGGACCAGCTGCCGCCTGCGCTGGCGCAACGACCACGACCGCGAGCTGATCTGGACCGTGGACCCGACGCACCCGATCGCGGCGGGCGTCCCGCAGCCGCTCGTCAACGCCGAGGACGAGATGTACGGCGAGCACTTCGACGTCCCGGCGCCGGACGAGCTCGTGTTCGTCTCCTCGTTCACGGGCGGCGAGGTCTTCCGCTCCGGTGGCGCCTGGAAGCGCGGCCACGGCAAGGTCTTCTACTTCCGCCCGGGCGACCAGGACTACCCGGTGTACTACCAGCCGGGGATCCGGCGCGTGATCGCGAACGCCGTGGCGTGGGCGCGCCCCTCCCGCGCCGAGCGCGAGCTGCCGGGGATCTTCCGCGCCGACGTGCCGGCGATCGAGGCCGCCGCGCTCGAGCTCGCCGCGACCGACGGCGTCGCCTCGCCCGCGTGACGACCTCACCGCGCCTCGTCGTCGTCGGCGCGGGCGGCATGGGCCGCGCCTGGATGCGGACGATCCTCGACGCCGACGGCGCCACGCTCGCGGGCGTCGTCGATCTGCGGCCGGACGTGGCTCTCGCTGCGCTCGAGGACCTCGGCGCGTCCGACGTGCCCGCCGGCGACGACGTGGTGACGCTGGCGCGCGAGGTGGGCGCGGACGCCGTCGTCGACGTCGCGATCCCCGAGGCGCACCACGCCGTGACCACCGCCGCGCTCTTCGCGGGGTATCCCGTGCTCGGCGAGAAGCCGGCAGCCGTGGACGTGGCGCAGGCGCTCTCGCTCGCCGCTGCGTCGGAGGTCACCGGCCGGCTGTTCATGGTGAGCCAGTCGCGCCGCTGGAACCCGCACGTGGAGTCGCTGCGCGCTGCGGTCGGGACGCTGGGGGCCGTGGGCTCGGCGACCGCCGAGTTCTTCCGTGCCCCGCGGTTCGGCGGGTTCCGCGAGGCGATGGCGCAGCCGCTGCTCGTCGACATGGCGATCCACCACCTCGACGCGGCGCGGTACGTGCTGGGCGCCGAGGCGGAGTCCGTCTGGTGCGACACGTACAACCCGTCGTGGAGCTGGTACGACGGCGACGCCGCCGCGGTGGCCGTGTTCGAGATGGCCGGCGGCGCGCGGTTCTCGTACCACGGGTCGTGGTGCGCGCCGGGTGCGGAGACCTCGTGGAACGCGTCGTGGCGCATCGGCGGAGCGCTCGGCACGGTGACGTGGGACGGCGAGACCGCGCCGGTGGTGGATGACGGGGACGACGGCGGCCCGCACGCCGTCACGTCCGCTGCGCCCTCGGAGGGGATCGCCGCTGCGCTCGCGGCGTTCCTCGCCGCCCTGGCGGGCGGGACGACGCCGTCGGGCGAGATCCACGAGAACGTGCGCAGCCTCGCGATGGTGGAGGCTGCGGTGGAGTCCGCGCGGACGGGGGAGCGGGTGCGGCTCGACGACCTGCTCGAGCGCGCTCGCGTCGACGCCGTCGCAGCCGAGGCGAACCCCGAGGTCCGTGCGGTGCTCGCCGGGTGGTCGTCGGTGCGCGAGGCGCTCGTCGCCCGCTGACCCTCCGCGAGAGGATCTGTGCGCGACCGCGAGAGGGTCTGTGCGCGACCGCGAGAGGGTCTGTGCGCGACCGCGAGAGGATCCGTGCGCGACCGCGAGAGGATCGTGGCGCCACGGCACCATGGGGTGTGCGCGCTACGCGTCGGCCGGAGCGCTGCGACCCTGTCGTCGCGCGGCGAGGTAGCGGCGCGTGAGGCGCACCGTGTCGCGCCACGTCGGGCGCACCGGCCCGTCCTGCCGGAGCACGGCGTCGGCGCCGCCGTCCACGAACGCCACCTGACCCGTCATGAACGTGTTGTCGCGCCCGAGCTGCCACGCGAGAGCCGAGGCCACGCCGTCTACGGGCCCGGGGAAGCCGAGCGGCTGCGGCATGATCGCCACCGTCGCGCGCCGCTCGTCGGGATCGCCGAGCACCATCTCGTGCGCCGCGGCGGTGTCGACGACCCCCGGGGCGACGGCGTTCAGCGGGATCCCCGCGCCGGCCCAGTCCCGTCCGACAGCGTGCCGCCGCAGCCACCGGTTGAGCGCGAGCTTGGTCGAGCCGTACACGATCCGGCCGCGGCCCTTCGCGATGACGCGCTCCGCGGCGGCAACGGCCCGCGTCTCGTTCCCGGCGAGGCATGCCGCGACGACCCGGCGGTCCGTCGGCACGATCGAGGCGAGCGACGAGACGACGGTGACGCGCGGGGCGTCGCTCGCCGTCAGCAGCGGGCCGAGCCCGTCGAGGGTCGCCAGCGTCCCGAAGTAGTTGAGCCGCACGGTGACGGGGTCGAGCGCGCCGACGCCGGCCACCGCCGCCACGCCGTCGATCCGACCGCCGGAGAGTCGGCGGACGTCGGCGACGAGCGACCGCCGCCCGTCGGGCGTCGCGAGATCCGCCGTGACCTCCGCGTCGAGCAGGTCGACCCCGATGACCTCGGCGCCGGAGGCCGTGAGGAGGTCGCGGAGCGCACCACCGATCCCGCCGGTGGAGCCGGTGACGACGTAGCGGCGATCGGTGTGGGGAGAAGTCAGTGCATTCATGCATCGATACAGTAGTGCATCGCTGCAGAAGTGCACCGACAGGCGGTAGAGTGCGGCCCGTGGAGGGCACCGGCAGGCGGGAACGCAAGAAGCAGCAGACGCGGGACGCCGTCGTCGCCGCCGCCACCGACCTCTTCGCCACCCGCGGCTTCCGGCAGACAACGGTCGCGGACATCGCGGCCGCCGCCGACATCGCTCCCCGCACCTTCTTCCTCCACTTCGCGTCGAAGGAGGACGTGCTGTTCGCTCACGTCGAGGACTTCGTGGCCGAGGCGGCGAACGCGATCCGGGCGGCGCCCCAGGGGGCGGACCCGGTCGACGCCGTGGTGGGCGCCGTCGAGCTGCTCGTCGCCCACTTTCCCGAGATCGCGGCGCTCGCCGTCGACCGCTCACGGGTGCTGGGCGCCGTCGCCGGTGTGCCGGTCTCGTTGCTGCGTCGACTCGTGCGCGCCCACGCCGCGCTCGTCGCGGCGGCCGAGGACCGCTTCGGCGACGCCGTCGACGCGGTCGAGCTCGGGGCGCTCGTCGGGGCGGTGCTGGGCGCGGCCTCGTCCGCCGCCCGCGCACGCCCCGGTGCCGATGCCGGGGCGGCGCAGGCGGCGATGCGCACGGCGGTGCGGCGCGCCGCGCAGGGCTTCCGCGATTGAGTGGAGCGGGCGGGCGGGAGGATGCTCGTGACGAGGTCGAGCACGTGAGGAGGGCCGACGAGTGTCCGAGCCGGGTGCGACGACGGCGGAGCGACGGCGTGATCCCGGCGACTGGAGCCTGCTGAGCGAGGGGGTCTGCGCGCATTTCCGGACCGGCTCGTTCGCCGTCGGCGCCGAGCTCGCCAAGGCGGTCGTGACCCTGGTGCCGGCAGATGCCGTGCGGGTGGCGATCGACGTGCGCCGCCGCGGGGTCACCGTGCGGCTGCCGGCCGACGGTGCCGGTGAGGGCGACGGCCGCCTGGAGGCGGGCACCGCGGCCCGGATCTCCGCCGTCGCCCGACGGCTGCACGCACCCTCGGACTCGTCAGCGCTCCAGTCCGTGGAGGTGGCGATCGACGCGTCGGACGTCCCGGCCGTGCTGCCGATGTGGCAGGCGGCGCTCGGCTACGAGGCGAACGGCGACTCGCTCGTCGACCCGCGCGGGCGGAACGCCACGTTCGTGTTCCGGCCGGGTCATGAGCCAGACGGACGCCGCCATCGTGTCCACATCGACCTCGCCACGCCGTACGACCTCGCGGACGCTCGCCGTGCTGCGGCGCTGGCGGCGGGAGGCCGCGTCGTCACGGCCGCCCGGCCGTGGGTGATCGCTGACGCGGAGGGGAACGAGACCTGCGCCGGCGGCGCGAACCCGGATCTCGTGCCCCGTGCCCCGGGCGAGCGCGAGGGCTGGGACGGCGATCTGGCCGAGGCTGCCGACGAGCCGGCCGAGGTCGGCTGGCGCGAGTTCCACGAGACCGCCGGCGTCGCCGACTGGCGGATGCTCGACATGGGCGCCACTGCGTTCTTCCGAGCCGGGAGCCTGGCTGCGGGCGCCCGGCTCGTGCGCGAGGTCAGCGTCCTGCCCGGCCTCGGCGACCGCCGGCCGGAGCTCGATCTCCGGCCGGACGGCGTCACGGTCCGCCTCATCACGCTGACGCCGACGTTCGGCGGGCCGGCAAGCAGGCAGGACGTCGTGCTGGCGCGGGAGATCTCGACCATCGCCCGCGCTCTCGGCCTCGTCGCGGACCCGACCGGTGTGCAGAGCCTGCTCGTCGCGATCGACGCTCTCGACATCCCCGCGGTGAAGGGGTTCTGGGGCGCCGCCCTCGGCTACGAGCCTCGACCTGACACCGACCAGGACCTCCTCGACCCGCTCGGCCACTGCCCGGTCGTCTGGTTCCAGCAGATGGACGAGCCGCGGGGGCAGCGCAACCGGATCCGGCTCGAGGTCACGGTCCCGGCCCAGCACGCGGCTGCCCGCGTGCTGGGCGCCGTCGCCGCCGGTGGGCACGTCGTCGGGGACGAGGGGCCGGACAGGACGCTGATCGCCGACGTCGAGGGAAACGAGCTGTGCCTGGCCGCGGCGCGATGAGGCGATCGCCTACACCGTCTCCACGGCCGCTGCGCGTAGCAGCACGGCGTCGAACGGGGCGTGCGACGCCAACCGATCGGTGATCCCCTGCGTCACGACGCGCTTCGCGACGGCGACGGCGTCCGTCACGTCGGCGCCCTTCGCGAGCTCGGCGGTGATCGCCGCAGCGAACGTGCACCCCGCCCCGCTGACCCGCTCCTCGCCGATCTTCGGCGTCCGGAACTCGGTGACCCCGTCGCCGTCGAACAGGACGTCGACGGCGTCGGGACCGGGGAGCTCGACGCCACCCTTCGCGACGACGTAGCGCGGACCCCCGCTCGTGTCGAGACGTGCGTGGATGCGACGGGCGGCCTCGGCGAGGTCCCGGGCGGTCGAGATCGCGTCCATCCCGGAGAGCGTGAGAGCCTCGAAGTGGTTCGGCGTGACGACCGTGGCGAGCGGCAGGATTTGCGCCGTGAGCGCGGTGTCCGTGTCGAGCGCGGCGCCGGGCTCCTGGCCCTTGCAGATCAGCACGGGGTCGAGCACCACGTGGCGCCAGGGCTGCGCCGACAGCGAGCGGGCGACGACGTCGATCGTCGCCGGCGTGCCCAGCATGCCGATCTTCACGACGTCGAGGTCGTGGCACGAGGTCGCGGCCTCGATCTGGTCGGCGATGACCTGGGGGTCGACCGGCACGAACCTGTGACCCCACGCGTTCGTCGGATCGAACGACACGATGCAGGTGATGGTGCCGACGCCGTACGTGCCGAGCGCCTGGAACGTCTTGAGGTCTGCCTGGATCCCCGCGCCACCGGTGGCCTCCGACCCGGCGACGACGTACGCGAGTTCAGTCACGGGGGTCACCGTACGCACATCTCGCCCAGTGCGTGATCCCTCCTCGCGACACGCCGAGCGACGGCGGACGGAGCATGCTCTCGACGTCGGGACGGCTCGCGGTGGCGCAGGGAACCTCTCGCGGTCGCGCAAGGAACCTCTCGCGGTGGCGCACAGAACCTCTCGCGGTGGCGCACAGAACCTCTCGCGGTGGCGCACAGAACCTCTCGCGGTGGCGCACAGAACCTCTCGCGAAGGGGGAGGGTCAGGCGCGGAGGGACCGGCGCCACGCGTCCAGGCCCCGGCCGGCGCTCCCGAACGCCGGAGCCGCGCCGGCTCCCGTACCCGGCAGCCGGCGCACGCGGGACGCGGCGACCCAGGCCGACGACGGCGCGGCGTCGTCGTCCGCCTCCGCGGCGAGAGCCGCGCGCGCGGCGGCGAGCCCGGCGACCAGGGCGGCGAGCTCGACGTCGTCCGGCGCCCCGCGCACGACGTGGACCACCGGCTGCCCGGCCGCGTCGAGCGTGACCGCGACCTCCGCGTCGGCCGGTGCCTCGTCCGGCGCCGGGCGCCGCCCGAACAGCCTCACAGCGGGATGTTCCCGTGCTTCTTGGGGGGCAGCGTCGCCCGCTTGCTGCGCAGGGCACGCAGGGCCCGCACGATCTGCACCCGGGTCTCGGACGGGGCGATGACGGCGTCCACGTAGCCCCGCTCCGCCGCGTCCCACGGGTTGACGATCGCGTCCTCGTACTCGCCGATGAGGCGGGCGCGTTCGGTCTCGACGTCCCCGCCGGACTCCGCGACGGCTCGCAGAGCCCCGCGCTGCAGGATGTTGACTGCGCCGGAGGCCCCCATGACGGCGATCTGCGCCGTCGGCCACGCGAGGTTGACGTCGGCGCCGAGCTGCTTCGAGCCCATGACGATGTACGCACCGCCGTAGGCCTTGCGGGTGATGACCGTGACGAGCGGCACGGTCGCCTCGGCGTACGCGTAGATGAGCTTCGCGCCCCGCCGGATGATCCCGTTCCACTCCTGGTCGGTGCCGGGCAGGAAGCCCGGGACGTCGACGAACGTCAGCACCGGGAGGTTGAACGCGTCGCACGTGCGCACGAACCGGGCGGCCTTCTCGGCGGCGTTGATGTCGAGCGTCCCGGCCATCGCGAGCGGTTGGTTGGCAACGATCCCGACGGCGTGGCCGTCCACGTGCCCGAAGCCCACCACCACGTTCTTCGCGAACAGCGGCTGCACCTCGAGCAGGGCGCCGTCGTCGAGGACGTGCTCGATCACCGTGTGCATGTCGTACGGCTGCGAGTCCGAGTCGGGCACGAGCGTGTCGAGCTCGGAGTCCTCGGCGGTGACCTCGAGGGAGGTCTCGGCCGGGAACGTCTGAGCGTCCGTGAGGTTGTTGGACGGCAGGAAGGTGAGCAGCGCGCGGACGTACTCGAACGCGTCGTCCTCGTCGGCGGCGAGGTAGTGCGCGACGCCGGAGCGCTCGTTGTGAGTCTGCGCGCCACCGAGCTCCTCGAACCCGACGTCCTCGCCGGTCACCGCCCGGATCACGTCGGGTCCGGTGATGAACATGTTCGACGTCTTGTCGGCCATCACGATGAAGTCCGTCAGGGCGGGAGAGTAGACGGCGCCGCCGGCGCTCGGCCCGAGGATCAGGGAGATCTGCGGGATGACGCCGGAGGCGGCGACGTTGCGCCGGAAGATCTCCGCGAACTGGGTGAGCGCGGCCACGCCCTCCTGGATGCGTGCCCCGCCGCCGTCGCTGATCCCGATGAGGGGCACGCCCGTGCGCAGCGCGAGGTCCTGGATCTTCGCGATCTTCTGCCCGTGCACCTCGCCGAGGCTGCCGCCGAACACGGTGAAGTCCTGCGAGTAGATGCACACGTTGCGGCCGTCGATCGTGCCGTGGCCGATGACGACGCCGTCCCCGAGCGGGCGTCGCCGCTCCAGCCCGAAGTTGGTGGATCGGTGCCGGGCGAACGCGTCGATCTCGGTGAACGAGCCGTCGTCGAGCAGCGCGTCGATGCGCTCCCGGGCGGACTTCTTGCCGCGGGCGTGCTGGCGTTCGACGGCGGCCGCCGCGGGGGCGTCGAGGTCGTCGGCGAGGCGCCGGCGCAGGTCGTCGAGCTTGGCGGCGGTGGTCGAGGCCGCGGTGGGGTCGGTCACGATCCTCCACCCTAGTTGTGTGGTTCGGCACTTCTCCTGCCGGGATGCGGGGTGTCGGGCGAGGTTTCGTTGTCGGGTCGGCACAACGGGCCCCGCGCGGCGTGCGTGGGACCCTGGTGGGATGGCGGAGCCAGGTCCGAGCGTCTTCCCGCGTCTCGACGTCGTGCCGCGCACCGGCTCCACGAACGACGACGTCGTGGCGGGCCTGCGCGCCGACCCGGCCGCGTGGCCGCATCTCGCCGCGTTGCGCGCCGAGCACCAGGACGCCGGCCGCGGCCGCACCGGACGCGGGTGGGAGACCCCGCCCGGCACGGCGCTCACCGTCTCGATCGTCCTGCGCCCGCGCGTGGCGCCGGAACGCTGGCCGGTTCTCACACTGCTCGGCGGGTTCGCCGTCGTCACCGGGCTGCGCCAGCTCGGCGCCCCGGCGGCGCTCAAGTGGCCCAACGACGTCGTGCTGCCCGCCCAGCCGGCGATCGAGGGCTGGGGACCGCTGCGCAAGGTGGGCGGGGTGCTGGCCGACGCGGTGCCGGGCGCGACGACGGAGCGGTCGCCGGGCGCCGTGGTCCTCGGCGTCGGGGTTAACGTGGCGCAGGCGGCGGACGAGCTTCCCGTGCCCTGGGCGACCTCGCTCGCGCTGGCGGGCATCGTCACCGACGCGGAGCACGTGCTCGACGCCGTCGGAACGGCCCTGGCCCGGGCGTTCACCGTGTGGGAGGACGCCGACGGCGACCCGCAGACGTCCGGCCTGCTCGACGCCCTGCGAGCGGTGACGACGACGCTCGACGAGGCCGTCGCCGTCCAGCTGCCCGGCGGGCACGTGCTCGAAGGGCGCGCCGTCGACCTGGACACGGCCGGTCGCCTGCTCGTCGACGTGGGCGGCCACCTCCAGGCGGTCGACGCCGGCGACGTGCGGCACCTGCGGCTCGCCTGAGCGCTCGCTGAGCGGAGGTACGCTCTCGTGACGTGAGTCACAGCGCCTCGGAGCGGCCGGAGTCCTCGCCCGCCCAGCCCTCGACGTACGAGCGCCACGAGCGGGCGCTCCTCGGGGGCGCGCCGACGCTGACCGTCGACGACGTGGCGGTGGCGGCGCGGACGACGCCGGCGTTCGTCCGCATGTTCTGGCGCGCGATGGGGTTCGCGAACGTGCGCGACGACGAGGTGGCCTTCACCGCGACCGACGCCGACGCCGTCCGCGACGCCGCGGCGCTCATGGCGAGCGGGCGGATCGACGAGCGCACGTTCGTGACGGTGCTGCGCGCGCAGTCGCACTCCGCGGACCGGCTGGCACTGTGGCAGGTCGAGGCCCTGGTGGACGACGGCGTGCGCCGGCTCGGCCTCGACGACACGAGCGCGCGGCTCCTCGTGCTCGACCGGATCGGCATCGCGACGGACCTGCTCGAGCGCGGGATGGTCTACGCGTGGCGCCGCCACCTGGCCGCGCTGCTGCGGCGGATGGACGCCGCCGTCGGCCGGTCGGGGGCGCAGGCCCAGGGCGGCGACGAGCTCCCCCTCGAACGGGCCATCGGCTTCGTCGACGTCGTCTCCTACACCTCGCGCACGGCCCACCTGGGCGCCCACGACCTCGCGGAGCTCGTGCAGTCCTTCGAGCTGTTGGCGCGGGACGCGATCACGACGGCGGGCGCCCGCGTGGTGAAGACGCTCGGCGACGGCGTCCTGTTCGTCGCCGACGACCTCGTGACCGGCGCCGAGGTGGCTCTCGACGTCGTCCGGGTGCTCGAGGTGGCCGAGCAGCCGGTGCCCGTGCGGGGAGCGATCACCTGGGGGCGGGTGCTGTCCCGCTCCGGCGACGTGTTCGGGCCGACGGTCAACCTCGCGTCCCGGCTCGCCGACATCGCCGGTCCCGGTCAGATCCTCACCGACGCGGTGACCTGGGCGGTGCTCGCCGATCTCGACGCCGGCAGCGGTCTGTTCGCCCACCGCGACCTGGACGCGCAGCAGGTCGCAGGGATCGGCGTCGTCGAACCCGTGCTGCTCGAACGGCAGCCGGACGGGGACGTCGGGCCGAGGACACGGGACGCGGGCGAAGGATCCCGATAAGCGCGCTTGGGGAGCGTATGAGATTACGATGGGGCCCGTGACCAGAGTGCTGCTCGCTGAGGACGATCCCGCCATCGCTGAGCCCCTCGCCCGGGCGCTGACCCGTGAGGGGTACGACGTGTCCGTCCACGGCACCGGCCGGGGCGCGATCGAGGGTGCCGCGAGCACCGACCTGTTCGTGCTCGACCTCGGCCTCCCGGACATGGACGGGCTCGACGTCGCGCGCTGGATCCGCAACCAGGGCCTGACCACGCCGGTGCTCGTGCTGACGGCGCGGGCCGACGAGGTGGATCTCGTGGTCGGCCTGGACGCCGGCGCCGACGACTACGTGACCAAGCCGTTCCGGCTCGCGGAGCTCCTGGCCCGCGTCCGTGCGCTGCTGCGGCGGGCCGGGGCCGACGGCGGCGACGACGACGAGCTGAGCGCCCAGAACGTGCGGGTCGACGTCGCCGCGCACCGGGCGTTCCAGGGCGAGCGGGAGCTGCAGCTCACGGCGAAGGAGTTCGAGCTGCTGCGCGTGCTCGTGCGCGAGGCCGGTTCCGTGGTGTCGCGCGAGTCGCTCATGCGCGAGGTCTGGGCGTCCGACCCGACGGGCTCCACGAAGACGCTCGACATGCACATCTCCTGGCTCCGCCGGAAGCTCGGCGACGACGCGAACGCGCCGCGCTACATCTCGACCGTCCGGGGCATGGGCTTCCGGTTCGAGGACGGAGACGGCTAGTCCGTGCGTAGGCGCGTCCTGCTGGCGACCATCTCCGCCGTCGTGGTGGCGGTCATCCTGATCGGGGTCCCGACGGCGGTCCTGGGCGCGCTCATGGTGCGGGACGCGGCCGTGCAGAACCTCGAGGTCCGCACGGCGGCAGTGGCGCGGCAGGTCGAGCGCTACTTCGCGATCAACGCTCCCCTCAGCCCGGACGCCCTCGAGCTGTGGGTCGAGGAGGACTCGGCCCTCGCCGCCTCGATCACGGTGACGACGCCGGACGGCGAGGTCATCCACGTCGGGCCGGATTACTCGGACCAGCCGACGTGGTTGGTCAAGCAGGCGACGCCGTCGGGCGGGCTCGTGGTGCTCGACATCTCCGGTTATGCGCTCGCGTGGCGGATGGGCCAGGTCGTCGTCTACGTGGTGATCGCGTCGGCGGTCGCGTTCGTCATCGCGACGCTTCTCGCGCGCTACCAGGCGCGCCGGCTCGCCGCGCCGCTCGTCTACCTCGCGGCCAGCGCCGAGCAGATCGGCTCGGGGCAGGTGCGGCCGCGGCTGGAACCGTCCGGTGTCGAGGAGATCGACCTCGTGGCGGCCGAGCTGGCGCGGACGTCGGACCGGATGGCGGCTCGGCTCGCCGCCGAGCGGCAGTTCGCGGCCGACGCGTCGCACCAGCTCCGCACCCCGCTCACGGCGCTGTCGATGCGGCTCGAGGAGATCCAGGCGCTCACCACCGACGACGACGTGCGCGAGGAGGCGCGGGTCTCCCTCGAGCAGATCGAGCGACTCGTTGCCGTCGTCGACGACCTGCTCACGAACTCGCGACGCGCGGGCGGCGGCACGACCGAGGTCGTGCACCTCGCCGACGTCTTCCACCAGCAGGAGGACGAGTGGGCGCCGACTTACGCGCGCAGCGGGCGGAAGCTCGTGTTCGACGACGCCGGGCCGGCCTCCGTACTGGCGTCGCCGGGCGCCTTGGCGCAGGTGCTCGCGACGATCCTGGAGAACTCCCTCAAGTACGGCGCCGGGACGACGCGGGTGGCGTGCCGGACGTCGTCGTCGGGCCACGGCGTGGTGATCGAGGTGAGCGACGAGGGGCCGGGCGTGGACGCCAAGCTGGCGCCGCGGATCTTCGAACGCTCGGTGACGTCCGGGAAGGGCAGCGGGCTCGGGCTCGCCCTGGCGCGGGATCTCGTGGCGGCCGACGGCGGCCGCCTCGAGCTGCGCCAGGCGTCCCCACCGGTGTTCGCGATCTTCCTCAGCGCGGTGCCCACGCGCCTCGACCCGGACCGCGTGCTTCCCCCGGGGTCGCTCGTGGCGGTGGGCCGCCGGCGACGCCGACCCTGACGACGCCGCGCTCAGCCCACCTGGTCGGGTTCGAGCACCGGCCCGACGCCCGCGACCGGCTTCTCCTCGTCGCCGGTGAAGACCCACGAGCGGTAGCCGAGGTAGCGGAACGCGGTGCCGAGGCCGAGGCCGACGACGTTCGCGGCGATGTTGTCCGCCAGGGCGGTCTGCAGGCCGAGCACGTAGTGGGAGAACCACAGGCAGCCGACGGCGATGACCATGCCGCCCACGTTGACGAGGCTGTAGCCGATGAACTCCCGGGTGCGTGACGCCGTCCGCCGGTCCGAGAACGTCCAGTGGCGGTTGCCGAGCCACGCCACGAGCGTCGCGACAGCGACGGAGACGACCTTCGCCGTCAGCGGCTTCGCCTCCAGCAGGTGCCCGGGGCCAAATCGCAGGAGGTTGAACAGCCCGACGTCGACGACGAACGCGACGGCGCCCACCGAGCCGAACCGCAGGAGCTCCGGGAGGAGGCCGCGGAGGCGGGTTGACGAGAGGGCGCGGGTCGGCACCGTCCGAGCGTAGCCCGCGTTGCTGTGGCCGGGTAGCGCTCGATCCCTCAGGTGCTCCCGCCCGCGGCGCAGCCCGTCTGCGGCGTCGGCCCCGGCGGCTGACGCCGATACGATCGACCCATGACGTCACCCGTGGTCGCTGTCGTCGGAGGCGGCCAGCTGGCACGGATGATGGCGCAGGCCGCGGTCGGCCTGCAGGTCGAGCTCCGTGCCCTCGTCGAGTCACCCACCTCGAGCGCCGCGCAGGTGATCCCCACCTCGAGCGTCGGCGCCGCCGCCGATGCCGACGCGCTGCGCCGGCTCGCCGCGGACGCCGACGTGCTGACGTTCGAGCACGAGCACGTCCCCGGCGAGGCGCTGCAGGCGATCCGGGCCGACGGCCACCGGGTCGAGCCCGGCCCGGAGGCGCTGCTCTACGCGCAGGACAAGATCGCGATGCGCACGCGCCTGACCGAGCTCGGCGTGCCCTGCCCCCGCTGGGCGGCGGTCACCAGTCGGGCCGAGATCGAGGCGTTCGGCGACGACGTCGGGTGGCCCGTCGTCGTCAAGACGCCCCGCGGCGGCTACGACGGCAAGGGGGTCCGGCTGCTCGGCCGGGACGACGCGATCGACTGGCCGTTCCCGCTGCTGCTCGAGGAGTGCGTCCCGTTCGAGCGCGAGCTCGCGGCGCTCGTCGCCCGGCGTCCCTCGGGCGAGATGCGCGCCTGGTCCCTCGTGCAGACGATCCAGCGGGACGGCGTGTGCGCGGAGGTGCTCTCACCGGCTCCCGGTCTCTCGCCCGCCGCGGCGGCGGAGGCGACGCAGGTCGCCGCCACCATCGCTGACGGTCTCGGCGTCACGGGTGTGCTCGCCGTCGAGCTGTTCGACGTCGGCGGCCGCGTGCTCGTCAACGAGCTGGCGATGCGGCCGCACAACAGCGGGCACGTGACGATCGACGCCGCCACGACCTCGCAGTTCGAGCAGCACCTGCGGGCGGTGCTCGACCTCCCGCTCGGCGACCCGACGCAGCGCGCGCCCCACGCCGTCATGGCGAACGTCCTGGGCAGCGAGCTCGCCGACCCCACGACCGCCTACCCGGCCCTCATGGCCGAGCTGCCGCACGTCAAGGTCCACCTGTACGGCAAGGAGGTCCGGCCGGGGCGCAAGCTCGGCCACGTCACGGTCGTGGGCGACGACCTGGACGCGCTCCGCCGTGACGCCGCCCGCGCCGTCGCGCACCTCACCGGCCGCACCGCCACCGAAGGGACATCCACATGAGCGAGGCCACCGGAAGCTCCGCACGCCCCGTCGTCGGCATCGTCATGGGATCCGACTCCGACTGGCCGACGATGGAGGCAGCCGCAGACGCCCTCGCCGAGCACGACGTCCCGCACGAGGTCGACGTGGTCTCCGCGCACCGCACGCCCGCCGAGATGCTCGAGTACGGCCGCACGGCCGCCGACCGCGGCCTCCGCGTCCTCATCGCGGGGGCCGGGGGAGCCGCGCACCTCCCCGGCATGCTGGCGTCGGTGACGCCGCTGCCGGTGGTCGGCGTGCCCGTCCCGCTCGCGCACCTCGACGGCATGGACTCGCTGCTCTCGATCGTGCAGATGCCCTCCGGGGTCCCGGTCGCGACGGTGTCGATCGGCGGTGCGCGGAACGCCGGACTGCTCGCGGTGCGCATCCTCGCGGCGGGGGCCGACGACGACGCCGCCCGCCTCCGGGAGCGGATCGTCGCCTTCCAGGAGGGTCTCGCCGAGACGGCCCGGGCGAAGGGCGCGCGCCTGCGCGCCGCGCGAGGGCACACCACCGGATTCACGGCCTGACGAGCGGCGTCCGACGTCGAGCTCGTACCTTCGCGGCGAGCTCGACCATCCGGGAGTGCGAGCTCGCCGCCAGGTACGAGCTCGCGCCGAGTCGCGCTCGACACGTGAGCGGAGTCACCGCCGCCCTCACACGATCTCCATGAAATCACCGGGCGTTATCGGTTCGTGACCTTTAACGTGGACGGCGATGCCTGCGACGCCAACGACAGTTCCGGACGCCGCACCCGACGCACCGACCACACCCGCGAGCGTCGTCCGGCTCCCTCGACCCCTCCCCGTTCCCGCCGCACCGAGCAGCCGGCCACGGCTCCGTGGCCTCGACGGTCTGCGCTTCGTCGCCGCCGTCACGGTCGTGCTCTACCACTTCGCCGCGTACGCCCGGTACGAGGACCAGACCTGGGGCGAGCAGGTGACGGACGCCGTCGGCCCGATCGGCGTCGTCGCCTCCTACGGCGCGCTCGGGCCGTACCTCTTCTTCGTGATCTCGGGCTTCGTGATCCTCATGACGGCGTGGGGGCGCGACGTGCCGCACTTCCTCGCCTCCCGGGCGGGGCGACTCTTCCCGGCGTACTGGGTGGCGGTCCTCGCCACCGCGACGCTGCTCATCGCCATCTGGAACCCCGGGCGGTCGGTGAGCTGGGAGACGGCGGGTGTCAACCTCACGATGTTCCAGCGGGCGTTCGGTATCTCGCACGTCGACGGCGTGTACTGGACGCTCTGGGTGGAGATGCGGTTCTACCTCCTGGTCCTCGTGTTCCTGCTGGTGGGGATCACACGACGGCGGATCGAGCTCGTCGCCGGGCTGTGGCCGCTCGTGGCGCTCATCGCCCTGCAGCTCGACCTCGGGGTGCTCCCGTACTGGCTGATCGCGAACGAGGCGCCCTTCTTCGCCGCCGGCATGGCGATCTTCCTCATCCACCGGCACGGGCACACGGTGCTCCGTTGGATGATCCTGCTCGTGAACACCGGGCTCGGCGTGGCCTACCTCGACTCCTCGCTCGTGCCGACGATCAGCGAGAACACCGAGAACGCGCCGTCGCGTCCGCTGATGGCGGTGCTCGTGGTGGCCTGCGTGGCAGCCGTCGCCGCGGTCAGCTGGGGTCGCGCCGCGCACCTCGGTTCGCGCTCCCGGCGGCTCGGAGCCGTGCTCACGCTCGGCGGTGCGCTGACGTATCCGCTGTACCTCATCCACCAGTACTGGGGCTGGTGGGTGACGTCGATGCTCGCGTCCCGGCTGCCGTCGTGGGTGGTGCTCCTGGCGGCGCTGGGCTTCTCGCTCATGGCGGCCGCGCTCGTCCACTACGCCGTCGAGCGTCGGTTCGGACCCGCGGTCCGCGACGCCGTCCTGCGGTTCTGCGAACGCGTCCGGCTCGCCGGGCGGAGCGCGCGACCTCACCCCGTGGCCTCGCACGGTGCCGTCGAGCTCGGATCGTGAGACGACGCTCGTCGTCGTGACCCGTTCGTGAATGACGGATCCCTGACCTGACGACGGCGGTAGGCAGGAGAACCTGATCTCGGTGTCAGCGATCAGGTCTCCTCAGGTCAACATTGCACCAGCTGATGGGCGTAGACGCACCAAGCGAGACCCCCAGTTAACTCAGTGAACGCGGCGTGGTGTGCGTCACACTCGGGCCCGGCCCCTGGCCCCGGTGACGGGTCGTCCCCACGATGGAGGCACCGGCGGAGGCCGGAGTGGGGTAGCGACAGACCGGGCTCGCGGGGGCAGGTGCGGTTCGGTCGATCGGGGCGGCACGGACCGTTCACGCTGGCTCGACAACGGCGACGAGGACAGTCGTCAGTTGTCATCGCCATGAGGCGTGGGGGCCCATGTTCATCTTCCTGCTCCAGCTGCGGCATACCTTCGAACAACAGTCCGAAATCCATCTGTTCGCCGTCTTCTCGCTGATCGTCTGGGCGCTGTGGCTCGTCAAGGTCGTGCTCTCGCGACGCTACCGCGGGTGGACGGAGCCGCACGAGGCGACGAGCAGCGTCGTCGTCCCTGTGGTCGACGAGCCCGAGGACCTCTTCCGCGACGTGCTCACCCGCATCGTCGAGCAGGGCCCGGACGAGGTCATCGTCGTCATCAACGGCGCCCGCAACTCGACGCTCGAGGCGATCTGCGACGAGTTCGGCCCCGCCGTGCGCTGGGTGCACACACCCATCCCGGGCAAGCGCAACGCCGTGAAGATCGGCACGGCGCTGTCACGCGGTGAGATCACCGTCCTCGTGGACTCGGACACGGTCTGGACCCCGGGCACGCTGCCGGAGCTCCTCAAGCCGTTCGCGGACGCGCGGGTCGGCGGGGTCACGACCCGCCAGCGCATCCTCGAGCCGGAGCGGTCGTGGATCACGCGGTGGGCCGACTGGCTCGAGAACACCCGAGCCCTGTACTCGATGCCGGCGCAGAGCGCACTCGGCCAGGTCGGGTGCCTCCCGGGTCGGACCATCGCGTTCCGCCGCAACATCCTCATGCGGGTCATGCCGAAGTTCATGACCGAGGAGTTCCTCGGCGTCTTCCTCGAGGTCTCGGACGACCGGACGCTGACCAACCTCACGCTCAAGGAGGGCTACCGCACCGTCTACCAGCACTCGAGCCTGGTCTACACGGACGCGCCGCTGCAGGTGCGCAAGCTCTTCAAGCAGCAGCTGCGCTGGGCCCGCGGGAGCCAGTACAACACCCTGCGGATGCTGCCGTGGATGCTCGGCCACGCCCCCGTGCTCGCCGTGTTCTTCCTCGTCGACATCATCCTGCCGTTCCTGCTGTTCGGCACGATCGCCGGTTGGATCTACCGGGCGGTCAGCGGCACCGGCGTCAACCTCTACCAGGCCATCCTCGAGACCTACGGCGTCAGCACCGGTCTGGTGTGGGTGCTCGGACTCATGATCGCCTCGTCGGTGCTCTCGATGGCGATCCGCCAGGTGCGGCACCTGCAGGAGAAGCCGAGCGACTTCGTCCGGCTCCCGGTCTTCATCGTGGTCTCGACCCTGTTCCTCATGCCGATCCGCCTGCTCGGGTTCGTACGGATGGCCCACGCGAGCGGATGGGGGACCCGGGCCGGGGCGTACGCCGGCGGACGGGCGGAGGAAGACGCCGTCGCCGGTGCGTCGCTCGCGTCCGGCGAGCTGGAGGTCGTCGATCGGGAGCCGGCCCGACCCCCGGACCCCGTGCCGCACGAACGGGACGCCTTCGACGAGCTGATCCTCGGCTCCTACGGTGACGACCCCGCGCGTCCGGGCGGCGCCGCCGTCGCCACTCGGCCCGCCGAACCCGAGCTCGACACAGTGGCGCCGGCACCGACACGCAGCCGGCGCGTCAGCGCCCGGCCACCGAGCCGTCGTCGTCGTCGCCTCAACCCCCTCGCGGCCGTCCCGTACGGCATCGCCGCGCTCATCCTCGCTCTGGAGGCCCTGCTCTATGTCTGATGTCACGACCGCCACCTGGTGGCTCACCGGACGTACCGGATCACGCCTCGCCCGTCCTCGGATCGCTGCGGCCGCGCTCGCGATCCTGCTCGCCATCGTCACGGTCGTGGTGTGGCTGTCGCCCGGAGCCAGGTCCGCCATCACGGGTGAGGAGAGCGCCGCGGACCGCGAGGCAGAGCTCGCGCTCGAGAACGCCGCGCTGCAGGCGGAGCTCCGCGAGACGCAGGATGCGCTCGGCGCGGCGCGGGACCACCGGGATCAGGCGGACGCTCTCGCCTCGAGCCGGCTCGACGGCAAGATCGACGCCGAGCAGGCGGCGGGCGAGCTGCGCGGTCGCGTCGGCGAGCTCGAGGCGATGGCGTCCGACGCCGTCCCGTCCGGCAACGCCGGGAGCGGCGGCGGGAGCGGGGGCGGCTCGGCGTCCGGAGGATCGCCCCCCGCCCCCGCGCCGGACCCTGCGCCCGCCCCGGCGCCTGCCCCCGCGCCCGCCCCGGCGCCGGACCCGGCACCGGACCCGGCGCCGGCACCCCCGCCGGACCCCGCACCGCGGATCCCGACGCGGGAGGAGCTCATCGACCCGGCCGAGCGGTACTACGGGATGTACACCCAGCAGGCGCCGTTCAACTGGGCGACCTGGGACGACACCGCGACGCGGGTCGGCCGGCTGCCGTCGCTCGTCGGCTACTTCCAGGGCTGGGACGAGGGGTTCCGCGCCGACGCCGTCGACCGCGCCTGGGAGCGCGGGTTCTTGCCGATGATGACGTGGGAGTCGCGGCCCATCGCCGCCGCGAACGACACCGTGGACGAGCCGGAGTACTCGCTGCCGCGCATCCTCGGCGACCCCGAGGCAGGCGTCCCCGGGGCGTTCGACCCGTACCTCCAGCAGTTCGCGCGCGACATCGTCGCGACCGGGAAGCCGCTCGCGATCCGCCTCAACCACGAGATGAACGGCAACTGGTACCCGTGGGCCGAGACCGACGGGCAGGGCAACCCGATCAACGGGAACCGCGCGGGCGACTACGCCGCCGTGTGGCGCCACGTCCACGACATCTTCGAGGCTGAGGGGGCGAACGACCTCGTCATCTGGGTCTGGGCACCGAACCGGATCGACCGGCTGCCGACGTCGCTGCAGGACCCGGCCCACATGGCTTCGCTCTACCCCGGCGACGAGTACGTGGACTGGATCGGCATGTCGGGCTACCTGCGCCCGCCGGGCAGCTACGAGGAGTCGACGTTCGACGAGACGTTCGGCCGCACGCTGGAGCAGCTGCGCGGGATCGCCGACAAGCCGGTCATCCTCGCCGAGATCGGGGCCTCGGAGACCGGCGACAACAAGCCGGCGTGGATCGAGGACTTCTTCGCGGCCTTCGACGATCCGGCGAACGACGACATCATCGGCTTCTCCTGGTTCAACCTCGCCGTGACCTCGTACGTCGAGGGGGAACGCGCGACCAACGACTGGCGTGTCGACTCCCGCCGGGACTCCCTGGCGGCGTTCGCGGAGGGCATCGCCGTGGAGGGCCGTCGATTCGGCGGCGATCCCGTCGACCCGTGACCCCGACCCCTACCTCCCACCTCACCCATCGGCCACCGTCCCACCCACGCTCCGGAGGTCCACGATGTCCCGTTCCCTCACCCGCCTGTCCCGTCCGCCGCTCGCCGACCCGCTCGGCGCTGTCCCGGCTCCTGTCCCCGCCGTCAGCGCCCTCGGTACCGACGAGCCGACCGCGCGGCGCCGGGTCGCCGTCGTCGGCACCGGCTATCTCGGTGCCACGCACGCCGCGGCGATGGCCTCGCTCGGCTTCGACGTCGTCGGGGTCGACACCGACGAGAACAAGGTGCGCTCGCTCGAGCTCGGCAAGGTGCCGTTCTTCGAGCCCGGGCTCGCCGAGCTCCTCTCGGCGCAGGTGGCGACCGGGCGGCTGCGCTTCTCCACGGATGCGGCAGCAGCCGCGGCCGACGCCGACATCCACTTCATCTGCGTGGGCACGCCGCAGCAGCGCGGCTCCCACGCCGCCGACCTGCGCTTCGTGGAGGCAGCTGCGCGGTCGATCGCGGAGAACCTCACCCACGATGCGCTGATCGTCGGGAAGTCCACGGTGCCGGTCGGGACGGCGGCCCGGCTGCGCGCGCTGGTCGCCGAGCTCGCACCGGCGGGGGTGCGTGCCGAGCTCGTGTGGAACCCGGAGTTCCTGCGCGAGGGCAAGGCCGTCGACGACACGCTCCACCCGGACCGCATCGTGGTCGGCGGTGCGAGCCCCTGGGCCGCCGGCCTGCTCCGCGAGCTGTACGCGGCGCCGATCGCCGCCGGCGCGCCGGTCGTCGAGTGCGACCTCCCGACGGCGGAGCTCGTCAAGGTGAGCGCCAACGCGTTCCTCGCGACCAAGATCTCGTTCATCAACGCCATCGCGTCGGTGTGCGAGGCGGCCGGCGCCGACGTCACCGTGCTCGCGGACGCGCTCGGTCACGACCCCCGGATCGGGCGCCAGTTCCTCGATGCCGGACTCGGGTTCGGCGGGGGATGCCTCCCGAAGGACATCCGGGCTCTCATGCACCGCGCGCGCGAGCTCGGCGTACACCGGGCGGCTGGGCTGCTGCAGGAGATCGACGAGATCAACATGGCGCAGCGGGAACGCGTCATCGAGATGGCGACGACGGCGTGCGGCGGCTCCGTGCTCAACCGCCGGGTCGGCGTGCTGGGTGCGGCGTTCAAGCCACGCACGGACGACGTGCGGGACTCGCCGGCCCTCAACGTCGCCGCCGCGCTGCACCTGCGGGGAGCCCAGGTCACCGTCTTCGACCCCGAGGCGGCGGACACCGCGCGGCGCACGTTCCCGACCCTCTCCTACGCGAGCAGCGCAGCGGAGGCGGTGGAGGGGAGCGACGTCGTCCTGCTGCTCACGGAGTGGCAGGAGTTCCTCGACGCCGATCCGGCCGCGCTGGCCGGGCTCACCCCGACCCCGCGGATGATCGACGCGCGCGGGAAGCTCTCGCCGGAGCGGATGCGCGCCGCGGGCTGGGAGTTCGCAGGGCTGGGGCGCGTCGCGGCCTGAACCTCACAGGCCGAGGCGCGGTCCCTCGATCGCGGGGCACGTGTCCATGACGACGGCGAGGCCGGCGTCGCGGGCACGTGCCGCCGCGGCGTGGTCGACGACGCCGAGCTGGAGCCACACGGCGCGCGCGCCGCGTGCGATCGCCTCGTCGACGATGCCGCCGGCGAGCGTGGAGTTGACGAACACGTCGACGACGTCGATCTCGCCGGGCACGTCGGCGAGCGTCGCGTAGCCGCTCGCGCCGTGCACGGCCTCCGCGCGCGGGTGCACAGGGACGATCTCCATGCCGTGGCCCTGCAGGTAGGCGGCGACGCCGTACGCCGCTCGCGCCCGGTTCGTGGAGAGCCCGACGACGGCCCACCGGCCCGGCGTCGTGAGGAGCCGGCGGACCACCGCTGGATCGTTCTCGTGCTGCACCGAGGTCACGGCGGCGTCCCTAGCCGGCGTCGGTGGGCGTCGGCGTCGGCTCGGGGAGGGTGCCGTCGACGACCTGCTGGAAGAACAGTGGCGCCGCCTCCGGGTCGAGCAGGACCGTGGATCCGAGGTTCCCGCCCGGCCGGTAGTCCGGGTCGGCGATCGGCGGGGTCCCGCGCACGCCCTCCGGCCCCGTCGCGGTGCGGAACGCGAGGGCCATGCGCCCGAGGTCGAGGATCCCGGTGCCAGGGTCCGTGACGAGCGCGCCGGTACCGGCGTCGATGAGCGCCACCTGCCGCGTCGGGAGCACGAAGTTGCTCGGGCTGTTCATCGCCGCGGTCGTGGCCTCGATGACCTGCTGCTGCCGGATCGCCCGCCCGATGTCGCCGAGCGGGTCCTGCTTGCGCATGCGGGCGAACGCGAGCGCCGACGCGCCGTCGGCGTGGTGGCAGCCGGCCGTCCAGACCATGCCGGAGTCGGGGTCGTTCACGTCGGCGTCGTAGCAGAGCTCCACGCCGCCGACCGCGTCGACGAGCGAGGCGACGCCGCCCATCCCGATCTCCACGTAGTGGTCGACGGTGATCCCGGTGAGACCCTCGACCGTCTGCACGAGGAGGGGGGCGCCGCCGTGCGCGAACGCGGCGTTGAGCTTGCCGGGACCGAAGCCGGGGATGTCCGCGACGTACGTGTCGCGGGGGAGCGAGATCAGCGACGTCGGCCCGCTCGGCGGGACGGTGAGCAGCATGATCGTGTCGGTGCGCTGGCCCGACGTCGTGTCGCCCGCGAGGTAGCCGTCGTCACGGCTGTCCGACCCCGCGAGGAGGTACGTCGTACCGGGCGTGTCCGCCGCCGTCGACAGTGCCTCGGTGTGCTGGATCTTGCCGTCCGCCCAGATGAGCAGGCCGATCGGCCACGCGAGGAGCAGCACGAGGACGACGATGACGACGACGGTGATCCGCCGCCGGATGTACGTCCCGCGTGTGTGCTGCCGGCCGGCGCCGGGCGGCCCGCCGGTCGGGGGGCGCCCGGTCGGCCCGGGCTGCGTCGGGCGCGGAGGGTCGTTGCGGACGGGGTGCTGCGCCGGCGCCGGGCGGGGAGCGTTCCCTGCGGGCATGACGCGCGTGCGGCTCGTCTCGGCGGGGGGCGCGGCCGACCGGCGCGCGGGCGCCGTCGTCGCGGGTCGTGGGGGAGCCGCGGCACGCAGCCGCCCGGAGCCGGGCTCGAAGCTGGGCGGACGCGCGGCCGCACCGGGCGTCGACGAGGCGGGCGGCGGGTTCGCGGGGCTGCGGGGTGCCTCGGGTCGGCGTACGGGCCCGACTCCGACCGGTTGCGCCGAGCCCCCGGATCGGGCGCGGCTCGCGCGCGATCGCGCCGCCCGTGCCTCCTCGTGCTCGTCGTTCACGGTTCCTCCTCGGTGCCGGCGCTCGGCCGGTCGTCGGCGCACACGTCAGGCCTCGAGCGTACGAGCCGGATGCCCGGATTCCGTGAAGGCCCGGCGGGGGTGGTGCGGATCTTGGGCGGCGTCGGGTGCCGCCGAGCCCGCCCGCCGCGGCTCGGGTGCCGTCCCGCTCACGGGCAGGCGGGCTCGGCGGTCCCGGTGATCCCCGTGAACGCCGGGCCGGACGGGCTCGGGGTGCCGGTCACACCTGTCGGGCTGGGCTCTGGCGCGGGCGTCCCACCGGCATCGACGCCGGGCGGTGGCGTCACGGTGAGCGGCGTGTCGGCGGCGACCGCCGCGAAGAGCGTGTCGGCGTCGTCGGACCAGAGCACGTTGGCCCCGTCCCCGCGAGGCACCCACGGCACGGTGACGAACGTGAGGTCCTCGGCGCCGAGCCCGCGCATCGACGACGCGAGTCCGGCGAGACTCGTCAACGACCCGTACCGCGGGTCGGCCGTGACGGAGGACGTCAGGGCGTCCAGGAACGCGTACAGGCGCGGCGTGTCGGTCAGCAGCTCCGCCTGTGTCGCCTGCCGCGCGATCGCCGCGAGCAGCAGCTGCTGCCGGTCGATCCGGCTGACGTCGCTCCCGTCGTCGATCGTCTTGCGCGCCCGCGCGAGACCGAGTGCCTGGTCGCCGTCGAGCACCTGCTCGCCGGCGTCGAGGTACAGGTTCGCGTCCGGGTCGGCGATCGGTTCCGGGAGGCAGACGGAGACGCCGCCGAGCGCGTCCACCATCCCGCGGAACCCGAGGAAGTCGATGGCGAGGAAGCCGTCGACGCGTATCCCCGTCAGCGTCTCGACCGTCCGGATCGTGCACGCCGCGGCGTACGTGACGTCGCCGCTCGCCCCGCCGATCGCGAACGCCTGGTTGAACTTGCCGGTGCGGGGCTCGCTCTGCGACCCGTCGGGCAGCTCGCACGGCGGCACCGTCACCCACGAGTCACGCGGGATCGAGACCGCCTCCACGCGGGACCTGTCGGCTGACACGTGGAGCAGGATCGTGACGTCCGAGCGCATGTCCGGGCCGGCGGCGTCCTCTGCGGCGATCTGCGCGTTGTCCCCCGAGCGCGTGTCGGAGCCGAGCAGGAGCAGGTTGAGCGGACGCCCGGCGCCGGGATCGGTGGGTTCGGGTGCGCTCGGTCGGTCCGAGCCGAGCACGGAGTCGACGTCGGCGATCTGCACGTTCCCCTGCAGCTGCTGGAGGGCGGCCCCGGTGGCGGTGCCGGCGAACAGCACGATCGCGAGCGACGCGAGGCCCACCGGGCGCAGGAGCGGCCGCCTCCGGCGTTGCGTGGCGTGTCGCGGCTCTACCCGCACACCGCCTCGTCCTCGCCGGTGGTGACGTCCCACGGCTCGGTCGACTCGTCGGTGGTCGGGTCGGTCCCTTCGCCGCCGGCCGTCTCGCCCCCGGTGTCGGCGGGCGAGTCCGACGGCGTCGCGCCGGTGGTCGGGTCGGGTTCCGGCGTCGAGATCGGCTGGTCGGACGCGATGCGCTCCCAGAGGACGGCGCCGGCGTCGTTCTGCGTGACGACGTTGCCGGCCCAGTCGAACGGGACGGTCGTGAAGATGACGCCGTCGGCGGGCAGGGCGCGCAACGAGTTCGCGAGGCCGGCCATCGTCGTGATCGAGCCGATCCCCTCGCTCGTGGTGAGCGACGCCGTCGCCGCGTTGAGGAAGGAGAACAGCGCGCCGGAGTCCGTGATGATGTTCTTCGACAGCACCTGCCGCACCATCGCGGCGAGCAGCTCCTGCTGCCGGTCGATGCGGCCGATGTCGCTGCCGTCGCTGCCCGCCACGTTGTGTCGGGCCCGGGCGAGCGCCAGCGCCTGCTGCCCGTTGAGCGTCTGGTCGCCGGCCTGCAGGTCGAGATCGGACTTCGGGTCCTGCATCGGCTCCGGGATGCACATCGGCACCCCGCCGATCGAGTCGACCATGCTCTGGAAGCCCGTGAAGTCGACCACCACGAAGTCGTCCACGCGCATCCCCGTCATCTCCTGGACGGTGAGGACGGCGCAGGCGGCGCCGAACCCGATGTCGCCCGTCTGGGCGCCGAGGGAGAAGGCGGAGTTGAAGCGGGTGCCGTCGTCGTCGGTGCCGGCGTCCTGCGGGTACGTCTCGGATCCGTCCGGGAGCGGGCACGCGGGCACGTCGACGAGCAGGTCACGCGGGATGGAGACGACCTCCACGCGCGAGCGGTCGGCCGAGATGTGGACGAACAGGGTCGTGTCCGACCGCATCCCCTCGAACTCGCCGCCGATTCCGGCGTTGTCGCCGCCGCGGCTGTCGGAGCCGAGCACGAGGATGTTGTACGCCTCGCCGGCCTTGGGGTCGGACGGCGTGGACGGCCCGTCGGTGGGTTCGTGCGCACCGAGGATGTCGTCGAGGTCGTACCCGTTGTTGATGTTGTTCTGCAGGGCGTCGTACACCGCGTAGGCGCCGGTTCCGGAGAACGCGAGCACGCCGATCACCGCCACCGCGAGGCCGCGGAGGAACCGGTGGGAGCGCATCCGGCTCGAGTGGCGGGGGCCACGGCGCACGGCGGCGTCGGAGGTCGTGGGCATCGTCCAAGATCTTAGGCGGGGCGTGCGCGGAGCGATCGCTGGCAGCGGGCGCATCTCGTGAAGGGTTCGTGCACGCCGGCGCCGAGACGGAGGAGGGCGTCGGGTGCGGTGCGTGCGTCCGAGTGCGGTGCGCACCGGCCCACACTCGGGCGCACACACCGCACTCGAGGTCGGTGGCGCGCGACCGAGGGCTCGAGCAGGGGCGGGGAGCGGAACGGGTAGCGTTGCCCCGCCGGTGGTGCGTCACGTAGGCACCACGCACCAGGCACTCACGGAAGCGATGCGGGCGCTGGCCCGGAACAGGAGCGCGGACGCACGTGGCGACGGTACTGACGGCCGACGACCGGCTCCTCGTGCTCGGCGGCTCCGGCTTCATCGGGTCGCACCTGCCGCGCCAGCTCGCCCGGCTCGGGATCGAGTTCGACACGTTCGACCTGTACCCCTTCGACCCGGTGCCCGGCGCTCCGCTCCCGCGCCGGCAAACGATCGGCGACGTGCGCGATCTCGGCGCCCTGACCCGGGCGATGGAGGGCTGCACGGCCGTGCTCAACCTGGCCGCCGCCCACCACGACTTCGGCATCCCGCCGGCCACGTTCGAGTCGGTGAACGTCGGCGGGGCGCACAACGTGGTGGCGGCGATGCAGGCGCACGGGATCACGAACCTCTGCTTCTACTCCTCGGTCGCCGTCTACGGCTCCGGGCACGACGTGCCCCCGGACGAGACGACGCCGCCCGCGCCGGAGAACGACTACGGGCGGACGAAGCTGGCCGCCGAGGGCGTCTACCGGGCATGGCAGGCCGACGGCGAGGAGCGCCGGCTGCTGACGATCCGCCCCGCCGTGGTGTTCGGCCCGCGCAACTTCGCGAACGTCTATCGCCTGATCCGGCAGATCGACCGGCGCCGGTTCGTGCCCGTGGGGCCGGGCCGCAACCGCAAGAGCATGGCGTACGTGACGAATCTGGTCGAGGCGATCCTGCATGTCTGGACGCGCCCGCCTGGTGACGTACGGACGGATGGCTTCGAGGTGTACAACTACGCGGACAAGCCCGACCTCACGAGCCGCGAGGTCGTCTCGGTGGTGTACCGATCACTCGGCCGCCGGGAGCCGGGCCTCCGGCTGCCGCTCGCCCCCGCCGTCTGGGCGGCCAAGCCGTTCGATCTGGTCGCGCACCTCACGGGGCGGAACCTGCCCATCACGTCCGACCGGATCCGCAAGCTGTCCGACGCCGAGACCTCCTTCGGCGCCGACCGGATCCGGGCCACCGGGTTCACGCCCCGCATCTCCCTCGTCGACGGCCTGCGCCGGATGGTCGGCTGGTACCGGGACCAGGGACGGGACGCCGCACACGTCGACCACCTCCCGCCGGAGCAGCCGTGAGCGCCGGGACGCCGACCGCTCGTGCCCGGGTGGTCGCCGTCGTCGTCACGTACAACCGCCGTGACCTGCTGCGGGAGTGTCTCGACGGGCTGGCCGCGCAGACGCGGCCGCTGGACGCCGTCGTCGTCATCGACAACGCCTCGACCGACGGCTCCGGCGACGTCGCCCGGGCGCACCCGATCGCCGCCGACGTGCGCACGCTCGGCGAGAACCTGGGCGGCGCCGGCGGGTTCACCGGCGGGATGGCGCTCGCGCTGGACGAGCACGGCGCCGACTGGCTGTGGCTGATGGACGACGACACGATCCCGCGGCCGGGAGCGCTCGAGGCGCTGCTCGACGTCGTCGACGCGCATCCGGCGCCGCTGTCGGTGCTCTCGAGCGCCGCCGTGTGGACGGACGGGCGCGACCACCCGATGAACTCGCAGCGCGTCCGGCCGGGGGCGGGCGTGCGCGAGCTCGCCGTCGCCGCACGGCTCGGCGTGACTCCGATCCGGACGGCGTCGTTCGTGTCGCTCCTGCTGCGGGCCGAGGACGTCCGCACGCACGGGCTCCCGTACGCCGACTACTTCATCTGGGGCGACGACTCGGAGTACTCCGGGCGCCTCCTGCGGGACGGGTGGGGCGTGCGGGTGCCGGCGTCCGTCGTCGAGCACCGCACGAAGCTGTTCGGGTCGTGGGAGGCGGACCCGGGCGACCGGTTCTACTACGAGATCCGCAACAAGCTCTGGCTGTACTGGCGCACGACGTCGTTCCGGTGGTGGGAGCGGGTGCTCTACCAGGGTTCCGCCACGCTCGGCTGGCTCGGCACGATCCGGCGCTCGCCCAACAAGGGCCTCCTGCTGCGGCACCTGCGGCACGGCGTGCTCGACGCCGTCGCCGCACCTCCACGCCCGACGGCGGAGGTGCTGGCCGGCGAGCCGGCCGTCGCCGATGCGGTGCGCGAGCTCGAGGACGCGGCCCGCGGCGGGGGAGAGCCGCGGGTGTCGGAGAACGCACGCTGGGAGGCGGATGCTGCGACCCGGCCCGGGCCGGCGTTCTCCGTGCTGCTGCCGGTCTACGCCGGTGACGACGCCGCCGCGCTGCGTCGGGCGTTCGACTCCGCGACGCGTGAGCAGGAGCTGCCGCCCGACGAGGTCGTGCTCGTCCAGGACGGCCCGGTGCCGGCGGCGCTCGCGGCGCAGCTCGCCGAGCTCACGGCCAGCGACGACGTCGCGGTGCGGCTGGTCGTGCTGCCCCGCAACGTCCGCCTCGCCGCGGCCCTCCAGGCCGGTCTCGCGCAGAGCCGTCACGAGATCGTCGCGCGCGTCGACGCCGACGACGTGTCGCTGCCCTCGCGTTTCGCCCGCCAGGTGCCGCTCGTCGCCGACGAGGGCTACGACGTCGTCGGGTCAGCCATGCGGGAGTTCGACGCCGACGACGCCGCCCCGTCCGTGGGTCGGGTGCGCGACGTCGTCACGGAGCCGGACGAGATCGCCCGGGCCGCGCGGTTCCGCAACCCTCTCAACCACCCGACGGTGGTGTTCCGGCGCTCGGCGGTGCTGGCCGTCGGCGGCTACACGGACCTGCCGTACATGGAGGACTACTGGCTCTGGGTGCGGATGCTCAGGGCCGGGGCGCGCGTGACGAACGTCGCGGAGCCGCTGGTGCTGTACCGCACGGACGGCGTGTTCGCGCGGCGCGGCGGGATCGCGCCGCTGCGCTCGGACTGGCGGTTCCAGTCCGCGGCGCACCGGGTGGGCTTCGTCACCGCCGCCGAGGCGGCGCGCAACCTCGCGCTCCGCACCGCGTACCGCCTGGTGCCCACCCGGCTTCGTGAGGCGGGGTTCCGGCTCGTCAGCCGCTGACGCCGCGACGGCGTCGCCGCGCGGGTGTGGTGGGAAGGTTGCCGGGGCGGCAACCGACGTTCCACGGTCGGGCCTTCACCGAGTCGCCCCGTCGGAACCGCGGGCGCCACGCGTCGCTGAACCCGCACGACCACCGGTTCACGCGCCCCTGGGCGGCTGTTCACGCCGAACTGGGCGCGCGTTCACCACCCGCTCCTACCGTCGGGCGCGATGTCCGGTGAGCGAGTCTGGCGCGCCGATCTCGAAGGGCTCCGGGCCGTCGCGATCGGCCTGGTCGCCGTCTTCCACGTGTGGGTCGGACGGGTCTCCGGCGGCGTCGACGTCTTCCTCCTGATCTCCGGGTTCTTCGTGGGCGGGGCGCTCCTGCGCCGCGTCAGCGGCGTCGGCGTCGGCGGCGTCGGCGCGGACGACGGCACGCTCCACCTCGGCGCCTACCTCGCCCGGCTCGCGCGGCGGCTGCTGCCGACCATGCTCGTGGTGCTCGCCGCCGTCGTCGTCGGTACGGCGCTGTGGCTCCCGCGCACGCGCTGGTCCGATGTCGCCGGCGAGGTCCTCGCCTCGCTGGGGTACGCGGAGAACTGGCGGCTGGCGTTCGGCGGGCAGGCCTACGGCGCGGCCGACCCCACGATCTCGCCGCTGCAGCACGTGTGGTCGCTCTCCGTGCAGGGCCAGCTCTTCGTGGCCCTCCCGCTGCTGCTCGTGGCACTGGCGTGGCTGACGCGCCGCGCCGGCGGTGGCCCGCACGAGGTGCGCCGCGTCGTCGTCGGGGCCGCAGCAGCTCTCGCCGCGGCCTCGTTCGCGTATGCGCTCGTGTCCGTCACCCGGGACCAGCCCTTCGCCTACTACGACACCGGGGCGCGCGCCTGGGAGTACCTCGCCGGCGCGCTCGTGGCCGCGCTGCTCACCCGCTGGGCGCCGGCCGGCCCGATCCGGTTCGCCGCGGGCTGGCTCGGTCTCGCCGCGGTGCTCGCGGCGGGCTGGGTCGTCGACGGCGGGACGTCGTTTCCCGGGGTCGCGACGCTCGTGCCGGTGCTCGGCGCCGTCGCGCTCGTCGTCGCCGGCGCCGGACCCGGCCGACCGGGCGGCGCGTCCCGGCTCCTCGCGTGGCGCCCCCTCGCCGTCGCCGGGGGGTACGCGTACGAGTTCTACCTCTGGCACTGGGTGGTGCTGGTGTTCGCGCTCGCCGCGTTCGACCGGGACCGGATGGGGTGGCTCGCCGGATCGACGGTGCTCCTCACCTCCGCCGTCCTCGCCTGGCTGACCCGGCGGGTCACGACGTTCGCCCCACGTGCCGTGCGCGCCGTCGCGGCGCGGCACGCCACCGGGCTCACCGCCCCGCGCCCGCTGCTGGCCCGGGCGCCGGCGCTGCTCGCGGGGACGGTGGCGCTCACCCTGGCGGGCACGGGCTGGTTCGTGTATCTGGACCGCGAGCGAGCGGCCTCGGCCGGGCTGGAGTGGGACGCCACGAGCCATCCCGGCGCCCTGGCGCTCGTCGACCCGGCGGTGTGGCCGACGCCTGACGGCGTCCAGCTGCTGCCCGATCTTCTCGACGCCGCGGGCGACCTCCCGGCGACGACGACGGACGGTTGCGTGGTCGGTTGGGACACGGTCGAGCCGGTCGCCTGCGACTACGGCGACCCGGAGTCCGAGCAGACGCTCGTGCTCGTGGGCGGCTCGCACACCGAGAGCTTCTTCCCCGCGTTCGCCGCCGTGGCGCAGGAGCGGGGTCTCCACATCCGGACCTACCTCAAGGTCGGGTGCTACATGAGCGAGGACGAGACGGCACGGCTGCACGACCTCTCGCCGTACGAGGCGTGCTTCACGTGGCGCGAGAACGTCACCCGGATCCTCGAGACCGAGCACGCCGACGACGTCGTCGTGTCGACGTCGACCCGGTTCGTTCCGGACGGTCCGGGCGACGTCGTCCCCGGCGGCTTCGTCGACTGGTTCGAGCGGCTCGGCGACGCCGGTGTCACGGTGCTGGCCCTGCGGGACAACCCGGTGCCGCAGCTCGGGATCCCGACATGCCTCGAGGAGCACGCCGACGCGCCCGAGGCCTGCGCGCAACCCCGCGCGCAGCTGCTCTCGACGCCCGACCCGGTGAGCGAGGCGGGCCTGCCGGCCAACGTGCGGCCGGTCGACCTGTCCGCGGTGTTCTGCACGGAGACGACGTGTCCGGCGGTGCAGGGAAACGTCGTCGTGTACCGCGACGACCAGCACCTGACGGCCACGTACGCCCGCACGATCGCGCCCGCGCTGGACGACGCCCTCGGACCGGCGCTCGGCTGGTGGTGACGCCTCCACGTACGGGACGGCGCTGGGCGCCGGGTAGCCTGACTCGGTCGTCTGGGAGAGGAACTTCGGAGTGAATGCGGACCTCGTCGTCGTCGGGTCGGGCTTCTACGGCCTGACGATCGCGGAACGGTGCGCCGTCGAGCACGGCATCAAGGTGCTCGTCGTCGACCGGCGGCCCCACATCGGCGGCAACGCGTTCAGCGAGCGCGAGCGCACCACCGGCATCGAGGTCCACCGGTACGGGGCGCACCTGTTCCACACCTCGAACGAGCGGGTGTGGGACTACGTCAACCGGTTCACCGCGTTCACGAGCTACGTCCACCACGTGTACACGACGTACCGCGGCGAGGTATACCCGATGCCGATCAACCTCGGCACGGTGAACCAGTTCTTCCGCTCCGCCTACACGCCGGACGAGGCGCGCGCGCTCGTCGCTGAGCAGTCCACGGAGATCTCCGGGCACGAGGTGAGCAACCTCGAGGAGAAGGGGATCTCGCTCATCGGGCGGCCGCTCTACGAGGCGTTCATCCGCGGGTACACGGCGAAGCAGTGGCAGACGGACCCGAAGGACCTGCCCGCGGAGATCATCTCCCGCCTGCCGGTCCGGTACACGTACGACAACCGGTACTTCAACGACACGTACGAGGGTCTGCCGCGCGACGGCTACACGGCGTGGCTGGAGCGGATGGCGGACCACCCGAACATCGAGGTCCGCCTCGACACCGACTTCTTCGACTCCTCGCAGCCGATCAACTCCCGCGACGTCGTCGGCCAGGTCCCGGTCGTCTACACGGGCCCGGTGGACCGGTACTTCGAGTACGCGGAGGGTGAGCTGTCCTGGCGGACGCTCGACTTCACCGAGGAGGTCCTCGACGTCGGCGACTACCAGGGGACGTCGGTGATGAACTACGCCGACGAGGACGTGCCGTACACCCGCATCCACGAGTTCCGGCACTTCCACCCGGAGCGCGACTACCCGACGGACCGCACCGTGATCATGCGCGAGTACTCGCGGTTCGCGACGCGTGAGGACGAGCCGTACTACCCCGTGAACACGCCCGAGGACCGCGCGCGGCTGCTCGCCTACCGGGACCTCGCGAAGGGCGAGGACGGCGTGCTGTTCGGCGGGCGCCTCGGCACGTACAAGTACCTCGACATGCACATGGCCATCGGCTCCGCGCTCAGCGCGTTCGACAACAAGCTCACGCCGTTCCTGCGCGGGTCGCAGAAGCTGGTCAGCGGCGGCGTCGCCGACTGAGACCGGCATGGGAACGACCACGTTGCACCTGCTCCGGCCGGCGCTCCAGGACTATGCCTGGGGGTCGTCGACGGCGATCCCCGACTTCCTGGGCGAGGCGCCGGGACCGGGCCCGGTGGCCGAGGCATGGTTCGGTGCGCACCCGAGCGCTCCGGCCCCGCTGACCGCCGGCGGGACGCTCGAGGGGCTCATCGCCGACGACCCGGTCGGGACGCTCGGCGCCGACGTCGTGGCGCGGTTCGGCGAGCGTCTCCCGTTCCTGCTCAAGCTCATCGCGCCCGCCGCGCCGCTGTCCCTGCAGGTCCATCCGTCGCCGGCGCAGGCCGCCGCGGGCTACGCCGCCGAGGAGGCCGCCGGGATCGGCCTCGACGATCCCGCGCGCACCTACCGGGACGAGCAGCACAAGCCGGAGCTCGTCTACGCGCTGACCACGTTCGAGGCGCTCTCCGGGTTCCGCGCGCCGCGCCGGGCCGCGGAGATCCTGCGCGGACTGGACGCCCCGCTCGCGACGAGGCTCGCCGCGCTGCTGGGCGCGGACCCGACCTCGGCAGGCGTGCGTGCCGCGTTCACCGCGCTCCTCACGTCGCGCGACGTGACGCCGGCGGCGGTCGCCGACGTCGCCCGGGCGTGTGCGCGGCGGGCGGAGGGCGGGACGAGCCCGTCGGTCCGCTCCGACGCGATCGTCGCCCAGCTCTACGAGGCGAACCCCGGCGACCCAGGCGTCGTCGCCGCGCTCCTGCTGAACCCGGTGACGCTGCGACCGGGCGAGGCGATGTACGTGCCGGCGGGTGCGGTGCACGCGTACCTGTCCGGCTTCGCCGTCGAGGTGATGGCCAGCTCCGACAACGTCGTGCGGGCCGGCCTGACGCCGAAGCACGTCGACGTCGCGGAGCTGCTCCGCATCGTGGACTGCGTCGCGGCGCCGCCGATCCGGCTCGCTCCCGAGCACGCCCTGGCGCACACCGAGACGTACTACGCCCCGGTCGACGACTTCGAGCTCACCGTCGTGCGCGCCGCCGGACGCACGAGCCTCGCGGTGCCGGGTGCCGGACCGCGCGTGCTCCTGGTGGTCGACGGCGAGGCCGACCTGGCCGCGGCCGGCACCGAGGTCGCGGTGCAGCGCGGGAGCGCGGCGTTCGTGCCTGCGGTCACGGGCGACGTGCACGTGCGCGGAGAGGCGCTCCTGCTGCAGGCCTCGGTGCCCTGAGCTGCTCCGGGCGCGCCGTCAGGACGGCAGGAGCCCGCTGTCGATGCCCTCGTTCGCGCGGTCGAGGTCTTCGGGGAAGTCGACCTCCACGGCGAAGACGTCGCTGATGTCGACAGGGCGGAACCGAGCGCCGTCCTGGTGGATCGCGAGCTCCATCCCACCCTCGAAGTAGTCCTGGTCGTCGACCTGCGCGAGCCGCTTCCGCAGCGCCTTCCGATCCGAGGACGCGACGTAGTTGATGCCTACGGCCTCGCCCAGGCCGCCGACGACCTGCTTCGACAGCTCGGAGATGTAGCCGTCGTCGTCCACCCGGTACTTGACCTCTTCGTCCGAGACCTTCGCGGTGTTGACGGCGACCACCGACTCGTCGGCGTCGATGTGCGGGCGGAGGCGCTCGAGGACCTGGGGGTCGAAGACGACGTCCCCGTTGAGCCACAGCACGCCGCCCTTGGGATGGGCGCCGAGCGCGCGCAGCAGGCTCTTCGACGTGTTCGTCGTGTCGAACTCGTCGTTGTACAGGTAGACCACGTCGGGGAACGACTCGACCACGCGGTAGAAGCGGAAACCGACGACGACGAGGATCCGCGCCTTCGTGCCGAACACGGACCGGACGTTCTCGATCTGCTGCTGCATGATCGAGCGGCCGTCGTGCAGCTTCGTGAGCGGCTTCGGGTCGGGCATCCCGAGGCGGGTGCCCTTGCCGGCCGCGAGGATCGTGACGTTCACTGCCATGGGTCAGGCTCCCTCTGGGCGTGGCTGGGCGAGACGAGTCTCGACGATGTCCGTGAGCTCGGCGATCCGGAGGCTGTCGCGCCGGCACTCGTCGATCTCCTCGCGCAGCTCGTCGAGCTGGGCGCGCAGGTCGGCGATGTCGCGCCGCGTGCGGGACCGGGGCAACCTGTCCCGCACCCCGCGCAGGGCGGAGGCGACGCTCGGGGCGCGGGCGTCGAGTGCTGACGTGAGCCGTGACATCACCAGTCACCTTCCTTGCTGGCCTCGACGAGGCGCGCGGACACCGTGCCGCGCTCATGGTCCCGCGGATCGTCGTCCAGACGTCGGACGTCGAGCAGGTGGAGTCCGAACCGGCCGAGCTCCTGCTGCAGGTCGGGCACCTCCAGGTGCCACGTCGTGGGGTCGTCGAACGACACGTTCGCGGCGGGCACGGTGTCCATGACGAGCACGACGACGCCGCCGCGCCGGACGACCTGGCGCAGGAGGCGCCAGACGTTCGCCCTGCCGAGGTCGCCCATCCGTTCGACCAGGTGGGAGGCGAGCGCGTGGACGGGAGCCTCGGCGGCGCCGACGAGCTCGAGCAGGTCCGCGGTCTGCCGTGGGTCCACCAGGTTCGTCGGCCGCCACTGGACGGCGCCGGCGCGGTCGGCGTCCCGCGCCCGCCGCAGCGCCGCGGCCGAGTAGTCGAGGGCGATGACGCGGTGCCCGAGCCCGGCCAGGCTGATCGCGTCGCGGCCCAGCCCGGTCCCGAGGTCGAGCACCTGCGACCCGGGCGCCACGAGATCGTGCAGGAGGTGGGCACGCTGCGGGCCGTCCGCGTGCGCAGCGCCGTCGGAGTAGGAGTCCTCCCAGAACTCGTGCTGGAAGTTGGGCGTGCCGAACCAGTTCTGGAAGCGGCGCACCGTCGCGCGGGGGGTGTGCAACCGGTAGCCGGGGAGCGGGGTGTGCCAGTTCTCGTCGTAGTTGATGACGAGCCAGTCGGCGGGCCGAGCGGGCGCCGGGTAGCTGCGCCCCTCGAGCGTGACCGTCGAGAACGGCAGCATGCTGGCGCTCTCCATGCGCCCGCGGACGTGGAACGGCTGGTTGATGTACCCGTCCTTGAAGAACGCGGTGAACAGGTCGACGTAGCCGTCGACGGCGCCGTCGGGCGTGCGGAACGTCACCTGCAGATGGGCGGCGCTGTGCCGGAGCACCTCGAGCCCGCGCCCGGTCAGCTCGCGCTCGATCCCGAAGCTCTCCAGCGCCAGGTCGGCGGGGTGGGTGTGCTCGCTCAGGTAGGCGAGGTCGGCGTCGTCGTCATGGCTCAGCACGGTCCCCTCGCGCACGGCGCCGAGGAGGGTGCCCCCGACGACGAACGGTCGCAGACCGATCTCGCGGGTGATCTCGAGCAGCTCGTCCAGGCGGTCCAGGATCCGGACCCGCAGGCCCGTCGCGTCGCCCTCGAAGGACCTGCCGAGCCGGCCCCACTTGTTGACGGCGAGGTGGCGGCCGTGGTCGTCGACGACGGCGATCGCGGCCAGGGACGTCCCGAGGGCGACATCGGTGGCCCACAGCGTGCGTCCGCTCACCGAGTCGCGCACGGTGATGGTCGCCGTGCCGTCGAGGTACGGCACCAGCGGCTCTGGCCAGCGGTGGCTGCGCCGCGCGCGCCGCGCGGGCTTCGACACGAGGTCGATCGACCACACGCGGTGGCCGTTGACGACGACGTCGAGCGACGGGACCGAGGTCGGTGGCCGTTCGGGGAACGTCAGCGAGGCAGAGGTCGCGGTGAGGTGCCCGACGTCCGACATCACGCTCCTCGACTCCTCCGCGGCCGTTCACCAGGCGTTCAGCTCCGCGCCACCCCGCGGCCCTACCGTAACCGAGTTCGCGGCTCGCGAGCTGATCGCCGGCAGCCCGCGCGACCCGCCACCGACCGGGGCTGCGCCCCGGCCGGGGATACACTCGCCGCGGCCTCGCCCGGAAGGGCGGGGCCGGCAGCATCGGGACGCCGAGCGAGGCTGGCGTCGACGACCTGGGGAGTGACACGCGGTGCCCACGAACACGACGCCGTCCGAGGTGCGCACGGCGGCCGAGCCGTCCGACCTGAGGGCGCGATCCGAGACGACGACGTCCCGGAGGTCCCGCGTGCTCCCGCCGGTGCTCATGCTGCTGGTCGTGGCGATCGGTGTCGCCGTGCCGCTGCGGAACGACCGCGGCTTCTACTACTGGGACGACACGGCCGCGGCGGCGGTCGGTGTGTGGCAACGGATCGCCGACCAGGTGCTCTCCGGGACATTCCCGATCCTGCAGCTCGACATGTGGCGGGGCGGTAACTTCGTCGCGGAGGCCGCGACGGGGATGTTCAACCCGGTCATGGTCGCCCTGATGGTGGCGATCCACCCGCTCGACAACCTCGCGATCGGCATCACGCTGGCGAAGGGCGTGCTGTTCGCGCTCGTCGCGCTCGGCGTCTACCTCCTCGCCCGGGAGTACGGCGCCACGCGCTGGCCGGCGGCGATCGTCGGAGCCTCCATGGCGCTGAGCGGCTACACCGTGTTCATGGACGGGACGTCGTGGGTCAACGGCCTCGCGATCACGGCGTTCACGCCGTGGCTGTGGTGGGCGGCGCGCCGCCACCTCGAGGGGCGGGGGTCGATCTGGGTCGCCCTCGTGGCGGGCTACCTGCTGGTCTCGACGGGCAACCCGTACGGGGTGCTGGCGTTCGCCGCCGTGATGGGTGCGCTCGGCGTCGAGACCCTCGTGCGGCGTCGTCCGCGCAAGCTGTGGTGGCTCGGCGGGCAGATCGTCGTCGCGGCGCTCACCGCCGTCATCGTCTACCTGCCGTTCCTGCTGACGTCGACCGTCGGCAGCCGCGCCGGATCCGTCACGGGGAACGACGAGTTCTTCGCGCCGGGCCTCAGCGACCTGCTCGGGATGAGCTCGCCGACGTTCCAGCCGTACATCACGATGTTCGGCGGCAACCCGATGTCGTTCCCCGGTCTGTACCTGGCCTGGTTCCTCCTGCCGCTCATCCCGTGGCTGCGCTGGCGTTCCCTCGTGGCACGGTGGCCGGCCTGGTCCGGTGCGGCGGCGTTCGGGGTGTTCTACCTGCTGCTCGTGCTCGGCCCGTCCCAGATCTGGATGTTCCGGTGGCCGGCCCGCCTCCTGCCGTTCCTCGCGATCGCGATCTTCGTGATCTTCGCTGTCGCGCTGACGGCCGGCCTGGCGCGCGACAGGGTGAGGCTTCGAGCGTGGTTGACGACGGCGATCGTGCTGCTCGGCGCGTGGCAGACGTTCTCGGACCGCCCGAACCAGTACGTGTGGGCGGTGGCGGGCCTCATCGGCGTGGCGGCGCTGATGTACGCGTTCCTCAAGGTGCGCAGCGGCGCCCAGTGGTTCGCAGTCGTCGCCGTCGGGGCGATCGGGGTGCTGCTCGTGCAGACGCACTGGATGCCGGTCAACCGCAGCGTCGCCGACTACCAGTTCCCCCAGTCCCGGTCGGAGATCCAGGAGAGCTTCGCGGGCCGGTACGAGGGGATGACCGTGCAGGTCGCGAACCGGACGCTGCCGAACGAGCTCGAGACGGGCGACGGCGCCTGGCGCGACATCCTGTTCGGCAACCTGTACTCCGTGTCCGGCGTGGAGTCGACGACGGCGTACAGCGGCATCGGATTCACGAAGCACGACAACGCGCTGTGCCTCACGTACTTCGGCGGCACGTGCCCCGGCGCGTGGGACGCGCTCTGGGAGAACCCCGAGGGTGAGGACGAGCAGCTGGCCGATCTCCTCCGGGTCGAGACCGTCGTCGTCCTCCTGAACATCGTCCCCGACCCCGTCGCCCCGGAGGGGTGGACACAGGTGGACGAGACGGACTTCGTGCGGGTGTTCCACCGCGACGAGCCCATCCCGTTCCCCGACGGGCGCCTCAGCATCGCGGGCGACGCCGTCGACGTCTCATCCGACGTGAGCACGGGCGACCGGGCGGAACGCGTCGTCGTCTCCACGGGCGACGGCACCGCACAGGACCGGAGCCTCACGTTCTCGCGGCTCGCCTGGCCGGGGTACACGGTGACGGTCGACGGGACGCCGGTGGAGCCGATCACCGGCCCCGCCGGTCTCCTCCGGGTCGAGCTGCCCGCCGGGCTCACCGACGCCGAGGTCGAGATCAGCTTCCTCCCGCCAGGGTGGACGGCGGGCGTGGCGGCGTTGGGCCTGGCGGCCGCCATCGCGGTCGGCCTGGTGGTGGTCGACGGCGTCCAGCGGCGCCGCTCGCGTCGCTCGGTGCGCGGGGCGACGACGGAGGACGCGACCCTCGATCAGCCGGCCCCGGATGCGAGCCTGCGAGGCTAGGCGCATGGGCTTCGTGAAGCAGGGGACCGACCCGGCGTCGCCGGAGGCGGAGGCGAGCACGTCGCACCCGGTGCCGCCGGAGGCGAGCAGCGCGCCGCACCGCTCGTGGCCCCGGCGCATGCTCCCCGCGAGCCTCATGCTCGTCGTGACGGCGATCGGCGTCGTCATCCCGTTGCGGGGAAACTGGAGCTTCTACAACTGGGACGACACCGCCGGGGCGGCGATCGGCGTCTGGCACAGGGTTGCCGAGCAGTACCTGGCGGGCACGATCCCGATGCTGCAGCTGGACATGTGGCGGGGCGGCAACTTCACGGCGGAAGCCGCCACCGGCATGTGGAACCCGGTGATGGTCGCGCTGATGATCGCGATCCACCCGGTGGACGACCTGTCGCTCGGCATCACGATCGCGAAAGGTGCGCTGCTGCTCCTGGTCGCGCTCGGGGTGTACCTGCTCGCCCGCGAGTACGGCGCCGGCCCGTGGGCGTCCGCCGCGGTCGGCGTGGCGATGCCGCTGAGCGGGTACACGCTGTTCATGGACGGCACGTCGTGGGTCAACGGACTCGCCATCACGGCGTTCACGCCGTGGCTGTGGTGGGCGGCGCGACGGCACCTGGAGGGGCGCGGGCAGCTCTGGGTCTCGCTCGTGGCCGGCGGCCTGCTCGTGTCCACCGGCAACCCGTACGGCCTGCTCGTCTTCGGCCTCGTCATCGGCGCCCTGGGCGTCGAGTCCCTGGTGAAGCGCCGGCCACGGCGCCTCGTGACGCTGGGCGGGCAGACGATCGTGGCCCTGGCGATCGCCGCGTTCATCTACCTGCCCTTCCTCCTCACCGCGCCGGTGGGCCACCGGACCGCGCGGGCGTCGGTGCACAACAACGAGTTCTTCTCGCCGGGGCTGAGCGACCTCATGGGAATGAGCACCCCCGGGTTCGAGCCCTACATCGCGATGTTCGGGGGAAAGACCATGTCGTTCCCCGGGCTCTACATCGCGTGGTTCCTGCTGCCCGTGCTCCCGTGGATCCGCTGGCGACGCCTCGGCTCGACGTGGCGGGAGTGGTCCGGTGTCGCGGTGCTGGGGGCCGTCTCTCTGCTCATCGTCCTCGGTCCGTCGCAGGTGTGGATGTTCCGCTGGCCGGCCCGGTTGCTGCCGTTCCTGGCGATGGCGCTGCTCGTCATCTTCGCCCTCGCCATGACGAACGGCTTCCACCGCGACGCCGTGCGCCGGCGGTCGGTGGTCACCGCGTGCCTCATCCTGTTCGGCGGGTGGCTCGCCTACTCCGACCGGCCGCACCAGAGCACGTGGGCCGTGGCCAGCGTCGTCGGCGTCGCCGCACTGACCGTCGCGTTCCTGCTGGTGAGGACGCGTGCGCTGCGTTTCGGGGTCGTCGCCGTCGGCGCGATCGGTGTGCTCCTCGTGCAGACGTACTGGATGCCCGTGAACCGCAGCGTGGCGTACTACAACTTCCCGACGTCGGCCGCCGGGCTGCAGGAGAACTTCGGCTCGCGCTACGAGGGTCTGACCGTCCAGGTCGCCACGGAGAAGATCCCGTGGCAGGAACGGACGGAGGACGGCGCGTGGCAGGACCTCCTGTTCGGGAACATGTACGCGGTCGCCGGCGTGGAGAGCACGACGGCGTACAGCGGGATCGGGTTCCGGACCCACGACCAGACCCTGTGCCTCGCCTACAACGGCTGGATGTGCGCGGCCGCGTGGGAGACCCTCTGGGAGGTGCCCGAGGGCGAGACCGCGCCCTACGCCGACCTGCTGCGCGTCGAGACGGTCGTCGTGCAGAAGGGGCACGTGGCGTCGGTGGACGTGCCGCCGGGATGGGAGCTCGCCGAGGAGACGGACGTCGTCTGGGTGCTGCGCCGTGCGGATCCGCCGCCGTTCCAGGACGGGCGCGTCAGCTCGGTCACGGACGAGGTCGACGTCGTCGAGGACGTCATGGACGGCCCGCGTGCCGAGCGGCTCGTCGTGAGCACGTCGGACGCCGCCGAGCACACCGTGACGTTCTCCCGGCTCGCCTGGCCGGGGTACACGATCACCGTGGACGGGTCGGAGCTCGAACCACGATCGGGGCCCGCGGGCCTTCTCCAGGTGGACCTGCCGGCGAACCTGGATCGCGCGGAGGTCAGCGTGTCCTTCGAACCACCGGGATGGAGAATCGGCATGGCCGCATTGGGTGTCGCAGGGATCGGTGCGGCGAGCATGCTCGTCGCCGATGCGTGGCTGCGTCGCCGCGGTCGCACGACGGGAGCAGCGGATGCGAGCTGAGCAGTCCTCCAGCGCCGGCGGTCGCCCGGCGGCCGGGACGCGCGAGACCCTGAGCCTCGTCGTCCCCGCGTTCAACGAGTACGAGGGCGCCGGGGAGATCGTCGACTTCTACCGCGACATCGTCGCGGCGCACCCCGATCTCGACGTCGAGCTCGTCGTCGTCGACGACGGCTCGAGCGACGGGACCGCCGACGCCGTCCGCGGGGCGCTGGCCGACGGCGACCGCGCCGTCGTCATCTCCCTCGCCCGCAACTTCGGGTCCCACGCGGCGATCACGGCCGGTCTGTCGGAGTGCTCGGGCGACGTCGCTCTCACGCTGAGCGCGGACCGGCAGGAGCCGCTGTCCGCGATCGCCGACTTCATCGCGGCGTGGCGCGACGGTGCCGACATCGTGTGGGGGCTGCGGTCGGTGCGGGCGACGAAGTCGGGCCCGCAGGAGACGTTCGCGAAGGCGTTCTCGCGGATCTTCAACGCGACGTCGAGCGTGCCCACGTACCCGCCGTCGGGCCCGTCGCAGATCCTCGTGAGCCGTCGTGTCATCGACGTCCTCACGACGATGCCGGAGACGAACCGGAACGTGCTCGCGATGGTCGCGTGGGTCGGCTTCGACCAGCGCGAGATCCACTTCGACCAGCTCCCGCGGCCGCACGGCGTCAGCAAGTGGACGACGTCGAAGAAGGCGAAGCTCGTCATCGACTCCTTCGTCGAGTTCTCCTACGCGCCGATCCGCTGGCTGACCCTGCTCGGGCTCGGCGGGGGAGCGGCGGGGGTGCTGCTCCTGCTCACCGCGCTCGTGCTGGCGTTCTTCCCGGGAGCGCCGTCCGGCACCACGCTGCTGGCCGGCCTGATCCTCGCCGTCGGTGGAGCGCAGCTCGTCGGCATCGGCATCCTCGGCGAGTACCTGTGGCGCGCCGGTGACGACGCCCGGAGGCGCCCCGTGTACGTGCTGCGCGACCTCACGCGGTCCGGCAGCGCCTCACAGGACGGCGGCGTGGATGTTCCAGCCGCTCGACCCGACGACGCGCGGGGCTGAGACGAGACCGCTCGCCGAGATCGGGTAGCGCAGCAGGCGGCCGTTGCTCGTCGTGGGGTCCCGGACCAGCAGGAACGCGCCGGCGGAGTCGCGGCCGCCGACCACCGTGTCGAACCCCGCCCAGCCGGAGTTGAAGGCCACCGCCGGCGCCAGGGTGCCGTCGGAGCGCACGGTGTAGCGGTAGAGGTGTCCGCCGCGCCGCGCGACGAGGTCCGGGATGCCGTCGCGGCTGATGTCGCCGACCCCGACCACGGCGTCCACCGGGTGCCATCCCGTGCCGACCTGGCGCCTCGAGCTGAAGCCCCCGCCCGCGCTGCCTGGGTAGAGCCGCAGGGTCCCGTCCTCGGCCACCCGGCCGTAGAGGTCGGGCCGGCCGTCGCGGGTCACGTCGCCGGCCGGGACGAGCATGTCGATCGTGTCCCAGCCGGTGCCGACGACGCGACGCGACGTCGCCTCGCCGCTGCGGTTCATCGGGTAGAGCCAGAGCTGGCCTGTCCCGCGCTCGCGGGCGTAGATGTCGGGGATGCCGTCGCCCGTGACATCACCGGGGGAGATCAGCGTGTCGTGCATGTCCCAGCCGCTCCCGACGGCGCGCGCCGGTTCGAACGTGCCGTCCGGTCGTCCGCGGAAGAAGTACAGCGTGCCGGTGACGGTGCGCCGCGCCCAGACGTCCGCGTACCCGTCGCCGGTGACGTCCGTGACCATGCCGCCCACCGGCTGCTGCTGCCCCGCCGTCGTCCACCACGTCGAGCGCAGACCGAGCGCGAAGCGGAGCTGGTCGGCGGTGACGACGACCGAAGAGCTCGAGCCCTCGACGCGCACGCTCGTGACGCGTCCGCCCCACTCGCCCCGGCCGTCCCGGCCCAGGACGGTCAGGCGACGGAACGTGCCGATCCGCGGGTAGGCGGCCTGGATGGTCGAGGCGCGGACCGTCGTCGTCCAGTCGTGGGCGTTGCTCGGCACGACGCCGTCGTACGGGTCGTGGCGGGAGACGAGGTAGGGCTGCGACCCGGCGACGGACCATCCGCCGTTGGACGCGCCGAACTGGGTGAACGCGTAGCTGAAGGCCCCGCCCGTGATCACGACCTGGTTCGCCGTCCGGGCGATCGCCGCGTCGGAGGACGCGTGCTCGTGGTTCGTCACGAGCGACCCCGAGAGCGAGTACGTCGCGCGCCCGGCGTACACCTGGCAGGCGGTCGTGTCGCACGTGTCGATCGGGCCCGAGGAGGTGTACCGCTGGTGCGAGGCGTACGTGCGGGCGGCCACCGACTGGGCACCGAGCGCCGCCGCCGGCCAGGACGCGGGCATCTCCGCGGGCACGACGGCGCGCAGGTAGCTCTCCATCCGGACCACGTTCACAGTCGTGAGCACGCCGTCCGAGCCGCGGCGGACGCCGAGGGCCCCTCGGTACTCCCGGCGGGTGTAGTCCGGCCGGACCAGGCGGACGGCGCCCGCGCTCGACGTGAAGTCGGCGTACGTCCCGGCCACCACGGAGTGGTTGCGCCACGTGGCCTGCCCGGCGTCGACGTACTGGAGGCGCATCCCGCCCGAGACCGACACGAGGCGCCAGGAGAGGATCCGCTGCCCCGCCGACGACGTGGTGGGCAGCCGCACGGTCCCGGACTGCGATCGCAGGGCGAGACCGCTCGCCTGGTCGACCCGCAGCTCGCCGGGCCAGCTCGTGGACAGGCGGACGACGATGTCGGTGTTCGGCTGGCCCGTGAGGGACGTACCGGGGTAGTAGAAGCCCAGGATCTGCGCCGTCGTCAGTCCCCGGGTCGCCGCGCCGTACGCGCCCCACTGGGACAGACCCCGGCCGTGGCCGTAGCCGTGGCCGTCGAACGTCACCGTGCCGTCCGGCGCCACCGGGTGGCTCTCGACGGCCTGCGCGGCGACGGGGTGGAGGGTGACCGCGAGCACGAGCCCGAGTGCGGCGGCGCAGGCGCGCGCGAGAACCCGCCGCGCCGGGCGGGGGCCCGCTCCCTCGATGTTCGTCATCAGGCCACCTCCCGCTCGATCGTAGGCCGGAGCTGCGGGATACACTCGCCGAGGCCTAGGAGGAACATGTCGCGAAACGTTGCACTCGGTCAGCCGACCGTCGGGGAGGCGGAGCTGGCAGCAGTGTCGGCGGTGTTCGAGTCCGGGTGGCTCTCCGGAGCCGGCCCGGCCTGCCTCGCGTTCGAGCGGGAGTTCGCGCCGGTCGCCGGCGTGGAGCACGTGCTCGCGACGTCGAACTGCGGCTCGGCGCTCCACCTGGCGCTCCTCGCGCTCGGCGCCGGGCCCGGCGACGAGGTGATCGTCGGCGACTACACGTTCCCCGCCACCGGGCACTCCGTGATGTGGACCGGCGCGAAGCCCGTGTTCGCCGACGTGCGGCCGGACATCTGGTCGGCCGACCCCGCAGCGGTCGAGGCGGCGATCACGGAGCGCACCGTCGGCATCGTCGCCGTCGACGTGTTCGGCCAGCCCGCCGACTACGACGAGCTCCGCGCGATCGCCGACCGTCACGGCCTCTGGCTCGTCGAGGACGCCGCGTGCAGCTCGGGAGCGACCTACAAGGGCCGGCAGGCGGGCAGCCTGGCCGACGTCGCCGCGTTCAGCTTCCACGGTCGCAAGGGCATCACCGCCGGGGAGGGCGGTGCGCTGACCAGCGCCCGCGAGGACCTCGTGGCCCACGCCCGCAAGCTCCACACGTACGGGATCGCGCCGGCCATCACGCGCGAGGGCGCTGCCACGCTGCCCGTCCCGTCGTTCGACGAGCTCGGCTACAACTACCGGATGTCCGACCTGCAGGCGGCGATCATGCGGGTGCAGGTCGAGCGGCTGCCGGAGCTGCTCAAGGCCCGCACCCGCGCCGCCGAGGCGTACGCCGAGCTGCTCGGCGACGTCGAGGAGCTCACGTTGCCCGTCGCGCTCGAGGACCGCACGCACCCGTGGCAGTCCTACGTGATCACGCTCGACGGCGCACTCGACCGGGGCGCCGTCGGCGTCGCGCTGCGAGAGCGTGGCGTCGGGTGCAACTTCGGCACGTACGCCAGCCACGTGCAGCCGCTGTACGGCGAGACGACGGCGTGCCCGACGTCCGCCGACCTGTTCGCGCGGCACCTCGCGATCCCGATGCACGCGAACCTCACCGAGGACGACGTCGCCTACGTGGCCGGCGTCGTGCGCGACGTCGTCACGTCCCCCGAGTCCCGAGCCTGACCCCGTCCGACCCACCGAGCCCGACCCACCGACCCAGGAGCTGCCGCACCATGTCCACCCCTCGTACCGCGTTCGTGACCGGCGGCGCCGGCTTCATCGGCCTGCACGTCGTGCGGCAGCTGCTCGAGAAGGACTACAAGGTCCGGATCTTCGACAACATGTTCCGGGGCGACCGGGACGCCGTCGCCCGCCTCGCCGAGAGCGGCGACGTCGAGCTCATCGACCAGGACGTCCGGTACGGCGGGGCCGTGCACGCCGCGATGAAGGGTGCGACGCACGTCGTCCACCTCGCCGCCGTGTCGATCAACAAGAGCGAGGCCGACCCGTACGAGTCGATCGACATCAACACGGTCGGCGCGCACAACGTCATCGCGGCAGCCGCCGACCACGGCGTCGAGCGGTTCGTGCTCGCCTCGAGCGCGTCGGTGTACGGCGACCCGAAGAAGCTGCCGATGCACGAGGACGACGAGCTCTCCCCGCTCACCCCGTACTGCATCTCCAAGCGCACGGGCGAGGACCTGCTCGCCTACTACCAGCGGCGCGCCGGGCTGTCGTGGATCGCGCTGCGCTTCTTCAACGTCTACGGCCCTGGCCAGAAGACGACGGCGTACTACACGTCGGTCATCAACCACTTCGTCAACCGGATCAAGAACGGCGAGCCGCCCGTCATCGACGGCAAGGGCGAGCAGTCGATGGACTTCATCCACGTCCACGACATCGCGCGCGCCGTCGTCCTGGCGATGGAGAGCGAGCAGAGCAACGTCCCGGTCAACGTCGGCACGGGCATCGACACCACTGTCGCGGACCTGGCCCGCATCCTCATCGACGCCGTCGGCGCGGACGTCGAGCCGATCTTCAACCCGCGCGACGTCCTCGTCAGCCGGCGGGCGGCCGACACGACCCGCGCCAAGGAGGTCCTCGGGTTCGTGCCCGAGATCGCCGTCGAGGACGGGATGACGGAGCTCATCCGGCTGGGGGGCTGATGCCACCCGCCGAGCCGGGGAGGCTGCCGCCGAACCCGTACCACGAGATGGCCTGGATCGTCGGTGAGCCGGTCATCGGCGACGGCACGTGGATCGGCGCGTTCACGGTGATCGACGGCTCCGGCGGGCTGACGATCGGCGCCGGGTGCGACATCTCGGCCGGCGTGCAGATCTACACGCACTCGACGGCGCGGCGGTGCGTGTCCGGGCGGCGCTACCCCGACGTCGACAGGGCGCCCGTGACGATCGGCGACAGGGTGTTCCTCGGCGCGGGCGCCGTCGTCAACATGGGCGTGACGATCGGCGACGAGGCGGTGATCGGGGCGGGCGCCGTCGTCACGAAGGACGTGCCGGCCCGCACCGTCGTCGCCGGGGTGCCGGCGCGGCGGGTGGCCGACGTCGTGTTCGACGGCGACGGCCGGCCCACGTTCGACGCGTAGCTCCCGCGCGACGTGCTGACCTTCTCAACGCCATGCACCGAGCTCAACGTCGGGACGCGGCCAGGGCCCGGTCGACGATCCGGTGCGCCGGCAGGATCGAGTCCCGCTCCGCGTCGGCGTCGACCCGCCCGTCGACGAGCGCGAGGAACCGCTGGAACTGCGTCGCGAGCGGCTCCTGGCCGATGATCTCCGGCACCTCCATCTCCGTCGCCTGGCGGTAGCCGGCCCCGCTGCCCTGCGCCTCGATCGTCGTGTGCCGGTACGCCGTGACGCCGCGGCGCAGCAGGTCGACCTCGATCATCTTGTCGAGCTCGTGGATGACGAGGCTGCGGACCTTGCGCTGCCCGATGCGGCTCGCCGAGACCGAGGCGATGCCGCCGCCGTCGAACCGCAGCGACGTCTCGACGACGTCCTCAGCGCCGGACACCGAGTCCGGGTGGAAGTAGCCGACGTCCACCGAGACGGACGTGGGCTCCGCGTTGCCGAAGCAGCGCGTGACCAGGTCGACGTCGTGCACGAGCAGGTCCCACGCGACGCCCGTCTTGATGCGGGACACGTAGGGGGAGTGGCGCTCGGCCCGCACCTGGAGCGGCGCGTCGACCATCTCCAGCGCGACCATCACGGCCGGGTTGTACCGCTCGAGCAGGCCGCACATGAGCGGGACGCCCGCCGTGCGCGAACGCTCGAGGATCTCCTCGGTCTGCGCGAGCGAGGGGCACACCGGCTTCTCGACGAGCACGGGCAGGCCGGCGTCGAGCACGTCGCCCACGATCGCGTAGTGGTGCTCGGTGGACGCCGCGACGACGACGGCGTCCACGTCGCCCAGGCCGGTCAGGTCGGCGGCCCAGCGGGCGCCGTGGGCGTCGGCGACCGCGCGCCCCACCTCGGGGACGGGGTCGACGACGACGGCGAGCTCGGCGTCGTTCGACGTCGCGACCACGCGGGCGTGGTTGCGGCCCATCGACCCGGCGCCGACGAGGGCGATGCGGCGCGCGGCCATCAGGAGAGCACCGCCCGCAGCGCCGTCGCGACCGTGACGACGTCGTCGTCGCTGAGGTACGCGTGGACCGGGAGCGACAGGCACCGCCGGACCACGTCGTCGGCGACCGGGGTGTCGGAGACGACGACGTCCTCGCGGTCCCGGTAGCAGTCGTAGTCGAACACGGTGCGCGGGTAGTAGATGCCGCTGCCGACGCCGTGCTCGTCGCGCAGCGCGTCGATGATCTGCTCGCGCCGCTCGGCGTGCTCGGCCGGGAGCAGCACCGTGAACTGGTGCCAGACGTGCTCGCGGCCGGGCAGCTGCTGCGGCAGCACCAGTCCGTCGACGTCGCCGAGCAGCTCGGCGAGGCGGGCCGCGTTCGCGCGCCGGCGGTCCAGCTGCCCCGCGTACCCGCCGAGCTGGGGCAGGGCGACGGCGGCCTGCAGGTCGGTCATCCGGTAGTTGTGGCCGGCCATCTCGTACTCGTACCGGGCGCGCATGCCCTGGTTGCGCAGCACGCGCAGGCGGTCGGCCAGGTCGGCGTCGCCCGTCGTGATCATGCCGCCCTCGCCCGTGGTGAGGTTCTTCGTGGCGTAGAACGAGAAGCACCCGGTGCCGAAGGACCCGGCGCCGCGGCCCTCGAAGCGAGCCCCGTGCGCCTGGGCGGCGTCCTCGACGAGGGCGAGGCCGCGCTCGGCGGCGATCCCGCCGAGCGCCGTCATGTCCGCCGTCTGCCCGTAGAGGTGCACCGGCATGAGGACCTTCGTGCGCGGCGTGAGGTTCTCCCGCACGGAGTCGGCGGTGAGGTTGAAGTCCTCGACGGCGATGTCGCCGAACCGGGCCGTGGCACCGGCCTCGAGGATCGCGTTGAGGGTGGCGACGAACGTGAAGGGGCTAGTGATCACCTCGTCGCCGGGCTCGAGGTCGAGCACCTGGAGCGCGGCGACGAGCGCCGTCGTGCCGTTGTTCACCGCCACCGCGTGCTCCGCGCCGACGAGCTCGGCGAAGCGCGACTCGAGCTCGGCGACCTTCGGGCCCTGGGCGATGATGCCCGAGCGGATGACGTCGAGCACGAGGCTCTCGGTCTCGGCGCCGAGGCGCACGACGGAGATGGGGATCATCGGGCTGGAGCCTCCACGGCGGTCCGGGACACACGGGTGCGCTGCGGTGCACGCGCCCGCCTGGCCTGTGCGGTCGTGACCTGGCGCTCGCGTACACTCGGCGGCGTCAGAAGTCGTCGGTCATCCTATCGGCGCCAGCCGGTACATCGTGGCCGGCTCGCACGGTCCGACGCCTCGCCCATGGACCGTTCGGGGCGCGAATCCGCCGCGCCGCAACGGTCGTCCGGAGGATCGAGTGGATCCAGTCACGGATCGTTCACGCATTCACCCATCGGCGTTCATCGGACCCGGTGTCGAGCTCGGCGTCGATGTCGCCGTCGGGCCGTACGCCACGCTCCTCGGCCCCGCCCGCATCGGCGACGGCGCGTGGATCGGTCCCGGCGCGTCGATCGGCGCGCCGCCCGAGATCGCGTCGGCGCGGCACAACGCCGCATGGGCCGGGGACCTGGACCATGCTGGTGTGGAGATCGGGGCCGGCGCCGTCGTCCGGGAGCAGGTCGTCGTGCACTCGGGCTCGGTCCGGGCCACCGAGATCGGAGCCGGGGCGTTCCTCCTCGCGCGCGCGTACGTGGCGCACGACGTCCGGATCGGCGCCGGGGCGACGGTGTCGGCCGGCGTGAGCATCGGCGGGCACTGCGTCATCGGGTCGCGCGCGACGCTCGGCATGAACGCCGTCGTGCACCAGCACCGCGTCGTCGGACCGGGCGCCATGGTGGGCATGGGGACGACGCTGAGCCGCGACGTGCCGCCCTGGGCGAAGGTGTACGGCACGCCGCCGCGGCTCCACGGACTCAACGTCGTCGGCCTCGCTCGAGCCGGCCGGTCGGACGCGTCGGCGCAGTTCCTGGAGCGCCGCTACTCTGACCACGACTTCCTGCTCGAGGGCGAGCCTCCCGCCGAGGCGGCCGACCTGGCGCCCGACGTCGCGGAGTGGCGGGCAGCGGTGCCCCGCAGGCTCGTCACGCCCGGCACCGCACGAGCGGAGGTCACCGCGTGAGCCGGGACGTGTCGTCGGACGCCGTCGCCCAGCCGGAGGCGTCACCGCCCGAGAAGCCGGCGACGTCGACGCGCAGCAGGATCCTCAACGTCGTCCGGATCGTGCTCGTCGTCGCCGTGGTCGTCGTCGCCTTCGCGTACCTGCGCGCGAACTGGGCGGAGGTCCAGCCCCGGCTCGCCGAGATCTCCCCGTGGACGATCCTCATGTCGCTCGCCGCGGTGACGGCGGGGATCCTCTGCGGCACCATGAGCTGGCAGGTCCTGGTCGACGACCTCGGCAAGCCCATCGGGGTGGGCCGCGGGGCGCAGATCTTCCTGGTCGGGCAGCTCGGCAAGTACCTGCCCGGATCCGTGTGGGCGTACGTGCTCCAGCTCGAGCTCGGCCGCCGTGCCGGGCTCGCCCGCGCCCGGGTCTTCGCCGCCACGGTGTTCTCCCTCGCCGTCGCGATCGGGGCGTCGCTGGTCGCGAGCGCGCTCGCCGTCCCGGAGGTCGTGCGCGAGCAGCCCGACCTCAGCTGGATGCGGTGGCTCTACCTGCTGCTCCCCGTCGTTCTCGTCCTGCTGCACCCGAAGGTGCTGACGGCGGCCGCGCGCGTCGGCTTCAAGATCCTGCGCCGCCCGCGGCCCGACCACCCGGTGTCCTACCGCACGGTGATCACGTCGTTCGGCTGGGCGCTCGGCTCCTACGTCTGCTACGGCACCCACATGTGGAACCTGGCGCGTTCGTCGGGCGTCTCGCTCGGGTTCGACGACTGGCTGCTCTGCGTCGGGGTCATGGCCGCCGCCATGCTCGTGGGCGTCTTCGCGTTCCTGCTGCCGTCCGGCGCCGGGGTGCGGGAGCTCGTCATCGTGGCCGCGCTGTCGCCGGTCGTCGGCGTGGGTGCGGCGGCCGCGTACGCCGCCGTCTCGAGGCTGCTCTTCACGATCGCCGACCTGGGGAGCGCGGGCATCTCCGCGGGGATGGGCATCCTCGCCACCCGCCGGCTCGGGCACTACCACGGCGACCCCGGCATCGACTGAGGTCCCGTCCGGCGGCACCGGCCACCGCCGTCAGCTCGTCAGCTCGTCAGCAGGAGGAAACGCGTGCACGTCGTCGTGGTCGGGAGCGGGATCGTCGGCCTCGCCACCGCCCGGGAGCTGTCCCGGCGTGGGCACCGGGTGAGCGTCCTGGAGAAGGAGGACCGGCTCGCCGCCCACCAGACCGGCCGCAACTCCGGCGTCATCCACTCCGGGCTCTACTACGCGCCCGGCAGCGCCAAGGCGCGGATGAGCGTCGCGGGCGTGGCGTCGATGACGGCGTTCGCGCGCGAGCACGGCATCCGGCACGAGATCTGCGGCAAGCTCGTCGTGGCCACCGAGCGGGCCGAGGTGCCGCGGCTGCACGCGCTCGCGGAGCGGGCCGAGGCCAACGGCGTCCCCGCCCACCTGGTCTCGGCCGACGAGGCGCGCACCTACGAGCCCGAGGTCGCCGCCGTCGAGGCGCTGCGGGTCTCGTCCACCGGCATCATCGACTACGTGGCCGTGTGCCAGGCTCTCGCGGCCGAGCTCACGGCCAGCGGCGGGGAGGTGCTGCTCTCGACGGCGTTCGTGGCCGCCCGCTCCACCGACCGGGGCGTCGTCGTCCGGACGTCGGACGGCGTCATCCGGGCTGATCGCCTCGTGAACTGCGCCGGGCTGCACTCCGACCGCGTCGCCCTCGCGAGCGGGGTCGAGCCCGAGGCGAGGATCGTGCCGTTCCGCGGCGAGTACTTCCAGCTCGCCGCCGGTCGCGAGCACCTGGTGCGCGGCCTGATCTACCCGGTGCCGGACCCCTCGCTGCCGTTCCTCGGCGTCCACCTCACGCGGATGGTGGACGGCTCGGTGCACGCCGGACCGAACGCCGTCCTCGCGTTCCGGCGCGAGGGCTACCGGTGGCGGGACGTCGACCTGCGCGAGCTCGGCTGGACGCTCGCGTGGCCGGGCACGTGGCGCCTCGGTGCGAAGCAGGTCGGCACCGGATGGGGCGAGCTCGTGCGATCGGCGTCGAAGGGAGTGTTCGCACGCAGCCTCGCGCGGCTCGTCCCGGCGATCCGGGCGGACGACATCGTGCCCGCCGAGGCAGGCGTCCGCGCGCAGGCGCTGCGGCGGGACGGACGCATGGTGGACGACTTCCTGGTGCAGCGCGGCGAGCACCAGGTCCACGTGCTCAACGCCCCCTCCCCGGCGGCCACCTGCTCCCTCGAGATCGGCCGCCACGTCGCCGACCTCCTGGTCTAGGCGATACGCGAACCGCCGAGGCGGGCCCTGGACACCCCCGAGGGCAGTGGACATGATCGACCGGTCCGCCCTGCCGCGGTGGACTCGTCGTCGGTTAGGGGATCCACCATGCGACGCCTGTTCGCCGCGTTGTCCGGGGCTGTCGTCGTCGCGACGCTCGCCATCGCCGTTCCTGCGGAGGCGGCACCACCGGCGGACCGCCCCTCCAGCGACACGGCGGCGGACCTGACCCGCACCCGCGCAGGCGCTCGGCGGGTCGTCGTCGTCGGACGACGCCGCGGCCCCGGTCGGCGGGGTCGACGTCGACGTCGAGGTGGCGATCGTGGCCGTCACCTGGGAGTCGCTGGACGAGGCCGGTGTCGAGTACCGGGAGCGCGTGGACGGCGCCTGGAGCGACTGGGCCGAGGTCCACGTCGAGCCGGACCAGGAACGGGGGACGTCGGGCACGGAGCCGATCGTCGTCGTCGGGGCCGACCGGGTGGAGGCGCGCGTGAGCGCCGCGGTGCCGGGCGTGCAGGTGCACGTCATCGATCCGGGGACGTCGGGGACGGCCGACGCCGCGGCGCAGTCGACGTCGGTCGCCGACGCGACGTCGCTCGTCACCCCGATGACCGCCGCCACGCCGACGGCGGCCGCCACCCCGCCGATCCGGTCGCGGGCGGCCTGGGGAGCCGACGAGTCGATCCGCACCTGGGTGCCGGAGACCGGGCGCGTGCAGGGCGCCGACGTGCACCACACCGCCGGCACGAACTTCTACACGGCGGCCCAGGTGCCGGCGATCATCCGGGGCATCTACCACTACCACGCGATCACCCGGGACTGGGGCGACATCGGGTACAACGTGCTCGTCGACGCCTACGGGCGCGCGTGGGAGGGACGGTACGGCGGGCTCTACCGGGCGACGATCGGCGCCCACGCCGCCGGGTGGAACGGCGAGATGTTCGGCATCTCGTTCATGGGGAACCACGAGACGGCGCCGGTGACGAACGCGGCGTTCGACATCGCCGCGCGCGTGCTCGCGTGGAAGGCCGACATGCACGGCTTCGTGATGAACACGCGCGCCACGATCAACGGGGTGGCCACGAACCGCACCATCGGGCACCGGGACGTCGCCCAGACGTCCTGCCCGGGCAGGTACCTCTACGCGCGGCTGGGGGAGCTCGCGAACCGTGCGGCCAGCTATCAGGGCGCGGCCAGGAACCGCGACGCGGACCGTGACCTCACCGGCGACGGGCGGGACGACGTCGTCCTGCGCGGGACGAACGGTGCCGTGTCCGTCCTCCCGTCCCGCGCACCCGGGTACCAGAGCCCGACGTCGCTGGGGACGCCGTCGGCGGCGGAGCGGCCGCTCGGGCCGGTCGACTGGACGGGCGACGGTCGCGTCGACCTGCTCACGGTCGACGGGGCCGGGAACATGCGGCTGCGCGCGGGGACGACCTCCGGGGGGTTCGGCTCGTCGCGGGTCATCAACACCGGGTGGCAGGCGAACGACCTGGTGACGACGTCCGCGGACTGGAACCGGGACGGCCGCGCCGACATCCTCGCCCGCCGGAAGGCGACCGGTGACCTCTGGCTGTATCCCGGGAACGGGCGCGGCGGGTTCGGCACGCCGCGCATCGTCGGTCACGGCGGTTGGGGCGCCATGAGCTCGCTCACGGTGACCGCCCGTCCGGGCGGGACGCCCACGCTCCTCGTCGTGCAGCGCAGCAACGGGAACCTCTACCGCTACTCGGCGACCTCGACCGGCGCCGTCACCGGCCGCACCCAGGTGGGCTCCGGCGGATGGACGACGATGCGGCACGTCATCTCCGTGGGGAACTGGAACGGGCAGCACGGCGCCACCGACGTCCTGGCGATCGACAGCGCCGGCAGCCTGTGGTTCTACCCCTCCCGGACCAACGGGTCGTTCTACCCCCGCCAGCTCGTCAACTCGGGCTGGACGTTCAACGCGGTCGTGGCCTCGCAGGGCTCGGACACGGCGCTCGTCACGCAGTCGTCGAGCCGCGAGCTGCGTCGCTACCCGTACCAGAACCGGACGGCGTTCGGCTCACCGGTCTCGTTGGGCTTCACCGTGCCGTCGACGACGCGGGTGTTCGGTGGCGGCGACTGGGACCGCGACGGCCGCGCCGACGTCATGCGCATCGACGCGCAGGGACGCCTCTATCTCCACCGCGGGACGGGCGGCTCACGCGTGGACACCGCCGGGCGGCTCATCGGATCGGGCGGGTGGCAGGGCATGACCAGCGTGGTCGCGGCGGGCGACTTCCGCGGCGACGGCGGGGCGAGCCTCGTGGCGCTGGAACGGAGCACCGGTTACCTGTGGCTGTACCCGGGCGACGGTGACGGTGGGTTCCGCACGCGCCTTCTCATCGGGACGGGATTCCAGTACGTCGACGCGATCATCGGCGTCGGCAACTTCTCCGGCGGACGGGCGCCTGACCTCCTCGTCCGGAACGCGTCGAGCGGCCAGCTGCAGCTCCTGGTCGGCCGAGGGCCTGGCCGCGTCCTCAACCCCGTCACGATCTCCACGGGCTGGGGGTCCGGCCGGGACATGGTGGGAGTGGGTGACGCGGACGGGGACGGCCGGGACGACGTCGTCGGCGTTCAGGGGAACGGCGCCGTCCATCTGCACTCCGGTGCCGGGACCGGCGGGTTCCCTCTCTACGTCCCGGTCGCGACGCTGCCGGCGGGCACTCGCGCCGGCTGACGCCGGGCCCGCCTACTGGCCGGTGGCGGCGTACCGCGCCTCGGTGGCGGCCTTCTGCGGCCGCCACCAGTCCTCGTGCTCGCGGTACCAGGCGATCGTGTCGGCCAGTCCGGCCCGGAAGTCGCCGAAGCGCGGGGACCAGCCGAGCTCGGTGCGCAGCTTGTGCGCGTCGATGGCGTACCGGAGGTCGTGCCCGGCACGGTCCGTGACGAGGTCGTAGGCGGTGGGGTCGCTGCCCATCTCGGTGAGGACCAGCTCGACGACGCGGCGGTTGTCGAGCTCGCCGTCGGCGCCGATGAGGTACGTCTCGCCGAGCCGCCCGCCGTCGATGATCGCCCACACGGCGTCGTTGTGGTCGCGCACGTGGATCCAGTCGCGCACGTTCCGTCCCTCGCCGTACAGGCGGGGCCGCACGCCGTCGATGACGTTCGTGATCTGACGCGGGATGAACTTCTCCACGTGCTGGTACGGCCCGTAGTTGTTGGAGCAGTTCGAGATCGTCGCGCGCACCCCGAACGAGCGCACCCAGGCGCGCACGAGCAGGTCGCTCGAGGCCTTCGTCGAGGAGTAGGGGCTCGACGGGTTGTACGGCGTCGCCTCCGTGAACCGCTCGACGTCGTCCAGCTCGAGGTCGCCGTACACCTCGTCCGTGGAGACGTGGTGGTAGCGCACGTCGTGCCGGCGGACCGCCTCGAGCAGCGTGTACGTGCCGACGACGTTCGTGCGGACGAACGGCCACGGGTCCGCGAGCGAGTTGTCGTTGTGCGACTCCGCGGCGAAGTGGACGACGACGTCGCTGGCAGCCACGAGCGGCTCCACGACCTCGGCGTCGGCGACGTCGCCGCGCACCACCCGGACACGCTCGCCGAGGTCGTCCAGGGACGCCGCGTTCCCGGCGTAGGTGAACGCGTCGAGGACGGTGACGTCGGCGTCGGGGCGGTCCTCGAGCGTGCTGCGCACGAAGTTCGTGCCGATGAACCCGGCTCCGCCGGTGACGAGTACGTGCACGGTGCGACCTCCTTCGGCGACCACCCTAGGGCTAGTCGAGCAGCCGGAGGAGGTAGCTCCCGTAGCCGGACTTCACGAGCGCCTCCGCGCGTTCGCGGAGACCGTCGTCGGACAGGAAGCCGCGCCGCCAGGCCACCTCCTCGGGGCAGCCGATCTTGAGGCCCTGCCGGTGCTCGACGGTCCGCACGAACGCCGTGGCGTCCGCCAGCGAGTCGAACGTGCCGGTGTCGAGCCAGGCGGTCCCGCGGGGGAGGACCTCGACCCCGAGCCGCCCCTGGGTGAGGTACGTGCGGTTGACGTCGGTGATCTCGTACTCGCCGCGTGCCGACGGCGTCAGGTCGCGGGCGATCTCCAGGACGTCGTTGTCGTAGAAGTACAGGCCGGGGACGGCGTAGTCGCTTCTCGGGTTCCGGGGCTTCTCCTCGAGCGAGACCGCCCGGTGAGCGGCGTCGAACTCGACGACGCCGTACGCCGTCGGATCGGCCACCTGGTACGCGAAGATCGTCGCGCCGTCGACGTCGGTGAAGCGCTGCAGCTGGGTGCCGAGCCCGGGACCGTAGAAGATGTTGTCGCCGAGCACGAGCGCGACGGAGTCGGTTCCCACGAAGTCGGCACCGATGACGAACGCCTGGGCCAGCCCGTTCGGTTCCGGCTGCGTCGCGTACGACACGTCGATCCCGAACGCGCTCCCGTCGCCCAGGAGGCGGTGGAACTGCTCGGCGTCGTGCGGCGTCGTGATGACGAGCACGTCGCGGATCCCGGCGAGCATGAGGGTCGACAGCGGGTAGTAGACCATCGGCTTGTCGTAGACGGGCACGAGCTGCTTGCTCACCCCGATGGTGATCGGGTGCAGCCGGGTGCCGGTCCCCCCGGCGAGGATGATGCCGCGCATGGGGGCCAGTGTGGCGCACACCACGTGCGCCTGCGCACCGCATCGGCACGCCCCCGCGGGCTCCTACGATGGCGGCGTGCCTACCACCACCCACGTGCGTCCGTGGTCCGACGCGGACGGCAACGTCATCGAGGCCGACGAGGTCCCGTCGGGCACCAAGATCACCTTCAAGGGTCGGAACAACCGGCTCGTCGTCGCGCCGTCCGCCCGTCTGGGGCGTCTCGAGGTGGTCTTCGACTGCGACAACGGCGTCGTGGAGGTCGGGCCCAGCAGCGGAGTTCCCGCCTTGATGGCCACGATGCGCGTCGGCCAGGACGCGCGTGTCGTGATCGGCGCCAACGTCTCCACCACGGGTACGGTCGCGATCTCGGCCGTCGAGGGTGTCGAGGTCCGGATCGGGGACGACGTCATGATGGCCGAGCAGGTCCAGATCCGCGCCGATGACGGGCACCCGATCTTCGACGTGCGCACGGGACGTCGGGTGAACCCGGCCCGGTCGATCTCGATCGGCGCGCACGTGTGGCTGGGCTTTCGCTCGAGCATGCTGGGCGGAGCGACGATCGGCGACGGATCCGTGATCGGCCTGGGCGCCGTCGTCAAGGGCCGGATCCCCAACAACTGCATCGCCGCGGGTGTGCCGGCACGGGTCGTGCGGCGCGACGTCGCGTGGGAACGACCGCACCTCTCCCTGGTCAAGCCGTACTACAAGCCCGACGCCTCGACGGTCACCACGTCCGCCTACTGGGCCCCGACGGCTCAACCAGACCGTCCGTCGGCCCGCCGGCGGGTACGCGCGTGGGGAGGGCGAGTCCTGCGGCGGCTGGGCCTGCGGCGCTGACGGCGCACCGTCGTCAGCTCAGGATCGCCGGCTCAGCCTGGCCGGCTCTCCACGGGTGGCGCGTCGAGGTCGCGGATGGCGGCGACCGCGCGTTCGCAGCAACGCCCGTCACGCAGCGGGAAGGTCTGCTCGATCCGCTCGCGATAGGTCGCGGGAAGGTCCCACCCGTTCGAGCCCAGCTCGGCGAGCGCGGTGAGCGCGTCCTCGAGTGTCCGGACGACCGGCCCGAACCCGTCGCGCTGGTAGCTGAAGTAGCCCTGGCGTCCGAGGTGTCCGCCCGTCATCGCCAGGTCGTAGTCGAACTGGAAGTACACGACCGGCCGGTCGACGTAGGCCGCGTTGAACGCCATCGAGGAGTAGTCGGTGACGAGTGCGGCGGCTCGCGCGAAGTACCCCTGCACGTCCTGCCCCTCGAACGTCAGGAGGCGCACGTGGTCGGCGACGCCGAGCTCGGCGAGCACCGGCTGGATGTTCGGGTGCGGCAGGAATGCCACCTGCTTCCCCGAGGCCTCCGCGAGCTGCCGCAGCGCGGGCGAGGACACCAGTGCCGACCACTCGCGGACGTACTCCGAGTCTCGGAAGTCCGGCCGGATCGTGCGGCGGGTCGTGCCGGGCGCGGGTTCGTCGCTGAGCCAGTTCCGCCACGTCGGGGCGATGAGCACGAGGTCGCGCTGGTCCGGAGGGGTCTCCTGCGCCAGGGCCCGCAGCCGGTCGAACCGCGGCAGGCCCGTCATCCGCACCTCCTTCGTGGTGAAGCGGTACGGGCTGCCGTCGTCGACGATCGAGGCGTGCTCGGCCGGCGTGCTCGTCACGAACAGGTCGATCTGCTTCCAGTTCAGCCAGCGCGACAGGTCGTCCTGGATGACGCCGTGCTGGAGGAACGTGTACCGCCACGTCGGCGGCCTCATCCAGACGACCGGCTGTGGCTCCTGGTGCGGCCGGTCGATGTGCGACGACACGAGGTGGCGCGTGTTCATCAGGAGCAGGATCCACTCGACGGAGCCGTAGTGCACGAGCCGGTCGCCGAAACCGTCCTGTTCGAGGCGTCGCCAGTCGGCGCTGCCGCGGTCGAGCACGAACCAGGCGTTGACGCTCGGCTCGTGCGCGCGCAGGTACCGGAACAGGCGCTCGGCGTTGTCGTCGGCGTTGTGCACGCGGTCCATGAGCGTCCACGCGTCCTGGTACCGCCGGTGGTAGCGGCCGTGGTCGGCCAGCGCGTTGAGCGCCCGGGTGCGCAGCCGCAGGCGCTGCCGCCACGACGCGGCGTCCGCGTGGTCATCGCGCGCCGCGCTGACGTCCGCGCGCAGCGGACCGGGGGCGCCGTCGCGGATGTCCACGATCTGCCCGTCGAGCAGCACCGCGACGCCTTCCTCGACGGGGATCCAGGCGATCCGCTCGGCGAGGAGCTGCTGACCGAAGTACTCCACCGCGCGGACCTTCTGCGCGGTCGGCTCGACGACGCGGCCGTCGGCGAGGAACGTCTCCTGCGGCGTCGTGTGGGCGTACCCGTAGGAGATCCGGAGCTCCCGCTTCGTCCTGTCGTACTCGTGGCGCACCGCGTACGGGCTCACCCAGGGGCGGTCGCGGACGCCGTGCAGCAGGATGTCGCGCCAGTCGCGGTCGAAGCGCCGGACGTCGAACTGCTCGACGACCCAGTTCTCGAGGTGCTCGCTGATCCGGCCCAGCAGCTCGACGAACGCGGCGCCCACCTCGCCGGTGCCCGCCGTCGGCGAGTTCGACATCGCCTTGTCCTCCTCGAAGTACCAGGAGAGCTCGTAGAGCACGAACTGCTGCAACCAGACCGGGGCCCGGCCCTGTGCCTGGTGCGCTCGTTCGAGGGCGTCGAGGTAGCCGTACCGGGGGACGTCGGTGAAGTGGCGCGGGTCGAGCCGCTTGTTCTGGAGGGTGGACGAGCCGTCTGCCCGACGCCGGTACACGTACTGGGCCGAGGACACGAACCCGATGGTGGGGGCGGGGAACGTCAGGAGGTACTGGACGCAGAAGTGCCCGTCCTCGAAGTTCGGCCGGATCCGCGGATCGAACAGCACGTCGTGCGCGAGGAGCCGCTCTCGGTCGAAGAACGCCGCCGGTGCCGAGCCGTGGAAGCGGTCGGTCCGCGCGGCCAGGTCGACGAGGACGTCGCCCTCGGCGAAGAACGCACGCAAGGGGTGCCCGGCACGCGGCTCGCTGTCGACGCCGTCGAGGTACGACAGCCGGTTCGTCGCCACCATGGACGTCTCGGGGTGCTCCGTGAGGAAGCCGTCGACCCGGGCGAGGTAGTCGTCCCCGAGCCAGTCGTCGGGATCCGGGAACGTGACCCAGGCACCGCGGGCCTGTGCCAGGCCCCTGTTCCGGGCGGCACCCTGACCGGCGTTGGTCTGCGAGAGCACCGTCACGGTCATCGTGGACTCGGCCGCCCATGCGCGCAGCCGGTCGAGTGATCCGTCCCGCGACCCGTCGTCGACGGCGATGACCTCGAACGCCGCGTGCGGGAACGTCTGCGCCTCGATCGACTCGATGAACGCGTCGAGGTAGGGCGCGACGTCGTGGACCGCCGTGACGAGCGAGAAGCGTGGTGCCGCTGCTCCGCTCATGCCCCGCGGGCCTCGAGCGCGCGGACGGCTGCGACAGTGCGTGCGCAGCAACCCCCGTCACGTTCGGGGAACGTCCGGTCGATGCGCGCGTCGTGCTCGGCGGACGGCCGCCACCCGTCGGCAGCGACCTTCCCGAGGGCGTCGATCGCGTCCTCGAGCGTCTCGGCGACGGGGCCGAAGCCGTCGCGACCGTACTGGAAGTAGTCCTCGCGGCCGGTGTGCCCGCCACGCATGACTCGGTCGTAGTCGAACTGGAAGTAGAGGACGGGCCGGTCGATGTAGGCCGCGTTGAAGGCCATGGACGAGTAGTCCGTCACGAAGGCGGCGCTGCGCGCGAAGAACTGCTGCACGTCCTCGCCGTGGAACGTCAGCGGCTGCACGTGCGCAGGGAGGTCCAGCTCGTCGAGGATCGGCTGCAGGTTCGGGTGCGGAAGGAACGCCACGGTCTTGCCGGACGACCGCGCCAACCGGGCGAGCTCGTCCGACTTCAGGAATCCGAGCCAGTTCGAGGCGAACTCGGACTGGAAGAAGTCAGCGGTGACGAGGCTGTGGCCGGTGACGTCCCGCGGATCCTTGCTCATGAGCCACGACCGCCACGTGGGTGCGACCAGGATGAGGTCCCGCTGCGCGGGAGGTGTGGCCGCGCCGAGCTCGCGGAGCCGGTCGAACCGGGCGAGTCCGACGAGCTTCGCCTCCTTCGTCGTGAACTTGTAGCCGGTGTCGTCGCCGACCACGGACTCGTGCTCGCCCGGCGTCGACGTCACGAACAGGTCGATGCGCTTCGTGTTGAGCCACCGCGAGATGTCGTCCTTGATGACGCCGTGCTGCAGGAACGTGAAGTCCCAGGTGCGAGGCCCCCACCAGACGAGCGGTTGAGGGTCGTGCTGGGCGCGATCGACGTGCGAGGAGATGAGGTGTCGCGTGTGCAGCATGAGCACGGTCCACCTCGTCGAGCCGTAGTGCACGAGGCGGTCCCCGAACCCGTCCTTCGTCAGCCTGGCCCAGTCGGGGCTCCGCTTGTCCAGCACGAACCAGGCGTTGATCGAGGGTTCATGCGTCCGGACGTACCGGAAGAGGCGCTCGGCGTTGTCGTCCGCATCGCGGACCCGGTCCATGAACGTCCACGCGTCCTGGAACTCACCGCGCGCCCTGCGGGTCCGCGCGCCGGCGCGCACCAGGCGCTCGCGCGCGCGGAGGTCCTTCCGGATCGCGCCGAGCATGTAGCGCAGCCGCTCCGCCCGTCCCGCGGGAGCGCCGTTCTGGGCGTCGGCCGGGCGCAGCGGGGGGACGTCCAGGGCTCGCGGCTTCGTCGGGGGTTCGCTGCGCCTGAGCTCGACTGGTGCCCCGTCCAGCCAGACCTGCAGCTCGCCACCGACCGGGACCCAGGCGATGCGCTCGCGCAGCAGCGTCCGGTCGTAGTAGCGGATGGCGCGGGACTTGTGGGCGGTCGGCGTGACGCGTGCCCCGGCGACGAACAGCTCCTCGGTCGGTGCCTCGCCCGCGTAGCGGTAGACGATGCGCTGCTCGCGGCGCACGCCGTCGAACTCGCGCAGCACGACGTACGGCGTGTGCCACGGCTCGCCGCGGAACCCGTGGAGCAGGATGTCGCGCCACTCCCGGTCGAAGCGGCGCAGGTTGAAGCTCTCGATCCACCGTTCCTGCAGATACGTGCTGATGAGCGCGAGAGTCTCCAGGAACCCGGCAGCGACCTCGCCGTGCGTGATCGGCGATCCGCCGGTCGGCCGCGCCTGCTCCTCGAAGTACCACGACAGCTCGTACAGCACGAAGGTCTGGAGCCACCCCGGTGCCTCGCCGTGCCGCTCAGCGGCCTGTCGGAGCACGTCGAGGTATCCGTACCTCGGCACGGAGAGGTACCGGCCGGAGTCCTCCCGCGAGCGCTGGAGCGTGGAGGATCCGTCCTGACGCTTGCGGTAGTAGTACTTCGCGGACCCCACGAAGCCGACCAGGGGCTCCGTGGCGAGCAGGTACGAGCAGCAGAAGTGCCCGTCCTCGAAGTTCGGCCGGATCCTCGGGTCGAAGGCGATGGCCTCGCGCTGCAGGATCTCCCGACGAACGAACGCTGCGGGGGCCGATCCGTGGAAGTGGTGCGGCGCGCGGCGGAGGTCGACGAGCTGGTCGCCGTTCCCGAACATCCGCACCAGAGGATGCGTGTCGGCGATCCGGTCCTCCGCCTCGAAGTACATCACCCTGCTGGTGGCGACCATCGACGCCGTCGGGTTCCGCTCGATGAACGTGCTGACCCTGGCGAGGTAGTCGTCGGCCAGCCAGTCGTCGGGGTCCGGGAACGTCACCCACCTGCCACGCGCGAGGCCGATCCCGCGGTTGCGAGCCTCACCCTGCCCGGCGTTCTCCTGCGAGACGACGGTCACGTGGATGTCCGTCGAGCGCGACCACGTCTCCAGCTTCGCGCGCGAGGCGTCGGTCGAGCCGTCGTCGACGGCGATGATCTCGAACCTGTCGTGCGAGAACGTCTGCGCGTCGAGAGACGCGGTGAACGCGTCCAGGAACCGTTCGACGTTGTGCACGGCGGTGACCACCGAGAACAGGGGCTCCGGCCCGAGAGGCGAGGTCGGGTCGATCTGCTCGGGCACGCCTGGATTCCTCACGTCGTCGCGTCGCGTTCGCTGCTGTCGTTCTGCCGTGGCGATCGTAGTCCAGCGGGGTTGGGGCTCCGTCGGCCGCCCTCGCTGCGGCGTCGCCGTCCTGGATCGACCCGCCCGGCCGCCCTCACGCGCCGACGATCTCGCGCAGGAGATCGAGCTCCAGCGGGATCGTCGCCACGGCCGAGGACTGCCGCCGCACGCGCGCGGCCGAGGCGGCGGAGCGCCGGAGGAAGCCGTCGGCGTCGCGCCGGATCTCACGCAGGGCATCCGCCAGCCCCTGGGCGTCCTCCGGCTCGGTGAGGTGGCCTTCCGCCTCGCTGACGAACTCCGGCACGGCGGCGACCCTGGTGGTCACGGGCACGAGCCCGGAGGCCATCGCCTCGTCCCGGCTGACCCCTTGGCTGTCCATGCGCGTCGGGGAGAGGAAGACGCCGTGATCGCCGTGGAGCGCGGCGATCTCCGACGGCGTCAGGTAGCCGCGGCGGATCGTCACGTTGGTGAACGACCGGAGCGGCTCGAGCGTCTCCTCGAACAGCGGGCCGTCACCGACGAACGTGAAGTGCATCTCGTCGAACCACGGCTCCTCGGCGAGCTCGAGCACAGCGGCGACCGACAGGTCGTTCGCGTACTTCCGGCTCGTGTACGGCCGGATGGTCAGGACGCGGTGTCGCGCGTCCGGAGACTTCGCCCGGTACGAGAACAGGTCGGTGTCGATCGGGTTGGGGATGATGTGGCGCCGCTCGGCAGGCAGGCTCCGCTGGAGGTCGGTCTCGACCTCGTGACGGAAGTACTCGGAGACGAACACGTAGGAGACGTGGGGATGCCCGACGTCGGCGATCTCCCGCCACAGCCGGAGCCTCTCCTCGGACAGCACCTTCGCCTGCTGCAGGGCGGCCTCGTCGGTGAAGTTGAACTCCCGGCGCCACCAGGGCTGGACCTCGGACCCGTGGACCCAGACCGTCAGCCGGGTGTCGTCGAGGGAGTCCTTGACGGCCGTCCAGATCCCGCGGGTCATGAAGTGGACGGCGAGGTGCTCGTAGCCGCCGCGGGTGACGATCTCCGTCAGGTCCTCGATCGTGCCCCGCTGGACGTCGACGCCGTCGAACTCGTAGGCCGTGTACGGCCGGTTCTCCGTGAGGACGAAGACGTCGACCGGCTCACCCCTGCTCTGGTACGCCGTGACGCGCGAGTGCACGAACGCGTGCTTGTAGAGGTCGCCGTGCGCCGGGTATGCGATGGTCACGAGGAGCGTCCGGCGGGGCCGCACCACCAGCCGAGGGACGCGGGAGCGCGGCGCCAGGCAGATCCTCCGCATCACGGCCGTGCCGGTCCCGCCGAGGCGGACGCCGACCTGGACGTCGCTGGCCGCGTCGGGCAGCGGGATGTCCTGGTTGCTGTTGGCCGGGAGGGCCTTGGACCACAGTCGGCGGCCGGAGGCGTCGACGAGACGGACCGCGAGGAGCATCCGCAGGTCCCCGACGCCGTCGAGCCGGACCGTGAGCTTCCCGTCGTGCACGAGATCGGCGACGGGGAACGTGCCACGGGCCCACAGGACCTCGTCGGCTCCCCCCGTGGTCCGCTCGAACGCGACACCGCCGAGCCGCTGGCGCGCGACCCGGATGTTGCTGCCGGCGGGCGCCGACGTCGGCAGGTCGTCGGGAGCGACCACGAGGGGGTCGTCGGCGAGGTCGACCTCCGCCGCGAGGACAGAGGCTCGGCCCACGAGCTCGCTGACCGGCACCCCGGTGTCCAGGCTCTCGCCCAGGGTGAGCGCGGCCATGCGCGAGGCTGCGGCGCCGCCGTCGCGGCAGTAGTCGAACGCGTCGACGGCGAGCGCCGGGGCGGCGCCGAGCTCCAGCTGGTCTCCGAGGACGTCGGCGACGCTCAGACGTCGCGTCACCGGAGCCGGCAGCAGAGCAGCGCGGGGATCGATCAGGGAGGCGTCCACGTGGCTGTACGGCGCCGCGCGGTGGTGCCGGACGGCGTCGTCGGCCGACGGGCTGAGCTCGAAAGGACCCGCCTTCGTCACGACGTGGCCCGGCGCGAAGTCATGGGCGCCGACGAGGCTGAACAGGTAGCGCGGGCCGTACCAGTCGCGGGTGTCGAGCACGGCCACCGGAAGGCCGCCGGTCAGATCGGCGAGGGAGGCGTGCGCGGCGTCGGCCGGGTCGACGACGGCGAGGCCCGCGGCCGCGGCGGCGTCACGGACCGCCGCCCCGTCGGTTCGGACGAACGCGTCGACGTCGACATCACGCTGGCGCCGGAGCGTCTCGAGCAACCGGTCCAGCGCCGCCTCGTCGGCGACCTGCGCGAGGACGGCGACCGCACGCGGGCGCGGGGCGTACTCCTCGCCGAGGATCGTCGCCACGACGAGGTCGAGGCGGTGCGCGTACGTGTCCTCGCGCAGGATCTTCTGCACGCCGCTGGCGACGAGCCGCTCGCGATGGGCGTCGTCCTCGACGATCCGGCGCACCGCGTCGGCGATCTCACGCCGTCCGTCGTGCGCCGGCACGAGGTCGCCGAGCATCGTGCGCACGCCGCGCGCGTAGTTCGACACGGTCGGCGTGCCGGAGAGCAGGAGCTCGTACGCACGCCTCGCGAGCATCGAGCTCGACGCCTTCACCGTGTTCACGGTCAGCGCGACGGTGCCGCCCTGGTAGGCGACGTCGATCTCGTCCGGGGCGAGGGTTCCGACGACGTGACGGGCCAGCTCGGGGGGGAACACGTTGTCCGGGGTCGTGCTGCCGAGGTTGCGGTCGTAGATCTCGACCGGGAGGACGTCGGCAGCACCGCCGAGGAGGGCGTCCATGTCCCGCATCCGGTCCGGGTACCGCCGGTAGTACGCCCCGGCGAACACGGCGACGGCGCGGCGGTCCCGGGTCGTGAACGGCGCGTGCTCCCGGGGCTGTGCCGCGAACGGGAGGAAGCCGACCCGGCGGTGACCCAGCTCGCGCACGTAGTGCGGCACCATGTCGACGTCGGTGGTGAGCACGACGTCGGCCTCACGGGCCACCTTGAGGTACTTGTCGAAGTGGACCGGGTCCTCCTTGTTCCAGAACACCGTCGGGATCGAACGCTCGCGGCACCACGCGACGAGGCTCTCGAGCTGCGGCGGGTACCAGTCGACGGCGCTGTGCCACGTGCCTTCGGCACCCCGCCACGCCGACTCGACGAAGAGGAGATCAGGGTCGAACCCCGCGAGATCGGCCTCCCAGTGATGTCGCCGGACGTTGCGCAGGTCGGCGTCGGCGGCGAGGCCGCGGGCGGTGAACTCGTCGACGATCGCGGCGATGCGCAGGCGTGATCGCGTGCCGGTGGTGGCGCGCAGCCGCGCCGCGCCCCGACGTGCCCGGGCCTCGGCCGCGTGCAGCTGGTCAGGCGGCAACCACGCATCGGAGGCGACGCGCGTGGCGGTGCGCGCCGGTGCGCCTCGCGAGCCGGCGTCCTGGCCGCGCTCCGCTCGTGGCCTGCGCAGGATCTTGCCCACGGCACGCGGTGCCGCCAGGATCTCCCGCGGTCGACGGACGGTCCGCCCGACCACGTCCGCCAGCAGCAGCACGCGCCGTCCGGAGAGGTGGTCGACCTCCGCCTCGAGCTCGGCGATCCGTTCCCGGGCCGCCGCGAGCTCGACCTCGGCCGCCGCGCTCTCCGACCGCGCCTTCTCCGCCGCGCGGGTGTGGAGCGTGCGGAGCTGCCGCGACTCGGCCTGGGCGCGCTCGAGCGCCACGCGCACGTATCTCTGCTCCATGGCGTCGGCGTCCTCGGACGACGGCGCTGCCGACGCCGCGGCGAGCTGCTGCGTCAGCCACTCCTGCCGGTCGACGGCGTCGGTGAGGCGGCGCCAGGCGTTGTCGCGCGAGGTGATGAGCGCGTAGCGCTCCCGGGCCATGCGGAGAACCTCGGCGGCGAGCCGCTCCGGGACGAGGGCGCGCGAACGGTGCGAGAAGAGGTGCGTCGGGGTGGCGTTGTAGCTCCCGGCCAGCACGTAGCCGAGATCGTCGAGAACCTCGCGGACCTGCTCGAACTCGTCGCGTGTCCCTGCTTCGATCCAGAGGTGCGGGTGGTCCGTCTCGAGGATCGAGCGCGCCCCGCGCAGGACGGCGAGCTCGAATCCCTCGACGTCGATCTTCATCCCGGCGACGGCGCCCGGGAGGGTCTCGTCGTCGAGCGCGACGATGGCGAACTCGCCGTCGTCCTCGGCGCGCTCCACCGCCTGCCCGCCGCGGTTGGTCGGCAGGATCGTGCTGAATCGGCCGCGTGCGGCAGCGGCGCCGACGGCGACCGGTCGTACGGTCACGCGGTCCGCGAGGTCGTTCGCCTGGGCGCTCGTCTCGATCGCCGCCGCCAGCTCGTGCTGGGGCTCGTAGGCCACGACCCGGCACCCGCCGGCCGCGGCCAGAACCAGGGTGTGGTTCCCGACGTTCGCCCCGACGTCGAGAACGAGGTCGCCCGGGCCGAGGAGCTCGAGCATCACGTCGAGCATGTCGCCCTCGTACGGTGCGGCCGTGTCGCGGATGCGGGTCTGGATGTAGTCCGAGCCCACGTGCGGCAGGAACATCTGGACGCTCGTCCCGCCGGCGTCGACCCGCACCCAGCGGTCGTCCCGAGGCGTGTCGGTCATCGCTCCCACAGTCCTCGGGTGTCGACGAGCGGGACGCCGAGAGGAGCGGGCGCGCGGCGGAACGAGCGGTGGTCCACGAGGAGGGCCACGCAGTCGGCCGCGCCGAGCGCGGCGTCGAGCGACTCCAGCCGGACGTTGGGGCGCTCGGCCAGCTCCGGCGGCAGCTCACGGACGTGCGGCTCAACCACGAGCACCGTGGCGTGCGGGAGCCGCTCCGCGATCTCGGCGACGATCGCCCGCGCCGGCGACTGCCGGATGTCGTCGACGTCGGCCTTGAACGCGAGGCCCAGCGCGGCGATCACGGCGTCGTCCCGCGGGGTGGCCGCGACGACGCGGTCGGCGACCCACGACGGCTTGCTGTCGTTGACGGCGCGGGCCGTGCGGATCAGCCTGCTGACGTCCGGCGCCGCGGACACCACGAACCAGGGATCGACGGCGATGCAGTGACCGCCGACGCCGGGCCCGGGCTCGAGGATGTTCACCCTCGGGTGCCGGTTCGCGAGCCGGATGAGCTCCCAGACGTTGACGCCGACCTGATCGGCGATGAGCGACAGCTCGTTGGCGAACGCGATGTTGACGTCGCGGTAGGAGTTCTCCACGAGCTTGGTGAGCTCCGCCGTCGTCGCATCCGTCAGGAAGATCTCACCCTCGCAGAAGACCTCGTAGACGGAGCGCGCCGCTCGAGCGGCCTCCGGCGTGACGCCACCGATGATGCGGTCGTTCGACGTCAGCTCCGCCATGATCCGGCCGGGCAGCACACGTTCGGGGCAGTGCGCCAGGTGGACGAGCAGGGCCCCGTCGTCGCCCACGAGATCGGGCCGCGTCTCGGCGATCCACTCGCCCAGGCGGAGCGTCGTCCCGGGCGGCGACGTCGACTCGAGGACGACGAGCGCACCCGGGACGAGCACGGGGGCGATCGCGTCGGCAGCGGACCGGACGAACGTCAGGTCCGGCGTGAGGTCGTCGTGGAACGGCGTCGGCACGGCGATGATGTAGGCCTGCGAGCGCCGGACCTCGTGGCTCGCGCTGAGCCGACCCGCTGTGACGGCGCTCGCGACGAAGCCGGCCAGGTCCGGCTCGACGAACGGCACCTCGCCCGCGTTGACCGCCTCGACCACCCGCGCGTCGAGGTCCGCCCCGTGGACGTCGATCCCCCGGTTGGCGAGGATCGCGGCCGTCGGCAGCCCGATGTACCCGAGCCCGACGACGGTGACCGTGTCGACGCGGGTGGGTGTCGTCTCGGCGGTCATGACGCGCTCGCCGCGGCGTCGGTGTGGCCGAAGCGCTCGACGATGGCGGCGATCGCCCGTTCCGCGGCATGGCCGTCTCCGTAGGGGTTGAAGGCGTTCGCCATGGCGCCGTAGACCTCCGCATCGTCGAGCAGCTCCTCGATCGCGGCGACGATCCCCGCCTCGTCGGTGCCGACGAGCCGGGCCGTCCCGGCCGCGACGGCCTCCGGCCGCTCCGTGTTCTCCCGCAGCACGAGCACGGGCTTGCCCAGCGCCGGCGCCTCCTCCTGGAGACCGCCCGAGTCCGTGACGACGAGCGTCGACCTCGCGAGGACGTTCGCGAGGTCGCTGTACCCGAGCGGCTCGGTGAGGACGACGTTCGGGATGCCGGCGAGCTCGGGCTCGAGGACCGCGCGCACGGTCGGGTTGGGGTGCATCGGGAGGACGACGAGCGCATCCGGGCGACGCCGCGCCACGGTCGCGACGGCGCGGGCGGACCGCCGCATGGGCTCACCCCAGGACTCGCGCCGGTGCGCCGTCACGAGGATGAGCGGCCCCGTCAGGTCCTCGATCGGGGCGAGGTGCGGGTCGGCCAGCGGCACTCGCGCGGCGACGGTGCCGACGAGGGCGTCGATCACGGTGTTGCCGGTTACCACGATGTCGTCCTCCGGGATCCCGGAGCGCAGCAGGTTCGCGCGGTTGCCGGCGGTCGGCGCGAGGTGCAGGGAGGCGATCTGGGTGAGCAGCCGCCGGTTGCCCTCCTCGGGGAACGGCGACGCCAAGGACGAGGTCCGCAGCCCCGCCTCGAGATGCACGACCGGGATCGAGAGGTAGAAGGCGGCGAGCGCCGCCGCGAACGCCGAGGTCGTGTCGCCCTGCACGAGGACGACGTCGGGCGCGAGGCGACGCAGCACGGGCGTCACCCGTTCGAGGACCCGCGCGGTGGTCGTCTCGAGCCCGACTCCGTGGGTGAACACGTCGAGGTCCGTCACGGGCCGCATGCCGAAGAGCTCGTTGACCTGGTCGACGATCTCGCGGTGCTGGCCCGTCACCACCGGCGAGCACACGATCGCCGGATGACGCGCGGCGGCCGCGACGATCGGCGCGACCTTGATCGCCTCTGGTCTCGTGCCGTAGATCGGGACCAGGTGGAGGGAGGCCTCGGCCGTGCTCACGGCTGCTCGCCGGCTGGCCGACTGCCGGTGCTGCGGCCGGGGCGTGACGCTCGGGGCACGTGCTCTCGTTCTCCTTCGCGGATCGACGTCGGCGTCGCCGTTCCGGTCGCTGCTGCGCCGGCGCGCCACGTCGGACGCGACGATACCCGTCGAGGTGGCGTTCCAGGTGCTCGGGACGAGCGATGATGGAACGGTGTGTGCCGAAGCCGTGTCGAGCGACCGGGGAGCTGTGCCGTCCGACGGGCTGCTGTCGGTGGTGATGACCGCCCGCGACGTCGAGGAGTACGTGGGCGAGGCCGTCTCCTCCGTCCTGGACCAGTCGTACCGGGACCTCGAGCTCGTGGTCGTGGACGACGGTTCGGCCGACGGCACCGCCGGCGTCCTCGCGGAGCTCGCGTCGCACGACCCCCGGGTCCGGTTGCTCAGGGCGGACGGCGTGGGCCCTGGTGCGGCGCGGAACCTCGCCCTGCGGGAGGTGGGCGGCGAGCTGCTGACGTTCGTCGACGGCGACGACGTGGTGCCGCAGGGCGCGTTCGCCGCGCTCGTGGGGGCGCTCGGGTCGCAGGACGCCGACATCGCCGTCGGCGACGTCGTCCGGCTCCACGACCACGGCCTCGGCCCGTCGCCTGCGCACGAGCGCTCGGTGCGCCGCCGTCACGAGCGCACCCACATCGACGCGGTGCCGGACCTCGTCTACGACTCGACGGCGTGGAACAAGGTCTACCGGCGGCGGCTCTGGACCGACCACCGGCTCCACTTCACCGAGGGTGCGATGTACGAGGACATCGCCGTCGTCCTGGAGGCCCACGTCCGCGCGTCGGCGGTGACGATCCTCGGCGAGGTCACCTACCACTGGCGGTGGCGGCGCGACTCGTCGTCGATCACGCAGCTCAAGGGTCAGGAGCAGAACCTCCGCGACCGGGTCCGTGCGCTCGACCACAGCCTGCACCTCACCGAGAACCATCCGGAGCTCCGCGCGGCGTTGCTCGCGAAGATCCGACGCTTCGACCTGCTCCTGTACGCCTACCACGCCGAGGTGGCGCGGGATCGCAGCTACCGGAAGCTGTACCGCGCCGCGGTCCGCCAGTTCGTCCCGGTGCGCGACGCCGTGCTGGCGCCCGATCTCGCCGTCGAGGACCGGTTGGCCTACCTCGCCGTGCACGCGGGCGCGTTCTCCGTCATCCAGCCGATGCGGCGCCTCGTGCGCAGCTCCCGGGACGGCATCTCGTCCACGCGGGGGACCGTTCGGCGCGCGGTGGGACATGGGCGCGCCAACCTGCGACGCGCGCGGCGCCGCCCTGGCTAGGATCCGGGAATGCGCGTGGTCGTCGTGGGCGGAGCGGGTTACATCGGCGCCCACGTCACGCGGCTCCTCCTGGACCGAGGCGACGACGTCGTCGTCGTCGACAACCTCTCGACGGGCGACGCCGCACGCGTCGAGGGGGCGGAGCTCCACCTCCTCACCGTCACGTCGGGCGACGACGCTGCCCTCGCCGAGGTGCTCGGCGGGAGCGACGCCGTCGTCCACTTCGCGGCACGCAAGAGCGTCGAGGAGTCCGTGCACGACCCCGTCGCGTACTACCGGGACAACGTCGTCGGCGTCACGACCGTGCTGGCGGCGATGCGCGACGCGGGGGTCGGCGGACTCGTGTTCTCCTCCTCCGCGGCGGTCTACGGCGAGGCCTCCGGCGTCGTCAGCGAGTCGGCCGACCTGCGTCCGATCAACCCGTACGGCCGCAGCAAGGTGGTCGGCGAGTGGGCGGTGTCCGACGCCGCGGCGGCCTACAGGATCCGTGCCCTGAGCCTGCGGTACTTCAACGTGGCCGGTGCCGCCGACCCGAGCCTGCGGGACCATGGCGCGCGCAACCTCGTCCCCATCGCCGTCGAGCACGCACGGCAGGGCCGGCCCGTCTCGGTGTTCGGCGACGGGTACGACACCCCGGACGGCAGCTGCGTGCGGGACTACGTGCACGTCAGCGACGTCGCCGACGCCCACCTCGCCGCGCTGGACCACGTGGTCGCCGCCCCGGCCGGCTACGACGACGTGCTCAACGTCGGCACCGGCGTCGGGTCGAGCGTGCTGGAGGTGCTGACGACCCTGGGCGAGGTGTCCGGTCAGGCCGTCGACTACGAGATCGGGCCCCCGCGCGACGGCGACCCCGCTGCCGTGATCGGCGCCGTCGGGAAGATCGAGGCCGTGCTGGGCTGGCGCGCCTCCCGGGACCTGCGGGCGATCGTCGGCAGCGCGTGGACCGCCGGGGTCACCGCATGACGGCGGCCCGACGCGAACCGGCAGAGCGCGGCGACGAGGCGCGCCCCGACGTGACAGTCGTCGTCATCTCGTTCAACGACGCCGAGCACCTCGCGGACGCCGTGCGCTCGGTCACCGGCCAGACGCTGAAGAACCTCGAGGTGATCGTCTCCGACGACCACTCGACGGACGGCACGCCCGACCTGGTCGCGACGCTCGCCGCCGAGGACGCCCGGGTGTCCTACCAGCGACTGCCGCAGAACTCGGGCGGCTGCGGCGCGCCACGGAACGTCGGCCTGAGCCACGCCCGCGGCCGCTACGTCATGTTCCTCGACTCGGACGACACGCTCGAGCGTCACGCGTGCAAGAACCTCCTCCTGGCGGCGGAGGCGACGGGCGCGGACGTCGTGTCGGGCAAGACGGAGCGCGTCGAGGTGGACACCGGCGTGCGGTCGCCCTGGTACGGCAACCTGTACGCCGAGCCGCGCGTGGTCCGCTCGCTCGACGAGTTCCCCGAGCTCCTGCACGACACCGTCTCGACGAACAAGCTCTACCGGCGTCAGTTCCTGCTCGACTCGGGCCTGCAGTTCCCGGAGGGGATCCACTACGAGGACCTCGTGTTCACAGCGCGCCTGTACACGACGGCGCCGAGCATCGCGATCATCCCGGAGCTCGTCTACAACTGGCACGTCTACGCGAGCGAGGTCCGGCGCTCCATCACCAACCAGCGCATGAGCGAGCGCAACCTCGCCGACCGGCTCGCGGCCCTCGACCGGGTCGCGGAGGCCTACGCGGTGTGCGGCCCCGAGGTCCAGGCGGAGCAGGCACGCAAGGTGCTGACGCACCATCTCCGCCTGTACCTCAACGACATGGCGGCGGCGGACGACGCGTGGGCGCACGCCGTCGTCACGGCGATCCGGCCGTACGTCGCCGCCGCGGGGCTCCCGGCGGTCGCGGCGCTGACGCCGTTCGAGCGGTTCCTGTACGCCTGCGTGCTCGACGGCGACGTCGACGGCGCGCGGCAGGCGGTCGTGGGGGCGCAGTCCGGCGCGATGACGGGCCGGTTCACGCGTGCCGGCAGCGCCGAGGTCTGGACCCCGCGCGAGGGCGACACGCCGCCGCCGGAGGGAACGGCCGAGCGCGACCTGCTCACCGTCGACCCGCGACTCGTGCGCATCCCGCACCCGGCGATGCCGTACTGCCACGAGGTCGTCTCCGTCCGGCACAGCGGTCTGGGCTACGTGCTCGACGGCGTGACGTCCGATCCCGTCGGCCGCCTCGAGGCAGAGCTGGCCGAGCTCGTGGTGGAGGTCCGCACGCCGTCCGGCGCGGTGCTCGCCCGGCACCCGGCCACGACCGAGGCCACCGGGTCGGTGATCAGGTGGTCCGCGCGGATCGACGCTCCCGCCCGCCGCGGGTTGCGGGAGTGGGAGCCGCGCACGCCGGTGGTCGTGACCCGCCTCGCCTCCGGCTCGGTGAGCACGGGGCCGCTGCGCGCCGGGCGGGCAGCGAACCAGCTCGCGCTGCGCGACGGATCGGCGCTGGGGCGGGCGCTCGGTGACCGCTGGGTGCTCGAGACCGAGCCGTACGAGCCGATCGAGCTGCGCATCGAGGCGACCCGCCGGGGGCACGCCGTGCGCGCCGCCGGCAAGCGAGCGGAGGCCGCGCTGGCCCCGGTGCAGCGCCTGGCCGCGCGCGGGCGGGCGGCCCTCGAACCGACCGGACCCCTGGGACGCGCGGCGTACGCCGCCCTGCGCCGGCTCCCGCTGGAGGAGGACCTCGCGTTCTTCGAGTCGTACCTCGGCCAGAGCACGCAGGACAGCCCGCGCCAGGTGTACGAGGCCCTGCGGCGCCTGCGGCCCGACCTGACCTTCGCGTGGAGCGCCGAGCCGGGCTCACCTGCCGCACGCGAGGTGGCGCCGTCGCACATCGTGCGCCGTGGCTCGTGGGGCTACGTCAGGATGCTCGCGCGGGCTCGCTACCTGGTCGACAACCAGTCGTTCCCCCGGTACTTCCGCAAGCGTCCCGGCCAGGTCTACCTCCAGACCTGGCACGGGATCCCGCTCAAGCGGCTCGGGCTCGACGAGGTCCAGTTCTTCGACCCGGAACAGCGCTCGAGGCTGCGCCGGAACGTGCGCGCCTGGGACGGCCTCGTGGTGCCGGGGCCGTACTTCGAGCGCGTCTTCGTGCCGGCGTTCGACTTCCGCGGCGACCTGCTGCGGTACGGCAGCCCGCGGAACGACCCGCTCGTGACGGAGGCGATCGACGCCGCACGCGTGCGTGCGCTGCTCGACCTCCCCGACGGCGCCCGCGTCGTCCTCTACGCGCCGACCTTCCGGGAGCGCGTCGGCCGTCGGGAGTCGGTGGCCCGGCTCCCGTTCCAGCTCGACCGGTGGATCGACGAGATCGGCGGCGACGTCGTCCTCCTCGTGCGCTCGCACTACCTCAACAGGTTCGAGATCCCCGCGAGGTTCCAGGGCTGGTGCCTCGACGTCTCGCGGCACCCCGACATCAACGAGCTGTACGCCGTGGCGGACGTCCTCGTCACCGACTACTCCTCGGTGATGTTCGACTACGCGCTCCTGCGCCGCCCGATCGTGACGTTCGCGCCGGACTACGACGACTACGTCCTCAGCTCGCGCGGCACGTACTTCGACCTGCGCACCGAGGCGCCGGGCGACGTCGTCGAGACGGAGGACGAGTTCTATCCGGCCGTGCGGCGCGGGCTCGACGACGGCGAGGTCGGCCCCCAGCACGAGCTCTTCGTCGAGCGGTACTGCGGGATCGAGGACGGGAAGGCCGCGGACCGTGCCGCCGGCTACCTGCTGGAGCCGACGCGGTGAGCCGGCCCATCCGGCGCGTGGTGCTCCTGCAGAACCAGCTGGGCGACCTCGGTGGCGTGTCCCGATTCTGCGACGCCCTCTCCCGCGGCCTGCTCGCCCGCGGCTACGCCGTCGAGATCGGTGCCGCGGAGCCTGCTGCGGGCGCGACGATGCGCTACGCGGCGGACGTGCCGACGTGGACGCTGGCGCCGCAGCTCCCACCGGGCGCGGCGACCGACGGCCTCCCGGGCGGACGACGTCGTCGCGAGCTGCCGGGTGCGCTGCACCGGTTCCGGCGCCGTGTGGAGTCCGCTGCCGCGGAGCGCTTCGCCGGTTACGACGACGACACCGTGGTGATCGTGACCCAGCTCTACGCGCGTGAGCGGGTCGGGGAGGCGCTGGCTCCGGAACGGCGACGCTGCGCCGAGGTCGTGCAGTATCACAACTCGTACTCCGCGGCGGCCCGCTCGCGAGACCTGGCGCGGGCGCGCGAGGCGTACACCGCGGCTGACGCGTTCCTCGTGCTCACGCAGGCCGACGCCGCCCTGTTCCGCGAGGCCGGATTCAACAACATGGGGCACATCGTCAACCCCGTCACCGTCCCCGTCGCTCCCGAGGCGGACCTCGAGGACGGCGTCGTCGTCTCGCTCGGTCGGTACGACAGGCAGAAGTCCCTCGACCACCTGATCCGGGCGTGGTCCGCGCTGGACGACGACGTGACGCGGGGCTGGCGGCTCGAGCTGTACGGCGAGGGGCCCGAACGCTCCCTGCTGGAGGAGCTGATCGACGACCTCGGCCTGCGCGGCACGGTGCGTCTCAACGGCCCCACGGCGCAGGCCCACGACGTTCTCGCCCGTGCCGCCGTGAGTGCCCAGTCGTCGCAGTTCGAGGGCCTCCCGCTCGCCCTGATGGAGGCGAGCGCGCTCGGGGTGCCGAGCGTCGCGTACGACTGCTCGCCGGGGATCAGGGAGATCGTCGTCGACGGCGTGACGGGTCTGACAGTGCCGCTGAACAACCTGGAGCGACTCGCCGACGGGTTGGCCACGCTCATGGCCTCGCGCGAGGTGCGCCTCGCCTACGGCCGCAACGCCCACCGCCGGATGCAGAGCGAGTTCTCGCTCGACTCGGTGCTCGACGCGTGGGAGCGACTCTTCTCGGAGCTCGTCCGATGAGGTCCTTGTCACACTCCGGGGCGGTGGCTAGCGTTCCAGGACGCGGCACCGCCGCGGAGCCGGTTCCCCCACCGCCCGAGGAGCAGCCCGTGGATTCGACGACGTCGTCGCCCACCACCGTCCCGCTGACGTCGCCGACCAGCCGTGCTGAGTACTGGGACACGTACTACGCCCGGTCGGGGAGCTCGGGACTTCCCGTCCCCTCCCAGTTCGCGGTCTTCGTGGCGGGCGAGCTCGGCGGCCCGCACCGCGTCGTGGACGTCGGCTGCGGCAACGGACGCGACTCGCTGTTCTTCCTGCTCCACGGGCACCAGGTGGTCGGCATCGACGCGTCGCAGGTCGCGATCGAGCGGTGCCGGGACCGAGCCGACCAGCTCGCCCTGGGCGGCGACTTCGTCCGCGCGTCCATCCTCGAGCCCCGGTTCGCGGAGCTGCTGCCGGACGGCGACCTGCCGACGGCCGTGTACGCGCGGTTCTTCCTCCACGCGATCACGGACGAGGAGGAGGCGGCGTTCCTGAGCTCGATCAGGGACTTCACCCGCCCGGGCGACGTCGTCGCGCTCGAGTACCGCTCCGTCCGGGACGTCAGCCTCGAGAAGGTGACCGGGCAGCACTACCGGAGGTACGTGGATCCCGCGCGGTTCAACGCCGACCTCGTGAAGCACGGATTCACGATCACGTACGCGGTCGAGGGCTTCGGCTTCGCGAAGTACAAGAACGACGACGCGTACGTGGCGAGGGTGTGCCTGACCCGTGACTGACGACGCCGGGGTCGATGTCGCCGCCCTGGTCGCTGCGTTCCGCGACGGTCCGCTCGCCACGTATCCCGACCTCGCCTTCCTCGACGCGTCCGGCGTGCTGAGCCTCGCGCTGGACCTGCAGGGCGTCTCGTCGGTGCGGATCGAGCTGGACGACACCGAGTTCCTCAACCTGCACTCGATCCTCGTCGAGGGCGACGGCGCCACGGCCCCGGCAGTCGATCTCGCCACGTGCCGCACGAGCAGCGCCTGGCCGGGACTCCCTCCCGAGATCACGGACCGCACGGTGTTCGATCCCGGAGACGGCCACGGGACGGCGCTGCACACCGAGCGGGAGGAGCGGCCCTGGGCGGAGATCGTCTTCTCGGAGCCGGTGCACCTGCGCCGTCTCGTCCTGCGGAACGTCCACACGCAGACGGCCGCGCGGGCGCGGAACCTGCGCGTGCTCGTCGACGGCGAGGTGCGGTATGACGCGCGGGAACGCCGCGCGGCGTTCGCGGCGAGCGTCGAGGCGTGGCGCACCTACGCACCGGCCCTCGCTGCACCCGCGGCACGGGAGCTCGCCGTCGTGCTCACGAAGATCGCCACGCTCGACTACCACGGCGCGCACGAGGGGCTGAAGGCCGTGGCCGGAGTGACCCGCGCGGAGAGGTCGCTCTTCCGCTCGCTGTGCAACGAGGCGCTGCTGTACCCGCGCCGGATCGAGTGGACGGTGCACGGGATCAAGCGCTCCTTCCGGTTCTGGTCGGGACACGAGCGACGCGACTACCTCGCGTTCGCGCTCGAGGTGATCCGGGACCTGGGCGAGATCTCGCCGGCGGTCAGCCTGGGCTTCGGCTCCGTGCTCGGCGTCGTGCGGGACGGCGGCTTCATCCCGCACGACGACGACCTCGACATCATCATCGGGTTCGAGCAGTCGGACGTGCCGCGGATCGCCGACGGCCTGGACCTGATCGACATGTACCTGTCGGCGCTCGGGTACGAGGTGAGCGGGCGCCACATGGCTCACTGCTGGGTCGGGCGCCCGGGGCAGCTGCACGTCGACGTCTTCGTCGGGCTGTTCGAGGGCGACGACGTCTCGTGGTACCCGGGCAAGCGGGGCTCGTTGACCCGGGACCTGATGTTTCCCGTGTCGCGTGCCCGGGTTCTCGACCTCGAGTGCCCGCTGCCGCGGAACCCGCTCGAGTACCTCGACGTGCTCTACGGGAAGAGCTGGCGCACCCCCGACCCCGGACACGCGCACGCGTGGAACCAGAAGCCCTACGCCGATCTGGCATGAGGAGGCCGCATGGGGTGGCGTGAGTCCGTCAACCAGGTCCTACGACGGACCACCGGCTACCAGTTCACTCGGGCGGCCGTGAACGGGACCGCGAACGGGACGGCGAACGGGAACGGTCACCTCCCCGCGGGGCGCCCGCTGCCGAAGGACTATGACGACGCCGCCCGCGCGGTCATCCAGCGGGTCCGTCCGCGGACGATGACGTCGCCCGAGCGCCTCCACGCGTTCATCCTCGCCACGAGGTACGTCACGCGCTACGCGGTGCCCGGCGCGATCGTGGAGTGCGGGGTGTGGCGCGGGGGATCGATGCAGGCGAGCGCGCTGACGCTGGCCGAGCTCGGCGCCACCGACCGCGACCTGTACCTCTTCGACACGTTCGAGGGAATGCCGCCCCCGACGAAGGAGGACGTCCGGCACGACGGACGTTCCGCGGAGTACATGCTGTCGCGCCTCAGCAAGGATCGGGGGATCTGGGCGTACGCGACGCTGGACGACGTGCGGTCGGGCTTCGACGACGTCCCGTACCCGAGCGAGCGGATCCACTTCGTGCAGGGGATGGTCGAGAACACGGTGCCCGAGCAGGCGCCCGAGCAGATCGCGGTGCTGCGGCTCGACACGGACTGGTACGCCTCCACGAAGCACGAGCTCGAGCACCTCTACCCGAGGCTGGTGAGCGGTGGGGTCCTGCTCATCGACGACTACGGGTACTGGCAGGGTGCCCGCAAGGCGGTCGACGAGTTCCTCGAGATCACGGGGGAGCGGCTCCTGCTCCAGCGGATGGACGAAGGCCGGATCGCCGTCAAGCCCTGACGGTCAGAGACGACCGGCCGGAACCGGCGGGAGCGGGACGCGCTCCAGGTCGGCATGACGATTCGCCCACAGCCGCACGAGGGCCGAGAACGTGCGCGTGCGCAGGCTCGTCCGCCCCGACGGCTTACGCAGGACGCCGACGGTGTCGCCCCAATAGTGACTCTGGGTGATCCTCGCGTAGTGGTGCCGGACCTGCGAGTCGCTCCGGATCGGCGGGAAGTCCGTGTATGCCTCGAGGACCTCGAGGTTCGACCACGCTGCCAGGGCGCGAACCGCGTCCGGGTAGTAGCGCCAGCAGTCGTACACGTCGTGCCGGTTCCCGCGCGAGGGGGCGGTGACGATGAGGAGCCCGCCCGGAACGAGGATCCGCCGGATCTCCATCGCCGTCGCCCACGGGAACGGGATGTGCTCGAACGTCTGGCCGCTGATGACGATGTCCACCGACCGGCTGGGGACCGGGATCGTGTACGGGTTCGGCATCACGCGGTCGACGTTGGGGCCGGACTTGATGTCCACGCCGATGTACCGCACGCGATAGGGCTCGAGGAGATCGCGGTGCGTCTTCGTCTGAGTGCGGGAGATGGCCGAGCCGACCTCGACCATGCGATAGCTGCGCGCGGGGTCGAGGTGGGTCTCGAGACACAGTGCCATCTGGCGGCGCGCGCTGTGGTGCATCAGGTGAGTATGGCGGTCACCCGTTCGGCGCGGGCGATATCGCTCTGCATGTCCGCGCCGAGCGCCGCTTCCGCGAGGACCACCGAGCCGCCGGTGGCAAGCACGCCCAGGGTGCCGAGCACCGCGGCGCGTGCGTCGGTGGGCGCGAGCAGCACCCGCGCTCCGGAGTCCGACCCGGCCGCCTCCGAGGCCGCGGCGAGCAGGCCGTCGTGCGCGACGCCGTCGTCGCCCGACGACGAGAGCGCGAGCGCCGGCGCGGACGGATCCAGCGGCGGGAGATAGCCAGGGGAGTCCCCGAACGACATGAGCTCGGCGGCGCCGTCCGTGACGCCCGGCGGGAGGTCGGCGTCGAACGCCATGGCGAGCGCCGGGAGCGCGACGGCGACGACCTCCGGATGTCCCGGGTACGCCGAAGGGCGGGTCGTCACGACGACGTCGGCGCCGGGGTGGCCGCGCTCGCCGGTGTCGGCGCCCTCCTCGTGCGGGAGCACGACGCATCCGCCCGCCGTCCAGGTCGCGAGCGCCCACACGACGGCGCGCCAGTGCGGCGGCAGGTCGAGGAGGACCCGCGTCCCGGGCCCGGCGTCGGTCAGCTCCACGAGGAGGTTCGTGGCCTTCGACACCCACGTCGCGAGCACGCGCCCGGACAGCTCGACCCGCTCGGCGTCGCCGGCGTACCACGTGAGACGTGGCGCCGACGGAACGTCCACGGCGGTCAGCGAGGTGAGGACGTCACGGGCGGATGTGGGGTGCGGCATCTGCACACGGTACGGTCGAACGGCGCCGATTCGCGCGTCCGGCGGGTCCGTGGTACGGCAGCCCAATATCACGTCTGGGCTTGACTTCGGGTGGATGACACGCGTGTAATTCATGCACGAGCTCGCCGGGGGCCGACGGCGGGTACGAGCAGGAGAGGGGAGGTTCCGATGTGGAACATCCTCGGTGAGGGACCACTCGCCTCACCCGACGACTGGAGCTCGGGGCTCGGAGCGGGACCGTGGGGCCAGGGGGCCGACACCGCGACCGGACTCGAGTGGCAGGAGCGGGCGCTGTGCGCCCAGACCGATCCGGAGGCGTTCTTCCCGGAGAAGGGCGGGTCGACCCGCGAGGCGAAACGGGTCTGCACGTCCTGCGAAGTCCGGGCGGAGTGCCTCGAGTACGCGCTGGCGCACGACGAGCGGTTCGGGATCTGGGGCGGTCTGTCGGAGCGGGAGCGTCGTAAGCTCAAGCGCCGCGCGATCTAGCGCGCGCCGCGAGAGCTCATGGCGGACACTCCCGAGAACACGCAGCCCGCTCAGCCCGGCGTCCTCGCAGTCGTCGTCGCCGCGGGCGTCACCAGCTACCTCCTGGACACGCTGCGCGCCGTCGCCGCCCAGGAGCACGGTCCCGACCACGTCGTCGTCGTCAGCACCGTGGAGCGCGAGGTCCGCGCCGTCCGCGACGTCGCCCGCGAGGCGGGCCTGCCGGACGCCGACGTCCGCGCCGCACCCCGCGCACGCACCTTCGGCGGCGCCGTCCGCGCCGTCCTCGGCCAGCTTCCCGACGCCGCTGCGGCCCAGCCGTGGCTCTGGCTCCTCCACGACGACTCCGCACCCCACGACGACGCGCTCGCGGCGCAGCTGCGCGTGGTGCAGCAGGGGTCGTCGGTCGCCGTCGCCGGCGCGAAGCAGACCGAGTGGCACCGCCCGGACCACCTCGTCTCGGTCGGCGTCACCACCACGCCCACCGGGCGCCGGTTCACCGGCGTCGAGGACGGTGAGATCGACCAGGGGCAGCACGACGGGCGGGAGGACGTGCTCGCCGTCGGGACGGCCGGCATGCTCGTCCGCCGCGACGTCTGGACCGCCCTCGGCGGGCCCGACCCCGAGCTCGGCCCGTTCGGCGACGGCGTCGACCTGTGCCGTCGGGCGCGGCTGGCCGGGCACCGCGTCGTCGTCGTCCCCGGTGCGCGGGTGCGGCACGCCCGCGCGTCCTACCTCGGGGTGCGGGAGCGCCGGAACGGGGCGCAGGCCGACACCGAGCGCCGCACCGCCCCGCGCACGCCGGACGAGCGCCGGAGCTGGGAGGCGCGGCGGCGAGCGCTGCTGCACGGCCGGCTCACCGGCGTCTCCGGGCCGATGGTGGTGCCGGCCTTCCTGTGGATGCTGCTCGTCGCCCCGGTGCGGATGCTCCTGCGCGTCGCGACGAAGGAGATCGGGCTCGTGGGCGCCGAGCTGCGCGCGCCCCTCGCCGTCCTCGCCCGGGTAGGGCCGGTCGCCCGGTCCCGGCGGAGGGCGGCAGTGACGGCCCGGGTGCCGCGCCGCGCCCTGCGGCCGCTCCTGGTCAGCAACACCCAGCTCTGGCGGGCCCGTCGCGACGAGCGCCTGCAACGGGCCGAGGCGCGGCGCGCGGCGCGTGCCCCGAGCGAGCTCGAGATCGCCGAACGCGCGGCGATGGCCCGACGACGCCGCGGGGGGCTCGCCGTCGTCCTGGCCGTGGCTGTGGCCGTGGCGGCCGTCGCCCTCGGGTCGCTGACGTTCGCCGGGGCGCTCGTCGGTGGTTCGCTGCTCCCGGTCGACGGCGACGTCGCCACGCTCTGGACCCGGGCGACCTCGTGGTGGGTGACGAGCGCGGACGGGTACTCCGGGCCGCCGGACCCGTTCACCGTGGTGCTCGCGGCGCTGACGACGCTGCTCGGCGGACCGCTCGGGACACCGCCGCACGTCGCCGTCACCGTGCTGGTGGTCGGGTCGGTGCCGCTGGCGGCTCTGGGCGCCTGGTTCGCGGCCGGTGCGGCGAGCCGGTCCGTCCCGTTGCGGAGCTGGGCGGCGCTCGTGTGGGCGGTCGCGCCGCCGCTCCTGCTCGCCACGTCGTCCGGCCGGATCGGCGCGCTGCTCGCGCACCTCGCGCTGCCCTGGGTCGCCCTCGGCGTCGCGCGGGCCCTCGGCGTCCAGCGCCGCGACGTCGTCCTCTCGGGGATGGTCGGGGCGAAGCGCGCCCACGCGGACGACGACGAGGCGCCGACCCCGACCGCTGTCGTCCCCGTCGCGCGGCCCCGCGCAGGCTCGATCGGTGCTGCTGCGGCCGCCGGGCTGGCGTTCGCCGTCGCGTGCGCGGGTGCGCCGGTGCTCCTGGGCGTCGGGGTGCTCGCGCTCGTCGTCCTGGTGATCGCCGTCGGCCCGCGGCGCCGCGGGCGTCACGCGGGCCGCACGCGCCTGCTCCTGGTGCTCGCCCCGGCGCTCGCCCTGCTCGGTCCGTGGCTCACCGGGGCGCTCGTCACCTCCGGGCCGCCCGACGCGTGGCGGCTGCTCGTGTCCGAGCCCGGGCTGCCGCAGCCCGTGGACGCGGGACCGGCCTGGTGGCAGCTGCTGGGCTGGCCGGTCGAGCCCGCGGCCTGGCCGGGCGTCGCGGCCGGGGCGGGGGCGGTGGTCCCGCTGGTGGCCTCGGGGACGCTCGTCCTCGCCGGCCTCGTCGCCCTGCTGCGCGGGTCCGGCAAGATCCGGCCGGTCCGGATCGGCTGGCTGGTCACGGGGATCGGCCTCGTCGCCGCGCTCGTCGCCTCGCGCACGGAGGTCGGCGTCGGGACGGCCGCCGACGGCAACGCGCAGGTCGCGTACGGCTGGGCGGGCCCCGGCACGTCGGTGGTCGTGCTGGGCCTGCTCGTGGCCGCTGTCAGTGCCGGGGACGGCCTGCGGGGCTGGCTGACGGAGCGCGCGTTCGGGTGGCGGCAGCTCACCGCGGGAGTCGTCACGGTGGTCGTCGTGCTGGCCCCGCTGGCGACGGCCGCCGCCTGGGTATGGTCGGTGCGCGCCGAGGAGTCACCGGGGAGCCCGGCGCTCGCGGTCGAGCCGCGCGGCGCCGACCCCGTGCCGGCCCTCGGCCGGCAGCTCCAGGAGAGCACCGCCGGCGCGCGTGTCCTCGCGATCTCGACCGACGACGCCGGGTTGCGCGTGCAGCTCTGGCGGGACAACGGCCCGCAGCTCCTCGACGCGACGTCGCCGGTGACCGCGCGGGCGGTCTCGGGCGCGCCGCGCGAGGGTGTGCCCGCGGCGCCCGACGCCGCCGACACGGCCCTGGCCGGGCTCGCGGCCCTGCTCGCCGCGTCCTCGGACGCGGCGGCCGACGAGCTCGCCGCGCACGCCGTCGGCGTCGTCGTCGTGCCGCCGCTCGACTCCCGCGTCGCGCCCGGGCACGACACGACGGCGCGGGCGCGGCTCGTGGCGAGCCTCGACGCGACCGCCGGGCTCGAACGCGTCACGGAGAACGCCTCGGGTGTCGTCTGGCGGGTCGCTGCCGACGTCGGGAGCTCGCGCGCCCGGATCGTGACGCCCGGTGACGACGGAGCTGCCGTCGTCGCCGCGGGCCTCGTCCGGGCCGGCGGGCACCTCCCGGCGGCGAGCGTGGAGCGCATCGTCGTGCTCGCGGAGCGAGCGGACGACGGGTGGCGCGCCACGATCGGCTCCGCCGAGCTGGAGGCGACCGCCGACGGCTGGGAGCAGGGGTTCACGGTGCCGGCCGGTCTCGGCGGGGAGCTCCGCGTGACCTACGACAGCCCGTGGCGGGTGCCGTGGGGCGTCGCCGTCGTCACGGTTCTCGCGCTCTCGGCGTTGCTCGCCCTTCCCACCCGCCGCCGACGGGAGAGTGACTAGATGGCCACCCCGCCCGTGACATCCCGCATCGGACCGCGGCTGCGCACCGCCCTGCGCCGGCTGGGGGCGACGTCCAGCGCGCTCGTCGTGCTGGCCGGCGTCGCGGCCGTCACGGCGATCGGGACGGCCGACGACGCCGGCCCGGGTGAGGTGGTCCCGCCGACCCGGGTGGACGTGCCGCCGTCAGAGCTCGCCCTCGTCTGCCCGGGCCCGCCCCGCCTGGCGACCGCGGACCTCGGCGGCGACATCACGTACGACCCGGAGTTCGACGCCGCACCCGCGCAGACGCAGGTGCGGCAGGACGGGTTGACCCTGCGCCGTGACGACGAGGACGCGCCAGCCGCCGGCACGATCGGCCCGCTCGCTCCCGACGGCGGGACGGCGCTGGACGCCGGAGGCGACGCGGCAGTGGCGAGCGTCGCCGACGTCGCGGGCGCCGGAGTGGTGCGCGCCGACCCGGTCGGGGACAGGTCGGCGTTCGGGGTGGGCGCGACGCTGGCCCGGACCGACGCCGGCGACCTGCGCGGCCTCGTCGCCGCGCCGTGCCTCCCGGCGTCGTCGACGGTGTGGCTGGTCGGCGGCAGCACGGCGCTCGGGGCGAGCACGCGGCTCGTCCTCGCCAACCCGGGCACGACCCCGGCCACGGTCACCGTGACGGCGTGGGGGGCGACCGGGCCGCTCGCGATGGAGCGGGCCAGCGGTCTGCTGGTGGCGCCGGGGGAGGAGACGGCGATCCTGCTCGAGGCGGTCGCCACGGGCGAGGAGCGGATCGCCGTCCGCGTGGACGCCGCGGGCGGCCGGGTCAGCGCCACGCTCCAGGAGTCGCAGCTGCGGGGTCTCGTCGCCGGCGGCACGGACCTGGTCAGCGCCGCGGCGGATCCGGCCACCTCGCTGCTGGTCCCCGGCATCACGCTGGCCGAGACCGAGGTCGACGACCCGGAGCCGAGCGTGCTGCGCGTGCTCAACCCCGGCGACGAGCGTGCCAGGGTGACGTTGCGGCTGCTGGGCGCGGACGGGGAGAACGTCGTGCCGGGTGCGCAGGACCAGGTGCTCGAGCCGGGCACGGTGACCGACGTGTCGCTCGCGGGCCTGCCGGCCGGCTGGTACACGGCCGAGCTCACGTCGGACGTGCCGGTCACGGCCGGGGCGTCCCTGGTGCGCGTGGGGGAGCCCGGCGAGGACGACCCGGACCAGCCGGTGGTCGAGCGGGCCTGGGTCGCCGCGGTCGACCCGGTGACGTCGGGAGCCGTCGTCGCCGACACGGGCGGCGACGTCGTCGAGGCGGCCAGGCTGGTCGTCGGGAACCCCGGCGCGGAGGCGGTGACGGTGAGCGTCACCGGCTACGGCCGGGACGGCGGCACCACCGACCCCGTCGACCTCACCGTGGCGGCGCGCTCCAGCGAGACGCTCGACGTCGCCGACCTCGGGGAGGGTGTGCTGGGCGTCCGGCTCGCGAGCCCGAGCGCGGTGTCCGGGGCCATGCTCCTGTCGGCCGAACCCGGCGACGGCACCATGTTCTCGATCCTCCCGGTCACGCCCGACCCGGATCAGCGCCAGAGCGTGGACGTGCGGCTCGGCCCGGGCTGAGCAGTGTGCGGCTGCGCGCCGGTGCCGCGTCTGGCGCGGTAGACGTCGCGGCGGCGCTCACGCGGGGCCGCCGAGCACCGCCGGCGCGGCCTCGCGCCAGCGCTCGCGCCAGTCGCCGATTGGCGCGAGGCCGGCACGCACGAGCGCCTCGTGGCCGAGCACCGAGTACGCGGGCCGCGGCGCGGGCCGCGAGAACGCGGCGCTCGTGGTCGGGCGCACCATGGCGGGATCCCGGCCGAGCGACGCGACGATCTCGCGCGTGAACCCGTACCAGCTCACCTCCCCGGACGCCGTCGCGTGGTACGTGCCGCCGGGTGCCCCGCGCTCGAGGAGGCGCGCGACGACGTCGGCCACGTCCGCCGTCCACGTCGGCTGCCCGAGCTGGTCGTCGACGACGTCGATCCGCTCGCGTTCCGCGGCCAGGCGCGCCATCGTGCGGGGGAAGCAGGCGCCGTGGGCGCCGTAGAGCCACGCGGTGCGCACGACGAGATGGTCGGCGCCGGCTGCTCGGACGGCCCACTCGCCGGCCGCCTTCGTGCGCCCGTAGGCGGACACCGGGCGGAGGGGGGCGTCCTCGCCGTAGGGGAGCGCGGCGGCTCCGTCGAAGACGTAGTCGGTCGAGACCTGGACCAGCCGCGCCCCGACGGCCGTGCAGGCCTGTGCGAGGTGCGCCGGGGCGAGCGCGTTGAGGTCGAAGGCGGCACCCTCGTGGGACTCGGCGTCGTCGACGGCCGTCCACGCGGCGCAATTGATCACGGCGTCGGTGCCGGGGGCCACCGCACGACGCACGGCGTCGGCGTCCGTGACGTCGAGGTCCCGGCGCGCGCGGGGGAGCACCTCGTGCTCGGCGTCGAGGCGGGCGACGACGTCGTGCGCGAGCATGCCGCCGGCGCCGGTCACGAGGATGCGCATGCGTGGCCTCCGGGCTGGGCCGCTGCGGTTCGGCGCGGCGTCGGGCCCAGCCTACGGAGCGTCAGGCTGCGCGGATGTACGACGCCGTCCCGCGTCGCACCAGCGCGCCGTCGGGGATCTCGGAGTCGGGCTCGACGACGACGCGCGCGGCGATCCTGGCGCCCGCGCCCACGCGGGTGCGGCTGCCGATCCTCGCCCCGGCTCCGACCAGGGCGTCGTGACCGAGGTGGACGCTCGTGGCGACGTGCGCCCCGACGCCCACGGAGGCACCGGACTCGACCCATCCGCCGGCGCCGATCCGAGCGTGCGCGGCCACCGTCGCGCCGGGATCCACCCAGGCGGTGGGTGCGAGGTGCGCGCTGGCGTCGACATGCGCGCCCGCCGCGACCAGACCGCCGCCGTTCTCGTGCCGTCGGTACCGCACGACAGTGCCGTCGTCGTGCTCGAGGTCTTCGTACTTCTTCACCATGAGTCCTCCATCCTGCCTGACATAACGAACGGCACAGCGGCAGGATTCCCGCCCCGGGCGTGAGGGCTCCCACAGTCGCGCGGCCGCCGCGAGGGTGCGGCCCGTCGCGCTACGAGCCGCGGAGCGCTGCGGCTCGCACGGTGCCCGACCGCGCGCGCAAGACTCATTGCGCAATGACTCTTGCGCAAGAGACGTTGCGCAAGTACTGTTGCATCCAGGACGCCGGAGCAGCCCGGCGTCACGTCCGAAGGAGCCGACAGTGACCAGTCGCCGACACCCCTCCCGCTACAGCCCCACGTCGCCCGTCCTGCGTGCGACGCCCACCAACGAGCAGCGCCACCGCGACCTGCGCGAGGCCGAGCTGGCCGAGCGCCGTCTCGACCGGATCCACGCCGACGCCGCCACGCACTTCGGGCGGTTCTGAGGTGGCGCCCGACGCCGCCGCGGGCCACGAGGCGGGCTCGCCCGCTCCGCGCTCCGAGCGGCCCGACCTCCGCACCTCCGACCCCTCGGTCATGCGGGCGCTCGCCCACCCGCTCCGCATGGAGATCCTGGACATCCTCGACGACCTCGACGAGGCCACCGCGAGCGAGGTCGCGGAGCGGACCGGCCAGACCGTGGCGAACTGCTCATTCCACCTCCGATCGCTCGAGAAGGCCGGCTTCGTGGAGCGCGGCGCCCCCCGCGGGCGCGAGAAGCCGTGGCGGCCCGCCCACCGCAACCGTGACCTGCGGCCCGACCCGACCGACCTCGACTCCGTCACGCAGGCCGGGGCGGTGGGATCGGTCGTCGTCCAGCGCGAGGCCGCCCGGGTGGTCGACGTCCTCTCGCGCGGCGCGCTGTCCGACCCGGAGTGGATCGACGCGGTCACCATCACCACGTCGAGGTTCTGGGCCTCGGCGGAGGAGATGAAGGCGCTCGCCCTCGAGCTGCAGAGGATCACCGACCGGTTCGCCGGTCGGGGTGACGACCCCTCGAAGCGCCCCGAGGGTGCCCGGGTCGGCCGCCTGTTCGTCACGCTGAACCCCGAGCCCGACGACGCCGCACGCGGCGGGCAGGCGTGAGCGAGCAGGTCGCTGGCGACGTCGGTCCGCCGCCGCCCGCACCTCCCGTCCCGCCGCCGCCCGCCAGCGACCCCGCTCCGCCCGCCGGCGACCCAGCGCCCGCAGGACGCCCCGGGCGCGCCTCGCGCCTGCCGCTCGCGATGCGCCACGCGCCGTTCCGCCGCCTCTCGCTCGCGTGGATCACCACCAACCTCGGCGACAGCGCGCTGTACCTCGCCCTCGCCGTCTGGGTGAAGGAGCTCACCGGGTCCGACGGCGCAGCCGGGCTCGTGTTCGCGGCGCTCGGGCTGCCGGCCCTCCTCGCGCCGCTGGCCGGGCAGATCGCCGACCGGATGTCGCGCCGGCGGCTCCTCGTCCTCGCCAACCTGGCGACCGCCGTCGTCGTCCTCACGATGTTCGCGGTGCGCGGTCCGGGGGACGTCTGGGTCATCTACGTCGCGACGTTCCTCTACGGGCTCGCGGGGTACGTCACCGCGGCTGCGCAGTCCGGCCTGCTGCGCGACATGCTGTCCGACGACGAGCTGCCCGGCGCGACCGGGATGTACTCGACGATCGACCAGGGTCTGCGCCTCGTCAGCCCGCTGCTCGGCACCGGCCTGTACGCGCTCGCCGGCCCGCAGGCCGTGCTCGTGCTGACCGCGGCGTGCTTCGTGGTCACCGCGATGCTCCTGCTCACGATCCGCCTCACCGAGACGCCGCCCCAGCCCGCCCACGAACGCGGCGGGTACTGGCACGAGGTCAGCGCGGGGTTCCGGACCCTCGCGGGAGAGTCGACGCTGCGACTGCTCACCGTCGTCATCGCCGTGGCGTTCGGGATCACGGGCCTGCTCAACGTGGCGATCTTCCCGATGCTCGAGCAGGGGATCGGGGTCGGGGTGCAGGCGCTCGGCATCGCCGTCACCGTGCAGGGGCTCGGTGCCCTCGTGGGCGGACTCACCTCGGCGGCGATCGTGCGCCGGATCGGTGAGCGCCGGCTCGTCGGGCTAGGGCTGCTCGACATGGGCCTGGGGCTCGCGTTCGGCGTCCTGGTCGTGCTGCTGGTCCCCGCCGGGCATCCGGCGGGGCTGCCCCTCGCGTCCCTGGCGCTCTCGGTGGTGGGGCTGGGGATCCCGTGGGTCGTCGTCGGCGTCTCGACGTACCGCATGCGTGTCACGCCCGCCACGTTGCAGGGACGGACCTCCGCCGCGATGAACCTGTCGTTCAACGGCCCGCAGACCCTCGCGACCCTCGTCGGCGCGGCGGTCATCGCCGTCGTCGACTACCGGCTGCTCCTGGGCGTGTGCGCCGTGGTGATCGTGGCGTGCGCCGTGGCCTGCCGGCCGTTGACGCCGGACGGCGCGCGACCTGCCGTGCCCTGACCTCGGGGCCGCCCCGGGGGCCGGATCACCCCGCGTGGTAGTCGGGGTCGATCTCCTCCGGCGTGCGCCCGAGGACGTGCGCGACCTGCTCGACGACGACGTCGCGCACCAGGACGGCGATCTCCACGTCGGTCTCGGCCCGGGCGGCCACCGGTCGCCGGTAGACGACGACGCGGTGCCCGAGCCCGGAGACGGCGTCGGCGGGGAAATACCGGCCGAGCGGGACGCCGCCGTCCTCCCAGGGCGCCGGGTCCGACGGTGGGACCTCCTCGACGCCGAACTCGATCCCGGCGAGCTCCTTCTCCCACCGGCGCTCGAGGTCCTCGACGGCGTCGAGCACGGCGTCGTCGAACCGCTGCGCCCGCGTGCGGGCGGCGGGCATCGTCGGGGGGAGCAGGGGTCCGCGGAGCCCACGGCCGCGGCGGTCCCGCCGGCGCGAGCCGCGCCGCGACGGGATCGCGAGCGCCGTGGGGTCGACCTCCGGGGCGGGCGAGGGGCGGCGCGGGGTCCGTCGCGACTCACGGTGCTGACGCGTCACGGTGCCAGCGTACGGCGCGTCGTCCGCTCCGGCGGCGTGCCCGACGGCGCGATGTCGGGCCCGCGCGGTACCGTCGTCGCCTGTGAGGCCCATTCGTCAGTGCACCCGTGCCACGTGCTCCCAGCCGGCCGTGGCGACCCTGACGTACGTGTACTCGGACTCGACGGCGGTCCTCGGGCCGCTCGCCACGCACGCCGAGCCGCACTCCTACGACCTGTGCGGCCAGCACGCCGAGCGTCTGACGGCGCCGCGCGGCTGGGAGGTCGTGCGGCTCGCGACGGAGTTCGCGCCGGCACCGCCCAGCTCGGACGACCTCGTGGCCCTGGCCGACGCGGTCCGGGAGGCCTCCCGTGCCCTGCCGGCGGCGTCGGCCCCGGCGGCGCGCCCGGGCTCGTCCGCGGCGCCCGCCCCGGTCACCATGCCCCGCCCCGCCCCCGAGACCGGGCGGCGTGGCCATCTCCGGGTGCTGCGCGGCGAGGGCGAGTAGGCTCGGCGCCATGAACCGTCACGTGCAGCGCACGACGACGCCGGAGGACCTCCGGCGCACGTCGCTCGTCTAGCACCCAGACGGACCACCACGCCCCGGGGAGTCGACCCCGGGGCGTTCGTCGTCTTCGCAGGTTCGACCTCTCTGGGCCGAACCGGGAGAAGCCGCACCATGACCATCGATCACCGACGGCTCGGCCGCGACCTCGGCCTGTTCGCCACCAGCGCCGAGGTCGGCGCCGGGCTGCCGCTCTGGCTCCCGGACGGCGCCGTCATCCGCGGGGAGCTCGAGGCGTTCTCGCTCGAGCAGGCGCTCGCCTCGGGGTGCCGGCGGGTGTACACCCCCGTGCTCGCGAAGCGCTCCCTGTTCGAGCGCTCCGGGCACTGGGCGAAGTTCTCCGGCGAGATGTTCCCGGAGATGCCGCTCGGCGGCGAGAGCCTCGTGCTCCGACCCGTCAACTGCCCGCACCACACCCAGGTCTTCGCCGCCGAGGGCCGCAGCTACCGCGACCTGCCGTTCCGGCTGGCGGAGGTGGGCTCGATGTTCCGGAGCGAGCTGTCCGGCGTCGTCGGCGGCCTCTCCCGCGTGCGGCAGATCAACCTCGACGACGCGCACTCGTTCTGCGCGCCCGACCAGGTCGCGGACGAGGTGGCGCTCGCGCTGCGGGCGATCCGGCACTGCTACGACGTGCTCGGCATCGACGTCGCGTACTACCGGCTGTCGGTGCGCGGCGACAGTGGCAGCTACCTGGGCGACGACGCGTCCTGGCACCGCAGCGAGCGGTACCTGCGCGAGGCCCTGGACGAGCTGGGCCTGCCGTACGAGCGGGTCGAGGGGGAGGCGGCGATCTACGGCCCCAAGATCGACGTCCAGGTGGCGGACGCCCGCGGCCGCGAGGAGACGCTGTCCACCGTGCAGGTCGACGAGCAGATGCCCGGACGATTCGGCCTCACCTACACCGGCGACGACGGCGCGCGCCACCGCCCCGTGCTGGTCCACCGCGGCCTGCTCAGCTCGATGGAGCGCATGACCGCGCTGCTGGTCGAGCTCCACGACGGCCGGATGCCGACCTGGCTCGCCCCGGTGCAGGTGCGCGTCCTCCCGGTGGCGGACCGCCACGCCGACGCCGCCGGTGCCCTGCGCGACGAGCTCGCCCGGGCGGGCGTGCGCGCGGAGGTCAGCCACGACGGCTCGCTGGGACGGCGCATCCGGGACGCGCGCGAGCGCCGCGACACCTATCTCGCGGTGCTGGGCGACGGCGAGCTCGCGTCCGGCACCGTGGACGTCACGGCGCCGGCGACCCAGGTACGGGCCGCACCGGCCGTCGCCGCGTTCGTGCGGGAGCTCGCGGCGGAGATCCGGGAGCGACGGCGGGTGCCCGCCGCGCACGCTGCGCGCTGAGGGCGGCTCAGTCCGTGCGGCCGAGCGCCTGCGCGGCGAGTGCCGGCACGTCGGTGATGATGCCCGTGGCACCGAGCTCGACCTGGGCGAGCATCGACCCGGCGTCGTCGACGGTGTACACCCACACCGGCAGGTCGGCGGCGCTCGCGAGCGCGACGCCGTCGGCCGTGAGGTTGGCGTAGTTCGTCACGATGCCGCTGGCGTGGTCGGCGATGCCGTCGACCCATGCCGCGTCGGGGATGGCGTCGACGATCGGCCAGGCCGGGACGTCGGGCCGCAGGTCGTGGAACGCCCGCGTCGCGTCGACGTCGAACGAGCTGACGACGACGAGGCCGGCGTCGACGAGCGGCGCCCACGCCTCGGTCGACAGCGCGTCGGCCACGACCTGCTCGACCCCGGGGGAGTTCTCGGGGGCCTTGAGCTCGATGTCGACGCCGATATCCGGTCCCACGGTCAGCGCGGCGTCGTCCAGGCTCGCGATCGGCGTCCCGGCGAACTCGTCGCGGAAGAACGCTCCGGCGTCGAGCTGCTGGAGCTCCGCCCACGTGAACGACGTGATGGGGTCGTCCACGCGGTCGGGGAACACGTCGGCGACGTTCGTCGTCCGCTCCGCCGTGTCGTCGTGGAAGAGGAACGGCACGCCGTCCGCCGAGAGCTGGACGTCGACCTCGATGAGGTCTACGCCCGCCTCGGCTCCCGCCTCGAACGACGGCACGGTGTTCTCCGGAGCGACGTCGGCGGCCCCCCGGTGCCCGACGAGCGTGACGTCGGCGGTGGCCGCGGCGCTCGCGTCCGGCGACGCGGTGGAGGTCGCGTCCTCCTGGGTCCCGGCCGGTGCCGCGCACCCTGCGGTCGCGACGAGCAGGACGGCGGCGGGCAGCCACCAGCGCTTCTTCATGGTGCTCCTGGGATCTGGTCGGCGACCTCGGCGTCCGACGACGGCGCCCGTCACCGTAGCGCACCGCCGCGTACGATCACCGGACGGACGGCGGGGCGACGAGAGGACGAGGCGAGCGTGGAGATCGAGGAGTGGGTGCGCGGCATCCTGCGGTGCCCGGTCACGGGCACGGAGCTGGTGGACGACGTCGGGCCGGACGGGCTGCCCGAGCTGCGCAACACCGCGCCGGACCGCCCGCTCGCCTACCCCGTGCGTGACGGCGTCCCCGTCCTGCTGGCCGACGAGGCGCGCGAGGTCAGCGCCTGACCCGACGCCGACGTCGCCCGAGGGTCGCCGCACCGACACGTGTCGGTGGCCGGAAGTTCATCTCGCAGGGCGATCCTTCCGGCGACGCGCGTGCACCGGTGTGGGCCCGGTCACGCCCGCTCCCCGGGGTATCCTGACTCGGCTCGCCCGAGCGACGCGGGGGGCGAAGCGCACCGAGCGCCCACCGGACGATGAACAGGGTGGCGAGTGAACACACTGCAGAACGTCGTGCTCCCGATCGAGCGCGATGCGGACCTCCTGGCGCTGTACGTCGACGCCCGGGAACCAGGTCCGCTCGTGGCCGTCGAGGAGGAGATCGAGGCGGAGGACCTCTTCGAGCGACTCGAGGAGACCGCCGACCGTGAGGCGTCCGCCGAGGAGAGCAGGGCCCTCGACGGCATCGGCTCCCGGCACCGGATCGACGTCGCCGGGGGAGACACGCTCTCCTTCGCCACCTACTTCAACGCGTTCCCGGCCTCCTACTGGCGGCGCTGGACGGCCGTGCGTCACGTGCGGCTCGTGCTGGAGCTCGCGGGCGCCGGCACCGTGCACGTGCACCGCTCGGACGCCACGGGGGAGAGCACGCTCGTCGCGAGCGAGCGCGTGGCGACGTCGGTCGACGACGGCGTCGCGCGCGTCAGCGTCGACCTCGATCTGCGCGGTTTCGGCAAGGGCGGCTGGTACTGGTTCGACCTCGCCGCCGAGGCCGAGGGCCTCAGCCTGCACCGCGGCCGGTGGGAGACCGACGCCGCGCCCCTGCGCACCGGGAAGGTGTGCCTGGGCATCACCACGGTGAACAAGGCCGACTACTGCGTCGCGTCGCTGCGCCGGCTCGCCGACGACGCGGACATGCTCGACGACGTCGACGTCGTCTACGTCGTCGACCAGGGCACGAAGAAGCTGCGCGACGAGCCGGGGTTCGACGAGGTCGCCGCCCGGCTGGGGGACCAGCTCGAGGTGATCGAGCAGGCCAACCTCGGCGGGTCCGGGGGCTTCTCCCGCTCGATGCTGGAGACGCTCAAGCGGCCCGAGGCCGACTTCGTGCTGCTCCTGGACGACGACGTCGTGGTCGAGACCGAGTCCGTGCTGCGCGCCGTCCGGTTCGCGCGCCACACGTCGCAGCCCGTGATCGTGGGCGGGCACATGTTCGACCTCAACCACCGGTCGGTGCTGCACGCGTACAGCGAGATCGTCGACATGGGGCCGTTCATGTGGGGCTCCCGCTCCGCGCGCGAGGAGCGGCACGACTTCGCGACCGCGTCGCTGCGCGAGACGGGGTGGCTGCACCGCCGTCAGGAGAGCGACTACAACGGCTGGTGGATGTGCCTCATCCCCACGGTGGTGCTGGAGGACGTCGGTCTCGCGGCGCCGCTCTTCCTCAAGTGGGACGACTCGGAGTTCGGGCTGCGCGCGAAGCACGCCGGCTACCCGACCGTGTCGATGCCCGGCGTGGCCCTGTGGCACATCTCCTGGCTCGACAAGGACGACGGCATCGAGTGGCAGGCGTACTTCCACGAGCGCAACCGCGTGATCTCGGCGCTCCTGCAGTCGGAGGCGCCCGGCGGCGGCTGGCTCCTTCAGGACAGCCAGCGGCAGGACGTCAAGCACCTCGTGTCCATGCAGTACTACACGGTCGCGCTGCGGCACGCCGCCCTGCGTGACGTGCTGGCCGGCCCGGACGTGCTGCACGACATGCTGCCCGGGCGCATCGCCGAGGTGCGGGCCATGACGGCGTCGCACCCGGAGACGGTGCGCCACGACCCCGAGGACATCCCGGCGCCGACGGCGTGGACACCGCGTTACCGTGCCCCCATGGAAGGCTGGCCGCGCGGCTGGCGCCTCGGACCGTTCACCGCCGTCCAGGTGCTGCGGCACGGGCTGCTGCCGGCACCGGCGTCCGCCGCCGAGCGGCCCCAGGTGGAGTTCGCACCCCGGTACGGCACCTGGTGGCGCGTGCCGCGCTACGACAGCGCCCTCGTGCCGACGGCCGACCGGACGGCGCGGTACTGGTACCGGCGCGACCGGGCGAAGTTCCGCCGTCAGCTCCTCGACAGCGTGCGCCTGCACCGGCGGGTGCGGCGGGACTGGGACGGCCTGAGCGAGACGTACCGCTCGGCGCTGGCCCGGATCACCTCCCCCGAGGCGTGGGCGGCGACGTTCGGCGTCGACGCTCCGGCGCCGCTCGTCCGGGTGAGCGCCACCACGGAGGCGCCCCCCGCCGTCGGCCCGGAGGATCGCCAGTGACAGCCACCCACGATCGCATCCGGTCGGTCGCGTCGGCGAACAAGCTGCGGACGCGACCGGGCGCCGTCTGGCGCAACCGGTCGATCCTGACGCTGCTCGTGAAGCGGGATCTCACCGTCCGTTACGCGAACTCGCTGCTCGGGTACGTGTGGTCCATCCTGGACCCGCTGCTCATGAGCGCCGTGTACTGGTTCGTCTTCACGAAGATCTTCCACCGCGACGTCGGCGTCGAGCCGTACATCATCTTCCTGCTCGCGGCGCTGCTGCCGTGGACGTGGTTCCAGAACTCGGTGGGTGACTCCTCGCACGCGCTGCAGCACGAGTCCCGCCTCGTCCGTTCGACGTCGTTGCCACGCGAGCTGTGGGCGCTGCGGATCGTGATGTCCAAGGGCGTGGAGTTCTCGTTCAGCATCCCCGTCCTCATCATCCTCATCCTCATCTTCCACCCGACGCTCACGGTGTACGCGTGGCTCTTCCCGGTGGCGATGCTCGTGCAGGCGGTCCTGCTCACAGGGATCGCGCTCCTGCTCTCCCCGCTCACGGTGCTGCTGCGTGACATCGACCCGCTCGTGAAGATCGGGATGCGGTTCATGTTCTACGTGTCGCCGATCATCTACGGCATCAACGACGTCAACGACATGGCCGCGCCCCAGATCCTCAAGGACGTCTACATCTTCAACCCCATGGCCGGCATCCTCTCGACCTACCGGGCGGCGTTCTTCACCGAGGAGATGCACTGGGACGCGTTCCTCATCTCCGCGGTGATCGCCGTCGTCGTCCTGATCGTCGGGCAGCTGACGTTCTCCCGGCTCGAGCGTTCCGTGCTGAAGGAGCTCTAGATGGTCCAGCTCATCGAGCCGACGACGGCGCGCGGTCAGACGGTCATCACGGTCGAGGACGTCGGCGTCCAGTTCATCCTCGGGCGGCGCAACATGGGTCTGCGTGAGCTCATCCTGCGCCCCGGGAAGGGCACCGTCCCGACCACCAAGTTCTGGGCGCTGCGCAACGTCTCGTTCGAGGTGAACGCCGGCGAGGCGATCGGCGTCATCGGGCGGAACGGGCAGGGGAAGTCGACGCTGCTCAAGCTCGTGGCCGGCGTCCTCATCCCCGACGAGGGCCGCGTGGAGGTGCGCGGCGACGTCTCGCCGCTCATCGAGATCACCGGCGGGTTCGTCAACGACCTGACCGGGCGCGAGAACATCTACCTCGCGGCCGGACTGCACGGGATGAAGAAGGCGGAGATCGACGAGAAGTTCGACGAGATCGTCGACTTCGCCGAGGTGCGCGACTTCCTCGACACCCCGTACCGGCACTACTCGTCCGGGATGAAGGTGCGTCTCGCCTTCTCGGTCGTGTCCCAGCTCGACGGGCAGATCCTGCTCGTCGACGAGGTGCTCGCGGTGGGCGACAAGCGGTTCCGGGAGAAGTGCTACAACCGGATCGACGAGCTCCTCAGCGTCGGCCGCACGCTGTTCCTCGTCTCGCACAGCGCGAGCGACCTCCAGCGGTTCTGCAGCCGCGGCCTGTACCTGCGCAGCGGCGAGCTGCGGGCCGACGGGCCGATCGACGCCGTCCTCGAGCAGTACGCGCAAGAGGGCTGAGCGGCGGCGATACGATCTCGGCTGGTTCCCTCCGGCGGGCGGGAGCACGAGGACCCGCGCTCGGCGGGCACGGGAGGGGACCAGATGTCCACCCAGGGTGGAACCAGGGCGATCGTCGCGGCGCTGCTCGCGAACACCGGTATCGCGATCACCAAGTTCATCGCGTACCTGCTCACGCAGTCCTCGTCGATGCTGGCCGAGTCCGTGCACTCCGTGGCCGACGCCGGGAACCAGCTCCTGCTACTGCTCGGCGGCAAGCGGGCGCAGCGCGCCGCCGACTCCGAGCACCCCTTCGGGTACGGGCGCTCGCGCTACTTCTACGCGTTCCTCGTGGCGGTCATCCTCTTCAGCGTCGGTGGCCTGTTCGCGCTGTACGAGGCGTACGAGAAGTTCTTCTCGCCGCACCCCATCGAGGGCAGGTGGTGGTGGGTGCCGCTCGCGGTCCTCGTCATCGCGATCGGCATGGAGTCGTTCTCCCTGCGGACGGCCGTGCACGAGGCGCTGCCGCACAAGGGCACGCAGTCCTGGTGGGGCTTCATCCGCACGTCGAAGTCACCGGAACTGCCGGTGGTCCTGCTGGAGGACATCGGGGCGCTGCTCGGCCTGGTGTTCGCCATGTTCGGCGTCTCGATGACGCTCCTCACGCACGACGGCCGCTGGGACGCCGTCGGATCCGCGGCGATCGGCCTCCTGCTCATCACGATCGCCATCGTGCTGGCGCTCGAGACGAAGTCGCTGCTGCTGGGCGAGGCCGCCTCGAAGCGGGACCTCGACGCGGTGCGCGCGGCCCTCGTGGGCGAGGGCGTCACGTCGGTGATCCACCTCAAGACCCAGCACATCGGGCCCGAGGAGCTGCTCGTCGCGGCGAAGATCGAGGTGCCGGCGGCGTCGTCCGCAGCCGACGTCGCGCGGGCGATCGATGCTGCCGAGGCACGGGTGCGCGACGCTGTGCCGATCGCGCGGGCCATCTACCTCGAGCCGGACCTGCGGCGGGCCGTGGACGCCGCGGCCGCGCCGGGCGGCGAGCCCGCCGAGCCAGCCGGGCCGGCACCCGACGCTGCGCCGCCGTCGTCGCCTCCGCCGGGTCACTGACCGGCGCGTGACGCTCCCGCCGGGCCGAACGCGTATCGACGTCGGTACTCCGTGGGCGTCATGCCGTACACGCCGCGGAACCGACGGCTGGCGTAGTTCGGGTCCGACCACCCGACCGCCCGCCCGACCGCGGCGACGGGAGCGGCCGTCCGCACGAGGAGGACGGCCGCCCGCTCGGCCCGTGCCCCGGCGAGCCAGCCCATCGGCGTCGTGCCGAGCTGGTCGGAGAAGCGCCGGTGCAGGTGGGAGACGGACACGTGGCTGACGGCGGCGAGCTCCGCGACGGTCCAGGCGCGCGCGACGTCGTCGGTCATCGAGGTCAGCGCCCTGGCCACGGCCGGGTCGATCGCCGGGATGCGGGACGGCGTCGACCATGACACGAGCAGCTCCCCGAGGGCGCAGCCGAGAAGGCTCCGCCGCAGGACCCCACCCGGGACGCCGTCGGGAACGACGCCGGCGAGCTCGTCGAGCCGGATGGCGACCGCCTCGAGCGTGGACTCCGGCAACGGGATCGACGAGTCGCCGCCGGCGAGGAGGAGGCGCGCGAGCCGGGCGTCGTCGAGCACCCACGCCAGGTCGCGACGGAGCAGCTCCTGGCCGATGTAGACGTTGTACGCCTCGAGACGCCGGCAGGCGCTGAACGCGTGCCACGTGCCCGGGCGTACGGCGAGCACGTCACCGCGCCCGATCGGGCGGCGGTCGGTCCGGGTCACGTACTCGGCGGCCCCGTCGATCACGAACGTGAGCTCGACGAAGTCGTGAGTGTGCGCGGGCACGTCGCTCGTGACGCGCAGCCGCTGGGCGGTCACCGGGTAGTCGACGTCGGCGAAGACCTCGGCGCGGCTCATCTGCAGCACGAGCCCATCGTCGTCGACCGAGCAGGATCGTGCTACCCCCAGGCAGGAGCGTCCTAGATCTGGTCGACCGATGCGACGATCGTGGCGGTCGAGGGGCCGCCCGGTCCTACGAGGAGGACGACGATGACCACCGCCGCGCCACCGAGCCGCCAGCTGGACGACGCGACAGTCGCCCGGTACCGCGAGGACGGCTTCGTGCACGTCCCGCAGGTGCTGACCACCGAGGAGGTCGCGACGTACCGCGCCGCGGTCCAGCAGGTGTACGAGACCCAGGAGAGCACGCACCCCGGAGACGCCACGTTCACGCAGGTCGTCAACGTGTGGGAGTCGAACGAGGCCCTGCGCGACCTCACCTTCCACCCGGTGCTCGCCCAGCTCGCCACCGAGCTCGCCGGCATCCCGCTGCGGATCTGGCACGACCAGCTCCTCGCGAAGAAGCCGCACAACGGCGCCGCCACCGAGTTCCACCAGGACGGTCCGTACTGGCCGCACGACCACAGCCGCCACAGCCTGTCGGCCTGGATCGCGCTCGTGGACGTGCCGGTGGAGCGCGGCTGCATGTCGTTCATCCCGGGTCGGCACGACCGGCACGACATCCGCGCCATCGACCTGCGCGACGCGACCGACCTGTTCGACGCCGCGCCCGACCTCGCGTACGAGCCCCGCGTCACGATCCCGCTGCGGGCCGGCGACGTGACGTTCCACCACGCGTACACGCCGCACACGGCGAACGCGAACGACACCGACGAGTTCCGCTGGGCGTTCGTGAACATCTACGTCGACCGGGACGTGCTCTACAACGGAGAGTCGCATCCCTGCACGGACACGCTCGATCTCCGCGTGGACACCCGGCTGCCGGACGAGCACTTCCCGCCCGTGCCCTGACCGCCGCACCCTGCCACCCGTCGACGCACGAAGGCCGCGGCGGGAGGGATCTCGTCCCTCCCGCCGCGGCCCCGGCGTGATCGTCGAGGTCAGCCCTCGGCGCCCTCCTCGGCCGCAGCCTTGAGGTCGTCGACGAACGTCGGGTTCTCCTCGAGCCACGCGTCGACGGCGTCCGCCTCGGACGCGTACTCGTCCGAGTTGAACATCATGTTCTCGAGCGAGAACAGCTGCTCGTCGGTCATCGTGAACGCGCCGATCCAGGTGGTCAGCGTCGGGTAGCGCTCCTCGAAGTCGGCGGACCCGAACGTGTGGATCGACTCGGACTCGCCGAGCGTGCCCTCCGGGTCCTCGAGGTTGCGGACCGGGAACTCGTCGTAGGCCCAGTGCGGCCGCCAGAGCGTCACGGCGATGTTCTCGCCGGCGTCGGTGGCGCTGCGCAGCTCGGCGAGCATCGCCGGCGTCGAGGAGATGACGAACTCCATGTCCTCGAGGCCGTACGTCGGGATGACGGCGTCCTGCGTGGTGGTCGTCAGCCCGGCGCCGGCGTCGATCCCGACGAGCCGGTTGCCGTACTCGTCGGCCATGCCGGCGAGGTCCTCCAGCGACTGGGCGGGGGAGTCCTCGTTCACGGCGATCGTGAGCTCGGCGCCCTCGTACCAGACGCCGAGGTCGGTGAGGTCCTCGCCGTACGTCTCGAAGTACTCGGCGTGGGTCAGCGGGAGCCAGCCGTCGAACAGCAGGTCGTACCCGCCGCCGGCGAGCGACGTGAAGATCGGGCCGATGTCGGCGTCCTCGGTCTCCACCTCGTAGCCCTCGTCCTCCAGGATCGCCGCCCACAGGTGCGAGACGGCGATGCCCTCGTCCCAGCCGGCGGGGATGCCGATCGAGACGGAGGTCTCGTCGCCGGCCGGCGTCTCGGCGCCGCCGTCCTCGCCGCCGTCGTCGCCCGAGGCGCAGGCGGTGAGGGCGAGAGCGAGGGCCGCGGCGCCGGCCGCGGCTGCGGTCAGCTTGCGAGTCGTTCGGGTGATGCGCATGTGTCCTTTCCTGGGCCGGCGCTCGGACCGCGCCGACCGGTGATCGGGTGGTGTGTGCTCACGCCCGAGAGGCCTTGGCGGCCCTCGCGACGGGTGAGCGTTCCCCGAGACCCGCAGTCACGCGGTCGAGGAAGATGGCGAGGATCACGACGGCGAGCCCGGCCTCGAAGCCGGGGCCGATCCGCACGCGCTGGAGCGCGCTCACGACGTCGTTCCCGAGACCGCCCGCGCCGACCAGGCCGGCGACGACGACCATCGACAGCGCGAGCATGATGACCTGGTTGACGCCGGCCATGATGGTCGGCATCGCCAGCGGGATCTGGATCTGCCGCAGGATGCGGCCGCGCGAGGAGCCGAACGCCTCCCCGGCCTCGACGACCTCGCTGTCGACCTGCCGGATGCCGAGCTCCGTGAACCGCACCCCGGGCGCGATCGCGAAGATCACCGTCGCGACGATGCCCGGCACGGCACCGGTGAGGAAGATGATGACCGTCGGGATGAGGTAGACGAACGCGGGCAGCGTCTGCAGGAAGTCCATCACCGGGCGCAGGATCCGGGAGACCGTCGCGTTGCGGGCCGCCCAGATGCCGAGCGGGATGCCGATGGCGAGGGCGATGAACGAGGCCAGGAGCACGAGCGCGAGCGTGTCCATCGCGCTGGACCACAGGCCCATGCCGTAGATGACGAACAGGCCGACGGCGGAACCCGCCGCGAGCTTCCAGCCGCGGGCGAGGAACGCGATCGCGACCAGGATCACGGCGACCACATAGAACGGCGGCGCGCCCAGAGCGTTGGCGAGGAAGTCGTAGGCCCCCTCGAGGACGGTCTTGACGAGCTGGAACAGCCAGCTGAACGTCGACGTGAGCCAGGAGATGAACGCGTCGGCCCACTCGCCGACGGGGATGCGGACGACGGGGTCGTTCACGAGGGCACCTCCTCGGGCGCGGTCGGGTCGGACGAGGCACCGACGAGCGCGTCGGCCGCCGGCACCTCCCCGTTCGTGGGACTCTCCGCGGGCGCCATCGCCTCGAGCAGCGTGACGCGGGGGACGACGCCGAGGAGCCTGCCGCCGTCGTCGACGACCGGCACCGGCAGCACCGACTCGGCGGCCGGCGCGAAGATCTCGGACAGCGGGGCGTCGGGGGAGACGGCCCGCTCGTCGGGTCGGACGATCTGGGCGATGCTCTCGGCGCCGGCGCGCTGGGCGGCGAGCACGGCGTCGTCCTGCACGACGCCACGGAACACGCGCTGCCGGTCGACGACGAACGCCGCCGACACCTGCGCGTCGTTCATCGTGCGCAGCGCCTGGCGGGGTCCGCCGCTCGCGGGGACGACGACCGTCGGCGGCCGCATGACCGACGACGCGGTGAGCACGCGTGTCCGGTCGACGTCGGCGACGAACTGCGCCACGTAGTCGGTGGCCGGGTCGGAGAGGATCTGCTCTGCCGTGCCGACCTGGACGATCCGGCCGTCGCGCATCATCGCGATGCGGTCGCCGAGGAACATGGCCTCGTTGAGGTCGTGCGTGATGAACACGATCGTCTTGCCCAGGCGGGCCTGCAGCTCGACGAGCTGCTCCTGCATCTCGCGGCGGATGAGCGGGTCGAGCGCGGAGAACGCCTCGTCCATCAGGAGGATCTCGGTGTCGGCGGCGAGCGCCCGGGCGAGGCCCACGCGCTGGCGCATGCCGCCGGACAGCGCTCCGGGGAGTGAGTTCTCCCAGCCGTCGAGGCCCACCATGCTCAGCGCCTCGGCAGCCCGCTCCAGCCGAGCCGCACGCTCGACACCCTGGATCTCCAGGGGGTACGCGGCGTTGTCGAGGACCGTGCGGTGGGGAAGGAGCGCGAAGTGCTGGAAGACCATCGAGACCTTCCGACGGCGGATCTCGCGCAGCCGGGCCGCGTTGACGTTGCTGAGGTCGTCGTCGCCCAGCAGGATCTGGCCGGCGCTGGGGCGCCACAGGCCGTTGAGCATGCGGATGAGCGTCGACTTCCCCGAGCCCGACAGGCCCATGACGACGAAGATCTCGCCGGCGGCCACCTCGAAGGAGGCGTCGATGACGGCGGCCGTGCCGAGAGGCTTGACCTCCTCCCGGGTCGCGCCGTCGGCGAGACGTCGTACGGCCTCGTGCTCGCGTCGTCCGAAGACCTTGTAGACGTGCTCGGCGCGGATCGCGTTCATGTCACCTCTCGGGGCGCGGCCGGGCGCGTCCGACAGAGGTCAGGACGGTCCGGGGCACGCGGAATCGGCCCGTCGCGGTGCGGCGGGCAGGGGGCGTGGTCTGCCCTCCACGGTGCCGAGTTCGTCCACGAATTGCAAAGAGAGAGTCCCGGATCCACCCCTGATCCGGCACGAAGTCACCCCCGGAGCACGGCTGTGACCTGGGGTTTCGCGGCTGAGGCGATCGTTATCGATTCGTGATGTCCGGATGGCCCGCGACGGCGTCGATCTCGCCGGATGTGATCTGGGCCACGCCGGCCCGGCGTGTCAGGAGTCGACGAGCGCCGTCGTCCGGGCCAGCCAGTCCTGAGCACGGGCCAGCTGGGTGGCGAGCTCGGCGTCGTCGGCCCGCCGCCGCAGCGCGACCCCCACCTGTTCCAGGCCGAACGTGCCGAACCACACCCGCGCACGGCGCATCGTCTCCGGCGGCACGGCCGCGGCGAGCGTCTCCCACCCGAACCAGCCCAGGCACGCGGCGTCGACGGCAGGGTCGAAGGCCTGCGCGAGGTCCCAGTCGATGACGCCGACGACCCGGCCGTTCTCCACGTGGATGTTGGAGCCGGCGAGATCGCCGTGCACCAGCGTCGCCGGCACGTCCGGGAGCACGAGTGCGGACTCGACGCGGCGGGCGGCCTCGGCACGCCACGGCGGGTCGAGCAGCGGCACGACCTCGGACGTCAGCACCTCCGCCCAACGCTCCCGGCCGAGGAACGCGTGCGGGACGTCGAGGACGTCGCCGACGGCGGCGAGGTCGACGCCGCCGACCGCCCGCAGCAGCTCGCCGACCAGGCGCGGGCCGCCGTCCTGAGGGCGCGACGGGGCACCCGGCACCCAGGAGAGCGCGACGGCCGCGAGATCGGCGAACGGGCCGATCTCCCGGTACGGCACGACCGGGCTGAGCGGACGCGGCACGGCGAACGGCAGGTTCGCGCCGGCGAGCCGGCGCAGCAGCTCGACCCGACGTGGCAAGGCGGCCGCGTCCTCCGTGCGGCGCGCGATGCGGACGACGGCGTGGCCCGGCACGAGCACGACGTCGTGGAACGTGCCGTGCGTGGCCACCTGCGCCGTCGCGAGCGCCGCACCCGGGAGTGCGGGGAGGAGCGCTCGGGTGAGGTCGAGCTCCTGGGTGGTCGGCCTCCGCGTCCCGTGCACGCCTCCAGCCTAGGTGTCGGGTCAGCCGTGACTGGTCATCGCTGTCGCTGTCGCTGTCGCTCTCGTGGTCGGGTCCGCGGCGCCGCGGGGATCGCCCGCCCTGCCCGGGCGCTCCTTCGTCGCGCCCCACGCCCAGCCACTCCGGGGCGGGCGATCCCCGCGCCGCCGCTCGTCGGTCGGCTCACCTGTCGGCCGCCCTCGCCACGAGAGCTGCCACGAGAGTTGTCGTCCGTTGCGAGTCCCTCGGCCCTCCGGGTCGGCTCACCTCGCGCTGTGGTTCCGGACGGTGTACCCACGCCGGAGCTCTCGCGGCGGCTGGGGAGGCTAGCGTGACGGGCGTGCCGCAGCAGCTGGTCGAGGTCGAGTCCTACGTCTCCCGTGCCGTCGCGCTCGTCGGCCCGCTCGACGTCGAACGGGTGGCGCTCGCGGACGCCACCGGGCGCGTGCTCGCCGAGCCGGTGCGGGCGCTCCTGGCGTCGCCCGCCTTCGACAACTCCGCGATGGACGGGTTCGCCGTCCGGCGAGCCGACGTCCTCGGCGCCGGGCAGGACTCCCCGCGCGAGCTCGCCGTCGTCGGCGACGTCGCGGCCGGGCCGGCATCCGCACCGGTCCGGGTCGGTCCCGGCCAGGCGGCCCGCATCATGACCGGCGCCGCTCTGCCCGAGGGCGCCGACGCCGTCGTCCCCGTGGAGCTGACCGACGCGCGCGCGTTCACGTTCGGCGCGACGGCCCCGACCCGCGTCACGATCCTGTCCGAGCCCGCCCCGGGAGCCCACGTCCGGCGGCGCGCCGAGGACGCCGACGTCGGCGACCTCGTCCTCCCAGCCGGCCGCCGGCTCGGGCCGCGCGACCTCGCGGCCACCGCGGCGGCGGGCTACGGGAACGTGCCGGTGCGTCACCGGGCTCGGGTGGGCGTCGTCGTCACCGGCGACGAGCTCGTCCCGCCGGGCGAGGCGCCCGGACCGGGCCAGCTGCCCGAGTCGAACGGCGTGCTGCTCGCGAGCTGGCTGCGCGGACGCGGGGCGGTGCCGACGGCGCGCGTCGTGCCGGACGACGCCGCCGCACTGCGCCGGGTTCTCGACCACCTCGCCCCGCGCGTGGACCTCCTGCTCACCGCCGGTGGGGTGAGCGCCGGCGCCTTCGACGTCGTCCGTGAGGTGCTCGGCGACGACGACGTGACGTTCGCCGCCGTCGCGATGCAGCCCGGGAAGCCGCAGGCGTGCGGCCGGTGGCGAGGGGTGCCGGTCCTCGCTGTGCCGGGCAACCCGGTGAGCGCGTTCGTCTCGGCGGAGGTGATCGTGCGGCCCGTGCTCGCCGCCCTGCACGGGCACGACGACGCCCGCCGCCCCGAGCGCCGGCCCGCCGCCACCGGATGGCGTTGCCCGCCGGGGCGCCGGCAGTACCTTCCGGCCGTGGTCGACGACGACGGCGTCCGGCCGGCCGCGCGGCGCGGTTCCGGTTCGCATCTCGTCGCCTCGCTCGCCGCCGCGACGGCGCTCGCCGTCGTGCCCGCCGACGTCGACGAGGTGCGCCCCGGCGACGTCGTCGACGTCCTGCCGCTCTGACCCCGATCGCGTTGTGGGCGTGAGCGCGGAGCACGTGCGGATGAAATCGAGTCGGTCCTCCGCGGATGCGGCGCTAGGATACGATCTGTGACGCAGTACCGGATCTCCGAGGCAGCGCAGCTCCTCGGTGTCAGCGACGACACGGTCCGCCGGTGGATCGACGCCGCGACGTTGCCGAGCGAGGTGGACCAGGCCGGCCGACGCGTCATCGCGGGCGAGGCCCTCGCCGCCCGCGCCGTCGAGCTCGCGAGGCCCTCGCAGGATCCGACGAGCCGGGGCACGTCCGCTCGCAACAGGTTCGCGGGCATCGTCACGAAGGTCACCGCCGACGCCGTCATGGCGCAGGTCGAGCTGCAGTGCGGCCCCCATCGCGTGGTCTCGCTCATGTCGTCGGAGGCGGTGCGCGAGCTCGGTCTCGCCGTCGGCGAGCGGGCCGTCGCCGTCGTCAAGGCCACCACCGTCATCGTCGAGACCCCGGAGCCGGCGTGACGCCTCGACCCCGCGGTGCGCGGCGCGCCCCCGTCCTCGCGCTGAGCGCAGCCCTCGTCGTCCTGCTCGCCGCGTGCGCCGGTGGCGCGGACGCCCCGCCGGGAACGGAACGGACCACCGGATCGGAGGACCGCTCCGGCGAGCCCGAGGGTGAGGTGGCGGTGTTCGCGGCGGCGTCGCTCGCGGCGGCGTTCGACGAGATCGCCACGCTCGCGCAGGAGCGCTACCCCGCCCTCACCGTGCGGCTCACGACCGACGGTTCCGCGACCCTCGTCACCCAGCTCGAGCAAGGTGCGCCGGCCGACGTGCTCGCCACGGCGGACGAGGCCACGATGGCTGGCGCCGCGGAGGCGGGCCTCGTGCTCGAGCCCGCGTCGTTCGCCACGAACGTCCTCGTGATCGCCGTGCCGGCCGGCAACCCCGAGGGCGTCACCTCGCTCGGTGACCTCGTCACGCTCGACGTCGTCACGTGCGCTCCCGAGGTGCCGTGCGGCGCGGCGGCCGCCCGCGCGTTCGACGCCGCGGACGTCGACGTCGCACCCGTGAGCGAGGAGCAGGCGGTGAGCGCCGTCGTCGCCAAGGTCGCCGCCGGGGAGGCCGACGCCGGCCTCGTCTACGCCACCGACGTGCTCGGCGCGGAGAGCGAGCTCGAGTCCGTCGAGATCCCGGACGCTCCCGTGAACACGTACCCGATCGCCGTGGCGGCCGGGTCGCCGAACCCCGCGGCTGCCGATGCGTTCGTCGAGCTCGTGCTGTCCGAGGAGGGCCAGCGGGTGCTCGCCGCGCACGGGTTCTCCCCGTGACGAGCACCGCCGTCCCGCTCCGCGGCCGTGCCCGTGCGCGTCCCGGCGCCGGCGTGCCGCGCGCGCTCTACGTGCCGGCGGCGCTCGCGTTCGCGCTGCTCGTGCTGCCGGTCCTCGCCCTCGTCTGGCGGGTGGACCCGGCGGCCTTCCTCGACGCCGTGACGTCGCGCTCGTCCCGGCTCGCGCTCGGGCTCTCGCTGCGCACGTCGCTGACCGCGACGGCGATCTGCCTGCTGGTCGGGGTCCCGCTCGCGAGCGTCCTCGCGCGCGCCACCGGGCGCTGGGCGGCCCTCGCGCGAGCGTGCGTCGTCCTCCCGCTGGTGCTGCCGCCGACGGTCGGCGGCATCGCCCTGCTCTACCTGCTCGGGCGCCAAGGCCTCGTCGGGCAGTGGCTCGACGCGGGGCTCGGCATCCGCATCCCGTTCACGACGACGGCCGTCGTCATCTCCCAGGTGTTCGTCGCCCTGCCGTTCCTCGTGCTCGCGACGGAGGGGGCGATGCGCACGACGGGGACCCGGTACGAGCGCGTGGCGGCGACGCTCGGCGCGAGCCGGTGGACGGCCTTCCGGCGCGTCACGCTCCCGCTGGTCATGCCCGGGCTCCTCAGCGGGACGGTGCTGTGCTTCGCGCGCGCGCTCGGCGAGTTCGGCGCGACGGCGCTGTTCGCCGGCAACGCCGAGGGGGTGACCCGCACGATGCCGCTCGCGATCTACACGGCGTTCAACGGCTCGGGCGTCACCCAGGACACGGCCGTCGCCCTGTCGATCGTGCTCGTCGCCGTCGGGATCGCGATCCTCGCGCTCGCACGCGGCTGGCGCCCGGGGGCGACGGCGCCGGGCGGCACGGTGCTCCGGTGAGCGACGGCGCCCTCGTCGCGGACCTCCGCCTCACGCTGCCGACGCTCGCGCTCGACGTGAGCCTCGCCGTCGAACCCGGCGAGGTGCTCGCCGTCCTCGGGCCGAACGGCGCCGGGAAGTCGACGCTGCTGGACCTCGTCGCCGGCCTGCGGCGGCCGGACGACGGCGTCGTGACGCTCGGCGCGCAGACGATGACATCCGTACGCCACGGGAGGGCCGCCGTCGTCGTCCCTCCCGAACGACGGCGGATCGGGCTCCTCGGGCAGGACCCGCTCGTGTTCCCGCACCTCAGCGCGCTGGAGAACGTCGCGTTCGGGCCGCGCGCGGCGGGCGTGCCGCGCGGCGCCGCGCGAGCTGAGGCGGTGCGGCTGCTCGACGCCGTCGGACTCGAGGAACGTGGTGCCGCGCGGCCGGCGGAGCTCTCCGGGGGTCAGCGGGCGCGGGTCGCCCTCGCGCGCGCGCTCGCCGCCCGGCCCCGCGCCCTTCTGCTCGACGAGCCCCTCGCCGCGCTCGACGCCGAGGCCGCACCCGGTCTGCGCGACCTGCTGCGCGTGCTGCTGCGGGGTGCCGGCGAGGCCGCGCGTCCCGTCGTCCTCGTCACGCACGACGTGCTGGACGCCGCCGTGCTCGCCGACCGGGTGCTCGTGCTCGACGGCGGCCGCGTCGTCGACGCCGGGCCGACGGCCCAGGTGCTCGCGGCGCCGCGCCACGCGTTCACGGCGGCGCTCGCCGGCGTGGAGGTCGTCGTCGGCATCGCGCGCGGCGGCGTCGTCGTCGCCCCCGACGGTCGCGAGTTCGCCGGGCTCGGGGAGGCACCCACCGGTGCCGCGGCGGCGGCCGTGTTCGCGCCGTCCGCCGTCACGCTGCTGCTCGAGCGGCCGACGTCGAGCGCGCGGAACGTGTGGAGCGCGAACGTCACCGAGCTCGTGCCCGTCGGACCCGCTGTGCGCGTGCGCACGTCGGGCGACCCGCAGATCACCGTCGACGTGACCCCCGGCGCTGTCGCCGAGCTCGGCATCCGACCCGGCCTCGAGGTCTGGTGCTCGCTCAAGGCGACGGAGGTGCGCGTGCACCCGCGGTGAGCGGCCCGGCTGCCACGCGCCCGAGTGCCCCCGACGCCGCGGAAGACGCGGCGCCGATGACGTGCCCCGCGCGGCGCACCTAGGATCGACGAGGCCGCGCATCCGGCGCCGGCCGAGACGTCACCGAGGTGGTCAGCACATGTCCGCAGCTCCCGTCATCGCCACCGCGCCCTCCGGCCTCGCCTACCGCGTGGCCGACCTGGCGCTCGCCGAGGCCGGCCGGCACCAGATCCGGCTCGCCGAGCACGAGATGCCGGGGCTCATGGCGCTGCGGCGGGAGTACGCGCAGGTGCAGCCGCTCGCGGGCGCGCGGATCGCCGGCTCCCTGCACATGACCGTCCAGACCGCCGTCCTCATCGAGACGCTCGTGGCGCTGGGCGCCGACGTCCGCTGGGCGAGCTGCAACATCTTCTCGACGCAGGACGAGGCGGCGGCCGCCGTCGTCGTCGGACGCCCCGAGACCGGAGGGACGCCGGACGACCCGCGCGGGACGCCGGTGTTCGCGTGGAAGGGCGAGTCGCTCGCCGAGTACTGGGAGTGCACCGAGGCGATCCTGGCGTGGCCGTCGGCGTCCGACGGGACGGGCGGACCGACGCTCATCCTCGACGACGGCGGCGACGCCACGATGCTCGTGCACTCCGGAGTGCGCTACGAGGCGGCCGGCGCGGTGCCGTCCGATCCCCGCCCGGGCGAGCCCGGCTACTCCGAGGAGCACCTCGTGGTGCTCGACGTGCTGCGCCGCTCGCTGGCCGCCGACCCGCAGCGCTGGACCCGCATCGCCTCCGCCATCGGAGGCGTCAGCGAGGAGACGACGACGGGCGTGCACCGCCTGTACCAGCTGGCCGCCGCGAAGGAGCTGCTGTTCCCGGCGATCAACGTCAACGACTCGGTGACGAAGTCGAAGTTCGACAACCGGTACGGCATCCGGCACTCCCTGCCGGACGGGCTGAACCGCGCCACCGACGTGCTCATCGGCGGCAAGGTCGCGTTCGTCGCGGGCTACGGCGACGTCGGCAAGGGTGCCGCGGAGTCCCTGCGCGGGCAGGGCGCGCGCGTGGTGGTGGCCGAGGTCGACCCGATCTGCGCGCTGCAGGCGGCGATGGACGGGTTCCAGGTCGTGCGGCTCGAGGACGTCGTGGGGGAGGCGGACTTCTTCATCACGACCACCGGGAACTTCGACGTCATCCGCGTCGAGCACATGGCCGCGATGAAGGACAAGGCGATCGTCGGCAACATCGGGCACTTCGACAACGAGATCGACATGGCCGGGCTCGCCGCGGTGCCGGGCATCGTGCGGACCGAGATCAAGCCCCAGGTCCACGAGTGGACGTTCCCGGCGGGCGCGCCGGGAGGCGAGGGCGACGACGCCGAGCGCGGCGAACGGTCGATCATCGTGCTGTCGGAGGGCCGCCTGCTCAACCTCGGGAACGCCACGGGTCACCCGTCGTTCGTGATGAGCAACTCGTTCGCGAACCAGGTCATCGCGCAGATCGAGCTGCACACCTCGGACGCGTACGAGAACGAGGTCTACCGGCTGCCGAAGATCCTCGACGAGAAGGTCGCGCGGCTGCACCTGGACGCGCTCGGCGTCGAGCTGACGGAGCTCACGAAGGAGCAGGCCGACTACATCGACGTCGACGTGGCGGGGCCGTACAAGCCGGACCACTACCGCTACTGACCTCGCTGTTCGCCTCGGAGTGATGACGACGTCGGAGGTTCGTCGTACCGTCTGATGTGACGCGGCTCACTCCGGGAGGTCCGATGGCCGAGCAACGCGAACACGAGGCCCAGACGGCGGGCAGGGCGGCGCGCGGCGGCGCGTCGCGTGACGGCGCCCTCGCCGTCGAGGCCGACGGGCTCGTCAAGCACTTCACCACCGGCAAGCGGGTCACGAAGGCCGTCGACGGCGTCGACCTGAGGATCGCCGAGGGGAGCGTCTTCGGGCTGCTGGGTCCGAACGGGGCCGGCAAGACCACCATCGTGCGGATGCTCGCGACCCTGCTGCGGCCGGACTCCGGCAGCGCGCGCGTGCTGGGTCACGACGTCGTGCACGACGCCGACGCCGTCCGGTCCGCCGTCGGCCTCACCGGGCAGTACGCGTCGGTGGACGAAGACCTGACCGGGACCGAGAACCTCATGATGCTCGCGCGGCTCTACGGGTTCGCGGGCGAGGCGGCGCGGGTGCGGATCGCCGCCCTGCTGGAGGCGTTCGGCCTGGCCGACGCCGGAGCGCGCCAGGTCAAGACGTACTCCGGCGGGATGCGCCGCCGCATCGACCTCGCGGCCAGCCTGGTGCTCGCGCCGCGGGTGCTGTTCCTCGACGAGCCGACCACCGGCCTCGACCCGCGCAGCCGCAACCAGGTGTGGGACATCGTGCGCGTGCTCGTCGCCGACGGCGCCACGGTGCTCCTCACCACGCAGTACCTCGAGGAGGCCGACCAGCTCGCCGACCGGATCGCCGTCGTCGACCACGGCCGGATCATCGCGGAGGGCACGTCGAGCGAGCTCAAGCGCTCGGTCGGGCAGGGTGCGGTGACCATGCGCCTGGCCGACGCCTCGCAGCGCGCGGCGGCCGCCGCCGTCGTCGAACGCCTGCTGGGCACGCAACCGACGCTCCCGGCCGACCCGTACGCGCTCACCGCGCGGGTGCCGGACGACGGCGCACCCGCCGTGGCGCGCCTCCTCCCCGCCCTCGGCGAGGAGGGCATCGTCGTGCCGGAGTTCTCGCTGGGGCAGCCGAGCCTCGACGAGGTGTTCCTCACGATCACCGGCAAGCCGCTACCCGACGGCGGTGACGACGCCGCCGGGAATGGCGGTCCGGGTGCAGCGGACCACACCGCGACTGTGAGCGAGGAGGTGTCCCGATGACCGCGCAGGCCACGGGGGCCGAGAACCCGACCCTGACCACCACGGCGCTGCGCGAGGCCGTGGCGCTCCCCGTCCGGCCCAGTCGCCCGTCGGCCTTCTCCATGACGCTGACGTTCGCGTGGCGCGCGCTGCTGAAGATCAAGCACGTGCCGGAGCAGCTCTTCGACGTGCTCGTGTCGCCGATCATCTTCACGCTGATGTTCACGTACCTGTTCGGCGGGGCGCTGGCCGGGTCGACGACGGCGTACATCCAGTTCCTGCTGCCGGGGATCCTCGTGCAGACGATCGTCATCGTCACCGTCTACACGGGCTACACGCTGAACACGGACATCACCAAGGGTGTCTTCGACCGGTTCCGGTCGCTGCCGATCTGGCGCCCGGCACCCATCGTCGGCGCGCTGCTCGGCGACACCGTCCGCTATTCGATCGCGTCGGTGGTGTGCATCGCGCTCGGCCTGGTCATCGGGTTCCGGCCCGCGGGCGGGGTGGTGGGCGTGGTGCTCGGCGTGCTCCTGCTGCTGGTGTTCGCATTCTCGCTGAGCTGGATCTTCACGATCCTCGGCCTGCTGCTGCGGACGCCGAACGCCGTGATGGGCGTGTCGATGATGGTGCTGATGCCGCTGACGTTCGCGTCGAACATCTTCGTGGACCCGGCCACCATGCCGACGGCCCTGCAGCGGTTCGTCGAGGTCAACCCGGTCACGCACCTGGTGACGGCGGTACGCGGGCTGATGGCGGGGACGCCGGACACCGGGGAGATCGTGTGGGTGCTCGTCTCGGCGGTCGTCCTGACGGCCGTGCTCTCGCCCATCACGATGCGGCTGTACCGCACGCGCCACTGAGGGCCGCCCGCCGGCGGCCTGCTGCACCGCAGGCGCCCGTGAGTGTCGGAGCGGGATCTGGCAGTACCGCGCGCGGCACTGCCGCCATCGAGTGCGTGGGTTCTGCTGCGACACGCCGAGCTCGCCCGGGGAGGGATCCCGCACTCGGCATGAACGCGCACCGGGGGTTGCGATCTCGACACGCGAGGTGGAGGTGCGCGCCGTCCCTGGCGTCGAGTGCGTGGAGTTTCGCGCGACACGCCGCGCCCGGGCGGGAGGGATCCCGCACTCGGCGCAGGTGACGCGTCAGGCGAGCGGGAGCGCGACGCCGAGCCTGACGGACTGAGCGTGCATGGCACGGCGGACCCGTGCGACGAGCAGCTCCGGTCGGCGGAGGACATGGTCGGCGATGACCGTCACCACCTCCCACTCGTGGTCGCGCAGTCGCGCCTCGCGTTCGACGTCGCGACGCCACACGCCCGGGTCGCGGTGCACGTCGCCGGCGTACTCGATGGCGACCTTCAGGTCCGGGTAGGCCATGTCGGGCATCGCAAGGAACTCACCGGAGTCGAGGAGCTGTTCCTCGTTCACCGCCGGGCACGGCAGCCCACCGCGCACGAGGACGAGGCGAGTGCGGGTCTCCATGCTCGAGTCGGTCCCTGGTCGAATGAGCGGCAACGCCTCGGCGGCCCGCCGTGCACCGCGGCGACGGTGCATGCCTGCCGCGATGGGCCTGAGATCGTCGAGTGCGCAGGCCGGGTGCTTGCGTCTGGTCATGGCGTCCCCGAGCACGACGAGCTCGTCGACACTCAGCGTGCCGGCCAGGTGCCTCCAGGTCTGGGCCGGCGTGGTCACCAGAAGTCCGCCGACGAGCCGCACGAGCGCACCTTCCGAGGTGACGTGTCCGACGACGCCGCGACGCTGCGGTCGCTCAACGGGCGAGGGGACGACCACGTGCACCCTGTCGTCGCGGTCGAGACGCCACGGGACCTCCACGTTCTGGAGGCGGAGAGCCGTGACGTGACTGAAGGCTGCCCGCTCGCTCAGAGTGAGCGCGAGGGCGCGACACCGGGCGGCGAGATCGACGGGTCCGTCCGCTCGGAGGCGCGTGCCCGGGAACGGGATGACGACTGAGCGTCCGTACAGCTGACGGCGTGTCAGCCCAAGGTCCTCACCGGTCCGCAGCGTGAACGGACCATCGGGCAGGCAAGGCGGGATGGGAAGCGACATCGCCGAATCGTGCGACGTCGGAAGCGCGCACCGCCCACGACCTGTGGACACGTGCCCGCGCGTCGAACTCCGGACCCTCTGGGGACAACCCGACCGCTGATCCGAACCCGGCAGCCGGATCGTCCGCCGAGTGCGTGGAGTCTCGCGCGACACGCCGTGCCCGGGCGGGAGGGATCACGCACTCGGCATGAACGCGCTCCGGGGTTGCGATCTCGACACGCGAGGTGGAGGTGCGCGCCGCCCCTCGCGTCGAGTGCGTGGAGTCTCGCGCGACACGCCGCGCCCGGGCGGGAGGGATCACGCACTCGGCGTGAATGCGCGCCCCGACGAGAACCGAGGCCGCGCCCGAGCGGGAGGAATCCCGCACTCGGCATGAACGCGCTCCGGGGTTGCGATCTCGACACGCGAGGTGGAGGTGCGCGCCGTCCCTCGCGTCGAGTGCGTGGAGTCTCGCGCGACACGCCGCGCCCGGGCGGGAGGGATCACGCACTCGGCGGTGGGGCCGTGCCCGCGCGCCCGCGCGGGGCGCAGCGGTGGGGGCATCGATAGGGTGGCCTGCGGTGTGCCGGGAAGTCTGGTCGGCGAACGTCAACCCGACCCCGCGACCTGCCCGGAGACCGCATGCTGCGACTGCCCCCCGTGTTCGACCGGCTCACCCCTGGCGGTGAGCGCAACCTCGCCGACACGCTGCGCGGCGAGTCCGCCGGCGGAGTCCTGCTGCTGCTCGGAGCGGCGATCGGCCTGGTCTGGGCGAACTCGCCGTGGGCGCCGGCGTACGAGGCTCTCGCGGACACGCACCTCGGCCCGTCCTGGTTCGACCTCTCGGTCGCGCACTGGGCGTCGGACGGGCTCCTCGCGATCTTCTTCTTCGTCGTCGGGCTGGAGCTCAAGCGGGAGATCGTCGTCGGCGAGCTCCGCCACACCCGGACGGCTGTCGTCCCGGTGGTCGGCGCCGTCGGCGGGATGGTCGTGCCCGCACTGCTCTACCTGGCGGTCAACCTCATCGCGCCCGACGGCGACCACAGCGGGTGGGCGGTGCCGACGGCGACCGACATCGCGTTCGCCGTCGCCGTCCTCGGGCTCGTGGGGCGCGGGCTCCCGACGGCGCTGCGCGCGTTCCTGCTCACGCTCGCCGTCGTCGACGACCTCCTCGCGATCATCGTCATCGCCGTCGGGTTCACCGACCACGTCGCACTCCTGTGGCTCGCCGCCTCGCTCGCTCTCGTCGCCGTGTTCGCGGTGCTGCTGCGCCGCGGCGTCACGGCACCCTGGATCCTCGTCCCGCTCGCCGTCGTCGCCTGGGGGTGCATGTACGCGTCCGGGGTGCACGCCACGATCGCCGGCGTGCTGCTCGGCCTGGTGGTGCCCGCCGTCGCGCGCCCGGGAGCCGACGCCGCCCCGGACGCCGAGAGCCTTGCGGAGCGCTTCGAGCACCGCTGGCGGCCGGTGTCGGCCGGGTTCGCCGTGCCGGTGTTCGCGCTGTTCTCGGCGGGCGTGGCGATCGACGCCGGACTCATCGGCGAGGCAGCGGCCGACCCGGTGGCACAGGGCATCGTGCTCGGGCTCGTCGTCGGGAAGCCGCTCGGGATCGTGGGCGCGACCTGGCTGCTGTGCCGGTTGACGCGCGCGAGCCTCGCTCGCGGCGTCCGGTGGGGCGACGTCGGAGCGATCGCCACGCTGGGCGGCATCGGGTTCACCGTGTCGCTCCTGGTGGGCGCGCTCGCGTTCGGCGAGGGCAGCACGCGCGACGACCACGTGATCCTCGCGGGTGCTCGTCGCATCGGCGATCGCCGCGCTCCTGGGCGCCGTCCTGCTGCGAGCGCGAGCGCGGCGCCACGCGACGTGACGCCCGCGCGCCCTCAGTCGGCCGTGAGCACGGACGCCGCGCCCTCGCGTCGGATGCGCAGGTCGAGGTAGAGCAGCGACGTCACGGCTGCCGCCACCGGCGTCGTGACGGCGGAGGCGAGGACGGCGCCCAGGGTCCCGAGCGCGTACGCCCAGCCGAGCCCGGTGGGGTCGACGGCACCACCCAGCAGCGTCATCGGGTACGTGATGATCCCGTTCGCGACGCCCACGAGGATCCAGGTCAGGACGAGGATGCCGAGCACGCGGGCCGAGCTGCCGCGTGCGAGCTGCCACGCCCGCACCAGCGCGCCCCCGATGCCGCGGCGCTCCACCACGAGGGCCGGGGTCGCGAGCACGGTCCGCGGGACGACGAAGGCGAGTGCCACGAGCGCGACGACGATCCCGATGGCGATCCCGCCCACCGGCCAGGCGCCTCCCAGCCCGGTGCCGAGCAGCCCGAGCAGCACGGGAGGCGCGAGCGCGAGGGCCGCGACGGCGACGATGACGGTGAGCGCGAGCCCGAGCAGCCGCCACACGCTCCCGCGCACGCCGGCCCACGCCTGCCGGACGCTCGGTGCCTCGCCGAGCACCGCCGCGTAGACGGTGCGCACGAGCAGCCCGGTGAGCACCGTGGTCGCGATCCACGCGAGGACCTGGGCGAGCGCACCGGTGACGAGCTGCGCGGCGACCACCTCGAGCTCGCCGCCCGGGTCCGAGAGCTCGGGGCCGCTCGCCGCCCACTCCTCGACGGTGGCGAGCGCCGCGTGGGCGCGCCACGACGCGACGGCCTGCAGGAGGCCGACCGCGGCGACCACGATCGCCGCGAACGTGAAGAGCACCCGGGGGTTGGCGCGGATCGCCCGGAACGCACCGTCGTACAGCTCGCCGAGCGTGAGCGGTCGCACCGGCACGATCCCGGGTTGCACCGCCTGCTCGGCGCCCGTGGCGGCATCCGACCCCGTTCCGGGGAGGCGCGGCGCGGGAGGCGGGGGGTCTCCCCACGACGGAGCGGAGCCCGGTTGCGCACCCCAGTCGCGCGGTGGGCGCGGGGCACCGTTCCCGGCCGGCTCGTCGGGCGTGCGGGGGTCCTCGGTCATGCCGTCCTGAGCCTCCCCGCCACGCGTCCGACCCGCCACCGCGACGCGCGGCACGGCGAGCGGCGCCGTCTGGTGCGCCGCCGGGTGACACCATAGGGCCATGAACGCGAAGATCCTGGTGGTCGACGACGACCCTGCGATCTCCGAGATGATCGGGATCGTCCTGGAGTCCGACGACTTCGACGCGGTGTTCTGCGACGACGGCGCCCTCGCCGTCGAGCGGTTCCGCGAGGAGAAGCCGGACCTTGTCCTGCTCGATCTCATGCTTCCGGGCAAGGACGGGATCGAGGTGTGTCGCGAGATTCGGCGCACGTCGGGCGTCCCGATCGTCATGCTCACCGCGAAGAGCGACACGGTCGACGTCGTCCGCGGGCTCGAGGCCGGTGCCGACGACTACATCGCGAAGCCGTTCAAGCCGAAGGAGCTCGTGGCGCGCGTGCGCGCGAGGCTGAGGCAGAGCGACGACGGCGAGCAGGAACGCCTGCGGATCGGCGATCTCGTCCTCGACGTCGCGGGCCATCGCGTGCTGCGCGGGGACGAGACGATCTCGTTGACGCCGCTCGAGTTCGACCTCGTCGTCGCTCTCGCGCGCAAGCCCTGGCAGGTGTTCACGCGCGAGGCGCTGCTGGAGCAGGTGTGGGGCTACCGGCACCAGGCCGACACGCGCTTGGTCAACGTCCACGTGCAGCGGCTCCGCGCGAAGGTGGAGAGGGACGCTGAGCACCCCGAGGTCGTCGTGACCGTGCGCGGGGTCGGGTACCGCGCCGGGACGCCCGCGTCGTGAGGTCGGCGTGAGCGAGCCATGACCACCCGGGCCGACCAGACCCCCGCGGTTCCCACGCCGGAGGGTGCGGCCTCCGGCGACCAGCCCCGTCCTCGGCCGGGCGCGCTGCGGCGGTTCTGGCACCGGGGTCGCCTGCGCGTGCGGGCGTTGCGGCTGTGGCGCTCGTGGCGCCGGTCGCTCCGCCTGAGGGTCGTCGTCACGACCGTCGCGATCGGCCTCGTCGGCCTCGTGGCCCTCGGCGCGTACCTGTCCGAGCAGGTGCGCGACACACTGTACGAGCAGCGCCGCGACGTCGTTCTGGCCGACGCCGCATCCCAGACGGCGATCGCCCAGCAGCGCTTCGACGCGGCGAGCGCCACCACGAGCGCCCAGGTGCAGCAGCTCGCCCAGGACCTCGTCTCCACCGCGCAGAGCCCTGGTTCGGGCTCCGTGGGCACGTTGTTGCTGAGGAGCCCGAGCGACGAGCCGCCGGTCATCCTCGACGTCGTGAGCAGAGGCGGGCCGTTCGACGTGTCCGACGTGTCCGACGAGCTGCGGGCCGCCGTCCGGGACTCGGGTGGGCAGCAGTGGCAGGCTGTCGGGCTCGCGGAGCCGGGTGGAACGCAGGACCCGGGGATCGTCGTCGGTGCTCCGGTCGTGCTGCCGCAGGCCGGCGCGTACGAGCTGTACTTCGCCTACAGCCTGGCGCCGGAGCAGGACACGCTCCAGCTGATCCAGCGCACGCTGGCGATCGGCGCCGTCGTGCTCATCGCCCTTCTCGTGGCGATGACGTGGTACCTCACGCGCCAGGTCCTCGCGCCGGTCCAGCAGGCGGCGCACATCGCGGAGCGACTCGCGGACGGCGAGCTCGACGAGCGGATGACCGTGCGCGGTCAGGACGAGCTCGCGTCGCTCGCCCGCACGTTCAACGAGATGGCGGAGAGCCTGCAGCACCAGATCGAACGGCTGGCCGAGCTCTCGCGGGTGCAGCAGCGGTTCGTGTCGGACGTCTCGCACGAGCTGCGGACGCCCCTGACGACGATCCGGATGGCCGCCGAGATCCTCTTCGCGGAGCGGCACGAGTTCGACCCGGCGACCCGGCGGTCCGCGGAGCTCCTGCACGCGCAGCTCGACCGGTTCGAGGAGCTCCTGGCCGACCTGCTCGAGATCTCGCGGTTCGACGCGGGCGCCGCCGTGCTCGACGTCGAGCACCTCGACGTCCGCACGATCGTGCACCGGACCGTCGATCTCACGGCACCGCTCGCGGAGCGGCGGGGGAGCACGGTCCTCGTGCTCGAGGGGGACCGGCCGTGCACGGCCGACATCGACCCACGGCGGGTGGAACGCGTCCTGCGCAACCTGCTCGTCAACGCGATCGAGCACGGGGAGGGCCGGCCGATCGAGGTGCACGTCGGGGCCAACGCCCGAGCCGTGGCCGTCGCGGTGCGGGACCACGGCGTCGGGATGACCGTGCGGGAGGCCGAGCACGTCTTCGACCGGTTCTGGCGCGCCGATCCTGCGCGGACCCGGACCACGGGCGGTACCGGTCTCGGCCTGTCGATCTCGCTCGAGGACGCCCGGCTGCACGGGGGGCGGCTCGAGGCGTGGGGCACGCCGGGCGACGGCGCCACGTTCGTGCTCACGCTGCCCCGCCGGGCGGGGTTGGACATCGGAGCGTCCCCGCTGGAGCTCGCGCGCCCCGGCGGCGACGACGGGCCGGGGCACGGCGGGAAGCCGGCGCCACGGGACGAGGGGTCGAGCGGCCCGGCGGCGGTGCCCGACCTGGACGAGGTGAACCGATGAGCACGCGCCAGCGTCGGGGCGTGCGCGCCGTCTCGGCGCTCTCGCTGGCCGCCGTCGCCGCGGCGCTGCTCTCCGCCTGCGTCGCGCTGCCGACGTCCGGACCGGTCCAGCAGGGGCTCACCGAGGTCCCCGAACCCCCGGGTCTGGGGTTCCTGGGCAACCCGCCGGAGCCGGGCGACTCCCCGTCGGAGATCCTGTCCGGCTTCGTGCAGGCCGCGACGAGCGGGCTGTCCGCGGACAGCGAGTTCTCGCTCGCGCGGATGTTCCTCACGCCGGAGGCCAGCTCGACCTGGCGCCCGCTCGAGGAGGTGCTCGTCTACGCGACCGAGTCGACGCCCGAGATCGACGTCCAGGCGCAGGGCGGTGACGGCCCCGGCGCGACGCAGCCGCCGATCGAGGACGCCGACCGGGCGAGCGCCGTCATCTCCGTGCACGCGGTGGCCGCCGTCGACGCCCACGGCACCTACACGGTGTCCGCGACGCCGGAACTTCCCACGGACCTCGACTTCACCCTCGTGCGCGTCGACGGCGAGTGGCGCATCGAGGTGCTCCCGGACGGGATGCTCGTGTCCGAGCCGACGTTCGGCCCGTCGTTCCGCCAGATGCCGCTGTACTTCTGGAGCCCCGACTTCGAGGCGCTCGTCCCGGACGTCCGCTACTTCCCCTCGCAGAACGCGGCCGGGTACGCGGTGACCGAGCTCCTCGCCGGCCCGTCGAGCTGGCTGTCGAGCGCCGTCGCGACGCGCATCCCCGACGGGGTGACGCTCGACGTCGCGTCGTCGGTCGTGGTCGCCGACGGCGTCGCGAGCGTCAACCTGTCGGCCGAGGCGCAGGCGGCGGACTTCGAGGACCGGAAGTACCTGTACACCCAGATCCAGCAGACCCTCCTGGCGATCCCGTCGATCCGGTCGGTGGAGCTGACGATGGGTGGGGCGGCGTACCAGGTTCCCTCGGGGATGCCCGAGCCGATCGTCGAGCCGCGCGTGGGGAGCGTGGCCACCGTGCTCACCAACGGGACCCTCGCCCGCCTGCAGGGTTCAACGGTGACCCCCGTCGACGGCGTCGGGGACCTCTCGGACCTGCTGCCCGCGAACCCGGCCGTCGGCTACGGGGACGAGGGGACCGTGCTGCTGGCGGGAGCGGACGCCGTCGTGCACGTCTCCGGCGAGGGCGCCGTGACCACGCTGATCACGGGGCGTGCGCTGGCGCCGCCCTCGTTCGACCGTCAGGGCTGGGTCTGGACGGCGCCGCGTGACACGGACGGCACGTTGCTCGTCGCGCAGGTCGGCGGCGAGCCGGAGGTCGTGAGCGCGCCGTGGCTGGAGGGTGCCCAGGTGCTCGGGCTGCGGGTCTCGCGGGAGGGCGCCCGGATCGCCGTCCTGCTCCGCCGGGACGGCGTCGACGAGGTCGTCGTCGCCGCCGTCGTGCGGGATGCGGTCGGGATGCCGCGCACGGTGCCGGAGGGCATTCCGGTGGCGTCGCGGCTGCTCGCCGCCCGAGGGGTGGTGTGGGTGGACTCCACGACTGTCGCCGTGCTCGCCCAGCCCGGCGCGGAGAGCGACCCGGCGGTGCGGCTCGCCACGGTCCCCGGGCCGCACGAGACGACGCAGGCGGTGCCGGCGGCCGTCTCGCTCGCCGCCGGCAACGGCTCGCAGGAGCTGCTCGTGGGCACGTCGGACGACCATGTCCTGGCGCGGAGCGGGCTGCGGTGGGAGCTGGCCGCGGAGGACGTGCGGGATCCGGCGTACCCCGGCTGAGCGCTCGGCGGGTTGTCCCCAGGACGGTGCCGGCTGGCGCCGTCGTCCCTCGTCCCCAGGGCCATGCCGACGACGACAGACCGCGTGGCAGCGTGGCACGCGTGAGCGACGGCGAGAGCCTGCGGGCGGTGCGCGCCGCGGCGACCGCGACCGCGCGGGCGGCGGCGCGCGTCGTCGTGCCGGTGGAGTGCCCGGTGTGCGGGCAGCCGGACGAACGCCTCTGCCCGGGTTGCCGTGCAGTCCTCGACGGTCCGCTGCGCCGGCGCGACGGCGGTGCCCCGGCGATCGACGGCGCGTGGCCGGTCTGGGCGCTCGGTCCGTACGAGGGTGGGCTGCGTGCCGTGGTGCTGGCGTGGAAGACGGCGGGACGCGCGGACCTCGGGTCCGAGCTCCGGGAAGCGATGGTGGCCGCGGGCGCCGCCTGGGCGCGCGCCGGTCCGGCGTCGTTGGAGGCCCCGGTCTGGGTCGTGCCGGCACCCTCGTCGCGCGCTCGGCGGCGGCGCGGTCGCCCTCCGGTCGCGGACCTGGCCGACGGCCTGGCCGAGGGCATCGCCCACGCGGGCCGCGCCACGCGCGTCGTCGAGGTCCTGCGGCGGACCGGGGGCGGGCAGGCGGGCCGCGGCGCGCGGGCGCGCGGGTCCGCGGCCCGCGCCGGCACCCGCCTCGCCGCGCTGCCGCCGCCCGGGACCGCGTGCGTGCTCGTGGACGACGTGCTCACCACGGGTGCGACCCTCGCGGCCAGCCGCGACGTGCTGTGTTCGGGTGGGGCGCGGGTGCTGGGCGCGGTCGTGCTCGCGGCGGCGTCCTCGGCCGGCGGTGCGTCGCGGGGTCTGCCGCCGGCCTCGGTGAGGTGACCACGTGGTGAGACGAACCAGCCCGGGACGTCTCGTTCCTCGTCCGGCATGCCGAGGTGGGGGCCACTGGTCTAACGTCGGTGCATGGAGCGCCAGACGCGTCGCCCACCGGTAGGTGAGGGCGAGCGCCGCGGGGGTCCCTGGGGAGGTGGTACCTGAGTCGTCGCCCCCCGGTCCGGGTGGGCGCAGCACGAGCCCCGGACTCCCGGCCGTTGCAGCCGGGCCACTCATCGGAGGTATCCATGGAGATCGTCGTCGTCGGCCGCCACACCGAGGTGCCGACCCGTTTCCGCCGGCACGTCGAGGACAAGCTGTCCAAGGTCGAGCAGCTCGCTCCCTTTGCCCAGCGCATCGACGTCGAGGTCACGCACGAGCCGAACCCGCGTCAGGCGGAGACGGCCGAGCGGATCGAGCTCACGGTGCGTGACCGCGGGCCGGTCGTGCGGGCGGAGGCGAGCGCGAGCGACCGCTACGCGGCGCTCGACGCCGCGACGACGAAGCTCCTGGAGCGGTTGCGTCGCGTGCGCGACCGCCGCAAGACGCACCACAACCGCAAGGATCCGATGCCGAGTCTCGACCTGCGCCCGCCGGGCGCGGCCGCGGGCGCCGACGACCGGCCGGAGATCCAGGACCACCCCGTCGCGCCGAGCGAGCGCGGGGTGGCCGTCGAGGCGCAGCTCGGCGACTCGCCCGTGCTGATCCGGCAGAAGGTCCACGAGGCCGCGCCGATGAGCGTCGACGACGCGCTGTACGAGATGGAGCTCGTCGGGCACCCGTTCTACCTCTTCATCGATGCCGAGACGGCTCAGCCGTGCGTGGTGTACCGGCGTCGCGGCTGGACCTACGGCGTCATCCGGCTCGACGCCCCGGTGGCGGTGCCTGCGCACTGACCGTCCGCCGGCCGGGCCGGGAGGCGATGTCGGTGGCCGATGGCACGATCGGGCGGTGACGTCGACCAGCACGCCCGTTCCCGCGCCCCGACGCGAGGTGCTGACGCTCGCGCAGGCACGCCGCAGCGCGATCGCAGCCCAGGGGTTGGCCCGTGCGCGGCCGGCGGGTTCGGTGACCATGGGTCACCTGCAGCGGCTCGTGGACCGTATCGGCCTGCTCCAGATCGACTCGGTCAACGTGATCGCCCGGGCGCACCTCCTGCCGATCTACTCGCGGCTCGGCCCGTACGACACGGCGCTGCTGCAGCGGGCCAGCAGCGTCTCGCCGCGCCGGCTGGTCGAGTATTGGGCGCACGAGGCGTCGTTCGTCCCGCCGGAGACGTACCAGCTCCTGCGCTGGCGGATGACGGCGAACGCCGCGAGTCACTGGGCCGTGTCGTTCTCGGCGTCCCACTCCGACGTCCTCGACGCGGTCCGTGATCTCGTCGCTGACTCCGGCCCGCTCACGGCACGCGAGGCGCACGATCGGCTCGACCACTCGACCCCCGTCCAGCGCGAGGAGTGGGGGTGGAACTGGACGATCGCGAAGCGCGCGCTCGAGCACCTGTTCTTCGTCGGGGAGCTGACGTCGGCCGGGAGAACGACGCAGTTCGAGCGTCGCTACGACCTGACGGAGCGCGTGCTGCCGCCGGCCGTCCTGGCCGAGCCGGTCCCGGACACGGCCACGGCGCAGCGCGAGCTCGTCCGGATCGCCGCCTCGGCGCTGGGCGTCGCCTCCCTGCGGTGCCTGCGCGACTACTTCCGCATGCCCGCCGAGGCAACGCAGCGGGCCGTGACCGAGCTCGTCGACGCCGGTGAGCTCCATGCGGTGACCGTGCGCGACTGGGGGCCGGCGTACGTCCACGAGGCGGCGGCCCACCCGCGCCGGGTCCGCGCCCGCGCGCTGCTCGCGCCGTTCGACCCGCTCGTGTTCGAGCGCGCACGGCTCGAGGCGCTGTTCGGCATGCACTACCGCATCGAGATCTACACGCCCGCCCACAAGAGGGTGCACGGCTACTACGTCCTGCCGTTCCTGCTCGGCGACGCGATGGCCGCGCGTGTCGACCTCAAGGCGGACCGCGCGTCGGGCCGTCTCCTGGTGCGCGCGGCGTTCGCCGAAGATGGCGCGCCCGCCGACACCGCGGAGGAGCTCGCCGCCGAGCTCGGCGAGCTGGCCACCTGGCTCGGTCTCTCGGACGTCGTGATCGACGACGCCGCACGTGGAGACCTCCTGGCGGGTCTGGCGCCGCTGCTCCCTCGCACCTGAACCAGCGTCGCGGTGCCGCCGCCGTGGGAACCCCTGCGGCGCCGTCGTCGTCCTACCTCGTAGGCGTCAGCTCCTGTCTCTTGTCGGTCGCGATCCTCCTGCGCTCGTTCCTCGCTGTCGGAGTCCTCGCTCGTTTCCTCGCCTACGATGGACGGGGCGCACCACGCCCCACCGCCCGCGCGCCTTCGCATCGGCGCGGGCCGACGAGCCGAACTGGAGTGACGCGTGCCTTCGATCCTCGACAAGGTCCTCCGCATGGGGGAGGGCCGGATCCTCAAGAAGCTCACCGGCATCGTGGCTCAGGTGAACGCGCACGAGGACACGGTCCGAGAGTTCACCGACGCGGAGCTGCGCGAGGAGACGGACGTCTTCAAGGCGCGCCTGGCCGACGGCGAGACGCTCGAGGCGATCCTCCCGGAGGCGTTCGCCACGGTGCGCGAGGCGGCCCGCCGCACGCTGGGGCAGCGCCCGCACGACGTGCAGGTCATGGGCGGCGCGGCGCTCCACCTCGGAAACATCGCGGAGATGAAGACCGGTGAGGGCAAGACGCTCGCCGCCACGCTCCCGGCCTACCTCAACGCGCTCAGCGGCGACGGCGTCCACGTGGTCACGGTCAACGACTACCTGGCCCAGTACCAGAGCGACCTCATGGGCCGCGTCTACCGCTTCCTCGGACTGACGACCGGCTGCATCCTGTCGGGGCAGAAGCCGGAGGAGCGGCGTCGGCACTACGCCGCGGACATCACGTACGGCACGAACAACGAGCTGGGCTTCGACTACCTGCGCGACAACATGGCGTGGTCGTCGGGCGAGCTCGTGCAGCGCGGCCACAACTTCGTCATTGTCGACGAGGTGGACTCGATCCTCATCGACGAGGCCCGCACGCCCCTCATCATCTCCGGGCCCGCCTCCGGCGACGCGAACAAGTGGTACGCGGAGTTCGCCCGCGTCGCGCGTCGGCTGACGCGCGAGAGCGACTACGAGGTGGACGAGAAGAAGCGCAACGTCGGCGTGCTCGAGCCGGGCATCGAGAAGGTCGAGGACTACCTCGGCATCGACAACCTGTACGAGTCGCTCAACACCCCGCTCATCGGGTTCCTCAACAACGCCATCAAGGCGAAGGAGCTGTTCAAGCGGGACAAGGACTACGTCGTCCTCAAGGGCGAGGTGCTCATCGTGGACGAGCACACCGGGCGCATCCTGGCGGGCCGCCGCTACAACGAGGGGATGCACCAGGCGATCGAGGCCAAGGAAGGCGTGGCGATCAAGGCGGAGAACCAGACGCTCGCCACGATCACGCTGCAGAACTACTTCCGCCTCTACGGCAAGCTCGCCGGGATGACCGGTACCGCCATGACGGAAGCGGCCGAGTTCCAGGGGACCTACAAGGTGGGCGTCGTCCCCATCCCGACGAACATGCCGATGGCGCGCCTCGACAAGCCGGACCTCGTGTTCAAGAACGAGGACGGCAAGTTCGACGCCGTCGTCGAGGACATCGTGGAGCGCCACGCGGCTGGGCAGCCCGTGCTCGTGGGCACGACGAGCGTCGAGAAGTCGGAGCTGCTGAGCACGAAGCTCAAGCGCCAGGGCGTGCCGCACGAGGTGCTGAACGCGAAGCAGCACGCGCGGGAGGCGTCGATCGTCGCGATGGCGGGTCGGAAGGGCGCCGTCACCGTGGCGACGAACATGGCCGGCCGTGGGACGGACATCATGCTCGGCGGGAACGCGGAACACCTGGCCATCGCCACTCTCGCGGAGCAGGGTCTGGACCCGAACGAGACGCCCGAGGAGTACGAGGCCGCCTGGCCGGACGCTCTGGAGGAGGCGACGACGTCGGTCGCCGCGGAGCACGACGAGGTCGTCGATCTCGGCGGGCTGTACGTGCTGGGCACGGAGCGGCACGAGTCGCGACGGATCGACAACCAGCTGCGCGGCCGGTCCGGGCGTCAGGGCGACCCGGGGGAGTCGCGCTTCTACCTGTCGATGGGGGACGACCTCATGCGGCTGTTCAACTCAGGACTCGCGGAGCGGTTCATGGGTTCCTCTGCCTACCCCGACGACATGCCTCTCGAGTCGAAGCTCGTGACCCGCGGCATCGCGAGCGCGCAGGGCCAGGTCGAGGCGCGCAACTTCGAGATCCGGAAGAACGTGCTCAAGTACGACGACGTCCTGTCGCGGCAGCGCGCCGTCATCTACACGGACCGACGCCGCGTGCTCGAGGGTGAGGACCTCGCCGAGCAGGTGCAGGGCTTCCTCACGGATGTCGTCACCGCGTACATCGAGTCCGCCACGCAGGCGGGCGCACCGGAGTCGTGGGACCTGGACGAGCTCTGGACGGCGCTCAAGGCCGTGTACCCGATCTCGATCACGCCCGAGGAGGTGGTGTCCGAGGCCGGCAACGCCACGCGCGTGACGCCGGAGATGCTCACGCGGGAGATCCTGTCGGACGCCGAGCATGCGTACGCGCGGCGCGAGGAAGAGCTCACGCCGGACGTGATGCGCCAGCTCGAGCGGCGCGTCGTCCTCGCGGTGCTGGACCGCAAGTGGCGCGAGCACCTCTACGAGATGGACTACCTCAAGGAGGGCATCGGCCTCCGGGCGATGGCCCAGCGCGATCCCCTGGTCGAGTACCAGCGGGAGGGCTTCCAGCTCTTCTCCGCGATGCGCGACGCGATCAAGGAGGAAGCGGTCGGCTACCTCTTCAACCTCGAGGTGAAGCGTCCGGAGCCGGCAGAGAGCGCCGAGGAGAGCACCGACGGTGCGCCGGTGGTTCCCGCCGTCCCGACGGGCTCCGACGGCGAACCGCTGGCACCCGAGCAGGAGGCGGTCCCGGCGGGCGAGCCGGAGCGGCCCGCGAAGCGCCGGCCGGCGGCGCGCGTGGCGACACGACCCGCGGCCGAGGTGGACCCGCTCGGGCTCGACACGCCTGAGCGACCGGCCGCGCTGCAGTACTCGGCGCCGTCGTCCGACGGGGGCAGCTCGTTCAGCGAGGGTCGGGTGGTGCGCAGCGAGGGCGGCACGTCCGGCGGTTCCGCACGTCCGGCGGCGGGCGCCTCCTCCGGCGGGGGCGGCGGCGGCGCGAACCGCGAGGCCCGCCGTCGCGCGGCGAAGGCGGCCAAGAAGCGCCGCTGAGGTCCATCCTCTCGGGAGACGAGCTCTCGCGGCGCGGACGGCGAGCTCGGTCTCGCGCGACCGCGCCAGCCGCGCCACGATTGCTCCGATGCCGAGCTGGCCCTTCGCAGCACGTGAGCAGGCGCAGCGAGCGCTTGTCGGACACATCCGCTCGCGCGCTGGATCGCTGCTGCTGTCCGGCGCTGCGGGCACGGGTAAGACACGTCTCGCCCGCGAGGTGTCGCGATCGCTCGAAGCGGCCGGCTGGACCGTGCACTGGGCGACGGCGGGGGCCACGCTGCGCGACCAGCCGCTCGCAGCGCTCGCGCTGCTCGTTCCGGATTTCGGGAGTGATCCCCTCGCGTCACTCAGGGCAGCCGTCGCCGCTCTCGACGACCTGGGCGACCGGAGCCTGCTCGTCGTTGACGACGCGCACTGGCTCGACGATGTCTCCGCTCTGGTCTTGCGGTCGGCGATCGAGCGGTCGGGTACCGCGGTCCTCCTCGTCGTGCGCGACGAGGAGCACTTGTCGGGTGACGTCGCGGCGCTTGCCGAGACCGACGCGCTGACCCGAGTCGACGTGCCGCCCCTGAGGCAAGAAGAAGTCGCGGAGGTTCTCACGGTGGTGCTCAACGGCCGCGTGGATCCGAGCACGGTTCGTCAGATGTGGGAACTGAGCGCGGGAAATGCGCTGTTCCTGCGGCTGCTCATCGACGATGCAGTCGAGACAGGAGGACTTCTGCACCAAGCGGGGGTGTGGACCTCGTCCGTCGACGGGATGCAGGAGGGCCCGGCCCTCGCTGCCGCTGTGGAGGATCGCATCGCCGCGACGTTGGATCGACACCGGGCTGACAGAGACCTTGCCGAGCTGCTCGCATTCGCCGAACCGGTGCGCCTGGACGTGCTGGAGGTGCTCGTCCCCACATCCGACCTCGACGGGCGGCGCACGGAGATCGAGCGGCTCGAAGCCACGGGTCTCGTTCAGATGGACGCTGGGACTGGCCCCCCGGTCGTCAGGTTCGCGCACCCCCTCTTCGGTGAGCATCTGCGCGCCAGGACCGGCTCGCTTCGAGCACGACGACTTCACAGCGTGATCGCGACCGCGCTGCGGCGCCGCGGCGAGAGCGACCCGGTGCGCCTAGCCGGTCACCTGTACGCCGCAGGCGAGAAGTCCGAGCCTGGCATCTTCGCCAGAGCAGCCAACGCGGCCTTGCGTCGTCTCGATCTCCGTCTTGCTACGAAGTTCGCCGAAGTGGCATTCGATGCTGCGCCGACCCCTCGTACGGGGTTCGACCTGGCGTTCGCAGCTTCGTGGTCTGGGGAGGGCCGACGGGCCGATGACCTCGTGCCGCGACTCCACGAGCTGGCCACCACGCCCGCGGAACACGCCGCGATCACACAGGTTGCGGCGGCGAATCTCGCCTTCATGCTGAAACGGCCCGACGAGGCCCTGCACGTCTTGGACCGCGCGGCGGCGCGAGGTCTCGGCGATCCGACGGCCGACGCCGAGATTCGCGCGATGCGGTGCTGGCTGCGCTCCTTCGAGGGTGATCTCCGTGGCGCTCGTGACGACCACCGCAGAGTGCGTGATGTCGACGGACTCTCATCGCTTGGCCGGGCTGCCGCGCTGGTCGGCTCGATAGTCATATGCGCGCTGCAGGGCGAGCCCCTGCCGTCGTCATTGGCGGCGAGCGCGCCGCCGACGGCCGTGGGCTCCTACGGAACCGCGATCGAGCGATTCGTCATCACCGAGGCGATTCTTCTGCACCGTCGGCTCAGCGGCGACGTGCGTGGCGTCGACGAGCTGGTGGCGGATGCCGCTTCCATGGACGTGAGATTGTCGCCGTTCGGGGCGCTCTCGCGCTCGTTGCGAGGATTTGCGGCGCACGCGGCCGGGGCCATGGATGCCGCTGTTCCGTTGTTGCTCGATTCACTGACCATCGCCGAAGAGGCTTTCACTGGTGGATGGGAGTACATCACAGCGATCACGCTGACCGAGGCGCGAGCGCTGCTCGGCGACGCCCGCGGTGCGCGGGAGAGCTGGGCCGACGTTGAGCGCCACCGACACCCTGCCGTGGCGATGCGCGAACCGTCCGGGCTTCTCGCTCGCACCTGGCTCGAGGTCTCCGAGGGCCGTCACTCGGCGGCTCGGGCGACGGCCTCCGGGGCCGCGGAACTCGCGCGTGACCGAGGGTTCGGAGCTGTCGAGGTCGTCGCGCTCGAGACCATGGTCCGCCTCGGCGGAACAGAGGTGGCTGGACGGTTGAGCGATCTCGCGGCGATCGTGTGCGGCCCGCGCGCGGTAGCCGCCGCCGCGGCAGCCCGGGCAGCAGCGGATGGTGATGACGTCGCCCTCCGAGCTGCTGCGCGCCTCTACGAACGCATGGGTGACCTGGCGGTCGCCGCAGACGTCGAGGCGCTCGCGGCCGTTCGGTCACGCGCGACCGGGCACCTGGGCAGTGCGATCAGCAGCCGAGGCCGAGCACTGGAACTTGCGGCGCGATGCGGCGGGCTTGATACGCCCGCCCTGCGAGCCGCCCGCAGCGGGCCCGCGCTGTCGGTGCGCGAGGGCGAGGTGACGGCGCTCGCGGCCCGCGGCCTCACCAACCGTCAGATCGCGGAGCTGCTGACGCTGTCCGTCCGGACGGTCGAGGGGCATCGGTACCGCGCCGGCCTCAAGCTCACCGCTGACGGGAGGTCGGACTCTCAGGCTGGGCCGAGGTGAGATTCAGGGTCTCGACGGCGGCGCGACAGGCACGGGCTTCCTTGCCTCGGGCGGAGGGGGCAGTGCTCCCGGAGGTGGCGGAGTCGTCGGTGGCTCCTTCTTGGCATCCGGGTTCTTCGGGGGAGCGCCGGCGTTGCCCGCCGCTTCGCTTCGGCCCGGGAGCCGATCTAGTGGTGGACCTCCACCCGGACGCCCTGGGGCCGGAACCTCCGGCCGGGTGACGGGGAGCGGCTGGGGTGGGCGGTCGACTGCTGAGCGTCCGGCGTCCGTGGTCGCGGGCCGCGCGCCGTCCTGCGACGCGTTGCGCTCGAGGCCCGGAGCCCTGGGGTGCCCGGCGTCGGCGGGCAGCTTCCCGTCTCCCGAGCGGGGACCGTGCTCCGTGGCGAGCTTGTGGTCGCGGTCGAGCATCTCGCCGCGCTCCTTGGGGCTGGACGGGCCGATGTGCTCGACCTTCGTCGTCCTACCGCCGTCGCTGTCGACCTTCGTCTCTTGCCTGTCGGTCGAGACTCGCGGAGTGCCTTGGCTGACCTTCACCTTGTCATCGGCCTGCGCGTGCCCCTCCTGGATCTTGTTCCTGCTCGCGGCATCGCTCTCCGAGACTTTTTGCTTCGAGGCCTCCCTCGAACCCTCGACGTCTTGTGTCTTCATCTTCTCTTCGTGCTTGTTTTGCCCCTCTTGCATCTTCTCTTCGTGCTTGTGCTTCTCTTCCTGCAGGTGCTCCTCGTGCTTGTTCTGGCTCTCCTGCACCTTCTCCTCGTGCTTGTGCTTCTCCTCCTGCATGTGTTCCTGATGCCTCTGCTCCATGTACTCCTTCCCGACTTCGAAGGCCTTCTCCATCAGGTAGACCACGGGGGGCTTGAGGAAGTCGATCTTGCGGAGCGACGCGACCAGTGAGGGCGACGCGCCGTACGTGCTCACGATGCGCCGCCACCGGAGGAGTCGACGCTCTCCGGGAACTCGGTGCCCATGAGCGCGACAAGCTCCAGCTCGGCCTCCATCGTCGCGCCCCGGAGCGAGTACTCGCGGATCAGTTCCGGTTCGGCGTGGGTGAAAAGGGTGACGCCGGCCTCGAGCCAGTCCTGGTAGGAGGCCAGCAGCCGCTCCGCTCCCGGATCGGCGTCGGCGTGGGTGGCCAGCCCGCGCAGCAGCTCGAACACCACTGCGCGGATCATCGTCGCCTCGTCGTCCGACCCGGCGGATACGCACGCGTCGACAGCGGCCTTCCCTGTCGACGACCCGACCTTCACCAGGCTCACGGTGCTCATGTCGTTCCTCCCGTGCTCGTCGGTACCTGCTGTCCGTCGAGAGCGTCGATGCTCAGCTCCCAGTTGCGCTCGAGAAGGCCCTCAGCGACGGCACGTGCGCCCTGTTTGGCCCGTGGCCCGCGGCAACGCATGATCTGGCCGGCGCACGCCAGCGCGCTCCAGCCGGCGCTGACCAACGCTGGCGTGTCCTGGGGCAGGTCGCCGCCCTCGAGGTCAAGCACCTGGTGGGAGACCGCGGACGCGACCTCAATGAGGTCCGATCCCGTGACCGCCGCAGCTCTCGCCGCGTGATCCTGGAAGGACGGATGGGTGAGCACGTCGAGGAGCGGGTCGCGGAAGCGACACGTGCTGTCCTTGCAGACCTCGCGGCACAGCGGGAGGGGATCGCTCGTGCGGCTCTGCAGCCGGGTTCCGACGGCGACGACCTGCTCGCGCGCCGTGGTCGCCTCCTGCCACTGGCCGCGGGCGGTCGCCCGCTCGGCGAGAGCCTGACGCAGGTGGGACCAGAGGACGTCTACGTCGTCGGCCGGCCACCGACCCTGCAGCGCCCTCCTGGAGACCGCCGTTCTCAACGCGTGCCAGGCGAACGCGTGCACCCGATGTGCGAGATTCACGTCGCTAGGAGCGCCCGCTCCGACGTACGCGACGACGTCCGGCCAGACCACATCGAGGCCGGACGGATGCACCGTGGCGGTGGCGAGGACCCGTCCGGCCAGGAGTCGGGCATCGGGACGCTCACCGAGTCGCCGAACCTCGAGGCACTCTGCGGCGCCGCTGCACACTCCGTCGCACACCGATGCGCGCCGGAGGTCGGGTGCGCGTTCGCTCATGACGGAGGCGACCGCGTTGTCGTCGATCGATCGGCCGGGCGGTCCGATGGTCGACGGCGGTGCCACGGCCACGATCACCGGCGTGTGATCACCCTCGCTGAAGACGGCGGCGCGTCCCATGCCGAGGACGGCAAGATGCTCGGACTGGGCGGGGCTCATCGCCATCGCGGCGGCCATGACGTCCCGGTCGTCACCGGCGACGAGGCGGTGCACGACCTTGAGGTTCGTGTTCTTCACCACGTCCGGCGCGAGCCTGACCGGAACCTGGTCCGCGATGACGATGCCCTGGCCGTAGGCGCGGATCTCCGAGAGCATCTGCGAGAACGTGTCCGCGAACGCGCCCTGCGGATCGGCTCGGTACTCGCTGCCGCCCTCGGACTTCGCGAGCAGGCGGTGCGCCTCCTCGACGACCACGAGGTGCTCGAGGCCCCGGCGGGCAGGCGGCGGGTCGCCCTGCCGCGCAGCCTGCGCGAGCGTGGCGGCCGCCTCGGCGCGGCGGTGCTCGTAGAGCCGGATGAGCAGCAGGCCCATCGCGAACGCCTTGTCGCCGTCGTCTCCCAGCCCTTCGAGCTCCACGATCGTCGGGTGGGCGAGGAGATCGCTCGTCGGTACCGAACGCTCGACGTCGAACATCAGGCCGCGGGTGCCCCGACGCAGGGCGGAGAGCCGCGTGACCAAGGAGCCCGTGATGTCCTGCGCCGTCTCGCCCTTGTAGCCGAGCTGGGGCACGGTGCGCTGAACCGCGGCGACCAGCTCTCCCAGAGTCGGCACGTCCGACCCGGTGGCCGGAGCTCCGCCGTCGCGCCGTCCAGTCGTGAAGTCCCAGCCGTGCTCGGTGTACAGCTCGACGAGGCATTGCTCCAGCACGTGGGGGAGCGGGACCCACATCGCCATGCTGGCCTGGAAAACAGCCTTGAGGAGGTCGAGGTGGGTGGAGACGTCGGTTCCGGGTGGAACCTCGAACGGGTTGAGGCGCAGCGGCGCGACGTTCTCGCGTCCGGGCGTGTACACCCGGAGTCGCTCGGCGAGCTGGCCACGACCGAGGAGATCCCGGTACTCCGTCTTCGCGGGCTCGATCACGAGGAAGGGCACGTCGAGCGCGGCGAGCTCCGCAAGAACATGCTTCACGGTGTGCGTCTTTCCCGAGCCCGTGAGGCCAGCGACGAACACGTGGCGTGAGAGGTCGTCGACGCCGATCACGTACTGGTCCCCGGTGGGACGCCCGTCCGCGAGGATCGCGCCGACGGGCACCAGGCGGTCCTGAGCCGGCGTCGCGCGCATCGCGCCGAACGAGGGTGCCGGACGAACCGTGAATCCGGATGTCTCCCGACGCGGGAGGTGCACGACCGAGGCGAGGGCGCGAGAGTCGAGGAGCGTCTGGTGCAGATACGGCTGACTCCAGGCGCGCGGACCCGGCGGACCGGGCGTGTTCGGGAGGGACCACCCGGCCGCGAGGTCCCCTGCCTTCTCCGTCGCGAACGAGCGTAGCGGCGCGATCTGCTTGTCGACTCCTGCCAGCACGCCTTGCCACGCCGCTGTGACGCGCGGGAGCGTCAGCCACGGTGCGAGGAGGTAGGTGCCAGTCCGCCACGCCCCGGTCGCCACCGCCCGGTCGAGCATCTGGACGAGGGCCGTGAGCCTGTCCACGTATGCCTGTGTCAGTGGCTGGTCAGAGCGCTGGTGCTGTGCCGCGAGAGCGAGGCGGAGGTCCTCGTACGCGGAGTCGCGGTACCGGGTGACCGTCTCTCGAGGGACCGGCTCCGCAAGGACGAGCGCCACGTACCGCAGTCCACGCAGAGCGCGGGCGAGACGATCCCAGGGCGCCTCCTCGCGTTCGACGGCGCCGTGCGGCACGCCGACGACGATGGCCCCTGTCGTCCCGTCCGAGACGCCCAGCGGGTCGAGCGGGCCTGGCTCGGAGGTCACCGCGGCGTAGGTGCTCTCGAGAAGGGACACCAGGAGCCCTTCCGCACGGTCCGGGTGGAGTCGGGGACCGTCCCACGTCCCGATGTCGATCGAGACCCCGTCCGGAAGGCCGCGCACCTGGAAGGCCACCGGAACGCCCTCCGCGGCGAGTCCCGCGAGCAGAGCCTCGCTCCCGAGAGCGGTCGACGGCGGGGAACCCGTCGGGAGCGGGGTCACGCCGACGCCCCGTATCCGGATGAGCCGACGAGACGTGAGCGGGACCAGCGGCCAGGCGCTGTCGGGGGGCAGCATCGTCGGATCGAGCGTCAAGCCGGACAGGTAGTCCAGAGCGTCCGGACGGACGATGGACACGGTGGCACTCATCGGGCGGCCTCGAGCAGCGGTGTGCGAGAGACGCGGTCGAGGAGGGCGATGACCGGGTTGGCGTCGGCCAGGACGACGCGACGGCCGTCGCCGGTGGCATCGACGAGGATGAACGCCGTCTCCGGCAGGGCCATCATCTGCGTCGGCTCGACATCGAACTCGTACACCCGCGACGTCGTGGACGAGAGGGACGAGTTGTCCGCGCTGGACCAGGAGCGGGTGTCCGTCCACGTCCGCCCGCGATTGGTGCTGTGCTGGTTGGCCTTGCGAGAGGGGCGCCCCGACGAGCGGAGCTTGAAGCTGTCGGACTCGCCCATCGAGCTGCCGAGGCTGTCGCCACCCCCGTCCGTGAACGTGGTGCCCACGGTCCGGCTGACCTGACTGACGACGAATTTGTGACCGCGGCCGACGAATTCGGCAGCGATCGCGGCATCCCGGTGGTTCAGGGTCTTCATGAGGCAGACCGCGCCTCCCGTGCCGACGGTGCGTTCGAGCTCCTCGGTGGGCTGCGCCATCATGACCAGGAGCTGGACGCCCGCCCGGCGGGACCGGTCCGCGAGGGCGTCGAGGGTTGCGGCACCGAGGCGATCGGCACCTGCGAGGACGAACGCGCCGGTCAACGTTCCAGCACGGATCGCAGCCGCCGCGAGATGGACGAGGACCCGAGCGAGCAGGTCATCACGGTCGGTCCCGGTTCCGGTGGTCACGACGGACATCGGCGTCCCCCGCCACAGAGGAGTCGGCCCGTCGGGGACGTCGTCACGGAGCATCTCCAGCTGTGTGCCAAGGGCGCGAAGCTGTTTGGACGTCCACTCGTGGCGATCAAGGTCGCCGATGTGCACCTCGATGAGGCGCTCAACCTCGTGGGCTGCGAGGACATCGGACCCGACTCCCTGCCGTAGAACCCGTGCTCCCGCAGCGAGTCGCGCAAACGTCAGGTCGTGGTCGAGCGCCTGGTCGAGGTGCCGGAGCAGGTCGGCGGCCAGCGCTCGCTCCTCCCAGCCCTCGGGCGTCCCGCCGCGGCCGGCTAGTGCCTCGGCCAGGGAACGACCGAGATCGTCGCGGGGTACGGAGCCGATCAGGTCGACCGGCGTTCCTTCCCCGAGGTCGAGTCTGTGCACCTGCCGGCCGGCGCTCGCGGCGACGGCGGCAAGGCCGCCGCCGACATCCTGTCCGCTCAGGTCGAGAACCGTGACGCGCCGGCCCTCGGACACGAGAGAGGCACCGAGAGTGACGAGCAGACTTGCCCAGCCGTGCCGGAGCGGGTCGCCGCCGACCACGTCCACGCGGACGGGAGGCGTGCGCGGTGCCACCGGGAACCACAGCGCATCGCCGGCTCTCGCCGCCCGCGGAGCGGTGAGCGCGGCGGCGCGCGCCTGGTGATCGCGGGCGGTCTCCTGCCAGTCCGCCTGCGCCTGGCGATGCCGGACGAGCTCGGCCGCGCGAGCCGCACGGTACGGCTGAGAGGCGCGCCCGAGCTCACGGGAAGCCGACACGAGGCCGACGGCGGCGCGCGTGATGCTGATCGCGAGGAGAGCGCCAGCGGCGATGAGGACGACGTCGTACACCTGCGCGGCCTGACCCCCTAGACCGTCGACCTCGCTCTCGATCGAGAACCGATAGGCGGAGTAGGCCGCGAGCAGCACGGCAGCGAGCACGATGCGCAGGACGAGCCGAGTCACCGCTCGTGCGCGTGCTCGCTTCGCGGGCGCCAGGTCCGGCCGAGGCGGTTCGTGCCAGACGGGACGCGGAGGCGGCGTCGGCAGCTCGACGCTGGGTGCCGGGTGCACGGAACTGGGGTTCGGCTCCCATCCCCAGCGTGAAGGCAGGTCGAGCAGGCGGGGGGCAAGCCGATCCGGCCAGTCAAGCGCGACCGTACCGCCCGCACGCGCCCCGGTCGGTACCCGGCGGGGAGCGCCTGTGGGTGCAGTGGGGCGTCGGGGCGGAGGCGGAGGTATTCGAGACGTGGCCGTGGTGCGTTCGGCGGCCGCCTGACCCGCCCGGATGGCCTCTCCCGCCGCACCGCCTGAGGCCGTGGTGGCGAGCGCGGCGTCCGTCGCGGCCTCCAGCGCGTCGTCGGCCGCGTCTGGGAGCGAGGCCGCGAAGAAGGCGCGCCACTGCAGGCGCTGGTCCGACTCGGTGGACGTCACGGGTGCTGCACCCCCTGGTAGGCGTGTCGAGGTCCAGGGTGGCGCGTCGCGCTGGTCCTGGACCGAGTAGTCGGGTACTCGATCCGTTTCGGGAATGACCCGACTACGCAGGTGTCCATCTCCGTCCTGGCCGGTCTCAGTGCGGAGTGACACGCCGATACTTTCGGTGACGTTGTGCGCGGTGGCGACCCAGGGTTAGGGTGCAGTGCCTCGACCACTTCGCATATCCGCAAGGGAGCGGTCATGCAGCTCGCCCGACGAATCGAAACTATCGGAACCAGCCTGCTGGCCTTGGTCCTCGTGACCGGCACGGCGAGCCTCGGGAACGCCGTCGGCGCGCCGCCCCCTGAACCAGCCGCGCCGGCGCAGGCCGTCGTGACATCCGACTTCGAGGACGGCACCACGCAGGGCTGGTCGGGCCGAGGTAGCGCGAGCGTCGCCGTCACCGCCGACGCCGCCCATGACGGCGCGGCGAGCCTGCTCGTGACGGGCCGGACCCAGGCGTGGAACGGCGCATCCCTCGACGTCACCTCCGCGTTCGAGGCGGGGACCACCTACGGCGTCGACCTCTGGCTCCGCCTCGCCACGGGCGCGGAGCCGACCGACCTGCGCGTCAGTGTCCAGCGTGACGCCGGGGGCTCCTCGATCTTCGACACGGTCGCGACCGTCTCCGCCACGGCCGATGCGTGGGTCCAGGTCGCGGCCGAGTACACGATGCCCGCAGCAGCCGAGGCCACCCAGCTGTACGTCGAGTCGACCGGGTCTCTCACGGACTTCCTGCTCGACGGCGTCGTCGTGACCGGGGAGGAGGTGCCGCCGGTGCAGGAGGACATCCCGCCGTTGCGCGACGTCCTGGCTGGCGACTTCGGCATCGGCGTCGCCATCGACGCACGCGAGACGACTGGCGCGTCGGCCCAGCTTCTGACGCGCCACTTCGGGCAGATCACCGCCGAGAACGCGATGAAGCCCGAGTCCATCCAGCCGACGGAGGGTGAGTTCACGTTCGAGGCGGCTGACGCGCTCGTCGCGTTCGCGCAGCAGAACGATCTGCGCGTCTACGGGCACACGCTCGTGTGGCACAGCCAGACCCCGGAGTGGTTCTTCGCCCGCGCCGACGGTACGCCGCTCACGAGCAGCCCAGAGGACCAGGCGATCCTGCTCGGCCGGATGGAGGCCCACATCACGGCCATGGGCGAGCGTTTCGGCGACGCCGCGTGGGCGTGGGACGTCGTCAACGAGGCGATCGACGAGAGCCAGCCCGACGGGCTGCGCCGCAGCCGCTGGTACGAGGTGCTCGGTCCCGACTACCTCACCCATGCGTTCCGTTTCGCGGACGCGGCGTTCCCGGACGCGCAGCTCTTCCTCAACGACTACAACACGGAGTTCCCCGCGAAGCGAGAGGCGATGTACCGGGTCGTCGCGGACCTGATCGCCGACGGCGTCCCGATCGACGGCGTCGGGCACCAGCTGCACGTCAACCTCACCCGGCCGGTCGCCCAGGTCGACGCGACGCTGGCGCGATTCGCCGAGCTCGGGGTTGCCCAGGCCGTGACGGAGCTCGACGTGAGCATCTCCCGGAGCGCGGACGAGAGCCTCCCGACGACCCCGCCCGAACGACTCGTCGAGCAGGGTTACTACTACCGCGACCTGTTCGAGGTGCTGCGGGCGCACGAGCTCGCCTCCGTCACCCTCTGGGGCCTGCACGACGGCCGCAGCTGGCTGCGGACGTGGCCCATCGAGCGTCCCCACGAGGCGCCGCTCGCGTTCGATGACCGGCTGCAGGCCAAGCCGGCGTACTGGGGGATCGTCGACCCGGGCCAACTGCCGCACCTGCCACGCGCCGCGCGCGTCCCGGCGGCCGCCGTCGAGCTCGGCCCGGACGCCCCCACCGACCCCGAGTGGTCGCTCGTCCCGCTCACCGAGGTCGGGGCGAGCGAGGCGGGCACGTCGACGTTCGGAGGCCGCTGGGACGCGAGCCGCCTCACGGTGCTCGTCCGGGTGGCCGACGCCACGCCCGAGGGGGACGACGCCGTCGAGCTCTTCGCCGACGGTCCCGTGCCCTACCGCGTGGCGCGCGACGGGACGACGACGGGGGAGGGGAGCGGGGCCGTCGTGATCGAACGCCCCGACGGAACGGGGTACGACGTCGTCGCGGCCCTTCCGTTGACCGCGGCGGAGCCGGGCGCGTCGGTGCCGTTCGACCTCCGGCTCACCGACGCGTCCGTCGGCCAGGTCTCGTGGAGCGATCTCAGCCACACGCAGGAGACGCGCCCCGAACGTCGCGGTGCGCTCGAGCTGTCCGAGGAGGTGCCGGTCGTGGACGTGCCGCTCGCCCGGGTCGTCCCGGTGGTCGACGGCGTGGTCGAGGCGGCGTGGGACGGTGCGGTGGTCGTCGCGACAGGCGTCCAGGTCGAGGGCACACCGGGCGCGAGTGCGGACGTCCGGCTTCTGTGGTCCGACGGAGCCCTGCACGCGCTCGCCGAGGTGACGGACCCGGAGATCGACACGTCGAACTCGAACGCGTGGGAGCAGGACTCGGTCGAGATCTTCCTGGACCCGGGCAACACAAAGGCCGGCGCGTACGACCCCGACGACGGCCAGTACCGCGTCAGTGCCACAGGGCACGTCTCGATCAGCGGTGACCTCGAGGTCATCGGCGACAACCTCACGAGCGCCGCGACTCTCACCCCGACGGGGTACGTCGTCGAGGCGTCGCTGGTGCTCGACGGCGCCGCGACCAGCGTGCTCGCCGGCCTGGAGCTGCAGGTCAACGACGCCACCGACGGCGCACGCTCGTCCGTGAGAACCTGGGCCGACCCGACCGGGCTGTCGTACCAGAACACCTCGCGCTGGGGCGTCGCGCGCCTGGCGGGGCGGGCGGTGCCAGCCTGCACGAGCACGGTGACGGACGACGTGCGCGGACCGCTTGTGATCTCCGACGGCGTCACGTGCCTCGACGGTGCCGAGGTCCGCGGACCGGTCCTCGTGCGCACCGGCGCGAGCCTGGTCGCTCGAACTGCGGAGATCCGTGGCCCCCTGGCCGTGAGCAGGGCCGGCGTGGTGCACCTCGAGGACGTGCGGGTGTCCGGGCCGATCGCCGTGTCCGGCGCCGAGGTCCTGCGCCTGGACCGTGCTGACGTCCGCGGGCCCGTCGGCATCACCGGCGTGTCACACCTCGCCATCGTGTCCGGTTCTACGATCGCCGGCCCGCTCGCGTGCTGGGGGAACGCGGCGACGCCCACCGACGACGGCGTGGCGAACGTCGTGCGCGGCCCGACCTTCGGGCAGTGCGCCGGGTTCTAGATGATGTCGAGGGCCGTCGCCCGCCACCGGCCGCGATGGGCCTCCAGGCGGAGCGCGGCCGCGCGCACGCGCGTGCCGTCGTCAACAACGACGGCTGCCTCGACGACGCCGCGCGCGACCTCGCACGTGCGCACCGCCCGGATCCGTGCATGCCGGGGCCGGCGCGGCCTGCCCTGTACGCGGATCGCGAGACCGGCTCGCCGGGAGATCGACGCGTACAGCTCGAGCGTCATCCACCGGATGAGCTGCTGGGGCGGCCGGGCGCCTCTGAGCGCCTCGACGCACGCCGCGACGAGCGCCGCCGCCCAGCGTTCGGGATCGGGGAGTTCGGCCGTGGCGGGGTCGGGTGCAGGGGGCGACGCCGTGCCCGGCGCCCGCAGCCGGTCCCACTCGCCGCGATCGAGCTCCGGGACGGGCCGCAGCGGCGGCGCCTCCGCCGGCGGGACCAGGCGGCCGGCCTCGTCGGGGTCGATCCCCCAGGCGATCGCGCTCATCGGTCCGCCTCCGGCACGACGAGGACCTGACCCGGGAGGATGAGGTCCGGATCGTCACCGACGACGGCGCGGTTCGCCTCGAACCAGCGCGGCCACGCTGCGGCGACGTCGGCGTCCTCGGCTCCGGCGGGCAACGCCTGCTCGGCGATCTCCCACAGCGACTCGCCGGCGGCGACGACGTGCGTCGGCGCAGCTCGTTCGGCGCCGTGCGAGGTCGCACGCGCTCCCGGCGGGACGCCCTCGGTGGCGGACGGCGTCGGCTCCGCACCGTCCGGCGACGGCGCACCGCTGAGCGCCGGGCCGGTGGAGGCGCCGCGCCCGTCCTGCGGTGGCGAGGCGGCGGGTCCGGGCGACGGCGCCGGGATCGACGGACCGGACGGTTGCCCGTCCTTGCCGTCGACCTGCCCGTGCGCGTCGTTCGAGGGTGCTGGTGACGGATCGGACGGGATGTAGCCGACGTCGTCGGGTGGCGCCTCCGAGGCCGGGAACGGTGCGGACCCGACGTTCCCGCCGACGGCGCTCGCGGCCGGAGCGAGGAAGAGTCCGGTGCCGACGGTGGCGGCGATCCCGAGGCCGAGCGCACCGCGCATCGCGGGCGGTCCCCAGCGCCGCAGGGCGCGTTCGCCGCTGCGCCACGCGCGTCCCGCCGCTCGAGCCGACCATCCGACGGCGCTGACGACTGCGGCCACGGCGTACCAGGCGGCGACCGCTGATCCGACGGCGACGGCCGCGGCGCCCACGAGGGAGTCCACGGATCGCCGCCCCTGGATCAGGTCCAGACCGCGGGACGCCAGCACCGTGGCGAGGACGGCCATGGCCACCGCGAGTGCGGCGAACGCGATGGCCCGGACGACGGCGTCGGCCGCGCTCGCGGTGTGCCCGGGACCCTGCACGGGCTCGGGACGGAGTGGTGGGCTGGTCCGCACGGTCATGATGACCCCCTTCGCATCCGATGATGATGCATCGTGACATTTCATGTCAGATCGTGCAAGAGGGTGCTCGAATGCGACCTGCGGATGCGGCGTCGTCGTACGCTGCGGGGATGCGGTGGGAGGACCTGTTCGCGGATCTCGACGCGCAGCTCGCCGCGGCGCACGAGCAGGAGTCCGAGGACGAGATCGCCGACCTCGCGCGCGCCGAGGCGGCCACGACCCGGTTCGCCGACCGGCTACGGGCGCGACGCGGGCGTCAGCTCGGCCTGCGGCTCAGGGACGGCAGCACGGTTCAGGGCACGGTGGTCGACGTCGCCCCGGCCTGGGTCCTCCTCGGCGAGGGCGAGCGACGGGTCCTCGTGCCGACGGACGCCGTCGTGACGGCGGCGCCGCTGGACGTCGTCGCTCCCGAGGCGGGGGCGATCGAGAGCCGCCTGGGACTGGCGCACGCACTGCGAGCGATCGCGGGCGACGGCCGTCGGCTCAAGGTGACGACGGCAGCCGGTGACCTCGTCGGACACCTCGAGAGGGTGGGCGCCGATCACGTTGACCTGCGCCTCGACCGGGCCGACCTCGCCGGGGACGTCCTTGCGCTCCCGTTCTCGGCCCTGATCGCCGTCGGGTCCTGAGCTAGCCCTCGCGGGGTGAGCCGTGCCGCTCGTCGGCGAGCTCGTACATGCGCTGGATGTACGCCTCGAGCTCGACGTCCTCGACCCGCCACATGCCCTTGCCGCCGACCTGGATGCCGCGCAGCTCGCCGCTCCGCAGCAGGGCGCGCACCTGCGGGGCGTTGACGTTGAGGATCTCCGCGACGTCCGCGAGCGTGAGGAACCTGGGCATGCGGTCAGTCTCCCATCGACGGGGATGCGACGGCGGGAGCGGTGCCGTGCTGTGGACAACCGGTCGGGCGTCGACGGTTCGGGTGTGGAAACCCGCCACGAGCCGGCGAAGGACTTGGCACGATGGCGTGCAGCAGCAGGGAGGTTGCACCATGACGACGACGGAGACCCGGCCCACCTGGCACGAGGGCACCACGACCCGCGTGCGTCGGCCGAGCTGGCGCGACCCGAGGCTCGGCGTCGGGCTGCTGCTCGTCGCCGCCTCGGTGGCGCTCGGGACCTGGGCGGTGCAGGCGGCCGACGAGTCGGTCGCCGTGTATGCGGCGACGGACGACCTCGCGCCCGGTGACCGGCTCGACGCGGACGACCTGACGGTCCGGCAGATCCGCTGGGACGGCGAGGGTGGCACGTACCTCCTGGCCGAGGACGGCGTGCCCGACGACGTGGTCGTGACCCGACCGGTCGGCGCCGGCGAGCTCGTCCCCTCCTCCGCCACCGGCCCGGCCGACGCGGTCGACACCCGCCCGGTCGCGATGCCGGTGCCGGCCGGTTCGGGGATCGGCGCCGGTGTGCACGTGGACGTGTGGGCGGTCCCGCCGAGCTCGACAGGCGACGACGGCGACGAGGCGGCCGTCCCCGAGCTCGTCGTCGAGAACGTCCTCGTCGCCAGCGTGACCGAGGACGACACGCTGTTCGCGTCCTCGAGCGGCCAGGTCGCCCGGGTGCTCGTGCCCGCCGACCAGGTCGGCGACGTCCTCGCCGTCACGGCGGCCGGCGGATCCACGCTCATCGTCGAACGGCCGGGCGGATGAGCCGGGCGCACGTTCGAGGCGCGCCATGAGCTCGACCGGGGTGCTCGTCCTGCTGCGCGGACCGCTGGAGCCGGACGTCGTCGCGGGCATCGACAGGTCCACGGCAGGGCTCCGGGTGGTCCGGCGGTGCGCCGACGTGGCGGAGGCTCTCGCGGCGGCCGACGCCGGGCTCGGCCTGCTGGCCGTGATCGAGACCTCCGCTCCCGGCGTCGACCGGACGGTGGTGGCGCGCCTCGCCCGCAGCCACGTGCGGACCGTGCTGCTCGCGGACGACGACGACCTCCCGCGTGCCGCGGGGCTCGGTGGGGCGGCGGTCGTCGCGGCGACCGGCGGGACGGTCGCCGACCGGGTCGTCGAGGCGCTGCGCGCGGTGGGCGAGGAGGCGCTCGCCCCATCCGGTCCCGACCCGACGCTCCCGACCCTGCCCACCGCCGTCCGTCGCCCGGTCCCTGGCCAGGACGCGCCGCCGGAGCCTTTGGCGGGCCGCCCGGGCGGCGGCGGGCTGGTCGCGGTCTGGGGGACGCACGGCGCACCCGGCCGGTCGACGGTGGCGGTGAACGTCGCCACGGAGCTCGCGCGCGCCGGCGAGTCCACGCTGCTCGTCGACGCGGACACGACCGCGCCGGCGCTGTCCCAGGTGCTCGGCGTGCTCGACGAGTCAGCGGGGCTCGCGGCGGCCTGCCGGGCCGCGAGCCTGGGCACGCTCGACCCGCTCGCGCTCAGCCGGTGGTGCCCGGTGCTCGAGCCGCGGTTGCGCTTCTGCTCCGGCCTCACGCGCGCGGACCGGTGGCGTGAGCTCGCTCCCGCCGCGCTCGACGTCGTGTGGCGGGTCGCGCGCGAGCTCGCCCGCTGGGTGGTCGTCGACTGCGCGGCGGGACTCGGCGACGACGGCCCGCGCGGGTTCGGCGCGCCGTCCCGCGCCGCGGCGACGCAGGCGACGCTCGCCGCCGCGGACGTCGTGCTCGTCGTGGGCTCCGCCGACCCGGTGGGAGTGCGCCGCCTCGTCCACGCCTGGTCGGAGCTCGAGGACACGGCCGCCGAGTCAGGCGCCCAGCGGCGCGTGGTCATGACGAAGCTGCGACCCGGCGCCGCCGGCCCTCGGCCGGCAGACGCGGTCACGGAGGCCCTCGTCCGCTTCGCGGGCGTCGTGCCGGCGGCGCTGGTCCCGGACGACCGAGCAGCGCTCGACGGCGCCCTCATGGCCGGGCTCGCGCTCGCCGAGCACGCGCCGCGGTCACCCGCTCGGGTCGCGCTGCGCGACGTGGCGCTGGGCCTCCTGCCGCCCGACGCGGCGTCGGCGGTGCCGCGGGAGGGCCGGCGGCGGCGCGCCGTCGCCCTCACGCCGCGATGAGCAGGGCGAGGACGGCGGTGTCGACGTCGCGCGCCGGGTCGACGGCGGTACGGGTCCTCGTCTCGGTCACGCCGCCGGTGCGGTCCGACCGCGCCCACGCCGCCCGGTGGTCCAGCCCGAGGTGGGGGAGGCCGGGCAGCAGCACGCAGCCGGAGGCGACGTCGCGGTCTGCCGCGGCCCGCGTCGGCGGCTCGTTCGGCGGGTGCAGCACGACGAGCCCGGGAGGCGGCGGCGAGAACTGGGCGGGCGCGAGGGCGTGCTCGCCGACGACGTGCCCCTCGGCCAGCACGAGTCCGACCGTCCCGGGCTGAGGCTCCTCGGGCAGCTCCTCGCGCACCCGGAACACCGTGCTGTGCTCCAGCATCCCGGGTACGGCGGCGAAGCGGACGGCGAGGAGCAGGAACTCGGCCCACTCGTCGGTGGAGTCCGGCCACCGGTTCCCCAGGACGAAGCCCGCCAGCTCGTGCCCGGCTCGCAGCGCGACGACCTCCACGGGTCCACGAGGGTCCATGCGCCACCTCCGGGTCCTTCGGGTGCCCGCACGCTCCGAGCCGGTCCGGGGCGAGACGCGGGCACCTGAGGCACCATTCTCCTCCTCCGCGCGCGGATCGTCGCGCGGCACGCCAGCTCCTCGCGCGGCACACTGTGGCCCATGCGCGTCTACCTGCCGGCCTCGGCCCGTGACCTCGCCGCCCCGGACGGGCCGCCCGTGGGGACCTCCGCCCACGCCGTCACGCCCGCGTTGCGGGCGGCGCTCCCGGACGAGGACACCGAAGGGCTGGAGCTCGCGGCCCTGCTGGCCGCGGCGGACGCGAGCATCGCGCTGGTCGCGGAGCGCGGCGACGTGCCCCGCCGGGTCGTGGTGGCGGCCGACGTCCCCGACGCCGAGGTGTCCGGGGAGGCGCCGCAGGACGCGCTGCCCAGCGCCGTCGTCGTCCACGCCCTCCCGTGGAACGACGTGGTGAGCATCCACGTGGACGACGCCGACGCGCGCGAGGACGTCGCGGCCGCGGCGGCCGGGGACGACGACGCGTTCGAGCGGGCGGCCGAGCGCGACCTGTTGTGGTTCGACGTCGTCGAACGGGGAGACCTGGCCGCGGAGCTGTCCGGCTGACGACCGGCGCCTGGCTCAGCGCGGCCGGGGCGTGAGGCGGCGGAGCACGTCGGCGTGGAGCAGGCCGTTGGTCGCGACGGCGGACCCGCCGAACGGGCCGTCCTCGCCCGCGAGCGACGTGAAGGACCCGCCGGCCTCCGTGACGATGGGCGCGAGGGCGGCCATGTCGTGCACGGCGAGCTCCGGCTCCGCGGCGATGTCCACGGCGCCCTCCGCGACGAGCATGTACGACCAGAAGTCGCCGTAGGCGCGCGTGCGCCAGCACGCGTCGTCGAGCTCGAGGAACTCGGGGAGCAGGCCGGCGGCGTGCCACTCGCCGAGCTCCGAGTACGAGAGCGACGCATCAGCGACGTCGGGTACCCCGGAGACCTGGATGCGCTGCGCCTTCGAGAGCGACCGGCCGGTCCAGGCGCCGGACCCGAGCGCGGCCCACCAGCGCCGGTCGAGCGCCGGCGCGCTGACGAGCCCGAGGACGGGCTCGCCGTCGTCGACGAGAGCGATGAGCGTCGCCCACACCGGGACGCCGCGCAGGTAGTTCTTCGTCCCGTCGATCGGGTCGACGATCCACTGGCGCTGACCTCGGCCCGTGGAGCCGAACTCCTCGCCCAGCACGGCGTCCCGGGGTCGGGCCCGCCCGAGCTGCCCGCGGATCATCTCCTCCGCCGAACGGTCCGCGTCGGTGACCGGGGTGTCGTCCGGCTTCGTCGTGACCTCGAGGTCGAGGGCGCGGAAGCGCGACAGCGTGTGGGCGTCGACCTGGTCCGCGATGACGTGCGCGAACCTGAGGTCGTCGTCGTACCGGGGGCGCGCAGCGCCGAGCCGCGTCGGGCCTGTGGTCATGGGCGAACGCTACTCGTCGCCGCCGCTCCGATGGGCGAGCAACCGCCGGAAGGACACCACGCGGGCCTCTCCGCGAGGCCCCGCCTCGCCGGAAGCGATCCAGTCGTCGAGGGCGCAGTCGGGCGCGTCGGCGAGGTGGGTGCAGCCCCGCGGGCACTCCCGGGCGACCTCGGCGAGGTCGGCGAACGCGGCGAGCAGGTCCTCCTCGCGGACGTGGGCGAGGCCGAACGAGCGCACGCCCGGCGTGTCGATGACCCAGCCGCCGCCGGGCAGCGCGAGCGCGACGGCGGAGGTGGACGTGTGCCGGCCTCGCCCCGTGACGTCGTTGACGCGACCGACCGCGCGGTCGGCGTCCGGCACGAGCGCGTTGACGAGCGTCGACTTGCCGACGCCGGAGTGGCCGATGAGCACCGACGTGCGCCCGGTGAGCGCGTCCCGTACCTCGTCGAGGCCGACGATCGTCTCGCCCTCCCGCCGCGTCACGACGGCGGGGACGTCGAGCGGCGTGTACTGCTCGAGGAACGGCCCCGGCTCGGCGAGGTCGGCCTTCGTCAGGCACAGGAGGGCGTCCATGTCGGCGTCGTACGCCGCGACCAGACACCTGTCGACCATCCGGGCGCGCGGCTCCGGGTCCGCGAGAGCGGTGACGATCACGAGCTGGTCGGCGTTCGCGACAACGACCCGCTCGACGGCGTCGATGTCGTCGGCGCTGCGCCGCAGCGCCGTGCGCCGCGGCGTGACCCGCACGATCCGTGCGAGGCTCCCCGGCGCTCCGGAGGTGTCGCCGACGACGGCGACGTCGTCCCCGACGACGACGCTCGCCCGGCCGAGCTCGCGGGCCTTCATCGCGACGACGTCGCGCCCGTCGACGAGCACGTCGTACCGGCCGCGGTTCACGCCGACGACGAAGCCGCGGGCGGCGTCGTCGTGCGCGGGGCGCTGCTTGGTGCGCGGGCGGCTGCCGCGCCGGCTCGGACGGATCCGGATGTCGGACTCGTCGAGGTGGCGCGTCACCGGGCGTGCCCGGCCGATCCCACCATCCGCCCCCACATCGACGGGAAGTCCGGGAGCGTCTTCGCCGTGGTCGCGACGTCGTCCACCTCGATGCCGGGAACCGCGAGACCCAGGACGGCGCCGAACGTCGCCATCCGGTGGTCGTCGTAGCTGCGCACCCGACCGCCGTGCAGGTCTGCCGGCCGGATCACGAGACCGTCCGGCGTCTCCTCGGCATCGCCGCCCAGCCGCGTGATCTCGGCGACCAGCGCGGCCAGCCGGTCGGTCTCGTGCCCACGCAGGTGCGCGACGCCGCGGATCGTCGTCGGCGTCGTCGCGAGCGCGGCGAGCGCGGCGATCGTCGGTGTCAGCTCGCCGGCGGGCGAGAGGTCGGCGTCGATGCCGGTGACGACGCCGGTGCCGGTCACCTGGAGCACGTCGCCGTCGCGTCGCACGGTCCCGCCCATGCGCTCGAGCAGACCGGGGAGGAGGTCGCCCGGCTGGGTCGTGCGGGCCGGCCAGCGCGGGATCCGTACGCTGCCGCCGGCGGCGAGCGCCGCCGCCAGGAACGGCCCCGCGTTGGACAGGTCGGGTTCGACGACGACGTCGCCCGGCCGGATCGGCCCGGGAGTCACCACCCAGTGGCCGGGTTCCGGCACGTCGACGCCGACGCCCGCCGCGCGCAGCAGGGCGACGGTCATGTCGATGTGCGGGACGCTCGGCAGGGTGGCGCCGACGTGACGCAGGTCCAGCCCGTCGGTGAACCGCGGTGCGGACAGCAGGAGCGCCGACACGAACTGGCTCGAGCCGGAGGCGTCGACGGTGAGCTGCCCACCCCGGACCGCCCCCGACGGGAGCACGGTGAACGGGAGGAAGCCGGGGGTGGCCGCGTCGTCGACGCCGACGCCGAGCGACCGCAGCGCGTCGAGGACGGGACCCATCGGCCGGTTCCGCGCGTACGGGTCGCCGTCGAACGACACCGGGGCGTCGGCGAGCGCTGCGACGACGGGGACGAAGCGCATCACCGTTCCGGCGAGGCCGCCGTCGACGTGCCCGCCGCCGGTGACAGGCCCGGGGGTGACGGCGAGGTCGCCGCCGGGAAGCTCGACGATGCCGGTCCCGAGCGTGCGGAGCGCCGCGATCATGAGGGCGGAGTCGCGCGAGTGCAGCGGCGCGTGGATCGTGGTGGGCGCGTCGGCGAGCGCGGCGAGCACGAGGTGCCGGTTGGTGAGCGACTTCGAGCCGGGGACGTCGACGAGGGCGTCGATCGGTGCGCTCGGCGTCGGGGCAGGCCAGGCGTCGAGGTCGGGCGGGGCGCTCATGGGCCCAGCGTAGCGATCGGCCCGGCACGCGGCCGGTGCCGGCGAGCCGGCGGACTCAGCCCGGAAGGGCGTCGTGCAGGGCGCGGCCGACGTCGTCGGCGCGGCGCTTCGCCGCCTTCCGCGCGTAGCGCGCGGTGTCCTTCGCCGCGTCGGCGACGTCGTGCGTGGTGTGCCGGACCTCCGACGCGGCGTCGGAGATCCCGCGCCGCACGTGATGGGCGCGCGCCTGCCGGCGGGTCACCTGCTCGCGGACCTTCTCGAGCTCCGCCTTGTGCTTGGCCGCCTCGGCCCGCGAGTGCTCCCAGCGCCACGCGAGCGACGGCTTGCCCGCCGTGTCGGCCGTGGCGAGGAGCAGGCCACCGAGCAGGCTCGCCCCGCGCAGCGCACCGCGCAGGTACGTCTTGCGCTCCTCGCCCCGGGCCGCCCAGAACGGGTTGACCAGCAGGATCGTCGGCACCTGCACGGCGGCGAGGACGCCGGCGGCGACGCGCGGAGCGATCCCGGCGGCGAGCAGGACCCCGGAGGTCGCCGTGACCGCCCCGGAGATCCGCACGATCGTCCGCGCGTCCTTCGGGAGGAGCGGGACGCCGTCGGACGCCTTCGCCAGCTGTGGTTCGAGGTCGCGCAGCGCCCCGGTGTGCGCGTCGGGGTGCACGACGGCGTCGATCCCGTCGGCGATGAACGCGGACGCGAGCAGGGGTCGGGCTACGCGACGCAGGACGGTCATACCCCATTGCTACAGCACGAGACGCTCCCTGGCGAGCCCGCGCCGTCGTCCTCGGCCGCGGACGGGAATGCCGTGCGGCGGGGAGTGGTTGCGAGGAGTGTGCAGAGTGCGGTGATGGAGGCGAACGCCCCGGTGACAGCGGTCCCGGCTCCGTTCGGCGTCGGCGTGAACGGCCGGCCCACGCTGGGCGGGCTAGGCTCGACGACGATGAGCGAGGAGACTGCGGCCGGTGCCGGTCGCGCACCGGCTGGCGAGACCGAGGCGGAGCGCGTCCGACGGTTCGAGGCGGACGCGATGCCGTTCCTCGACCAGCTGTACAGCGCCGGGCTGCGGATGACGCGGAACCCGTCGGATGCCGAGGACCTCGTCCAGGAGACGTACACCAAGGCGTTCGCGGCGTTCCACCAGTACCGGCCGGGCAGCAACCTCAAGGCCTGGCTGTACCGCATCCTCACGAACACGTACATCAACTCCTACCGCAAGAAGCAGCGGCAGCCGCTGCAGGCGGACTCGGACGACGTCGAGGACTGGCAGATCCACCGCGCGGCGTCCCACACCTCGGCGGGGTTGCGGTCCGCGGAGGTCGAGGCGCTCGACCGGCTCGGCGACTCCGCCGTGCGCGACGCGCTGGGCGAGCTGCCGGAGGACTTCCGCATCGCCGTGTACCTCGCCGACGTCGAGGGGTTCGCGTACAAGGAGATCGCCGAGATCATGGGCACCCCGATCGGGACCGTGATGTCTCGGCTGCACCGCGGCCGCGCGCAGCTGCGCGACCTGCTGGCCGACCATGCCCGGGAGCTGGGGATGAAGGTGAACCGATGAGCACGCCGCGCGACGGTGCCGGTGACGACGAGGCTGCGCTGCTGGCGGCTCGCTCCGTGAGTGCGCAGTGCCAGTGCACCGAGGCGCTGGAGAAGCTCGAGACGTTCCTCGACTCCGAGATGGGCGAGCTGGACGCCGACCGGCTCCGGACGCACCTCGAGGCGTGCGAGCCGTGCCTCGAGGCCGCCGACCTCGAGCAGCGGCTCCGCAACCTCGTCCGGCGCGCGTGCCACGAGCAGGCTCCGGACGGCCTGCGTGCGCGGGTCCGGACGCAGCTCACCGTGATGAGCACGCGCGTGGTCATCTCCCGGCCCGACTGACGGCCGGGGACGCCGCCGACGAACGACGAAGGGCCGCCCTCGCGGGCGGCCCTTCGTGCGTGTCAGGCGTTGGGGCGCTTGCCGTGGTTGGCGGCGCCGCCCTTGCGGGCCTTGCGCTTGCGTCCGCGCTTGCTCATGGCTACTCCTCGGGTGGTCGGGATCGCCGGCCATTCTCCCACAGGGGGCGCAGGCTACGACGCCGGCCGGCGGGGGTCGGCACTTGCGCGGGTGTCCGGCCCGTCGCCTAGGGTGGAGCGGGTGCGAGCCGCCTACGTCATGCATCAGGACGCGGGTGATCCGCTGGGCGGGCTCGGGCTCGGCGAGCTGGACGCACCGGCTCCGCCGGCCGGCTGGGTGCGGGTCCACGTGCAGGCGGCCTCCCTCAACCACCACGACCTGTGGAGCCTGCGCGGCGTCGGCCTCCCGGCCGAGCGGCTGCCCATGGTGCTCGGCACGGATGCCGCCGGGCGGACGGACGACGGACGCGACGTCGTCGTGCACGCCGTGGTCGCGACGGCGGGATGGGAGGGCGACGAGACGCTCGACCCGCGCCGGACGCTGCTCTCGGAGCTGCACCCAGGCACGCTCGCGGACGAGGTGTGGGTGCCCGAGCGCAACGTCGTGCCACGTGACCCGGCGCTCGACGTCGTGGACGCCGCGTGCCTGCCGACCGCCTACCTCACGGCGTACCGCCTGCTCTTCGACGCCGCGGGCCTGCGTCCCGGGCAGACCGTGCTCGTGCAGGGCGCCGGAGGCGGGGTCGCGACGGCGGCGATCCTGCTCGGCCGCGGGGGCGGGCTGCGCGTCTGGGTCACGAGCCGCGACCCGGGCCGGGCCGCGCGTGCCGTGGAGCTCGGCGCGCACGAGGCGTTCGAGGCGGGCGCGCGGCTGCCGCACCAGGTCGACGCCGTCGTCGAGACCGTGGGCGAGGCCACCTGGAGCCACTCGCTCAAGGCGCTGCGCCCGGGCGGGGTGATCGCCGTCGCCGGCGCGACCAGCGGCGCGATGCCCCCGGCCGACCTCAACCGGGTGTTCTTCCGGAGCCTGCGGGTCGTGGGCTCCACGATGGGCACGCGGGCCCAGCTCGTCGCGCTGCAGGACCTGCTCGTCGCCACCGGTGTGCGGCCGGTGCTCGACGGCGTCCGGCCGTTCGACGAGACCCGCGCCGCGTTCGAGCGGCTCGCCTCCGGCGAGGCGTTCGGCAAGATCGTCCTCACGCTCACCTGACGAAGGGATGCCCGAGATGGCCACCAGCACCTGGATCCTGCCCGGCCCGATGACGCTCGACGTCGCAGACGCCCGGACCCTGCGGGTGCAGCTGATCGGCGGCGACGTCGAGATCGTCGGCCGTGACGAGCCCGGCGTGAGCATCGAGGCGCTCGAGGTGACCGGCAGTCCGCTCGACGCGACCCTCGAGGGCGACCGGCTGACGGTCGGATACGCCAGCCTCGGCTGGGAGGGCTGGCTGAAGCGGCTCACGAGCTACCGCGGCAAGGACGTGGCGCGCCTGCGGATCGCCGTCGGCCGGGGGACGGGTGTCAAGGTCGGGACGGTGTCCGCGGCAGCGCGGGTCGAGGACGTCCACGAGGACGTGTCGCTGGCGACGGCGAGCGGCGCGCTGACGGCGGAGGGGCTGCACGGCGCGCTCGACGGCAAGAGCGTCTCGGGCGCGTTCACCGTGCGGGCCCACGACGGGACCGTCCGCGTGAGCTCCGTGTCCGGCGCGAGCGAGGTGGCGGGCCGGCTGCCGCGCTTCGATGCCTCGACGGTGTCCGGTGCGGTGACGGTGACCACCGAGCTCCCGACGTGCGTGGTGCGCGCGACGACCGTCTCCGCGCCCGTGCGGATCCACCTGCCGCTCGGGGCGGGGATCGTGCTCACGGCGCGGACCGTCACGGCGAAGGTGCTCGTCGACGGCGTCGACCGCCGCACCTCCTCGACCCCGTCGGTCACCTCGGTCACGGACCGCACCGGGACCGATGCGTGCTTCGTGGAGCTGACGACCGTCAACGGCGACCTCGACGTCCGCCGCGGCGTGCCGGAGCTCGAGGCAGCCGCCGACGAGTGAGCGGCGCGACCTACTCGGCGTCGACGCCGAGCCAGTCGTGCCAGCCGTTGTGCAGCACGAGCCAGGCGAGCAGCCCGTAACCTGCCTGCGCCGGGCGCACGCCGTCGCCGCTCGCGACGTCGGAGAGCCACTGGTCGTGCGTCCGCAGCGGTGCGTACGTCTCGACGTACGGCACGCGGCGGCGTAGGCACACGTCCGCGAACGCGTTCGACAGCTCGGCGATCCGGGCGCCGTCGATGTCCGGCCGCGGCGGCGGCCCGACGACGAACGTGCCGACGCGCTTGACGGCGGCGGCGTCGAGCATGTTCGCGAGGTTGAGGCGACTCCGGGCGAGCGAGACGTCGCGCGTCAGGTCGGAGCTCCCGAGGCCGATGACGAGCCGGTTGTCCGCGGGAGGCGGGGCGAACCGGCGATCGGCCTCGGTCTCCCACCGGGCGCTGAGCGCCGTCGTCGTCTCGTGCGGCACGGCGAGCGGGACGACGAGCGCCGGCGGCTCCGCCGGGGTGCGGGCCATGACGCGACCGACCCAGCCGAGCGCACGCGGGTCGCCCATGCCGGCGACGAGCTCGTCGCCGACGACGCAGATGCGCAGGTTGTCCGGCGTGGTCGCCGGGGAGGGCTCGCTCACACTCTGCCTTTCGGGGGCGCTCGTCGAGGGGTCTTTCCTCGGATGGCGCCCATCGTGCCACCACGTCGGCCCTCGGCGGCACTTCCCACCCCGGCGCCCGAGCGCTCAGGCGCGACCCGGGGGTGTGCTCCGGTAGCGGCCCGCTGTCCACGCCTCGTGCGACGCGGGCGGGGGACGGTGGCCGAGCCCGTCCCGCCGGATCCCCCGGGCGAGCGCGACAGCGCTGACGAGCACCAGGGCCGCGACGATCACGAGAAACGAGGTCATGGCAGAAAGTCTCCGCGCATCGAAGTCCTGCCACGAGTGGCAGAAGAGACAACATCCGTCAACTTCCTGCCAAATCAGCTCGAGCGGTGGCAGACTGACGGGATGCTGACCAGGGTCCGGGCGATCGCCCTGCCGAACGTCGCGCCGTTCGAGCTCGGTGTCGTGTGCGAGGTGTTCGGCATCGACCGGACCGACACCGGCGGCCCGGTGTTCGACTTCGCCGTGTGCACCCCGACGCCCGGCACGGTCTCCACGAAGCTCGGCTTCGGCGTCGACGTCCCTCTCGGCCTCGACGCCGCCGAGGGCGCCGACCTCATCGCCGTCCCGGCGTACGGCGACGCCCGCGGCGTGGACGACGCCGTCCTCGAGATCCTGCGCCAGGCGCACGCCCGCGGCGCCTGGGTGCTCAGCGTGTGCAGCGGAGCGTTCGCCCTCGGCCAGGCGGGACTGCTCGACGGGCGCGGCTGCACGACGCACTGGATGTACACGGCCGAGCTGCAGCGCGCGTTCCCGCTGGCACGGGTCGACCCCGACGTGCTCTACGTCGAGGACGACAGGATCGTCACGAGCGCGGGGACCGCCGCGGGCATCGACGCGTGCTTGCACATCGTGCGCCGCGAGCTGGGTGCCGGGGCCGTCGCCGCCATCGCTCGCCGGATGATCGTCCCGCCCCATCGCGACGGCGGCCAGGCCCAGTACATCGAGCGGACGGCACCGCAGGACCCGCAGGCGCTCGCCGGCGTCCTCGCCTGGGCGTCCGAGCACCTCGACGCCGACCTCTCCGTGCCGTCCCTCGCCGCACGTGCCGTGATGTCCGAGCGGTCGTTCGCCCGGCGGTTCCGGGCCGAGACGGGGACGACGCCGGCCGCCTGGGTCGCGCGGGCGCGTCTCGCCCGGGCGCAGGAGCTCCTGGAGACGACGACGGCGAGCGTCGAGGAGATCGCCCGAGCCTGCGGGTTCGGCGGGGCCGCGGCGCTCCGACACCACTTCGCCCGCGCGTTCTCGACGACGCCGCTCGCGTACCGGCGCCGGTTCGCGCAGGCGCTCGCCGGCTGAGACCCCGGGCGTCGAGCTATCGCGCGCCCTCCAGCAGCCCACGCCGGTGCGCGACGTCGACGGCCTCTGCGCGCCGGGCGACGCCGAGCTTCGCGAGCAGGTTCGAGATGTGCACGCTGACGGTCTTGGGGCTGATGTACAGCCGCTCGCCGATCTGCCGGTTCGAGAGCCCGTCGGCGACGAGGCGCAGGACGTCCCGTTCGCGGTCGGTGAGCACACCGGACGTCTCGAGACGCACGCCCGGCACGGCCAGCCGGGCGCGCCGGCCGAAGTCGCGGATCGCCCGCTCCAGCGGGCGCGCGCCCATCTCGGTGGCCGCCCGGAGCGCCTCGGTGACGACGGCGCCCGCCTCCTCGCGCTCGCCAGCGCCCACGAGGGCCTCCGCCAGGCGCCACCTGCTACGCGCTAGCTCCGGGACGTGGCCGTAGGAGAACTCCGTGACGCAGACCCGCCAGACCTCCGGGTTGTGCTCGCCGTGAAGCCGGGAGTGCTCCGCGCGGGTGCGGGCGAGCCAGGAGCGACCCTCCGGGCCGAGCACGCCGCCCCGGGGCCGGCCGCGCTCGGCAGCCGTCTCGGCCCGGCGCAGCAGCTCGTCACCGCGCTGGAGGAGCTCGGCTGCGTCGTCGCCTCGCGACCGCGCCCGGACCGCGAGGTCCGCGAGTGCGGCGAGCCCGAGGGCGGCGAGGAAGATGCTGCCGAGGAAGAACTCCGACCACGTCGCGGCGAGCGCCTCGATCGTGGCCGCCGCGACGTCGGCCGCCTCCTCCGGGCGGCCGGCCCACGTCAGGGCGTCGATGAGGTTGCCGCCGGCGAACAGCAGGAGCTGGCCGTCGAGGTCCTCCTCGTCCAGGAGCCGCCGGCACCGTTCGATGGCGTCCGCGTCGCCGCGCGCGACGGCCGCGTAGAGGCCGGCGGCGCGGTAGCCCAGCAGCATGGACTCCGGCTCGTCCGCCTCGTCCGCCTGCGGCGTGAGGTCGCCGGTGGTGAACCGGATGATCTCCTCGAGGACGAGGAGCTGCACGGCGTACAGGCTCCAGCCGAAGCCGCTCTCCCGCGCCGCGCTCAGCGCCGTCGTCGCGAGCTCGTCGGCGTCGGCGAGCTCGCCGGCGTAGAAGCGGTTCGTCGCGAGGTTGTAGCGCGCCCGCAGCGCGGTGAACAGGTCGCCGGACGCGCGAGCGCGCTCGTGAGCCTTCGCGAGCAGGCGCGCCGAACGGTCGGCGTCGTCGACCTCCAGCACGGCGAGCGTCGTCAGCGCGTCGGCCTCGGCGTCCGGCACGTCCAGCGCCTGCGCCTCGTCCACCGCCCGGAGCGCGGCCTCGTGCGCGATGTCGTCCTCGTCGATGTTCACGGCTGCCCGCGCCCGCGCCGCCCAGGTCCACGCCCGCGCGGGCGAGGGACCGTCGCCCTCGAGGACGGCGAGGGCCTTCCCCGTTTCCTCCAGCGCCTCGCGCGTGTCGTACGCGACGAGGAGGTGGTGTGCGAGGAGGTAGCCGAGCCGGGCCTGGCGCAGGTCGTCGGGGGCCGCCGCCGCGATCGCCGTGCGGGCCAGCCCCAGTGCGCGGTCGCTCAGACCGGCGCGCCCGGCCGCCGCGGCGGCGGCGAGCGTCACGTCCGTGAGGTCCTCGCCGAGGAGCTCCGCGGCGTCCGGGACGGACTCCCAGGTGCCGAGCACCGCCTCGAGGTGGCGCAGCTCCTCCTGGATGGCGAACACGGCGGCGGCGTCGGCCGCTGCTCGCCGCGACGCCGTGAGCGCCGTCGCGGCGTCGTGGCCGAGCATCGCGTGGTGGGCCACCTGCGCCGACGAGCCGAGCGAGTCCTCCTCGAGCATCACGGCGGCGTACGCCGCGTGCAGCGCGACGAGCTCGCCCGGCAGCAGGTCGGCGTACACGGCCTCCGCCAGCAGGGCGTGCCGGAACGCGAGGAGGTCGCCGTCGCGCTCGAGCACCTGGTGTGCGAGGCACTCGCGGAGCGCCTCGTCGAACGCCGCCGGGCTCTCGAACGCGCCGCGCCGCCGGGTCACCGCCCACAGCAGCGGTTCGGAGCACCGGCGGCCGGCGACGGCGGCGATGCGCGCGAGCTGGAGCGCCGCCGGGCTCAGGCGTTCGAGGCGCACGTGCAGGACGTCGGCGAGCGACCACGGCAACGTTCCCGCGTCTGGCCCCGCCGCGAGCAGCTCCTCCGCGAAGTAGGCGTTGCCCTCCGACCTCTTGAGCACCCGGCGCTGGGTGACCTCGTCGAGCGGGGCGCCGGTCACCGCGACGGCGAACTCCCGCAGCTCCTCGGGTGAGAACGGCTCGAGCACCACGTGGTCCACGCGCGGGTGGCGGTGCAGCTCAGCGAGCGCGGCGCGCCAGGGGTGCCGGCGGTGGAGGTCGTCGGCACGGTACGTCGCGAGCACCAGCAGGTGCTCGTTGCGCATCCGCGCGAGCAGGTACCGCAGGACGTCGCGCGTCGACGCGTCCGCCCAGTGCAGGTCCTCGATGACGAGCATCAGGGGCGCCTCGGCGGTGCCGACGGCGGCCAGCGCCGCGGCGATCGCGTCGAACAGCTGCATCCGCCCGAGCTCGTCGTTGCCCGTGACGGCGTCCCCTCCGCCGTCGAGCAGGCGGGCGAGCGCGGGGCGGCGCTCGATCACCTCGTCGATGGCGTCGCTGCACGACCGCAGGCGCCCGAGCGCCTCCACGATCGGGAGGTAGGGGAGCCCGACGTCGCCGAGATCGAGGCAGTGCCCGACGACGACGAGCGCGCCGGCCTCGCTCGCGGCCTCTCCGGCGCGTTCCACGAGCCGGGACTTGCCGACCCCGGCGTCGCCTCCCAGCACGACGGCGTTCGCGACACCCTGCCGAGCCGTCTCGAGCGCGGCGGACAGGCGCTCGAGCTCGGCCTCGCGCGCGGTGAAGCTGGCGGTCTCGGTCGGCACCCACTGATCCTCCCAGGTGGCGCCGACATCGGACGACCCCTCCGCGCCCGGTGGACGCCGCCCTTCGACCACGACGTCCGCCGCCGACGCGGCGCCGCCGAGAAGCGGCACCGCGCTCACGCGGTCAGCGTGTGGTCGTGCGGGGTCTGCTGAGCGGCTCGCGCAGCGCGGGCCTCGGCCCGGGCCAGCTTGCGGTCCCGCCACCACCGGCGCAGGGGGCCGGGCGCTCCCAGGACCTCGTCGAGCAGACGCTCACGGCGCAGGCCCAGGTCGGCGATCACTGCTTCGTCCCAGGGAAACATGACGATCCCCATTCCCGACGGGCCGGGTGCCCGCCGTCGGGTACGACGATGCCCCTGAGCACCGGCAGCGCGGATCGGGCGTTCGCCCACTCCCGGCAGCCGCTGGGGCCTCGTGAACCTCAGGCCCGCCCGCCGGGCATCGTCTGAGGTACCTCAGGCGAGCCCTCAGCCGGCGTAGGCCGCCGCGATGATCTCGGCCAGCTCGGCCTGGCTCGCCTTCGCGGAGCCCGCCGCCGGGGCCGCCGACGCCGGGCGGGACACCACGCGGAACGAGCGGTCACCGAGGAGCGCCGGCAGGCGCATCGCGAGGAACGTCCACGCCCCCTGGTTCTCGGGCTCGTCCTGCACCCACACGACCTCAGCGCCCGGGTACGCGTCGAGCTCGGCCAGCAGCGCCTCGCCGTCGAGCGGGTAGAACTGCTCGAGGCGGACGATCGCCGTCGCGTCGTCAGCGCCGTGCGTGCCCTTCTCGCGGGCGGCGAGCAGGTCGTAGTACACGCGGCCCGAGCACAGCAGCACCCGGCGGACCGACGACGCCTCGACGGCGTCGTCGCCGATCACCGTGCGGAACGTGCCGTGCGTGAAGTCCTCGACGCTCGAGGTCGCGGCCTTGAGGCGGAGCAGCTGCTTCGGCGTGAACACGACCAACGGACGCCGCGGGCGCTCGTAGGCCTGCCGGCGCAGCAGGTGAAAATGGCTCGCCGGCGTCGACGGCTGCGCCACGATCATGTTGTCCTCGGCGCACAGCTGCAGGAAGCGCTCGATGCGGGCGGAGGAGTGGTCCGGACCCTGGTGCTCGTACCCGTGCGGGAGCAGCAGGACGACCGACGACCGCTGGCCCCACTTCTGCTGCGCGGACGAGATGAACTCGTCGACGATCGTCTGCGCGCCGTTGACGAAGTCGCCGAACTGCGCCTCCCAGAGCACCAGCGCGTCCGGGCGCTCGACCGAGTAGCCGTACTCGAACCCCAGGGCCGCGAACTCGCTCAGCGAGGAGTCGTAGACCCAGAACTTCGCCTGGTCGGCCGAGAGGTACATGAGCGGCGTCCACTCGGCGCCGGTGCGGTGGTCGTGCAGCACGGAGTGCCGCTGGACGAACGTGCCGCGCCGCGAGTCCTGCCCGGCGAGGCGCACGGGCGTGCCCTCGAGCAGGAGGGAACCGAACGCGAGGAGCTCGCCGAACGCCCAGTCGACGCCGCCGGCCTTCGCCATCTCCGCGCGCTTGGACATGAGCGCCGCGAGCTTCGGGTGGACGGTGAACCCCTCCGGCGGCCGCACGTGCGCGTCGCCGACGCGCTCGAGCACGAAGGACGGGACCGCCGTCTCCCACCCGACCATCGTGCCGGCGTCCTCGAGCTGGGACTCCGGACGCTCGAGCCCCGCGACCGGCTCGCTGTCCGCCGACGGGGTCCACCCGCCCTCGCGGGTCTCGCGGAAGGCCCGCTCGAGCTCGCCCTGGTAGTCCGCCAGCGCCTTCTCGGCGTCCTCGGCGCTCAGGTCGCCACGACCGATGAGCGACTCCGTGTAGAGCGTGCGGACGCTGCGCTTGTTCTCGATCAGCGAGTACATCACCGGCTGCGTCATCGACGGGTCGTCACCCTCGTTGTGCCCGCGACGGCGGTAGCACACCATGTCGATGATGACGTCCTTGTGGAACTCCTGGCGGTAGGCGTACGCGAGCTCCGCGACGCGCGACACGGCCTCGGGGTCGTCGCCGTTCACGCGGAAGACCGGGATCTGCAGTCCCTTGGCGACGTCGGTCGTGTACAGCGTGGACCGCGAGCTCGACGCCCCGGTGGTGAAGCCCACCTGGTTGTTCACGATGATGTGCACCGTGCCCCCGGTGCGGTAGCCGCGCAGCTGGGACAGGTTGAGCGTCTCGGTGACCACTCCCTGGCCGGCGAACGCGGCGTCGCCGTGGATGAGCACCGGCAGCACGGAGAAGCCCTCGCCGCCGAGGTCGATCCGGTCCTGCTTCGCGCGGACGACGCCCTCGAGCACGCCGTCGACGGCCTCCAGGTGGGACGGGTTCGCCGCGAGGTAGACGGAGGTCTGCTCCCCGGTCGGCGACGTGTACATGCCCTCGGTGCCGAGGTGGTACTTGACGTCGCCGCTGCCCTGCACGGTCTTCGGGTCCTGGTTGCCCTCGAACTCCGAGAAGATCTGCGCGTACGACTTGCCGGCGACGTTGGCGAGCACGTTGAGGCGGCCGCGGTGCGGCATGCCGATCGCGACGGAGTCGAGACCGTCGTGCGCGGCGCCGGCGAGGATCGTGTCGAGCATCGGGATGAGCGACTCGCCGCCCTCGAGGCTGAACCGCTTCTGCCCGACGTACTTCGTCTGGAGGAACGTCTCGAACGCCTCGGCCGCGTTGAGCTTGTGGATGATCTGCCGCTGCTTCTCCGCCGACGGCTTCGTGTACCCCGACTCGAGCCGCTCCTGCAGCCAGCGCCGCTGCGCGGGGTCGTGCAGGTGCATGTACTCGCTGCCGATGGTGCGGCAGTAGGAGTCCCGGAGCAGGCCGAGGACGTCGCGCAGGGGCATCTGCGGCTTGCCGCCGAACCCGCCCGTCGGGAACGTGCGGTCGAGGTCCCAGAGCGTGAGGCCGTGGTTCTGGACGTCGAGATCCGGGTGGCGCCGCTGGCGGTAGGCGAGCGGGTCGGTGTCCGCCATGAGGTGCCCGCGTGAGCGGTACGCGTGGATGAGCTCGGCGATGCGCGCCGGCTTGCCCAGCTCGGTGGCCGGGTCGTCGGCGATGTCCTTCGTCCAGCGCACGGGCTCGTACGGGACGCGCAGCGACGCGAAGACGCGGTCGTAGAAGCCGTCCTCGCCGATGAGCTTCGAGTGGATGATGCGCAGGAAGTCGCCGCTCTGCGCGCCCTGGATGATGCGGTGGTCGTACGTCGAGGTCAGCGTGAGGACCTTGGAGATCCCGAGCCGGGCGAGCGTGTCCGCTGACGCCCCGAGGAACTCCGCCGGGTAGTCCATCGCGCCGACGCCGATGATCGTGCCCTGGCCGCTCATGAGCCGCGGCACGGAGTGCACGGTGCCGATCGTCCCGGGGTTCGTCAGGGAGATCGTCGTCCCGGCGAAGTCGTCGGCCGTGAGCTTCCCGCCGCGGGCGGTGCGCACCAGGTTCTCGTACGCCGTCCAGAACGTGGCGAAGTCCATCGCCTCCGCGCCCTTGATCGACGGGACGAGGAGCTGGCGCGTGCCGTCCGGCTTGGCGAGGTCGATCGCGAGACCGAAGTTGACGTGCGACGGGTGCGTGACGCCCGGCTTGCCGTCGACCTCGCGGTACCCGGCGTTCATCTCCGGCATGTCGGCCAGCGCCTCGACGACGGCGAACCCGATGAGGTGCGTGAACGAGACCTTCCCGCCGCGCGACCGGGCGAGGTGGTTGTTGACGACGATGCGGTTGTCGACGAGCAGCTTCGCCGGGACGGCGCGGACGCTCGTGGCGGTCGGGACGGTCAGCGACGTCTCCATGTTCACGACGACGCGAGCGGCCGGACCGCGCAGCTTCGTGACCTCGTCGTCGCCGACGGCGGTGGCCGCCTCGTCCCGGACGCCCGACAGCCGCTGCGTGTACGGAGCGGTCGGGGGCTGCGCCGCGGCGCGCGGCTGGGTCGGCGGCAGGTCGGCGCGCACGTCCTCCTGGGCGAGCTCGGCGCGCGGGTCGGCCGACGGCGCGGCGGCGTGCGCCGGAGGAGCCGGCGCCTCGGGGGCCGGCGCCTCGGGGGCCGGCGCCGCGGGGGCCGGCGCCGCGGGGGCCGGCGCCGGAGGGGCGGGCTTCGCCGGTGCCGGTGCGGCTGCCTGGGGAGCTGCGGGGCGGGCGGCGGGTGCCTCGCCGTTGCGCGGAGCCGCGGGAGCGGGGGTCGGCGGCGACGTCGTCGTCGTTGCATCCTGCCGGGCGAAGAACTCGCGCCACTCCGGGTCGACGAGCGTGGCGTCCTTCTCGTACTTCGCGCGGAGCTCTTCGATGAGCCATTCGTTCGCGCCGAAGGTCGCGGCCAGGGAGGAAGGTTCGGGGTGTGCCTGCGTTGACACGCGCGATCGCTCTCTTCTTCTGATGGTGGGTGAATCGCCGCATCCAGCGTAGGCGATCGTGCGCGCGAACCTGGTGGGGAAGGCCGTGTGAGGGACCTTTTCACCGCATGTGCACGGCGCCTCGACACCCCAGGCCAAGGTGCGGTCAAGTCGAGGTATCCGCCGTCGTGCGGCGAGGCAATCAACGGCGTGGCGGCGGACGGCGGGGACGCCGCTCGTCAGGTCCCGCTGGGCTGCTCGGACCGCTCGGCGGGTCCGTCGATCGGGAGCCGGATGCGCAGCGTCGCTCCCTGGCCCCGGAGGACCCGTTCGTCGCGGTCCGCGCCGACGGGCACCGTGAGCGGGGTGCGTTCGGTGTCGACGACGGTGAGCGTGCCGCCGTGCAGGCCGACCGCCCAGCGCGCGATCGCCAGGCCGAGACCGGTCCCGCCGGTGCTGATCCCGCCCGTCTGGGCCGGGGCGTTGCCGCGCTGGAAGCGCTCGAAGATGCGCTCGCGCTCCTCGGGCGGGATGCCGGTGCCCTCGTCGACGACGTCGATGACGATCTCGTCGCCGATCGGCGCCTGCGACGCGCGCACCCGCACCGTGCCCCCGGGCGGGGAGTGGCGGGTGGCGTTCGCGAGGAGGTTGAGCACCACCTGGTGCAGGCGCTCGGCGTCGGCGCGCACATGGAGGTCCTCGGGCGACGTCGACACCTCCCAGGCCACGGTCCGCCCCGCCGCTCGCGCGGCGTGGGACGCGGCGTCGACGACCTCCTCGAGGAAGTCCTGCACCTCGACGTCCTGGAGGTGCAGCCCGGTCGCGCCGGCTTCGAGGCGCGAGAGGTCGAGCAGGTACGTGACGAGCCGCGTGAGGCGCTCCGTCTGGTCGAGCGCCGCCTGGAGCGCCTCCTCGTCGGGACGCGTGACGCCGTCGACCATGTTCTCCAGCTGTGCGCGCAGCGCGGCCACGGGGGTGCGGAGCTCGTGCGAGACGTTCGCGACGATCTCGCGGCGCGCCTCGTCCACGGACGCGAGGTCGCGCGCCATCGCGTTGAACGCGTGCGCCAGCTGGCCCACCTCGTCGTGGCTCGTCGCGCGAACGCGGATGCCGTACTCGCCGTTCGACATCGCCCGCGCGGCGCTCGTCATCTCGCGTAGCGGGGACGTCATCCCGCGGGCGAGCAGCTGTGTCACGACGAGCGCCAGGGCGATCGCGAACGGGAACGTCATGTACCAGCGCAGCGGAGGCTCGGAACTACGTCCCCACCACACGACGAAGGACGACACCGTGACGGACGCCGCGACAAGGACGCCGAGCTTGTACTTGATCGACGTCAGGCGGTCGAGCGGCCGCACGTCGAGCGCGGCGTACCGCAGCGGCGGCGTCGGAGCACCGGACCGGGCGTGCCGTGCCGCGCCGCTCATCGGCTACTCATCCGCTGCGCGGCACGTGCTCGTCGCGCCTGCCCGCCCGGTCATGTGGGCGGCGGTTCGAGCGAGTAGCCGACGCCGTGCACGGTGCGGATCAGGTCGGCGCCCAGCTTGCGCCGCAGCGCCTTGACGTGCGAGTCGACGGTCCTGGTCCCGCTCGCGTCGACCCAGTCCCAGACCTCCTCGAGCAGCTGCTCCCGCGTGAGCACCGTGCGCGGCGACGACGCCAGGCACACGAGGAGGTCGAACTCCGTGGGTGTGAGATGCGCCTCGGTCCCGGCCCGGTGCACGCGTCGCTGCGCACGATCGATGACGAGGTCGCCGAGCTCGAGCGGGGGTTCCGCACGCGGGTCCGCCGGGACGGCGGCGAGCCGGCTCACGCGCTCGTGCCGGCGCAGCAGCGCCTTGACCCGGGCGAGCAGCTCCCGCATCGAGAACGGCTTGGTCATGTAGTCGTCGGCGCCGACGCCCAGGCCGACGAGCAGGTCCGTCTCGTCGTCACGCGCGGTCAGCATGAGGATCGGGACGGCCCGGGGGTCCTCGGCCTGGATGCGGCGGCACACCTCGAGCCCGTCGATCCCGGGCAGCATGACGTCCAGCACGATGACGTCGGGCGCGTACCGCTTCGCGGCCTCGACGCCGGCGAGGCCGTCGGACGCGATCTCGACCGTCCACCCTTCGGCGGTGAAGCGCCGGGCGATGCTCGTCGCGATGTCGGGCTCGTCCTCGACGACGAGTACCCGCGTGGCCTCCTCGGCCCCGTTCTGGCTCATGGGGCCCAGCGTGGCACAGGGTGCCCAGGGACGGCGCGGCCACGCGCCACCGCGGGTCGGTGTCGCGGAGGTGTCCGCGGACCGACGTGACGGCGGCCACATGGTGGACGACCACTCCGAGCGTCCGTTACTCTTTCGTGATCGTCGGGGGCCGACGGACGTGGTTTCGGCCCAGGCCGAGCCTCGCTCGGGGTAGCCTGACGAGAACGCTCTCACCCGGAGGTGCTCCGGGCTGTCATGTCCCGTCCGGAGGTCGAGTGAGTCACGAGCGCGCTGAGTCGTCCGCGCAGACGGCGGACACGCGACGCGCCCGACGAGCCGCAGAACGCGCGGTGACGTCCGGCGAGCCGGAGGCGACGACCCTCACGCGGCGTCAGCTCCGCGAGGCGGCGCTCGCCGTCGAGAACGCGCAGCGGGAGGCCGATCTCGTCGCCGAGTTCGAGCGCCTCCTCGCCGCCCAGCGCGCCGCGCGCGTGGGCGACGGCGTCGGTGTGGCGTTCGCGACGCTTCCGCTGCCTGCTCAGGCGGAGCCGGCCGGCAGCGTGACCGCTGTGTCCGCTCCGGCCCTCGCCGTCGCGCCGGACGTCGAGGACACGGCAGCGATGCTCGCGATCCTCGACGCGCCCGACGGGGCGCCGCCCGCGCGCCCATCCGTGGACGATGTGCCCGAGGCGGAGCACCAGCCGGCGATGGCGCTCGTTCCGCCGGCCGGCCTCGGATTCGACTGGCCGGACCCGCGGCCGGCGCGTACCCCGAGCGCCAAGGGTCGGCACTGGGTGCCGCGGCTCGCGGTGCTCTCCGCGCTCGGGGCGGCGACGATCGTGATCCCCGTCACGGCGACCTCGCAGGCGCAGACCCCGAACATCCCCGTGCCACAGGCGACGTCGAGCGCCCTCGACACGCTCGCGACGGCGTCGGCGTCCTCGCTCGCCGCGGCAGCGACGCCCGACGAGCCGAGCGCGGACTCCACGCTCGGCGCCGATCAGCTCGCCCAGGCCCGCGCCGTCGTCAGCGCCAGCAGGTCCGCGGGCCGCGGGGAGGTCGTGTGCTCGGCCACCGGGACTGAAGGGAACGGCGCGCTCGCAGCGATCGACGCGGCCGCCGTCGTCGACGTCGTGATGCCACTGCAGGACGGGACGTACCGCGTCACGTCGCAGTTCGGCTACCGCTGGGGCGGGACGCACGAGGGCGTCGACTACGCGGCGCCGTCGGGTACTCCCATCCATGCGGTCGCGGGCGGTGAGGTCATCTACACCGGCGGCGGCAAGGAAGGGCGCAGCGGGCAGCTCGTCATCATCGAGCACGACTTCGACGGGCAGAAGGTGTGGAGCTGGTACGTCCACATGTACCCGAGCGGCGTCTACGTCAGCGAGGGCGACCAGGTGCTCGCGGGTGATGTCATCGGTGCCGTCGGCTCGTACGGCAACTCGACCGGCCCGCACCTGCACCTCGAGATCCACGTCGACGACGAGCTGTCCACCGTCGACCCGCCGAGCTGGCTCGCCGAGCACGACGCGATGACGATGACGACCTCCGGGTCGCTCTGCTCCTGACCCGCCCAGCGCCGCGCCGGCCGACACGGCCGGCCCGCTGATCAGTCGAGCCGCAGTCCCCACCGGACGCGGTGCTCCGCTCCCGGCTCGAGCCGGACCAGGTCGTCCCCGGTGTTGAACGCGTCGGCGACGCACGTCATCGGCTCGGCGGCGATCCCGGAGCGGCGGAGCGCGACGTCGGCGACCTCGTCGCCCGTGCACATCTGCCAGCAGCACAGCGACTCGTCCATCCAGACGGCGGCGGTCCGGCCGTCGCGGCCCGTGAGCCGGATCCAGGACAGCCCGTCGTCGTCCCGGGTCGCGCCGGTGAACGCGTCGTCGATGACGACGTCGCCGAGCTCGCGCGGGTTCCGGAAGTCCAGGTGCTCAGGCAGGTCCTCGACGCCGGTCGGGAGCAGTCGGTCGTCGGGCCGGACCCATCCCGTCGCGTCCAGCGACAGCGTGGCGACGTCGAGCGGGTCCGGGCCGGGCGAGAGCCAGGGATGGAAGCCGACGCCGTACGGCGCGGCGTGCGTGCCGGTGTTCGTGGTGACGAGCTCGATCTCCAGGCCCTGGCCCGACAGGCGGTACCCGATCTCGACGTGCAGGCCGAACGGGTAGCCGGGGATCGGCGGCGGGTCGATCGCGAGCCGGACCTCCTGCTCCTCCCACGTCACGACGCGCCAGCGCTGCCAGTTGACGAGCCCGTGCAGCGCGGTGCCGCGGGCCGGCTCCGTGAGCGGGAGCTGGTAGGTGACGCCGTCGAAGGAGTAGCGACCGTCGCGGATGCGGTTCGGCCACGGCACGAGCACGGCACCGTGCGAGGCGGGAGCGACCCGGTCGGCGGCGAACGAGCTGATCACGTCGCGGCCACCCACGCTGAAGGACCGCAGGGTGGCGCCGACCTCGGTGACGACGGCGACGGCGTCGGACGCGGGATCGCGCAGGATGTACTGCTCGCCTGACGGCGTCTGGACGGTGCTCATGGCGCCTAACCGTAGAGGCGTCGCGCCGGGCGCGCGCGCCCGTCCGAGGTGCGGGCTGAGGCGGGTCGTGCGGAGCGGCTGACGTGCCGCCGACGGGCGCCCGATGGCGCCCGTGCCCTGAGACGCGAAGTACCCCCGACTGGATTCGAACCAGCGACCTTCTGCTCCGGAGGCAGACGCTCTATCCACTGAGCTACAGGGGCTTGTGCCGGGGACCGAGTCTAGCAGCGCGTGGGACGGGGAGTTGTCCCCGTCGCCGTGCTCCGGACAGGCCCCTAGGCTGGGCGGGCACCGCGCCGGCTCGACCGGCTCCTGGGCCGATAGGCGTGACCAGAGGAGATCCCATGAGCGAGAACCCGCCCCCGCGACCTGACGAGCCGAGCGGCTCCGTGCCGGACCCGGCACAGCAGCCTCAGCCCGGGCAGGAGTTCCCCGACGCGACGCGGATCGCACCGCCCGGCGGAGGCGACGTGCCGCCCGCGGCCCCCTCGCAGCCGGGCTACGGGCAGGCGCCGTCCGGTGGCTACGGCACCGGCTCGCCCGCAACCCCACAGCCGTCCTACGGCGAGCAGCCCGGCGCGGCTCCGGCCGGAGGGTACGGCCAGCAGCCGGCATACGGCCAGCAGCCCGACTACGGGCAGCAGCAGCCTGGGTACGGCCAGCAGCCGGGGTACGGCCAGCAGCCCGACTACGGGCAGCAGCAGCCGGGGTACGGCCAGCAGCCCGACTACGGACAGCAGCAGCCCGGGTACGGCCAGCAGCCCGGTGCGGCTCCGGCCGGCGGCTACGGCCAGCAGCCCGGGTACGGTCAGCAGCCGGATGCCGGCCAGGGGGGCTACGGCCAGGGCGGCTACGGCCAGGGTGGTGGCTACGGCGGTCCGGGCGGGCCGGGTGGCCCCGGCGGGCCGGGCGGCCCGCCGAAGAAGAACACGGGCCTCGTCGTCGGCATCATCATCGGCGCCGTCGTGCTCATCGTGGCGATCGTGCTCCTCGCCGTGAACCTGTTCGGTGCGGACGACCCGAACCCGCCGGCCACCAGCGAGCCGACGCAGGAGCAGACGGAGCCGCCGGCGTCCGAGGAACCGAGCGAGGAGCCGTCGGAGGAGCCGACCGACGAGCCGCCTGCCTCCACCGAGCTGCTCGACATGCTGCCGAGCAGCGTCGACGGCGGGTCGAACTCCGAGGGAGGGTCGAGCGGCGTCACGTACGACCTCGTCGACCCGGGCTACGTGCCGGGCGACACCAGCGCGGCCGGCGTCATCGAGTCCTACGAGGGCACGTTCGAGGGCGACGATGGCAGCGAGGTCGTCCTCACGGCGATGTCCTTCGGGTCCCCGGACGAGGCGGCCGCCGCGGCCGAGGAGCGGGCCGCGCAGGAGGACCAGGCGAACCTGGCCGACGAGGGAGTGGTGTTCCCCGACAGCGACCTCGGTCACTACTGGATCTTCTCCGGCGCGGACGGCGTCACGGTGGTCTGGGACGACGGCCAGGGCGGCTCCTACACGACGACGAGCGAGACCGACGCCGCCGTCGACCTGTACGCCGGGCTCCCGTTCTGACCTGAGCCCGACCCGACGGCCGGTCCGCGCCCAGCGCGCGGACCGGCCGTCGCGCGTCCGGCCCGGGACGGCAGACTGAGGGCATGGAAGCGGAGCGGACCGAGATCCAGCCAGGTGTCGGCGCGGGCGAGCCGCCCTGGTCGGCCGGCGTCGCCCGCCGTGCCACCGGAGAGCTCGAGGTCGCCGGCGTGCCGGTGAGCGACCTCGCCGGCCGCTTCGGCACCCCCGTCTACGTGCTGGACGAGGCGGATCTGCGCGCCCGTGCCCGCGCGTATCGCGACGCGTTCACCCGCGAGCTGGCGCCGTCGAGCGTCCACGTCTACTACGCGGGCAAGGCGTTCCTCTCGATCGCCGTCGCACGCTGGGTGCACGCCGAGGGCCTGCGCATCGACACGGCGACGGGCGGTGAGCTCGCCGTCGCCCTGCGGGCCGGGATCCCGGGCGCCGACATCGGCATGCACGGCAACAACAAGTCGGACGCGGAGATCGACCGGGCGCTCGCGGCGGGCGTGGGACGCATCGTGGTCGACTCCCTGCCGGAGGTCGCTCGCGTGGCCGACGCCGCCGCGCGCCGCGGCGTGCGGGCTCCGGTCATGGTCCGGGTCACCACGGGCGTCCACGCCGGGGGGCACGAGTACATCTCCACGGCGCACGAGGACCAGAAGTTCGGGCTGTCGATCGCGGCCGGCCGGGCGGAGGAGGCGGTCGCCGCCGTGCTCGCTCGCCCGGAGCTCGAGCTGCTCGGCCTGCACTCCCACATCGGTTCGCAGGTCCTCGAGGCGGAGGCGTTCACCGTCGCCGCCCGGTCCGTGCTCGAGCTGCGTGCGCGGATCGCCGAGACGCACGGCGTGCTCGTGGGCGAGGTGGACCTCGGCGGCGGGTACGGCGTCGCCTACCTTCCCGGCGAGGTGCCGCTCGACCCGGCGATGCTCGCCGCTGAGCTCGCCCGCACCGTCCGCGAGGTGTGCGCGGAGCTGGGCACCGACGTTCCCGACGTGTCGATCGAGCCCGGCCGCGCGATCGTCGCTCCGGCCGGGTGCACGCTCTACACGGTGGGGACCGTCAAGCCCGTGCGCGCGACGGACGGGGCCGACCGGCTGTACGTCTCCGTCGACGGGGGCATGAGCGACAGCATCCGGCCCGCGCTCTACGGCGCGGCGTACACGGCGACGATCGCCTCCCGCGCCTCGGCGGCGCCGCCGGTGCGCTCGCGCGTCGTCGGCAAGCACTGCGAGAGCGGTGACATCGTGGTGCACGACGTCGACCTGCCCGCCGACGTCGCGGCCGGCGACCTGCTCGCCGTCCCGGCGACGGGCGCGTACGGCAGGTCCATGGCCAGCCAGTACAACCTCGTGCCGCGGCCCGGCGTCGTCGCCGTCGCCGGCGGCGAGGCCCGCGCCGTGATCCGGCGCGAGACCGAGGAGGACGTGCTCGCGCTCGACCTGGGCTGAGCCGCATCGCCGCCGTGGACGGCCGCGCCGGCGGCCGCGTCCGCTGCCCTAGGGTGTTCTCGCCCGGGCCACCGGGTCATCGCACGACAGGAGGTCTCCGTGGGCGCACCAGCGCTGCGCATCGGCTTGCTCGGGTGCGGCAACGTCGGGTCCCAGGTCGCCCGACTGCTGACCGAGCACGCCGCCGACCTCGCGGCGCGGTCCGGGACAGGGCTCGAGCTGGTCGGCGTCGCGGTCCGCGACCTCGGACGTGACCGGCCCGGGATCGACCCGGCCCTGCTGACGGACGACGCGGCAGGCCTCGTCGACCGCTCGGACGTCGTCGTCGAGCTCATGGGCGGGCTGGAACCGGCCCGCACGCTCGTGCTCCAGGCGATCCGCGCCGGTGCGAGCGTGGTGACCGGGAACAAGGCGCTCCTCGCACAGCACGGCCCGGAGCTGTTCGCCGCTGCCGACGCCGCGGGGGTCGACCTGCACTTCGAGGCAGCCGTCGCGGGCGCCGTCCCGGTCGTGCGCGGCGTGCGCGAGTCACTGGCCGGCGACCGGGTGCTGCGCGTCGTCGGCGTCGTCAACGGCACGACGAACTTCGTGCTGGACCGCATGACCACCCACGGCGTCGATCTGGCCGCGGCGCTGGCCGAGGCCCAGGAGCTGGGGTACGCCGAGGCCGACCCGAGCTCCGACGTCGACGGCGCTGACGCGGCGGCGAAGATCGCGATCCTCGCGTCGCTGGCGTTCCACACCCGCGTCTCGCTCGCCGACGTCACGCGTGACGGGATCCGGGAGATCCGGCCGGCCGACGTCGCCGCCGCCCGGGAGCAGGGCCACGTCGTCAAGCTGCTCGCCATCGCGGAACGCGTCGGGGACGATGCGGTGGCGGTCCGGGTGCACCCGGCGCTGCTCCCGCTCGACCACCCCCTGGCGGCCGTGCACGGGCCGTTCAACGCGGTGGTCGTCGAGGCCGAGGCCGCCGGTCGCCTCATGTTCTACGGCGCCGGCGCCGGCGGCCAGCAGTCCGCGAGCGCGGTGCTGGGCGACGTCGTCGCCGCGGCCCGGCACCGGGTGCTCGGTGGGAAGTCGCCGAGCGAGTCCGCGTACGCCGACCTCCGGGTGGCCGGCCCTGAGGAGGTGCGCACGCGCTACCTCGTGCGGCTGCGGGTCGACGACCGCCCCGGTGTGCTCGCCCAGATCGCCGCCGGCGTCGCCGCCCGCGGGGTCTCGATCGAGACCGTGCGCCAGAGCGTGGGCGACGGCGGGGCGATCGCGCTCCTCACCGTCGTCACCCATGCGGCGAGCGAGGAAGCGCTCGCGGCCACGGCCCGGGACCTGGCCGAGCTCGAACCGGTGCAGGCGGTGCTGTCCGTCCTGCGGGTGGAAGGAACCTGATGGCCCAGCCGTGGCGCGGCATCATCGCCGAGTACGCCGAGTACCTGCCCCTCGCCGACGGCGATCCCGTCGTGACGCTGGGCGAGGGCGGCACGCCGCTGGTCGAGGCTCCGGCGCTGTCGGCGCGGACGGGCGCCCGCGTGTACCTCAAGGTCGAGGGGGCCAACCCGACCGGCTCGTTCAAGGACCGCGGCATGGCCGTCGCGATCTCCAAGGTCGTGGCGGCGGGGTCGCCGACGGTCGTCTGCGCCTCGACGGGCAACACGTCCGCCTCCGCCGCCGCCTACGCCGCGCGCGCGGGCCTCGCCTGCGCCGTCGTCCTGCCCGCCGGGAAGATCGCGGCGGGCAAGCTCGCCCAGGCGATCGTGCACGGCGCCACGCTCGTGGCCGTCGACGGGAACTTCGACGACTGCCTGACGATCGTGCGGGAGCTCGCCGCGAGCGACGCCGTCGCCCTGGTGAACTCGGTCAACCCGTACCGCCTCCAGGGGCAGAAGACGGCGGCGTTCGAGATCGTCGACACGCTCGGCGACGCTCCGGCCGTCCACGTGCTCCCGGTCGGCAACGCAGGCAACATCTCGGCCTACTGGATGGGCTACCGCGAGTACGCCGCCGCCGGCCGCGCGAACCGGACGCCCGTGATGTGGGGCGTGCAGGCGGAGGGCGCGGCGCCGTTCGTCAAGGGTGAGCCGGTCGAGCATCCCGAGACGGTCGCGACGGCGATCCGGATCGGCAACCCGGCCTCGTGGGACCTCGCCGTCGCCGCGCGGGACGAGAGCGGGGGCCGCATCGACGCCGTCAGCGACGCCGAGATCCTCGACGCGCAGGCGCTGATCGCGCGCGAGGTCGGGGTGTTCGTCGAACCGGCGTCGGCCGCGTCGGTGGCCGGACTGCTCGCCCGCGCGCGGGCCGGTGACGTGCCGGAGAGTGCCACCATCGTGTGCACGGTCACGGGGAACGGGTTGAAGGACACGGCGACGGCGCTCGGGGACACGCCGATCGCACCGGTGAGCGTGTCCGCGCGAACGGCCGACGTCGCGCGGGTGCTCGGGCTGGACTGAGCGGAGGACCGCCATGCGACTTGTCCGGGATCTGGTGCGGGTGCAGGTGCCCGCGACGAGCGCCAACCTCGGGCCCGGCTTCGACACGTTCGGGCTGGCCCTCGCCCTCCACGACACCGTCGAGGTGCGCGCGACCGCGGGGACGACCCGCGTCGAGGTGACCGGGGAGGGTGCCGGCGAGGTGCCGGACGGCGAGGACCACCTCGTGGTGCGGGCCGTGCGCGCCGGGCTCGAGGAGGCGGGCGCGCCGCAGGCGGGCCTCGAGCTGCGCTGCCACAACGCGATCCCGCACGGCCGGGGCCTGGGGTCGTCGGCCGCCGCCGTCGTCGCCGGGCTCATCGCCGCGCGCGGTCTGATCTCCGACCCGGACGCGCTGTCCGACGACGTCGTCCTGCGCCTCGCGGCGGAGTGGGAGGGGCACCCGGACAACGCCGCCGCCGCGCTCCTCGGCGGTGCCACGCTCGCGTGGACGACCGGGCGTCCTGGGACGGACGAAGCGGCCGGCGTCGGCGCGGTCCGGCTCGACCTGGCTCCAGGGCTCACGCCGACCGTCCTCGTGCCCGGCGCCCGCCTGCTGACCTCGGCGGCACGCGCCGTCCTGCCGCCACGGGTGGCCCACGCCGACGCCGTGTTCAACGCCGCGCGTACGGCCCTGCTCGTCGTCGCGCTCGGCGGTCGTCACGACCTGCTCATGACGGCGACGCAGGACCGGCTCCACCAGCCGTTCCGCGGCGAGGTGATGGCGCCGACGCTGGACCTGGTGGCGCGGCTGAGGGCCGACGACCACCCGGCGGCCGTCTCCGGCGCGGGACCGAGCGTGCTGGTCCTCGGCGAGGTGCCCGACGACGCCGCCCGGCGCGCGGAGGTGAGCGGATGGCAGTGCCTGCCTCTCGCCGTCGACGACGCCGGGGCGTTCGCGAGCGACGCGGACGGCTCGGTCGTCGGCTGACGGTGGCAGGGAACATCCGGGCCAGGAACGCTGTTGACCACATGTCAGCCGCCACGGGCGAAATAGCCCGCTCGGGGCAATCCCGGTGGTATCGTGGCCGCTGCATCGACTTCCCGAGATGGCGCTGACGGCGCCCGAGACTGACGGCGAAGCTCGCGCAGTCTCCACGCTCCTCACCACTTCCCGTGGACGCGATGCCTACCCCCGGACGCCGCAGGCGTGCATTCTTCGTGCGCCGCGTCCGGCGGTGAAGAGTCGCGCTGAGAGAGCACGAACCGACGCGTCGAGAACTCGACGCAACCACGAAGGATAAGGAACCTCGTGACCGACACCATCGACACCGCCGCTCAGGCCGCCGGCGCGGCCCGCGGCGGGTCCCTGACTGCCATGCGCCTCGCAGAGCTGCAGCAGCTCGCAGGCAGCATGGGCATCTCCGGGACGTCCAAGATGCGCAAGAACGACCTCGTCGCAGCGATCCGTGAGGCCCGCGCCGGCTCCGCCGCGCCCGCCCGCGCCCCGCGCGCGAAGCGGCCCGCCGCTGACGAGGCCGCGCCGACGCCGCCCCAGCCGACCACGCACGCCCCGGCCGCCGCGCCCGCGGCCGCCCTCGAGGCCCCGCGCGCCGCCGGAGCCAGCGCGACGGTCACCGAGCGACCGGCCCGCCAGCCCGAGCGCGAGAGCGCGCCTGAGCGGGACGTGCCCGCCCGGGACGTGCCCGCCCGGGACGCCGGCAAGCGCGCTGCACGGTCCGGCGGCGAGGAACGCCGTCGTTCGCTCGACGACATCACGTTCCCCGAGCCGCGCCACGACGGCGACGGCGAGGGCCGCAACGGGCAGGGTGGCGAGCGCAACGGCCAGCGCCCCGCCCGTACCGGCGGCGAGCGCCGCGACGACGCGACCGGCGAGCGGCGTGCGGCGAGCGTCGAGCGGAGCAGCGACCGGGCGACCGCGGACCGCGGCGCCGACCGGGGCGGCTTCGACGACGACGAGCGCGGCGGCCGGCGTCGTCGCGGCCGCGACCGCTACCGCGACCGCAAGCGCCGGGGCGGCGGGCGCGGCGAGCAGGCGCAGTACGAGGAGGTCGAGGTCACCGAGGACGACGTCCTGCTCCCCGTCGCGGGCGTGCTCGACATCCTCGACAACTACGCGTTCGTCCGCACCAGCGGGTACCTGCCCGGCCCCGGCGACGTCTACGTCTCGCTGGGCCAGGTGAAGAAGCACGGTCTGCGCCGCGGTGACGCGGTCACCGGCGCCGTGCGGCAGCCGCAGGACGGCGAGCAGCAGGGGCAGCGGCAGAAGTTCAACGCGCTCGTGCGGCTCGACTCCGTCAACGGCATGGACGTCGAGCGGGCCCGGAGCCGCCCGGACTTCATGAAGCTGACGCCCCTGTACCCGCAGGAGCGGCTGCGCCTCGAGACGACGCCGACGGCCATCACCGCGCGCATCATCGACCTCGTCGCGCCGATCGGCAAGGGTCAGCGCGGCCTCATCGTCGCGCCGCCCAAGGCCGGCAAGACGATCATGATGCAGCAGATCGCCAACGCGATCACGACGAACAGCCCCGACGTGCACCTCATGGTCGTGCTCGTGGACGAGCGTCCCGAGGAGGTCACCGACTGGGAGCGCACCGTGAAGGGCGAGGTCATCTCCTCGACCTTCGACCGCCCGGCGTCCGACCACACGATGGTCGCCGAGCTCGCGATCGAGCGGGCGAAGCGACTCGTCGAGCTGGGGCAGGACGTGATCGTGCTGCTCGACAACATGACGCGCCTGTCGCGGGCGTACAACCTCGCGGCGCCGGCGTCCGGCCGCATCCTGTCCGGTGGTGTCGACGCCTCGGCGCTGTACCCGCCGAAGAAGTTCTTCGGCGCGGCGCGCAACATCGAGAACGGCGGCTCCCTGACGATCCTCGCCTCGGCGCTCATCGAGACCGGGTCCAAGATGGACGAGGTCATCTTCGAGGAGTTCAAGGGCACCGGGAACATGGAGCTGCGGCTCGCCCGGTCGCTCGCCGAGAAGCGGATCTTCCCGGCGATCGACGTCAACGCGTCGGGCACGCGCCGCGAGGAGATCCTCATCCCGGGCGACGAGCTCAAGATCATCTGGAAGCTGCGCCGCGTCATGGGGGCGCTCGACCAGCTGCCGGCTCTCGAGCTGCTGCTCGGCAAGGTCCGGGAGATCCCGACGAACGCCGAGTTCCTCATGACCGTGCAGAAGACGACGCCGACGGTCCCCGGCCAGACGAACGAGCTGGTCTGACGCTCGCGCCGCCGTCGGCAGGAATGTCCGACGACGGCGGTGCGTTCTGGCAGAATGATCCGTTGGTTCCCGGTTCACGTGCGCCGTTCGGAGCACGACCCGGGAACAGAACACAGGAGACAACCATGAAGAGCGGGATCCACCCGACCTACGTCACGACCACCGTGACGTGCACCTGCGGCAGCACGTTCACTACGCGGAGCACGGCCGCCTCCGGCCAGATCCACGCGGACGTCTGCAGCGCCTGCCACCCGTTCTACACGGGCAAGCAGAAGATCCTCGACACCGGTGGCCGCGTGGCACGGTTCGAGGCCCGCTACGGCAAGCGCACGCCCGCCAACTAGCGACCTCGCAGCGCCGGCGTCCCCCACGTGGGGACGCCGGCGCTGTCGTCTGTCCGGGGGAGGAGGAGGTGACCGGGATGAGTGACCAGCGCTCCGGAGTCACGGGAGGGCCCGAGTTCGCGGCCGCCGAGCCGATGCTCGCGGAGCACCGCGAGATCGAGGCGGCGCTCGCCGACCCCGCCGTGCACGCCGACGCCGGCCGCGCCCGCGCGCTCGGACGGCGATACGCCGAGCTGGGCCGCGTCGTCGGTGCCTACCGGGCGTGGCGGAGGGCCGCCGACGACGCGACGGCGGCGGCCGAGCTCGCCGTCGAGGACGACGCGTTCGCCTCCGAGGTGCCGGCGCTCCAGGTGGCGGAGGCCGACGCCGCCGAGCACCTGCGCCGCGTCCTGGTGCCTCGGGACCCCGACGACGGTCGCGACGTCATCCTCGAGATCAAGGCCGGGGAGGGCGGCGAGGAGTCGGCGCTGTTCGCCGGCGACCTGCTGCGCATGTACCTGAGGTTCGCGGAGCGGCGCGGCTGGCAGACGCAGGTGCTCGAGGCCACCGAGTCCGACCTCGGCGGCTACAAGGACGTCCAGGTCGCGGTGAAGTCGCGCGGAGCAGCGGCCCCCGAGGACGGCGTCTGGGCGGCCCTCAAGTACGAGGGCGGCGTGCACCGCGTCCAGCGTGTCCCCGTGACGGAGTCGCAAGGACGGATCCACACGTCCGCGGCCGGTGTCCTCGTCCTGCCGGAGGTCGACGACCCCGGAGAGGTCGAGATCGAGGGAGGCGACCTCCGCATCGACGTGTTCCGTTCCTCCGGCCCCGGCGGGCAGAGCGTGAACACCACCGACTCGGCCGTGCGGATCACGCACCTCCCGACGGGGATCGTCGTCTCGATGCAGAACGAGAAGTCTCAGCTGCAGAACCGCGAGCAGGCGATGCGCGTCCTGCGTGCGCGCCTGCTCGCCGCGCAGCAGGAGGCGGCTGCGGCGGAGGCTGCCGAGGCTCGTCGGTCGCAGGTACGGACCGTCGACCGGTCCGAGCGCATCCGCACGTACAACTTCCCGGAGAACCGGATCGCGGACCACCGCACGGGGTACAAGGCGTACAACCTCGACGCCGTCCTCGCGGGCGATCTCGACGCCGTCGTCGCCTCGGCTGTCGAGGCGGACGAGGCCGCGCGGCTCGCCGCGCTCGGCTCGTCCGATGGTTGAGGCCGTCGTGCGTGCGCCCGACGGCGTCGGCGCGGCCCCGAACGCGACCTGTCGCCTCGTCGGGCGTCGATCGGCGGCGCACGCGTGAGCGCCTCCGGCGACCGGCCCGCTGCCTGGCTCCGGTGGGGCACGGCCGAGCTCGACGCGGCCGGCGTGCCCAGTCCGCGTGCGGACGCCGAGACCCTGCTCGCCTCCGCGCTCGGCGTCACGCGTGCCGAGGTCCGGCGACTCGTCGTCCTCGACGCCGACCTACCCGAGGGCCGGCGCGCCGACTTTGCGCGCCTCGTGGATCGCCGCGCCGCGCGCGAGCCGCTCCAGCACATCCTCGGTGCCGCGCCGTTCCGGCACCTCGAGCTCGCCGTCGGACCCGGCGTCTTCGTGCCGCGGCCCGAGACCGAGGTCGTGGCTCAGGTGGCCATCGACGAGGCGGAGCGGCTGGCCGTCGACGACGCCCGGCCGCTCGTCGTGGACCTGTGCTGCGGTGCGGGCGGGATCGCGCTCGCCGTCGACACCGAGGTCCCCGCCTCCCGTGTGGTCGCCGTGGACCTCGCGCCCGAGGCCGTCGCTCTGACCCGGCGCAACGACGCCGCCGTCGGCACCCGCACCATGCGGATCGAGCACGGTGACGTCCGCGACTCGGAGCTGCTCGCGGACCTCGACGGCACGGTCGACGTCGTCGTCAGCAACCCGCCGTACATCCCGCCGGACGCGGAGCCCACGGAGCCGGAGGTCCGCGACCACGACCCCGATCTCGCGCTGTACGGCGGGGGAGTCGACGGCCTCGACGTGCCGCGAGCCGTCGTGCTCGCCTCGACCCGCCTGCTGCGCGCGGGCGGGCTGTTCGTGATGGAGCATGCCGAGGTGCAGGCGGCGGCCGTGCGGGAGGTGGTCACGGCGAGCGGAGCCTTCGACGACGCCGTGACGCTCGACGACCTCACCGGACGTCCGCGGGCGGTCGTGGCCCGGCGACGCTGAACGACGCCGAGCGGCGCCGCATCACGAGGAACGCCAGCGCCCAGCCGACGGCGATCCCGGCGACGTCAGCGACGACGTCGGCCACGTCGCCCGAACGATCGGGCAGGAACGCCCCCTGCACGACCTCGCTCAGCACGGCGTGCGCGAGCAGCACCGGCACGAACCAGCGTGCGCGGAGCCCGGCGAGCAGGCCCGTGCCCGCGACGAGCGCGAAGGACAGCCCGTGCTGCAGCTTGTCCAGGTTCGGGATGTCCGGACCGACCCGCGGGGTGCTCGGCGCGTACAGCGCGATCAGCTGCACCACGACGGCGACGCCGAACGCCACCCACCACCATCGGATCCTCCGCGTCACGGCCCCACGCTACGGCCAGCTCGGCCGCGCCGACCGCACGTCCGGACTGCGCCACGCGCCCTGTCGCTCGTGGGAGGATCGTCGCCGTGACCCTGCTCGACTGCACCGACCCCGACAACCGGGAGAAGAGTCTCGACGCTGCCGTCGAGGCCGTCACGCACGGTGGACTCATCGTGCTGCCGACCGACACCGTGTACGGCATCGCTGCCGACGCGTTCGACAAGGACGCCGTGGCCGCCCTGCTCGCCGCGAAGGGGAGGGGCCGTCAGAAGCCACCGCCGGTGCTGGTCGGCGACCACTCCACGCTCGACGGTCTCGCGACCGACGTGCCCGAGGTCGTCCGCACACTGATCGAACGCTTCTGGCCCGGCGCCCTGACGATCATCGTGCGCGCCCAGCCGTCACTGACCTGGGACCTCGGGTACACCCGCGGCACCGTCGCCCTGCGGATGCCCGACGACGAGATCGCGCTCGACGTCCTGCGGCGTACGGGCCCTCTCGCCACGTCCAGCGCGAACCGCACCGGCCGACCGGCCGCGACCACGGCCGCCGAGGCGCAGGAGCAGCTCGGAGCCCGGGTCGGCGTGTACCTCGACGGCGGCCCGGCGCGCGGCGGCGAGGCCTCCACGATCATCGACGCGACCGGCCCGACGCTGAGCATCGTCCGCGAGGGGGCGCTGAGCGTCGAGGTGCTCGGTGAGGTGGCACCCGAGCTCCTGCCGCCCCCGCCCGAGGACGAGACCACCGCTGACGGCGAGCAGCCGGCTGCGGACGTCGAGCAGCCGGACGGCGAGACCGCCGCCGCGCCGGACGGCGAGACCGCCGCCGATGCCCCCAGCGCCGGCGAGACCGCCACGGACGAGGCCGCCGACGAGCCCGCAGACGTCGAGCCCGCCACCGACGAGGCCGCAGCGGCGGTGGAGCCGATGGAGGCTGCCGCGCCCGGCGAGATCGCCGAGAGCGCGCGTGAGGACGTCGAGCCGGTCGACCCGACGGACCCGCCCCAGGAGCAGATCGAGGCCGCCGGGCCGATCGCGCCGCTGCCGCCCGAGGCGGTGGATGCCGAGCCGGTGACGCGGGACGGCGGTGACCACGACCGGTGAGGGTCTACCTCCTGGTCCTGCTGATCTCCGCGGGGGTCACCGTCCTCGCGACCCCGCTCGCCCGCTGGATCGCCCGCCGCACGAACGCTGTGACGCCGTTGCGCGAGCGCGACGTCCACACTGTGCCGACCCCCCGCCTCGGGGGGCTCGCGATGCTCGTGGGGCTCGCCGTCGCGCTCCTGCTCGCCTCGCAGATGCCGTTCCTGGAACCGGTGTTCGCGACGTCGAACCAGGCGTGGGCGATCCTCGGGGGCGCGACGATCGTGTGCCTGCTCGGGGTCGCTGACGACATCTGGGACCTCGACTGGATCACGAAGCTCGTCGGGCAGATCCTGGCGGCCGGGTTCATCGCCTGGCAGGGCGTCCAGCTCGTGACGCTCCCGATCGCCGGGACGACGATCGGCTCGTCACGACTCTCGTTGATCCTGACGGTGCTCGTCATCGTCGTCGCGATGAACGCCGTGAACTGGGTGGACGGCCTCGACGGGCTCGCGGCCGGCGTCATCGCGATCGGCGGCGCCGCCTTCTTCGTCTACACGTACCTCCTGACCACCGAGGCGAGCCCGGGGGACTACTCGGACCTCGCGACGATGGTGCTCGCGGCTCTGGTGGGCGCGTGCCTCGGCTTCCTCCCGCACAACTTCTTCCCGGCCCGCATCTTCATGGGCGACTCCGGCGCGATGATGCTCGGACTCGTGGTGGCCTCGACGGCCATCGTCGTCACCGGTGACATCGACGCCGGCACCGTGTCGCAGCGTGAGCAGTTCCCGGCGTTCCTGCCGATCGTCCTGCCGTTCGCCGTGCTCCTGGTGCCGCTCGTCGACGTGCTCGTCGTCGTCGTCCGCCGGGTCGCGGCCGGCAAGGCGCCCTGGGCGGCCGACAACAGCCACCTGCACCATCGCCTCATGGCGCGCGGGCACAGCCACCGGCGGACCGTCGTGATCCTCTACATGTGGACGTTCCTCGTGGCGTTCGGCGCGGCCTCGCTCGCCGTGCTGCCGACGACGACGGTGCTCGTGCTGCTCGGGGTCGGTGTGGCGATCGCCACGTTCCTCTCCGTCGTCCCGCTCCCGGTGCGCCGCCGACGGCGCAGACCGCCCGTCCCGGTGCCCTAGCCCGTACCGGCGGCCCTGCTCCGCCATGGGAGGATGCACGGCATGAGCACAGGCAGGACCCCCGGCACCGTCTCGACGTCGAGGCTCATCGCCGTCCTGCGCGGCATCCTGCGTCGCCTGCTGGTCGTCAGCGCGATCATCGTGGTCCTCGGCGCCGTGGTCGGGCTGCTCGTGGCCGGGACGGCGGGGCTGTGGGGAGCCCTGCTCGGGGCCGTCGCAGCCGCGCTGTTCTGCGGGACGACGCTGCTCTCGATGATCCTCGCCGTCGGGCGGGAACCGACGTTCATGGCGGCGATCGTGCTGGGCATGTGGCTGCTCAAGATGGTGCTGATCATCGCGCTGCTCATCATCATCGACCCGATGACGTTCTACGACAGGTACGTGTTCGCCGGTGTGCTGGTCGCCGTCGTCCTCGCCTCGCTCGCGCTCGACGTCCACGGGATCACGACGGCGCGCATCCCGAACGTCGAGCCGGAGATGCCGGCCCGGTCGGACTCGGACGACTAGTCCAGGTCGGGTCGCGCCGGTTCGTCGACGACGACGGCGGGTTCGTGCTCGTGGGACACAGCTGGGGAGGGCCGATCGTCAGGACCGCCGCCGCGGCGCGTCCCGGACGCGTCAGAGGCCTGGTCCTGGTCGACCCGGCCGACGAGGACTGTGCGGTCTACTCCTCACCCATGAACGAGCGGGTCAACCGGATCCAGGCGGCGTCGCCGACGAGGTCCGACGACTCGTGGCCGGCCTGCCGGACCCGAGATAGAGCCGGGCCTCAGAGCCGGCGACGCCGCCCCGTCCCGCCGCGCTGCCACGGGTGCGGTCCCGCGAGCGGGCGGTAGTTGACACCGAGAGCGTCGAGCCGCCGCAGGTGTCCGGGCATCCGGTCCAGCAGATCCGCCGCCTCACGCCGCTTCGCCGACGTCCACCCCGCCTCGGCGAGCGCGGCGAGCCGCGGGAACGCCATGTACTCGACGTCGCGCGGCGTCGGCATGTACTCCGTCCAGAGCTGGCCCTGCACGCCGAGGATGCGACCGGGAAGGTCCGCGGACCCCGGAGGCTCCGGCTCCCAGGCGGCGATGTCCTCGAGCGTGATCGTCCGGCGCGGCGCGAGAGGTTCGTCCTCGCCGCTCGAGGAGGCGTAGTCGAGGTAGGTCACGTGCTTCGGGCACATGACGACGTCGTGCCCGGCGGCGAGGCCCGCCAGCCCGTGCTCGACCCCGCGCCACGCCATGACCACCGTGTCGGCGGGCATCCCGCCGTCGTCGAGCACCTCGTCCCAGCCGACGACGCGCCGGCCGCGAGCGGTGAGGTCGGCGTGGATCGCGCGGAGGAACCAGCTCTGCAGCTCGTCCACCGACGCCAGCCCGAGCGCCGTGGCACGTTCTGCCGCCGCCGGACTCGCGCGCCACTCGGTGCGCGGCACCTCGTCGCCGCCGACGTGGACCCACGGACTCGGGAACAGGTCGGCGACGACGGCGAGCACGTCCCGCGCGAACGTCAGCGCCTCGTCGGTCGGGGCGAGGACGTGGTCCGAGATGCCCCAGGTGGTGCGCACATCGACCCGCTCGCCGGTGTTGCCGAGCTCCGGATAGGCGGCGAGCACGGACTGCACGTGGCCGGGAAGGTCCACCTCCGGCACCACGGTGATCCGGCGTCGCCGGGCGAACTCGACGATCTCGCGGACGTCGTCCGCCGTGTAGAAGCCACCGAGCGGTGTGCCGTCGAAGCCCGTATCGAGGCCGTGGCGACCGACCACCGTCTCGTCGCGCCAGGACGACACCTCGGTGAGCCGGGGCCATGACGGCACCTCCAGCCGCCATCCCTGGTCGTCGGTCAGGTGCAGGTGCACGACGTTCAGCCGGTGCAGCGCCGCGAGATCGATGAACCGCAGCACGAACGGGACGGGCATGAAGTGGCGTGCGACGTCGAGGTGGACGCCCCGCCAGCGGAACCGGGGCGTGTCCTCGATGACGCAGCACGGCATTGCGGGCGTCCCGCCGCGCCGGCCCTCCCTCAGCGCATCGGCTGGCAGCAGCTGTCGGAGCGTCTGGACGGCGCGGGCGAGCCCGTCCGCGGACGCACCGACCAGCTCGACGGCGTCGGGCGCCACCACGAGCCGGTACCCCTCGGCGTCGTCCGAGCAGGTGTCGTCCACCCGGAGGACCACCGCCCCTGCGGCGGCCTCCCCGGCGGGGACCCCGTGGACGTTCCCGCGCACACCGGCACGCAGCAGGTAGGACTGCAGGAGCCAGGCGGAGTCCAGGGCTGCGGGTTCGGCGACGAGCGCGGCGTCGGCGCCGAACCGGAAGGTCCCCGGCCTGGTCTCGACGTGCAGTGGCAGGGGGACGAGGGCGGTCGGGTCCGCGAGCTCAGGCACTGACACCTCCGGGGACGCCGTCCTCGACGACGAAGCTGGCACGGGTGCTGATCGGCGCGCCGGGCTGCGAGATGTAGGGCACGACGCGGTAGTCGGACCTCATCGTGTCGGGCGTGAGAGTCACGACGTTGTAGCCGCGCTGGAAGTTGCAGAACTTCATGTGCGGGTTCTCGGCGAGGTAGACCTCGCCGATGGGCAGCATGTCGGCGCCGTCGCGTCCGCTGGCGAGCGAGGTGCCGACGATCTCCGTGCCGATCACCGGGGAGTCGGGGTCGGCGTAGTCCGCCTTGAGCTCCATGAAGTAGTTGTTGTGGCGGTCGCCGGTGACGACGACGAGGTTGTCGACGCCACGCTCGTGCGCCTGGGTGAGCACGTGCTCGCGCTCGACGTTGTAGTTGTCCCAGACGCCGTAGTAGGAGATCTTCTCCGGGTCGGGGTCGCGGTCGAGCTGCGCCATCGGCTGCTGGTTGCCGATGACCTGCCACGTGGCCTCGGACGAGGAGAAGCCGTCGACGAGCCAGTCGCGCTGCGCGCCGCCGAGCATCGTGGCGTCGGGGTTGTCCCGCCCGCGCTCGGAGCGGTACTGGCGGGAGTCGAGCATCGTGAAGTCCGCGAGCGTGCCGTAGCCGATGCGCCGGTGGATCCGGATGCTCGGCCCGGACGGCATCTGCGTGTGCCGGAGGGGCAGGTTCTCGTACATCGCCTGGAACGCGTCGGCCTTGCGCTGTGCGAAGACGGCGGGGTCCTGGTCCGGTTCGTCGTCCGCCTCGGAGCGCGGGCCGAGCCAGTCGTTCTCGACCTCGTGGTCGTCGAACGTCGTGAGCCACGGGCACATCGCGTGGGCGGCCTGGAGGTGCGGGTCCGACTTGTACAGCGCGTACTGCAGGCGGTAGCGGTCGAGGTCGAAGCACTCCGTCCGCAGGTAGTCGGGCATCGGCGTGCCGTCGTGCAGGATCGGCTCCGGGACGTAGGACTCCTCGTAGATGTAGTCGCCGAGGTGCACCACGAGGTCCAGGTCCTCCTGCGCCAGGTGCTGCAGCGTCGTGTAGAAGCCGGCCTCGTAGCTCTGGCAGGAGGCGACGGCGAAGCGCAGGGACTGTGTCATCGTCCCCGGGGCCGGCGCCGTCCGCGTCCGGCCGGCCGGGGAGAGCTCCCGCCCGACCCGAAACCGGTACCAGTACTCGCGGTCGGGGCGGAGGCCGCTGATCTCCGGGTGCACGGAGTGCCCGAGCTCCGGCGTCGCGAACGCCGTCCCGGAGCGGACCACCCGACGGAAGCGCTCGTCCTCCGCCACCTGGTACTGGACCGGGACCTGCTTGTTCGGCATCCCGCCGCGGCCGTCCGGCGCGAGCGGGTCGACGGCGAGCCTCGTCCAGAGCACCACGCCGTCCGGCAGCGGATCGCCCGATGCGACGCCGAGCGTGAACGGGTACCCGCGCACGTGGGCGGAGGCCTCGGTGTCCTGCCACGCGCCGGTGCCGAGCATGACGGCGGCCGCCCCGGCGCCGGAGTATCCGAGGAACCTACGTCGGCTGACCTGTCTCCTGCCGCCGGCCATGGCGACTTCCCTTCGTCGGGGACCGGCTCCGATGACCGGCTCAGCCGGAACCCTCTCGACGGCGTCGGGAGACTGTCAAGGATCTAATTCAAATTAGCGACGAGAAGCCTGCCCGGCGGGTCTTGACGCGAGTCCGGCGAGTCCCTAGCGTGACCGTCTAATTCGAATTGGAGGGAGGTCACCGATGATCGGACGTCCACGACAGCGCGACATCGCCAGGTTGGCCGGTGTCTCCCAGACCACTGTCTCCTTGGCGCTCAACGGCAAGACGGCCGACTACGGCATCAACCCGGAGACCGAGCAGAAGATCATGGCCGCGGCCCGTGAGCTCGGGTACGTCCCGAACGTCACGGCCCGGGCGCTGCGCGGCGGGCGGAACAACCTGCTCGGCGTCCACGCGTTCGAGCCGTTGTTCCCGACGAGCCGCGAGTCCTACTACGAGGAGATCCTGGTCGGGATCGAGCAGGCGGCGATCCGTGCCGGGCAGGACCTCGTGCTGTTCACCTCGATCCACCAGCACGCTGGCCGCGCCAGCGTGTTCCACGAGGGGCGCAACCGCCTGAGGATCGCGGACGGTGCCGTGATCCTCGGCTTCGACGAGCACGACGACGAGCTCGCACGGCTCGCGGCCGAGGGCTACACGTTCGTGTTCGTCGGCCGGCGCGACAAGGCGTCGGCGCTCGGCCCGTACGTCGGGGCCGCCTACGTCGACGGCGTCGCCGACGTGACGCGCCGGATCCACGAGCTGGGGCACCGCCGCGTCGCGTATCTGGGGCTGAACGACCGGCTCGAGCCGCGCGTCGAGCGGCACCAGGGGTTCCGTCTCACGGCCGACGAGCTCGGCATGGACGTGGTCGACGAGAGGTGGTCGGCCGGCGAGGCCATCGACGGTCCGTGGCTCCGGCGTCTCGTCGGCTCGGGGGCGACTGCCCTGCTCGTGGAGAGCTCGGCGCAGCTCGAGCGGGTCGGCGCAGAGTGCGCGGCAGCCGGTATCGGCGTCCCCGACCAGCTGTCGGTCGTCGGGCTGGACTCCATCACCGACCCCGCCGCCACGACCCGCGAGTGGAGCCACCTGCGTGTGCCCAGGCGGGGGATGGGTGCGCGGGCCGTCGAGGTGCTGCTCGAGGTCCTCCACGGCGAACGGGAGCTCACGCACCACGAGCTCCTCACCTGCACGTTCGAGCCCGGGCGGACCCTCGCGCCGCCGGCTCGAGGGGCGTGACCGGCCCGACGCCGGCGTGCCCGTCATCGCTGTACCACCATCACGAGAGGAAGAGCAGATGAGACGCACTCGACGAGTGCCTTCACGTACGTGGGCCGGCACGGTCGCCGGTGCCGCTGCGCTGTCCCTGCTGGTCGCATGCAGCGGGGGTGGCGGAGCCGACGACGGCGACGACGCCGGTGCCGGCGACACGCTGACCGTCTGGTTCCCGGGCAAGAGCGAGTCCGAGATGGCCCTGATCAACGACACGATCGTCCCGGCGTTCGAGGAGGAGACCGGGGCCGAGGTCGAGGTCACGTTCGTGGACTGGCCGGACCTGTCGCCGAAGCTCAACGCGGCGTTCGCCGCCGGGACGGCGCCGGACGTCATCGGTCACGGTGTCGCGGCGACGGCGGACCTCGCGGCGAACGAGCGCATCCTCGACCTCTCGTCCTACATCGACGAGCTGGACCCGGAGCTGCACGACGACGTGGCGACGGCCCTGGCCGGCGGCGAGGTCGGCGGCACGCCGTACATGGTCCCGCTCATCATGACGTCCAGGCTGCTCGTGTACTCGGGCGCGGACTTCACGGAGGCCGGTCTCGACCCGGACGCGCCCCCCGCGACCTGGGAGGAGGTCCGTGAGACCGCCGAGCAGCTCACGGTGCGGGACGGCGACCAGATCACCCGGTCCGGACTGCTGCTCGGGAGCCAGCCGATCGCCAACCAGCAGTCGTTCGCCACGCTGCTCTGGTCGCACGGCGGCGACTTCCTGAACGAGGACGACTCCGAGGCCATCCTCGACTCCCCGGAAGGTGTCGAGGCGCTGCAGTACTTCGCCGACCTCTACCAGGGCGAGAACCCGGTGGACGGACTGCTCGGCGTCGAGTGGTCCGGCCTGCCGATCGGTGAGCAGCCCGTGGTCGCAGGGACGGCGTCCATGCAGCTGGTCAGTGCCGGCGCCATCGTCGACTACCAGGAGGCAGCGCCCGACCGCGACCTGCGACTCATGGCGCCCCCGTCGTTCGACGGGCACGAGCCCGGGACGTTCGGTGGCCCGGGGAACGGCCTCATGATCAACGCCGACAGCGACGTCCCCGACCTGGCCTGGGAGTTCATCGCCGGGATGATCGACCCCGAGACGAACCTCACGTACTCCCAGGAGCTCGGGCAGCTCCCGATCCACGCCTCCGCCGTCGAGTCCGACTACATCACCTCCAACCCGGACCTGGTGAGGGCTGTCGAGTCGCTCCCGTACGCCCACCCGAACCCGAACGTGCCGGGGTGGGTCCAGATGCGTGACGCCATGGGGCAGCACCTCGAGCGCGCGCTCCACGGCGAGGCCGAGCCCGCCGACGCGCTGGAGGCGTCAGCTGCCGAGATGGACGAGATCCTTGCCGCAGGCTCTTGAGGCCACCGCGCGCCGGCCGGAGACCCCGGCCGGCGCGCGGCCGCCGCAGCGACGGCGCGGGAAGCTGCGCAGCCCGATGGCACGGATGGGGATGCTGTTCGTCATTCCCGCCGCGCTGTACGTGGTCATCTTCCAGCTCGGCCCGGTGGTGTACGGCCTCGTGCTCAGCTTCAGCGCCTACTCGCCGCTGGACAGATCAGGTCCGCAGTTCATCGGGTGGGACAACTACGCCTCCATCTTCACCGACCCGACGTTCGCCCGGGCGATGGCCATCACCGGCCGCTACGTGCTCCAGGTGCTGCCGTTCACCGTCGTGATCGCGCTCGGGCTCGCGCTGCTGTCCAACCGTGTGTTCCGAGGTGTCGGGCTCTTCCGCACCGGGCTCTACGTGCCTCACGTCGTGTCGCTCACGGCCGTGAGCATGGTGTGGCTCTGGATCTACTCGGACACCGGGCTCGTCAACCAGGTGCTGGACCTCGTGGGTCTTCCCGGCCAGCGATGGTTGACCACGCAGGACGCCGCGCTCAACGCCGTCTCGGCCATGCGCATCTGGAAAGCGCTCGGGAGCAACATGGTGCTGCTGCTCGCCGGGCTGCAGACCGTGCCGAAGGTCCTGTACGAGGCGGCCAAGGTGGACGGCGCGAACGCGTGGCAGCAGTTCCGTGCGGTGACGCTGCCCGGCCTGCGGCCGATGCTGACCTACGTCGTCGCGATGGACATCATCTTCCTCGCGCAGGGCTTCCCGGAGATCTTCGTGCTCACACAGGGCGGACCGTACGGGAGCACGACGACCGTGAACTACCTCATCTACACCGAGGCGTTCCAGTACAACGAGATGGGCAGCGCGTCAGCGATGGCGTTCGTGCTGTTCGCGTTCATCGCAGCGTTGACGATCGTCGCGCTCCGCGTCGGGCAGGGAAGGAAGAGCTGAGATGGAGACGCGACCCGCCACCGCCCGCGCCGTGGCCCCCGCAGCACCCCCCGCCGTCGTCGCCCGCCGTCGGACACGGCGGATGTGGCCCCGCGTGCTCGTCCTCGCGGTCGTCACGGTGGCGGTGCTGTTCCCCTTCTGGTGGATGCTGAGTCACGCGTTCACCCCCGAGGGGCAGCCGGTGAGCCTCATCCCGGCCGAGCCGACCACGGAGAACTTCCAGACCGCCGTCACGGCCGCCAACCTCGACACAGCGTTCGCGAACTCGACGCTCGTGACGGTGGTGGCGGTCCTCACCAACTGCATCGTGCCCGTGATCGCCGGGTACGCGTTCGCCCACCTCCCGTTCCGCGGCAGCTCCGTGGTGTTCTACGTCCTGCTGTCCACGGTGGCGATCCCGGGCTCGGTGACGCTCATCCCGCTGTTCCTCATGGCGAAGCACTTCCCGCTCGCGGGTGGCAACGACATCCTCGGGAGCGGGGGGAGCGGGCTGCTGGACTCCGTCGGGGGCCTGATGCTGCCCTACCTCGTCGGCACGATGAACATCTTCCTCTCTCGGCAGTACTTCGCCTCGATGGATCGCGACTTCGCGGAGGCGGCCCGCATCGACGGTGCCGGCGAGCTCCGGATCTTCGCCGGGATCTACCTGCCGATGGCGAAGCCGCTGCTCGCGCTCGTGGCCGTGTTCTCCTTCACCGGTGTGTGGGACGACTTCCTCTGGCCGCTCGTCGTGTCGACGTCGGAACGGAGCACGACGGTGCAGCTCGCGATCACGACGTTCGCCTCGTCCGGGAACGTGAAGTACGGCGCCCTGATGGCGGCCACGATCCTCGTCACGATCCCCGTCCTGGCCGTGTTCCTGCTGAACCAGCGCGGTTTCATCTCCGGTCTCGCCGACGGCGGGATCAAGGGCTGACGGAGCCCTCGCCCTGGCCCACGACGTACGACCTCCGAACGAAAGAGAGACCCACCACGTGCCGCATCACAGTGCAGACGTGCTCATCATCGGCGGCGGGCTGGGCGGCGTCGCCGCCGCCCGCGCCGCGCTCACCCTCGGCCGGACGGTCATTCTCACGGAGGCCGGGGACTGGCTCGGTGGTCAGCTCACCTCCCAGGCGGTCCCGCCCGACGAGAACCCCTGGATCGAGGAGTACTCGTCGGAGGGCTACCGCGAGCTGCGCACGCGCATCCGGGACCACTATCGACGGCACTACCCGCTGACGCCCGAGGCGCGCGCCACCGAGCATCTGAACCCGGGCGGCGGATTCGTCTCCGCGCTGTGTCACGAGCCGCGCGTCAGCGCCGTCGTCCTGGAGGAGATGCTCGCCGAGTGGCTGACGGACGGGCGGCTCACGTTGTTGCGCCGTCACGAGCCCGTCTCGGTGATCCGGACGGCCGATCGCCTGACGTCGGTGACGGTGCGGGACGTGACGACGGGCGAGCGGCGCGTCCTCGCCGGTGCCCTCGTCCTCGACGCCACGGAGCTCGGCGACCTGCTCGAGCTGGCCGACGTGCCGCACGTGATCGGCGCCGAGTCCCGGGCGGAGACCGGCGAGCTGCACGCTCCCGACGTCGCGGACCCGCTGGACCAGCAGGCGATCACGTGGTGCGCGGCGCTCGAGTACCGCGCGGGGGAGTCGCACGTCATCCCCGAGCCGCCCGGGTACGCGCACTGGCGCGACACCGCGGACCCGCGCTGGCCGGGATCGCAGCTGTCGTGGTCCGACGTGCACCCCATCACGCTGGAGGAGCGGTACCGGCCGATCTTCGCGGGCTCACCCGAGGAGGCGATCGACGGCCAGCAACGGGACCTGTGGCACTACCGCCGGATCCTCGCCCGGCGGCACCTGGACGAGAGCTACACCGGCGGCGAGATCACGCTCGTCAACTGGCCTCACATCGACTACTGGGAGCTGCCGCTGCTCGGGGTCCCCGCCGAGACCCGACGGCAGGCGGAGCTCGCCTCCCGAGATCTCACGCTGTCGTTCGTGCACTGGGTCCAGACGGCAGCGCCGCGGCCCGACGGCGGCAGGGGCTACCCGGAGCTCCGCCTGGCGGGCGACGTCATGGGCACGCCGGACGGTCTCGCACGGGAGGCGTACATCCGGGAGTCACGCCGGATCAAGGCCCTCTTCACCGTGACCGAGGCGCACATCGGGTGCGAGATGCGCGGCGCGCACGCGGGGTCGGCGACCTTCGACGACACCGTCGGCATCGGCCACTACCGGATCGACCTGCACCCGTCGACGTCGGGCCGCACCTACGTCGACATCGCCTCGTTCCCGTTCCAGATCCCGCTCGGCGCCCTCATCCCCGTCGGCACCGCGAACCTCCTCGCGGCGAACAAGAACATCGGGACCACCCACATCACGAACGGCGCCTACCGCCTGCACCCCGTCGAGTGGTCCATCGGGGAGGCGGCCGGCGCGCTGGCCGCGCACTGCCTGTCCACGGGGTCGACGCCGGCGACGGTCCGGGCCCGCCAGGACGAGCTGCGCGCGTACCAGGCGGTGCTCTCCGACGAGCTCGGCGTGCCGCTCGCGTGGCCCGACGAGATCCGCAGGACCGGACAGCCCGACGCCGAACCTGCGCCGTCGCACGCCGGGACGGGTGCCTCGAGATGACGGAGCCCGAGCGGCCGAACGTCCTGCTCATCATGGCCGACCAGTGGCGGGGCGACTGCCTGGGATCGGCCGGGCACCCGACGGTGCGGACGCCGTTCCTCGACCGCCTCGCCTCCCAGGGGACGAGGTACGCGAAGGCGTACTCGGCCACGCCGACGTGCACGCCCGCACGCGCGTCGCTGATGACGGGGCTTCGGCCGGCGACCCATGGCCGGGTCGGGTACGCCGACCACGTCGCGTGGGACTACCCGACGACGCTCGCCGGGGAGTTCACCCGCCACGGGTACCAGACGCAGGCCGTGGGCAAGATGCACGTGTCGCCGGAGCGTGCGCAGCTCGGCTTCCAGAACGTCGTGCTGCACAGCCCGCTGGGGATCGTCCGGTCCGCGCGGGAGCGGGGTCAGGACCCGGACCTGGTCGACGACTACCTGCCGTGGCTCCGGCTCCGGCTGGGTCGCGACGCCACGTTCTTCGACCACGGCATCGACAGCAACTCCTGGGTCGCCCGGCCGTGGGACAAGCCCGAGCACCTCCACCCCACGAACTTCGTCGCCTCGGAGTCCGCGGACTTCCTCCGGCGCCGCGACCCGACGAAGCCGTTCCTGCTGTTCGCCTCGTTCAACGCCCCGCACCCCCCGTTCGACCCACCGGCCTGGGCGTTCGAGCAGTACCTGGAGACCGACATGCCGGACCCGCCGGTCGGCGACTGGGCCGAGGCGTTCGACCCCTGGGCGAACAGCGCCGACCCGACGGCCCTGGTGGGCACGATCCCGCCCGACCTGCTGCAGCGCGCGCGGGCGGGCTACTACGGGCACATGACCCACGTGGACCAGCAGATCAACTTCCTCCTCGAGGAGCTCTCCCACCGCGGTCTCCGGGACAACACGCTCGTCTGCTTCCTCGCGGACCACGGCGAGATGCTGGGCGACCACCACCTGTTCCGCAAGGGCTTCCCCTACGAGGGATCCGCGCGGATCCCGATGATCCTGAGCGGTCCCGGTGTCCCGGCCGGGCAGGTGCGCGACGACGTCGTCGAGCTGGGGGATGTCATGCCGACGCTGCTCGACGCCGCGGGCCTTCCGGTCCCTGACGTGGTCCAGGGGCGGAGCTTCCTCCCGGCCACGCTCGACCGAGCGGAGCCTCGCGCCTGGCTGCACGGGGAGCACACACTCCTCGGCCAGTCGTTCCAGTGGCTCACGGACGGGCACGAGAAGTACGTGTGGTGGAGCGGGACCGGTCGGGAGCAGCTCTTCGACCTCGACTCCGACCCCACCGAGAGCCATGACCTCGCACCATCGCCTGGCGCGAGCGCGCGACTGGAGCGTTGGCGTGAGGTGCTCGTCGGCGAGCTCCGCGGGCGCGAGGAGGGGTTCACCGAAGGTGGCCGTCTCGTGGTCGGCCGGCCCGTGCGACCGACCCTGCGACACCCGATCTCGGGCGGCGCCGAACCGGGCTGAGCGCCGCGCCGGGCGAGCACACGACCTCCGCATCGTCGTCACGACCACCGCACGCCATCAGGTAGGCTCGACGCACCACGAGCCCACGGCTCGAGATCGGCCCGGGAGCGCAGCAGCCCTGGGCCGGGCCTTGCGCGTATCCGACCACAAGACCCGGGAGAACACCCTGTCCGCGACCTCGCTGATCCTCGCCGAGACGCACGACGACGGCGGCGGGTTCCACGCTCCCACCGTCGAGGAGTTCTTCCCGCCGGCCATCTTCGGCGAGGGCACGTTCTTCGAGTTCAACCGCATCATGATGATCCGGCTCATCATGGTGGCGCTGCTCCTGCTGTGGCTGTGGCTGTCGACACGGCGCGCCAAGCTGGTCCCGGGTCGCGCGCAGTCGATCGTCGAGCTCGCCCTCAACTTCGTCCGCACGCAGATCGCGGAGACGATCCTCGGCAAGGAGGCCGGGAAGAAGTACCTGGTGTTCCTCACGGCGGTGTTCTTCATCGTCTTCGCGATGAACATCTCGGGCGTGATCCCGTTCCTCAACATCGCGGGCTCGTCGGTCGTCGGCCTTCCGATCGTCATGGCGCTGTGGGTCTACGTCATGTACCTGGGGGCGGGCGTCAAGAAGCAGGGTCTCGGCAAGTTCCTCAAGAACTCGCTGTTCCCGTCGTCGGCGCCGTGGTTCATGTACCCGCTGATCACGCCGATCGAGTTCCTCACGGTCTTCGTCATCCGACCGGCGACGCTGATCATCCGACTCCTCGCGAACATGGTCGCGGGTCACCTCATGCTCGTGCTGTGCTTCTCGGCCACGCAGTTCCTGCTGTTCGAGGCGCACGGCCTGATCCGCGCGACCGGCGTGCTCACGCTGGGCGCGGGCCTTGCCCTGACCCTCTTCGAGATCTTCGTCGCCGCGCTGCAGGCGTACATCTTCGCGCTGCTGGCCGCCGTGTACCTCAACCTCTCGACCGAGGAGTCCCACTGAGCACCGTGACGACCCCGGTCCGCGCCCTCTGACGTAGACCGCCCCACCACGTACGAACGCCGCGCAGACCGCCGGCGCGACATCGAAAGGGAAACCCGCATGGACAACTTCGCCGAACTCACCGGCAACATCGGCACGGTCGGGTACGGCCTGGCCGCGATCGGCCCGGGCATCGGCCTCGGCATCCTCATCGGCAAGACCATCGAGGGCATGGCGCGCCAGCCTGAGGTGGCCGGACGCCTCCAGGGCACCATGTTCATCGGTGTCGCGTTCGTCGAGGTGCTGGCGCTGCTCGGTCTGGTCGCCGGCTTCATCGTCGCGTGAGTACGTCGTACGGTCTCGTGCTCGCCCAGGAAGGGGGCGAGTCCGAGCAGAACCTGTTCATCCCGGCGTCCTACGACATCGTCTGGTCGCTGGTCGTCACGGTCATCATCGCCTTCTTCGTCTACCGGTACCTGATGCCGAAGATGACGGCGATCCTCGACGAGCGTTCCGCCAAGATCGAGGGCGGGCTCGAGCACGCCGCCAAGGTCCAGGCCGAGGCGGACAAGGCTCGCGAGGAGCAGGAGGCCGTGCTCGCAGAGGCGCGCGGGGAGGCCGCTCGCATCCGCGAGGAGGCGCAGGGTGACGGCGCTGCGATCGTCGCGGAGGCCCGGGGCCGGGCGCAGGCCGAGGCGAACCGGATCGTCGAGAGCGCGCAGCGGCAGATCGACGCGGAGCGGCAGCAGGCTGTCGTCTCGCTCCGGTCCGAGGTCGGCACGCTGGCCACCGAGCTGGCCTCGCGGATCGTCGGTGAGTCCCTCGCCGACGACGCACGCCAGTCGCGGCTCATCGACCGGTTCCTCGAGGAGCTGGACTCCTCGACCGCCGACAGTGCCGTCGACGCGCCTGCGTCGGTGGCACCGGCCCACCAGGAGGACTGATGCGCGCGTCGAGCGAGGCGTCCCTCAAGGCAGCGGCGGACCGGTGGGAGCCGGTCCTCGCCGAGGCAGGGGAGTCCGCGCGCGACCTCGCGGAGAGCATCTTCGCCGTTGTCGACGCGCTCGACTCTTCGGCATCCCTGCGCCGTGCGCTGACGGACCCGGCGCGGCCGGCGGACGCGAAGGCGAGCCTCACCCAGGGCTTGCTCGGCGCGAAGGCGCCGGACGCCGTCGTCGATCTCGTGGCCGGCATGAGCCGTTCGCGCTGGTCGGCGGACGACGACCTGGCGTCGGCGCTCGAGGAGATCGGCACCACGTCGCTGCTGGCGGCCGCGGAGTCGCGCGGTGAGCTCGAGCGGGTCGAGGACGAGCTGTTCCGGCTCGGGCGCTCGCTGATCGGCGCGCGCGAGCTGCGGATCGCCCTGTCGAACCGTGAGCTGCCGGTCGAGAACCGGGTCGCGCTCGTCGACGCCTTGCTCGAGGGAAAGGTCGCGCCGGAGACGGAGCTGCTCGTGCGGCGCGCGGCGACGTCGATGCGGGAACGTTCCGTCCCGAACGCGATCGCGCACGTCGGCGAGCTCGCCGCTGCGCGGCGCCGCCGGCTCGTCGCGGCGGTCACGGCTGCCGTGCCCCTCACCCAGGGTCAGCTCACGCGCCTGGGTGAGATCCTGGAGCGTGCGTACGGCCGCTCCGTCCAGATCAACGTCGGGATCGACCCCGAGGTGGTCGGCGGCCTGCGGGTGCAGGTCGGCGCCGAGGTCGTCGACGCGACAGTGCTGACCAAGCTCGAGGAGGCGCGGCGCCGGCTCGCCGGTTGACGCGCCACCACCCACGCACCTAACGCCGCCTGACCGGGGCGGAACGACGGACCACCGCAGAGGTGGTCGGAGGAGAAGGAACCTGATGGCTGAGCTCACGATCAAGCCTGAGGAGATCCGGGCTGCGCTCGACAGCTTCGTGAACTCCTACGAGCCCTCGGCGAGCGCTCGCGAAGAGGTCGGCCGCGTCACCCTCGCGGCCGACGGCATCGCGGAGGTCGAGGGACTCCCCGGCGCGATGGCGAACGAGCTGCTGCAGTTCGAGGACGGCACCCTCGGCCTGGCGCTGAACCTCGACGTGCGCCACATCGGTGTGGTCGTCCTCGGCGAGTTCACCGGCATCGAGGAGGGCCAGGAGGTCCGCCGGACGGGCGAGGTGCTCTCCGTCCCCGTCGGCGACGGATACCTGGGCCGGGTCGTGGACCCGCTGGGCAACCCGATCGACGGCCTCGGCGATGTCGAGACGGAGGGACGCCGCGCCCTCGAGCTCCAGGCGCCGGGTGTCATGGCCCGGAAGAGCGTCCACGAGCCGCTGCAGACCGGCATCAAGGCGATCGACTCGATGATCCCGATCGGCCGAGGCCAGCGTCAGCTGATCATCGGCGACCGCCAGACGGGCAAGACGGCGATCGCGATCGACACGATCCTCAACCAGAAGGCGAACTGGGACTCGGGCGACCCGAGCAAGCAGGTCCGGTGCGTCTACGTCGCCATCGGGCAGAAGGGCTCGACGATCGCGTCCGTGCGCGGCGCCCTCGAGGACGCCGGTGCGCTGGAGTACACGACGATCGTGGCGGCACCCGCCTCCGACCCGGCGGGCTTCAAGTACCTCGCGCCGTACACCGGTTCCGCCATCGGCCAGCACTGGATGTACCAGGGCAAGCACGTCCTCATCGTGTTCGACGACCTGTCGAAGCAGGCCGAGGCGTACCGCGCCGTGTCGCTGCTGCTGCGCCGTCCGCCGGGCCGTGAGGCGTACCCGGGCGACGTGTTCTACCTGCACTCCCGCCTGCTCGAGCGTTGTGCGAAGCTCTCCGACGAGCTCGGCGCCGGGTCGATGACCGGCCTGCCGATCATCGAGACGAAGGCGAACGACGTGTCGGCGTACATCCCGACGAACGTCATCTCGATCACGGACGGCCAGATCTTCCTGCAGTCCGACCTGTTCAACGCGAACCAGCGCCCCGCCGTCGACGTCGGCATCTCCGTGTCCCGCGTGGGTGGCGACGCCCAGGTCAAGGGGATGAAGAAGGTCTCCGGCACGCTCAAGCTCGAGCTGGCCCAGTACCGCTCGCTCGAGGCGTTCGCGATGTTCGCCTCCGACCTGGACGCCGCCTCGCGGGCCCAGCTCAAGAGAGGTGCGGCGCTGACGGAGCTGCTCAAGCAGCCGCAGTACTCGCCGTTCGCCGTCGAGGACCAGGTCGCCATGATCTGGTCCGGGACGAACGGCTACCTCGACGACGTCGAGACGGCCGACATCCACCGGTTCGAGAGCGAGCTGCTCGACCACCTGCGCCGGCACACGTCGGTTCTCGACGACATCGCGTCGTCGGGCCTGCTCACGGACGAGACCGAGGAGGCGCTGCGCAACGGCGTCGAGTCGTTCCGCCGGACCTTTGCCGGCAGCGACGGCCAGATCATCGGCGGCGGCGAGCCCGAGTCCGACGGCGAGGACGTGGACGTCGAGCAGGAGCAGATCGTCCGCCAGAAGCGGGGCTGAGCATGGCCGGAGCCCAGCGGGTCTACAAGCAGCGGATCAGGTCGACCCAGACGCTGAAGAAGATGTTCCGCGCGATGGAGCTCATCGCGGCGTCCCGCATCACGCGTGCCCGTGAGCACGCTCGGGCGGCGGCGCCGTACTCGCGGGCTCTGACGAGGGCCGTCTCTGCCGTCGCGACGCACACGCAGATCGATCATCCGCTGACGACGGACCGAGCCGACACGAACCGCGTGGCCATGCTCGTCGTCACGGCGGACCGCGGGCAGGCGGGTGCGTACAACACCACGATCCTGCGCGAGGCCGAGCGGCTCGCCGCCCAGCTCATCGAGGAGGGCAAGGAGCCGCAGCTGTACGTCACCGGGCGCCGCGGCGTCGGGTACTACACGTTCCGGCACCGCGAGATCGTCAAGAGCTGGACCGGTGGCTCCGACAACCCCGAGGTCAGCACGGCGGAGGAGATCGCGGACACGCTCCTCGAGGCCTTCCGCGCGCCGGTGGCCGAGGGCGGCGTGAGCGAGATCCACCTCGTCTACACCCGGTTCGCCTCGATGGTCAGCCAGGAGCCGCGCGTCGTGCGCATGCTCCCGCTGGAGGTCGTCGAGGGCGTGGTGGAAGCGGGCGGTGACGTGCTGCCGCTCTACGAGTTCGAGCCCTCGCCCGAGGCGGTGCTCGACGCGCTCCTGCCGCGGTACATCCGGAGCCGGGTGTTCAACGCCCTGCTCCAGGCGTCCGCGTCCGAGCTCGCCGCCCGCCAGCGGGCGATGCACACGGCGACCGAGAACGCCGAAGACCTCATCCGGAAGTACACCCGTCTGGCCAACACCGCACGGCAGGCCGAGATCACCCAGGAGATCAGCGAGATCGTCTCGGGTGCCGACGCCATGGCCGCGAGCTGAGAAAACCCGCGAAGCGAGAGAGATCATGACTGCTACCGCTACTGAAGCACCGGTCACGCACGAGGGCGGCCCGGCGATCGGGCGCATCGCTCGCGTGATCGGCCCCGTCGTCGACATCGAGTTCCCGGCGGACGCGATCCCCGAGATCTACAACGCGCTGAAGACGACGATCGAGCTGTCGGCCGAGGGGGACAGCTCGACCGAGAGCGTCCTGACCCTCGAGGTCGAGCAGCACCTCGGCGACAACCTGGTGCGCGCGATCGCCCTGAAGCCGACGGACGGTCTCGTGCGCGGGGCGCGCGTCGAGGACACCGGCGGCCCGATCACGGTGCCGGTCGGCGACGTGACGAAGGGCCACGTGTTCAACGTCATCGGCGACCCCCTCGACGTCGAGGCCGAGAAGCTCGAGATCACCGAGCGGTGGTCCATCCACCGCAAGCCGCCGGCGTTCGACCAGCTCGAGTCGAAGACCTCGATGTTCGAGACCGGCATCAAGGTCATCGACCTCCTGACGCCGTACGTGCAGGGCGGCAAGATCGGCCTCTTCGGCGGTGCGGGCGTCGGCAAGACGGTCCTCATCCAGGAGATGATCCAGCGCGTCGCGCAGGACCACGGCGGTGTGTCCGTGTTCGCCGGCGTCGGCGAGCGCACCCGTGAGGGCAACGACCTCATCCACGAGATGGAGGAGGCCGGCGTCTTCGACAAGACGGCGCTCGTCTTCGGCCAGATGGACGAGCCGCCGGGCACGCGTCTGCGCGTCGCCCTCTCGGCCCTCACCATGGCCGAGTACTTCCGCGACGTCCAGAACCAGGACGTCCTGCTGTTCATCGACAACATCTTCCGGTTCACGCAGGCCGGTTCCGAGGTGTCGACGCTGCTCGGCCGCATGCCGTCCGCCGTCGGCTACCAGCCGAACCTGGCCGACGAGATGGGCCAGCTCCAGGAGCGCATCACCTCGACGCGCGGTCACTCCATCACGTCGCTGCAGGCGATCTACGTGCCGGCCGACGACTACACGGACCCGGCCCCGGCGACGACGTTCGCGCACCTCGACGCGACCACCGAGCTCTCCCGTGACATCGCGTCGCGTGGTCTCTACCCGGCCGTCGACCCGCTCGCCTCCACGAGCCGCATCCTCGACCCGCGCTACGTGGGCGAGGACCACTACCGGGTCGCGACGCGCGTGAAGTCGATCCTGCAGAAGAACAAGGAGCTGCAGGACATCATCGCGATCCTCGGTGTCGACGAGCTGTCCGAGGAGGACAAGGTCACCGTCAACCGGGCCCGCCGCATCGAGCAGTTCCTCTCGCAGAACACCTACATGGCGGAGAAGTTCACGGGCGTCGCAGGCTCGACGGTCCCGCTGTCGGAGACCATCGAGGCGTTCGGGAAGATCGCGGACGGCGAGTACGACCACGTGACCGAGCGGGCGTTCTTCAACATCGGTGGGCTCGAGGACCTCGAGCGCAACTGGTCGAGGATCCAGTCCGAGCTCCGCTGACGCGGCACAGGCACATCGACCGACGAGCACTGGAGGAGGACGCGTGGCACTGAACGTGGAGGTCGTCTCGACCGACCAGACCCTGTGGTCCGGCGAGGCCGTCACGGCGGTCGTCCCGGCCGCCGACGGCGAGATGGGCATCCTGCCCGGTCACTCGCCTGTGCTGGCGGTGCTCCGCCAGGGATCGGTGCGCATCACGCCGTCGTCGGGCGAGAAGGTGAGCTTCGACGTCGTCGGCGGTTTCGTCTCCTTCGACCACGACTCCCTCACGGTCGTGGTGGAGAAGCAGGAGATCGAGATCGAAGGCATGGCGCGGGTGGCTGCGCCGGAGTCCGAGGACGCAGGCGCCGAGCAGGCTCCGGCCGGGCACTAGGCCGCCACGGTGCCGGGCGGGTGGGTCTGGATCCTCGTTCTGGGGATCGGTGTGGCTGCCGCGCTCGGGGCGATCGTCTTCATCACCCGCCTGCGGACGCTCGCGCACCGTGTCGGCTCGTTCGAGTGCGCGCTGCGCACCAGCGCGACCTCGGGGTGGGCGTCCGGGATCGCGCACTACGCCGTCGACCGGCTCGTCTGGTACCGCGTGATCTCCGTGAACCTCGGCCCGAGTGCCTCCTGGCCCCGTGCCCGACTCGTCATCACCTCCTGGGAGCGACGCATGAGCGCCGACGGACCGACGGACATCGTCGAGGCGCACTGCCGGGTCGACGAGCGCGAGTTCGTCCTCGCGATGCACCGGGCGGCGTTCTCCGGGCTGACCTCCTGGCTCGAGGCGACGCCGCCGGGCGACCGACTGTCCCAGGTGCTGTAGATGCGGCTCGTCATCGCGAGGTGCTCGGTCGACTACACGGGGCGCCTCACGGCGCACCTCCCGTTGGCGACCCGTCTGCTGCTCGTCAAGGCCGACTCGTCGGTGCTCGTGCACTCCGACGGCGGCTCGTACAAGCCGCTGAACTGGATGAGCCCCCCGTGCACGCTGCGCGTCGCGGAACCTGACGACGACGACGTAGGGCGCGGTGTGCGCGAGGTGTGGACGGTCCAGAACGCGAAGAGCGACGACCGGCTCGTCGTCCGCATCCACGACGTCCTCTCCGACTCCTCGCACGACCTGGGTGTCGACCCAGGCTTGGTCAAGGACGGTGTGGAGGCGCACCTCCAGGCACTGCTCGCGGAGCAGATCGACCTGCTCGGCTCGGGGCACGTGCTGGTCCGGCGGGAGTTCCCCACGGCGATCGGGCCGGTGGACATCCTCGCGCGCTCCGCTGCCGGGGAGACGGTCGCCGTCGAGATCAAACGGCGCGGGGACATCGACGGCGTCGAGCAGCTCACGCGCTACCTGGAGCTGCTCGGGCGGGACCCGCTGCTCGCCCCCGTGCAGGGAGTCTTCGCGGCCCAGGAGATCAAGCCGCAGGCGCGCGTGCTGGCGCAGGACCGGGGCATCCGGTGTCTGGTTCTCGACTACGACGCGATGCGCGGGCTCGACGACGTCGACTCGCGGCTCTTCTGACGGTCCGGCCGTGTCGGTCTGGCCCGGGTCTGCGTGACCTCGACCGGGTGGTTGTTCCCGGTTCGGCTGCCGACCGTGTGGTTGGTCCCCTGAGGGGCCGGGTCGGGGGAGTAGCCACACGGTCGACCCTGCGGTGCTCAAAACTGAACGTGTTCAGTTATGCTGCGGACCATGACGAGAGGCTCGGACGACGTCGGCGGTCGGGTGGCGCGCGGCGCGAAGGGGGAGCGCACGCGGACGCGCCTGCGCGAGGCCGCGCTGACGTCGTTCCGTGAGCGCGGCTACGACGCGACGACGATGCGCGCCGTGGCCGCGGACGCCCAGGTGTCCGCCGGCGCCGCGTACCAGTACCTGTCCTCGAAGGAGGACCTTGTCCAGGAGTTCTACGCCGCGGTGGTCGCCGAGCAGCGTGCACGTGTCACGGCGGCGCTCGACGGCGAGCGCTCGTTCGAGGCGCGGCTGCGGGTCGCCTGGCACGCGGTGGTCCACGTGCTCGCCCCGTACCACGCGCACGCCGGCGAGTTCGTCGCCGTCGGTATCCGGCCCGGGACTGACGCGAACCCGTTCTCCGAGGCGTCGGGCGCGACCCGACGCGACGCCGTGGCTCTGCTCGAGGACGTCGTCGCGGGAGCCCGACCGGCGGTCCCGAGCGCCGTGCGCGCCCTGCTCCCGGAGGCGCTGTGGCTGGCGCAGCTCGGCCTGACGCTGTTCTGGGTGGCGGACTCATCTCCCGGCGCGCGGCGCACGCACGGCCTCGTCGATGCCGCTGCGGCGCTCACGGCCCGCGCGGTGCGGCTCGCCCGGCTGCCCGTGGCGCGTCCCCTCATCGTCGATGCGCTCACCCTCGTCGAACGCGCGCGTCCGGCGGGCGGAGGCCGGCCGTGACGCCGCTGGTCGGCGCGATCACCGCGTTCGGGCTGCTCGTCGTCGTCCCGCTCGCGTTCTCCCTGTCGCCCGAGGGCGCGTTGCGCCGGATCCGTCTCCTGTGGCTCCTGACGGCGGTGCCGGCCGCCGTCGCGCTCCTGCTCCCGCGGGGTGCCGTGGCAGCGCTCGCCGTCACGCCGTTCGCGGCGACGACGCTCATGCTCGCGGCGTCTGGCGCGGTGTCGGCGTGGCGGTCGCGGCGTGAGCCGTGGTCCCCGGCCGCGGCGACGGCTGCCGCCACACCCGTCGTCGCCGCAGCGACGCTGATGGCCGAGCGGGCGGGGGTGGAGCTCGCGGGCTTCGAGCTCGGCATGCTCGCGCTGACGCCGCCGCACATGCTCTACGCGGGGGTGGTCGCGTCGCTGCTCGCGGCGGCGCTCGTGGCCGCGGAGCCGACGCCGTCTGCCCGGGCGGCCGGGTGGGCGGTCCCGGTCGGTGTGGTGACGGTGCTGGTGGGGTACCTCGTCGGGGACTGGCTCGAGCTCGTCGGCACCCTGGTGCTCACGGCGGCCGTCTGGACCCTGACGTGGACGGCCTGGGCGGTGGCGGCCGGCGCCGCGCGGCCGGCACGCGTGCTCCTAGCGGTGGGCGCCGTGGTGGGCCTCGGGTCCATGACGCTCGCCTGCGTGTGGGCCGTCGGCGAGGCGACCGGCCTGGCGCACCCCGACATCCCCGTCATGGTCGCCACGCACGGGGTCGGGAACGCCGTCGGCCTCGCCCTGTGCGGTGTGCTGGGATGGCGCGTGTACCTGCGTACCGCGGCACCGGTCCCCGAGGAGAGCTCATGGCGTTGACGTACCGCGAGGTCGGCGCCACCGCCGACGCGCAGCTTCCGGCCGGGTACCGGCACCTCGAGGTGACGGGCGAGCTCGGGCCGGTGGACGTCGACGAGGTGGGCGAGGCCCTGCTGTCCTGGCGCCTGCACCGCCGCGCGGGCGTGCGGATGCGCGCCGACGGCCCGGCCGAACCCGGCAGGCGCGTGGTCACGGTTCTCGGCCTCCCGCCGCTCGGCGTCGCCGCGCCCTGCGAGGTCGTGCGCGTGACCCGCGAACCGGGGCGGTACGCGTTCGCGTACGGCACACTCCCCGGGCACCCGTTCACCGGCGAGGAGGAGTTCCGCGTGGAGCTGGACGGTCGCGGCCGCGCCCGCATGAGCGTCCGCGCCTTCTCCCGCCCGGTGGGACGGCTGGGCCGCCTCCTCGCTCCTCTCCTCGCCGTCGGGCAGCGGGTGTACTCACGGCACCTCATCGCCACGGCTCGGCGGATGCGGCAGGCATGAGGCCGAGTGCGGGAGAATGGCGAGCGTGAGCACGCCACCCGACGCCGCGCCCGCACCGTCCGTCCTGCGCGGGCGGGTGGTCACGCCGCAGGCGGTGATCGACGACGGCGTCGTGGTCGTCGACGCCGACCGCATCGTCCACGTCGGGCCGAGCTCCCGCGTGGCCGGCACGCCCTGGGCGGACCTGGTCCGAGCGACGCCGCCGCCGGCGGACGGCGTGCACGTGCTTCCTGGCCTCGTCGACCTGCACGACCACGGTGGCGGGGGCGCGAGCTTCCCGGACGCCGCCGACGCCGCCGAGGCGATGGTCGCCGTCGCCGAGCACCGGAGGCACGGGACGACGTCGCTCGTCGCGTCGCTCGTGACCGCCGCCCCGGACGTGCTGCGCCGCCAGGTCTCGACCCTCGCGGCGCTCGCGGAGGCCGGCGAGATCGCCGGCATCCACGCGGAGGGGCCGTTCCTGTCCACGGTGCGGTGCGGCGCGCAGGACCCGGCCTACATCGTCGACCCCGATCTCGACCTCGTGGACGCGCTCGCGGACCTGGGGCGGGGCCACCTCGTCACGATGACGTTCGCTCCCGAGGCGCCGGGCGCGACGGGGCCGGGTGGGCTCGTCGAGCGGCTGGTCGCCCGGGGCGTCGTCCCGTCGATCGGGCACACGGACGCGGCGGCCGACGTGACGCGCGTCGCGCTGGAGGAGTCGTGGGCGCTGCTGGGCGAGGAGGGTGGGCGTTCCCGCCGGCCGACGGTCACGCACCTGTTCAACGGCATGCGGGAGCTCCACCACCGCGCCCCCGGGCCCATCCCTCCATTGCTGCGGGCGGCCGCTGAGGGCAGGTGCGTCGTCGAGCTCATCGCCGACGGCACGCACGTCGACCCGTCGCTCGTGGCGGACGTCGTCGCCCTCGTCGGGGCCGAGAACGTCGCGCTCGTCACCGACGCGATGGCGGCCGCGGGCATGGCCGACGGCACGTACCGGCTGGGCCCGGCCGACGTCGTCGTCGACCACGGCGTCGCCCGCCTCGCCGCCGGGGGCTCGATCGCGGGCGGCACGGCGCACCTGCTCGACGTCGTCCGGACGACTGTCGCCGGCGGGGTGTCGCTCGTCGCGGCCGTGCACGCCGCCGCGACGACGCCGGCGGCCGTGCTCGGCGACCCCTCGATCGGCGCGCTGGAGGCGGGCCGCCGCGCCGACGTGCTCGTCACCGACTCCGGGCTCCGCCCGAGGCGCGTGCTCCGCGCCGGCGTGGCCGTCTAGGGGGAGCGATGGCGCGGCGGTCGGCGAAGCGCCCGTACGCGAGCGAGCACGTGCCGCTCGACGTGGAGCGGGCGCTGCGCGGGGCCACGCGCACGCAGACGCGGCGCGACGGGTCCAGCTGGACCGTGCGCTCGGTGAGCGGCGGCGAGAGGTCCTACCGCTGCCCGGGCTGCGACCAGCTCGTCGGACCTGGCACGGCGCACGTCGTCGTCTGGCCGGCGGACCACCTGCTCGGCGCCGACGCCGCACTCGACGATCGACGGCACTGGCACAGCGCGTGCTGGCAGGCTCGGGACACGCGCGCCCCGAGGCGCTGACGAGCGTCAGGCGGGCTGCACGAGCCAGTCGTCGCCGGCGGTTCGCAGGACGGCGACGCCGCCCGGTGCCAGGTCCAGACCGTCCGCTGCGGGGATCCCGGTGAGCAGGTCGACGCCGGGTCCGACGACCCGCACCGCCTCGTCCCCGTGGTGAAGGAGAAAGAGGTAGGTGCCGTTCCGGCCGCGGCGGCGCACCGCCTCCACGCCGGTCCCGACGGCCGACGGCACGGTGGCGCTCACGCCGTGCTCGGCGCACAACCGGGACAGGAACGCGTCCCGGGACTCCTGCGTGGGCCGCGCCGACACGTAGGTGGCAGCACCCGAGCCCACCGCGCGGCGGGTGACGGCGGGCAGCCCGGCGAGAGCGCCGTCGGCATAGGTCGCCACGGCGTCCGACCCCGCCAGGTGCACGCGCTCCGTCCACATCTCCACCTCGGAGCCGTCGCTGAGCGGGACCCTCTCCCCGGCGGCGAGGGGCCGCAGCTCCTGCACACGGACGCCGAGCAGGTCGCGCAGCCGACCCGGGTAGCCGCCGGGCACCACGCGCTGATGCTCGTCCGCGATCCCGCTGAAGTGCGACACCACGAGGTGACCGCCGGAGCTCGCGTACGCCGTGAGCCACTCGACGCACGCGTCGTCCATCGCGAACAGGCTCGGCACCAGCAGCACGCGGTAGCGCGAGACGTCCCCGCCGGGGCGCACGAAGTCGACGGCGACCCCCGCCCGCCAGAGCGAGCGGTGCGCGGCCCGGACCTCGGCCGCGTAGGAGAGGTCGTCGTGCGGCAGGTGCGGCGTCTCGAGCGACCACCACCCGTTCGCGTCCCAGACGATCGCGACGTCGGCCTCGACGATCGGCCCGGACTCGGGCGGTTCGCCGACCTCGGCGATCCGCTGCAGAGCGTCGCCCAGCCGGACGGCCGCCTCGAACGCGCGGCTGTCCGCTCCGGCGTGCGGCACGAGCCCTGAGTGCCACGTCTCGGCGCCGCCGAGCGACGCCCGCCACTGGAAGAACAGGCACCCGGCGGACCCGCGCGCCACGTAGCCGAGCGAGTTCCGGATCATCCGGTCCGGCTCCTTGACGGCGTACCGGGCGCCGTCGCGGATCCCCCCGGCGCTGGACTCCATGAGCAGCCACGGTCCGCCGCCCGCCCAGGACCGCACGAGGTCCGAGCCGTACGCGACGTGGGCCTCGCCGTCGGGCCCGGTCCCCTCGAGGTAGTGGTCGACCGAGACGAGGTCGAGCTGGTCGGTCCACTGCCACTGGTCGAGGTGGTTCCACGACGGGAGCATGAAGTTGGTGGTGACGGGCGCCGTCGAGCCCGCCGCCCGGATCTCGGCCTTCTGCTCCGCGTGCGCGGCGAGCATCTCGTCCGAGCAGAACCGCTTGAAGTCGACGACGTGCGCCGGGTTGGGCAGGTACTGCGTGGCCCGCGGCGGCGTGATCTCGGCCCAGTCGGAGTAGTGCTGCGACCAGAACGCCGTGGACCACGCCGCGTTGAGCGCCTCCAGCGTGCCGAACTTCTCCCGCAGCCAGCCGCGAAAGGCGACAGCGGCGTGCGGTCCGACGTCGACGGTCCCGTACTCGTTGTGCACGTGCCAGCCGCGCAGTCCGGGGTGCCCGCCGTACCGCTGCGCGAGGAACCGAGCGACGCGCCGTGCGGCGGCGCGGTAGGCCGGGGCGCTGATGGCGTACGTGTCGCGCGACCCGTGCGTGAGGCGGACGCCGTCCGGCCGGACCGGGAGCGCGTCGGGGTACGCGACGCCGAACCATGGCGGCGGAGACGCGGTGGGGGTCGCGAGGAAGAAGTCGATGCCGGCGCCCTCGAGCATCTGAGTGACGTCGTCGAGCCAGCTGGCGTCGAACTCACCCTCGCGCGGCTCGAGCAGCGCCCAGGAGAAGACGCCGATGGTCACGGTCGTGACGCCGGCGCGGCGCATCAGCGCCATGTCTTCCTGCCACACCTCGCGGGGCCACTGCTCGGGGTTGTAGTCGCCGCCGAAGGCGAGTCCGTGCGTCGGGATCCCGGGGTGCGATGTCGGCATCAGCTGTTCTCCTGGCTCGTGGGACGTCGTCGCGCGGGCGGGCGGGCCGTGGTGCCCCGGTCGGTGAGGTTCGCCCGCACGAGGCGGGTCTCCGCGCGGACCGCCCCGCCGAGCGCCGCCACCACCATCTCGGCCGCCACGGCGCCGATCGCGCGGCCGGGGATGTCGATCGAGGTGAGCACGCCGACCCGCTGCTCGGCCACGCCGCTCACGCCCACGGCGATGACGGACACGTCCGCGGGCACGCGGACGCCACGCTCGGCGAGCACGTCGAGGACGATCGGGAGGGCAGCCTCGTTGTGCACCACCAGGGCAGTCGCGCCTGATTCGGTGTCGAGCGCCTCCGCGATCGCGTGCACGACGTCGTCGCGGCTGGCCGTTGCGGGTGCGATCCGCAGCTCGACCTCGCTGCTGGCGGCTTGCGCACGCAGCCCGCGCAGCATCCGCTCGGCGTAGGACGTCCGGCGCCTCAGCGCGGCGGGCGGAGGGCCGACGAACGCCAGCACCCGGTGCCCGAGACGGGCCAGGTGCCGCACCGCGAGGCGCCCGGCCTGCTCGAAGTCGAAGTCCACGCAGCTGAGCCCGGACTGCTCGTCGGGCAGGCCGATGAGCACGGTCGGTGTGCCGGCCGCCACGACGGCCGGGATGCGGGCGTCGTCCACCTCGACGTCCATGACGATGAGCGCGTCGGCGGACGAGGAGACGGAGACGCGGCCGACCGCCGTCGGGTCGTCGTCGGTGAGGAGGAGCACGTCGTATCCGAGCGAGCGAGCCCGTGGCGCCACGCCCGCGACGAACTGCATGACCACGTCGAGGTCGAGGTCGCTGCGCGGACCGCGGCCTCCGGCGTCGAGCCGCAGCGGCACCATGAGCGCGAGCACCTGCGTGCGTGCCGACGCCAGGGCGCGCGCACCCGCGTGCGGGCGGTACCCGAGCTCGGCGATGGCGCGCCGCACGCGCTCCCGCGTCGCGGGCGACGTCGCGCGCTTGCCGGACAGCACGTACGAGACGGTCGACGTCGCCACGCCGGCGTGCCGGGCGACGTCACCGATCGTCGTCACGCGGGATCTCCTCGGGCGCGGCGGGACGCAGCGCGATCAGCCGGGCGGACCCGGTGAGCACGGTTCGCACGTCACGCACGCCCTTCGGTGCCTCGGCGGCCGACGGGACGAGCGCGACGACGTCGTGCCTCCCGCCCTCGAGCGGCACCTGGGCCTGTGCGTAGCGCGCCCACGGGGAACCGGGCTCACGGGTCTCGATGCGCACGCCGGCCGGACCTACCCCGTCGCGCGCCACCTCGATCGTGAGCGGCCCGACGCCGTCCAGGTCGACGGCCCACCACGCGACCCATCCCTCGCCGCGGCCGGGTGCGACCTCGACGGCGGCGCCGGCTAGGGGCGTCCGCTCGGTGAGGACGACGTGCGCCGCGTCGTCGAATGCGGCGGCCCCGAGGCTGGTGGCGGCGCGCGGTGCCACCGGGGCGCCCGTCACCCTGAGCTCGTGGCGGAGCGGGAGATCCTGCTCGCCGGTCCCGGCGGCGAGGAGGTAGCGCCCCGGTTCGACGACCCAGCGCTCGTGCCCGACGTCCCACACCGCGAGGTCGGCGAGGCGGAACCGCAGCTCGACGTCGCGCGAGGTCCCCGGGGCGAGCGTGACGCGACGGTGGGCCACGATGCGTCGCCGGGGTACCGGCAGGCGGTGCTCGAGGGCCGACGCGTAGACCTGGACGAGCTCGTGCGCGGGCCGTTCACCGGTGTTCGACACCCGGACACTGACGGCGACGACGTCGTCGTGCTGCGCACCCTCGAGGGCGGCCGGTGCGTCGAGGGCGTCGTACGTCACGGACGAGTACGTGAGGCCGTGCCCGAGGGCGAAGCGGGGCGCCGCACTCGCGTACCACGACGTCAGGCCACCCGCGATGATGTCGTGGTCGACGAGGTCGCCGGCGTCCTCCTCCGCCTCGGGCCAGGCCTGCGCGAGGCGCCCCGACGGCTCGGCCGCGCCCGTGAGCACGTCCGCCACGCCGTGCCCGAGCTCCTGACCCGCGTGCGAGCTCCACACGACGGCGCGGGCCGTGCGGAGATCGTCGGCCAGGACGTACGGGTAGGAGGAGACGATGACCGCGAGGGCTCGGGGGTTCGCCTCGCTGGCTGCCCGCCAGAGCTCGGTCTGCGGGCTGGGCAGCCGCAGGTGCGGACGATCCTCGGTCTCCCGTCCGAGCAGGTGCGGGTCGTTGCCGAGGGTGACGACGACGACGTCGGCCGCGGCGGCTGCTCGCGCCACCGCCTCGTGGCCGGCGCGCAGCATCCGCCGGACGAACCTCGTCGCCAGCTCAGGCGACGGTGCCTCGGCGACGAGCGTGCCGTCGTCGGCGGCTGCGACCCATCGGCCGGACCCGAGATGCAGCAGCGACCAGCTGCCGTCGTCGTGCACGTGCACCTGCCACGTCTCCTGCACGACCCAGCCGTCGACGTGCTCGGCCTGGGCTCGCAGCGGCCAGCCGCCCCCGGCCAGCAGGCCGGTCGCGACCGAGCGGAACGTGAGGACACCGTCGCCCCAGTCCGTGACGTCGAACGCGGCCTCGGGTGCGGCGGCGTCGGCGGCGTCGGCCACCAGCACCCCGCTCTCGGCGGTTCGCACGTAGCCGCCCGTGGTGACGCACCGCAGCGCCACGCGGTCGGCGCCGTCGCACGTCGTCACACCGTGGCTCTCGGCGAGGGCCGTCGCGATGCCGATCGTGTACGGCGCCGCGCCGGAGTACCAGTCGCGCAGCACGGTGTCGGCGTGGGGTCCGACGACGGCGACGGTCGCCGCGCGCTCGAGCGGCAGCAGGCCGTCGTTCGCGAGGACGACGACGGCGGCCGTGGCGGCCTCGCGGGCGAGCGTGCGGTGGGCGGGGGCGTCGAGAGCCTCCGGGCCGGTCCCCGCCCAGGGGTCGAGGCCGGGGTCCAGCTCGCCCGTGCGGATCCGCCAGGCGAGCTGCCGCCGGACCGCCGCGTCCACGACCTCCTGAGTGATCAGTCCGCGATCGAGGGCCGCGGTGAGATGGGCGAGGGTCGGGGCGGCGTCGGCGTCGTCGTCGGTGAACGAGTCGATACCGGCGCGCAGGGCCGCGGCACGCGCCTCGACCGGGTCCGTGCACCAGCGCTGGATGCCGGACAGGTTGCTCGGTGCTCCGGCGTCGGACACCACGACGACCTCGTGCGGACCGCACGACCGGAGCTCCGCGATGATGTCCGCCGCGAGGTGAGCCGGCCGGCCGTTGACGAGGTTGTACGAGGGCATGACCGCGCCCACCACGCCGGCCTCGATCGGTCCTCGGAACGCGGGCAGCTCGTACTCGCGGAGCACCCGGGGCCGAAGCTGGGCGTTCGTGAGGGCGCGATGGGTCTCCGCCCCGTAGCCCACGAGGTGCTTGAGCGTCGGGACGGTGCGCCAGTACGTGGGGTGGTCGCCGCGCAACCCGCGGGCGTACGCGGTCGCCAGCCACGCCGTCACGTGCGGGTCCTCCGAGTAACCCTCCTCGTTCCGGCCCCAGCGCGGATGCCGCAGCGGGTTCACGACCGGCGCCCACACCTGGAGGGAGACGGTGGGATCGATCGCGTGCCGGGCCCGTACCTCGGTGCCGACCGCCGCGCCGACCCGTCGGACGAGGTCGGCGTCCCAGGTCGCGGCCAGGCCGACTGCCTGGGGGAACGTGGTGGCCGTGCCGAGCCAGGCCAGGCCGTGGAGCGCCTCGGTCCCGGTGCGGAACGCCGCGAGCCCGAGCCGAGGCACAGCGGGGGCGTACTGATGCAGCATGGCGATCTTCTCGGCCTGCGTGAGCCGCGCCGCAAGGTCGCGGGCGCGGACGTCAGCGCTCAGAGACGGGTCGCGAAAGGCGGGTCGGGCGTCGTCGGCCATGAGACTCCTGTCGGGATGGGTGGCGTTCCGTCGAACCGGTTCGACGGAAGCGCGCCCGGCGCACGCGGCTGATCGACGTGCGCGCCCTATCGTGGCGGACCGGGCAGATGCTGACAACCCACCGCGCACGGTCCTTGCCCGGAGCACTGGTCACGAGATCGTCACGTCTTCGACGGGGCCCTTGTCAGTCGTGAGAGCGCTCCCGTAAGGTGCAGGCGTCGAACCGCTTCGATGACTCGCCTTCTGTCGCGAACCTGCAGCTCGCTCCGGAGGCGTCGCTCGAGTCGAGCGGCTCGACGCCTGGCCCGGCCCGTCGTTCACGCGGTGGGCCGCCCGACCCCACGAAGGAGTGAAGGCCGCCGATGTCCACGATCTCGAACCCCCAGCCGCCCGGTGCGGCATTCCGCCGACGCACGTTCCTCGGGCTCACCGCAGCAGGTGTGCCCGCCGTGCTCGCCGCCTGCAGCTCAGGTGGCGGCACGGGCTCCGCGACGCCCACGACCGAGGCGAGCGGCGACGTGCTCCCGAACTACGTCCCGGTCGAGTTCGCGGAGCCGGACTTCCCCAGCGTCGACGGCTCACCAGCCGGCTTCCTGGCGATCCCCACGGATCTCGCGCAGTCCGTGGCGGAACCGCCGGGCAGCGGGGCCACGTTCTCCGCGATGACCCCGCTCTGGGGCACGATCCCGCCGGTCGACGGCAACCAGTACTACGAGGCAGTCAACGGGCTCCTCGGCTCGACGATCGAGTTCCAGATCACCGACGGCAACGTGTACGGCGACAAGCTCGCCACGGTGCTCGCCTCGCCGCGCGACGTGCCCGACTGGGTCTCGATCCCGCTGTGGAACCTGCCGCCGCGATTCGGGTCCGAGATCGTCGGGAACGTCTTCACCGACCTCGGGCCGTACCTCGCCGGCGCGGCCGTCGAGGAGTACCCGAACCTCGCGAACCTGCCGACCGACTCCTGGCGGATGTGCGTGTTCAACGGCAAGCTCTACGGCCTGCCGTTCCCCGCCGCGACCACGCCCCGCGACGCGACGTTCTACCGCTCCGACCTTCTCGAGGAGCTCGGCATCGCGGCGGACGTCACGGACGGCGACGCACTCCTCGCGCTGGCGCTCGAGCTCACCGGCGGGAACCAGTGGGGCGCCGAGGACCTCTGGAACACCGCCCAGATGATCCACAAGGTGCCGCCGAAGTGGAGGCTCGACGACGACGGCAGGCTCATCAACAAGATCGAGACCGAGGAGTACCGCGCCTCGCTCGAGTGGAACGCGCAGCTCTTCGCGTCCGGCGCCGTGCACCCGGACGCCGTCGCCGACAACATGACCGAGTCGAAGCTCCGGTTCCAGTCCGGCCAGTCGCTCATCATGATGGACGGCCTCGGCGGGTGGCACGAGGCGCTGCGGGACAACCTCGCGGCCAACCCCGACTACTGGCAGCAGCCGTTCGCACCGTTCGCCGCCGACGGCAGCGAGCCACAGTTCTGGAAGGCCGACCCGGCGGGCATCCTCTCGTTCCTCAAGCAGACGGACGACGAGGCCAAGATCCGCGAGCTGCTCGCGCTCGCGAACGTGCTTGCGGCGCCGTTCGGGACGGTCGAGTACCAGACCGCCACGTTCGGCGTCGAGGGCGTGCACTACACGCTCGACGCGAACAACCTCCCGGTCCCGACGGATCTCGCGGCGACCGAGCTGCAGCCGACCTACACGTTCCTCGTCCAGCCGCCGGCCGTCGAGGCGCACGTCCAGTACCCCGGGTTCGTGGAGGCGGCGTCGGAGTACAACGTCAGGGCCACCGAGATCGCCGCGGAGCCGCTGTTCTACGCGATGCAGATCTCGGAGCCGCCGCAGTACGCGTCGATCGGGCAGCCCTTCGTCGACCTCGAGAAGGACATCTCGCGGGGCCGGAAGAGCATGGCCGATCTCGACGCCGCGATCGAGACGTGGCGCTCCTCGGGGGGCGAGGAGCTGCGGGCGTTCTACACCGAGATCCTGGAGAGCGAGTGACGCTCACGTCCGAGCGGCGCCGGTCGGTGGGCGACACTCAGTCCCACCGACCGGTGCCGGCCAGGCGGCACGTGCCGTTGCGCGTGCGGATGCGGCGGGACTCGGCGCTGCTCGTCATGGTGGCGCCCGCCGTCGTCCTGCTCGCGATCTTCGCGTACGTGCCCATGGCCGGGAACGTCATCGCGTGGCAGTTCTACTCGCCGTACACGGGCTTCTTCAACAGTCCCTGGGTCGGGTGGGACAACTTCGAGCGGGTGCTCAACAACCCGCAGTTCCTCGACGCGGTCCAGAACACGCTCGCGATCACGGCCTTCCAGCTCGTGTTCTTCTTCCCGATCCCGATCGCGCTCGCCCTGCTGCTCAACAGCGTCCTCTCGCCGCGCGTGCGGATGACCATCCAGTCGATCGTGTACCTGCCCCACTTCTTCTCGTGGGTGCTCGTCGTCACGGTGTTCCAGCAGATCTTCGGTGGTGCCGGCCTGGTCAACCAGTTCCTGCGGTCGAACGGGTACGCCGGCTTCGATCTCATGACGAACCCGGACACGTTCCTCGGGCTCGTCACGATGCAAGCGGTCTGGAAGGACGCCGGCTGGGGGATCATCATCTTCCTCGCAGCGATCAGCACGGTCTCGAACGAGCACTACGAGGCGGCCGTCATGGACGGCGCGAACCGCTGGCGCCGCATGTGGCACATCACGCTGCCCGCGATGCGGCCGGTGATCATCCTGCTGCTCATCCTGCGCCTCGGCGACTCCCTCACCGTCGGCTTCGAGCAGCTCATCCTGCAGCGCGGCGCCGTGGGCGCCGAGGTGGCCGAGGTCATCGACACCTTCGTCTACTACCAGGGCGTGATCTACACCGACTGGAGCTTCGCCGCAGCCGCGGGCCTCATGAAGGGAGTGGTGAGTCTCGTGCTCGTCCTCGGTGCCAACAAGCTCGCGCACGTGTTCGGTGAGTCGGGGGTGTACAAGCGCGCATGAGCATCCGCATCGATCCTGAGCTCGTGCCGGCGCCGGACGACGGCGTGCGCCGGAAGAGTGGCCGACGACGGCACCCGCTGCGTCCGGCGTGGGACGAGGAGCCGTCACGCGCAGGCGTGACCGTCAAGGCGACGGTGCTCGTCGTCGTCGTCCTCACCGTCGTCTTCCCGCTCTACACCATCCTCCTCACGTCGCTGTCGACACGGGACTCGACGATCCGTGCCGGCGGCATGATGGTCTGGCCGGACGAGCTGACCTGGGGCGCGTACTCGACGATCCTGGGCGGCGGCATCGTCACCCGCGCGATGCTCGTGAGCATCGGCGTCACGGCCGTCGGCACCCTCATCTCGACGGCGGTCAGCGTGCTGGCCGCCTACGGGCTGTCGCGCACCGGCTCCCTGCTGCACCGGCCGATCTTGTTCGTGTTCCTCATCACGATGTTCTTCGGTGCCGGGCTGATCCCGACGTATCTCCTGGTCAGCACGCTGGGGCTCATCGACTCCTACTGGGCGCTGATCCTGCCCGGGGCGGTGTCGGCGTTCAACATCCTCATCCTGCGGAACTTCTTCCAGGGCATCGACGCGGGCATCCTGGACGCCGCGAGGATCGACGGCGCGGGGGACTGGCGCATCCTGTGGACGATCGTGCTGCCGATGTCGAAAGCGGCGACGGCGGTCATCGCTCTCTTCTACGGCGTCGGGTACTGGAACGCGTTCTTCAACGCGATGCTGTACATCAACGACAACACGAAGTGGCCGCTGCAGCTGGTCCTGCGCTCGTACGTGCTGCAGGGGGCGTCGTTGCCCGGGTCGCAGGACATGGGTGACGTCGCGTCCGGGGCGACGACCGGCCTGCCCGTGCAGATGGCGGTGGTCGTGCTGGCCGTCCTGCCGATCGTGCTGGTCTACCCGTTCGTGCAGAAGCACTTCACGAAGGGCGTCATCGCCGGCGCCATCAAGGGCTGAGACGCCCGTGCAGCGCTCAGGTGGGTGCGGTGGTGCTCTCGCGCGCCTCGAGCGTCGGCGTGAGCAGCCGGGTCTCCGCGGGGCGGTCGGTGCCGGGTTCGGCGAGGCGCGCCATCGCCATCTCGACGGCGACCTGGCCGATGGCGTAGCCGGGGATGTCGATGCTCGTCAGGGGCAGACGCTGCCCGAGCGCGACGTCGCGGGGGCACACGGCGACGACGGAGATCTCCTGCGGCACACGGCGTCCGCGTTCGGCGAGCGTGGTGAGCACCCACGGCAGCGCGACCTCGTTGTGGACGACGAGGGCCGTCACGTCCGGCATCGCCTCCAGCACGGCGTCGACGGCGTCGGCGGCACCGGCCGGCGTCGACGAGCACGGCACCGACAGGTGGGTCAGCCCGGCTGCGTCCGCCTGCTCGGCGAAGCCGTGGCGCAGGCGGATCGCGTAGGAGGTGTGCCGGTCCAGCACAAGCTGCGGCGAGCCGATCAGAGCCACCCGACGGTGGCCGAGCGCGGTCAGGTGCCGCACCGCGAGGCGCCCGGCCGCGTCGAAGTCCAGGTCCACGCAGGAGAGGCCCTGCGGGTCCTGCGGCAGGCCGATGAGGACAGCGGGCTGCCGCAGGCCGACGAGCACGTCGATGCGCGCGTCGTCGGACTCGACGTCCATCATGATGAGCGCGTCCACCATCGAGCCGTTCGCGACGCGCTCGGTGCCTGCGACCTCGTCCGAGGTCAGGAGCAGGACGTCGCGGTCGTGGTTGCGCGCGGCGGTGACCACGCCGGTCACGAACTGCATGATGACGGAGACGTTGACGTCCGCGCGCAGCGGCGCCATGAGTCCGAGGACGTTCGTGCGGGCCGAGGCGAGCGCCCGGGCGCCGGCGTGCGGCCGGTATCCGAGGTCGCGGATCGCCCGCTCGACGCGTTCGCGCGTGGAGCCGGAGATCGGGCGCTTGCCCGAGAGCACGTACGACACGGTCGACGTCGACACGCCGGCGACCCGTGCCACGTCCCCGATCGTCGCCATCCCTGCCTCCGCTCGCGCCGGCCACGCGCCACCGCGCGACCCGGTGCCCACCCTAGATCCGGCGCCCGCCCGCCCCTGCCGCCCCACGAGGAGACCACCCCATGAAGTTCACCGACGGCTACTGGCAGCTCCTGCCGGGCGTCACCGAGCTGCGGCCGCGACACGTCGACGACGTGGTCGCCGGAGCGGACACGCTCACGGTGTTCGCGTCGACGGCGCCGATCACCAAGCGCGGCGACACGCTCAACCGGCCGCTCATCACCGTCACGTTCCACTCACCGATGGACGACGTCATCGGCGTCACGATCGAGCACTTCACGGGCGGCCTCGACCGCGGCCCGCACTTCGCGCTGCGTTCGGAGGTCGCCGACGTCAAGGTGACGACGCCGCAGCTCACGGGCCGGCCCGTCGCGACGCTGCGCTCGGGTGGCCTGGAGGCGCGCATCGCGACCGAGGGCGAGTGGAGCGTGGACTTCGTCGCCGGTGACCGGACGCTGACGTCGTCGACCCCGCGCAGCGTAGGCGTCCTCACCGACGCCGACGGGCACCACCACGTGCGCGAGCAGCTGACGCTCGGCGTCGGCGAGCACGTGTACGGGCTGGGGGAGCGGTTCGGCGCGCTCGTCAAGAACGGGCAGCGGGTCGACATCTGGAACGCCGACGGCGGGACGGCGAGCGACCAGGCGTACAAGAACGTGCCGTTCTACGTGACGAACCGCGGGTACGGCGTCGTCGTCGACGCACCGGAGCGCGTGTCGTACGAGATCGGGACGGAGGTCGTGTCCCGGGCGCAGTTCTCGGTCGAGGGCCAGCGGCTCACCTACTACATCGTGAACGGCCCCACGCCCAAGGACGTGCTGCGCCGCTACACGGCGCTGACCGGCCGGCCGGCCCGGGTGCCCGACTGGTCCTACGGGCTGTGGCTGTCGACGTCGTTCACCACCGACTACGACGAGGCGACGGTGACGCACTTCGTCGACGGGATGGCGGCGCGCGACCTGCCCCTGAGCGTCTTTCACTTCGACTGCTTCTGGATGCGGCAGTTCCACTGGAGCGACTTCGTGTGGGACCCGGCGACCTTCCCCGACCCGGAGGGCATGCTCGCGCGGCTGAAGGCGAAGGGCCTGCGCATCTGCGTGTGGATCAACCCGTACATCGCGCAGCGGTCGGCGCTGTTCACGGAGGGCAAGGATCGCGGCTACCTGGTGCGCAACCCGGACGGTTCCGTCTGGCAGTGGAACCTGTGGCAGGCAGGCATGGGCCTCGTCGACTTCACGAACCCACAGGCGCGCGAGTGGTACGTCGACAAGCTGCGCGTCCTGCTCGGGCAGGGCGTCGACTGCTTCAAGACCGACTTCGGGGAGCGGATCCCCACGGACGTCGTGTGGCACGACGGGTCCGACCCGCAGCGCATGCACAACTACTACACGCACCTGTACAACGAGGCGGTGTTCTCGCTGCTCGAGGCGGAGCGCGGCGAGGGGGAGGCGGTGCTGTTCGCGCGGTCCGCGACGCTCGGTGGGCAGCAGTTCCCGGTGCACTGGGGCGGCGACTGCGAGTCGACGTTCGTGTCCATGGCGGAGTCCCTGCGCGGCGGGCTCTCGCTCGCACTGTCGGGCTTCGGGTTCTGGAGCCACGACATCGGCGGCTTCGAGGGTGTGCCGGACGCCGCCGTGTTCAAGCGCTGGGTGCCGTTCGGGCTGCTCTCCTCGCACAGCCGGCTGCACGGCTCCGACTCCTACCGGGTGCCGTGGGCGTTCGACGACGAGGCCGTCGAGGTCACCCGCCGGTTCACCCACCTCAAGCACGCCCTGATGCCGTACCTGTCGCAGGCCGGGTACGAGGCGCACACGGACGGGATCCCCGTCATGCGGCCGATGGTGCTGGAGTTCCCGGACGACCCGGGGGCCGCCGTCGTCGAGACCCAGTACCTGCTGGGCGCGAACCTGCTCGTCGCACCGGTGTTCAGCGCTGACGGTGACGTCGACGTGTACGTGCCCGAGGGCACGTGGACGTCGCTCCTGTCGGGCGCGAGCGTCACCGGGCCGAGGTGGGTGCGGGAACGGCACGAGTTCGACTCGCTCCCGCTGTACGTCCGGCCGGACAGCGTGCTGCCGATCGGCGCGCGGACGGACCGGCCCGACTACGACCACGCCGACGGCGTCACGCTGCTCCTGACCCGTCTCGCCGACGGGCACGCGTCGGTGACGCGCGTCGCCGCGGAGCACGGCGACGTCGCCTTTACGGTGACGCGGACGGGGTCGCGCGTGCGCGTGGAGGCGGACGGAGCCGCGGGTCCGTGGCACGTGCAGGTCGGCGACGCCGTCCACGCGACGCCCGACGGCGCGACCTCGCTGGAGCTGGACCGGTACCCCTCAGCCTAATCAGTCGTACAGCCCAAGTACTGTGCTCAGCCGACACTGTGCTGAGCCGACCGGAGCTTGCGGGAGACCCACCGACGAACGGTGCCCTCCGCCGGCGAGGCGGCGCCGGTAGGGAGATCCGCGGGCCAGGGTCCGGGACGCAGCGCGTGATCACACGCTCCGGCGGGCCTCACTCACTCTTGACACGATCTAGAACGAATGCCAAACTCCGCTCAGGCGCCGCGCCGATGCGGCGGAACACAGGGGAAGTCCCCAGTCAGGGGGTCTGCGGTGAAGAAGTCACTCGCGGTTCGAGTTGCATACGCTGCAGCAGTTGGTCTGTTGTCGTTGACGTTCGTGGCTTCGGCGGCTGCTGCGCCGACCCAGCAGGCACCAGGATCGGTGACTTCGCAGCAGGAGCTCGGTGGTGATGTCTCGCCTGTGGCGCATCTGATGAATGCGGCCGGTGCGATGCGTGGGGCGCTCAACGAACTTGGCTACGCTGATGGTGCCCCCGGGGGGCCCATGATGATCGACGAGAGCGCGAACGAGGTCATTGTCGCTTGGGTGGAAGAGGCACCGGCCGACGTCAGCGATCGGCTCGCTGATATCGCGAACGAGTTTGGTGTTCGTGTTGAGATCGTACTCGTGCCGTTCAGCAACGTCGAGATGCTGCATGCGGCGGGGAAGCTCGCCGAGGCGCTGCGCGCTGAAGGGTTCGCGTCGGTTGTCGACTTTGAATCTGGACTCCTGACCGTGTCGGGTGATGAAGCGTTCGTAACCGCCTCCACGAGGCGAGATGGCCGTCTCTCTGAGTTTCACGCCGTGGTCACGGAACTTCAATCGCGAGGCATGCGTGTAGACATCGTGCTAGATGCACCAGTGTCGTTTATGTTCGCGCCCCAAGTGGTTCCTGCCGACTAGTTCAATCACGATCGAGCGGCGGGTCAACTCGTTCCGTAATGAACTGCTATTGATGCTGAGTTTCAACCTGTCTGAACTAGAAGGGAAGTAAGTGAGTAGAATCCGGGCTGCGAAGATCGCGGCAGCATGCGCAGTTGGTCTGTTGTCGTTGACGTTCGTGGCTTCGGCGGCTGCTGCGCCGACCCAGCAGGCACCAGGATCGGTGACTTCGCAGCAGGAGCTCGGTGGTGATGTCTCGCCTGTGACGCATCTGATGAATGCGGCCGGTGCGATGCGTGGGGCGCTCAACGAACTTGGCTACGCTGATGGTGCCCCCGGGGGGCCCATGATGATCGACGAGAGCGCGAACGAGGTCATTGTCGCTTGGGTGGAAGAGGCACCGGCCGACGTCAGCGATCGGCTCGCTGATATCGCGAACGAGTTTGGTGTTCGTGTTGAGATCGTACTCGTGCCGTTCAGCAACGTCGAGATGCTGCATGCGGCGGGGAAGCTCGCCGAGGCGCTGCGCGCTGAAGGGTTCGCGTCGGTTGTCGGCTTTGAATCTGGACTCCTGACCGTGTCGGGTGATGAAGCGTTCGTAACCGCCTCCACGAGGCGAGATGGCCGTCTCTCTGAGTTTCACGCCGTGGTCACGGAACTTCAATCGCGAGGCATGCTTGTGGAGGTTGACTGGACCCAGTCAACGACGGTCGAGCTTGCGGCTCGGAACGGCGACACCAACAACTTCCGTGGGGGCTCTCGGTATTTTACCCAACGTACGGACGGCCAGTACAATAGCTGCACGCAGGGCTTCCAGGCGCAGATCGGCACCACGATGCACGTACTGACCGCGGCACACTGCAGCCAGTTCCTGGACGGACGCCCCGTGCGAACGTCGACCTCTTCGGGGGAGTTGGTGGAGTTATCGGTACGTCCGACTTCGTATACGAACTCAACGACACTGGGTTTGCCTACGATTTGGGCCTGGTCCGACTCAGTTCAACGCTGACCAACCGTGCGCAGGTTTACGCCGACCCAATGGCCTCTCCGATCACCGTGACCGGATATGCGGACGAAATCATTCTGCCGGGGTCGGGACACTCTGGGGGAAACTATTGCTCATCAGGCGTCAGTACGCTAGCGAAATGCAATCTCTACGCATATCGTCAGGTCCAGGTGACTGCCAGCAATGCCCCGTACCCCATGGAGACCTTTTACGCGATCGAAATGACCGTACCGGGTGGTGGCACCGCGTTCTGCTCCGGGGACTCGGGAGGGCCTGTGTACTTTTACCCGCAGGGACTATCTACTCCCCGGGTCACTGCGGCGGGGATAATTAGTGGGATCCTTCCGTTTTCAGGGGGGTCATCGTGCGGAGGTACTGGATATATTTCCGTGGTCGCGGTCGCCGTGAATGAGGTGCCTGGGCTGCAGATTCGGTACGTCCCATGAGTTTCAGCCACCCGTGTCAATCTGGGATGAGTGCGAGAGTCTGAGGGCGTCGTCCACCGATGGCGAAGGGTGGCCCGATCACACGCGGATGGCCCCATCGGCACGCGGACGACGCGGTTGTCGGGTGATAGAAGGCGCGAGGGTGGCGCTGCTTGACCTGAACTTGGCCGGCGGGAATGGGCGTGACGCGGCGTGCCGCCGTGGGCGAGAGTGGGGTCATGGGCCATCTCGAGATCTCCGGCGTGGAGTACGCGCTCGCTGACGGCCGCCCCCTCCTCGGCGGGGTGAGCCTGCGCGTCGGGGAGGGCGCGAAGATGGCGCTCGTCGGCCCGAACGGGGCCGGCAAGACGACGCTCGTCCGACTCGTCGCGGGCGAGATCGACGCGGACTCCGGCGCGATCGTGCGATCCGGAGGTCTCGGCGTCATGCCGCAGTTCATCGGGTCCGTCCGGGACGACTCCACGGTGCGTGACCTGCTCGTCCGGGTCGCGCCCCCGCGGATCCGTGCCGCGGCCCTGGCCGTCGACGCCGCGGAGCTGGCGCTCATGGGCAGCGACGACGAGCGCACGCAGATGCGGTACGCGCAGGCGCTGGCCGACTGGGCCGACGCCGGCGGGTACGCGCAGGAGACGCTGTGGGACGTGTGCACGACGGCGGCGCTGCACCTGCCGTACGAGCGCGTCGAGCACCGCGCGGTGACCACGCTCTCCGGTGGGGAGCAGAAGCGGCTCGTGCTGGAGGCTCTGCTGCGCGGCCCGGACGAGGTCCTCCTGCTCGACGAGCCGGACAACTACCTCGACGTCCCGGCGAAGCGGTGGCTCGAGGACCAGCTCGTGACCTCGGACAAGACCGTCCTGTTCATTAGCCACGACCGCGAGCTGCTCGCCCGGGTCGCGACCCGGGTGGCGACTCTCGAGCCCGGCGCGGCGGGCGCGACGCTCTGGGTACATCCCGGAGGCTTCGGCACGTACTACGCCGCGCGCGAGCAGCGCAACGCCGACCTCGCCGAGCAGCGCCGTCGCTGGGACGAGGAGCACGCGAAGCTCAAGGCGCTCATGCTGCTGTACCGGCAGAAGGCCTCGTACAACTCCGACATGGCCGCGCGGTACCAGGCCGCCACGACACGGTTGCGCAAGTTCGAGGAGGCGGGGCCACCCGAGCTGGTCGCACACGAGCAGAACGTCCGGATGCGGCTGCGGGGCGGTCGGACGGCGAAGCGCGCCGTCATCGTGAGCTCGCTCGCGCTGACGGGGCTGACGACGGCGTTCGACGCCGAGATCTGGTACGGCGAACGGGTGGGTGTGCTCGGTGCGAACGGGTCGGGGAAGTCGCACTTCCTGCGCCTGCTCGCAGGGGGCGGGACTGCGCCCGACGTCGAGCACCGCCCGGTCGGCGACGTCGCGCCGGAGCCCGTGGCGCACACCGGCGCGGTGCGGCTCGGTTCGCGGGTGCGGCCGGGCTGGTTCGCGCAGACGCACAGTCATCCGGCGTTCGTCGGGCGCACGCTGCTGGAGATCCTGCACCGGGGAGACGCTCACCGGACCGGCCGCCCCCGGGACGAGGCGGCGCGGGTCCTCGACCGGTACGAGCTCGCCCGCGCCGGGGAGCAGACGTTCGACTCGCTCTCCGGGGGCCAGCAGGCTCGCTTCCAGATCCTCCTCCTCGAGCTGAGCGGCGCCACCCTCCTCCTGCTGGACGAGCCGACCGACAACCTCGACCTGCACTCGGCCGAGGCGCTCGAGACCGGCCTCGACGCGTTCGACGGCACGGTCGTCGCCGTCACGCACGACAGGTGGTTCGCGCGCACCCTCGACCGGTTCCTCGTGTTCGGCGAGGACGGAGGGGTGCACGCCTCGGACGAGCCGATCTGGGACCTGGCGCGCGCCGCTCGCTGAGTGCCTAGGCTGGGTGCGATGACCAGCGACACCGGCACGCTCGCCGTCCGGCGGTCCGGCCCGCGCCCTGACGAGGCCGGACCACCGCTCGTCCTGCTGCACGGGTTCCCGTTCGATGCCCGCATGTGGGACGCCGTCGTGGCCCACATCCCGCAGGTGCCGGTCCTGGCGCTGGACGCTCCCGGCTTCGGCGACTCCCCGTCGCCGCAGCACGTGGCCCGTGCGCTCGGGCGGGACGCCGCGCCCGCGCTGGAGCTCACCGCTGACGCGGTCGTGGCGACGCTCGACGCCGAAGGCGTGGCCCGCGCGGTCGTGGGGGGCCTGTCCATGGGCGGCTACGTCGCGCTCGCGATCGCGGAGCGGAACCGGTCCCGGCTGGCCGGGCTGGCCCTGCTCGACACCAAGGCCGGTGAGGACGGCGCCGCGGCTCGCGAGAACCGCCTCCGCATGGCCGCCGCTGCCGAGGGCGACGCCGGCGCGAGCGCCGTCGCCGGCATGGTCGAGGCGCTGCTGGGGGAGACCACGCGCGCCGAGGCGCCCGACGTCGTCGCCACCCTGCGCACCTGGCTCGCCGCGGCGCCGCCGGCGGGCATCGCCTGGGCGCAGCGGGCGATGGCGGCGCGGCCCGACCGGCATCACGCGCTCGTCGACCTCGAGGTTCCCGCCCTCGTGCTGCGTGGCGTCGAGGACACCGTGGCCACGCAGGAGGATGCGGAGTCCATGGCGCGCGCCCTCTCGGGGCGGTCGGCGGGGGCGGCCGAGCTCGTCGTGGTGCCGCGAGCCGGCCACATGACGGCGCTCGAGGCGTCGGGGGCGACGGCGTCGGCGCTCGCCGCGTTCTGGCGCCGCTGCTCCTGAGGTCGGCTACGTCTCGTCGGTGCGGCGACGGTCGCGTCGCCGGCGCAGCTCGCGCAGGCGCCTCCGCCGCTGCGACGGCGTGAGCTCGGACATGGTGGTGCCGGTCGGACCGAACCGGCGGACCCACGCCCGCCGCCCGAGGACCACCGAGGCCGCGACGCAGGCGCCGGCGACGACCGCGAGCGCCGCCCGGACGCCGGCCGGCACGTCCTGCGCCAGCACGACCCAGGCGAGGACCCAGGCCAGGCCCGCCAGCAGCATCGGGGAGACCATCGCGCCGTCGGGTCGCCAGCCGCACGCGTAGAACCGCATGAGCAGCGCCGTCGTCCTCGTCGCGCGGACGGGCTGCAACGACATCGCGACGCCGCCCTCGTTCGTCGTGCGCGACAGCCGCTCCCGGGCGTACCCCGGGCGCAGGGCCCGCCCGGCGTACATCAGGCTCAGCGCCGCGAGCGGCCACGACGCGCATGGCAGGACCCACAGCACGACCGGCCCCCACACCAGCGTCAGCAGCGGGACGAGGAGCACCAGCGCGGCACCGAAGCCGATCCACTCCGCCGGGTTCGCCGGGGCCGGGAACGTCTGGCCGATCTCGAGCGCCGGGATCACCTCACCGAGGCCGGTCGTCCCGGCGAGGGCGACGACGACGAGCAGACCGGGGCCGAGGGCGAGCACGACGCACCCGATCGCCGCCCACACGCCGGCCACGAGGAGATACCCGAACGGACGCAACGCCAGGGCGACGGGTCCCGGTACGTCGTCGCTCACGCGAGCAGGCGAGCGAGGGCGTCGCGCAGGTCGATCGACTCCCCGTCCTTGCCGCCCGCGCCCAGCACCAGGGGCGGCGCGCTCGGGCGCAGGCGGACGCCGCGTACCCGGTCGACGAGGCTCAGCGGCGCCGTGAGCACGTAGAACGCGCCGTCGGTCCCCACCCCGGCGGTCCGGTCGGCGCGCAGGTACCACCCCTCGACGTCCGAGGAGGCCCGGCCGCGGCCACCGTAGCCGCGTACCTCGAGACGCTGCGGCGCGAGGCCGGCGGCGCGGGCGTCGTCGACGAACTGCGCGAGCATCGCGCCCGCCCTGTCGGACTCCGCCGCCTGCCGGGCCCGGAGGCGGCGCTCGTGCTCCGCTGCCGCCTCGCGTCGGCCCGACGCCCAGTCGCTGGGGTCGGCACCCGACGCCGCGGCACCGGCGGGGCCGGGGGAGTGACTCACCGGGCCACCCTACGCTTGACGCCGTGACCGATCCCGCGACCTCCGCCCGCCCGGCCAGCGCGCCCGCCACCATCCGCCCGGCGACGATCGACGACGCCGCAGCGCTGGCCGCGATGCACGACGCCGCGTGGCGCGAGACGTATGCCGGGCTGATGTCGCCGTCGGCGATGGCCGCGAAGGCGGAGTACAACGACCGCCGCTGGCCGCAGCGACTCGCTGATCCCCGCGGTCCTCAGCACTGGCTCGCCGAGCGGGACGGCGCCGTCGTCGCGTTCGCCTGGGCCGTCGCCGCGGGGCCGCCGGTAGGCGACGACCCGCCGCCGCGGCCGCTCGAGCTCGTCGGGATCTACGTCCTCGCTCGCGAGCAGGGCACCGGCACCGGGCAGCGGCTCCTCGACGTCACGATCGGTGACGCGCCCTGCTTCCTCTGGGTCGCCGAGGCGAACGCGCGGGCGCGCCGGTTCTACGAGCGCAACGCGTTCGTGCTCGACGGCGCCCGCCGCACCGTCCCGTCCTGGGACGCGATCGAGATCGTGCGGATGGTGCGCTGAGCGCTCAGCCGCGCAGTCCGCTGGCCGCCGTCGGGCGCGACGTGACGTCCGACTCGTCCTGCCTGGCGTCGGACGGCGTGGCGTCGGGCGGCGTCGCGGCCTCGGCGTCGTCGGCCTGCGGCGCGCCGTCGGGGTCCTCCTCGGGCTCCTCGACGGCCTGCTCCACGAACGCCGCCTCGGCCTCGGCCGCCCGCTCCAGCGTCCCCCGGTCGGGGACCGGGTTGGCGCCGAGCAGGCCACGCAGCTCGTCGAGGTACGTGGTGATCGACTCGCGCTGGCGGTTGAGGTCCTCGACCTGCCGCTGGGCCGTGGTGCGCTCGCGCTCCGCCTCGCTGATCGCGTCGGTGAGCGTCTGCTCCGCGTGCTCCCGGGCGTCGGCGACCACGCGGTCGGCGTTCCGGCGGGCGTTCGCGAGCAGCTCCTTGGCCTGCTCGTCCGCCTCGGCGCGGACCTGGTCGGCCTTCTCGAGCGCCTTCGCGACCCGCTCCTCGGCGTCGTTCGCGTGCGCCTCGGCGTCGGCGACCATCTTGTCGGTCGTCTCCTTCGCCCGCGCGTGCATCTGGGTGTTCGACCGCTCCGCGGACTCGCGCCGACCGGCGATCTCGACGTCCGCCTCGGCGCGCAGCTCCGCGACGGCGGCACGCTCCGCCTCCGCGTCGGCCTGCGCGGTGCGGACGAGCTCGGCAGCCTCGCTGCGCGACTCGGTGAGCGTGGTCTCGGCCTCGATCCGGGCGGCCTCCCGCGCCTGCGTGGTCTCCCGCTCGGTCTCGGTCCGCAGCGCGGTGACCTCGCGATCGGCGGTGGCGCTCAGCTCGGCAGCCTCGCGCTCGGCGGCGCCGCGCAGCTCCGCGACCTCCCGCGACGCAGCGGCGCGCACCTGGGCGGCCTCACGGTCGGCGGTCGAGCGCACCTCGGCGGCGTAGTTGTCGGCAGCGGTGCGGGTCTGCTCCGCGTACGCGTCGGCGGCCGTCCGCTGCGCGGCGACCTCGTCGGCGGTCCGCGAGCGCCGGTCGGTGACCTCCTCCTCCACCTCGGCGCGGAGCTCGGCGACCTCGCGCTCCGCGGTCGCGCGGAGCGAGTCGACGTACTCCTGGGTGGTGGCCCGCAGCTCGTCCGTCTCCACGGCGGCCAGCTGACGCTGGGCACTCGTCTCGGCGTCGGCCGTGCGGCGCAGCTGCGTGGCGTAGGCGTCGGCCTCGGCCCGCTGCGTGGCGGTCTCCTGCTCCGTGCGGGTGCGCAGCTCTCGGGAGTCCGCCTCGGTCCGGACCCGCAGCTCCGTCGTCTCCCGCTCGGTCGCCGCGGTGAGCGAGCTGACCTCGCGCTCGAGGGTCGCGCGGCGCTCGCTCTCCTCGGTCGTGATCGCGCTCGAGATGTGCTGCGCCTCGCGCTCGGCGGAGGAGACGAGCTCCTCGGCACGACGCTGCGCCGAGTAGAGGATGTTCTCGGCCTCGCCGCTCGCCTCGCTGCGCTGCTCCTCGGCCTCCCGCCGCGCGTTGGCGAGCAGCTCCGCGACCTCGTTCTCGGCCCGGGCGCGCAGCTGGCCCGCAGCCAGGTTGGCCCGCGCCGTGATGTCACCGGCCTGAGTGTTCGCCTGCGACACGACATCGGAGCTCTGCTCCTCGGCCGAGCGGAGCAGCTGCTCGATGCGCGATCCGAGGCCCGAGTAGGTCGGGCGCTCCGCCTCGCGAAGCTGGCGGTGCGCCTCCGTGAGCTCCCCGGCCAGGCGCATCGTCTCGGCGTCGGACGTCTCGACCTGTCGCCGGATGTCCTCGAGCGCGCGCTCGAGGTCGACGATGCGCTGGTCGACCTGGGCACGGTCGTACCCGCGCATGGCGATCGGGAAGGGCGTGCGTTCGTCGGCCACGGTCGTTCCTCCGGTGGATGTCGTGCTCACGTGGCTCTCGGCGTCGCCTGCGTGAGAAGTCGCGGCGAAGGAGCCCGGGCACCAGAGTAGGCCCCCGGACCCGCGGTTCGGCACCCCTGGGATGCCGAGGCTCGCCCCCGGGAAACTGGCCGATGCGAGCGCCCCGGCGGCACTCACGTATCCTGGATCGCCGCAGAGCGCGCCGGAAGGCATGCCTGCGGGTGCTGCACGGACATGGACGGACGACAGGACGGCGAGGTGAGGCGAGGCGTGGTCAAGCGCATTCTGGCGATCGTGCTGATCGTCCTCGGGCTCGCAGTAGCGGCCGGCGGAGTGCTCTCCGCCACCCAGTGGCGGACCTCCGACACGGTGACCGCCCAGCTCCCGGAGACCCCCGAGGCGCCAGTGCTCGTCGTCGAGCCCGGCGTCCTCGACGTCGTCGACCCACAGGTCACCATCCACGCCACGGCCGCCGATCCCGAGGCCCGCGTGGTGCTCGTCATCGCGCGCGATGACGACGTCGCGGCCTGGGTCGGCGACGCCTCTCACGTCTCCGTGACCGGGCTCTCCGACTGGACGACCCTCGCTGCCACGACCGTGGAGGGCGAGGAGCAGGAGGTGCCCGATCCGGCGGTGTCGGACATGTGGTACCTCGTCGAGGAGGGGACCGGCGAGGCCACGATCACCTGGGAGGTCCCGGAGGGCCGTTGGGTGCTCCTGGCTGCGACGGACGGCACGGCGCCGGCGCCCGCGATCGACCTCACGTGGCCGCAGGAGGTCGCAACCCCGTACCTGATCCCGGCCCTCGCCGCCGGCGGCGCACTCGTGCTCATCGGGTTGGCGTGGCTGGTCTTCCTGCTGCTCCGGGGGCGCGCACGGCGCCGGACGCCCGCGTCGCCGGAACCCGCCAGCACGCTCGTCGCGACCCTTCCTGTGCCCGGCAGCGCCGAGGGCGACGGGTCCGAGGGCACGGCGCCCGGGCCCGCAGGCGTCGACGCCATGACGGACACGGCAGTCACGAGGCGCCAGCTCCGCGAGGAGGCGGCGCGCGTGGCGGCGGCCGAGGCCGCCAGCCGTCGCCGACGTGGCCGCCGCCGGGACCACGAGGAGCCGGCGGAAGACGCGACGACCGTCCTCCCGGCGACCCCGGACGCCATCGAGAGCCCGGACGCCACGACCGAGGCGCTCGACCTTGCGACGGCGGCCCCGGAGGCGGCTGACGCGCCGTCGGCGTACCCGGCGTGGTTGCAGGCCGGTGGCGCCGAGAGCCAGGCCGACGGTGAGAGCCCGGCCGACGCTCCCGTGGCCTTCGAGGCCCCCGAGGCGGAGCCCGCTGCCGAGCCCGGGTCGAGCGAAGAGGCGACCTCGTCCGACAAGCGGAGGGGACGGCGATCGTTCCTGCGGCGTCGCCCGAAGAACGACGCGACCGCCGCGGACGCCGAGGAGGACGAGGCCGGCACGTCTGGCCGTTCCTGGGACCCCGCCACGTGGGCCGCTCCGGCGATCGGTGCGGGCGCCGCGCCCGCCGCGCCCGCCGTTCCCGACTCCGTGACCGACGAGGCGCCGGCCCAGGACGACGCCGAGCCGGCCGCCGTGGACGCGCCGGGAGACGACGCGCTCGAGGAGAACGGGCGTGCCAGCGAGTGGCGCCGCGCCTGGGGACTGCGCGCGGGCAGCGAGAGCGGTGCCGAGACCGATGCCGGGGGCGCCCCGGAACGTGCCGACGACGAGCCGGACGAGGAGGGCACCCGATGAACCCGCGCGTGCGTCGCGGCCTCGCCGCCGCCCTGACGGCCGCCGCCCTTGCCCTGCTCGGTGCCTGCGCCCAGCCGGAACCCCCGGAGGTCGCGGCCGACCCGCCGCCGGAGCAGCCGTTGCCGGTCCTGACGGTGGACCAGCAGAACGCCGTGCTCGCGGCCGTCGGGGATGCGATGGCCACCGCCGACGCCTCCGCCGATGCTGACGCGCTGGCGCCTCGGGTCGCCGGCCCGGCCGCCGAGATGCGCGGGGCGTCGTACGCGCTGCAGAGCGCGTCCGACGGCGAGCTCGTGCCGCAGCCGTTCACGAGCGAGCAGCAGGTGACGGTGGTCGGCGCGACCGACGAGTGGCCGCGCGCGTTCATGGCGGTGACGGTCGAGCCCGAGGGCGGCACGGTTCCTCTCATCCTCAGCCTGCGCCAGAACGGTCCGCGCGATCCCTACGTGCTGCTCGGGTGGTCCCGCCTGCTCCCGGGCGTACAGACGCCGTCCGTCGCGGCGCCGACCATCGGCAGCGCGCAGCTGGGCGGTGACGCCGAGGGACTCGTGCTCACGCCGATCGAGACGCTCGAGCACTTCGCCGACCTGCTGTGGAACCCCGAGAGCGCCTACGCCGACGAGTTCGGTTCCGACCCCTACCGGCCGCTCATCCAGGACGAGCGCGACACGCTCGCCCAGAGCGTCGACGAGGCCGGCGAGGTGACGATGGGCGCGACAGCGGGCCTGCCGCTCGTCGCGTTCCAGACGGCGGACGGCGGGGCGATCACCATGGGCAGCGTCGAGTCCACGGTCGAGCTGACGAAGACCGTCGAGGGGTCGACCCTCAGCGTCGGCGGCGAGATCGCGTCGGCGCTCGGCGCGGACGAGGTCGAGGTCGCGAGCGCGCTGACGGCGACGTACCTGCAGAGCGTGACGTTCTACATCCCGCCGGCCGGCAGCGAGGACCCGGTGCAGCTCATCGGTGCCGAGCGCGTGCTGATGAGCGTGACCCAGGAGTAAGCCCGGCCTGCGCCCTGCGTGAGCCGAGACCCGACCGTACGAGCTCGTCCGAGGAGCCCCGATGAGTCAACCTCCCCAGATCAACCTGCGTGGCGCCGTCGACCTCTCCGGGCTGCGGGCGCCGCGCCCGGCGCCGGGTGCGGAGGGCGCCGACGCCGCGATCGCCGACGGCGGCGTGGTCGTCGAGGTGTCCGAGGCGACGTTCGGCGACCTGATCCAGCGGTCGACCGACGTGCCGGTGGTCGTCGACCTCTGGTCGGGTCGGGCCGAGGCGAGTGCGCAGCTCTCCGCGCTGCTGCGGCAGCTCGCGACGGCGTACGGCGGCCGCTTCCTGCTGGCGCGGGTCGAGGTGGACGCGAACCCTCAGATCGCGCAGGCGTTCCAGGTGCAGGCGATCCCCAGCGTGGTCGCCATCATCAAGGGGCAGCCCGTCCCGCTGTTCCAGGGCGCGTACCCGGAGGCGCAGGTGCGTCAGGTGCTCGACGAGCTGCTGCGGGTCGCGGCCGAGAACGGCGTGACCGGGCGGGTCGACGTCGGCGAGGAGCCGGCGGAGGAGGAGCCGGAGCCCGCGGAGCCGGAGCTTCCGCCGCTGCACGCCGCGGCGTACGACGCGATCGAACGCGGGGATCTCGACGCCGCGGCTCAGGCCTACCGCGACGCCCTCGCCGAGAACCCCGCGGACGCCGACGCCAAGGCAGGCCTCGGGCAGGTCGAGCTCATGGCCCGCGTGGGCGACGCCGACCCGGCGTCCGTGCTCGCGGCGGCCGACGCCGCACCGCCGACCGACGTCGACGCGCACCTGGCCGCCGCGGACGTGGAGTTCGGGGCCGGGCGGGCCGAGGCCGCGTTCGACCGGCTGATCGCCGTCGTGCGGGCGACGTCGGAGGCGGACCGGGACCGAGCGCGGACCCGGCTCCTCGACCTCTTCGCGCTGACGGATCCGGCGGCGCCGGAGCTCCAGCGGGCGCGGCGCGCGCTCGCCTCCGCGCTGTTCTGAGGACGGCTCGCGGCCTCGCCCGACGTCAGGGCGCGGGCGCCAGCCAGAGCGCGCCGAGCGGGGGGACCCGCAGGAGGGCCGAGTGCTCCCGCCCGTGGTACGGCCCGGCGTCGGCGCGCACCTTCCCCAGGTTCCCGACGCCGGATCCGCCGTACTCGGCGGCGTCGGTGTTGACGAGCTCCACCCAGTCGCCCCCGTGGGGGAGCGGGACGCGGTAGTCCTCGTGCGGCGTGCCCGCGAAGTTCACGATCACGACGACGGTGTCGGCGCCGTCGTCGTCCGTGGCGGCGGCCGTCCGCTGGTAGACCAGCACGTTGTGGTCGCCGTCGCTCGCCTCGAGCCACGCGAAGCCGTGCGGGGTGAAGTCCTGCCGCCACAGCGCGGGGCGGGCCGCGTACACGGCGTTGAGCCGGCGGACGAGCTCCGCGACGCCCCGATGACCGGCGTCGTCGAGATGCCACCAGTCCAGGCTGCGGGACTCCGCCCACTCGCTGACCTGCGCGAACTCGCCGCCCATGAACAGCAGCTGCTTGCCGGGGTGCGACCACTGGTAGGCGAACAGGGCCCGGACGCCCGCGAGCCGCTGCCAGTCGTCGCCCGGCATCTTGCCGTAGAGGGAGCCCTTGCCGTGGACGACCTCGTCGTGGCTGAGCGGGAGCACGAACTGCTCCGAGAACGCGTACACGAGCGAGAACGTCAGCTCGCCGTGGTGGTAGCGCCGGTTGATCGGCTCCTGGGCGAGGTAGGTGAGCGCGTCGTGCATCCAGCCCATGTTCCACTTGAGGCCGAACCCCAGGCCGCCCGCCGAGGTCGGTGTCGTGACGCCTGGGAACGCCGTCGACTCCTCGGCGATCATCACGATCCCGGGGGCGGTGCGGTACGCCGTCGCGTTCGTCTCCTGGAGGAACGCGATCGCCTCGAGGTTCTCCCGGCCGCCGCGCACGTTGGGCCGCCACTCGCCGGGCTTGCGTGAGTAGTCGAGGTAGAGCATCGCGGCCACGGCGTCGACGCGGAGCCCGTCGACGTGGAACTCCGTGAGCCAGTACAGCGCGTTGGCGACGAGGAAGTTGCGCACCTCGCGCCGGCCGAAGTTGAAGACGTACGTGCCCCAGTCCGGCTGCTCGCCGCGGAGCGGGTCGGGGTCCTCGTACAGGGACGTGCCGTCGAAGCGGGCGAGCGCCCAGTCGTCCTTGGGGAAGTGTGCCGGCACCCAGTCGAGGATGACGCCGATGCCCGCCGCGTGGAGCCGGTCGATGAGGTAGCGGAGGTCGTCGGGGTCGCCGAACCTCGCGGTCGGCGCGTAGTACGACGTGACCTGGTACCCCCACGACCCGCCGAACGGGTGCTCCATCACCGGGAGCAGCTCGACGTGCGTGAACCCCAGCCACGTCACGTACTCGACGAGCTGCTCGGCGAGCTCGCGGTAGTCGAGCCCCTGCTTCCACGAGCCGAGGTGGACCTCGTAGACGCTCATCGGGCCGGTGTGCGCGTCGGCGGCGGCTCGGCCCTCGAGCCAGTCGTCGTCGGACCAGGTGTACGACGACTCGGTGACGACCGACGCCGTCTCCGGCGGGACCTGGGTGGCGCGGGCGAGCGGGTCCGCCTTCTGGTGCCAGGTGCCGGCACCGGTCAGGATCTCGAACTTGTACCTCGCGCCCGCCCCGACACCGGGCAGGAACACCTCCCACACGCCCGAGGCCCCGAGCGAACGCATCGAGGAGCCGGTGCCGTCCCAGCCGTTGAAGTCGCCGACGACGCGGACGGCGCGGGCGTTCGGCGCCCACACGGCGAACGACGTCCCGCGGACCTCGCCCCGCACCGAGTCGAAGCGCTGGACGTGCGCACCTAGCGCCTCCCAGAGGCGTTCGTGCCTGCCCTCGCCGATGAGGTGCAGGTCCACGTCGCCGAGCGTGGGGAGGAAGCGGTACGGGTCGTCGACGACCTGCGTCGCCTCCCCGTAGGTGACCTCCACGCGGTAGTCGGGAACCGCCTCGCCGTCGGGCGCGGTGAAGGCCGCGACCCAGACGCCCTCGAGCTCGTGCCGGGCCGGGTGGCGCTCGTCACCCACGAGGACCGCCACGTCGTCGGCCAGCGGGCGGCGGGTCCGGACGGTCACGACGGTCTGGGTGCCGTCCGACGACGGCGCCAGGTGGGCGCCGAGCACGTCGTGGGGTGTCGGCGACTCGCCGCGGGCGACGGCGCGCAGCCTGCTGGGCTCGACCGGGGCGGGGGACGGGGTCGCCGGCTCCGTGCTCATGGCCCTACCCAACCACTGCGAGCGCGAGCGTGCGCCCGGGGTCGGGCGTGGGCTGCGGGGGCGCTCGGCACGTCGGGAGGCGTGGTCAGGCGAGGAGGCGCTCGATCGCGGCGCGGGGGATCCAGGCCCAGTCGGGGCGGTGCCGCAGCTCGTACGTCAGCTCGTACACGGCCTTGTCGAGCTCCAGCGCGCCGAGCAGCGTCTGGGCGGCGGCGAGATCGAGACCGCTCGCGCTCCGGTAGCCGTCGAGGAACGCCGCGCGGGCCGCCGACGCCCAGGTGTCCTCGGGTGCCTCAGCCGCGGCGTAGTCGAACGACCGGAGCATCCCGGCGACGTCCCGCAGCGCCAGGTCCGGCCGTGCGCGCTCGGCGAGCGGCCGCAGCGGTTCGCCCTCGAAGTCGACGGCGACCCAGGTCCCGGCGGCGCTCCCGTCGGGAGCCGTGGCACGGAGCACCTGGCCGAGGTGGAGGTCGCCGTGGACCCGCTGCAGGTCCGGCCACGGCGCCGCGGCGAATGCCGCCAGCCGCGCCTCGATCGCGCCGCGCCGGGAGGCGAGAGGGGGGTCCGCGGCGACCGCCTCGGCGAGCCGGTCCCGCATGGACGTGGCGACCCACGCCCGGGCGGCGTCGTCGGTCGGCGTGACGCCGAGAGCGCGCGCCAGGTCGGCGTGCAGGCCGGCCGTCATGGTCCCGAGGTCGCGCGCCTGCTGGGTGAAATCGTCGCCGGCCCTCGCCGCCCGGAGCGCGAGGGTCCACGCGTCCTGCGCTCCCGGCACGAACTCCTGGGCGACGGCGAGGTCGCCCCGCACCTCGTCGCCCGTCGACGCGTCCGTCCACGGCCCGTCGACGTAGCCGACCACGGGCGGGACGTGCGGCGAGGACTGCGCGGTGAGCGCGGCGGTCACGCCGACGTCGGGGTTCTCGCCGGCGGCCAACGTGCGGAACAGCTTGACGACGACGGCGCTCGACCGGGCGTCGTCGTCGTCCGTGATCTCGCAGACGACGGACGTGTTGGACTGCTCGCCCGTGAGCACCCGGCTGCTCGCGAGGTCCAGGGCCCCCGCCGTGACGGCGTGCCCCTGGAACCGGGGGTCGGGCGTGTCGCTGAGGCTCTGCGCCTGCGCGCCGACGCGGCCCGCCAGGAGCGCGAGCAGCTGCGCGACGTACACGGGGTCGTGCGGGGCGTCGTAGACGTACCGCGTGCCCAGCACGCCGTGCTCGGACGTCCCGACGAGCGCGTGCTCGGCGCCGGGGAGCGGGGAGTCGCGATACGTGAGGGGCACCTGGTACGTGACGGACGGGCCGCCGTCGGCCGCCGCGGCGTCGTCGCTCACCACGAGGATCTCGACGCCGACGCGCCCGGCCGGGTCGTCCAGCCGGAAGCCGCCGCGCCGCGTCAGCACGGGTGGGACGCCGGCGGAGCGGTACCAGCGTTGGCGCGGCAGCCAGGCGGTGAGCAGCTCGACCTTCGACGGCGTGAGCGTGGTCCGGTGGATCTCAGCCATGCACGGCCTCCAGCTGGAGCCAGAAGAAGTCCCGCGACCCGAGGGTGATCACCACGGCACCCACCCCCGCGTGCTCGGCGTCGTCGGGGTCGCCGTCGAGCGGGACGACGGGCGGGAACGCGGCGCCGCCGAACACGTCGGTCAGCCGCGCGTGGGGCACTCCCGGCACGCGGATGACGGCGGAGCGGGGCGTGTTCGCGAGGTTCGCGACACACAGCACGGTCTCGCTCTCGTCGCGGCGCAGAAACGCGAGGACGGCGTCGTTGTCGCTGGCGAGCGCCTCGTGGTCGCCGCGCCCGAACACCGGGTGCCGCCGACGGACCTCGAGCATGCCCCGGAGCCAGTGCAGGAGCGACGTCGACTGGGCCGTCAGCGCTTCGACGTTGACGGCGGCGTAGTGGTGGACGAGCGACTGGACGAGCGGCAGGTGGACCTTCCCGGGGTCAGCGGTCGAGAAGCCGGCGTTGCGGTCCGGCGTCCACTGCATCGGGGTGCGCACGCCGTCGCGGTCGGGCAGCCAGATGTTGTCGCCCATGCCGATCTCGTCGCCGTAGTACAGGAACGGGCTGCCCGGCAGCGAGAGCAGCAGCGCGTGCGCCAGCTCGATCTCGGCGCGCGAGTTGCCGAGCAGCGGTGCGAGCCGCCGGCGGATCCCCACGTTCGCGCGCATCCGCGGGTCCTCCGCGTACCAGCCGTACATCGCGGCGCGTTCCTCGGTCGACACCATCTCGAGCGTGAGCTCGTCGTGGTTGCGCAGGAACGTGCCCCACTGGGCGCCGTCGGGGACGTCCGGCGTGTCGGCGAGGATGTCGACGATGCTCGTCGCGCGCTGGTCGCGCAGCGCGTAGAAGATCCGCGGCATCACCGGGAAGTGGAAGCACATGTGGCACTCCGGCGCCTCGGGCGTGCCGTAGTACTCGACGACCTCACCCGGCCACTGGTTCGCCTCCGCGACCAGCAGCGTGCCGGGCGCCTCGGCGTCGACCATCGCCCGCAGCTCGGCGAGGAACGCGTGCGTGGCCGGCAGGTTCTCGCAGTTCGTGCCCTCCTCCTCGAAGAGGTACGGGACGGCGTCGAGGCGGAACCCGTCGACGCCCGTCCCGAGCCAGAACCGGACGACGTCGAACATCGCCTCCTTGACCTTCGGGTTGGCGAAGTTGAGGTCCGGCTGGTGCGAGAAGAACCGGTGCCAGAAGTACTCCCGGCGCACCGGGTCGAACGTCCAGTTCGACGTCTCCGTGTCGACGAAGATGATCCGCGCGTCGGGGTAGCCGGTGTTGTCCTGTCGCCACACGTAGAAGTCGCCGTACGGGCCGTCGGGGTGCGAGCGGGAGGCCTGGAACCACGGGTGCGCGTCGCTCGTGTGGTTCATGACGAGGTCGACGACGACGCGCATGCCCCGGGCGTGGACCTCCGCCACGAGGTCGCGGACGTCCTCGAGCGTGCCGTACTCCGGCGCGACGGCCGTGTAGTCGGCGACGTCGTAGCCCCCGTCGCGCAGCGGCGACGGGTAGAACGGGGGCAGCCACAGGCAGTCGACCCCGAGCCACTCGAGGTGGTCGAGCCGGCTCGAGAGGCCGCGCAGGTCGCCCGCGCCCGAGGCGTTCGAGTCCGAGAACGAGCGCAGCAGCACCTCGTAGAAGACAGCCGTCCGGTACCAGTCGCCGTCCGTGCGGCCGTCGGGAGCGGACGTCACGCGGGCCTCACGTGCAGGACGTGGGCGCACGCGACGCGCGGGTCGAGCCGCACGAACGCCTCCGCGCCCCACACGTAGGTGGCGTCGGACAGCTCGTCGTGCACGGCGAACCGGCCGCCGTCCCGGCCCGGTTCGCTCCCGAGCCCGAGGGCGGCCACGTCCAGATACACCATGGACTCCCGCGTCGTGTACGGGTCGAGGTTGACGACGACGACCACCGTGTCGGCGCGACCGGTGGGCGAGTGCGCGGCGTCGAGATGGCGACTGAACGCGAGCGTCGCGTCGTCGCTCGTCGGATGGATCGTGAGGTTCCGCAGGCGCTGCAGCGCCGGGTGGTCGCGGCGGATCCGGTTGAGCATCGTGATGAGGCGGGCGATCCCGAGGCTCTCGGCGCGCTCCCAGTCCCGGGGCCGGTACTCGTACTTCTCGTTGTCGATCTGCTCCTGCGCGTCGGGCCGGGCGACGGACTCGGCGAGCTCGTACCCGGAGTAGATGCCCCACGTCGGTGCACCGGTCGCGGCGAGGACGGCCCGGATCGCGAACGCCGTCACGCCGCCGGACTGCATGAACGGCGTGAGGATGTCGTGCGTCGTCGGCCACAGGCTGGGGCGGAGCACGTCGGACGTCGTGTGCGACAGCTCGGTCAGGTAGTCCGCCAGCTCGGACTTGGAGTGTCGCCAGGTGAAGTACGTGTACGACTGGTGGAACCCGATCGTGGCGAGCGTGCGCATCATCGCCGGCCGGGTGAACGCCTCGGAGAGGAACAGCACGTCGGGCCGCTCGCGCCGGACCTCGGCCAACAAGCGCTCCCAGAACGGGAGCGGCTTTGTGTGCGGGTTGTCGACCCGGAACGCCGTGACGCCGTGGTCCATCCACACGCGCAGGACCGCGAGGACGGCGTCGTAGATCCCCTCCGGGTCGTTGTCGAAGTTCAGCGGGTAGATGTCCTGGTACTTCTTCGGCGGGTTCTCGGCGTAGGCGATGGAGCCGTCGGCACGCGTCGTGAACCACTCGGGGTGCGCCGTCACCCACGGGTGGTCGGGCGACGCCTGCAGTGCGAGGTCGAGGGCCACCTCGAGGCCGCACCCCCGCGCCGTCGTCACGAAGTGGTCGAAGTCGTCGAACGAACCCAGGTCCGGGTGGATCGCGTCGTGGCCGCCCTCGGGAGCGCCGATGCCGTAGGGCGAGCCGGGGTCGCCCGGCAGCGCCTCGAGGGTGTTGTTGCGGCCCTTCCGGTTCGTCGTGCCGATCGGGTGGACGGGCGTGAGGTAGACGACGTCGAAGCCCATCTCCGCGATCGCGGGCAGCCGCTGCGCCGCGGTGCGCAGCGTCCCGGAGGTCCACCGGCCGCTCGCCTCGTCGCGCACCGCGCCCTCGGAGCGGGGGAACATCTCGTACCACGCCCCGTACAGGGCGCGCTCGCGGTGCACGACGAGCGGGTAGGTGGCGCTCGCGCTCACGAACTCGCGCACCGGGTGCTCGGCGAGCGCGGCCTCGACCTCCGGCGACAGCCCGGCGGCGAGCCGGGCGAGCGGTGGCCGGCTCTCGTCGCGCAGGCCCTGGACGGCGTCGCGCAGGGCTCGCGCCACCGGCCGGGGGAGGCCGCGGCGCGCGGCCGCCCGCTCCAGCAGGAGCGCGCCCTCGGTGAGCATGAGCTCGGTGTCGACGTCGGCGCGAACCTTGACGCCGGCGTCGTGGCTCCACGTCCCGTACGGGTCCGACCAGCCCTCGACGCGAAAGCCCCAGTCGCCCTCGGCGTCCGGGACCAGCAGCACCTCGTACCGGTCGTTCCCGGGGGAGACGTCGCGCATCCGCGCGCTCGCGTGGTCGCTGCCGTCGGGGGCGACGAGCACGGCGGTGGCGGCGACGGCGTCGTGCCCCTCCCGGAACACGGTGGCGCCGATCGGCACGGCCTCGCCGACCACCGCCTTCGCCGGCCATCGCCCACCCTCGACCACGGGGCTCACGCCGATCACGGGGATGCGGCCGATCGGTGCGGGCGGCGCCGGGGTCGGTTGCTGAGTCACGCTCACACGTCGAACCTAGACGGAGGCCACCGGCCGGGCAGCGCGAACTGTTCATCGGCGAGCCGCCGCCCGGGTTGCGCAAAGCGTCGCAACTGTTGCAGGTCGCGGGCTAGACTCGCTCGGCGTGAGAGCCTTCCGCCGATTCACCGTCCGCACCGTGCTCCCCGAACCCCTCGCCCCGCTCGACGAGCTGGCCCGCAACCTGCGCTGGTCCTGGCACGCGCCGACCCGCGAGCTCTTCGCCTCGATCGACCCCCAGGCGTGGGCGGCGGTCCGCTCGGACCCCGTGGCGCTGCTGGGTGCCGTGAGCCCGGAGCGCCTCGCCGCGCTCGCTGCCGACCCCGACGTCGTCGCGCGCGTCCACGCGGCCGCCGACGACCTCCGCGCCTATCTCACGATGCCGCGCTGGTACCAGTCGCTGGCGCCCGAGGGTGCGGACGGGAGCTCGGGAGCCGACCGCGGCGACGGGCCTCCGAGGGCCATCGCATACTTCTCCGCCGAGTTCGGCATCACCGCGGTCCTGCCTCAGTACTCGGGCGGCCTCGGGATCCTGGCCGGCGACCACCTCAAGAGCGCCTCCGACCTCGGCGTGCCGATCGTCGGCGTCGGCCTCCTGTACGGCGCCGGCTACTTCAAGCAGTCGCTCACCCGGGACGGCTGGCAGCACGAGACGTACCCGGTCCTCGACCCGGACAACCTGCCGCTCACCGCTCTGCGTGAGGACGACGGCACGCTGGCCACGATCGAGGTCCCCCTGCCGGGCGGCCGCACGCTGCGCGCCCAGGTGTGGCGGGCCGACGTCGGCCGGGTGCCGCTGCTCCTGCTCGACTCGAACGTCGCGGGGAACGACGACGCCGCTCGGCGCGTCACCGACCGGCTGTACGGCGGCACGTCCGAGCACCGGCTCCAGCAGGAGCTCCTGCTGGGCATCGGTGGCGTCCGGGCGCTGCGGCTCTTCTCGCGGCTGACCGGCGCGCCCGAGCCGGAGGTCTACCACGCCAACGAGGGGCACGCCGGATTCCTCGGCGTCGAGCGCATCCGCGAGATCGTCGAGCTGGAGGGCACGTCGTTCGCCGCGGCGCGCGAGGCGGTGCGCGCCGGGACCGTCTTCACCACGCACACGCCCGTGCCGGCGGGGATCGACCGGTTCGGCGTCGACCTCGTGCGCTCCTACCTCGGCGGGGCCTCGGAGCTGCCGGGGGTCCCGGTGGACGAGGTGCTCGCCCTCGGCGCGGAGGACTACGACGGCGGCGACCCGACGGTCTTCAACATGGCGGTGATGGGGCTGCGGCTCGCGAAGCGCGCCAACGGCGTCTCGCTTCTGCACGGCGCCGTGAGCCGCGAGATGTTCTCGGTGCTGTGGCCGGGCTTCGACGCGGCCGAGGTGCCGATCGCGTCGGTGACGAACGGCGTGCACGGCCCGACGTGGACCGACCCGGAGTTCGCCGGCGCGGCGCAGGAGCAGTTCGGCGCTGACGCGGCCTCGGGTGCGGGGTGGCTGCGCGGCGAGGACGCCGGCGGCGTCTCGGACGGGCGGCTGTGGTCCGAGCGCGGCCGGATGCGCGCGCGCCTCGTGCACGACGCGCGGGAGCGGGTGCGCAGGTCCTGGAGCGACAGGGGAGCGTCGCCCGCCGAGCTCGGCTGGGTGGACGACGTCCTCGACCCCGACGTGCTGACGATCGGGTTCGCGCGGCGCGTGCCGACGTACAAGCGCCTCACGCTCATGCTGCGCGACCCGGAGCGGCTGACCCGGCTCCTGCTGGACCCGGACCGTCCGATCCAGATCGTGGTGGCCGGCAAGTCGCACCCCGCCGACGAGCAGGGCGTGGGCCTCATCCAGAAGTTCGTGCAGTTCGCCGACGACGAGCGAGTCCGGGAGCGCATCGTCTTCCTCCCGAACTACGACATCGCGATGGCCCAGGTGCTCATGCCGGGGTGCGACGTGTGGCTCAACAACCCGCTGCGTCCGCTCGAGGCCTCCGGCACGTCCGGGATGAAGTGCGCGCTCAACGGGGCGCTCAACCTGTCGATCCTGGACGGCTGGTGGGACGAGTGGTTCGACGGGCAGAACGGCTGGGCGATCCCGACGGCGGACGGCGTCGAGGACCCGGAGCGGCGGGACGACCTCGAGGCGGCAGCGCTGTACGAGCTGCTCGAGGGCACGGTCGTGCCCCGGTTCTACGACCGCGACGCGGACGGGTTGCCGCGCCACTGGCTCGAGATGGTGCGGCACACGCTCGCGACGCTCGGGCCCAAGGTGCAGGCCACCCGCATGGTGGCCGACTACGTGGAGCAGCTGTACGCGCCGACGGCGCTCGACGCGAGGGCGATGGACGGGACCGGTCACGCCGGCGCCGTGGCGCTCGCCGCGTGGAAGGAGCGGGTGCGTGCCGGGTGGCCGGCTGTCCGGGTCGACCACGTGGAGACCGAGGGGGCGGACCAGGCACCTCGCGTGGGCGACGCCGTGACCGTGCGGGCGTTCGTGTCGCTGGGCGACCTCGCGCCGAGCGACGTCGACGTGCAGGTGACGTACGGACGCGTGGGCGAGAACGACGAGCTCACCTCGTTCGGGACGCTCTCCCTCGCGCACACCGAGTCCTACGAGGCGGGGCGGCACCAGTTCTCGGCGACCGTCGCGCTCGAGCGGCCGGGGGCGTTCGGGTACGGGGTGCGTGTGGTGCCGCGGCACGAGGGGCTCGCCGGGGCGACCGAACTGGGGCTCGTCGTCAACGCCGCCTGACGCCGGCCCCTCCCGCTGCCAGCCCCCTTCCCGCTGCCAGCCCTTAGCCCCCCCGCCCCGCCTCCTGCCCTTCGCCACCCCCCGCCCCCGCCCCGCCTCGCGAGTCAGACCCCAGCGGTCGAGTCAGACCCTCCGGAGGGACTGACTCAACCGCTGGGGTCTGACTCGCGGGGGGTCGCCGCAGTCGACGACTTGTCCCCAGTGGCACGGGCGAATGAACCTGTCCACAGGTCGGGGCGCCGCGCTCCAGGCGACGACGTCAGCCCGCGCATGCTGGGTCGATGCCTGGAGACCTCGACCCGCGACCAGCGGCTCCGACGCGGTCCGACCCGGGTTCGGTGGTCGGAGCCCGACGCGAGCTTCTCCTGAGCGCGCGGTGCCCACCTGACGCCGTCCGATACACGGAGGACCGCCGCCCGGCGATCCGGGAAGCGGTCCGCGCCGGATCGCTGCGGCGAGTGCGCCGCGGTATCTACCTTCCGCCGGCGGGTGGTACCGGAGTTGCGGAGCGTCGGGAGCAGGAGCACCTCATACGGATTCGCGCCGTGGCCGAACGTCTGGCGACCGACTTCGCGTTCAGCCATTCGAGCGCCGCGCTCCTCCACGGGTGCTGGACCTGGCGCCTCGGCCCGGCGGTGCACGTCACGCAGTCAGGTGTTCCAAAGGCGGGCAGACGAGCCGACCCGCTGCTGCGCCGTCATTGTTCCGCGCTGCCGCCGGACAGCCGCACCACCGTCGCGGGACTACCCGTGACGTCGCTCGAACGGACGGTCGTCGACAGCGCCTGCGAGCTCGACGAGGAGCAGGCGATCGTCATCGCCGACTCCGCGCTGCGTCTCGGCGCAGATCCTGACCTCATCGTGTCCATGACCGACGCGCGGGCGGGATATCGCGGTATCCGTCGAGCACGTCGCGTCTTGGCGCTCGCGGACGGCGACTCCGAGTCGCCGGGCGAGACCTTGACGCGGTGCACGGTGGTTCAGGCCGGCCTTCCGACGCCGCGGGTTCAGATCGACATCCACACCGGACGAGGAACGTTATGGGTCGACCTCGGGTGGGACGACATCAAGGTGGGCATCGAGTTCGACGGCGTCGGCAAGTACGGCGCTGACGGCCGGGACGCACGCGCTGACATCCTCGCGGAGAAGAAGCGCGACGGCGTCCTGGACGGCCTCGGCTGGACGATCGTTCACGTGGTCTGGGCGGACCTCGCGGACCGCGACGCTCTGGTGGCCCGCGTCCGGGGAGCCATCGGCCTCGGCACGCGCCGGACTCTGCTGACCCAGGGATCCGTTCCGGCGAGGTGGCTGCCCGGGGCGTCGAGAGTCGCATGAGTCGGACCCCAGCGGCTGAGTCAGACCCGAGCGGCTGAGTTAGACCCTCCGGGGGTACTGACTCAAACCCTCGGGTCTGACTCAGCTGAAGAGTGCACCTCGGCGGGGCGGGGCGGGTCGAGGAGCGGAGCTGGGCAGGGCAGGGCGGGGCGCGGCAAGGAGCGGAGCGGAGCCGGGGCTGGGCAGGGCCGGGCGGGGCGAGGAGCGGGGCCGGGCCGAACCGGGGCGTCGGTCGGCGTCAGTAGACCATCCCGAGGGCGGCGTGGACGCGTGCCAGGGTGTCGGCGGCCAGCTCGCGCGCCACGCCGTTCCCGGTCCGGAGCACCTCACGCAGCGCGCCGGGATCGCGGACGAGCTCCGCCCGCCGACGGCGCAGCGGCGCGAGCTCGGAGTTCACGGCCTCCGTCACGAACGTCTTGAGCGCCCCCGCACCGCGGCCGCCGATCTCCTCGGCGAGCGCGGTCGGCGTCCGCCCGCTGCACAGCGCCCCGACCAGCAGCAGGTTCGCCACCTCCGGGCGCCGCACCGGGTCGAACGTGATGACTCGATCAGGGTCGGTGACGGCGCTGCGCACGAGCGCCGCGGTCTGGTCGGCGCTCATCGCGAGCTCGACGGCGTTCCCGCGCGACTTCGACATCTTCCGCCCGTCCAGGCCGAGCACGTGCGGAGCGTCGGTCAGCAGCGCCTCGGGCGCGACGAGCCCGGCGTCGCCGTACCGCTCGGCGAACCGGCGCGCGATCGTCCGGGCCAGCTCGAGGTGCGGCAGCTGGTCCTTCCCGACGGGCACGAGATTCGCTCCGCAGAACAGGATGTCCGCCGCCTGGTGCACCGGGTAGGTCAGCAGCAGCCCGCTGAACGGCCGCCCGCCGGAGTCCGCGAGCTCGGACTTCACGGTCGGGTTGCGCCGCAGCTCGGCGTCCGTGACGAGCGACAGGAACGGCAGCATCAGCTCGTTCAGCTCCGGCACCTGCGAGTGCGCGAAGATCGTGGTCCGTCCCGGGTCCAGACCGAGCGCGAGGTAGTCGGCCACGAGGTCGAGCACCCGATCGCGAACCGGCCCGGGAGCGTCGCGGTCGGTGATGACCTGGTAGTCGGCGATGACCACGAACGTCCGCACCCCGAGCTCCTGCAGGCGCACCCGGGAGCGCAGCGTGGCCAGGTAGTGGCCGAGGTGCAGCCTCCCGGTCGGCCGATCGCCGGTGAGCACCCGGAACCGGCCCGCGTCAGCGGCGATCTCGGCCTCGAGCTGGGTGCTGCGTGCCCGCGCGCGCAGCAACGAACGTTGAGACTCGGCGTGGTCGCCGACGACGTCGCTCGCCCGGGTGAGGACGGTGCCGGTTCCTCCGGCGGACGCGGCGGCGGTGCGAGTGCCTGTGGCGGAGGCGGTGGCTGGGGTGCGGGTGCCGGCGGCGGCCGTGCCGCTGGTCGCGGCGCCCGTCGTCCTGACGGTGGCGGGGGAGGTGGGGTTCATGTCGTGCTCCTCGAGACGAGGACCGCCCGCGCAACGGCCGGGACCGTGCCAGAACACGACGGGCCGCCTCGCGAGGCGGCCCGATGGGATGGGAAGGTCAGGTAGCCGCCGTCAGGGCAGCCACCACTGGCGCTGGACGAGCGCGGTCTTCCTCATGCAGGGAGCGTAGAGCATCACCGCCGAGTCAGATCTCAACCGCCGAGTCAGACCTCAGCGGTCGAGTCAGACCCGCCGGAAGCTCTGACTCGACCGCTGACGTCTGACTCGGCGCCGCGCAGCAGCGCGAGGTAGCGGCGGCGCACGGCGAAGACGCGGGCGAGCTGGGCGCCGATCCCGTCGACGAGCTCCGCCCGGTAGACGGCGTCCACCTGGGCGCTGATCGCGTAGTACAGCCCGGTGAACGTGGCGAGCGCCGTCGCCACGCGTACGAGCGTCTGGTCGAGCACGAGCTCCGAGTCGCCGAGCACGAGCTCGAGGGCCCACGACCCGCCCTGCACGTCCCACAGCCCGCGCACCTCCGGCGTCACCGTCAGCGTCCCGAGGGCGACGAAGAACAGGCCGGTCCCGAGGCTGACGACGATCACCTGCAACAGCTGGGTCGTGGCGACCATCGCCGCGACGTTCGCGAGCTGGGAACGACGCAGCGGCACGGCGTCGTCGTCGCCCTCCGTAGCCCCGGCGACGGCGCGGCGCGCCTCCGTCGGGGCGTGCGAGGCGACGAGGCCGACGACCAGGAGCGCGAAGAACACCCCGATGATGACGTCGGCGGTTCCGCCGGTGTGGTCGAACACCTGCCATACCTCGGTCGTGAAGAAGAGCACGAGCGAGAACACGAGCAGCAGCGGCAGCAGTCGCACGAGGCGCAGGAGCGACGCGCCGAGCTCGTCAGCGATCCGCGCGAGACCCCACCACAGCGTGGAGAGAAGCCCGTAGCCGACGCTCAGCCACACGAGCGCGAGGAGCACCAGGTTCCCGACGGCGATGCCGAGCGCGCCTCGCCAGTCACCCCCGAAGAGGAGCGCCGCGAGCGCGGGCGCGAGCACGAAGAAGGCGAGCTCGGGGACGTCGACCGCCTGCGGGAGGGTGCGCCACGGCCGGCCGCGTGCGAGGTTGAGCAGCGCGTACCCGCCCATGACGACGGCGAGCGCCCCGAGGAGCGCGAGCACGTTCGCCCAGGTCGGCCAGCCGAGCTGAACGGACCGGGACAGCTCGAGCAGCAGCACCAGCACGAGGAACGGCGCCGACCGCCCGAACACGTCCCGGCCGGCCGTGTGGCCCTCGACGAGGAGGGGCAGGCCGTGTCGGCGGAAGAGGCGCTCGCAACCGGCGACGTCGAGCGCGTCCACCGCCGGTCTGCCCATGAGCGGCGATGCTAGCGGGCCGCCCGCTCCCCGGCCGTGCACGGGCGGGCGCCCGGCGCCGTCCGCGGGCCGTAGGGTGCGTGCATGACGATCGAACGCGTCGATGGCGCGCGTGGCGACCTTGCCGACCGGCCACAGGCGGGGGCGCCCAGCACCCTCACGGTCGGCCCGGCGCGGGTCCTGACCTCGACGGTGGCTGAGGACTCGCTGCCCCTCCTCGACGCCCTGCTCGAGGTGCCGGTCACGATCGACGACGGCGTCCCGCCCGCGATCCGCCGTCGCGCCGCGGCCGGGCGGCCACGTTCGATGCACCCGTACCTCGTGCAGAGCCGGTACGGACGCGACCTGACCCCGACGGACCTGACAGCCGTGACGCTGTCGAACGCGCACCTGAGCGCCACGTTCCTGCCCGGTCTCGGCGGCCGCCTGTGGTCGCTGCGCACCGCCGAGGGCCGCGAGCTGCTGCACACGCCGCCCACGATCCAGCCCGCGAACCTCGCCCTGCGCAACGCCTGGTTCGCGGGCGGCGTCGAGTGGAACATCGGCACGCGCGGGCACTCGCCGCACACGATGGCACCGCTGCACACGGCCTCGTTCACGCTCCCCGACGGCACTCCGGTGCTCCGGATGTGGGAGCTCGAGCGGCTGCGCGGCGTGGTCTACCAGGTCGATGCGTGGCTACCGCCCACGTCGCGAGCCCTGCTCGTGCACGTGCGGATCCAGAACCCGAAAGCGACGGACGTCCCGATGTACTGGTGGTCCAACGCAGCGGTCCCGCAGTCCGACGACGTCCGGGTGCTGGCCCCGGCGGATCACGCCTTCGCGACGTCGTACGACGGCGGTGTGCGCGCCGTCCCGATCCCGGTCCACGAGGGGATCGACCGGACCTGGCCGACGCGCAGCCCGCGCTCCGCCGACTACTTCTTCGACGTGCCCGACGCCGTCACGCACCCGTGGGTGGCGGCCGTCGGCGCCGACGGCCACGGCCTCGCACAGGTCTCGACGTCGCGGCTGCGGGGACGGAAGCTCTTCGTCTGGGGCACGGGCGCCGGTGGCCGGCACTGGCAGCGGTGGCTCACGCCCGGCGGCGGTGACTACCTCGAGATCCAGGCCGGGCTCGCGCCCACGCAGTTCGAGCACCTCGAGATGCCGGCGGGCGCGTCGTGGTCGTGGGTGGAGGCGTACGGCGACGTCGCCGCGGACGCCGGCCGAGCGCACGACGACGGCTGGCCCGGCGCCGTCGGGCACGTGGCCGACCGGGTGGCGGCGATGATCGGCCCCGACGACCTCGAGGCGGCGCTCGCCGACGCGGCCACGTGGGCCGACGCCGAGCCGGAGACGAGCATCGCGGCCGGCAGCGGCTGGGGTGCGCTGGACGCTCGCGCGCGGCGGCACGCCGGGCAGCCGTGGGCCGTCAGCGTGGGGACGCCGTTCGACGCCGCGACCATCGGACCCGAGCAGGAGCCGTGGTCCGCGCTCGTCGAGGCGGCCGACGCGGAGGCGGGCGGCGGCCACGCCCTGCTGACGGGCGCCGACCCGGGGACGCCACCGCCGTCGTACGTCGCCGGCGAGTGGTGGGACGGCTTGCTCGCCGAGGTTCCGCCGTCGTGGGCGCGCGAGTACCACCGGGGCGTCCTGGCCCACGCCGTCGGGAACGTGGACGCCGCTGACGCTTTCTACGCCGCGTCGCACGAGCACGCCCCCAGCGCCTGGGCGTTCCGGGGCCGGGCGCGCGTGGCGGCGGAGCGCGGCGACGACGCCGCCTGCGTCGAGCTGTACGCACAGGCGCTGGCGCTCGCCTCGGACCAGGTGACGCTCCGGCGCGAGGCGGTGGCAGCCGCGCTCGACGCCGGCGACGCGACCCGTGCGTTCCGGTTCGTCGACGACGCGCCCCACCCCGACGGCCGACTCCGGCTCCTCGAGGCACGCGCCGCCGTCGTCGCCGGGGACAGCGAACGGGCGGCGCGCATCCTCGCCGACGGCGTCGTGGTGCCCGATCTGCGGGAGGGCGAGACGTCGCTGAGCGACCTCTGGGCGCTCGTCCACCCGGGCGAGCCCATGCCGGCGGAGTACGACTTCCGGATGGCGTGACGTGCACCCGCTCGCGATCCGCCGGGCGAAGGCGTACGCGCTCGACGCGCTGAGCTACCTCGGCGTGGCGGCCGCGACCGTGCCGCTGGGCCTCCTCGTGCGCTCCCGCGGCGAGCCGAGCCGCAACGCCGTGCTCGCGATGAGCGCGGTCCCGCCGATCGTCGCGACGCTGTGGGCGGCCCACGCGGAGGCAGCTACGGCCGGGGCCACGTGGGGCAAGCGCCGGATGGGGCTGGAGGTGGTGGACGACGACGGCGGCGGTCGCCTGTCGTACCGCCGTGCCCTCGTGCGCAACGTCGTGAAGATCGCGGTGCCGTGGCAGCTCGGCCACACCGTGGCGGTGGGCGCCGCGTTCGGCGGCTTCGACGAACGGGATCCGCTGACCATCGCCGCGACGACGCTCACCTACCCCCTGATCGCTGTGGGTGCCGCGACGGCGTTCTGGGGTTCGGGGCGCGGCGTGCACGACAGGGCGGCCGGCTCGGTCGTCGTCAGCGCCTGAGGCGAGGTCAGGCGCTGTCGCGCGCGAGAGCGCGTCCCGCCAGGCGGCCGGTGAACAGGCACCCGCCGAGGAAGGTGCCCTCGAGCGCGCGGTGCCCGTGCATGCCGCCGCCGCCGAACCCGGCAGCCTCGCCGACCGCCCACAGGCCCGGCAGCACCTCGCCGTCCGGGCGCAGGACCCGCCCGGCGGCGTCGGTGTGGAGCCCGCCGAGCGTCTTGCGCGTGAGCACGGAGAGCCGGACGGCGAGGAGCGGCCCGTCCTTCGGCGTCGTCAGCGGCCGCGGTGGCGCGACCCGGATCAGCCGGTCCACGCGGTAGCGACGGGCCATCGCCGTCGCGACGACCTGGTGGTCCTTCCCGAGCCCGGAACGCACCTGCGCGTCGCGGAGCGCGATGGTCCGGGCGAGCGCGTCGGCGTCGATCCGGGGCGTGCCGGTGAGCGCGTTCATGCCCGCGGCGAGCTCGGCCGCGTCGGGCGCCCACACGAACTCGTCCGAGGACTCGGCGAAGCGCGCGACGGGCCCGACAGCCCCGGGCAGCACCCTCTGCGCGAGCTGGCGCACGCTCTTGCCCGTGAGGTCGGGGTTCTGCTCGGACCCGGAGAGCGCGAACTCCGTGTCCATGATCGCCTTGTTGAGCACGAACCAGGAGTGGTCGTCGCCGCGCGCCGTCACGTGCTGCAGCGCACCGAGGGCGTCGAACCCGGGGAACAGGGGCGGCGGGAGGCGGTTCCCGTCGGCGTCCAGCCACAGCGACGACGGCCCGGCGAGGATCCGGATGCCGTGCCGGCTCCACACGGGGGAGTGGTTGGTGATGCCCTCGGGGTAGTGCCACATCCGGTCGGTGTGCACGAGCGCCGCGCCGGCGTCCGCGGCGACCGTCTGCAGCACGCCGTCGGTGGAGTCCGGCACCCCGGAGAGCATCCGCTCGGGCAGACGCCCGGCCGCGGTGGGCCACTGCGCCCGGACCAGGTCGTGGTTCGCGCCGATCCCGCCGGTGGCGACGACGACGGCGCCGGCCCGCAGCACCTCCTCGCGGACGACGTCGCGGGACGAGGGCGCGCCCCGCTCGGCGTCGTCGGGCGCGAGGATCTCGACGCGTACGCCGTCGACGACGCCGTCCGTCACTTCGAACCCGACCGCCCGGTGCCGGAACCGCACGTCGAGCAGCCCCGCCTCGCGCGCCCGCGCGGCGGCGGCGAGGAACGGCGCGAGCACGCCCGGACCGGTGCCCCACGTGACGTGGAACCGGGGCACGGAGTTGCCGTGCCCGTCGGCGAGGTAGCCGCCGCGTTCGGCCCACTGGACGAGCGGGAACCAGCGCACCCCGAGGTCGTGCAGCCACGGCCGCAGGTCGGTGCCCGCGAACTCGACGAACGCGCGCGCCCAGGCGTACCCCTGCGCATCCGGCCCGACGCCGTCGGCGGCCCCCGGGGCGAAACCGGCCGAGCCGAGCCAGTCCGCGAACGCGAGCTCGACGTCGTCGTCGACGCCCATGCGGCGCTGCTCCGGCGATCCGACAAGGAACAGTCCGCCGAAGGACCACCAGGCCTGGCCTCCGAGCGAGGCTCTCGGTTCGGCGTCGATCAGGAGCACGTGGCGGCCGGCCGAGGTGAGCTCGGTGGCGGTGACGAGACCGGCGAGGCCGGCCCCGATGACGATGACGTCGGCGTCAGCGGTCTGTGCCATGCGCTGCAGCGTAGGGCTCGGGCGCTCAGGGCGTCCGCCGTTCGAGGTAGATCCGCATGCTCAGGGCGTCGAGGGGCACGATCGAGCCGTCCGCGGGGTGCAGGACGCCGTTGATCGCCGACGTCGCGAGCTCGCCCGGGTGCTCCCACGTCGAGTCCCAGACGAGCTCCCAGCCGGTGCGCGCGGGCGCGAGCACGACGTCGTCCTGCTCCAGGGCGCCGTTCAGGACCACGAGCACGTCGCGCGGCGCGGGCGCGGCGGGCTCGGCTGGCTCGGCGCCGGAGAGCGGGTCCGGCAGGGACCGCCCCGACCGCCGCATCTGCAGCAGCCGGCGAGCGGGGTCGTGCCAGGCGTCGTGGTCCAGCGCGGTGCCGTCGGAGCCGAACCAGGCGAGGTCGTCGAGCGTGTCGTCCCGGCGGGGCCGGCCGCGCGCGAAGCGGACGGGCCGCAGCGCCGCGTGCTCCCGGCGCAGGGCGAGCAGGTACTGGGACGTGGCGAGCAGGTCGGAGCGCCACTCGGAGATCTCCCAGCTCACCCAGGACAGCTCCGAGTCCTGGCAGTACGCGTTGTTGTTGCCGCGCTGCGTGCGGCCCACCTCGTCGCCGGCCGTGAGCATCGGCACGCCGGCGGACACGAGCAGCGTGGCGAGCAGGTTGCGGATCGAGCGGCGCCGCAGGGGGAGGATCTCGCCGCCCGGGTCCTCGTCCCGGACCGGCCCTTCGATCCCGTGGTTCCAGGACAGGTTGTGGTCCGAGCCGTCGCGCCCGCCCTCGCCGTTCGCCTCGTTGTGCTTGTGGTCGTACGCGACGAGGTCGGCGAGCGTGAAGCCGTCGTGCGCCGTCACGTAGTTCACGCTGGCGAGGGGGCCGCGCGAGCCGCCGCCGCCGTGCCCGAACAGGTCGGCGGAGCCGGACAACCGGGTCGCGAGATCGCGGAGGTCGTGCGTGGCGCCGTCGCCGGCCGCGGCGGTGCGCGGGTCGGCGAGCCAGAAGCGCCGTGTCGCGTCGCGGAACCTGTCGTTCCACTCGCGCATCGGCGGGAGGAACGCGCCCGTGCGCCAGCCGCTGGGGCCGACGTCCCACGGTTCCGCGACGAGCTTGAGCCCACCGAGCGTCGGGTCGCTCGCGAGCGCGACGAGGAACGGGTGGTCCGGTTCGAACGCACCGGCCCGCCGGCCGAGCGTGACGGCGAGGTCGAACCGGAACCCGTCCACGCCCACCTCCTCGGCCCAGTACCGCAGCGAGTCGAGGGCGAGCTGCACCACGCGCTGGCGGCGGAAGTCGAGGGAGTTCCCGGTTCCGGTGACGTCGGCGTACCGCGCCGGTGAGGAGCCGTCGTGCAGGTAGTAGCCGGTGTTGTCGAGCCCGCGCCAGGACAGCAGCGGCCCGTCGAGCCCCTGCTCGCACGTGTGGTTGTAGACGACGTCGAGCAGCACCTCGATCCCCGCGTCGTGCAGCAGCGAGACCATCCCCGTGACCTCGGCCAGCACGGCCGCCGGGCCGGCCGAGCGGGCGGCGGTCGTGGCGTACCGCGGCTCGGGTGCGAAGAACGCGAGCGTGGAGTAGCCCCAATAGTTGACGAGACCCCGCTCGAGCAGCGCCGTCTCCGAGGCGATCGCGTGGATCGGGAGCAGCTCGAGCGTGGTGACGCCGAGCCGGCGCAGGTGCTCGATCGTCGCGGGGTGGGCGAGGCCGGCGTACGTGCCGCGCAGGTGCTCCGGCACGCCCGGGAGGTCCAGGGTCAGCCCGCGGACGTGCGCCTCGTACACGACCGTCTCCGACCACGGCACACGCGGCCGCCGCACGGGCGGCCGGTGGCTCGGCACGACCACGCCGTGGCGCACGAACGGGGCGGAGTCCCGGTGATCAGGCAGGGCGAGGTCGCCGGCCCCGTCCGCCTCGGTGACGTGCCCGAAGATCTCCGGGCTGAGCCGCAGGTCGCCGACGACGCCGCGGGCGTACGGGTCGAGGAGCAGCTTCGCCGGGTTGTGGAACAGGCCGGCGGCGGGATCCCACGGACCGTGCACCCGCAGCCCGTACCGTTGGCCGGCGCCGACGCCCGGCACGTGCGCGTCCCACACCCCGAAGGCGCGTCGCCGCAGACCCACCCGACGTTCGCCGTCGTCGCCGAGCAGGCACAGGTCCACGGCCTCGGCGTGCGGGGCGGCGACGACGACGTCGATCCCGCCGTCGACCACGTGCGCGCCGAAGCGGTGCGGCAGGGAGGCACCCCGGGCAGCTCGAGCTGCGGGGCGCACGGTCTGGGGGCTGGCGGTCATCGCCGGCCAGTCTCCCATCGTGCCGCGGGCCCGCGCGGTGGTGGCAGGCTAGGGGCCATGCGCATCGTGGTCGCCGTCAAGCACGTCCCGGACATCCAGGCGGACCGCTCGTTCACCGCCGAGGGCCGCGTCGCACGCGAGGGTGGCGACGGCACGCTGAACGAGCTGGACGAGTGCGCCGTCGAGGAGGCGCTGCGCCTCGTGGAGGCGGCGGGCGAGGGCGAGCACGAGATCGTCGCGCTCACGGTCGGCCCGACCGGGGCGGTCGACGCCGTGCGCCGCGCCCTGCAGATGGGGGCGCACGCTGCCGTGCACGTGTGCGACGACGCCGTGGCGGGCTCGGACGTCACGGGCACCTCGCGGGCGCTCGCCGCGGCCGTCCGCACCCTGCACGCCGAGGCCCCGGTCGACGTCGCCCTCTTCGGCATGGCGGCCCTCGACGGGCTCGGCTCGGTGGTCCCGGCGCTGGTGGCCGCCGAGCTCGGCTGGCCGGCCCTGACGTTCGCGACGCGGCTGGGGGCCGACGGCGTCACGCTCACGATCGAGCGTGACGTCGCCGGTGCCCGCGAGACGCTCGCGGCGCCCGCACCCGCCGTCGTGTCGGTGACCGACGCCATCAACTCCCCCCGGTTCCCGGTGCTCGCGGGGATCCTCGCAGCGCGCTCGATCGAGGTCCGGCGCCTCGACCTGGCGGCGATCGGTCTCGACGCCGCCGAGGTCGGAGCCGAGGGGGCGCGGACCCGGGTGCTCACGGCGGCGCCGCGGCCGCCGCGGCCCGAGCCGGACATCCGGTACGACGACGGGTCCGGGGGGCGCGCCCTCGCCGAGTTTCTCATCGCACGCGAGCTGGTCTGAGGTGGCGACGCACGTGACGGATCACGCCCGGGCGGACGACGCCGTCGTCCTCGTCCTGCTCGACGACCCGGCCGCGGCGCCGCGGCCGACCACGTTCGAGCTCCTCACGCTCGCCGCGCGTGTCGGCTCACCGCTCGTCGTGGCGTTCGGCCCGCTCGGTCCCGCCGCGACCGACGCGCTCGGTGCGTTCGGCGTGACCGACGTGCTGCAGCTCGACGTCGCCGGGGAGGACGCCACGCTTCCGCCGGCCGCCGCGCGAGCGCTGGCCCAGGCCGTGCGCGGCACGGGCGCGACGCTCCTGCTGCTGCCGTCGACGTTCCTGCACAAGGAGACCGCCGCGCTCGCGGCCCGCGAGCTGGGGGCGGGGCTGCTCATCGACGTCGCGTCGCTGCGCCGGGCCGGCGACGGCGGCGTGGTCGGCGGGAAGCGCGTGTTCGCCGGCACGTGGGACACCGAGTGCGAGGTGACGACGCCGCTCGCGGTCGCGACCGTGCGGGCGAACGCCGTCCGCCCCGAGGCCCTGGGCGCGCCCGTTGGCGAGCCCGCCGTCGCCGTGGAGTCGGTCGACGCCGCGGGCACCGCGCACGGGGTGACGCTCCGGGCGCGCGAGGAGGTGGCGCACGGTGCGGACGACGGGCGCCCAGCCCTGGCCGAGGCGACTCTCGTCGTCGCGGGGGGCCGCGGGACGGGCGGGGACTTCGGCCCGGTCACCGAGCTCGCCGACGTGCTCGGTGCGGCGGTCGGCGCGACGCGCGACGTCGTCGAGGAGGGGTGGATCGGCCACGACGCGATGGTCGGCCAGACGGGCACGACGATCGCCCCCCGGCTGTACATCGGCGCCGGGATCTCGGGCGCACCGCACCACCGCGGCGGGATGCAGGCCGCGGAGACGATCGTCGCGGTGAACATCGACGCCGAGGCGCCGCTCGTGGAGATCGCCGACTTCGCCGTCGTCGGCGACCTCGCGAGCGTCCTCACCGAGGCGGCCGAGGTGATCCGGGCCCACCGGGCGGCCTCCGCCTGACGGCGGCGCCGACCTGGCTCGAACGCGAGGCACGTGCTCGGGCGCGAGCGCTTGCCAGCTGACAGAACCTGTCAAATCGTTGACACGGAACGTGCGCACCGTGACACTTTCTGTCATGACGCCACCGGCGGAGGTGCGCACCCGGTCCATGAGGTCGGGCGGGATCCTCGCCGAGCTGCGCCGGCTCCTGCCCGACCTGCCCGACTCCGTGCGGCGGACGGCGGAGCGCGTGCTCGCGGACCCGGTCGCCAGCGTGGCCGGCACGATCACCGACCTCGCCGAGGCGAGCGGCACCTCGCCGTCGGCCGTGTCCCGGCTGTGCCGCAGGCTCGGCGTCGACGGGTACCCGGCCCTGCGGATCGCCGTCGTCGCGGACGCGACGGCGAGCGCGAGCTCCCCGTGGGAGATCGACATCTCGCGCACGATCGGTCCCACGGACTCGCTCGAGGACGTCGCCGGCACCCTGGGTGCGGCGACGTCGAGGGCCGTCCACGACACGCTGGCGGGTCTTGACCTCGACGTGCTGCGCGACGTTGCGCACGCCGTCGCCGGGGCGCGGCGGGTGCACCTGTACGGCGTCAGCGGGAGCGCCGTCATGACGGCGGAGCTGCAGCTCCGCCTGCACCGGATCGGCATCGCGACGTGGTCCTTCGCCGACGTGCACGAGGGCCTCACGGGAGCCGCCCTGCTCGGGCCGGGCGACGTCGCGATCGCCGTCTCCTACACCGGCGAGACGATCGAGACGCTCGAGATGCTCCGCGCAGCCGGGAGCCGCGACGCCCTGACGGTGGCCGTCACCGGCGCGCCCCGGTCCTCGCTCGCGGCGGTCGCCGACCGCATCCTCGTCACCGTCACGGAGGAGACGACGTTCCGCGAGGGCCCGCTCGCGGCGCGCTTCTCGGAGCTGACGGTGGTCGAGCTGCTGTACCTCGCCGTCGGTCAGCTCACCTACGAGCGGACCACCGAGCTGCTCACCCAGACGGCGCTCGCCGTCCGGCGACACCAGGCGGGGCGGACCGAACGAAAGCCCCGCCGCTGAGACCCGCGGGCGACGTCGTCGTCGCCCGTTCGCTCACAGCCCCGTCCGGGGCACGAGGAGGCAGGTATGGCCGAGATCATCCTGACGCGTCAGGGCTTCCTGCGGATGAGCGGCGCCCTCGGTGGCGCCGTCGCCGCGGTCGGAGCATTCGCCGGCCCCGCCGGTGCGCACGTCCGGCGCGAGCCGGCGGCCGCCGGTTCCGGCGGACCGCTGCTGGCCGACGAGACGTTCCCCATCGGCGTGTTCTGGCCGCCGCCGCCCCTGCAGACGACGCTCGAGCGCTGGCAGGAGATGGCCGACGCCGGGTTCACGTACGTCCACTCGAACAACTACCTGTACGCGGACCACTACATCCAGCGGCACGCGTTGGGCATCGCGGACCAGGTCGGGCTCAAGGTGCTCGTCGACGACGGCGACGTGCGCTGGCTCACGCACCAGTTCACGATCTCCGACGACGGCGGGGCCTTCACGCTCACGCGCGCCGAGGCGGAGACGAAGCTGCGCGAGGTCATCCGCAAGTACGCCGGCGACGGCTTCTGGCAGATCGTCGACGGCCGCCTGCTGTTCGACGGCGGCACCGGGAACGGCTCGATCGGGTGGACCCTCGACGGCGCCGAATGGACCGACTACACGTTCGAGTTCGACACCGCCCCGCGGGCGACGGGCGCCGGCGGCTACGCGCAGGCCGGGTGGGCGTTCCGCGTCCAGGACGAGGGCAACGCGTACGTCTGGCTGCTCACCAACCGCCCGGCCGACGGGGCGCCGTCAGCGCTGGTCAAGGCGGTCTTCGTGGGCGGCGCGCCGCAGGTGACGACGACGCTGCTGCCGTTCGCCGTCGTCCCTGACCAGACCTACCGCGTGGCGACCACGCTGGAGGGTGACACGATCACGACGACGATCGACGGCGTCGTCGTCGACACGACGACGGACGCGACGTTCGCCTCCGGACCGGTCGGGTTCCGTGAGGCGGGGTCGGAGTCGGCGTTCTTCGACGACGTCGTGGTCACGGCGCCGGACGGCGAGGTGCTGTTCACCGAGGACTTCGCGTCCGATCTCGGGGCGTGGCGGCGTCCCGGCGGCGGCTTCGCCAGCTTCGCCGGACTCCACGTGTACGACGAGCCGTCCGTCGCGAAGCTGCCGGACCTCGCCATCGTGCTCGACATCATCCGGTCGATCGACCCCGAGTGCCTGCCCTACGTGAACCACCTGCCCGGCTTCGACTACGTGGAGGCGGTCGAGCAGACGAACCCGGAGGTGCTCTCGTTCGACAGGTACCCGATCCTGCTCGAGGGCGAGGACGCCGGCTACTTCCGGAACTGGGCCGACGTCCGGGCGGCGGCGCTGCCGGGCGGGATCCCGACCTGGGCGTACATCCAGTCCGTGGGTTACACGAACCACGCCGTGCCCACGAAGGACGACCTGTACTGGCAGGTCAACATCAGCCTCGCGTACGGCTGCAAGGGCATCCAGTACTTCACGTACTGGACGCCGGACCCGGCCCGAGGGGAGAACTTCACCGGGGGCATCATGACGGTGGAGGGGGAGCGAACCCCGCTGTACGACCACACGCGCGAGGTGAACACGCGCTACCTGGCCGCGATCGGCCGGCAGATGCTGCCGCTGACGTCGACGGCGGTGCAGGCGGCGAACCTCGATCCGGTACCGGACGGGCTGGAGCCGTTCGCACCGGACGACGACGTCGAGCAGGTCCGGGGCGACGCCGTCGTCCTCGGCAGGTTCACCGGTCCGGACGAGCAGCGGTACCTCCTCGTGGCGAACCACTCGCGGCACGAGCGGGCGAACGTGGGGGTGCGGTGGGGATCCGCCGTCGGTGGGGTCGCGACGTACGAGCCCGAACGTGAGCGGTACCGCGACCGGGGCGACCGCGACCTGAGCCTCCGGCTCGGCCCGGGTCGCGCGACCCTGGTGCGCATCGAGCCGCGGTAGGCCTCGCGCGGCGGGAACGGGCCGTTCCCGCCGCGCTCCGGGGCGTCAGGGGGCGGTGAGGGCGTCGATGCGCGCCGTGCTGAGCGCGAAGTCGCTCGCCAGCACGCTCGCACCGAGCACCGCCGCCTGGCGCGCCGTCCGTGTGCCGACGATCTGCAGGTGCTGCGTCGCCAGCGGCAGCGACCGCGCGTACACCACCTCGCGGATCCCCGCGAGCAGCTGCTCGCCCGCCGCCGAGAGGCTGCCGCCGATGACGACGACGGACGGGTTGAGCAGGCTCACCGTGCCCGCCAGCACCGCGCCCAGCTCGCGCCCCGCCTGGCGGAGCGTCGCCGTGGCGGTCGGGTCGCCGGCGCGGACCAGCGCGACGACGTCGTCGCTCGTCGTGGCGTCGATCCCCGCCTCGCGCAGCTTCGTCGCGATCGCGTTGCCGCTCGCCAGCGCTTCCACGCACCCGGTGTTGCCGCAGGTGCACAACCGCGGCTCGCCGCCGGGCACCGCCATGTGCCCGAGGTCCCCGGCCGCTCCCTGCGCGCCGCGGCGCAGCTCGCCGTCGGCGATGATGCCGGCCCCGATGCCCGTCGCCACCTTGACGAACAGCAGGTCGTCGACGTCGGGGAAACCCATGGCGTGCTCGCCCAGCGCCATGAGGTTGACGTCGTTGTCCACCAGGATCGGCGCCGCGAAGTGCGCGCCGAGGATCCCGGGCACGTCGACGCCGTGCCAGCCGGGCATGATCGGCGGGTCGACGGGTCGGCCCGTGGAGTGCTCGACGGGTCCGGGCAGCCCCAGACCGAGTCCGGCGAGGTCGGTGCTCGGGCGTCCGGCCCGGTCGAGGAGCTCGTGCCCGGTCCGCGCCACCCAGCCGAGCACCTTCTCGGGGGCGTCGGAGATCCGCACCGGCTCGGCGTGCTCGGCGAGGATCGAGCCGGCGAGATCGGTCACGGCGAGGCGGCCGTGGGCGGCGCCGAGGTCGACCCCGAGCACCACCCGGGACGTCGGGTCGAACGCGAACGCCGTGGGCGGGCGGCCGCCCGTGGACGCGCGCGAACCGACCGAGGCCACCAGGCCGGTCGCGAGGAGCGCGTCGACACGGGTCGCGATCGTCGACCGCGACTGACCGGTCTCGGCCACCAGGTCGGCGCGGGTCCGTGCCCGGCCGTCGCGCAGGAGCTGCAGCAGACCGCCGGGCCCGGTCTCGGTGCCCGGGAGCGTCCGGTCGCGCGTCGGCGCCACGGCCACCTCCGATTCGACCATCCCCGGACCATAACAACGGCAGTGACGCCCGCACTTTTGCTTGACGTTCGGCAGAAGAATGTTACCTTCCTCACATGGTCACCGACGACCGTCAGCTCCTCCGCATGGAGGGCATCGTCAAGGAGTTCCCGGGTGCGCTCGCGCTCGACGGCGTGGACCTGGAGGTGCGCGCCGGAGAGGTGCACTGCATCCTCGGCCAGAACGGCGCGGGGAAGTCCACGCTCATCAAGGTGCTCGCCGGCGCCCACACGCCCACGGCCGGGCGGATCGTGCTCGACGACGACGCCGTCACGTTCGGTTCGCCCGTTGCCGCGCTGCGGGCCGGGATCGCGACGATGTACCAGGAGCTCGACGTCGTCGACGGCCTCAGCGTGGCCGAGAACGTCTTCCTCGGGCACGAGCTCGCCACCGGGTCGGTGGTGCACCGCGCCGCCCAGCACGCCCGGACCCGGGAGCTCCTCGCCGTGCTCGGGCACCGCGAGATCTCACCGCGCCGCGAGGTCGCCACCCTCAGCGCGGCCGGGAAGCAGATCGTGAGCATGGCGCGCGCACTGTCGCGGCGCGCGCGTGTCATCGTCATGGACGAGCCGTCCGCGGTGCTCGACTCCGAGGAGGTCGCGACCCTCTTCCGCGTCGTGCGTGAGCTCACCGCGCGCGACATCGCCGTGGTGTACATCTCGCACCGCCTCGAGGAGATCCGCGAGATCGGCGACCGCATCACCGTGCTCAAGGACGGCCGGACGGTCGCCGCCGGGCTGCCCGCCACGACGCCCACGCCGGACCTCATCCGGCTCATGACCGGGCGGACCGTCGACCCGCTGCGCGCCGTCGCCGCCCCGCACGACGCGGCCGGCGCCACCGGTACCGACTCCGCCGTGCTCGAGGTGGAGTCCCTGACGCTGCGGGGGTCGTACACCGACGTCGCGTTCAGCGTCGGACCGGGTCAGATCGTCGGGCTCGCCGGGCTCGTCGGCTCCGGCCGCTCGGAGATCCTCGAGACGATCGCCGGCGCGCGCCGGGCCGACGCCGGCCGCATCCGCGTCGGCGGGGTCGCACTGCGGGCGGGGTCGGTCGCGCACGCCGTCTCCACCGGCGTCGGGCTGTGTCCGGAGGAGCGCAAGAGCCAGGGGCTGCTGCTGGACGAGCCGGTGTACCGGAACATCACGCTCGCGACGTTCCCGCGGACGTCCACCGCGGGCTTCCTCGACGAAGGTGCCGAACGGGCGCTCGCGCGGGAGCAGATCGCCGCGCTGCAGCTGCGGCCGGAGGACCCGGACCGCGTCACGCGGACCCTTTCTGGCGGGAACCAGCAGAAGATCCTGCTCGGTCGCTGGCTCGCCCACGGCTGCCGCGTGCTGCTGCTCGACGAGCCGACCCGAGGCGTCGATGTCGGAGCGCGCTCGGAGATCTACGCACTCGTGCGGCGTCTCGCGGAGCAGGGGACGGCGATCGTCGTCGTCTCGAGCGAGATCCCCGAGGTGCTCGCCCTGTCCGACGTCGTCCACGTGGTGTCCGCCGGACGGATCGTGCACAGCGCACCCGCCGGCTCGATCGACGAGCACGGCGTCCTCGACCTCGTCATGGAAGGAGCACTCGCGTGAGCGGGACACCCTCGGCCACGCCCCCGCCCGTCGAGTCCGCACGGGTGGAGGAGGCGGCCCTCGAGACCGGCGGTCGGTTCGCGTCGTCCGGCCTGTGGCGCAACCTCGGCCTCGTGATCGCGCTCGTGCTGCTGTGCGTCGTCGGCATCATCACGTCGGGGCCGGACTTCGTCGGCGGCAACAACATCGTCACGATCCTCCGGTATGCGGCGATCATCGGCGTCCTCAGCATCGGCATGACGTTCGTCATCACGGCCGGCGGCATCGACCTATCCGTGGGCTCCGTGCTCGGCCTGGCGTCCGTCTGGGCCACGACGCTCGCGACGCAGACCATCGCGGCGAACACCCACTGGATCGTGATGGTCACGACAGCGGTGCTCGTCGGGGCAGCCTGCGGCCTCGTGAACGGTGTGCTCATCGCGTACGGGAAGGTCGTGGCATTCATCGCCACGCTCGCGATGCTCGTCGCGGCCCGCGGCCTGGCCGAGATCATCTCGGGCAAGCGGAACCAGAACCTGGAGAACAACGGGTTCGAGGCGTTCTGGCGCGACGACTTCCTGGGTATGCAGACGATCGTCTGGGTGTTCGCCGTCGTCGCCGTGCTCGGCTGGGTCCTCCTCAACCGCACGACCTTCGGTCGACGCACCATCGCCGTCGGCGGCAACGCGGAGGCGGCACGGCTGGCCGGGATCAAGGTCCGAGCGCACACGACGTGGCTCTACGTGCTGTGCGGGGCGCTCGCCGGACTCGCCGGGGTCATGATGATCGCGCGGACGACCACCGGAAGCTCCACCCACGGCACGCTGTACGAGCTCGACGTGATCGCCGCCGTCGTCGTGGGCGGCACGCTCCTGATCGGGGGCCGCGGCACCATCGTCGGCACCGTACTCGGCGTCCTCATCTTCGCGACGCTGTCCAACGTCTTCACGCAGAACAACCTGTCCATCTCCGTCCAGTCCGTCGCGAAGGGCGCGATCATCGTGCTCGCCGTGCTGCTTCAGCAGCAGCTCGCCGCTCGCTCCCGCAAGACGTAGCGGCTCCCACCCATCACCCCCGGGTCTTCTCGACCCTCGCCATCTCAACGAGGAGAAGTCATGTCCCAGCACCCCACCCGCCGAGCGATCGGCGCCAAGGCGCGTCTCGCCGTCGTCGCCGCCACGCTCGGCGCTGGCGCTCTCGTGCTGTCGGCCTGTACGAGCAACGAACCCGCCGAGGAGGAGACACCGGCGGCGGAGGACGACGGCGGAGGCGAGGCCGGCGGCGGCGCCAACGACGAGCCGGGCGAGACGGTCGTGATCGGCTTTTCGGCGCCAGCCGCCGACCACGGCTGGATGGCCGCGATCACCGAGCGCGCGCAGGAGTACGCGGACGAGCACAGCGACATCGACCTCCAGGTCGCCGAGGGCACGAACGACGTGAACCTCCAGATCAGCCAGGTCGAGCAGTTCATCAACGACGGCGTGGACGCGATCGTGCTGCTGCCGTTCGACGGCGCGGCGCTCACCGAGGTGGCGCTCGAGGCGATGGAGGCGGGCATCGTCGTCGTGAACGTCGACCGCGAGTTCAACGACCCGAACGCCGCCCGCGTCACGGTGCTCGGCGACAACTACGGCATGGGCGTCAGCGCGGGGCAGTACATCTGCGAGCAGCTCGGCGACAACCCGGACGCGATCGTGGCGGAGATCGCCGGCATCGACTCGCTTCCCCTGACGCAGGACCGCAGCCAGGGCTTCGAGGACGCGCTCGGGGAGTGCGGGCTCGACGTCGACAACCGGGTCGCCGCCGACTTCACGATCCAGGGCGGGACCGCCGCCACGGAGCAGCTGCTCGCGGCGGCCCCCCAGATCGACGCGATCTGGAACCACGACGACGACCAGGGCGTCGGCGTCCTCGCCGCGATCGAGACGGCCGGACGCGACGAGTTCTTCCTCGTGGGTGGTGCCGGCTCGGTGAACATGATGGAGGAGATCCAGAACCCCGACTCCATCGTCGAGGCGACGGTCATCTACCCGTCGACGCAGGCGGCGGACGGCATCGCGCTCGCCCGCCTCGTCGTCCAGGGGCGGAGCATGTCCGACCTCGTCGAGGTCGAGGTCCCACGCCTCGTCCAGCTGTACGCGCCGGTCGTCACGGCCGATAACGTCGAGCAGTACCTGCCGACCGCGTTCGAGTCCTGAGCGCGCCCAGCACCGACGCTGCCCCGTCCGCCGGCGCCCTGCCGGCGGCCGGGGCACCGACCTGAGAGGACACCATGCCGGACCACCCCTCGCCGACGACGCCGGAGCTCGCCGTCGGGCTCGTGGGCTACGCGTTCATGGGAGCAGTGCACTCCCACGCGTGGCGCACGGCGCCCCGTTTCTTCGACCTGCCGCTGCGGCCCCGGATGCGCGCCGTCGCCGGCCGGGACGCAGCGGCGGTGGCGCAGGCCGCGAGCAAGCTCGGCTGGGAGGAGTCGGTGGTCGGCTGGCAGGACCTCGTGGCGCGCGACGACGTCGATCTCGTCGACGTGTGCACCCCGGGGAACACCCACGCGGAGATCGCGATCGCCGCGCTCGAAGCAGGCAAGCACGTGCTGTGCGAGAAGCCTCTCGCCAACACCGTCGCCGAGGCCGAGGCGATGACCGCGGCCGCCGAGAAGGCGGCGGCGAACGGCGTGCTGGCGATGGTCGGGTTCACCTACCGGCGCGTGCCGGCGATCCAGCTCGCGCGGCAGCTCGTGGCCGACGGGCGGCTCGGCGAGATCCGGCAGGTCCGCGCGCGCTACCTGCAGGACTGGATCAGCGACCCGGAGGCGCCGCTGTCGTGGCGGCTCGACGCGTCGCTCGCCGGCTCGGGCGCGCTCGGCGACATCGGCGCCCACATCATCGACCTCACGCAGTTCATCACCGGCGAGCGGCTGACCGGCGTCGTCGGCCTCACGGAGACGTTCGTCAAGGAGCGTCCCGTGGCGGAGGGCTTCTCCGGCCTGTCCGGCACGGGGTCGTCGACCGAGCGCGGCCCGGTCACCGTGGACGACGCCGCCCTGTTCCTCGGGCGGTTCTCCTCCGGCGCGATCGGCACGTTCGAGGCGACGCGCTTCGCTTGGGGCCGCAAGAACGCCATCCAGCTCGAGATCAACGGCTCGAAGGGATCGCTCGCGTTCGACTTCGAGGACATGAACGTCCTGCAGTACTTCGACGCCGAGGAGGACGCCGTCACGGCGGGCTTCCGGCGCATCCTCGTCACCGAGCCGCAGCACCCGTACGTCGAGGCCTGGTGGCCCGCTGGTCACGGGCTCGGCTACGAGCACGCGTTCACGCACCAGGTCGTGGACCTCGTCCGTGACATCGCGAGCGGGACCCAGCCCACGCCGTCGTTCGCCGACGGCCTCCAGGTCCAGCGGGTGCTCGACGCCGTCCTGCGGAGCAGCGCGGCGGGCTCCACCTGGCTGGACCTCCCGGCGTCCTGACCGTTCCACCACAGCAAGGAGAGAGAGAACCACATGACCCGTCCGATCACGCTCTTCACCGGCCAGTGGGCCGACCTGCCGTTCGAGGAGGTCGCGCGGCTCGCCTCGGAGTGGGGCTACGACGGCCTCGAGATCGCGTGCTGGGGCGACCACCTCGACCCGTGGCGCTGGGACGACGACGCGTACGTGCAGGGCAAGCTCGACCTGCTCGAGCGGTACGGCCTCAAGGTGTGGGCGATCTCGAACCACCTCAAGGGCCAGGCGGTCTGCGACGACCCGATCGACATCCGCCACCAGGAGATGCTCGAGCCGCGGATCTGGGGCGACGGCGACCCCGAGGGTGTGCGCCAGCGCGCCGCGGAGGAGATGCAGCACACCGCGCGGCTCGCGGCGAAGCTCGGTGTGAAGACCGTCGTCGGGTTCACCGGCTCCGCGATCTGGAAGTACGTGGCGATGTTCCCACCGGTGCGCGCCGAGGTGATCGACGCCGGCTACCAGGACTTCGCCGACCGGTGGAACCCGATCCTCGACGTCTTCGACGAGGTGGGCGTGCGGTTCGCGCACGAGGTGCACCCGAGCGAGATCGCCTACGACTACTGGACCACCGTGCGCACGCTCGAGGCGATCGGGCACCGCGAGGCGTTCGGCCTCAACTGGGACCCGAGCCACATGGTGTGGCAGGACATCGACCCCGTCGGCTTCCTCGTCGACTTCGCGGACCGCATCTACCACGTGGACTGCAAGGACACGAAGAAGAGGATGGTGAACGGTCGCAACGGCCGGATGTCGTCGCACCTGCCGTGGGCGGACCCGCGCCGCGGCTGGGACTTCGTGTCCACCGGTCACGGCGACGTGCCGTGGGAGGACGCGTTCCGCACGCTCAACCACATCGGCTACGACGGCCCGATCTCGGTGGAGTGGGAGGACGCCGGGATGGACCGGCTCGTCGGCGCCCCCGAGGCTCTGCAGTTCGTGCGCTCGCACGCGTTCGACGCGCCGGAGGCGGCGTTCGACGCGGCGTTCTCCACGCGCGCGGAGTAGGGGCCTTTCCACGCGCCGAGTGGTCGCACTCGGTCGCCTGCCGCCGCGGTGGGCGACCGCCTGCGACCACTCGGCGCGGTCAGTCCCAGGTGACGGAGTAGATGACGCGGCCGTGCGTGCTCCGCGGGTCGTACTCGGCGCGGATGCCGACGGCTGTGTCGCCGAACACGAGGTTGACCCACGGCGAGGTGACCTGGTCGGCGTCCGCCGTCGTCGCTGCGGTGACGAACTCGTCCGCGACGCTCGCGGGCTGAGCCAGGTCGGCGAGCACGCCCCGGAAGGCCTCCTCGACGGCGCCGAGGTCGAGCTGGCCGGTGTCGCCGAGCACGGGGTCGACGACGACGCCGTCCGTCACGCTGACGGTGAGCGTCGCCGTCGGCATCGTGAAGCTGGCGCCGGGCAGGAGCACCGTCGCCTCGACCGGCGGGTCGGACTCGAGCACGACGGTGGCGTCGTCGTCGACGTCCAGACCGAGGTCGGCGGGGGCGGGAGGGGTCGTGAGGTCGACCGTCTCGGGTACCGGATCGGGTGCCGGGTCACCCTCGATCGAGACGGAGCACGCAGCCGGCGTCAGGATCGCGAGAATGCCCAGGGTGACGACGGCGGCGCGCACGCGGCTGCGGTTCCTCACCGGGACATCCTGCCCGAGCCCGGCGGGGGGCGAGCTCGTCCCTCTGCGGCGAGCTCGCACTCTCCGGAGATCGAGCTCGCCGCAGACGTACGAACTCGCGGGGCGCCCGCGGTCGAGCCTGGGACCTCGAGCTGCCGGGCTGCTGCAGATATCGCCTCGCGGAGCCGCGGCGCCGTCGGGCAGGCTGACCCGATGTCCCGACGCCGCCCCACGTGGCCCGAGCTGCCCGAAGCGCTCCGCGACCTGATCGAGTCCGAGCTCGGCGTCGTCGTCGTCGATGCCCGCAGCCACGACGGCGGCTACAGCCCGGGGCTCGCGAGCACGCTCGTCACCGACGACGGCGGGCGCACCTTCGTCAAGGCCGTCGCTGCGAGCGACAACGAGGTGGCGGCGACGCTGTACCGGCGGGAGGCCGAGGTCGCGGCGGTGCTGCCCGAGGACGTGCCCGCCCCGCGGCTGCGCTGGAGCGCGGAGCACGACGACTGGGTCCTGGTGGCGTTCGACGCCGTCGACGGCCGCACGCCCGCGGTGCCCTGGCAGGCCGGGGAGCTGGACGCCGTGCTCGACCTCGCGTCGCGGCTCGCCGAGGTGCCCGCGCCCGACGTGCCGCAGATCCCGGTGATGGCCGACGCCGAGGACGGCGCGTTCACGAACTGGCGCCAGCTCGCGGACCGGCGCCCCGCCGGGCTCGCCACGTACGAGGAGTGGGTGGTGAAGAACGTCGACCGGCTCGCCGACGTCGAGTCGGGGTGGCGTGAGGCCGTTGCCGGGGACGTGCTCGTGCACGGCGACTTCCGGGGCGACAACGTGATCGTTCCGACCGACGGCCGGGGCGCCGTCGTCGTCGACTGGCCGTACGCGAGCCGCGGCGCGGCGTTCTGCGACGTCGTCGGCATGCTTCCCGCGCTCGCGACCGAGGGCGGGCCGCAGCCCGAGGAGATCGTGCGCACGCACCCGGTGGCGCGGGCGGCGGACCCGGACGCCGTGACGGCGTACGTCGCGGCGATCGTCGGGTACTTCACGCGGGCGTCGCTGGACCCGCCCCCGCAGGGCATCCCGCACGTGCGGGCGTTCCAGCGCGCGCAGGCGGAGGTCGGCGTGGTGTGGCTGCGGGAGCGGCTGCGGAGCTGACGGGCCGGCTGAACCCCTCGAGTGCGTGACCTCTCCCGCGACACGCGCGGGCGCGGCAGGAGAGATCACGCACTCGGGGAGGGTCAGGCCCGGCGGTTCTCGACGAGCGCGGCGCGAGGGCCCCGTTCAGGACGTGCGCCGCGGCTGCCCTCGAACCGCCCGAACACCGCGACGAGCCCGCCGAGCACGAGAGCGAACGCCCCAAACCAGCCCGGCCTGCTGAGCCACCACTCGAGGCTCCACGAGCTGGGGAGCTGGGACCCGGCGCCCACGAGCACGACGCCCACCACGACGAACATCGCCGTGAGGTGCCACAGGTAGAGGGTCATCGACCGCGCGCCGACCCACGCGAGCGCGGCGGCCCCGCGTCCCGCCGCCGTCCACGCCAGGAGCCGTTCGCGCAGCAGGAGCACGGCGCACACCTGGGCGAGCGCGAGCGCGACCACCGGCGCCGTCGGCGGGCCGAGGTTCGAGATCGCGTCTCCCGGCATGCCGATCATGCTCGGCGGGTACGGGCCGAGCGACACGAGGGCGACGAGACCGGCCAGACCGGCGCCGAGACCCGCCCAGAGGACGCCGCGCCGCACGCTCGCACCCGTGCGTCGGGCCAGCGCGTACGCGATCCCGAGCACGTACGGCACCGCCCACACGGCCACGAGGTTCGCCCAGGCGAGGCGGTCGGCGCCGGCGGCGAACCGCAGGAGGTCGACGGCGAGCGGCAGCGCGATCACACCGGCGACGAAGGCGCGCCCCCACCGGCGGTACGCCGCCAGGAGCGCGGGGGCGAGCGCGAACAGCATGACGTCGACGGCGAGGAACCACAGCAGCTGAGGCGCGATCCGCGCGGCCTGCGCGACGGCGTCGTCCGGCACCCCCAGCACCGGCAGGAGCAGCGCCGCCGCGACCCACGTCCCGACGAAGGCGAGCACCGGCACAGCGAGCGCGCGCACCCGGCCGGCCACCACCCGCGGCCATGCCCGGGCCAGCCCGCCCGCCGGGTGCCGCGCCGCCCGGAAGGCCGCTGAGGCGCCGGCCGCGAAGAACAGCAGCGGGAGCACCTGCAGCACCCAGGTGAGCACCCACGCGGCGCCGTGCCCGAGGGCGTTGCCGATGCGCAGGTCCATCCCGTCCCAGGTCGCCTCTGGCATGAGCCAGTGGACGGTGAGCACGGAGAGCGTGCCGAACGTGCGGACGGCGTCGACGAACCGGTCGCGGGTGCGGGTGGTCGCGGCCGGGGCGGGGGACGCGAGCGCGGTACGCGGCCGCTCGAGCACCGCCGGTGGGCGCAGGGAGGTGACGGGTGGGGCGTCGACGACGGCCACGGGAACGCTCCTCGAGGCTGGGGGACAGGTACCCCTCGAGCCTTCCGATCGGCGCCGTGACGCGGCATGGGAGACGCCCCCGACCCGTCCCGGATCTTCCCCCGAGCCCTCCCCGGTGCGTCCCGACCTCCGGTGCGGGGGATGTCCCCCTTCTGCTCAGCCGCGCAGGTAGCGCAGCACCGCGAGCACGCGCCGGTGGTCGGCGGCGTCCGGGGGCAGGTCGAGCTTGTCGAAGATCGCCGTCACGTTCTTCTCCACGGCGCCGTAGGAGAGGAAGAGCTGCTCGGCGATGGCGCCGTTGGAGCGGCCCTCGGCCATGAGGGCGAGGACCTCGCGCTCGCGGGGGGTGAGCCGGTCGAGGCCGTCGCCGCGCCGCGAGCCCATGAGCTGGGTGACGACCTCGGGGTCGAGCACGGTCTGGCCGTCGGCGATGCGGGTCAGCGCGTCGATGAAGTCGCTGACGTCGGCCACGCGGTCCTTGAGCAGGTACCCGGCGCCGCGCGCGTTGCCGCTGAACAGCTCAGTCGCGTAGCGCGTCTCGACGTACTGCGAGAACAGCAGCACGCCGACGTCGGGGTACCGCTCCCGCAGCATAAGCGCGGCGCGCAGGCCCTCGTCGGTGAACGTGGGCGGCATGCGGATGTCGACGACGGCGACGTCCGGTTGCTCGGGCGGCGTCGCCTCGTGGAGACGGGCCACCTCGGCGACGAGCGCGTCGCCGTCACCGACGGCGACGACGTCATGGCCCCGCCGCGCCAGGAGCGCGACGAGGCCGTCCCGCAGGATCGCGGAGTCCTCGGCGATGACCACCCTCATGCGAGGCCCGTCATGCGGAGACGCTCATCGGCAGCAGCACGGTCACCACCGTAGGCCCGCCGGCCGGGCTGACGACGTCGAAGGTCCCGTCCACGGCGCGCACCCGCTCCGCGAGGCCCGCGAGGCCGGACCGGTGCCCCTTCGCGTCCGGTTGCGTGATCGCGGCGCCCCCGCGGCCGTCGTCACGCACCCGCAGCCGCAAGGAGGTGCCCTGCTGCTCCACGAGCACGTACACGCCGCTGGCGCCGGCGTGCTTGACGGCGTTGGTCACGAGCTCGGCGACGCAGAAGTACGCGATCGTCTCGACGGCCGGCGCGGGCTTCGCGCTCGCGTCGACGTCGACGGTGACCGGCAGCGGGGAGCGGGCGGCGAGCGTCTCGAGCGCGACCGCGAGGCCGGCGTCGAGCGCGGGCGGGTGGATGCCGCGGGCCAGCTCGCGCAGCTCCGCGATCGCCTCCTTGGTGGAGGCGTGCGCGTTCGAGACCAGGTCGACGAGCTCCGGGTCGGTCTGGGTCGTCGTCAGCTGCTCCTTCGCCTCGCCGAGCTGCATCGCGACGGCGACCAGGCGCGCCTGGGTGCCGTCGTGCAGGTCCCGCTCGATGCGGCGCAGGCGGGCGTCGGCGTCGTCAGCCATCGAGCCGCGGGCGTGCTCGAGGTCACGCACCCGCAGGCTCGTGAGCGTCGGGCCGAGCAGGGCCACGACGAGCAGCCGGAACAGCTGGGCGAAGGCCCGCTGCACCTGCGGCCACAGCAGCAGGAAGAGCACGCCGACGAGCACGAGGCCGGCCTGACGGATCGGTGTGTCGATGAAGAAGTCGAGGCCGAACGAGGCGCCTCGGTGCCAGGTGCCGTCGCCGGCCTGCTGGAGCGGCAGCCAGCGGGACCAGATCCAGTGCGTCATCGCGCCGAGCCCGGTCGCGAGGAACGTCCACGACAGCACGAAGCCCGCGATCGCGAGCGGGAACGTCACGATCAGGAACAGGACCGCTCGCCACCCCGGCCCGTCGAACAGCATCGACCGCAGCCGGCGCCAGAACCCGGTGGCGAGCCTCCGCTCGACCGGGGCCACGACGTCGATCCCGAGCATGCTCGAGGCCATCGACCGGTACGTCGCTCCCCATCCCCGCGCCCCGATCACGAGGCCGCCGGCCACGAACAGGCCGACGACCGTCACCAGCAGCCCGGCGAGCACCGACACGGTGAACAGGGCGTAGGCGAGCGCGAACGGGGCGAGCAGCAAAGCGAGGTTGAGGAAGCCGAACTCGCTCCAGGCGCGGCGCGTGAACGGCCCTCGCAGGAACGGCAGCTCTTCGCGGCGGTCGACGAACCGGGGGTCGAGGCGGATCGCCGGCGTGGGCGGGATCGTCGTTGTCTCGGCGGCCGACGCCGCATCGGGGGTTCCCGGCCGCGGGAGCGGCTCGGTGGGGGTCACGGTGGACATGGTGGCAGGTCTCCTTCACAGGGGCATGGCCCGACTACTGCTCACCGAGTCTCGACGCCGACGGCGTCCGGCGGCAGGGAGCGCTCCGCCGCCTTCGTACGGGGGATGTCCCCACCAGCGCTCGTAGACTCGAACGCCATGAGGCCGCAGACCTACCTGGACCACGCGGCGACGACGCCGGTGCTCCCGGAGGCGATCGCGGCGTTCGCCGAGGAGGCGGCGCGGCTCGGCAACCCGTCGTCGACGCACGGGCACGGCCGGGCGGCCCGGGCGAGCCTCGAGACATCGCGCGAGCGCATCGCCGCGGCGCTGGACGCCGACCCGGCCGAGGTCCTCTTCACGGCGGGGGGCTCCGAGGCGGACACCCTCGCCGTCACGGGTGCCTACCTGGCGCGCGCGGAGGCGAACCGCACACGCGTGGCGATCTCCGCCGTCGAGCACGCGGCGGTGATCGAGGCGGCGCACGACCTCGCCCGGCGGCACGGGGCCGCCGTCGTGAAGCTGCCGGTGGACGGCGCGGGGGTGCTCCGCCTCGACGCCCTCGGCGCGGAGCTCGACGCGCACGCCGACGCGCTCGCGCTCGTGTCGGTGATGTGGGCGAACAACGAGGTCGGCGCCCTGCAGCCGGTCGACGGCGTCGTGGCGGCCGTGCGGGCGGCGTGCGGTGGCGCCGTCGCCGTCCACTCCGACGCCGTCCAGGCCGTCGGGCACGTCCCCGTGACGTTCGTGGGCTCCGGGCTCGACGCGCTCACCCTGTCCGGCCACAAGCTCGGCGCCCCGGCGGGCATCGGGGCGCTCCTCGCCCGGCGCTCACTGGCGTTGGCGCCGGTGATCGCCGGCGGCGGTCAGGAGCGCGGTGTGCGCTCGGGCACCGTCCCGGTGGCGCTCGCGGCCGCGCTCGCCGTCGCCGTCGAGACGGCCGTGCGCGACGTCGACGGCGAGCGCCGGCGGCTCGGCGCGCTGCGGGACCGGCTCGCGGCCGGCGCGCTGGCTGCCGTGCTCGACGCGCGCCTCGACGGACCGGACGGCGACGCCCGCCTTCCCGGGCACGTCCACCTGACGATCCCCGGCGTCGACGTCGACGCGCTGCTCTTCGGGCTCGACTCGGCCGGCGTCTCGGCGTCCGCGGGATCGGCGTGCCACGCGGGGGTGACCCAGGCCTCGCACGTGATGCTCGCGATGGGGGCGTCGCCGGCGGACGCCCGGAGCGTGCTGCGACTGACGCTGGGGCGGACGTCGACGGATGCCGACGTCGACGCGGTGCTCGCAGTGCTCCCGGGGGCCGCCGAGCGTGCCCGCGCCGCGGGACTCGTGGCGGCCCGCGCCCGCGGCCCGGCTCCTACGCCTCGCCGGAGCGGGTGAGCGGCGGCGTCCAGCCCTCCCGCCGGACGGCGATCCCCGCCGCCGCCTCGCGCAGCACGTCGGCGCCGCTGCGGACGGCGCGCCATGCGAGCCGCTGCTGCGCGCGCTGGGAGTCCAGGACCGGAGTGTGCGCGAGCGTGTCGAGCCAGTCCGGCGCCGCGGGCACGAGCCGCGCGTGCCACGCGAGCGTGTGGCCCACCCGGGCGACCTCGAGCGGGAGCTCGACGAGCCGCTCGGCCCCGAGGGCGTCGGCGACGTCCGCGCCGCGGAGCACCTGCGGTGCGGCGACGTTGAACGGGCCCGGCATGCGGCGCTCGACGGCGGCGAGGTAGGCGGCGGCGACGTCGTCGGCGTGCACCACCTGGATCCGGAGGCCCTCCGGCCACACGAGCGCCGGGAGGTGCCCGTCCCGGAGGCCGAAGCGGGGGACGCCGAAGCCGAGGAACGCGCGGACGAACGCCGCTCCCACCGACTCCTGCAGCGTGATCGCCGGGCGCAGGCTCGTGACTGTCGTGTCGTGGTGCCGGGCGGCGAACGCTTCGAGCATGTTCTCGACGGCCACCTTGTCGGCGCTGACGGCGCTCCCCGGAATGCCGGTGACCGGCCACGACTCGTCGCGCGGGGCGTCGTCGTCCGCCGGCGCGTACGCCGCGTGGGACGAGGCGACGACGACGTGGGGGACGCCGCTCCGCGCCGCCGCACCGAGCACGGCCGCGGTGCCGCGCCGGTTCGTCCGGCGCAGCGTCGCGGCGTCGTGGCTCGGCTGGTGCGCCCAGGCGAGGTGGACGACGGCGTCCGCGCCGCGCAGCAGGGCGACGAGACGCTCACCCTCCGGAGAGCCGGGAGCCGCCGCGGCGACGTCGAGCCGGTGGTGCTGCACGACGGCGGAGCGCGGGGTGCCCGCGCCAGGCGCGCCGCCGCGGGAGGCGAGGCGGCCGGGACCGCGCCGGGAGACGACGTCGAGCTGTGTGACGGGACCCGGCGAGCGCACCGCCCGCAGCAGCGCTGTCCCGACGTTCCCCGTTCCCCCCACGACGACGATCCTCATCCCCACAGCGTCCCAGGCCGCGCCGGGGGCCGCAGTCGCAGCCGGCTCGTACACTCGGTGATGTTCCTGACACGGCGGGCGGCCCGCCGTCGTCCATGGCCGACCACCCACCCGAAGGGCGAGAAGGATGCGCGTGCTCGCGGCTCTCTCCGGCGGCGTCGACTCCGCCGTCGCCGCCGCGCGCGCCGTCGACGCCGGCCACGACGTCGTCGGCGTCCACATGGCCCTCTCGCGCACCCGCGCGCAGCACCGCACCGGCTCGCGCGGCTGCTGCTCGATCGAGGACGCCTCGGACGCCCGGCGCGCCGCCGACGTGCTCGGCATCCCGTTCTACGTCTGGGACCTCTCGGAGGAGTTCACGGACACGGTCGTCGCGGACTTCCTCAGCGAGTACGCGGCCGGCCGCACCCCGAACCCGTGCGTGCGCTGCAACGAGCACATCAAGTTCTCCGCGCTGCTGGACCGAGGGCTGGCACTGGGGTTCGACGCCGTCGCCACCGGGCACTACGCGCGGATCGAGCGGGGTGCGGCGGGCGTGCCCGAGCTGCACCGCGCTGCCGACGCCGCGAAGGATCAGTCGTACGTGCTCGCCGTGATGGGGCCGGAGCGGCTGGCGCGCTCGCTGTTCCCGCTCGGCGAGGTGCCCACGAAGGACGCCGTCCGGGCCGAGGCCGCCGCGCGCGGGCTGTCGGTCAGCGCGAAGCCGGACTCCTACGACATCTGCTTCGTCGCCGACGGCGACACGCAGGGCTTCCTGCGCTCTCACCTGGGCTCCCAGCCCGGCCCGGTCCTCGACACCGACGGCCGCGAGGTCGGCGCCCACGACGGCGCCTACGCGTTCACCGTCGGCCAGCGGAAGGGGCTGCGGCTGCCGCGGCCCGCCGCCGACGGCCGCCCGCGCTACGTGGTCGACGTCCGGACCGCCAGCAACACCGTCGTCGTCGGCCCCGCGGAGCTGCTCAGCGTCCGCGACGTGCTGGGGGAGCGGCCCGTGTGGCTCGCCGAGGAGCCGCACGAGTGGACGGACGCGACGGTGCAGGTGCGCGCGCACGGGGCGGCCCTGCCGGCCCGGATCCGGACGGTGACCGACGACGACGGCGCCTCGCACCTGGCGGCCCGTCTCGCCGAGCCGTTGCGCGGGCTCGCCGCCGGTCAGTCGGTGGTGGCGTACGACGGCACGCGCGTGCTCGGGCAGGCGACAGTCGCTGCCACCGGGCGCGACGCCGTCGCCGCGGCACCGGCCCTCGCCGGCGTCGGCAGCACCGCGTGACCGGGATCGGCGGCCTCGGCCCCTGGCCGGGCACGGAGCCGTTCCCCGCGCAGCAGCAGGTGCTCGACGTCCTCGCCGCAGCGCCGTCCGGCGTCGAGGGCATCCCGCACCTCGTCACGCTGCCCGGCCGCGGCCCGGGAGGCGAGGCGGTGGGCCGGGCGCTCGCGCTCTCCGAGTCGATGCCGGCGACGCTCGAGCCGCACGGGTGGCGGCTCGGCCTCGTCGGGGACCACACGCTGCGCCGGGCGCGCTCGTGGCTCGCCGAGGACGTCGAGGCGCTCGGGCTCGCCGCTTCCGGCTACTCCGGCCCGCTGGCGCTGCCCGTGCTCGGGCCGTGGACCCTGGCCGCATCCACATGGCTGCCGCGCGGCGAGCGCGTGGTGAGCGACGCCGTCGCGGTCCGGGACGTCGTCGCCGCGCTCGCCGCCGGAGTGCTCGACCACCTCGCCGCCGTGAGCCGCGCCCTGAGCTGGGCGACGATCCTGGGCGGCGAGGCGCCGGCGCAGCCGCCGGGCGAGCCAGCGGCGGCCGGCGGGGCGCCTCGGTTCACTGTCGTGCTCGCGGAGCCGCGCCTGGACGCGGTGCTGCACGGAGCGGTGTCCTCGTTCTCAGGCGTGTCGCGGCTGGCGTCGGTCGAGCCCGGCGTGGTGGCCGGTGCCGTGCGCACGCTGGTCGAGGCGTGGGCCGACGTGGCGGACGTCGTCGTCGTCGCGCCGGGCGACGCGGAGACGATCCGGACAGTGCGCTCGGCCGGGGTCGCCGGTCTGGCTCTGGACGTGCCGCGGCTCGGCGGCGCGGCGTGGGACGCCGTCGGCGAGGCGATCGAGTCCGGCCTGCGGCTGTGGGCCGGTGTCGCTCCGGCCCGGGGCGACGGCGCGGCGCCGCGGCCGGACGACGTCGCCCAGGTGCTGCTCGAGCCGTGGCGGCGGCTCGGTCTCGCCTCCGAGGGACTGGACGCCGTCGTCCTGACTCCGCGCTCCGGGCTTGCCGGGGCGTCACCGGCGGCGGCGCGCGCCACGCTGGACGACGTCGCGCGCGCCGCCGCGGCGCTGGGTGAGCTCGTCGCCTAGGACTGCGAGGGCCAACGCGCACGGGCTCGACCCGGCTCGATCACGACCTCAACGCGGGCCGGCCGGGCCGTAGGACCGCGTCACGGTCGCGACCCGCACTTGGTAGTCCTCGTACCAGACGTCCCGCCCGCGCTGCTGGGCGACGAGGTGCTCGGCGACCCGCTTCCACGCCGCAGCCGCCGCATCGTCCGCCCAGTACGAGACGGTGATCCCCAGGTCGTCGCGTGCGGACTCGATGCCGAGGAAGCCTGGCTCCTGCAGGGCCCGCTCCTCCAGGCGAGCGGCCATGCGGCCATAGCCGCGGTCACCCTCGGTGCGCAGCGACGTGAAGATGACCGCTGTGTAGGGCGGCTGCGGGGTCTCGGCGATCGGCACAGCGCGACACTAGGGGACACACCGGCTCTTCCGAGGCGGACCGTGCGTCGGCGGCGGGCGTGTCACGCGTGGCTGCGCCGGGGTCTTGGGGCGGGTTGGGGCGTCTGGGACGAGAGGGCTGGGGACGACGGCGGCCGGTGGCTCGATCGGCTGGGTCGTAGTGCGGGGGCATTCCCTCTTGGATGGCCTGGTCTGGCACAGCGAAATCTTGAGCCTGTGTTCGAATGCGAACGCTTGTCCGAAGGGGCTCGGCGTGGGAGAATCGTTCGTATGTTCGACGACGTCGCGACTGAGCGGCCGGGTGGCGTACCTCCCCGCGGCCCGCTGCTCGATGTGCCCGCGCTCCCGGCGCGGTTCGCCGAACAGGACGCGGCGGAGGCGAGGTTCGCGGCGGATGACCCCGACGGGTACGCGGCGTGGGTCGACGAGGAGATCGCAGCGATCCGGCGAAGCGCGATCGGCTGGGACGAGTGGGAGGCCTGGGAGCCGGAGGTCGATGCCGGTTCTCCGGGCGCATCCACGGCTCCGACCGCCGGTTCCGCCGACGCGCCCACGGCTCCGGCCGCCGGTTCTCCGGGCGCATCCACGGCTCCGACCGCCGGTTCCGCCGACGCGCCCACGGCTCCGGCCGCCGCCGACCTGGAGATCGAGGCGCTGGGCACGCCCCTGGTGGCGCCGAGTCCGCTCGCAGACGGGCTCAACGCCGCTGATGCGGCCCGGTGGCGGCTGCGCGGTGACGCGCCGGCGCCGGACGCTGCGGCGCTCCGGGCGTGGCTCGGCCGCGGTCCGGGCGTGGGGTCGCTGCGGGTGCTCACGGAGCTGGACGCGGTGAAGCTCGCACCGGACGCGCTCGTGGAGGCCCTTGCCGGGTGGCACCAGCTGGAGGCGTACGCCGCGGCCGGGGTCCGGGCGCTGGCCGCCGAGCTGGCGACCCGGGCGGAGATGAATCCGCCCGCGCTCGCCCAGCACTCCGCTCGGGGGTGCGTCGCGGGGGACGAGATCGCCGTCGCTCTCGGTGTGTCCCGGCGCAGGGGCGGAACGCTCGTCGCCGAGGGAGAGGCGCTCGTCGGTCCGCTCGCCGACGTCGGGGAGGCGCTCGCGGCCGGTCGCGTCGACGCCGGCAAGGCCAGGATCTACACCACGCTGCTCGGTGACACGGACTACGACACGATCCTCGCCGTCGTCGACGCGACGCTGCCACGGGCGCCGGAGCTGTCGCACCACGCACTGGAACGGGTCCTGCGCACGGCGCTCACGCAGGCGCTCGGAGCCGACGCAGCCACGCGGCACGCGCACGCGCGCGCCGGCCGGCGCCTGGACGCGCCGAGGCCGTTGGCGGACGGGATGGCGAAGCTCGTCGCCGTCCTGCCCGCGCCAGACGCGATCACGATCCACGCGACCTGTGACGCCGCTGCCCGGGCCGCCCGCGCCGGCGGCGACGAGCGCACCCTGGACCAGCTCCGCGCCGACACCCTGGTTCTCCTCGCTGAGCACGCCATGCGCACAGGCTCGGTCGGCGGGTGCCCCGACAGGGCAGCGAGCGACACCGCCGACGGGCGCCGCGACGACGCCGAGACCGGCGGCGAGCGCCGCGACGACGCCGAGACCGTCGGTGAGCGCCGCGACGACGCCGAGACCGTCGGTGAGCGCCGCGACGACGCCGAGACCGTCGGTGAGCGCCGCGACGACGCCCAGACCGCCGACGGGTGCCGCGACGACGCCCAGACCGCCGACGCCGGTCCGGCAGACGGGTGCGCGGAGCCCGCCGACCCCTCGGCCACCGCTCCGGATGCGTCCGAACCCCGGTCGCCGGTGATGTGGCTGGCCCGCACGGGCGGTGCGCCCGTGACGGTCCAGGTCACGGTGGCCGCATCGACGCTGCTCGGTCTGGACGAGGCGCCCGGAATGCTGGCGGGGTACGGCGCGATCGACGCCGTCACCACGCGAGCGCTCGCGGCCGGGGGCACATGGCGGCGGATCGTCACGGACCCGCTGTCCGGCACGGTCCTCGACGTCGGCACCACGACGTACCGGCCCCCGGCCGCGCTCGCGCGACACGTTCGCGCCCGGGACCGGCACTGCGTCGAACCGTCGTGCCTGACGTCGGCGGAGGCGTGCGATCTCGACCACCTCGTCGAGTACCCGCACGGGCCGACGAGCGCGCACAACCTCGCGCCCGCCTGTCGTCGCTTCCATCTCCTCAAGACGCACGCCGGATGGACCATCGCGCGTCACGACGACGGGTCCTACACCATCACCACCGCGACTGGGCAGACTCGCATCGTTCACCCGGAGGGCCTCGTACCGCCCACCCGTCCCGAGGCGCCACCTCCGCCCGCCGCGACGCCGCTCCCGCCCGCCGGCAGGCCGCCGACGCCCGCGCCGTCGCCGCCCGCGACCGCGTGGCAGGACGACCCCGGCGACCCGTATCCCGGCTCTGACGAGCGCCGACCCACCCACCCGCCCGGAGCCCGGCGAGCCGCCGCCGTTCTAGGTGAGGTGGTCGAAGTCCCCGCGCACCCACGCCGCGTGGCGCTCGGCCGAGGTCTGGACGACGGCGCTCGCGTCCGCGGGGATGACGCCCTCGAAGTTGTTGTACAGGTGCTCGAACGGGAATCGGCCCACGTGCTCGGCCACGCGCAGGACCACGGCTCCGGACAGCGGGATCCGGTTCGGGTAGCTGCGCATGAAGCTGACGGACGTGCGGTCGGGGTTCGCGAAGATCGTGTCGCCGGAGAGGAGCACCCCGCGACCGTCCGCGCCGGCTGCCCAGTGCGCGACGGCGCTCCCGGGGAAGTGCCCTCCCGGCTGCGTGAGCGTGATGCCGGGGAGCACCTCGAGGTCGCCGGACCATGGCCGGATCACGGGGTCGGGCCGCGCGACCCACTCCATGTCGGCCTCCGCCACGAGCACAGGCACGTCGCCGAGCCGCCTGCTCCACTCCACCTGGACGCCGAACATGTGGGGATGCGACGCCGCGATCGCCACGACGGGGCCGAGCGCGCGCACCTGCTCGACGACGTCGTCGTCGAGGTAGCCGAGCGGGTCCCACAGCAGGTTCCCGGACGGCGTGCGCACCACCTTGCTCTGTTGCCCGATCCCGACGCGCGGCAGGCCCGTCACGCCGATCAGGTCCGGCTCGAGCTCCTCGAACGCGGCGCTCGTCCCGCTTGCGGCGAGCTCCTCGAGCGACGTCCAGAGCTGCCCCTGGGCAGGAACCCACTGACGCTCGTCGGCGCAAATCGCGCAGACGTCCACCCGTTCGGCGTGCTCGACGGCGCACGTGGCGCAGATCACGAAGGTCATGGCACCAGAGTGCCAGGTTCGCCCAAAGGGCTCGACGTGGGCCGTCGTCGTCCGCTCTGCTGGTCACGTGAACGACGACGACATGCCGGGTTCTGAGCTCGCCCGCCGCTTCCACGACGACGTCGTCGGCCCGCTCGTCGGGACCCGCTTTCCCGGTCTGCGCTACGCGGCGGGCCGCTGGGGCTCGGGGTCGGACGTGCTCGGCCTCGACGACGCGCAGAGCCGGGACCACGACTGGGGCGCGCGTCTCGCGCTCGTCGTCGACGACGCCGACGCCGCCGCCCTGCCCGCCCTCGACGCCGCCCTCGCGGACGGGTTGCCCGAGACGTTTCTCGGCCGGCCGGTGCGGTTCCCCACGACATGGGACCCGTCAGCGACCCACAAGGTCCAGCTCGACACCGTGCACGGCTTCGCGAACGGGCACCTCGGCGTCGACACGCGCGGCGGGCTGGAGGACATCGACTGGCTCTGCGTCACCGGCCAGGGCGTGCTCGAGGTGGTCGCCGGCCCCACGTTCGTCGACACCACTCGCGAGCTCGAGCCGCTGCACGCGTCGCTCGCCCGCTATCCCGACGGCGTCGAGGCCTACCTGCTGGTCTGCGGCTGGCACCGCCTCGGGCAGGGGATGCATCTCGTCGGCCGGGCGGCGCAGCGCGGCGGCGACGTCGCCTGGCGCGTGCTCGTGGCAGGCCTCGTCGACGACGTCGTCGGCCTGGCGTTCCTGCTCGAGCGACGCTGGATGCCGTACCCGAAGTGGCGCGACGTGCTCCTCGCGCGCCTGCCGATCGCCGGCGACCTGACGGCGTCTCTGGGCGCGGCGCTCACGGCCACGGACTGGCGCTCGGCCGAGGACGCCCTCGCCGACGCGACGGACGTCCTCGCGCGCGTCCAGCGCGGGCGAGGCCTGCCGGCTCCGGCGTCCGGCACCCAGCCGTTCTTCGACCGGCCGTTCCGCACCGTCCCCGACGACTGGGTCGGTGCCATGCTCGACGGCGTCCCGCCCGATCTCGCGGCGCTCCCGCGGGTGGGATCCGTCGAGCAGTGGGTCAGCTCCGTGGACGTCCTCGCGAGGCCCGCGAACCGCGCGGCGATCGCGGCGGCCTACCGCGCCTGGCTCGAGTCCGCGTAGGCGCCCGACCGCCCCCGCCGCAGCAGGATCGGGGCCACGACGGCGAGCACCGCGAGCACGGCGGCGCCGACGAGGGCGCTGGCCCGAAGGCCGTCGACGAACGCGACCCGCGCGAGCTCGGTGAGGGCCTCCGCCGCGTCCCCCGGCAGCCGGGCGGCCACCTCGAGCGCCGTCGCCAGGCCGGACGTCACGGCCGCCACGGCGTCGGCCGGAAGGTCCGTAGGCAGTCCGGAGCTCATCGAGGTGCGGTACGCGGCGGCGGCGACCGAGCCCAGCACGGCGATGCCCAGCGCGGCACCGAGCTCGTTCGCCGTCTCCGACAGCGCAGACGCCGCGCCGGACCGGCTGGGGCTCACGCTGGCCACGACGAGGTCGGTGGCGAGCGCCATGATCCCGCTGATCCCGGCACCGATGAGGGCCGCCCCGATCACGGACCGCGCCAGCCCGTCGTCCACGGGCGTGCCGCTGAACACGACGAACCCCACCGCCGCCACCCCGGCGCCGACCCCGACGATGGCCGCGCTCGGCACGCGCGACGAGAGCGTTGTCGCGACGACGGCGAACCCGCCCACGGCCGCCAGCACGGGCAGGAGCCACAGCGCCGCCGTCAGCGGGCTCAGCTCCAGCACGAGCTGCAGGTACTGGCTGTGCGTGAGCATGACGCCGACGAGGGAGAACATCGCCAGCGACCCGGCGACGAGCGCTGCGCTGAACCGGCGCGAGGCGAACAGCGACACGTCGACCAGGGGTGTCGCGAGCCGTCGCTGCCGGGCGACGAACCCCGCGCCGCACGCCAGGCCGGCCCCGGCGGCGGCGAGCGCCGCCGGCGTCACGGCGCCGTGCTCCGCGACGGTCTTGATCGCCCAGACGAGCGGCAGGATCGCCGCGAGCGACAGGACGGCGCTGAACAGGTCCAGCCGGTCGGGTCGCGGGTGCCGATACTCGGGCACGACGAGCGGGGTCACGATGAGGAGCCCGACGAGCACCGGCACGTTCACGAGGAACACCGACCCCCACCAGAAGTGCTCGAGCAGCACCCCGCCGGCGATCGGTCCGAGCGCCGAACCGCCCGCGAACCCGGCCGTCCAGATCCCGATCGCGCGGGTGCGTTCGCCGTCGTCCGGGAACATGTTCCGGATGAGCGACAGGGTCGAGGGCATGAGCGTGGCCCCACCGACTCCCATGAGGGCGCGGGCGGCGATCAGCACGGGGGCCGACGGCGCGAACGCGGCGAGCAGCGACGCGACGCCGAACACGACGGCGCCGAGCATGAGGAGGCGGCGCCGGCCGATGCGGTCGCCCACGTTGCCCATGACGATGAGCAGCCCGGCCAGCAGGAACCCGTAGACGTCGAGGATCCACAGCATCTGGCTCGCGGTCGGGTCGAGGGCCTGCGCGATGGACGGGATCGCGAGGTACAGGATCGACATGTCCATCGAGGTCAGCAGCACGGGCAGGAGCAGGACGGCGAGGCCCCACCACCGCCGCCGGTCGGGCGGCGCGCTGCGGTGGGCGGGCGCCGGGGCGGTCTCGGGCACGGCATCTCTCCTCGAACTCAACGTGCGTACGGTGTACGCGCTCGTGCGTACACCGTACGCACGCACCTAGGATGTGCGCAAGGAGGACCGATGCCGCGCACCCCCGTCCGCACGCTCGGCCACGACGCGATCGTGGCCGCCGCCGTCGAGCTCGCCGACGCCCAGGGCATCGACGCCGTCTCGATGCGCCGTGTCGCCGAGCAGCTCGGCGCGGGCACGATGTCGCTGTACCGCCACGTCGCGACGAAGGACGAGCTCGTCGCGGCGATGGTGGAGCGAGTCACCGACGCCTACGCGTACCCCGACCCGGCCGGCATGGACTGGCGGGCACGGATGCACGCCATGGCCCGGCGCGAGTGGGACATGTACGTCGAGCATCCGTGGGTGCTCGTGGTGCTGGCGACGGCGACGCCGCCGTTCGGCCCGGCGTCGTTCCGCGCGATGGAGTGGGCGCTCGCCGCGCTCGAGCCGCTCCGCCTCGCTCCCGAGGACGCCGGTGCCGCGATCATGACGGTGACGAACTACCTCCAGGGGAGCGCGCGAGTCGTCCTCGGGCGTCCGCAGCGCGACGACGCCGAGGAGCTGCTGGAGAGCGTCGACCCAGGAACGCTGTGGCGCGAACGGCTGTCGGCGGTCGAGCTGGCCGACTACCCGCGGCTGCGGGCCCTCATCTCGTCACCGTTCCTGCGGGATCCCGCCGCGTGGTTCGAGAACGGCCTCGACGTCGTGCTGGACGGCGTCGCCGCGCGCGCCCGCTCCTGACTCACCAGCCGAAGAACGGCACCCCGGCGGCGTCGGGCACCACCGCGAGCAGCACCACCAGAGCGATCGCCGCGACGGCGAGCCAGACGATCGCGCGGAGGGGTCGGTGCCGGGCGTTCGCGATGACCCGGGTCGACGCGACGAAGGCGGCCAGACCCGCGACGAGCGGGTAGAGCACGCCGAGCGTGCCCTGGGTGCCGTCCGTGCACACGGGGTAGCTCCATCCCTCGGTGTCGCAGCCGGTGACGGTGACGTTGACGACGACCGCGACGGCGGCGGGGACGGCGATGCTCGCGAGGAGAGCGAAGACGCCCAGCGCGGTCAGGATGCCGGAGCGCGACGGCGGTCGCCGGACCGAGAAGACCTGGTCCAGCGGCGGCGCGACACCGTACGTCTCCTGGACCCGTGCCGGGGCGGGCTGCGGTGCGGCGGGCGCGGCCGGCGCTGGGGCGACGCCGTACGGCTGGCCGGGCGCGACGCCGTACGGCTGGCCCTGCGGTGGGGGCGGCGGCGTCTGCGGGACCTGCCCGTAGCTGGGGTCGAACGTCATGAGCCGGCTCCGATCACGAGGGCGCCGGCACCGACGAGCGCGAGGAGGAGTCCGATCAACGGGCGTGTACGCGCGTCGACGATCGCTCCGATCGCGGCGCTGAAGGCGACGGCGGCGGCAAGGATCGGCGTGAGGAGCCAGCTGGTGACCACGTCCCCGGTCAGGCAGGCGGCCTGGTCGGCGGCGCAGACCGCCTCGAGCTCGTCGAGCGCGGCCTCGGCCCCGGAGCCGATGAGCACGAACGGCAGCACGAGCGACGTCAGCAGGACGAGGACGCCCAGGAGTCGCGCGAGCACACGCAGGCCGCCGCTCCCGGGCTCGGCGAGGGCGGCGTGCTGCCCGGCCATGGTGTTGACCTGCCCGCCGGTCGACGGCTGGCCGCCGGGCGGCATCTGGCTGGTCATGGGCTCAGCGTAGGCGAGGGCGACGCCGGTCAGCCGAAGTAGGGCACGCCGGCGAGGGCGGGCACCAGCGTCACGAGTGCGATGAGCGCGATCGCCGTCACGCCGAGCACGGAGCCGGCTCGCTGCGGGCGGCGGCGAGCGTTCGCGAGCGCGACGATGGAGCCGATGACGGCCCCGAGGCCCACGACGGCCGGCACGAGCGCGCCGAGCAGCCATCCCGTGCCGGCCGTGCATACCGGGTAGGTCCAGGAGTCCGACGCGCATCCGGCGGTGGCGAGACCGAGCACGACCATCACCGAGGCGGGTACGAGCACGCCCGCCTGGAGCATCAGCACGCCCAGCGCGGCGAGCACGCCGGCGAAGGGCGCGGGTGCGTCGTCGTCCGGTCCGGTCGGGGAAACGGGCGACCCGACCGGCGACGAGACGGGAGCCGGCGACCTGATCACGGCGCCGGCGGGGACGACGCCGGGCCGGGCGGGACTGCCCGGCGGGTACTGGGGCCTGCCGGCGCTCACAGCACCACCCAGGTCACGACGATCGCCGCGACGCCGACGCCCGCCATGACGAGCGCCGTCGTCGGCCGCCTGCGCGAGTCGACGAGAGCCCCCACGCCCGCGCTGATCGCGACGGCACCCGCGACCACGGGGCGGACGATCCACGCCGTCACGATCTCGCCGGTCAGGCAGGCGACGCCCTGCCCGGCGAGGCACAGGAGCGAGAACATCAGCGCGTCCGTGCCGCCCATCGCGAGCCGCACCCAGGGGTAGGCGGCGCCGGCGACGAGCAGCACGATCCCCACCACCCGGGCACCCACGCCCCACGGCGTCAGCGGCACCGGCGTGCGTCGTGTCGGCGGCGCGGGCCACGTCGCTGGCTGGGCGGAGGACATCGAGCCGAGGCTACCGGCGCGAAGATGTCGGCCCCGCGCGCCACAATTGCCCTCGTGACCCCCTCGATGCCCACGCCGCCAGTGCCGCCCGAGGCAGCGCACCGTTGGGCGGAGCTCGCCCAGCAGGTCAACGACGCCCGGTTCGCGTACTACGTCAAGGACGCTCCGACGCTCAGCGACGCGGCGTTCGACGCCCTGCTGCACGAGCTCGAGGCGCTGGAGGAGTCGCACCCCGAGCTCCGGGTGCCCGACTCGCCCACGCAGCAGGTGGGAGGCACGTTCTCCACCGAGTTCACCGCCGTCGAGCACGTCGAGCGCATGCTGTCGCTGGACAACGCGTTCTCCGCCGAGGGCGTCGAGTCCTGGGCGCAGCGGGTGGAACGCGACCTGGACGCCGCGGCCGCGGGCCTGCACTACCTGTGCGAGCTGAAGATCGACGGGCTCGCCATCGCGCTGCTCTACGAGGGCGGGCGCCTCGTGCGCGCCGCGACCCGCGGCGACGGCCGCACCGGCGAGGACGTCACGCTCAACGTCCGCACCATCGCCTCCATCCCGCACGTCCTGGGCGGAGACGCCGCGAGCCACCCCGCGCGCATCGAGATCCGCGGCGAGGTGTTCCTGCCCGTCGAGGCGTTCGAGGCGCTGAACTCCTCCCAGGTCGAGGCGGGGAAGTCGCCCTTCGCGAACCCGCGCAACGCCGCCGCCGGGTCGCTGCGGCAGAAGGACCCGCGCGTGACGGCGCGGCGTGCGCTGGGCATGTACGCGCACGGCATCGGCGCGCTCGACTGGGGCGACGCGCCGGAGGCGTCGTCGATCACGCGCCAGTCGCAGGTGTACGAGCTGCTGTCGTCGTGGGGCGTGCCGACGTCGCCGCACACGCGCGTCGTCGACGACCTGGCCGGCGTGCAGGAGATGATCGCGTACTACGGCGAGCACCGGCACGACGTCGAGCACGAGATCGACGGCGTCGTCGTCAAGGTCGACGAGGTGGCGCTGCAGCGCCGGCTCGGCGCCACGTCGCGGGCGCCGCGCTGGGCGATCGCGTACAAGTACCCGCCGGAGGAGGTCAACACGCGCCTGCTCGACATCCGTGTCAGCGTGGGCCGCACGGGCCGCGTCACGCCGTACGGCGTCATGGAACCCGTCGTCGTGGCGGGGTCGACGGTGGAGGCGGCCACGCTGCACAACGCGAGCGAGGTCAAGCGCAAGGGCGTGCTCATCGGCGACACGGTCGTGCTGCGCAAGGCGGGCGACGTGATCCCGGAGATCGTCGGCCCGGTGGTGGCCCTGCGGGAAGGGCGCGAGAGCGAGCTGCGCGAGTTCGTCATGCCCGACGTCTGCCCCTCCTGCGGCACGCCTCTCGCGCCGGCGAAGGAGGGCGACGTCGACATCCGGTGCCCGAACGCGCGCTCGTGCCCGGCGCAGCTGTCGGAGCGGGTCTCCGCGCTGGGCGGACGTGGAGGGTTCGACATCGAGGCGCTCGGGTGGGAGGCGGCGACCGCGCTCACCGACCCGGAGCGGGGCCGGCCGGTCGACGCGTCCGTCTACCGGCCCGGGGCCGACCTGACGGCCGAGGCTCCGGCGGCGCTCCCGGACCGGCAGGCTCCCGTGCTCGCCACCGAGGCGGGCCTGTTCGAGCTGACGCCCGACGACGTCGCGAACGTGCGCGTCTGGCGGGAGATCAAGCGCAAGGGGGAGGCCACGGGGTTCTGGGAGGACCGGCCCTTCTTCTTCACGAAGGGCACGGCCAAGGTGCCGCCGAAGCCGACCCAGACCACCCAGGTGCTCTTCGACCAGCTCGAGCTCGCCAAGACGCGCCCGCTCTGGCGCGTGCTCGTCGCCCTCTCGATCCGGCACGTCGGCCCCACGGCGGCCCGGGCGCTCGCGCAGCGCTTCGGTTCGATCGACGCCATCGACGCCGCCAGCGAGGAGGAGCTGGCGGCCGCCGACGGCGTCGGGCCGACGATCGCAGCGGCCGTCAAGGAGTGGCTGGGCGACCCCGAGGCGCCCGACAACTGGCGCCGCGAGATCGTGCGCCGCTGGGCGGCGGCGGGCGTGCGGATGGCCGACGAGCGCGACGAGTCGGTGCCGCGCACGCTCGAGGGTCTGACCGTCGTCGTCACCGGTTCCCTCGAGCGGTTCACGCGCGACGGCGCGAAGGAGGCGGTCCTCGCGCGCGGCGGCAAGGCCGCGGGGTCGGTGTCGAAGAGCACCGACTTCGTCGTCGTGGGGGAGAACGCCGGCTCGAAGGAGACGAAGGCGCGTGAGCTCGGGCGCCCGATCCTCGACGAGGCGGGCTTCGAGCGCCTGCTCGCGGAGGGACCGGACGCCGTCGCCGAGAGCGCCGACTCCTCGGAGGCCGTCACGTCCTGAGGGCGCCCGTGGGCGGCGCTGGACCATACTGGAGCATGATCTCCACGGAGCTCGCTCGGGCGCTCGCCGCGGCAGGACTGCCCTGGCACCCGTCGGCGGGCGACAGGTTCCGGATCGTCAGCGCGCCGGACCTCGAGGACGACGTCTTCACGCTGTCCGAGATGACGATCGAGGCCCGGCACTACCCCACGGGCACGATCCTCGGCTTCAACGGCACCACGGAGTGGGCGCTGGACTCGGTGGCGATCGAGGACGCCCTCTGGATGCCGCGCGAGGACCAGCTCCGCGAGCTCCTGGGCGCGACGTTCCGATCCCTGACTCGCGACGACGACGGGTTCCACGTGACGGCCGTGCACCCCTTGCGCGACGAGTCGCAGACGTTCAGCGCCCCCGGCGCCGCGGACGCCTACGCCCAGGCGGTCCTCGCTCTCGTCGAGCTCGCCGAGGTGCGCACGTGAGTCCTGCGGCGAGCACCGTCGACCTCAATGCCGACCTCGGCGAGGGGGTGGGTGACGATGCCGCGATGCTGGACGTCGTCACGAGCGCGTCCATCGCGTGCGGTGGGCACGCCGGAGACGCGGACACGATGCGCGTGGCGTGCGAGCGGGCGTTGGAGCGCGGCGTGACGGTGGGCGCCCACCCGTCGTACGAGGACCGCGAGGGTTTCGGCCGCCGGCCGCAGGACGTCGACTGGCTGGCGCTCGCGCACGCGCTGCAGCGTCAGGTGCGCGACCTCGAGGAGGCGGCGACCGCCGTCGGGACCCACGTGGCGTACCTCAAGCCGCACGGCGCGCTCTACCACGCAGCCGCGAGCGACCCGCGGCACGCCGGCGCCGTCCTCGTCGCGGCGCACGAGTCCCTCGACCGGGTGCTCCCGGTGCTGGGCCTGCCCGGGTCCGTCCTCGAACGGGCCGCCGCCGACGCCGGGGTGCGGTTCGTGCCCGAGGCGTTCGCCGACCGCGCGTCGACGCCGGACGGGCAGCTCGTGCCGCGCTCCGAGCCCGGCGCCGTGCTCACGGACCCGGACGGCGTCGCGGACCACGTGCTCGCCCTCGCGCCGGCCGCACGGAGCATCTGCGTGCACGGGGACACCCCGGGAGCCGTGGCGATCGCGCGGGCGGCCCGCGCTGCGCTCGAGGGCGCGGGGATCGAGCTCGTGCCGTTCGCGGCGTGAGCGCTGCCGACGACGTCGGTGACGGCGTCCGCGCCTACGGCCAGGAGGCGCTGCTCGTCGACGTCGCCGGCGCCGCGGAGGCCGCTCGGCTCGCCACGGCGCTGAGGGCGGACGCGACGGCGCGGGACCGGCCGCTGGTCGACGTCGTCCCCGCGGCGCGCACCGTCCTGGTGCGCGTGCCGCCCGGGACGGATCTCGCCGAGGTCGCAGGATGGGCGAGGTCGGTGCGCGCCCGCCGTTCCGACGAGCCGGTGGCCGAGGGGCGCGACGTCGTCGTCGACGTCGTGTACGACGGCGCCGATCTCGACGACGTCGCCGCGGCGACGGGTCTGGACGTCGCGGAGGTCGTGGCCCGGCACGGCGCCGCGACGTACAGAGCGGCGTTCGCGGGCTTCGCGCCGGGTTTCGTCTACCTCACGGGCCTCGACCCGGCCCTGCACCTGCCGCGGCGAGCGACGCCGCGGAAGCGGGTCCCCGCAGGCTCGGTGGCCGTCGCGGCGGAGTTCTCCGCCGTCTACCCACGGTCCGGTCCCGGCGGCTGGCACCTGCTCGGGCGGACCGACGCCGTGATGTTCGATGCCGGTGCCGATCGTCCGGCGCTCGTCCAGCCCGGCGACCGCGTCCGGTTCCATCCCGTCCCCGCACCCCGGGGGAGGACGCGGTGATCGAGGTGCTCGACGCCGGGGGCCTGACCCTCGTGCAGGACCTCGGCCGGCCCGGCCTGGCCGCGCTCGGGGTGTCGCCGTCCGGCGCCGCGGACGAGGCGGCGCACCGCCGCGCGAACGTCCTCGCGGGCAACGAGCCGGGGGCCGCGACGCTCGAGGTCGCGTTCGGCGGCCTGGTGCTGCGGTCCGACGTCGTCGCGTACGTCGCCGTGTGCGGGGCACCGTGCCCGGTCGACGTCGACGGGCTCGCGGTCGCGATGGAGCACGTGCACGCGCTCGCCCCGGGGCAGGTCCTGACGCTCGGCGTGCCCGGGCGCGGCCTGCGGAGCTACGTCGCCGTCGGCGGTGGCATCGACGCCGCGCCGGTGCTCGGCTCGCGCTCGCGGGACACGCTGGCCGGCCTCGGGCCGGAGCCCGTGCGCGCCGGCGACCGGCTGCCGGTCGGGGGCCAGGGCTCCGTGGCGACCCCACCGGCGCACGGGGTCGAGACGGCGGCGCGCTCGGGAGCCGGTCCGCTCGACGTCGTGGCGGGTCCGCATGCCGAGCTGTTCGCGCCCGACGCGTTCCAACGGCTCCTCCGCTCCCGGTATGTCGTGCACGCGGACTCCGACCGGGTGGCCCTCCGGCTGGACGGTCCGCTTCTCCCGCGCGTCGCGGAGGTCGAGCTGCCGTCGGAGGGGCTCGTCCGCGGTGCCGTCCAGGTGCCGGGGGACGGTCGGCCCATCGTGTTCGGTCCCGACCATCCGCTGACCGGCGGCTACCCCGTCGTCGCGGTGCTCACGCGGAGCGCGAGCGATGCGGCCGCTCAGCTGCGTCCCGGCGACACGGTCCGGTTCCGGTCGTAACGTGGAGGACGTGGACGAGTCGACCCGTCGTCGCGCGTTCCTCACCGGCGTCGCCGACGAGTTCCTGCAGGTCTGGCGCCGCGGACGCCGCATGATCGCCGTCACGGGAGCCTCCCGAGCCCGTGCCGCGCGGTTCGCCGACGACCTCGAGGGCGCGCTGCGCGAGCGGGGCGTCCCGGTGGCGCGAGAGTCGGTGGACGACGTCGGCGGGCGGGACCTGCGTCGCGGGCTCGTCGCACCGTTCCGCGCCGGTGAGCGCCCGGGCGCCGGCGCTCCGGACACCGTCCTGGTGGTCGACGGCGACGGGCTCCTGGACGAGGAGGTCCGCGACGTGTGGCACTACTCGGTGTGGACGCTCGCGGGGAACGAGCTGCCTCATGCGGCCGCCACGGAGATCGTCGACGTGACCGACGAGTCCGCTCCGAAGCACCACGTCTACGACTACTGCGCGCTGCCGCCGAGCGTCGGTCAGCGGTCCGTGCCCGCCCCGCCAGGGCTGGCCTGAGCCAGGGTCTGCTCGAGCTCGGTCACGAGACCGTCCCCGGACGCGTCCCGGCGCACGAGGGCGCCGAGCCGGGCGGCACCTCGGGCGTAGGACGGATCGTCGAGCAGCCGTCGTACGGCAGCGGCGATCCTGCGCGACGGCGCCCCGCGCCTCAGCGTGAGGCCGGCGCCCCGTGACGTGACGCGGACGGCGTTGTCGGCCTGGTCGCGGCCGTGGGGGAGCAGCAGCAGGGGCAGGTCGGCGGCGAGCGCCTTCATGACCGTCCCGTGGCCCCCGTGCGTGACGACGAGGGCCGCCTCGCGCATCACCTCGCGGTGCGGCGCAGCGGGGACGACCGAGACGTTCGCCGGGGCGTGCAGCTCACGGGTGTCGAGGGCGGGGCCGGTGGTCACGACGCCGCGGACCGGCATCCTCCCGAGTGCGTCGACCACCCGCTGGAGGCAGGCGACCTGGTCCTGGAACGTGGACGACATCGCGACGAGCACGAGCGGGTCGTGGCCGGGCGGCGCGGTCCATCCGTCCGCACCGGCCCACGCCGGCTCGTCGAGGATCGGCCCGCAGTAGCGGACGCCGGGGGGCAGGGTGGCCTGGAAGTCGAAGGCACGGCTGGTGAGGACGAGCTGCCGGCGGGCGCGGCGCACCTGGTCCCAGGAGTGCGAGAGGGGCGCCAGGCCGTGGTCACGACGCACCGCAGTGAGCCGCTCCAGGGTGAACCGGTCGAGCAGGCGCGTGCTCACGGCGGTCGCGGCGCGGTCCCGTGCCCTGCCGAGCGGCCCGCGGGCGGGGCGCATCCCCGTCCCTAGCTGCGGTAGACCAGGTGCGGGGAGCGGGTAGACGTTCGGCATCAGGACGTCGAACGGCGTCCCGCTCGCCTCGGCCGCCACCATCGCTCCCCAGGCGGGGAACGACGTCACGACGAGGTCCGGGAGTTCGCGGGCGATGAGGGAGGCGACGTCGTCGGCCTGCCCTGGTGCCGGCCCGACGAGCATGTGCTCCGCCATCCCGCGTGCGAGGCTGATCGGGTCGCGCAGCTCCCAGTCGTGCAACGGATCGTCGTCGCGCGAGCGGCCGCGCCGGTTCGGCGCCTTCTTCCACCCGACGAGCTCCGCTCCGGCGGCCCGGACATCATCGGCGCTGGCGTCCTCGGCCAGCACGATGACCCGGTGGCCCCGTTCGATCAGCCGCCGGGCGACGCCGATCTCCGGCGGCACGGTCCCGCCCCCCTCCGTGAGCGCGAAGAGGTAGGTCCCCCGCACCGCCGGCTCCCTGGAGCTTCGCTCGTCCACGTTCGGTATAGTAGCGCTACATCCAATTGACGGAGACTCACGTGACGACGTCCCGGGCGTACCGCAGCCCCGTCCGCGACGCGCAGGCGCGCCTCACGGAACAGCGGGTCCTCGACACCGCCGAGGACCTCTTCCTCTCCCGCGGGTACACCGCCACGTCCGTCGCGCAGGTCGCCCGGGGCGCCGGAGTCTCGCCACAGACCGTGTACAACGTGTTCGGCTCGAAGGTCGAGGTCCTCGCACGGCTCTACACGCGCCGCGTCCTCGGTGGCGACCCGACCCCGCCCCTGGAGCGGCCGGAGATCCGGGCGCTCGACGCCGAGACGGACGCCGCGTGGATCGTGCGCGCGTACGTGAGCCTCAGCCGCGAGCTCGCGGAGCGCGTCGGACCGCTCGAGACCGTCGTGGCCGCCGCCGCGGCCGGCGATGCGGACGTCGCGGCGCGCGTGGGCGGCCTCGGCGCCGAGCGCCTCCTCGGCGCGGAGCTGCTCGTGCGGCGGCTGCGACAGCTCGACGCGCTGCGGCCCGGGCTCGGCGACGACGAGGCGCGCGACAGGCTGTGGACGCTCTCGGGATCCGCTGTCTGGCGGATGCTCACGCGCGAACGCGGCTGGAGCACCGAGGCGTACGAGACGTGGCTGACCGAGGTGCTGAGCCAGGCGGTGCTGGCGGACCCGGACGCCGTGGCCGTGCCGCCGTGGGAGCGCGGCGGAGAGGCGGTCCGGCAGGCTGCGGACGCGACGGATCCGCGCACGCGGACGACCTAGACTCGGGCACCATGTCCACCTTCACCACCGACGAGGTCGCGCGCCTGGCGAACCTCGCCCGGATCGACCTGACGCCGGCCGAGCTCGAGCGCTACGCGGGCGAGCTCGAGGTCATCGCCTCCGCGGTCGCGCGCGTGAGCGAGGTTGCGGGCGACGACGTCCCCGCGACGTCCCACCCGATCCCCTTGACGAACGTGTGGCGCGACGACGTCGCCGCCCCGACGCTCGACCGCGGCGAGGTGCTCGCGTCGGCGCCCGAGGCCGCGGACGGCAAGTTCGCCGTCCCGCAGATCCTCGGGGAGGAGTGATGAGCGACGCCACGCTGACCCGGCGCACGGCCGCCGAGCTCGCAGCGCTCCTCGAGGGCGGCGAGGTGAGCAGCGTCGAGGTGACGCAGGCGCACCTGGACCGCATCGGCGCCGTCGACGACGCCGTGCACGCGTTCCTGCACACGGACGGCGCGCCGGCCCTCGCAGCCGCGGCCGCCGTCGACGCGGCGCGGGCGGCCGGTGACGACCTCCCCGCGCTCGCGGGCGTGCCGATCGCCGTCAAGGACGTCGTCGTGACCAGGGGCCAGCCGACGACGGCGGGCTCCCGCATCCTGGCGGACTGGGTGCCGCCGTACGACGCGACGCTCGTCACGCGCCTGCGCGCGGCGGGCATGCCGATCCTCGGCAAGACGAACATGGACGAGTTCGCCATGGGCTCGAGCACGGAGCACTCCGCGTTCGGCCCGACGCGCAACCCGTGGGACCTCGATCGGATCCCGGGCGGCTCCGGCGGGGGGAGCGCCGCGGCCGTCGCCGCGTACGAGGCGCCGCTCGCGATCGGGACCGACACGGGCGGCTCCATCCGGCAGCCGGCGGCCGTCACCGGCACGGTCGGCGTCAAGCCGACGTACGGGTCGGTGTCGCGGTACGGGCTCATCGCGCTCGCCTCCAGCCTCGACCAGGCCGGCCCGTGCACGCGCACGGTACTCGACGCCGCGCTGCTGCACGAGGTCATCGGCGGGCACGACCCGGCCGACTCGACGTCGCTGCCGGGCGAGGCCACCGGGTTCGTGGCCGCCGCGCACGACGGCGCCCGCCGGGACCTGACCGGCCTGCGCGTCGGCGTCGTCCGCGAGCTCGGCGGCGAGGGGTACCAGTCGGAGGTCCGCGCCGCGTTCGACGCCAGCGTCGAGGCGTTGCAGCGCATCGGGGCGGAGGTCGTCGAGGTCAGCTGCCCGAGCTTCGACGCCGCGCTCGCCGCGTACTACCTCATCCTTCCCGCCGAGGCGTCGAGCAACCTCGCGAAGTTCGACGGCATGCGGTACGGGCTGCGGGTGGAGCCCTCGGACGGGCCGGTGACGGCGGAGCGCGTCATGGCCGCGACCCGCGGCGCGGGGTTCGGCGACGAGGCGAAGCGCCGCATCATCCTCGGCACCTATGCGCTCTCCGCCGGGTACTACGACGCGTACTACGGCAGCGCGCAGAAGGTCCGCACGCTCATCCAGCGTGACTTCGCGGCAGCGTTCGCCGAGGTGGACGTGCTCGTGTCGCCGACGGCGCCGACCACCGCGTTCCGGCTCGGCGAGAAGCTCGACGACCCGATGGCGATGTACCTCAACGACGTCGCGACGATCCCGGCCAACCTCGCCGGCATCCCGGGCATCTCGATCCCGAACGGGACCGACGCCGCGGGCCTGCCCACCGGGTTCCAGATCCTGGCGCCGGCCCGCGAGGACGCCCGCCTGTACCGCGTGGGAGCCGCGCTCGAAGCGCTGCTCGTCGAATCCTGGGGCGGCCACCTGCTGGAGCGCGCCCCTGAGCTGGAGGTGTCCGCGTGAGCACGCAGACGAACGCCCTCGTCCCGTTCGACGAGGCGGTCGAGCGCTACGACCCCGTGCTCGGCATCGAGGTGCACGTCGAGCTGGGCACCGTGACGAAGATGTTCGACGGCGCACCCGTCACGTTCGGTGCCGAGCCGAACACCCAGGTCACGCCGGTGTCGCTCGGGCTGCCGGGCGCGCTGCCCGTGGTGAACCGGACGGCCGTCGAGTACGCGATCCGCATCGGACTGGCGCTCAACTGCGAGATCGCCGAGCTGTGCCGGTTCGCCCGGAAGAACTACTTCTACCCGGACGTGCCGAAGAACTTCCAGACGTCCCAGTACGACGAGCCGATCGCGCACGACGGGTGGATCGACGTCGAGCTCGACGACGGCGAGGTCGTGCGCGTCGAGATCGAGCGCGCGCACATGGAGGAGGACGCCGGCAAGAACACGCACGTCGGCGGCAGCACCGGACGTCTGCAGGGCGCCGAGTACTCCCTCGTCGACTACAACCGCGCCGGCATCCCGCTCGTCGAGATCGTCACCCGGCCGATCCCGGGAACGGGGGCGCGGGCGCCGGAGGTGGCCCGGGCGTACGTGCGCACGCTGCGGGACATCTTCCGCTCGCTCGGCGTCTCGGAGGCGCGGATGGAGCGCGGGAACGTGCGCGCCGACGTCAACGTCTCGCTGCGGCCGTCGCCGGACTCCCCGCTCGGCACCCGCACGGAGACGAAGAACGTCAACTCCTTCCGCAGCGTCGAGCGCGCCGTGCGGTACGAGATCTCGCGGCAGGCGGCGGTGCTCGACGCCGGTGGGCCGGTCATCCAGGAGACGCGCCACTTCCACGAGACGGACGGCTCGACGTCGCCCGGCCGGGTGAAGTCGGACGCCGAGGACTACCGGTACTTCCCCGAGCCCGACCTCGTGCCGCTCGCACCGGAGCGCGCCTGGATCGAGGAGATCCGCGCGAGCCTCCCGGAACCGCCCGCGGACCGCCGTCGTCGCCTGCTCGGCGAGTGGGGCTTCTCCGGCACGGAGATGCGCGACGTCGTGAACGCCGGCGCCGTGGAGCTCATCGAGGCCACGGTCGTCGCCGGCGCGGCACCCGCCGCCGCCCGGAAGTGGTGGATGGGCGAGCTCGCCCGGCGCGCGAACGCCGACGAGGTCGCGCTGGAGGAGCTGCCGGTCACGCCGGAGCACGTCGCCGAGCTGCAGGCGCTCGTCGACGCGGGCCGGATCAACGACAAGCTCGCCCGGCAGGCGCTCGAGGGCGTGCTCGCGGGGGAGGGGCGTCCGGAGGAGGTCGTCGTCGCCCGGGGTCTCGAGGTCGTCTCGGACGACGGTGCGCTGCTCGAGGCGATCGACGCCGCGCTCGCCGCGCAGCCGGACATCGCCGAGAAGATCCGCGGCGGCAACCTCGGGCCTGTCGGCGCGATCATCGGCGCCGTCATGAAGGCGACCCGCGGGCAGGCCGACGCCGGACGCGTGCGCGAGCTCGTGCTCGAGCGGGTGCGCTGACCCCTTCCCCGAGAGGGTTCCCTCAGCGTGCGGGTGCGCTGACCCCTCCCCGAGAGGGTTCCCTCAGCGTGCGGGTGCGTTCCCCGGGATCGCCTCCGGCGGCGTGTGCGCGTCGAGCACGAGCGGCGTCGCGAGCTCGTGCCGCAGCACCTCGGCCTCGTCCGGCGGCAGCCGCGGTGACAGCGCCGCGTCGATCGCGGCGACCACGTCACCGGGGTCCCGCCCGATGCCGAACGACCACAGCGCCGTCCGCACCTGAGTGCCCGGCGGCACGACGGCGGGGCGGCGGAGGCGCGCGAGCCCGAGCGGAGGGCCGTCGAGGCTGAGCACGTACCTCGGCCAGCCGACCATGCGCCGGGTGAACGAGAAGCCGGAGCCGGTGTGCCGCACGAAGAGGCGTCCCGGCGTGGCGACCCGGATCGTGGCGGGGTCGACGTCGTCCCAGCGGATCAGGTAGGGCGTGAAGCCCGGCCAGAACGTCCCGAGGAGCAGGCCGCCGCGGGTGACGACGAGGTGGTCGGCGGCGACGAGCTCGGCGGCCCCGATCGCGACGAGCACGAAGCCACCCGTGAGCAGGACGTTCGCCAGCGGGGCGACGAGCGGGTCGGAGACGTTCACCCACACGAGCAGCAGCGCCGGCACCCAGAACATCGCCCGCAGCCACGGCGGCACGTACGTGCGCCGGACGAGGAGCACCTCGCCGAGCCCGAGTCTCCGGGCCAGCCGGTGGGCGCGGGCGCGCGTCACGGGACCTCGTTTCGCTGTCGGAGGAGTGGCTACCAGCCGCGAGCCTATCCGGCGAGGATCGACGTCATGACCTCTCAGACACGTCTCGTTCCCGTCCTCGAGGGCGACATGGTGCGACTCCGCCCGCTCGGACCCCAGGACGCCGACGCCATGTGGGACGGCCTCGACGACGCCGAGTCGATGCGCCTCACCGGCACGACCGCGACATTCACCCGCGAGCAGATCGACGAGTGGGCCGCGACGATCGCGGACCGCCCGGGCCGCTTCGACTGGGCGATCACGCATGACGGCGACGCCTACCGCGGCGAGATCGTCCTCAACAACCTCGACGACGACGCCCGGTCCGCCACCCTGAGGCTCGCCGTCGATGCGGGTCACCGCGGGCGGGGCTACGGACGGGAAGCGATGCAGCTCGTGCTGCGGTTCGCGTTCGCGCCCCCGCCCGAGGGCCTCGGGCTGCACCGCGTCGGCCTCGACGTCCTGTCGATCAACCCGCGCGCGCAGTCTCTCTACGAGAGCCTGGGCTTCGTCGTCGAGGGGCGGCAGCGGGAGGTGTACCCCGATCCGGATCACCCCGGCCGCTGGGCCGACGCGATCATCATGGGCATGCTCGACGAGGACTTCGAGGCGGCCAGCGCCGACTGGTGACACGCCCCCGGGCCACCTGCCGCCGCGATGGTGTTTGCGCTACCGTAGGCGAATGTTCGGTGGCCCAAACTTCCGCGTCGTCCGTGCAGCTGCCCTGCTGCTCGGCGCGGCGGCCGCCGTCGCCGGGTGCGCCGCGTTCACGGAGTCGGGCGGCGAGCCCGCGGGCACCGACGGCGAGCGCCCGCTCGTGCTCACGACGTTCAGCGTGCTCGGGGACATGGCCGCCAACGTCGCGGGCGACCACCTCGACGTGGCCTCGATCGTGCCCGTGGGTGCGGAGATCCACGGGTACGAGCCGACCGCGCAGGACGTCGTGCGGGCCCAGGGCGCCGATCTGATCCTGGACAACGGGCTCGGTCTGGAAGCGTGGTTCACGCGCTTCACCGACCGCACCGGCACGCCGTCGGTCACGCTCAGCGAGGGCCTCGCGACGGTGCCGATCGCGGGGACCGACGACGTCAACCCGCACGCCTGGATGAGCCCCGAGGGCGCCGTCCACTACGTGCACGCGATGGCCGAGGCGTTCGCGGAGCTCGACCCGGCGCATGCCGGCGACTACGCGCGCAACGCCGACGGCTACGTGGACCGGATCGAGGAGATCGGCACGCGGGCCGACGACGTGCTGGCCGGCATCCCGCCCGAGCATCGCCTTCTCGTGACGTGCGAGGGCGCGTTCAGCTACCTGGCGCGGGACATCGGCCTCGAGGAGGCGTACCTGTGGCCGGTCAACGCCGACGCCGACCCGACGGCGCAGCACGTCGCCGACGTCACGCGGCTCGTCATCGAGCGCGAGCTCCCGGCCGTGTTCTGCGAGTCGACCGTCTCGGACGCCGTGCAGTCCCAGGTGGCCGCCGAGTCGGGAGCACGCCTCGCGGGCCCGCTCTACGTGGACTCCCTGTCGGAGGCCGACGGCGAGGTCCCCACGTACCTGGACCTGCTCGCGCACGATCTCGAGGTCATCGCCGAGGGCCTGGCGGGAGGGGCACGGTGAGCGGCACGCTCGAGGTGCGCGGCGCCGTCGTCCGCTACGGCGACGTGACGGCGCTCGACGGGGCGGACCTGACCCTCGTGCCCGGCCGGATCACCGGCCTGGTGGGCACGAACGGCTCGGGCAAGTCCACGCTGTTCAAGGCGATCATGGGGCTGGTCCCGCTCGCTGGTGGCGTCGTGACGTACGACGGCGCGCCGCTCGCGCGTGCCCGGCGGCGCGGGGTGCTGGGCTTCGTCCCGCAGTCGGAGGAGGTCGACCAGGGTTTCCCGCTCGCGGTGCGCGACGTCGTCGCCATGGGCAGGTACGCGGGGCTCGGGCCTACCCGGCGACTGCGCGCACCCGACCACGCCGCCCTCGCCGAGGCGCTCGACGCCGTCGACCTGGAGGACCTCGCCCACCGCCAGATCGGGCGACTCTCGGGCGGCCAGCGCAAGCGGGCGTTCGTCGCCCGCGTGCTCGCCCAGCGCGCGCAGGTCCTGCTGCTCGACGAGCCGTTCGCGGGCGTCGACGTCGTCAGCGAGCGCACGATCTCGCGGGTCCTCCGCCAGCGGGCCGACGACGGCGCGGCGGTGCTGATCGCGAGCCACGACCTCGTCGCGCTCCCGGGTCTCGCGGACGACGCGGTGCTGCTCCAGCGGCACGTCGTCGCGCGCGGCACCCCGGCCGAGGTGCTGGCCCCCGAGGTGCTGGCTCGCGTGTTCGTCGAGTCCGAGGAGCGGCGCGAGGTGCCGGGCGTGGGGGCGCGGGGATGAGTCATGTGATCGACGTGCTCGTCGACCCGCTCGCGCTCGGCCTCATGCAGCGCGCGTTCCTCGTGACGGCGGCCGCAGCGATCGTGTGCGCGCTCCTGTCGTGCTGGCTCGTCCTCATCGGCTGGTCGCTCATGGGGGACGCGCTGTCGCACGCCGTGCTCCCCGGGGTCGTGCTCGCGTACGTCGTCGGCGTCCCGTTCACGCTCGGCGCCCTCGCGTTCGGCCTCGCGGCCGCGGGGCTGATCGGCGTCGTCCGCGACCGGACGCGCCTGGCGGAGGACGCCGCCATCGGCGTGGTGTTCACGACGTTGTTCGCGCTCGGTCTCGTGCTGGTCTCGCTCAACCCCGCCCAGGTCGACCTCCAGCACATCCTGCTCGGCAACGTGCTCGGCGTCTCCGTCGCCGACACGATCCAGGTGCTCGCGCTCGCGGCCGTCACGACGACGGTGCTCCTGGTCAAGCGGCGCGACCTCACGCTGTACGCGTTCGACCCGACGTACGCGCACGCGATCGGCCTGTCCCCGCGCCGGATCGCGGCACTGCTGCTCGGGCTGCTGGCGCTGACGATCGTCGTCGCGCTCCAGGCGATCGGCGTCATCCTCGTCGTCGCGATGCTCGTGATCCCCGGCGCGACGGCGCGGCTGCTCACGGAGCGCTTCGGCGTCATGCTCGTCGTGGCTCCGGCGACGGCGCTGGCCTGCGCGGTCGTCGGCCTGTACCTCAGCTACTACGCGGGTGTCTCGAGCGGCGGAGCGGTGGTCCTCGCCCAGGGTGTGCTCTTCGGCGTCGTCGCCCTCGTGACCCAGCTGCGCCGCCGACGCCCGGCGGGCGGGCCGACGGCGCACGCTGCCTCCGCCGAGGCGGCCCTACGCTCGGGGGTATGACGAGCCCTTCACGTGCGTCAGACGTGTCCGCCGTCGCGCAGGACTACCTCAAGCTCGTGTGGAACGCGCAGGAGTGGTCGGACGCGCCGCTGACGACGAAGCGCCTCGCGGAGCGCCTCGGCGTCACCGCGGGGACCGTGTCGGAGGGGGTCCGCAAGCTCAGCGAGGCCGGTCTCATCGACCACCCGCGGTACGGCCAGATCGCGCTGACGGACGCGGGCCGCGAGGTGGCGCTCGCCGTCGTGCGCCGCCACCGCCTCATCGAGACGCTGCTCGTCGAGACGTTCGGGTACTCGTGGGACGAGGTGCACGACGAGGCCGAGGTGCTCGAGCACGCGGTCTCGGACGCGTTCGTCGAGCGGATCGCCGCGCACCTGGGGCACCCCGAGCGGGACCCGCACGGCGACCCGATCCCGACCGCCGACGGCGAGATCCGGATCCCGGCGGCCCGGCCGGTGAGCGACCTGGCGGTGGGGGAGGGCGGCGTCGTCACGCGCGTGTCCGACGCCGCGGGTGACCTCCTGCAGTACTTCGCCGAGGTCGGTCTCGTCCCCGACGCGCACGTGAGCGTCGTCGAGCGCAACGACGGCGCGGCACTGCTCGGGCTGCGCGTGCGAGGTGGGGAGGCCAGCGGCGACGACGGCGCGGCGTCCGAGACCAGCGTCCCGCTCGCGCTGCCCGCGGCCCACGCGATCTGGGTCGTTCCCGCGTGAACCCGCGATGATCGGCCAGGCGATCGCCGTCGGTGGCCTCGGCGTCCTGGCGCTCAACGTCTACGCCGTCGTCCTGATCGTCGTCCGTTCCCGCGCGTGGGGGACGCGCCTGTACCGACCGATGCTGCTCAACGTCGCGCTGTCGACGATCCCGATCCTGCTCGCGATCGGGATGATCGTGGGCACGCTCGTGCTGCTCGCCGCGGAACCCGGTCGCGTGCGGCTGCCCGTGGCGTACCTCATCGTCAGCGGGCTGGCGTTCGTCGTCTTCTTCCCGAACTCCGTGTACCTGATCACCGAGCTGAACTTCTCCCACCGACGCTCGGACGATGCCGTCCCGTTGTGGTTCGACATCGTGATGACGCTGACGCTCACCCTGTCGGGGATCGTCAACGCCATCGTGGCGCTGGCGTTCGTGCAGACGTTCGCCATCGTGTTCCGGGCCGCGGGAGAGATCCCGGCCACGCCGCCGTGGTGGTCGTGGGCGGTGACGGCGGGGGTGCTCGTGCTCGGCTGCCTCGGCGTCTACCTCGGCCGCCGCCTGAGGTTCAACAGCTGGGACGCGGCCCGCCCGTGGCTCGTGGTGAGCCGGCTGGTCGCGTACCTGCGGCCGCGGGGCCGGATGCGTGAGCTGGTCCGCTTCGTCGGCGCGCACGCGGTGCTCCTCGTCGTCCTGTACGTGATGGTCTACTTCCCGATCTACGTGCTGGTCATCGGGTGGGCGCTCGACTCGGGCTGATGACGGCGGCTCGACGGGACGTCAATGATTGACGTGCGAGCATTGTCCTACGTAAATTGATGACCATGCCCTCCCTGTCAGCGACGACAACGTTCGCGCGCCGCACCGCTCTCGTCCGCACGGGTCTCGACCGAGCCGTCGAGGACCCGGGCCTCCTCGGTGCCGAGCCGATCGCCATGGTGTGCAACTACACGTCGGTGACCGCCGACCTGCGTCGCGGCGTCGACGCGCTCGCGGCTCTCGGCGGCGTCGACATCCGCGCCATCTGCGTGCCGGAGCACGGCTACTGGGGTGCCGTGCAGGCGGGCGAGAGCGAGGCGGGGGCGCCGGACGTCCGCACCGGCATCCCGATCGTGGACACGTACCTCGTGGAGGGGGAGGCGCTGGAGCGGCTGCTCGCCGGGACCGGTGCCGCCCGCATCGTCCTGGACCTGCAGGACATCGGCTCCCGGTTCTACACCTACATCTGGACGATGCTCGACGTGATGTGTGCCGCGGCGAACGCCTCGCTCGCGGTCACCGTCCTCGACCGCCCGAACCCGATCGGCGCCGGCCGCGCGGCCGGGCCGGGCCTGCTCGAGGAGTGCGCGAGCTTCGTCGGCCGCGAGAACGTCCCGCTCGTGCACGGCCTGACGATCGGGGAGCTCGCCCGCTGGTTCGCCGCCGAGTTCGTGCCGGCGCGGACCGGGCGCGAGGTCGCTCTCGACGTCGTCGCGATGGACGGGCCGGGCGACGCCACCGGCGACGCCGCCGCCACCGGGATGACCTGGGTGCCGCCGTCGCCGAACATGCCCAGCCCGACGACGGCGCGGCTCTACCCGGGTACGTGCCTGGTCGAGGGGACGCTCCTGTCGGAGGGCCGGGGGACGACGTCGCCGTTCGAGACGGTCGGCGCGCCCTGGCTCGACGGACGCTTCGCCGACGCGCTCGCCGAGCGGGAGCTGCCCGGCGTCGCCGTCCGCGAGGCGTGGTTCCGGCCGGTGTTCTCCAAGCACGCGGGCGAGCTGTGCGGCGGCGTGCAGCTGCACGTCACGCGGCCCGAGGACCTCGATCCGCTGGGCATCGGGTTCGAGCTGCTCGCCGTCGCACGGCGCGTGGCGCCCGACGAGCCGCTGTGGCGGCAGCAGAGCGAGGCGGGACGGCCGCCGTTCGCCGACCTCCTCTGGGGGTCGCCGGCCCTGCGTACCGGGATCGACGCCGGGCAGGACCTCGCGGCTGTCCTCGCCGCGAGCCCCGAGCCGCTCGAGCCGCCCGAGTCGGTCCGGCTCTATCCTCGCGCCACGCCCTCGGAAGAAGCAGGTGAGCGATGAGCATCCAGAGCTCGATCCAGTCTCGGCTCGACCAGTTCGCGCCGTCGATGCGGCGGGTCGCGGAGGCGATCCTCGAGCGTCCCCAGGTGGTGCTGGAGAAGACCATCAGCGAGCTCGCCTCGCAGTGCGAGACGTCGGAGACCACCATCGTCCGGTTCTGCCGGACGCTCGGGCTGACCGGGTACGTGCAGCTGCGGCTCGAGCTCGCCACCGAGATCGGCCGCGAGAACGCCCAGCGCGGCGAGCTCGGCGACCACGGGGCGGACATCCTGGCCGAGGACGGGCTCGCCGCGATGGCGGCGAAGATCGCGTTCACCGACACGCTCGGGATCGAGGAGACGCTCGCCAGCCTGGACATCGAGCACCTGGAGCGCGTCGTCGACGCCATCGACACCGCCGGCCGGAGCGTGACGTACGGCGTCGGCTCGAGCGGTTCGAGCGCGGCCGACCTCCAGCGCAAGCTCTTCCGGATCGGACGCGTCGCGTTCACGTTCGACGACCCGCACGACGCCGTGACGGCGGCTGCGCTGAGCTCGCCGGGCGATGTCGCCGTCGCGTTCTCGCACAGCGGCGCCACGCGCGAGGCCCTGGCCTTCCTCGCGACCGCCGGCAAGCACGGTGCCCGGACCGTCGCCGTGACGAACTCCGCCGAGTCGGCGCTCGCCCGGGCGGCGGACATCGTGCTCGTCACCTCGGTGCGCGAGACGCAGTTCCGGTCCGGGGCGATGGCCTCCCGGATCGCGCAGCTGATGATCGTCGACTGCATCTTCGTCGGCGTCGCCCAGCGCCGGTACGACCAGACCGTCGACGCCCTCAAGTCCACCTACGCAGCAGCCCAGGAGTTGCGCTCATGACCTCTCTCACCGTGCTCGCCGTCGGCGCGCACATCGGCGACATGGACCTCGCGGCGGGCCCGTACCTCGCTCAGAACGTGCTCGACGGCGGGCGCTCGGCGCTCGTCGCGCTCACGCCGGGGGAGCGGGGCCACCCCCGGCTGACGCCGGCCGAGTACCGGCTGCAGAAGATCGCCGAGGGGGAGGCGTTCGCCGCGGGGATCGGCGCGGAGTTCACGTGCTTCGACGATCTCAGCGACGGTTTCCTGACCGCTGACGACGACGTCGCGATGCGGCTCGCGCGGATCATCCGTGAGCTGCGTCCGGACATCCTGCTCGCGCACTGGGTCCACAGCATCCACACCGACCACGAGCACGCCGCCCGGATCGCGATCCGCGCCCGGTTCCTCGCCGGCCTGCCGGGGGTGGAGGAGGACGGCGAGACGCCAGCGACCACCAGGCACGGGGTGCCGAGGGTGCTGCACTGCGAGAACTGGGAGGACGACCACGGCTTCGTGGCCGACCGGCACGCGCCGGTCGGCGAGGAGGCCTTCACCCGGTGGCACGCGGCGATCAGCGGGCAGGCGTTCGCGCGCGGCGAGACGTACGGCTTCCGCTACATCGACTACTACTCGGCGCAGCTCCAGCTGCGCGGCGCCCTGGGTCGGACGGAGCGCGCCGTGGCGTTCGCGCCGGAGTCCGGTAGCCGAATGACGCAACCGATTCGTAACACGTAAATGATTGACATGCACGTGCCGTGAACCGTACGTTGACGTGCAGATGAACACGCGGTGAGGGGGCCGCATCGGGGACGGAAGGTCGGGGATGAACGAGGTGCGCGCCTTTCGCGCTGAGGATGCCGACGGCGTCCTGGCCCTACTCGTCGACGCACTGGGGCCGGACGCCCCGAGCGCGTCGTGGTTCGGCGACTACGTGCTCCTGGAGCCCAACTTCGACCCCGAGGGTCTGATCGTCGCCGTCGAGGACGGCAGGGTCGTCGGCGCCGTGCACGCCGTGCACGCTCGGCACGCCGGGCGGACGCTCGGGCGCTCCGGCGCGATGCCGGTGGACCCGGAGACCGGATGGATCACCTGGTTCGCCGTCCACCCCGACCACCGGCGTCGCGGGCTGGGGGCACGCCTGCTCACGGCGGCCGCGGACTACCTCGCCCGCGCCGGGGCAACGACGCTCGTCGTCAGCGGTTACCCGCCCGCCTACCTCACGCCGGGCGTCGACGCCGTGCAGTTCCCCGACGCCGTGCGGCTGCTCGAGCGGTGCGGGTTCGACGTCGCGTCCCGGCCCGTCGCGATGGACGCGCCGCTCGCGACCTACCGGGTGCCCGCGTCGGTGCGGGAGCTGCGTGCCCGCCTCGAGAGCGAGGGGCGCACGTTCGCCCCGGCCCGGCTGGCCGAGATCCCCGAGATCGCGGCGTTCGCCTCGCAGCGTCTCGCACCCGACTGGGGCGAGGTGCTGCGAGCCTCCGTCGGGCGGCACCGCCACCCCGAGCGCGTGATCGTCGCGCGCGAGGGCGCCGCCGGCCCCGTCATCGGCTTCGCGACGTACGCCGCGTACCCCGCCGCGGGGATCGACCGCTTCGGACCGTTCGGGGTCGACCCCGACGTCCGCGGAGGCGGGCTCGGCGCGGTGCTCCTGCACGAGACGCTCGCCGCGATGCGCCGCGAGGGCGCCCACTCCGCGTGGTTCCTGTGGACTGGGGCCACGTCGCCCGCCGCGACGCTCTACCGGCGCAGCGGCTTCGACGTCACGCGCACCTTCGACGTCATGACTCGCTCGACCCACCCAGCCATCGATGCCTAGGAGGCACGCAGTGACCCGACACCTCGATCCCCGAACGTCCAGGCGACGTCCTCGCCTCGCCGCGCTCGGCGCCACGGCGGCCGCGCTCGCCCTCGTCCTGACGGCCTGCTCCTCCGGGGGCGGGGCCTCAGACGACGGCGACGACGGTGCGGCCGGCGGTGAGCAGGAGGTGCTCACCGTCCACGCGAACACGGCGCCGACGTACCAGGAGAACTTCAACCCCCTCTCACCGTCCGTCCTCCCCGGGACGCGTGGCCTGGTCTACGAGCCGCTCATCGCGTACACGCCGATGAAGCCGGGCGAGGGCGAGCCGTGGCTCGCCGAGAGCATGGAGTTCAACGAGGACGGCACCCAGGTCACGTTCACGCTGCGCGAGGGCGTGCAGTGGAACGACGAGGAACCGTTCACCGCTGACGACGTCGTCTTCACGTTCCTCCTGTACCGCGACAACCCCGCGACGAACACCGGCGCGCTGCCCGTCACCGACGCCGAGGCGACGGACGAGCGGACGGCCGTCATCACGTTCGGCGAGACGATGTACTCGCGCGCCCCGCAGCTCGGGAACACGATCACGCTGCCCGAGCACGTCTTCGCCGAGCAGGACCCCGTCGAGTTCCTGAACGCCGACCCCGTGGGCACCGGGCCGTACGTCGTCGACCGGTTCACGGACCAGGTGTACGACTTCGCGCAGAACCCGAACTACTGGGACGCCGACAACTACGAGGTCGAGACGATCTCGTTCCCTGCCTCCAGCGCCGACACGTTCAACGTCGCACTCAGCAGGAACGAGCTGCAGTGGTCCGGCGGGTTCGTCGCGAACATCGACGACATCTACGTCAGCAAGGACGCCGAGCACAACAAGTACTGGTACCCCGGCGACGGCATCGTGGGCCTGTTCGTCAACCAGCAGCGCGCACCGATGAACGACGTCGCGTTCCGGCAGGCGCTCTCGCTCGCGGTCGACCGCGACCAGCTGTCCTCCACGGCGATGCAGAGCTACACGCCGCCGGCGCACCCGACCGGTCTGCCGCTCCCGGCGTTCGACGCGATGATGGACCCGGACCTGGCGGACGCCGAGTACGTCCGTGACGTCGACGAGGCGAACTCGATCCTCGACGACGCGGGCTACGCGATGGGTGCCGACGGCGTCCGGACCGCGCCCGACGGCACGCCGCTCAGCTTCGACCTGATCATCCCGTCCGACTGGACCGACTGGGTCACGATCGCCGGCCTCCTCCAGGAGCAGCTCGCGGAGATCGGCGTCCAGCTCGCTCCGCAGGGTGTCGCGTTCCAGTCCTGGGTCGACCAGCGCAACGGCGGCAACTACGACCTGACCCTCGGGTCCGTCGCGGCCGGCACCGCCCCGTACTTCATGTACCGGTCGATGATGAGCTCGGAGTTCGAGGTGGCCGAGGGCGAGGCCGCCGTCAACAACTTCGCGCGGTGGTACGACGCCGAGTCGGACGCGTTCTTCGACGCCTACGAGTCCACGAACGACCCCGAGGTCCAGCTCGAGGCGATCCAGGGACTCGAGAACATCGTCGTCGAGGAGCTGCCGATCATCCCGCTGCTGCAGAGCCCGAACTGGTTCCAGTACCGGACCGAGTTCTTCACGGGTTGGCCCAGCGAGGAAGACCCCTACGCGCTCGGGGCGCCGTACATGTTCCCCGACAACCTGCTCGTCGTGCGTGCGCTGGAGCCCGCAGGCGAGTGACCTCTCCCCGGGGTGCGCGATGCGCGCACCCCGGGGTCCGACCGAAGGGAAGAGAATGCACACCACCCGATCCGGCCGACGGCGCTGGGGCGCCGTCGTCGCCGCGAGCGCAGCTCTGGCGCTCACGCTCACCGCCTGCGGCGGTGGCGGCACCGACGACGAGACCGGCGGCGGCGACGGCGACGAGGGCGCGTCCGCGCAGGAGCCGCTCACGGTGTACGCGTCGACGCTGCCGAGCTTCCAGTCGAACTTCAACCCGTTCTCGCCGAGCGCGCTCACCGGGGCCAAGGGGCTCATCTACGAGCCGCTCATGGCGTACACCGGCTTCCGGCCGGGCGAGGGGACGCCGTTCCTCGCGACCGACATGACGTTCAACGACGACGGCACCGTGCTCACGATCACGCTGCGCGAGGGTGTGCAGTGGTCGGACGGCGAGGACCTCACCGTCGACGACGTCGTCTTCACGTTCGAGGCGATGCGGGACGAGCCGGCGATCAACGGCAGCGCGCTGCCGATCGAGGCCGCGGCCGCGGGCGAGGGGAACACCGTCGAGGTCACGTTCTCCGAGCCGGCGTTCTCGCTGATCCCGAGCATCGGCAACAGCGTGATCGTGCCGGAGCACGTGTACGGCGAGCAGGAGATCATCGCGGAGTACGTCGACGAGGACCCGGTGGGCTCGGGCCCGTACGACCTCATGCGGTTCTCCCAGCAGCTGTACCAGCTGGAGAAGAACGACACGTACTGGAACGCGGACGAGGTCGGCCCGGAGCAGATCGACTACCCGGCCATGTCCAACCAGACCTTCACCGCACAGCTCGGCGAGGGCGGGATCGACTGGGCCGGCGGATTCCTCGCCAACGTGGACCAGGCGTTCATCGACAAGGACCCGGAGAACAACCACTACTGGTTCCCGGGCGCCGGGATGGTGCACCTGGTCCTCAACAACCAGAACCCGATCTTCGACGACATCGAGCTGCGTCGCGCGATGCTGCTCGCGATCGACCGGCAGCAGCTGTCGGACACGGCGATGGCGGGCCACGCACAGCCGGCGACCACCACGGGGCTCGTGCTGCCAGCGCAGCAGGACTTCGCCGAGGACAACACGCAGCCGCTCGAGCTGAACGTCGACGAGGCGAACTCGATCCTCGACGCCGCCGGGTACACGGCCGGGGACGACGGCATCCGCACCACGCCCGCCGGCGAGCGCCTCGCGTTCACGCTGAGCGTCCCGTCGGACTTCGCCGACTGGATCTCCATCGTCACCCTGCTGCAGGAGCAGTTCGCCGCCGTCGGCATCGAGATGACGCCGCAGGGCGTCGCGACCCAGGAGTGGTCCGACGGGCTGCGCGCGGGCTCGTTCGAGGTCGCGATGGCGAACGCCGGGATCCTCACCTCGCCGTACTTCTTCTACCGAGCGTTCATGTCGTCGGCGCTGTCCGCCCCCGCGGGCGAGCAGGCGATCACGAACTACTCGCGGTGGGAGGACCCGGAGACGGACCAGCTCCTCGCCGACTTCGCCGCGACGAACGACCCCGAGGCGCAGCGTGCCGCGGTGGTCGGGCTCGGTGAGATCATGGAGACCGAGCTGCCCGTCATCCCGATGCTCCAGTCGCCGACCTGGGGGCTCAACCGCACGGCGAACTTCTCGGGTTTCCCGAACGACGACGACCCGTACGCGAACCCGACGCCGTACACGTACCCGGACAACCTGCTCGTGGTGATGAACCTCGACCCGGTGGAGTGACCGACTCGGCCCGCCCGGACGCTTCGTGCGCCCGGGCGGGCCGCCGCCGGGGACTCCCTGTGCGGGCAAAGCAAGGCCACCGGCAGGTGGCGATAGAGACGAGGTGTGATGCGCTACCTGCTGCGCAAGATCGCGCTGTACCTGTTCATCGCCTGGGCAGCGCTGACCATGAACTTCCTGATCCCCAGGCTCATGCCGGGCGATCCGGTGTCCGCTCTCCTGGCCAAGTTCGAGGGGCAGATCGACCCCGACTCGATCACGGCGCTCCGCGAGGCGTTCGGCATCTCCGACGACCCGCTGATCGTGCAGTACGGCCAGTACCTCGTCGACCTGTGGAACCGCGACCTGGGGCTCTCCCTGTCGCAGTTCCCCGTGCCGGTGACGCAGATCGTCGCGAGCGCCATGCCGTGGACCATCGGTCTCATCGGCGTGACCACCATCATCAGCTTCGTGATCGGCACGGGCCTCGGCATCGTGTTCGCGTGGCGCCGCGGCTCGTGGTCGGACCACCTCCTGCCGGCCCTGACCTTCCTCAACGCCGTGCCGTACTTCTGGATGGCGCTCATCCTCGTCATGGTGTTCGGCGTCAACCTCGGCTGGTTCGAGTACTCGAACGCGTACGACGCCTCACTGGATCCCGGGTGGACGCCGGAGTTCATCGGGTCGGTGATATCGCACGCGTTGCTGCCCGCGATCACCATCGTGCTGGCGTCGTTCGCCGGCTGGGTGATGAGCATGCGGAACATGACCGTCACGATCCTCGGTGAGGACTACGTGACGATGGCCGAGGCGAAGGGCCTCCCGCAGCGGATGGTGATGTTCGGATACGCCGCGCGCAACGCGATCCTGCCGAACGTGACGAGCTTCGCCCTCTCGCTCGGCGCCGTCGTCGGCGGGTCGATGCTGACGGAGGTCATCTTCAACTACCCGGGGATCGGGTACTCGCTGTTCAACGCGGTCAAGGGCTCGGACTTCCCGCTCATGCAGGGGTTGTTCCTCATGATCTCGCTCGCCGTGATCGTGGCGAACCTCATCGCCGACGTCCTGTACGTGTTCCTCGACCCGCGCACCCGGCAGGAGAGCTGATGTCCACCCAGAGTCCCGCCCGCACCTCGCGCGGGAGGAAGTTCCTCGCGACGATCTGGCCCCAGTCCGGCAAGGTCCGCGCCGGCCTCATCATCTCGCTGGCGTTCGTGCTCCTCGCCGTGTTCGGCCCCATGATCGCCCCGTACTCGCCGACGGCGAGCAGCGCCGACATCCTGCAGCCGCCGTCCGGCGCGCACTGGTTCGGCACGACCCAGACGGGCCAGGACGTCTTCTCCCAGTTCGTCCACGGCGCACGCGTCTCGCTCGCCGTCGGCATCGTGGCGGCGATCATCGCGAAGATCATCTCGATCCTCGTCGGCGTCATCGGCGGGTACTTCCGCGGGGTCACCGATGAGGTCCTCTACATCGTCACCGCCGTCTTCCTCGTGATCCCGTCGATGCCGCTGCTCATCGTGCTCACCGGATACCTGCCGAGCCGCGGCATGGTCGCCGTCGCCGTCGTCATCGCCATCACGTCGTGGGCCGGTTCGGCCCGCGTGCTGCGCGCGCAGACGATGTCGCTGCGCCGGCGCGACTTCGTCGAGGCCGCGCGTGCGACGGGCGAGTCCAAGTGGCGCATCGTGTTCGCGGAGATCGTGCCGAACGAGATGCCGCTCATCGCCTCCGGGTTCCTGTTCATGGTCATCGGCGGCGTCCTGAGCGAGGCCGGGCTGTCCTTCCTCGGGCTCGGCTCGCTCACCACGACGAGCTGGGGCTCGATGCTCTACTTCGCGCAGAGCTCCCAGGCGTTCCTGTACGGCGCCTGGTGGTGGTTCGTCCCGCCGGGTCTCGCGATCGCCACACTGGGCGCCGGGCTCGCGCTCATCAACTTCGGCATCGACGAGTACGCCAACCCGCGCCTGCGCACCGGCAAGAAGCGCCGGCAGCCGGCGCGGATCGGACGCCGGGCCCAGGCGCTCGAGGGCGTCACGAGCGAGATCGCCCTCGCCGGCGGCAGCGCGGAACCGGCCATCTCCGAGGAGTCCATCGCCGCCGAGGAGCTCGCCGTCACCGGCGACACGGCGGGCGGCCGGGTGCGGTCGGACCTCGAGGCGGCGCCGTCGGTCATCCGCGACAACCCGGACTCCGGGTCGGAGCCGGTCATCGAGATCCGTGGCGTGAGCGTCGACTACCCGACCGACGAAGGGGTGGTCCATGCCGTCCGCGACGTGACGCTGACCCTCCACCGGGGCGAGATCCTCGGCCTCGCGGGTGAGTCGGGCAGCGGGAAGACGACGCTGACGAACGCCGTCACGCGGCTCCTCCGCGATCCGGCGGAGGTCACGCAGGGCGAGATCCTGTACCACCGCCGCTCGACGCGAACGGGCGCGACGACGGCGATCGACGTCCTCGGCCTCACCCAGACCGCGCTCCGCGCCTTCCGGTGGTCCGAGATCGCCGTCGTGTTCCAGAGCGCGATGAACGCCCTGAACCCGGTGACGACGGTCCGGGCGCAGTTCGACGACGTCCTGAGGGTGCACCGCCCCAAGATGACGGCGTCGCAGCGCGACGCGCTCGCCCGCACGATGCTCGAGAAGGTCGGCATCGAGCCGGACCGCGTCGGATCCTACCCGCACGAGCTGTCGGGCGGCATGAAGCAGCGCGTCGCGATCGCCATCGCGCTCGTGCTCGAGCCGGACCTCATCATCATGGACGAGCCGACGACGGCGCTCGACCTGCTGGTCCAGCGGGAGGTCATCGAGCAGATCATGGCGCTGCGCGACGAGTACGGGTTCGCGATCATCTTCACGACCCACGACCTCGCGCTGCTGCTCGAGATCAGCGACTCGATCGCCGTCATGCTGTCCGGCCGCCTGGTCGAGTACGGCTCGTCGGCGGACGTGTACCGCGAGCCCCAGCACCCGTACACCCGCGAGCTCATGGGCTCGCTGCAGGCCATGGGAGCCGCACTGTGAACACCGTGAGCACAGCGAACAGCTCGACGACCACCCCTCCGGCCGCCGGCGGCGACCCGGACGGCGTCGTGCTCGAGGCGAGGAGTCTCGTCAAGGAGTTCCGCGCGGCCGGCGGGCGGCGGTTCGGCCACGCCGCGACGTTCCGTGCCGTCGACGACGTCTCGTTCGAGCTGCGACGCGGCCGCACGACGGCGCTCGTGGGGCAGAGCGGGTCGGGCAAGTCGACCGTCGGTCGGCTCATGGCGCAGCTGCACCCGCTGACGTCCGGGGAGATCCTGCTCGACGGCCAGCCGGTGCACGCCGTCCGGGGCAAGGCGTTCACGCGGTACTGCGGGTCGGTGCAGATGATGCTCCAGGACCCGTTCGCGTCGCTCAACCCGCTGCACCGGGTCGAGCACGTGCTCGGGCGGGTGCTCCGCATCCACGGGCACGCACGCACGCCCGAGGAGGTGCGGGAGCAGAGCCTGGCCCTGCTCGAGAGGGTGAACCTCCGGCCGTCGACGCGCTACCTCACGCGGTTCCCGCACGAGCTTTCCGGCGGTGAGCGGCAGCGCGTCTCGGTGGCGCGGGCGCTCGCCGCGCAGCCGCGGGTTCTGCTCGCCGACGAACCGGTGTCGATGCTCGACGTGACGATCCGGCGGGAGATCCTCGACCTCATCGACACGCTGCGCCGGGAGGAGCGGATCGCCGTCCTCTACATCACGCACGACCTGGGGAGCGCACGGGCGTACTCCGAGGAGACGCTGGTGATGTACCACGGCAAGGTCGTGGAGCGCGGGCCCAGCGAGCAGGTCATCTCCGACCCGCAGCACGAGTACACGCAGCGGCTGCTCGCCGCCTCGCCGGACCCCGCGCGCCGCCTCGCCCGCTGACGCCGACCCGTCGCGAGAGGTTCGTGGCCCCCTCGCGAGAGGTTCGTGGCCCCCTCGCGAGAGGTTCGTGGCCGCACCGCGAGAGGCCTCAGCGCCTCCCGCGGGCTGCTCGGCCCCCTCAGGCCGGCCCGAGCAGCAGCTCGGCGGCGGCGCGTGCGCTGACCGCCGAGCTGCCGTACGTGTGCAGCACCCGGGTCGGGGCGACGGGCGTCCCGTCCGTGCCGCTCAGCACGCCGCCCTCGCCGAGCCGCGGGTCGTCGGGCCAGCCGAGCACGACGACGACGGCGTCCGCTCGCTTCTCGAGCGTGGCCGCGAGCGCGGCTGCCTCGTCGGCGATCCGGTGCGGCGCGTCGACGACGACGACGACCTCGCCCTCCGCGCGCTCGACGGCCGCGCGGGCGCCGTCGGCGACGCTGCGCCCGTGGTCGACCTGGGTGCGCAGCTCGATCCGGTGGATCGGCGTCCGCTCGCGCAACGCCGTGCTCACGAGGTCCGCCCCGCGTCCGGCGGCGACGTTGACCGCCGAGCGTGCGTCCAGCACGGTGAGCGTCGGGGACGCGGTGACCCGGACGTCACCCGTCACGGCGCACGCCGTGGCGGCGATCTCGACGGCACCGGCGGCGTCGAGACCGGCGGAGGACGCGACCGGCGCCGTCGCCACCCAGTCCGACAGCGTCGCGACGCGACGCGCCGCCTCCTCGAGCCGCGACGCCGCGAGGTCGCCGTTCTCCACGGCACCGACGATCGCTGCGAGCACCTCGCGGTACTCGAGCTCGTCATAGCCGGCGGCGCCGGGCAGCGTGGCGTGCGCGCCGCCGTTGCCGAGGCACAGCAGGTCGACGCCGGCCGCGAGGGCGCGGACCGCCCCAGGGCCTCGCCCGTACACGGCCCGGATGGCGGCCATGTCGATGGCGTCCGTGACGACGACGCCGTCGAACCCCATGTCGCGCAGGAGGGCGATCGCTGCGGGGTTCACCGTGGCCGGCTCCTCGCCGAGGGCAGTCACGGTGATGTGCGCGGTGAGGACGGCGCGGACGCCGGCCTCGATCGCCGCGGCGAACGGCGGGAGGTGCCAGCGCTCGAGCTCGTCCATCGTGAGGTCGACGCGCGGGGAGTCGTGGTGGGAGTCGAGGTGCGTGTCGCCGTGGCCGGGGAAGTGCTTGGCGCACGCGGCGACGCCGCCCGACTGCAGCCCTGCGACGTACGCAGCGGTGTGCCGCGCCACCAGCGCCGGGTCCGCCCCGAAGGACCGGGTCCCGATGACCGGGTTGCGGGGGTCGACGTTCACGTCGGCAACCGGTGCCAGGTCGACGTCGACCCCGGCCTCGCGCAGCTCGCCGGCGATCTGCCGCGCGACCCGCCGGGTGGCGCTCTCGACGTCGTACCGCCCGAGCGCGCCGTGGCCGGGGGCGAAGGAGCCGCGCCGCGAGTGCAGCCGCGTCACCAGCCCGCCCTCCTCGTCGATGCCGATGAGCGTGCCGTCGCGGGCGTCGTGGATCTGGCCGCACAGGGCGCTCAGCTGGGCAGCGTCGGCGACGGCGCGCGCGTCGTCATCCGGTCCCGGGTCGTTCGCGGCGAGGTTGTGCCCGAACAGCACGGCGCCGGCGAGCCCGCCCTCGAGGCCTTCCTGTAACCAGTCGGGGGCGACGGTGCCGGCGAAGCCCGGCCAGATGACGGAGCGGGCCAGGCGCTCGAGCGTGGTGTCGGTCATGGGTGAACCTTATGAGCGCCGGGCACCGGCATGTCAACGAGCAACGCGTCGGAGCACACGTCCGTCATTCAGTTTCGGCCGACGCGGGCGGGATGCCGCCCGCACCCACTGATGCCACGATCGCCCCCATGGCAGCCGCGGCCGGTCCGGATCGCCCGCCGTCCGCCGTCGTGCCCGGCGAGCGCACGTTCTTCGGCCACCCGCGCGGCCTCATGACGCTCTTCGGCACGGAGCTGTGGGAGCGGTTCAGCTACTACGGGATGCGCGCCATCCTGCTGCTCTACCTCACGGACGCCATCGCGAACGGCGGCCTGGGGCTCGACGACGTCACAGGCGAGGCGCTCGTCGCCATCTACGGCAGCGCGGTGTACCTGCTGTCGGTGGCCGGCGGGTGGCGGACCGCGTCATCGGAGCGCGTCGCTCGACGCTGTACGGCGGGATCGTCATCGCCGCCGGGCACGTCTTCCTCGCCGTCCCCGGCGCCGGCTTCACGTACCTCGGCATCGTCCTCGTGGCGTGGGGCACCGGTCTGCTCAAGCCGAACGTGTCGTCGATGGTCGGTGAGCTGTACGAGCGGGACGACCCACGCCGCGACTCGGCGTTCTCGATCTTCTACATGGGCATCAACATCGGGTCGCTGTTCGCCCCGATCCTCGTCGGGATCGCCAACCAGATCGGCGGCTACCACGCCGGGTTCGCCGTCGCCGCCGTCGGCATGAGCGTCGCCCTCGTGTTCTTCGTCGCCGGTCGCCGGTTCCTGCCCGGGGCGGGCGACGACGTCCCGAACCCGATCGAGCCGCGAGAGCGGGGCAAGATCGTGCGGCTCGGCGCGATGATCGTCGGCGGTGTCGCGCTGATCTACCTCGTCGCCGTGGGTGTGGCCGGCTCGTGGGGCATCACGTCGGTGGTGGACGCACTGAGCTACCTCGCGCTGCTCGCGCCGATCCTGTACTTCGTGGTGATGTACCGCTCGCCGCGCGTGACAGACGTCGAACGGCCGCGGCTCGTGGCGTACATCCCGCTGTTCGTGGCGGCGATGGTCTTCTTCATGATCTTCGAGCAGGCGGCGACGACGTTGACGACGTTCGCGCGGGACCGGACGCAGCTCGAGCTCTTCGGCGTCGAGGTCAGCCCGGCGTTCTTCCAGTCCGTGAATCCCGCCGCGATCATCGTGCTGGCGCCGCTGTTCGCCTGGCTCTGGGTCCGGACGAGGGATCGCCCGCCGACGCCGTACAAGTTTGCGATCGGCCTGGCGCTCGCGGCGGCGTCGTTCCTGTTCCTCTCCGGCGCCTCGGCCGTCGTGGGGGAGGGGCTCGCGCCGGCGTGGGTGCTCGTCGTCGTGTACGTGGTGCAGACGCTCGGGGAGCTGTGCCTGTCGCCGGTGGGACTGGCGGCGACGACGCTGCTCGCGCCACGGGCGTTCCGGGGCCAGGCGATGGCGCTCTGGTTCCTCGCCTCGTCCGCGGGGCAGGCGATCACGGCCCAGCTCGTGCAGGTGACGGACGGTGCGTCCGACACGGCGTACTTCGGCTGGACCGGGGCCGTCGCTCTGGCGTGCGCCGGGGTGGTGTGGGCGCTGTCGCCGTGGGTCACGCGGCACGTCCGACGCGCCGACACCATGGAGGGCGTCCACACCGCCGGCGAATGAGGCGCTGGTGCCGCTCGTGGGGACCACAGGGCGGACGCCTGACCCGCCTCGTCGCGGACGCGACGTACCGTGGCGCGGCGCCCATGCGCGGGCGCGCACTCGCCTGAGGAGCTGACATGAGCCGCCCGTTGCGCTCTCGAACGTCCACCCACGGCCGCAACATGGCCGGCGCGCGCGCCCTGTGGCGTGCGACAGGCATGGGGTCCGACGACTTCGGCAAACCGATCGTGGCGATCGCGAACTCGTACACGCAGTTCGTCCCCGGGCACGTGCACCTCAAGGACATGGGCGATCTCGTGGCGTCGGCGATCCAGGAGGCGGGCGGCGTCGCGAAGGAGTTCAACACGATCGCCGTCGACGACGGCATCGCGATGGGCCACGGCGGGATGCTCTACTCGCTGCCCAGCCGCGACCTCATCGCCGATTCCGTCGAGTACATGGTGAACGCGCACTGCGCCGACGCCCTCGTGTGCATCTCGAACTGCGACAAGATCACGCCCGGCATGCTCAACGCCGCCCTCCGCCTGAACATCCCCGTGGTCTTCGTGTCCGGCGGGCCGATGGAGGCGGGCAAGGCGGTGGTGGCCGACGGCGTGGCCCGGACGCCGCTCAACCTCGTCAACGCGATCAACTACTCGGCGGACGACGACGTGTCCGACGACGCGCTGGCCCAGGTGGAGGAGAACGCCTGCCCCACGTGCGGCTCGTGCTCCGGCATGTTCACGGCGAACTCGATGAACTGCCTCACGGAGGCGCTCGGCCTGTCGCTCCCGGGCAACGGCTCGACGCTCGCCACGCACGCGGCTCGCAAGGAGCTGTTCCTCGAGGCGGGTCGCACGATCGTCGAGCTCGCTCGTCGCTACTACGACGAGGAGGACGACGGCGCCGCGCCGCGTTCCATCGCCACGAAGGCCGCATTCACGAACGCGATGGCCCTCGACGTCGCCATGGGTGGGTCGACGAACACGGTGCTGCACATCCTGGCCGCGGCACAGGAGGGCGAGGTCGACTTCACGCTGGCCGACATCGAGGGGCTCAGCCGGCGCGTGCCGTGCCTGTCGAAGGTCGCTCCCAACCACCCGAGCTTCCACATGGAGGACGTCCACCGCGCCGGGGGGATCCCTGCCCTGCTGGGCGAGCTCGACCGCGCGGGCCTGCTCGACCACGACGTCACGTCCGTGCACACGCCGACGCTGCGCGCGTGGCTGGACGACTGGGACATCCGGGGCGGACTGGCCACCGACCGGGCTGTCGAGCTGTTCCACGCGGCGCCGGGCGGGGTGCGCACGACCCAGGCGTTCTCGACGTCGAACGTCTGGGAGAGCCTGGACACGGACGCCGCCGAGGGCTGCATCCGTGACCTCGAGCACGCCTACACCGTGGAGGGCGGGCTGGCGGTGCTGCGCGGCAACCTCGCCGTCGACGGCGCCGTGTTCAAGACCGCCGGCGTCGACCCCGACGTCTTCCACTTCGTCGGGACCGCGCTGGTGTGCGAGTCGCAGGACGAGGCTGTCGAGAAGATCCTCAGCAAGCAGGTCCAGCCGGGGCACGTCGTCGTCGTGCGCTACGAGGGCCCCGCGGGCGGCCCGGGCATGCAGGAGATGCTGTACCCGACGTCGTTCCTCAAGGGTCGCGGCCTCGGCAAGGTGTGCGCGCTCATCACCGACGGACGCTTCTCGGGCGGATCCTCCGGGATCTCCGTGGGGCACGTCTCGCCCGAGGCGGCCGCGGGTGGCCTGATCGGCCTCGTCGAGGACGGCGACGAGATCGAGATCGACGTCGACACCCGGCTCATCCGCCTCAACGTCCCGGACGCGGTGCTCGCCGAGCGCCGCGCCAAGATGGAGGCACGCGAGCACCCCTGGCAGCCCGTCGGCCGCGACAGGTACGTGTCGCCGGCGCTCCAGGCGTACGCGGCGATGGCGACGTCGGCCGACCGCGGCGCCGTGCGCGACGTGTCTCTCATCCGGCGCTGACTCGATCGACGTGCGGCGTCCGGCGCCGTGCGGGATGCTCGCCGGGAGGGGGCACGCCGTCGCCCACGTCGAGGAGCCGAGCGGTGCGCGAGATCGTCGGCCGATCGCCCAAGCAGACATCGGTGCTGTGGGTCCCCGTCGGCCTCGGCCTTTTCTGGACCGGGTACTGGACGGTGCAGCTGGCCAGGGGTGACGATCGCGCGCCGATCATCGTCGCCGTTGTTGTCGCGTTCGTTGGGCTCAGCGTCGCAGTCCTGCTGAACGGCCGAACCTCGCTCGTGCTGACGGACGACGAGCTGATCCTCGAGCGGCGCCACCGCCCCCTCCGCGTCGAGCGTGCTGCGGTCCGCGCCGTTCACGGCGATGTGCCGGACCGCCCGACGTGGTCCGAGGTCGTCGTCGTCGAGCACGACTCGGGGAGCGTGCGCCTGCCGCCGATCGACGTGCCGCCGGGCACCGTGATCGAGCGCCTGCAGCGCTGGGCCGACGTCGGCGAGCGCCCCGGAACGTCGGCCCCACCGGCGACCGTCCCACGGACGTCGTCACCACCGACGGCGCACGGAGTCGGCGACCTTCCCCTGGGGCCGGATGCCTGACGTGCGCCCGCTGCCTAGGCTCGGCACATGACTGCGACCCCCGACACCGCTCCGGACATCAAGCCCCGCTCGCGCCAGGTCACCGACGGCCTGGAGGCGACCGCAGCACGGGGGATGCTCCGCGCCGTCGGCCTCGGCGACGAGGACTTCGCGAAGCCGCAGATCGGCGTCGCGAGCTCGTGGAACGAGATCACGCCGTGCAACCTGTCGCTCGACCGGCTCGCCGACGCCGTCAAGAGCGGTGTGCACGCGGCCGGCGGCTACCCGCTCGAGTTCGGCACGATCTCCGTGTCGGACGGCATCTCGATGGGCCACGAGGGGATGCACTTCTCGCTGGTGTCGCGCGAGGTGATCGCCGACTCCGTGGAGACCGTCATGCAGGCGGAGCGACTGGACGGCTCCGTGCTGCTCGCCGGGTGCGACAAGTCCCTCCCCGGGATGCTCATGGCGGCCGCGCGGCTCGACCTCGCGAGCGTGTTCCTGTACGCCGGCTCGATCATGCCCGGCTGGGTGAAGCTCTCGGACGGCACCGAGAAGGACGTGACGATCATCGACGCGTTCGAGGCCGTCGGGGCGTGCGCGCGCGGGCTCATGAGCCGCGAGGACGTCGACCGCATCGAGCGGGCCATCTGCCCCGGCGAGGGCGCGTGCGGCGGGATGTACACGGCGAACACCATGGCGTCGGTGGCCGAGGCGATGGGCATGTCGATCCCGGGATCGGCGGCGCCGCCGTCGGCCGACCGTCGCCGCGACGCGTTCGCGCACCGCAGCGGTGAGGCGGTCGTCGAGATGCTCCGGCAGGGGATCACCGCACGGCAGGTCATGACGAAGGAGGCGTTCGAGAACGCGATCGCCGTCGTCATGGCGTTCGGGGGCTCCACGAACGCCGTCCTCCACCTGCTCGCGATCGCCTACGAGGCCGAGGTGGACCTGACGCTCGGCGACTTCCAGCGCGTCGCGGCGCGGGTCCCGCACCTCGGCGATCTCAAGCCGTTCGGCCGGTACGTGATGAACGACGTCGACCGTATCGGGGGCGTCCCGGTCGTCATGAAGGCGCTGCTCGACGCCGGGCTCCTGCACGGGGACTGCCTGACCGTCACGGGGCGGACCGTCGCGGAGAACCTCGAGGCCATCGCGCCCCCTGACCCGGACGGAAAGATCCTGCGTGCGCTGGACAACCCCATCCATCGCACCGGCGGCATCAGCATCCTGCACGGCACCCTCGCGCCCGAAGGCGCCGTCGTGAAGTCCGCGGGGTTCGACTCGGACGTGTTCGAGGGCACGGCGCGCGTGTTCGACCGGGAGCGGGCCGCCATGGACGCGCTCGAGGACGGCACGATCACCGACGGCGACGTCGTCGTCATCCGGTACGAGGGGCCGAAGGGCGGCCCTGGGATGCGCGAGATGCTCGCGATCACGGGCGCCATCAAGGGCGCCGGCCTGGGCAAGACGGTGCTGCTGCTCACCGACGGCCGGTTCTCGGGCGGCACGACGGGGTTGTGTGTCGGGCACGTCGCACCGGAGGCCGTCGACGCCGGGCCGATCGCGTTCGTGCGTGACGGCGACCCGATCCGGCTCGACGTCGCGAACGCCACGCTGGACCTCCTCGTCGCCCCGGCGGAGCTCGAGGCCCGCCGCGCCGGCTGGGAGCCGCTCCCGCCCAGGTACACCCGGGGGGTGCTGGCGAAATACGCCAAGCTCGTCGGGTCGGCGTCGACGGGTGCGGTGCTGGAGTGAGGCGGGAGCCGGCTCGCGCGGCCCGGTGGGTCGCGGGATCCTGACCTGAGACCCACCGAGGAGGCCCGTCATGTCGGACGCGATCAGCCCACAGCAGTTCCACGACGCCGACGGCCTCGAGGACTGGCGCGTCCTGCTGCGCCGCGCGCACAGCGTCTTCCGGACGGGCTCGTTCGCCGTCGGCGTCGCCCTGGTCGACGCCATCGGGCGGCTCGCCGACGCCGCGAACCACCATCCCGACGTCGACCTGCGGTACTCGTGCGTGGTGGTGCGGCTGTCCTCGCACGACGTCGGCGGACTGTCCGAGCGCGACGTCGCGCTCGCGCGGGGGATCTCGCGTGCCGCGGCCGCGCTGGGGGTCACCGCGGACCCGGCCGCGACGCTCGAGCTCGAGATCGCCGTCGACGCGATGAGCCGACCCGCAGTGCGGGCGTTCTGGCACGCGGTCCTGGCCTACGACGAGGTGCCGATCCCGGGGGTCGCAGAATCCGCAGAAGCACGGGAGCTGAACGATCCGCTCGGGCACGGGCCGGCGTTCTGGTTCCAGCAGATGGACGTGCCGCGCACGGAGCGCAACCGGATCCATGTGGACGTGACGGTCCCGCACGACGTCGCGCGCGCACGGGTCGACGCCGCCCTCGCGGCCGGGGGCCGGCTCGTGTCCGCGGAGCACGCGCCCGCGTTCTGGGTCCTGGCCGACGCCGAGGGGAACGAGGCGTGCGTCTCGACCTGGCAGGGACGCGAGGCGCCGGAGCCGACGACCTGAGGAGGGCCGCTCGCACGCGTCCTGCCCGGCCGGAGGCCGCAGGATCCGCGTGATTCCGCCGATTTGCCGAGCGGCCACAGCAGTGCCTACAGTAGAGCCACTGCCCCGCACGGGAGGAACGGACGCCGGATCGGCGGACGGTCCCGAAGGCAGAACCCACCTTGAACGAACGGTCTCGGACCGGCTTCTTGAGCGGGTTGACCACCAGCACGATCTGTGACGGAAGCCTCAGGGCCCGACGTTGACGGACGTGTGGTGTGGGGGGTAGTTTGGAGAGGTTGCCCTGATGGCTGGGCCTGCTGGTTGGTGGGTGTGGTTGTTGGTGTGTGTCTGTTTCTTGAGAACTCAACAGTGTGTTTGAATCGATGCCATAGTTTTGTCCTCGTCCGTGGGGCTGGTGGCTGCTGACTTTGTTGGTGGTTGTTGGTTTTGCGGTGGGGTTCCTTTGGTTGCATGCCCTCGGTTGTGGGGGTGTGTTGCTGGGGTTTACTGTTTCGTTATTGTTCTTACCGCCTCTTTTTGGGGTGGTGGGGTTTTGACGGAGAGTTTGATCCTGGCTCAGGACGAACGCTGGCGGCGTGCTTTACACATGCAAGTCGAACGCTGATGCCCCGGGCTTGCCTGGGGTGGATGAGTGGCGAACGGGTGAGTAACACGTGAGTAACCTGCCCCAGACTCTGGGATAACTCCGGGAAACCGGGGCTAATACTGGATATGACATCCTGCTGCATGGTGGGGTGTGGAAAGGCTTGTCTGGTTTGGGATGGGCTCGCGGCCTATCAGCTTGTTGGTGGGGTGATGGCCTACCAAGGCGGTGACGGGTAGCCGGCCTGAGAGGGTGACCGGCCACACTGGGACTGAGACACGGCCCAGACTCCTACGGGAGGCAGCAGTGGGGAATATTGCACAATGGGCGCAAGCCTGATGCAGCGACGCCGCGTGAGGGATGACGGCCTTCGGGTTGTAAACCTCTTTCAGTAGGGAAGAAGCCTTCGGGTGACGGTACCTGCAGAAGAAGCGCCGGCTAACTACGTGCCAGCAGCCGCGGTAATACGTAGGGCGCAAGCGTTGTCCGGAATTATTGGGCGTAAAGAGCTCGTAGGCGGTTTGTCGCGTCTGCTGTGAAAACGCGAGGCTCAACCTCGCGCCTGCAGTGGGTACGGGCAGACTAGAGTGCGGTAGGGGAGACTGGAATTCCTGGTGTAGCGGTGGAATGCGCAGATATCAGGAGGAACACCGGTGGCGAAGGCGGGTCTCTGGGCCGTAACTGACGCTGAGGAGCGAAAGCATGGGGAGCGAACAGGATTAGATACCCTGGTAGTCCATGCCGTAAACGTTGGGCACTAGGTGTGGGGCTCATTCCACGAGTTCCGTGCCGTAGCAAACGCATTAAGTGCCCCGCCTGGGGAGTACGGCCGCAAGGCTAAAACTCAAAGGAATTGACGGGGGCCCGCACAAGCGGCGGAGCATGCGGATTAATTCGATGCAACGCGAAGAACCTTACCAAGGCTTGACATGTACGGGAAGCCACCAGAGATGGTGGTCTCTTTGGACACTCGTGCACAGGTGGTGCATGGTTGTCGTCAGCTCGTGTCGTGAGATGTTGGGTTAAGTCCCGCAACGAGCGCAACCCTCGTCCTATGTTGCCAGCACGTGATGGTGGGGACTCATAGGAGACTGCCGGGGTCAACTCGGAGGAAGGTGGGGATGACGTCAAATCATCATGCCCCTTATGTCTTGGGCTTCACGCATGCTACAATGGCCGGTACAAAGGGCTGCGATACCGTGAGGTGGAGCGAATCCCAGAAAGCCGGTCTCAGTTCGGATTGGGGTCTGCAACTCGACCCCATGAAGTCGGAGTCGCTAGTAATCGCAGATCAGCAACGCTGCGGTGAATACGTTCTCGGGCCTTGTACACACCGCCCGTCAAGTCATGAAAGTCGGTAACACCCGAAGCCCATGGCCCAACCCTTGTGGGGGGAGTGGTCGAAGGTGGGATCGGCGATTAGGACTAAGTCGTAACAAGGTAGCCGTACCGGAAGGTGCGGCTGGATCACCTCCTTTCTAAGGAGCGTCTGGCATCCTCGCGTTGGAGCTCGTGCGGTCGTTCGTGGCCGGTGGGGTTGTGGGGGTGTTCAGGGTCATGCCTCATCCGAGTGTGGTGGGGGTGGCTGCTCATGGGTGGAACATCGGTTCAGGCACGCTGTTGGGTCCTGAGGGAACAGGCGCCGGTCTGGTGGGTGCGCGCGTGTGGGGATGCCCGGGTTGGTGGGGTGTTCGTGTGCGGGTGGGCTTGCTGGGTGGGGTGTGTGTTTGCTCTGGTTGTGCCCTACATGGTTGCTCCTGCCGCGGTTGGTGGTGGGGGTGGTGTGGTTGGGGTGGTTGTTTGAGAACTGCACAGTGGACGCGAGCATCTTTGATCTTTTGTGGTCAAGTGTTTAAGAGCAAACGGTGGATGCCTTGGCATCAGGAGCCGAAGAAGGACGTGGTAGCCTGCGATAAGCCTCGGGGAGTTGGCAAACGAGCTGTGATCCGAGGGTGTCCGAATGGGGAAACCTGGCCGGAGTCATGTCCGGTTACCCGCGCCTGAATATATAGGGCGTGTGGGGGGAACGTGGGGAAGTGAAACATCTCAGTACCCACAGGAAGAGATATTCCGTGAGTAGTGGCGAGCGAAAGCGGACGAGGCTAAACCGGTGGTGTGTGATAGGCGGCGGCCGTTGCATCATCGGGGTTGTGGGACTCACCTGTTTCGTCTGCCGGCGGAGCGAGGAGTAAGAAAGCGTTGTCATAGTCGAACGGTCTTGAATGGCCGGGCGTAGTGGGTGCGACCCCCGTAGACGAAATGGCATCGCCTCCTGGTGAGGATCCCGAGTAGCACGGGGCCCGTGAAATCCCGTGTGAATCTGGCAAGACCACTTGCTAAGCCTAAATACTCCCTGATGACCGATAGCGGACAAGTACCGTGAGGGAAAGGTGAAAAGTACCCCGGGAGGGGAGTGAAATAGTACCTGAAACCGTTTGCTTACAATCCGTCGGAGCCTCCTTGGTTGGGGTGACGGCGTGCCTTTTGAAGAATGAGCCTGCGAGTTAGTGGTGCGTGGCGAGGTTAACCCGTGTGGGGAAGCCGTAGCGAAAGCGAGTCCGAATAGGGCGATTGAGTCGCGTGCTCTAGACCCGAAGCGAAGTGATCTACCCATGGGCAGGTTGAAGCGCGGGTAAGACCGTGTGGAGGACCGAACCCACCAGGGTTGAAAACCTGGGGGATGACCTGTGGGTAGGGGTGAAAGGCCAATCAAACTTCGTGATAGCTGGTTCTCCCCGAAATGCATATAGGTGCAGCGTTGCGTGTTCCTTGCCGGAGGTAGAGCTACTGGATGGCTAATGGGCCCTACCAGGTTACTGACGTCAGCCAAACTCCGAATGCCGGTAAGCCAAGCGCAGCAGTGAGACTGCGGGGGATAAGCTTCGTAGTCGAGAGGGAAACAGCCCAGACCACCAGCTAAGGCCCCTAAGCGTGTGCTAAGTGGGAAAGGATGTGGAGTTGCCCAGACAACCAGGAGGTTGGCTTAGAAGCAGCCACCCTTGAAAGAGTGCGTAATAGCTCACTGGTCAAGTGATTCCGCGCCGACAATGTAGCGGGGCTCAAGTACACCGCCGAAGCTGTGGCATCCGTACTCGTGCTCGGCCCGCCCTTGTGGTGGGTCCAGGCGTACGGATGGGTAGGGGAGCGTCGTGTGGCGAGCGAAGCCGCGGAGTGATCCAGCGGTGGACGCCACACGAGTGAGAATGCAGGCATGAGTAGCGAAAGACGGGTGAGAAACCCGTCCGCCGAATGACCAAGGGTTCCAGGGCCAGGTTAATCCGCCCTGGGTAAGTCGGGACCTAAGGCGAGGCCGACAGGCGTAGTCGATGGACAACGGGTTGATATTCCCGTACCGGCGAAGGACCGCCCATACCGAGCCCGGTGATGCTAACCACCCAAACCGTTCCACCGGACCCTTCGGGGTCCACCGGGACGGGGCGCGTGGGACCCGAACCGGTAGTAGGTAAGCGTATTAACAGGGGTGACGCATGAAGGTAGCCAGTTGGAGCGATGGTTGACTCCTTCCAAGGCTGTAGGACGCCTCCTAGGCAAATCCGGGAGGCATCAAGTCCGAGAGCTGACGGTGACCGCAACAGCGGGAATATGGTGATCCTATGGTGCCAAGAAAAGCCTCGACGCGAGGGACTAGCCGCCCGTACCCTAAACCGACTCAGGTGGTCAGGTAGAGAATACCAAGGCGATCGAGAGAATCGTGGTTAAGGAACTCGGCAAAATGCCCCCGTAACTTCGGGAGAAGGGGGGCCCGGAGCGTGAACCCACTTGCTGGGGGAGCGTGGAAGGGCCGCAGAGACCAGGGAGAAGCGACTGTTTACTAAAAACACAGGTCCGTGCGAAGTCGCAAGACGATGTATACGGACTGACGCCTGCCCGGTGCTGGAAGGTTAAGAGGACGGGTCAGCCCCTTCGGGGGGCGAAGCTCAGAATTTAAGCCCCAGTAAACGGCGGTGGTAACTATAACCATCCTAAGGTAGCGAAATTCCTTGTCGGGTAAGTTCCGACCTGCACGAATGGCGTAACGACTTCTCCGCTGTCTCAACCGCGAACTCGGCGAAATTGCACTACGAGTAAAGATGCTCGTTACGCGCAGCAGGACGGAAAGACCCCGGGACCTTTACTATAGCTTGGTATTGGTGTTCGGGACGGCTTGTGTAGGATAGGTGGGAGACTATGAAGCCCTCACGCCAGTGGGGGTGGAGTCAACGTTGAAATACCACTCTGGTCGTTCTGGATATCTAACCTCGGTCCGTGATCCGGATCAGGGACAGTGCCTGGTGGGTAGTTTAACTGGGGCGGTTGCCTCCTAAAGAGTAACGGAGGCGCCCAAAGGTTCCCTCAGCCTGGTTGGCAATCAGGTGTCGAGTGTAAGTGCACAAGGGAGCTTGACTGTGAGACCGACGGGTCGAACAGGGACGAAAGTCGGGACTAGTGACCCGGCGGTGGCTTGTGGAAGCGCCGTCGCTCATCGGATAAAAGGTACCCCGGGGATAACAGGCTGATCTTGCCCAAGAGTCCATATCGACGGCATGGTTTGGCACCTCGATGTCGGCTCGTCGCATCCTGGGGCTGGAGTCGGTCCCAAGGGTTGGGCTGTTCGCCCATTAAAGCGGCACGCGAGCTGGGTTTAGAACGTCGTGAGACAGTTCGGTCCCTATCCGCTGCGCGCGTAGGAAACTTGAGAAGGGCTGTCCTTAGTACGAGAGGACCGGGACGGACTAACCTCTGGTGTGCCAGTTGTTCCGCCAGGAGCACGGCTGGTTGGCCACGTTGGGAAGGGATAACCGCTGAAAGCATCTAAGCGGGAAGCCTGCTTCAAGATGAGGTTTCCATCACCCCTCGAGGGTGGAGAGGCTCCCAGCAGACCACTGGGTGATAGGCCGGATGTGGAAGCAGGGACTAACGACCTGCGAAGCTGACCGGTACTAATAAGCCGACCACTTACCACAACACAACATCACTGATGTGCGCGTCCACTGTGCGGTTCCCGAACCACCACCCCCGCAACCCCCAAACCCCACCACAACGGTGGACAACACAGGGGTTCGCGAGCAAGGGTGACAGTTCCATAGAGTTACGGCGGCCATAGCGAGGCGGGAAACGCCCGGTACCATTCCGAACCCGGAAGCTAAGCCCCTCAGCGCCGATGGTACTGCACGGGAGACCGTGTGGGAGAGTAGGACACCGCCGAACACCCATTCACGAAAGGGCCACCCACCAGGGTGGCCCTTTCGTCGTTTTCGGGTGAGGTCACGCACCAGGCGGGGACCTTCACCGGGCGTGAGCGTGCGGGGCTCTCCGGAGTGGGGGCATCCCGTCGTCGTTGTGCCGGCCAGCCTCAGCGGGGGCCGTGCCACGGCCACGCGGCGTGCGCCGCCCCGACGCGGCGTGCGCCGCCCCGACGCGGCGTGGCGGGCGCCCCCTCGCGGCGTGCGGCCGGCAACACCGGGCTTGCGCCGGCCGCAACAAGCGTGCGCCGGCCACACGTGGTCTGCGTCCGCCCACACCTGGCGTGCCGTCGGCGGTGCTGCTCGGCGGCGGAGGCTGGGCTGCACGGCCGTGTTCATGGACGCCGGCGAGGGTTGGAGTGCGGTCGATCGACCCGTCCAGAGCCCGGACCGTGGTCCCAGGATGCGAGACGGACCCGGGCGAGCGTGACCGCGGTGCCCGCGGGGCGTATGGTGTCGACATGCGCATGATTCAGCTCGTCGTAGTTCTTCCGGGGCGCGCGGTCGTCCTGGCTTAGACCTCGAGCACCGCGCGCGCCCCTCGACCAGCCTCACGGCCCCGGGGGGTTTTTCTATGTCCGGCATCCAGTACGCACCAAGTCCACCAGGAGTGACGATGGCCAAGGGACCCCATCCTGCGCCTCCACGTAGCTCGGGAGCAGGCACCACGCCACGCGACGTCCAGTCGCGGCCGAGGCTCAGTGCCGCCCCCGACACCACGCAGGCCGCGCAGGTCAACGAGCCGATGAACGGTGCTGCGAGCATCGTCCGGTCCCTCGAGGCGGTAGGCGCGGAGGTCATCTTCGGCATCCCCGGCGGCACCATCCTCCCGACGTACGACCCGCTGGTGGACTCCACCAAGCTCCGGCACATCCTGGTGCGGCACGAGCAGGGAGCCGGCCACGCGGCGTCCGGGTACGCCCACGTCACGGGCCGAGTGGGTGTCTGCATGGCCACGTCCGGCCCCGGGGCCACCAACCTGGTCACGGCTCTCGCCGACGTGAACATGGACTCGATCCCCGTGGTCGCGATCACCGGACAGGTGGGCGCGTCGATGATCGGCACCGACGCGTTCCAGGAGGCCGACATCGTCGGTATCACGATGCCGATCACGAAGCACTCGTTCCTCGTGACGGACCCGGACGAGATCCCGGCCCGGATTGCCGAGGCGTTCCACATCGCCTCGACGGGTCGTCCCGGGCCGGTGCTCGTCGACATCGCGAAGAGCGCGCAGCAGGCGGAGACGACGTTCCGGTGGCCGCCGGAGACGGATCTCCCGGGCTACCACCCGACGCTGAAGCCTCACCTGAAGCAGGTGCGTGAGGCGGCCCGGCTGATCGCCACGGCGCGGCGACCCGTGCTGTACGTCGGCGGCGGCGTGATCCGAGGCAACGCTAGCGCCGAGCTGCGCGCGCTGACGGACACGTCGGGTGCGCCGGTCGTCACGACGCTCATGGCGCGCGGCGCCCTGCCCGACGAGCACCCGCAGCACCTCGGCATGCCGGGCATGCACGGCACCGTGCCGGCCGTCGCGGCGCTGCAGCGGGCCGACCTCATCGTCGCGCTCGGTGCACGCTTCGACGACCGCGTGACGGGTCAGCTGTCCAGCTTCGCGCCGTCGGCGACGATCGTGCACGCCGACATCGACCCGGCAGAGATCTCGAAGAACCGCACGGCGGACGTGCCGATCGTCGGCGACATCCGCGAAGTGCTGACGGATCTCGAGGCGGAGGTGCGGCGGGAGCACGCCCAGCACGGGCTGCCGGACCTCGAGGGCTGGTGGACGCAGCTGGACTCCCTGCACGAGACCTACCCGCTCGGATGGGCGCCCACGGAGGACGGTCTGCTCGCGCCGCAGCACGTGATCTCGCGGATCGGCGCACTGACCGGACCCGACGCCGTGTACGTCGCCGGCGTCGGTCAGCACCAGATGTGGGCCGCGCAGTTCATCTCCTACGCGCGGCCTCGCTCGTGGCTCAACTCCGGCGGGCTGGGGACGATGGGCTACGCCGTCCCCGCCGCCATGGGTGCGAAGGTCGGCGAGCCCGACCGGACCGTCTGGGCGATCGACGGCGACGGGTGCTTCCAGATGACGAACCAGGAGCTCGCGACGTGCGCGATCGAGAACATCCCGATCAAGGTCGCGGTCATCAACAACTCGTCGCTCGGCATGGTGCGCCAGTGGCAGACGCTGTTCTACGACGGCCGGTACTCCCACACGGAGCTCAACACGGGTCATGAGACGCGGCGGATCCCGGACTTCGTGACGCTCGCCGAGGCATACGGATGCGTCGGACTGCGCTGCGAGCGCGAGGAGGACGTCGACGACGTCATCGCTCGCGCGAACGAGATCGACGACCGCCCTGTCGTTGTCGACTTCGTGGTGAGCCGTGACGCGATGGTGTGGCCGATGGTCGCATCGGGTGTCAGCAACGACGCGATCCAGTACGCGCGTGGGATCACGCCCGCCTGGGACCGAGAAGACTGAGCAGGGAGGACTGACTCATGACCAGACACACGTTGTCGGTGCTCGTCGAGAACAAGCCGGGCGTCCTCACGAGGGTCGCCGCGCTGTTCGCCCGCCGGGCCTTCAACATCCACTCCCTGGCGGTCGGGCCCACGGAGCATGCGGAGATCTCCCGCATCACCGTCGTCGTCGACGTCGCCGAGCACCCGCTCGAGCAGGTGACGAAGCAGCTCAACAAGCTCGTCAACGTCATCAAGATCGTCGAGCTCGAGCAGGCGAGCTCCGTGCAGCGCGAGCTGCTGCTCGTCAAGGTGAAGGCCGACGACGCGAGCCGTACCGCCGTCCTGCAGGTGGTCGAGCTGTTCCGCGCTCACGTGGTCGACGTGACGCCGGAGGCCGTGACCATCGAGGCGACCGGCGGGCCGGACAAGCTCAACGCGCTGCTCACGTCGCTCGAGCCGTACGGCGTGCGTGAGATCGTGCAGTCCGGCACGGTCGCCATCGCCCGCGGCGCCCGCTCCATGACCGACCGGGCGCTCGAGCGCATCTCGCGCGGCGCCTGAACCGAACGCATCAACACCGATCCAAGGAGAAGAATCACTGTGGCTGAGCTGTTCTACGACGACGACGCCGACCTGTCCGTCATCCAGCGCAAGAAGGTCGCCGTCATCGGTTACGGCAGCCAGGGGCACGCCCACGCGCTGAACCTGCGGGACTCGGGCGTCGACGTCCGCGTCGGGCTCCGTGAGGGGAGCGCGTCTCGCGCCAAGGCGGAGAACGAGGGTCTGAAGGTGCTCACGGTTCCCGAGGCGGTGAAGGAGGCCGACGTCGTCGTCATCCTCGCGCCGGACCAGCACCAGCGCGGCCTCTACACAGCGGACATCGAGCCGAACCTCAACCCGGGTACGACGCTCGTGTTCGGCCACGGCTTCAACATCCGGTACGGCTACATCAAGCCCTCGGCCGACCTCGACGTCGTCATGGTCGCCCCGAAGGGCCCGGGTCACCTCGTGCGTCGCGAGTACGTCGACGGCCGCGGCGTCCCGGTCATCGTCGCCGTCGAGCAGGACGCGACCGGTGGCGCCTGGGAGCTCGCGCTGTCGTATGCCAAGGCGATCGGCGGCCTGCGCGCGGCCGGCATCAAGACGACGTTCACCGAGGAGACCGAGACCGACCTGTTCGGTGAGCAGGCCGTGCTCTGCGGCGGCGTGTCACAGCTCGTCCAGTACGGGTTCGAGACGCTGACGGAGGCCGGCTACCAGCCGGAGGTCGCGTACTTCGAGGTCCTGCACGAGCTCAAGCTGATCGTCGACCTCATGTACGAGGGCGGCATCGCCAAGCAGCGCTGGAGCGTCTCCGACACGGCCGAGTACGGCGACTACGTCTCGGGCCCGCGCGTCATCGACCCGCGCGTCAAGGAGAACATGCAGGCCGTCCTCGCCGACGTGCAGAACGGCGCGTTCGCGGCGCGGTTCATCGCCGACCAGGACGCCGGCGCCCCGGAGTTCGCCGAGCTTCGCGCGAAGGGCGAGGCGCACCCGATCGAGGGCGTCGGCCGCGAGCTGCGGAAGCTGTTCGCGTGGGTGAAGCCCTCGGACAGCGACTACACGGAGGGTTCCGCCGCACGCTGACGCAGCACTCGACGAGAGGCCGGGTGCATCCGGTGGCGGTATCTGCCGCTGGATGCACCCGGCCTCGTCGCAGGTCGCCGCAGGAGCCGCACGCATCGCCGTACGCTTCCCCCATGACTCGGAGCGGCACGCACTACGGTCCGCTTCCCGAGCACCTCGCCGACGTGCAGCTTCCGGACGACGCCGGTGCGCCGGTGCTCGTGTACTTCCACGGCGGCGGGCTGGAGAGCGGCGACAAGGCCGACGCCTCGGGTCTCGTCGAGCGTCTCGTGCCGGCGGGTGTCGGCGTGGTGTCGGCGGCGTACCGCCTCTACCCGGAGGCACGATTCCCGGACTTCGTCGAGGACGCGGCCACGTGCGTGGCGTGGGTGCGGCACACGTGGCCCGACCGTCCTCTGCTCGTCGGCGGCAGCTCGGCGGGCGCTTACCTGGCGATGATGATGTGCTTCGACGAGCGATGGCTCGCGGCGGCCGGAGCCGACGTCGCCGACGTCGTGGGGTGGGTGTTCGACGCCGGTCAGCCCACGACGCACTTCAACGTACTGCGCGAGCGCGGGCTCGACCCGAGGCGCGTCGTCGTCGACGAGGCATCGCCGCTCTATCACGTCGGGACACGCGGGGAGCTGGCACCGGTCCTGCTGGTGCTCGCCAGCGAGGACGTCGCGGGCCGCCTCGAGCAGACGAACGTCCTCCTCGCGACGCTCCGCGAGCTCGGCCTCGCGGAACGGGTTCGCGTGGAGGTCATGGAGGGGTACCAGCACTCCGCCTATCTCGGCGAACCGGAAGGGCTGTCGAGATTCGCGGACCTGGCGCTCGAACTCGTCCGGAGGAGCGTCGCGGCGGCGACCTGACGCCTCGCCGACGACGGCGGTGTCGGTGGCGCCCGATAGCGTGTGCCCGTGCGGCGGGTGGAGAAGGTGCAGCGGATCGGTGACGTGCTGGACGAGCTCTACCCGGAGCCGCCGATACCGCTCGATCACGTCAATCCGTACACGCTCCTGGTGGCCGTCGCGCTGTCGGCGCAGACCACCGACAAGAAGGTCAACGAGATCACTCCCGCACTGTTTGCGCTCGCGCCGACGGCGGCCCAGATGTACGAGCTCGGCCCCGAGCGGATCCTCGAGCTGATCCGCGAGGTCGGGCTCGCGCCGACGAAGGCGCGCAACCTCTGGACGGCGGCCGGCCAGATCGTGGAGGCCGGCGGCGAGCTGGTGCCGGAGTGGGAGTTCCTGGAGGGGCTGGCGGGGGTCGGCCACAAGACCGCGAGCGTCGTCATGGCGCAGGCGTTCGGCGTGCCCGCGTTCCCGGTGGACACCCACATCTTCCGGCTGGCCCGCCGGTGGGGGCTGTCTCGCGGCACCACTGTGGAACGTGTGGAGGCTGACCTCAAGAAGGCGTTCCCGCGCGAGACCTGGGTCCGCCGGCACCTGCAGATCATCTACTTCGGGCGCGAGTACTGCCCGGCGCAGCGGCACGTGTTCGCCACGTGCCCGATCTGCTCGTTCGCCGCCACCAAGGCGCAGGAGCTGGCCGAGGCGAAGGCACGGGCAGCGAAGAAGGGACGCAAGGCAGCGCCGAGCGACGCGTGACCGCCGAGGCGTCCGGCAGCGTCAGCAACGGGGTCGATCCGGGAGCGCATAGCTCCCGAATCGACCCGCTCACGGGTCGTGGACGGGGAGCCGATAGGGTCGGCGCGTGGGCCATGACGCACACCCGGACGCCGGCCGGCCGGTCCTCGGCACGGTCGACCAGAGCGACCTGACGCGTGGCTGGACGGGCCTCGTGCTGCGCACCGCGCACGCCGAGGTGACGCTCCTGCCGGAGCAGGGCTGCGACGTCTACGCATTCGTGGACAGGCGCACCGGCGTCGACGTCCTCTGGAAGACGCCGTGGGCGATGCCGCCGCGCGGGTCCGGCCGCTGGAACGCCGAGGACGAACCCGAGTGGCTCGAGCGCTACCCCGGCGGTTGGCAGGTGCTGCTGCCCAACGGCGGTGCCGCGTCCCGCCTGCCGGGCGACGTCACGTGGGGCTTCCACGGCGAGGCGTCGCGGATCCCGTGGGAGGTCGTCGCGACCGGGGACGACGGCGGCACCGGCGGACCGGCGGTGGCGGACGACGACGGAGCGCGCCTCCCGCACGATGCCGCACCCTGGGCGGAGCTCACCACGCGCCTCACCCGCTCCCCGCTGCGGCTGCACCGCCGGGTGGACCTCCGCGGCACGACCCTGGGCATCACGGAGTCCGTGACGAACACCGGTCCGGACCCCATCGAGGTCATGTGGTCGCACCACCCGGCGTTCGGCGCGCCGTTGATCGCGGAGGGCACCACGATCGAGGCCGGCGCCCGGACGGTCGTCGCCGACGCACGCGAGCCGGGCACCGACCTGGTGCCCGGATCACGGCACGACTGGCCGCTCGCCCGCACGAGGACCGGCGCCGACGTCGACCTCTCGGTCATCCCCGCCGCGCCCCGCGCCACGCTCGCCTACCTCACGGACCTGACCGGCGACGCCGCCACCGTCACGATCGCGAACGCCGAGCTCGACCTCGGGGTGACGCTGCGCTGGGACCCCACCACGTTCCCGCACGCGTGGCTGTGGCAGGAGCTGCACGCGCACCCTGGCGCGCCGTGGTGGCGCGAGGCCTACGTGTGCGCCGTCGAACCCGCGAGCACGATCCCCGGGCACGGGATCGCGCACGCCCGCGACGTCGGCGCACCGCTGCACCGCATCGACGCGGGCGCGACGAGCACGACCCGGATCGAGGCCGTGCTCGTCCAACCCTCGGTCGAGTCATGACCGCCCGGGTGTTCGTGGACGGCACGCTCAGCCGGCCCCAGCTCGACCACCCGGAGGGCATCGCCGTCCACCCCGACGGCAGCGTCTGGTGCGGCGGCGAGCACGGTCAGCTGTACCGCATCGAACCGGACGGCTCGAGCTTCACCGAGGTCGCGAGCACCGACGGGTTCCTGCTCGGTCTCGCGTTCGGGCCGGACGAGACGCTGTACGCGTGCGACCTGCGGCACCGCTGTGTGTGGCGCTACGACACGGCGACGGGCGACCTCACGGAGGTGACCCGCGGCGGGACCGGCACGCTCGAGACCCCGAACGCCGTCGTCGTCGCCCCCGACGGCACGCTGTACGTCTCCGACTCGGGCACCCAGGGCGCGCGCGACGGGCGCGTCTTCCGCTTCGGCCCCGACGGCAGCGGCGGCCCCTGGTTCACCCAGCCGCTCGACTTCGCGAACGGCGTCGCCCTCGCCGCGGACGGCGGCGCGCTCTACGTCGCCGAGACGTTCCGGCCGGGCATCACGCGCATCCCGATCGGCGACGACGGCGAACCGGGCGCCGCGCAGAGCGTCGTCGAGCTGCCGGGCGTGCTGCCCGACGGCGTCACGCTCGGCCCCGACGGCCGGCTGTACGTCGGCTGCTACGAGCCGAGCCGCATCCTCCGGGTGGACCCGAGCACCGGCGAGACGGAGGTGCTGGTGGACGACCCCACGGCTCACCTGCTGTGCCACCCGACGAACACGGCGTTCCGCGGCGGCGACCTGTTCTCGAGCAACCTCGGGCGCTGGCACGTGACGCTCGTCGAGGGGGTCTGCGCAGCGCCGTCGGGCAGACTGTCCCGGTGACCGAACCCCAGCCGCAGGACCTCGAGCGTGACGCCGAGCTCGAGGCGTTCTGGGCGGACGCCCGCACCCGCGGCAACACGAACCGGCTCGAGGCCCTCGTGGGCGCGAACCCGCGGGGGAGCGTGCGTCCCCCGGCGTGGTCGTTCGCCGCCGACGCGGCGACCGCCGATCTCATGCTCGAGCAGCTGCTCGACGGCTCGCGCACGGCAGTGACGTCGCTCGAGCTCGCCGACGACGGCGACGCCGTCGTCCCCGAACCCGGCGACCTTGCGATCGTGCTGGACGGCGAGGGCCACCCACGCGCGCTCGTGCGGACGGTGCGCGTCGTGACCGTGCGGTATGCGGACGTCGACGAGGCGACGGCGCGCGCCGACGGCGCCGCGGACGTCGAGCAGTGGCGGCGGGACAACGCTGCCGTCCTCGCGTCGGCCCTTGGCCCTGGTGAGGAGATCGGTGACGACTCCCTGGTCGTCGTCGAGCATCTGCAGCGGGTCTACCCCGCCCGGCCGCGACGCTCCGGGGGCGATGGATGACGGAGCCGAGCGAGCCCGGCGAGGGTGGGCAGCGGGGCTCAGCGTGGTCCGCGCGCCTCCAACGCACGGGCGGGGCGATCGACGCGCGGACGGCTGAGGCGGCGCGGCGGCTGGCCGTCCCGATCGCCCGGACGACGCGAGTGCTGCGCATCCCGTCGTGGCTCTTCGGCTTCGGCGCGAGCGTGCCGCCGCTGGCGCTCGTCCCGCTCGCGCTGTCGTGGCAGCTCTGGCCGAAGGTCGTCGGCCTCACCGTGTGCGCCGCGGCGATCGTCGTCGTGGCGTGGTTCTGGTACCGCCGGCTCGCGATGCTGCGCGCCGTGCGCGACGTCGACGCCTTCACGGGCGAGACCGCCCACCTGCTGAGCGTGACCGACCTCGGCGGGGAGGTGTACTCGCGGCTGGAGGCCGCGGCGCAGCGCGGAGGGATCGGCCTCATGCGCCGGATGGCCGCGATCTGGAGGGTCATCCAGATCCCGTCCGTGCTGGCCGACCACATCGAGGAGCATCCGCGGGTCCGCTGGTTCGTCCCGCCCCGCCTGCTGACGACGTGGACGCTCGTCGTCGCGACCGCGTGGGTGGGCGTCGTCGGCTGGGTGCTCGTCGCCGTCGCCTACCCGCTGTCCGCGACCCCGGTGCTGTAGATCCGCACGCGCCGACGCGCGATCCATCACGTGAGACAGGGTGTCCGAGTCATGGGACCGCGGGTACGGTGCAACGCATGACGCGCTCGATCGACCTCGCCGTGGTGGCCGGGGACGGCATCGGACCCGAGGTCGTCGCGGAGGGTCTCAAGGTCCTCGACGCGGCGCTCGCCGGCACCGACGTCACCGTGCGGACCACAGCCTACGACCTGGGTGCCGCGCGGTGGCACGCGACCGGCGAGACCCTCACCGATGAGGACCTCGCGGCACTCGCGCAGCACGACGCGATCCTGCTCGGCGCGATCGGCGACCCGGGCGTGCCGAGCGGGGTCCTGGAGCGCGGCCTCCTGCTCAAGCTGCGCTTCGCGTTCGACCACTACGTGAACCTCCGCCCGTCGCGGCTCTACCCCGGCGTGGCCACGCCGCTGGCGAAGGGGGGCGACGTCGACTTCGTCGTCGTCCGCGAGGGCACGGAGGGGCCCTACGTGGGCAACGGCGGCGCGATCCGCGTCGGTACGCCGCACGAGATCGCCAACGAGGTCAGCGTCAACACGGCGTTCGGGGTCGAGCGCGTCGTCCGCGACGCGTTCGCTCGGGCCGACGCGCGCCCCCGCAAGAAGCTCACCCTCGTGCACAAGCACAACGTGCTGGTCCACGCGGGTCACCTGTGGCGGCGCACGGTCGAGGCCGTCGGCGCCGAGTTCCCCGACGTCGCGGTGGACTACCTGCACGTCGACGCCGCGACGATCTTCCTCGTGACGGACCCGGCACGGTTCGACGTCGTCGTCACCGACAACCTGTTCGGCGACATCCTCACGGACCTCGCCGCGGCCATCACCGGCGGCATCGGCCTCGCGGCGTCCGGCAACATCAACCCGGACCGTGCGTTCCCGTCGATGTTCGAACCGGTGCACGGCTCGGCGCCCGACATCGCCGGGCAGGGCAAGGCCGACCCGACGGCGACGGTCCTGTCGGTCGCGCTCCTGCTGGAGCACCTCGGGCTCACCGAGCAGGCTGCCCGGATCACCGCCGCTGTCGAGAGCGACATCGTCGAACGTGGCAGCGCCGTCCGGTCGACGGCGGAGGTCGGCGACGCGCTCGCCGCCCGAGTAGCCGGCTGAGCCGCCGGCCGCTCGCAGCACGTCCAGCACCGCCCGCGACCAGCCGACGGCTCCACCACCTGACCACGGCGGCCAACGCCGCTAGGTTCTACTCGAGACACGGTGGAGGCACTCATGACCAGCACGACCCCGGCCACGAACTCGGCGACGTCGCCGCAGTCGGCCGAAGACACCTTCGACGTCCGGCCCTCGTCGCACCCGCGCACTGCTGAGGAGCGCGCCGAGGTGCTCTCCGACCTCGGCTTCGGCGTCGCGTTCACCGACCACATGGCGCGCGCGACCTGGACGTCGGACGCCGGATGGCACGACCGCCGCATCGAGGCGTACGCGCCGCTGCAGCTCGACCCGGCAGCCGCCGTCCTGCACTACGCCCAGGAGATCTTCGAGGGTCTCAAGGCGTACGCGCACGCCGACGGCTCCGTGTGGGCGTTCCGGCCGGAGGCGAACGCCCGCCGGTTCGCCCGGAGCGCGCGCCGCCTGGCGCTGCCGGAGCTGCCGGAGGAGGACTTCCTCGCCTCGATCCGGGCGCTCGTGCACACCGACGTCGAGTGGGTGCCGACGTCGTCCGGCGCCAGCATGTACCTGCGGCCGTTCATGTTCGCCTCGGAGGCGTTCCTCGGCGTGCGCCCGGCGAAGCGTGTCGAGTACCTCGTCATCGCTTCCCCGGTGGGCCCGTACTTCACACGCGGCTTCACGCCGGTGTCGATCTGGGTGAGCGAGGAGTACCACCGCGCCGGCCCAGGCGGTACCGGCGAGGCGAAGTGCGGCGGGAACTACGCGGCGAGCCTGCTTCCCCAGCAGGAGGCGTACGCGCACGGGTGCGACCAGGTGTGCTTCCTGGACTCCTCCACGAACACGCTCCTCGAGGAGCTGGGCGGGATGAACCTGTTCGTGGTCGGGGCCGACGGCGTGGTGAGCACCCCGCGGCTGTCCGGCACGATCCTCGAGGGCGTCACGCGCTCGTCGATCCTCGAGCTCCTCGGCGAGCAGGGGCACGAGGTGCGCGAGCGCGACATCCCGCTCGCCGAGGTGCTCGACGGCGTCGCGTCCGGTGCCGTGACCGAGGTGTTCGCGTGCGGGACAGCCGCTGTGGTGACCCCGGTGGGCCGGCTCGCGAGCGCGCGGTTCGACGTGAGCGTCGCCGACGGCGCAGCGGGCGCGGTCACGACGGCGATCCACACCGCGCTCACCGACGTCCAGTTCGGCGTCCAGGAGGACACGCACGGCTGGATGCAGCGCCTCGTCTGAGGCGCGGTCGGCGCCGGACGCCTGCCTCAGCGGGCCGCTGTGACCTCCGCGACCCGAGGGACCACGCCCGCCAGGACCTCGAGCGCCTCGGCGCTCCAGGGCCCGCCGACGACGAACGTCGCGTGGTCGATCCCGAGAGCGGCGGCCGCGGCGCACCGGCGGGCGACGTCGTCGCTCGTGTCGCCCGGGGAGAGCCGGGTGGCGAGCGTCGTCTCGATCTCGGCGTACGGGCGTCCCACGTCGTCGCAGTGACCGCGCAGGACGGCGAGGTTCTCGCGGACCGTCGCCCCGCCGTCGGGGACGTCGAAGACGTTGCAGGCGTCGGCGTACCGGGCGACCAGGCGGAGCGTGCGTCGCGGTCCGGTGCCGCCGATGAGCACCCGTGGGCGACGGAGGGGGAGCGGCACTCCGACCGGGTGCTGCAGGTGGTAGTGCCTGCCCTCGAACGCGGACTCGTCGCCGGACCACATGCGGTCGGCGAGCTGGAGCGTCTCCTCGAGGCGCTCGAAGCGCTCCGCGACGGCGGGCATGGACAGGCCCATGTCGCGCGCCTCCGCCTCGTGGTACCCGGCGCCGATGCCGAGCCAGGCTCGGCCGCCGGACAGGGTGTCGAGCGTGGTCACGGCCTTGACCAGCAGTGCGGGTGCCCGAAACGTGGCGGCCGTGACGGCGGTGCCGAGGTGGACGCGTTCGGTGCAGGCAGCGAGATAGCCGAGCGTCGTGTACGCCTCGAGCATGTCGCGTTCGTCCGCCCCGGCGTTCGGGTCCGCCTGGATGAGGTGGTCCGGCACCCACACCGTGTGGAAGCCGGCGTCGTCGGCACGCCGACCGATCTCGGCAAGGTGCCGCGCGAACGTCGACGGACCGCCCGGCCAGGAGTAGTTCGTGGTGCTGATGCTGATGCGCATCTCGGTCGCCCCTTCCTCGTTGCCTCAAACATAGAGTCACCCTAAATTTGGGGCAACCCCATATACTGCCCGCATGGGCTTGCGCGAGGTGAAGAAGCAGGAGACGCGGCGACGCATCGCGGCAGCCGCGTTCGAGCTCTTCGCCCGACACGGGTACGACAACGTCCCGGTCGCCCGCGTCGCCCGCGAGGCGGGCGTGTCGGAGGCGACGCTGTTCAACTACTTCCCGACGAAGGAGGACCTCTTCTTCTCGGGGCTCGGAGCCTTCGGGGATCGGCTCATCGCCGCCGTCGCATCACGCGGCTCCGGGACATCCGTCGTGGCCGCTTTCCGCGACCACGTCCTGGACGTCGGCGGCTTCGTCGCCGGCCTTGCCGCGGGTGACACCCAGGCGCTGGCCGAGGCGCGGCGCGTCAACCTGGTGGTCGCGGAGAGCCCGGCGTTGCGGTCCCGCGAGGACGCGATGTTCGCCCGCGAGAGTGCGGACCTCGCGGAGGCGCTGCTGGGCGAGGTCGCCGACGGCGAAGTGACCGATGCGGACGTCGTCCTCGCGGGATCCCTGGCGAGCGCCCTGGTCGGCGTCCATCGCGAGCTCGTCCACCTCGTCCGACGACGCGTGCTGGACGGCGACCGCATCGCGGAGCTCGCGGACGACGTCGTCCGGCTCGGCGGCCTCGCGTTCGACCGGCTCGGTCGGGGACTCGAGGCGTAGCGGTCAGTACGACGGCGGACGGCGTGGCGGTGCCTGCGGGGGACCGGGCGGCGGAACGGCGGGATCGACGGGCGGCACGCGCCGCGCCGTCGTCATCCTCGCGACGCCCGCGAGCAACGACCAGACGGCAGCGCCGATGACGATGTTCAGCCCAGCGGTGGCGACCGCCGTCGTCAGGTCTGCGTAGCCGAACGGGAGGACGGCGGCCACGGCCGTGGCGAGTGCCATGATCCACCCGAAGAACGCCAGGGGACGCGGCGTCGTCACGATCAGCAGGTGCAGGAGACCGGCCGCGAGGATCGCGGCGACGAACCCGTGCAGGGTGTAGGTCCCCATGAGCGAACCCGCGTCGAGCACGTTGATGGGGTCGAGGTCCACGTCGAAGACGTTGAACAGGACGACGACGCCGACGAGCCCGATGAGCGCCGCCACCACCGCCGTGGCCGCTGCGCCGGCCCAGAAGCGGCCCGCGTTCACCGTGAGTCGTGGGTCAGGGACCGGCTCCGCACCGTTCGGGTAGCTCATCCGTGCTCGCCTCTCTGCCGGGTACCGCGCCGACGTCGACGGCGGCGCGTCGATCCGAGCCTAGGGCGGACCGTTCCGGCGCGCAGGGCGGGGTGGCCGGCTGGTGGTCGCCCGCCGGCCTGCTCGGGACGGTGTGGCATACTGCCCGCGTGGCACACCACGCCGCAGCACCCGCGCTGCTCCTTATTACCTAGCGCGTCCGGCCCACCCGGACGCGCTGACCTCCCGCACCCATGGGGGGTCTTTTTTGTGGCCGGGGTACCCTCCTGGCCGCAGCGCCGGGAAGGAAGCGAGGACTGGGCCGACGGCGGCACCACCGCCGGGACGTCCTCGCACCACCGATGAGAGACGAGCCTCATGACCACGCTCCCCGCCCTCGCGGGCACCGCCGTCCAGGTCTACGACACGACGTTGCGCGACGGCGCGCAGCAGGAGGGCATGAACCTCACCGTCGCCGACAAGCTGGCGATCGCGCCGCTGCTCGCGGAGCTGGGTGTCGCGATCATCGAGGGTGGTTGGCCCGGGGCGATCCCGAAGGACACGGAGTTCTTCAAGCGCGCGGAGAAGGAGCTGGACCTCGGCGACGTCGAGCTGGCCGCGTTCGGCTCGACCCGCAAGGCCGGGTCGAGGGCGCACGACGACGCGCAGGTCCGTGCCCTGCTCGACTCCGGCGCGCCGGTGGTCACGCTCGTCGCGAAGAGCGACATCCGGCACGTCGAGCGCGCCCTGCGCACCGACGGCCCCGAGAACCTCGCCATGATCGCCGACACCGTGCGCTACCTCGTGGGCGAGGGACGCCGCGTCATCGTCGACGCCGAGCACTTCTTCGACGGGTACGTCTTCGACGCCGACTACGCGCTCGCCGCCGTCGCCGCCGCGTTCGAGGCCGGCGCGGAGACAGTCACCCTGTGCGACACGAACGGGGGCATGCTGCCCGACGGCGTCCACGAGATCGTCGCCGCCGTGCGCGCCCGCAGCGGCGGGCGGCTCGGCATGCACGCCCACAACGACTCCGGCTGCGCCGTCGCCAACACGCTCGCCGCTGTCGCGGCCGGGGCGACGCACGTCCAGGGCACCGTCAACGGGTACGGCGAGCGGACCGGGAACGCCGACCTCGTGGCCGTCGTCGCGAACCTCGAGCTGAAGCTCGGCGCGACCGCTCTCACCCCCGGCGGTCTCGACGACGCGATGCGCATCTCGCACGCCATCAGCGAGATCACCAACATCAGCCCGTACGCCCGGCAGCCCTACGTCGGGGCGAGCGCGTTCGCCCACAAGGCGGGTCTGCACGCGAGCGCCATCCGGGTGGATCCCGACCTGTACCAGCACGCCGACCCCACGCGCGTCGGGAACGACATGCGGATGCTCGTCTCCGACATGGCCGGGCGCGCGTCCATCGAGCTCAAGGGCCGCGAGCTGGGCTTCGACCTGGCGGGGCAGGACGACGTGCTCGGGCGCGTCACCCACCGCGTCAAGGACGCGGAGGCCCAGGGCTACACGTTCGACGCCGCCGACGCGTCGTTCGCGCTGCTGCTGCGCGAGGAGGTCGACGGCGCCCGCCCGCAGTTCTTCACGATGGAGAGCTGGCGCGTGTCGGTGCACTACCTTCCCCGCCACAGCCCGGACACGGACGCCGAGGCCACGGTCAAGCTGCACGCGGGCGGCGAACGGATCGTCGCGACCGGCGAGGGCAACGGTCCGGTCAACGCGCTCGACCACGCGCTGCGCCGGGCGCTGCTCCCGGCCTATCCCGAGATCGCCGACTTCGAGCTCATCGACTTCAAGGTCCGCCTCATCGACACGTCGCACGGCACGGACGCCGTCACGCGGGTGCTCATCGAGACGACCGACGGGCAGGACGTGTGGAGCACCGTCGGCATCGGCCCGAACATCCTCGAGGCGAGCTACGAGGCCCTGTCCGACTCGCTCGTGTTCGGGCTGCTCGCCCGGGGGGTCGAGCCGCGCTGACGACCCGCTCCAGCGTCCGCGACCAGCTCGGCCGGGTGTCGGGCGCAGCTCGTCGAGATCGAGCGTCCCGTCCTCGTGGTCCTCGGTCTCGCCATCTGAGGTCGGCGCGCAGCTACCGCTTCGGGCGTGCCCGCACGTGCATGCGCTCGCCCTGCGGGCCGTAGAGGCTGAGGAGCTCCACGGCCTCCGTGTCGGCGCGCCCGAACCAGTGCGGGGTTCGCGTGTTGAACTCCGCCACCTCGCCCTGGGCGAGCACGAAGTCGTGCTCGCCCAGCAGCAGGCGGAGCCGGCCGTGCAGCACGTAGATCCACTCGTATCCCTCGTGCGCCTGCTGCGTGCCCGGGACGGGCACCGGGCCGGCCGGGATGAGGTGCTTGAACGCCTGCAGGCCGCCCGAACCCTGCCCGAGCGGCAAGATCGTCTGCCCGTACCGGTACACCGGGCGGATGTGGACGCGCGGGTCACCGGTCGGGGGAGCGCCGACGAGATCGTCGAGGGGGACGCCGTGCACCCGCGCGAGCGGCAGGAGCAGCTCGAGTGTCGGCTTGCGCCCGCCGGACTCCAGGCGCGACAGGGTGGACGTCGAGATGCCCGTGCGCTCGGCGAGCTCCGACAGCGTGAGACCTCGCTCGTGGCGGAGCGCCCGCAGGCGGGGGCCGACGGCGGACAAGGGCTCCGCGGGATCGCTCACCCTGCCCATCTTGCCGTATCGGCAATGGAACTTGCCACCAGGCCTTCCGCCGTCGCATCGTCGGACCATCAGCGGATCGACGAGAGGCAGTGACATGAGCGAGCGTGACGACGTCGCCGACGTGGTGGTCATCGGCGGCGGAGCGGCCGGGCTGAGCGCGGCCGTGAACCTGGGGCGGGCGCGACGGTCGGTCGTCGTTGTGGATGCGGGACGTCCCCGCAACGCCCCGGCCGAGGGGGTGCACGCGTTCCTCACGCGCGACGGCACGCCACCGGCCGAGCTGCTGGCCGCCGGGCGCGCGGAGGTCGAACGGTACGGCGGCCGCATCGTGCGGGCGGCGGTGCGGGAGGCCGCGGGAACGGTCGGGGACTTCACCGTGTCTCTCGACGACGGCGGGCGGGTCCGTGCCCGCCGGATGCTGCTGGCGACGGGCGTCCGGGACGAGCTGCCCGACGTGCCCGGCCTGCGCGCACGGTGGGGCCGCGACGTCGTCCACTGCCCGTTCTGCCACGGCTGGGAGATCGCCGACCGGCGCATCGGCGTCGTCGGCAGCCCGATGGCGGTGCACCAGGCGCTCCTGTTCCGGGGGTGGAGCGACGACGTCACGCTGTTCCTCCGGGACGCGATCGAGCCCTCCGAGGAGGAGTGGGCGAAGCTCGCCGCCCGCGGGATCGCCGTGGTCGACGGCGCCCTCGCCGCCGTCGAGGTCACCGGCGACGCCGTGACGGGGGTCGTGCTCGCCGACGGCACCGTACGGCCCGTGGACGCGCTCGTGGTCGCGCCCCGCGTCCATGCGGACGTCGTGCCGGGACTGGGCGTGGCGGCGACGGAGCACCCGGCCGGTGTGGGGACCTACGTCGCCACGGACCAGGTCGGGGCGACGTCGGTGCCCGGGGTCTGGGCGGCGGGAAACCTGGCCGACCCCATGGCGCAGGTGATCCAGGCGGCCGCCGCGGGCACCCGGGCGGGCGCGGCGATCGTGGCCGACCTGCTCGAGGAGGAGCTCCGTGAGGCCCTGAGCTCGGCGCGCGGCCTGGCGCTCAGCCCCTGAGCTCGTCCCGCGGGACGGCGTCGACCACGAGGCGGACCCGGCCGCCTCGAGCGAACTGCTTGCGAGCTCCCGAGAGCATGGCGTGCACCCCCTCGCCCGCGGCGTCCTCGGCGATGCGCACCGAGACGATGACGGGGTAGTCCTCCCGCGCCGAGCCTGGCACTGTCGCGAGGACGTCCTCGCTCACCGCTCGCGTGAGGCCCTGCTCGATCGCCGCGCGGACGGCGTCGGCGGCGGCCTCGTCGGCGCCCGGCTCACCGGCGTGCACGATGCCGACGACCACGGCACCCGCGCCGTCGCTCCAGGAGACGTCGGCCACCGTCTCGCTCGGGGCGGTGCCGAGCACGAGCTCCGGCTCGGCGTACTCGGCGCTCGACGTCGCCTCCTCCTCGGGTGCGACGTCGGGCAGCGCCAGGGGGATCGGCTCGCGCTCGGGTGCCGCGACCGACTCCTCGGCCACGGCGTCGGGCGCCTCGGGTCGATCCTCGCGTTCGGCGCGTCGCCGCCGGAACCATGCCGCCATGGCCCTCAGGGTCCCCGATCGGCCCGCTCGCGGGCAAGCCGGGCGCGTTCGGCCACGACCGGCCCGGCGACCTTCGCCGGAACGCGCGTGGACCAGGCCTCCACCACGAGCTCCTCGAGCCGGTCGGCGTCGATGGCGTCGAGCAGGACGAGGACGCCCGGGTAGCCGTGGAAGTGCGGCGTCACGAAGAAGACTTCCGGCTCCTCGGTGACGAGCGCCTGCTGGGTCTCGACGTCAGGGGTGCGAGCGCCCAGGATCGGGCCGGTCGGGGCGTCGTCGCCGAGGAACTCGAGATCGGCCTTCCGCAGCGGCCGTTCCCACACCACGAGGCCGCGGGGCGCGCGCCACTCGCCAGGGCGCGTCTCGGCGACGTCGGGGAGCCCCAGGGCGATCCTGCGGACGTCGTCCCATGTGGCCATGGCGGCACCGTAGTCCCGCGCGCCGACGAGAAACAGACCGAGCCGCGGCGCCGCCGTCAGTCGAAGAAGTCCTCGACGCCGTCGAACCCGTCGAGGATCTCGCCGAGCACGATGCCCCCGAGGATCCCGCCGACCACTCCGGAGGAGCGCGACCCCCCGATCCGGGGCCCGTACCCGCCCTGGTCGGGGCCGTACGGGCCGGAGGAGTACCGGGCCTCCTCGCGCGCGCTGGCCCGGGCGTCCGCCTGGGCCAGCGAGGAGGCCCGGACCGCCAGGTCCGCCGCCCGGCGGGCGCGGCGGAGCGCCTGCTCGGGGTCCGGCTCGACCTCGGCGTCCCCGAGCTCCCGCATCGCCTCCGCGAGGCTCGTCCGCGCGTCGGGTCCGACCATCCCGCCGTACTGCGCGAACAGCCGGCGCGCGTGGTCGATCTGGCGTGCTGCCTCGTCCTTCGTCGCAGCGAGCTGGCGGGTGACGTGCGCGGCGCGCTCAGCACGGCCCTGGAGCTGCCGCATCGCCGTCTCCAGCGCGCCGTTCGCCTCCGTGAGCGTGCTCAGAGCCGCGAACGGGTCGCTCCTGGCACCGGGCTGCGGCGCGGTGGCCAGCGCCGCCTCGAGGCGCTCGACGGCGGCCGCGACCTCGGTGGCCTGGCGCGCCGGCAGCTGGCGTGCCTCGGCGATGTCGGACGCGGAGTCCGTGACGACGGCGGCGAGCTTCCCGTCGGCCTCCAGCGCCTGCAGCTCGAAGCCCTCCACGGCTGCGAGCAGGGCCGTGGCACGCCCGACGGCCTCGCTCGCCGCCCGGATCGCCTTGTCCGCGTCCTCGGGCCGGCGGGTGTCCAGCCGGTCGCCGGCGATCTCGAGGCTGCGTTCGGCGAACGCGAGCATCGCCTCGGCCTGCTCGGGGTTCGGCGCCACCCCGACGAGGGCGCTCTCGGCGTAGCGGCCGGCCAGCCGGTCGAGGGTCGCGCGAGCGGGCTCGAGACCCGCACGGGTCTCGGCGACCTGCGTCCGGATCGTCGCTATCGCGTCCGGCACCTCACGCGCCGCGGAGCGCCGGCCGGCGAGTGCCGACGTCTCGGCCCGGACCCCCTTCTCGGCCGTGGCGCACAGCTCGATGATCTGGCGGTTCCACTGCTCCCGCTGCTCCGGGGTGTCGGGCTCGGAGTCGGCGAGCAGCTGCCGCAGGTGGAACGCGTGGCGGGTCCGGGCGCGCGCGTGCTGCACGGCGGTCAGCAGGTTCTCGGCGGCACCCGGCCCGAACTCGGCCGCCGCGAAGCCGGCCTCGTCCTCGGCGAGGCGGATCAGCTCGTCAGCGCGCACGAGCGCCTGCCCCGCCGTCTGCTCCAGCTCGGCGAGATCCGCACCGCGCTGGCTGCGCTGCCGCGCGTTCACGCGCCAGAGCAGGAGGCCCACACCGACCGCGGCGGCCAGCACGAGCACTGTCACGGCGATGACCGCACCCCAGGCGACGTCCATGGGCCGATCCTAAGCGGCGCGGCTGCGCAGCAGGTTCGGCCGGGGAAGCACGCGCGGGTGTGCGACGTTGACGACTGACGAGCGCAAGCTTTGGGAGGATGGGTCACGTGCACGGTGAGTACAAGGTTCCTGGCGGCAAGCTGGTGGCTGCGGACGTCGAGACGGGCGGGGTCGACGGCGACGGCCAGGTGCTCACGGACGTCCGGATCAGCGGTGACTTCTTCCTCGAGCCGGACGAGGCGCTCGACGCCATCGACCGCGCGCTGACGGGCATCGCCGCCGACACGCCCGTCGCGCGGATGGCGACGCTCGTCGAGGCGGCCGTCGGGCCGGACGCCGTCCTCGTCGGGCTGACGCCGGAGGCGGTGGCGATCGCCGTCCGCCGCGCGCTCGGCCGCGCCACGAGCTGGCACGACCACACGTTCGACGTCATCCGCTCCGGTCCGGAGGAGCCGTTCATGCACATGGCGCTGGACGACGTCCTGGCGCAGGCCGTGGGCGAGGGGACCCGGGGACCCACGCTGCGGCTCTGGGAGTGGGAGCGCACCACCGTCGTCATCGGCTCGTTCCAGTCGATGCGCAACGAGATCGACCCCGACGGCGCCGCGCGGCACGGCGTGACGGTGACCCGGCGCGTCTCCGGCGGCGGGGCGATGTTCATCGAGCCGGGCAACACGATCACGTACTCCCTGTACGTCCCCGCGTCGCTCGTCGAGGGCCTGAGCTTCGAGCAGTCGTACGCGTTCCTCGACGACTGGGTGCTCGGCGCCCTGCGCGAGCTCGGCATCGAGGCGACGTACGTCCCGCTCAACGACATCGCGTCGCCGGCCGGCAAGATCGGCGGCGCGGCCCAGAAGCGGTACGCGAGCGGCGCCGTCCTGCACCACGTGACGATGTCCTACGACATCGACGCCGCGAAGATGCTCGAGGTGCTGCGGATCGGCCGGGAGAAGCTCTCGGACAAGGGCACGACGAGCGCCGCGAAGCGGGTGGACCCGCTCCGGTCGCAGACCGGGATGCCTCGCGAGGCGATCATCGACGCGTTCGTCGGCCACTTCGCCGGCCGGTACGCGACGCGGCCGGGCGAGATCACGGCCGAGGAGCGCGCACGTGCCGAACGGGCGGTCGTCGAGCGCTTCGCGACGCCGGAGTGGCTGCACCGGGTGCCCTGACGCCGTCCTGACCGCCGCGGCGACCTCCGCGGGCGCGCCGTGAAGGAGTGCGTCGGCGGCCCAGGGGCCATGATGGAGTCATGACCACGACGCTCTGGCTCACGGGAGACCCGGACGCGGATCGCCTCCTGGCGCGCGACCCGTTCGCCCTCCTGGTGGGCATGCTCCTCGATCAGCAGGTCCCGATGGAGACGGCGTTCGCCGGCCCCGCGAAGATCGCCGACCGGATGGGCGGCTTCGACGTGCGGGCGATCGCCGAGGCGGACCCCGAGCGGTTCGAGGAGCTGTGCCGCACGCCGCCGGCGGTGCACCGGTTCCCCGGATCCATGGCGCGCCGGGTGCAGGACCTGGCGCAGGAGGTCGTGAGCACCTACGACGGCGACGTCACGAACCTGTGGACGCGGGGAGAGCCGGACGGCGCGGAGGTGCTCCGGCGGCTCAAGGTCCTCCCCGGCTTCGGCGACCAGAAGGCGCGCATCTTCCTCGCCCTGCTCGGCAAGCAGCGGGAGATCACGCCGGCCGGGTGGCGCGAGGCGGCGGGCGCCTACGGGGAGGACGGCGCGCGCCGGTCGATCGCCGACGTCACCGACCCGACGTCGCTCGCCCAGGTGCGTGCGACGAAGAAGGCTGCGAAGGCGGCCGCCAAGGCCGCACAGGGCTGAGCCCGCGAGGGCGGAGGAGGAGCACGCGATGACGCTGCTGCAGGTCGAGGAGCCGCACGACGCCCACGTCCACGCCCGGCTGAGCCGCGATCCGGTGGTGTGGCTGACGACCGTCCGGGACGACGGCGTGGGCCACGCCGTGCCCATGTGGTTCGTGTGGGACGACCCGCAGCTGCTGCTGTGGGCCTCGCCGGGCACGCGCAAGCTCGCGCACCTGGACTCGCGCCCGGACGTGGCGCTCCACCTCGACACGGCGGCGGGCGGCACGGACGCGGTGCTGCTCGACGGCGTCGTGCGCCGTGAAGGGGCGGCGGCGTGGGAGGTTCCCGCCTTCACCACGAAGTACGGCGACGAGCTCGGCGGCACGGAGGGCGCGCGGGCGTGGGCCGAGACGTTCAGCGTGCCGCTCGTCGTCGACGTCGCGCGCATCCTCGCGTGGGACTACCCGGGCGGGACGTTCCGCCAGACGACGTGGCCGCCCGGCGCCGAGGACGCCCCGGCGCCGTAGGCGCGGCAGGCGCGGGGTTCAGCGCGCGCCGAAGACGGCTGTCCCGAGGCGCACCATCGTCGCGCCCGCCGCGACGGCGATCTCCAGGTCGCCGCTCATGCCCATCGAGAGCTCGCGCGCGAGGCCCGTGCCCTCATCGCCGGAGGCGACGACGTCGTCGCGCACCCGGGCCAGGGACGCGTAGCTCGCCCGCACCACGTCGACGTCGGTGGAGTTGGCCCCGATCGTCATGAACCCGCGCAGCCGGAGGCTCGGGAGGGCGCCGATCCGCCGGGCGAGGCCATGGGCTTCCTCGGGCGTCGTCCCCGACTTCGTCGTCTCGCCGCTCGTGTTCACCTGCACGAAGACGTCGAGGCTGCGGCCCAGATCGCCGGCGACCCGGTCGAGCCGGACGGCGAGCGCCTCGTCGTCGACGGTCTGCACGCACGTCGCCCAGGCGAGCGCAGCCCGGACCTTGTTCGACTGCAGGTGCCCGATGAGGTGCATCTCGTGCGGCAGGTCGGCCAGCTCCGGGCCGCTCGCCGCCATCTCCTGCACGCGGTTGTGCCCGAGGAGGTGCCCGCCCGCGGAGATCGCCGCGCGCATCGCCGCGACCGGCTGGGTCTTCACGGCGAGCAAGAGGTCGATCTCTGCCGGGTCGCGGCCGACGACGCCGGCGGCGTCCGCGATCCGCTCGCGGGCCGCGGCGAGCGTGGCCCGCACGTCGGTCATCGCTGCACCTCGAGGTCGTCGCCGATGCGGATGCCCAGCTCGGCCGCCATGGACGCGAGCCCGCTCACGGCGTCGCCGTGGCCCAGCTGGGCGCCGCGCAGGGCCGCCAGGCCGGTCGCGCCGTCGAGGTCGCAGCCGACGACGACGACGTCGGAGCGCACGCGCGCGCCGCCCAGGCGGGCACCGCGCAGGTCGCAGTCCACGAACGCGACCTCGGTCAGCTCCGTGTCGATGAGCTCGAGCCCCGACGCGTCGACGCCCTCGAACCGCACGCGCCGCAGGCGCGACTGGGCGAACGTCATGGTCGCGGCGACGCCGCCACGAACGGCGACGTCGCGCCACGCGGCGCGGAGCCATGTCGCGCCCGTGAGCCGGGCGTCGGCGACCGACGACGCCGCCAGCCCGACGTCCTCGAGCCGCGCGCCGGCGAGGTCGACGGCGTCGAGCGTGCACTCGGTGAGGTTCACCCCGCGCCAGTCGGCGCCCGGTGCGCGTACGCCGTCGAGGCGGCTCGCCAGGATCGCGACGTCGTCGAGGGTGCCGAGGTCGGCGCGGCGCAGGTCCGCGCCGTCGAGCGTCGCGTCGCCGTCCGGCCGAGCGGGAGCGAGCACGGCGGCGGGGGCCGCCGGGCGCGGGGCGAGCGAGTCGGCGACGGCGCGCAGCGGCGGGTGTCCTCGGGGCATGCCGTCAGCCTAGGTGCGTCAGGAGCCGACGCCGCGGCGCTCAGCGCCTGACCGGAGCGCGTCGCGGCTGACTACGCTGGGGCGCGAGTGCTCGTCCCACGCGGAGGTGGCCGGATGTCGCTGCAGGACAGTCCGCTGGTGGCGTCGGTCCGGGATCTGGGTGTCCAGTTCGCCGACAACGACGTCGGCATCACCGGGCAGGACGCCGTCAGCTCGGTCCGACTCTCCGACGGCACGACGTTCTGGATCTTCGGCGACACGATCGAGGGCCCGTTCGACTCCATCCGAGGCTTCGAGCTCACCGAGGTCCTCTCCAACACGGGCGCGATCGTGCCCATGCAGGACATCTCGAACGGGGTGCGCGAGTTCCGGTACCTGACGGACCCGCAGGGCACGCGAGCGCGGCAGCTCATCAACTTCCTCCCGCCCGAGCACAAGGCGACGCAACGGCTCTGGGCGATCCACGGCACCCAGGTCGCCGACCAGCTGTACCTCTACTACCACCGCATCACGATGGACCCCGAGCGGGACGTCTTCGAGACGTTCCAGCTCGACGGCATGGGGGTGGCCCGCGCGGCCGTCCCGGACTACCAGTTCGAGCGACTGCCCGCCCTCGACGGCAGCCAGGAGTGGTGGAAGGGCGACGAGCCCGGCTTCGGGGTCTGGGTGCAGCGGCACGACGAGCACCTCTACCTCTGGGGCTCGATCCAGCCGGAGTCGAAGTCGGCCGGTGACATGTACCTCGCCCGGGTGCGCCCGGACGACATCGAGGACCTGGCCGCGTACTCCTACCTCGTGGAGGCGCCGACACGGGCGCGCCCGGACGTGACGCCGCGCTGGTCGCCGACGTTCGCGCCCACCGCCTGCCTGTTCGACGACGTACCCAACGAGATGTCGTCGTCGTGGAACGAGCATCTGGGAGCGTTCATCTCCCTGACCACGTTCCGGCGCGACAACGTGCTGGTGATCCGCACAGCTCCGGAGCTCACCGGGCCGTGGAGCGAGCCGCAGGTGGTCTACCGCCCGGAACGCACCCGGCCGGAGTCGTTGTACAACGCGGGCAAGGAGCATCCGGAGTTCGCCCGCGAGGGCGGCAAGGTCACCTACATGACCTTCATCGACTCCTCGGTCTACCGGCCGCACCTCATCGAGATCACTCTCGCGTGAGTGGGCGACGTGGTGCCGGCCCCGCTACCCGGCGGGCTCGGCGCCGTCGGCCGTCGCGAGGCGGACGCTGATCCCGGAGAAGTGGTCAGCCATCGCGACCGCCGCCGCGTCCGGGTCGCCGGCCGCGAGCGCATCGCAGATGCGGCGGTGCCATCCGGCGGCGTCGGACGGCGTGTACCGCGGACCTGGCAGGCGCGGGTCGATCTCGTGGAACGTCCGCCAGAACACGCGCAGCAGCTCGAGGATCAGGCGGTTGTCGAGGGGCGCGTACAGGGCGGCGTGGAACCGCCAGTCCTCGTCGGGGAAGTACTGACCGGACGCTGCAGCCGCCTCCATCTCCGCGACGACGTCGCTCAGCGGGTCCATCGGGTGCGTCGACCAGTACGCGGTGACCTCACGCGCCAGCCCGACCTCGAGCGCGCGACGCACCTGGAGCAGCTCGCGGACGTCCCGCAGGTCCCGGTCGAGCGACACCGCGAGCCGGAAGCTCAGGCCGTCCTCGAGGGACTGCAGGTCACCGGCGCCGACGTACGTGCCGTACCCGTGGCGCACGTCCACGATCCCGACCGCCTGGAGTCCCTTGATCGCCTCGCGCAGCGAGTTGCGGGAGACCCCGAGCGTCGCCATGAGCTCGGGCTCTGTCGGGAGCAGGTCGCCGGGGCCGAGACCGCGCTCGACGATGAGGGTGCGGATGCGGCCGCGCACGTCGGCCTGGCTCGCGAGGGCGCGAGTGCTGCGCGACGTCCCCATCACCCTCCTCGCCGTCGTGCTGGCCTGCGCCCCTCACCCGGGCGGCGTCACACCGCCGATCAGCCCTGCCTGCTCGAGGGACCGACGCACCTGCCGGACGTCGTCGGCGTCGGGCGCGATGCCGGGCGACGCCAACGTACCGTGCGCGAGCACGCCCAGCAGGACGAGCGCGGCCTTGAACGCGCCGAGCGCCGCCGACGTCGTCGAACGGCTCTGCGTCGTCGCCACGCTCGTGATCGCGAACAGCTCGAACAGTCGGTCCTGCTCGGCGCGGGCGGCGGCGACGTCGCCAGAGCGGGCACTGTCGTACAGCCGTCGGTAGCCGGCCGGGTCGACGTTCCCGAGGCCCGGCACCACGCCGTCCGCCCCGAGAGCCAGCGCGTAGTCCACGGTGAGCTCGGACCCGGTGAACACCGCGAAGTCCCGCAGGTCGCGCTCGCGGCGGGCGGCCAGGAGCGCGCGGATCGAGACGTCGGATCCGCTCGAGTCCTTGACGCCGACGATCGCGCCGGCTTCGGCGAGGTCCGCGACGTCGATCGCGCGCAGCTTGGTGCCGACCCGCGACGGGATGTCGTACGCGACGACCGGGACGGTGGCCACGCGGGCCACCGCCTCGAAGTGGCGCCGGATCTCGGCGGGATGCGTGCCGGCGTAGAACGGCGCCGTGACCACGACGACGTCGGCACCGGCGTCCTGGGCGCGGCGGATCTGGTCCGCCACCCGAGCCGTCGACGTGTCGATCGCGCCGGCCAGCACTGGCGCGCGACCCGCAGCATGCTCGACGGCGACGCGCAGGACCTGCTCCCGCTGGGCGTCCGTGAGCCCGGTCACCTCACCTGTCGTCCCGAGCACGAACAGGCCGTGCACCCCGCCGTCGACGAGGTGGTCGACGAGGCGGCGCAGCGAGGCGTCGTCGACGGCGTCGCCCTCGGCGGTCAAGGGCGTGCACATCGGCGGGATGACGCCGTGGAGCACCTGGGTCATGGGGTCGTTCCTCTCGTCGGGAGGGTCAGGTGAGCGATCTGCTCGTACGGTGACGACTCGCCGCGCTCGACGAGGATGTCGAGGCCTCCGTCGGGGCGCACCCCGAGCGACGAGTACGCGGCCGGCCCGGGGACGACGACGTCGGGCGCGCCCCACGTGCCGCCGCCGTCGCTGCTACGCCGCAGCGCGAGGTCGCGTCGGGCGCCCGGGTCGGCCGGGAGCCCCAGGACCAGGTCCCCGTCCTCCCGGGCGACGACGTGACCCTGGACGGCGGGGGAGGCGATGTCGTCGTGGCGGCGGAACGGGGCCCGGAACGTCTCGCCGCCGTCGTCCGACCACGCACCGAGCCGGCCGCCGCCCTCGGACTCGTTGCGGGCGTTGACGTACAGCGACCCTCCCGAGGGCGCCACCGTCGCCTCGTTGGGGTTGAGCCCGTCGTGCCGGGGCGGGGAGTCGGTCGCTCCTCGCCGCCACGTCCGGCCGTCGTCGTCGCTGAGCACGAGGTGCGTCCCGTAGGCCCGCGTCCCCGGCGGGGCGTCGAGGCGCGAGTGCGCGCAGGCCGCGACGAGGCGCCCGGCGAACGGCCCGTCGGTGAGCCGCACCCCGCCGGACGGCCCGGTCGCGTACCAGCCCCAGTCGTCCGGCTTCACGTCGGCCGTGATCTCCAGCGGCGCGGAGAACGGCGCGTCCGGAGAGTCCGCGCGCTGCACCCACACCCGGCGCCGCTCCTCGGCGGGCACGCCGGGCCGCTTGAGCTCGCTCTCGCTCCGCGTCGCGCCGTTCGTGGTGGTGAGCAGGACGACGGCGCCGTCCGCCGTGGCGAACGGGACCGGGTTGCCGATCGTGCGGGTCTGCTCCGCCGCGACGACCTCCAGCGGACCCCACGTACGTCCGTCGTCGGCCGAACGGCGCAGGACGAGGCGGATCTCCCCGGTGTCGGAGAGCGACGTCGTCCGCCCCTCGCAGAACGCGAGGACGTGCCGCCCGACGCGCAGCAGCGCGGGGATCCGGAAGCCGGCGTACCCGTGCGTACCGGCGGCGAACAGCGTCGTGGCGCCGGGGCCGGTCCCGGCGTCGACTCCGAAAGAGGGCGGATGCATTGTGGACATAGGACGTACTATGTCATGGTTGCTCCGACGGCGAGACCTCCGACACGGGAGCAGCCAGGTCCGAAGGGGTACCGACATGAGACTCGAGCTCGATCGACGCACGATGCTGCAGGCGGGCGCACTCGCGCTCGGCGGGACCGCTCTCGCCGCCTGTTCGTCCGGTGGGGGCGGCAGCGCGGGCGGGGGCGGCGGTGGTGCCTCCGGCGCGCCGGCGACGTTGCCCACGTTCCGGCTGTGGGAGGGCCCGGCGCCGGACTTCGCCGGTGCCGCGGACGGCGGGATGGACGGGTTCCGTGCGTTTCCGGCAGAGCCTGCCCGGGCCATCGACGACGTGCCCGGCGACGGCGAGCCGATCACCTTCATGACGAACATCCCCGGTGCGATACCGCCCACCCGGGAGGCGAACTCGTTCTGGCGGGCCGTCGAGGAGCGGATCGGCTCGCCGCTCGACATCTCCATGTCGTCGAACGACGAGTACGAGGACAAGTTCGCGACCCGGGTCGCCGGCGACGACCTGCCGGACCTCATCAACGTGCCGCCGAACGTGCCCCAGCTCCCCGCGCTCCTGGCGGCGAAGGCGCTGGACCTCACGGAGCACCTGGCGGGCGACGCCGTGCTCGACTACCCGTTCCTGGCGAACCTCCCGACGGAGTCGTGGAAGGGCTGCCTGCAGGGCGGCGGCATCTACGGCGTCCCCGTCCCGCGGGGCCTCGCCCGGACATCCCTGCCGATCTACCGGCGCGACCTGGTCGAGGCGGCCGGAATCTCCGACCCGCAGCCGACGTCGTTCGAGGAGTTCCTCGACCTGTGCCGCGAGATGACGGACCCGGCCCGGAACACCTGGGCCTGGGCCAGCGTGCCCACGAACTACCTGCGTCAGATGTGGAGCTGCCCGTACCTGTGGGCGGTCGACGACGACGGCCGGTTCACGGCGATGTGGGAGCTCGAGGAGTGCGAGGCGGCGCTCGCGGACGCCGTCACGATGTTCGAGGCCGGCGTCGTGAACCCGGACGCGTTCACCGCCAACGTCGGAGCTCAGAAGCAGTGGTTCGCGGCCGGGACCGCCGTCTTCGTGCTCGACAGCTATGTCGCGTGGAACCAGTTCTACACGGACAACCCCACCCTGACGGAGATGCGGGTCGACATGCTCGACGTGCCCGGCCGCGACGGCGGTGCGGGGACGCCGTGGCTCGGCCTGGCGAACAACAACATCACGGCGTTCAACGCGAACACCGAACACGACGTCGAGACCCTGCTCGCCGTCGCGAACTGGATGGCGGCGCCGTTCGGCACCGACGAGTACAAGTTCCGGAAGTTCGGGGTCGAGGGCGAGCACCACGAGCTGCAGGGCACCGACCCGGTCGTCACGCCGCTCGGCACGACGGAGCTCGGCATCGGCCTGCAGTACATCGCCGACGCCCCGATGACGCTGTACCTGCCGGGCCGTCCCGAGGTGCCGGAGGCGCAGTTCGCCAGCCAGCAGGCGGTCCTGGACCGCCTCGTCGCCGACGCGTCCTGGGGGCTGTACTCGGAGACGTCGTCCCGGGTGAACAAGCAGATCCAGGACACGATCAACGACGTCACGAACCAGATCATCCAGGGCAACGCCGCCATCTCGACGTGGCCGGACGCCGTCCAGGCGTGGCTCGACGGCGGCGGTGAGCAGATCCGGGGCGAGCTGGAGGAGGCATATGCCGAGCAGAACGGCTGACCGGGCGGGCGTCGCCACGCCCGACGCCGGAACCGAGCGGGCAGCCGATCCGTCCGTGCCGCCTCCCGCGCACCGTGGGCCGTCGTTCTGGCGGCGCCTGCGACGGGACCAGGTGCTCGTCCTGTTCGCCGTGCCGGGCGTCGCACTCGTGCTGCTGTTCCAATACGTGCCGCTGCTCGGCAACGTGATCGCGTTCCAGGACTACCAGCCGTTCCTCGGGATCGGCGACAGCCCGTGGGTCGGCTGGGACAACTTCGCGATCATCGTGAGCGGCGACCCGGCGTTCCTGGCCGCCCTGCGCAACACGCTGCTCCTCACAGCCCTGCAGGTGCTGCTCGTGTTCCCCGCGCCGATCGCGCTCGCCCTGCTGCTCAACAGCCTCGCATCCGAGACCCTCAAGCGGATCGTGCAGAACGTCCTGTACCTGCCGCACTTCCTGTCCTGGGTCATCGTGGTGGCGCTGTTCCAGCAGATGCTCGGCGGCAGCGGGCTGCTCAACGCGTTCCTGCGCTCCCACGACATGGCGACGCTCGAGATCATCGGCAACCCCGACGTCTTCCACCTGCTCCTCACCTGGCAGGTCATCTGGAAGGACACCGGCTGGGCGACGATCCTGTTCCTGGCCGCCCTGTCGACCGTCTCGCCGCAGCTGTACGAGGCGGCGAGCGTCGACGGCGCCGGCCGGATGCGGCAGATGTGGCACATCACGCTCCCGGCCCTGCGCGGCATCGTGATCCTGCTGTTCATCCTGCGCCTCGGCGACTCGCTGACCGTGGGATTCGAGCAGATCCTGCTGCAGCAGGACGCCGTCGGACGGGCCGTCAGCGAGGTCCTCGACACCTACGTCTACAACAACGGGATCCTCGGTGGCGCCTGGGGCACCTCGGCGGCCGTCGGGCTCGTGAAGGGCGTCGTGGGCGTCGTCCTCGTGCTCGCGGCGAACAAGGTCGCGCACATCTTCGGTGAGGAAGGGGTGTACCGCTCGTGAGCCGGAGACGCATCCACGGGACGCCGGTCGCGGCCTGGCCCGTGCAGACCCTCAAGGCGGTGCTCCTCGGCACCCTGTGCGTGCTGGTGCTGCTGCCATTCCTCGCGGTCATCTCGACGTCGCTGGCCGGTCAGGACCAGCTCTCCCGGGCCGGCGGGCTCGTGCTCTGGCCCCACGGCGTGCACCTCGACGCGTATCGCTCGATCCTGTCCGGCGGCGTCGTGACACGTGCCGTGCTGGTGAGCGTCGGGATCACCCTGGTCGGCACCGCGCTGAGCCTGTTCACCTCGTGCCTGCTGGCCTACGGCCTGTCACGGCCCCGGTCCTTCGGCAGCAGGCCGGCGCTCCTCGTCGTCCTCTTCTCCATGCTGTTCAGCGCGGGCATCATCCCGACGTACCTGCTCGTCAAGCAGGTCGGGCTCATCGACAGCTGGTGGGCGCTCATCCTGCCGACCATGATCAGCGGGTTCAACGTGGTCGTCCTGCGGTCGTTCTTCATGAACGTCCCCTCCGAGCTGCTGGAGAGCGCGCGGATCGACGGGGCGGGGGAATGGGTCACGTTCTCCCGCATCGTGCTGCCGCTGTCGAAGGCCGTGCTGGCCGTGGTGGGCCTGTTCTACGCCGTCGGGTACTGGAACGCGTTCTTCAACGCCCTGCTCTATCTCAACGACTCGGCGAAGTGGCCGCTGCAGCTCGTGCTGCGGACGTACGTCATCAACGAGACGGCGCTCGCGTCCACGGATCTCGGCACCGCTGAGAACCTGCCGTCGCAGTCCTCGATCCAGATGGCGATCCTCGTGCTGTCGATCGTCCCGATCCTCGTCATCTACCCGTTCCTCCAGCGGCACTTCGCCAAGGGCGTGCTCACCGGAGCCGTCAAGGGCTGAGCGCCCTCACCCCGAGCGAGACTCCGGAGCGAGCGCGAGCGAGCGACGGAGGATCGCGACCGAAGAACCGATCGGAGCCAGTCATGCGAGTCCTTCCTGTCGTCGCCCTCGGCGCGTCCCTCGCGCTGCTGTCCACCGCGCCTCCCGCCACCCCGGCGCCCGACACGACCACACCCGAGCACATCGTGCTCTTCGAGCAGGGGAGGGGCGGATACGAGTGCTACCGCATCCCCGCGATCGTCCGGACGTCGGACGGCGGGCTCCTCGCGTTCGCGGAGGGCCGCCGACCCGCCACGCACACGACCGCCTGGTGCCACGACGCCGCACCCATCGACGTCGTCGTCCGGCGGTCGGATGACGACGGCGTCACGTGGGGTCCCGTGTCGGTGGTCCTGTCGGGCGATCCCGCCGGCGGCGACGAGGAGGCGACCCGGGGGAACCCGGCGCCGGTCGTCGTCACGCGCGGCGAGCACGCCGGGCGCATCGTCCTCGTCACCACGCACAACCCGGCCGGCGGAGGAGTGCGCACGCCGTACGTGCAGACGAGCGACGACGACGGTCGCACGTGGAGCGAGGCGACGTCGCTCGCTCACCTCCCGCCGGACGGGACCGGTTGGTATGCGACGGGCCCGCAGCACGGGATCCAGCTGACGAGCGGCCCGCACCGCGGCCGGCTCGTCGTGGGCGTCAACTACGACGCCGGAGGCGTGAGGTTCGGCGGGCTGCTCCTCAGCGACGACGGCGGCGACACGTGGCGTGCGGGCGCCGCGGCGGCGGCGGTCGACCCGGCGGACATCCCGCAGGAGCTCGGCGTGGTCGAGACCCCGGGCGGCGGCGTGCTCGCCGTCGCCCGCAACCAGAACGCCGCGGGTGCGCACCAGCGCCTCGCCGCCCGGAGCGGCGACGGCGGCGCGACGTTCGGAGGGCAGTTCACCGGCGTGGCGGACCTCGTGACGACGCCCCGGGTGCAGGGATCCGTGCTGGCGCTGACACCTCCGGGACGGCCGGGAGCCTCCGGTCCGCTCGTGTTCAGCTCGCCCGTCGACCCGACGTTCCGGCGCAATCTCACGCTCTTCCGCTCCGACGACCACGGGCGCACGTGGGCGACCCACGCCGTGCTGACCGCTGACCGGGCCGGCTACAGCGACCTCGTCAGGCTCGGGGACGGGAGGCTCGGCGTGCTGTACGAGGGTGGCGCCTACCCCGACGGCGACGCGCGGGACGAGATCCGGTTCGTCGCCGTCCGCGTGCCGCGCTGACGCGCTGTCGCGGGTCAGCGGGCGAGCGGGGCGACGACGGCGGCCGTGAGCCGCACGAGGTCGGCGGGCGCGAGCTCGACGTCGAGCCCGCGGCGACCGGCCGAGACGAGCACGGTGTCGTGGGCGAGCACGCTCGCGTCCACGGCCGTCACGAGGCGGGTGCGCTGCCCGAGCGGGGAGATGCCGCCGCGCACGTAGCCGGTGGACCGCTCGGCAGCTGCGGGGTCGGCCATGGCCGCGCGCTTTGCGCCGAGGGCCTGGGCGAGGGCCTTGAGGTCGAGCGTCGCGTCGCCCGGGAGGACGGCGACGACGAGCCCGCCCGGAGTCGCCTCGGCCACGAGCGTCTTGAGCACGCGGTCGGCGGGGACGTCGAGCGCCTGGGCCGCCTCGGCCGCGTAGGAGCCAGCGAAGCGTGGATCGTGGGCGTACTCCCGGACCACGTGGGCGACGCCCGCCGCGGCGAGCGCGGCGAGTGCGGGCGTCGCCGCGCCCCTGCGACTCATCAGCCGAGGGTCACCGTGACCTCGACGACGACGTCCGTGCCTTGGTACTCGCCGACGAGCACGTAGAGGTTCCCCGGGCCGGCGTCGGTCTCGAGGTACGGGTCGTACTCGGCGCCGCCGACCTCCTCCTGCTGCTCCGCCGTCCGGTCGTCGATGTCCACGACGTCGCCGTCGGGCGGCAGGAGGAGCACCATGCGTGGGTCGTCGCCGCTGCCGCCCACGGTGCGGACGTCGACGGTGAGCGCGGACAGCGCGTCCAGCGGCAGCACCGCCACGGCGAACGAGCCCGCCGGGACGTCGAGCGTTCCCGGCAGACCCGGCGTGAGCGCCGTCGCGTCCGCCGGGTCGACCCGCAGGTCGAACCCCTGCTCGAGCCCGTCGTACTCGGTGATCCGCACCAGGTGCTCGCCGGCCGTGAGCTCGGCGATCCCGCCCGGGTCGAGCGACGCACCGCCCATCAGCTCCACGAGCTCGCGCCCCCGGTCGTCGCTGCGCCAGGCGACGTCGCCGGCGTCGTCCACGATCTCGAGCACCAGGTCGCCACCCGACTGCGCGGCGAGGTCCACGAGGTAGGCGCCGTCCTCGGGGATCGTCAGCGTCGCCTCCCAGGTGGAGCCCGTGGCGAGCGTGTCGGACGCCGGCGTGCCCACCACGACGGGCGTGCCCTGCTGCAGCCCGCCGGTCGGGCCGGGACCGGGGCCCGGACCGTTGCCGCGGGTGAGGAGCGTGGCGCCGACGATGACGAGGGCGACGACCACGGCGACCGCGATCCCGAGGTAGAGGCCGCCCCGGCCGCGGCCCGGCACCTGGGCGGGCGCCGTGCGCACCGGCGCGTCCGCCCACGTGGCCACCGGGTACGCCCCGGTGCCCGGTTCGGCCGGGGTGGCGGAGAGGTACGGGTAGTCGGCGGCCGCCGTGCCGGCGCCGTGCACCTCGGGAGCCTCCGGGGCGAACGGCTGGACGTACTCGGTCCACGCGTCACCGTCCCAGAACCGGACCTGGCGTTCTCCCTCCGGGTCCGGGTACCACCCAGGTTCGCGCGTCACCACCGACATCGGCCTTCCGGCGCCTACTCGTGCGTCGCGACGATGGTGGCGTCGGCCGCGGCGCCGTTGTAGTCGCTGATGACGACGACGTAGCGCCCGGCCGGCAGATCGGACGCCACGATGAGCGGGTCGTAGCTGTCGCCGCCCTGCGTGTCGGCGTCGGAGCCGCGGTCGTCGTTGTCGAGCACGTCGTCGCCGTCGGGTGCGACGAGGGACATCCGCAGGTCCCCGTCGTCGGTCGTGGCGCGCGCGTCGAGGGTGACCGACTCGCCGTCGGCGATCGTCACCCACCCGAACCAGGCCGAGCCCTCCGGCACGGAGAACTGCGCGCTCTGGGTGGGGATCTCCACGGCCTCCGCGACGTGCGTGGCGGAGAGCGTGACGTCGGCGGCGTCCCCGTAGTACTCGGCGACGACCACCGTGTAGTCGCCGGCCGCGTAGTAGCCCGTGAGCAGCGAGTCGTAGGTGGAGTTGAACAGGTTGCGGGCGGCGCTCGGGTGGTCGTCGATGGCAGCGATCTCGGAACCCGAGGAGTCGAGGAGCGCGAGCGTCGTGTCCGCGTCGTCCTGACCCTCGGCCGCGATCACGTACAGGCCGTCCTCCGGGATCGTGAACGTCGCCTCGAACGTCGCGCCGGCCGGGACCGACACCTCCACCGGGCTGTCGAGCGGCAGCTCGCCCGTGGCGTTGCCGCCCCCGGTGGTCGGCGGGTCGGTCGGGTCGGAGGTGGGCTGGACCGTCGGCTGCTGGGTGGGCAGCGTCGTCGGGTCGCCCCCCGCGGTCAGCAGCCGGATGCCGAGCACGGCCAGCACGATCACGACGACGGCGCCGATCGCGATGAGCGCGATGACGAGTCCGCGGTTGCCGCCAGAGCCCCCGGGACCGGGCCCCCCGGGACCGCCGGGCCCTCCGTACGCGGCGGCACCCTGCGGCTGCCCGTAAGCGTCGTACTGCTGGCCGGGTTGCTGCTGGCCGCCGACGCCGTACGCCGTGCCGGCGGTGTCCGCCCAGCCCGGGGCGGGGGCGGCGCCGTAGCCGCCGCTGGGGGCCTGGCCGTAGCCGCCGCTGGGCGCCTGGCCATAGCCGCCGCTGGCGGACTGCCCGTAGCCGCCGCTGGGCGCCTGGCCGTAGCCGCCGCTCGCGGACTGCCCGTAGCCGGGGGCGGCGCCGAAGTCGGTGGTGGGTGCCGTGCCGTAGCCGGCGTCGTAGCCACCGGGTGCCGCCGGGCCGCTCGGCGCACCGGGCGGCTCGTTGCTCGCCGCGTAGTGCTCGGTCCAGGCAGTGCCGTCCCAGTAGCGCAACCGGTCCTGACCGTCGGGGTCGGGGAACCAGCCTGCGGGTGGAGTGCTCACGTCGTCAGTCCTTGCCTCGCGTTCGGCGCGCGTCCCACGCGCCTTGGCATCCTATGGGCTCATGCCCACGGCGGTCCCGAGTGACGGGTGGGCAGAACTCCCCGCTCGCTTCGTCAGAGCGGACCGAGCGAGGCCGGGCGGACCACGATCTCGCCGGCGTCGTCGCTGGCGTCGAGGTCGACCTCGAGCTCGAGGCGCCAGTCGTGGTCGCCGTCGGGGTCGTCGAGGATCTGGGTGAGGCGCCAGGTCCGGGGTCCGGCCGCCTCGTCGAGCAGGACGAGGGCCGCCGACCTCGCCGGACCGGACGTACCGACGTCGTCGTACTCCGACCAGTAGGGCTCGAACGCGCTCGCCCACCGCTGCGCGTCCCAGCCGGAGTCGCCGTCGAGGGCGCCGAGCTCGCCGTACGCCTCGCGGGCGAGGAGCTCCACCCTGCGCATCGCGGCTCCGCGGGCGGCGATGCGCAGCGCGCGCGTGTTGGCGGAGAGCGGAGCGGGCGCCTCGGCGTCGCCGAACCGGCGTTCGGCGCGGTCCACCTCGGCGTCGCTGAGCCCGTCCGCGGCCTCGCTCGCGACCTCGGTGAGGGCCTCCCACTCCGACAGCAGCGAGGAGTCGACCTGCCGCACGACCTCGCCCAGCCACGTGACGACGTCGTCGACCTCCGTGGTCCGGGCCGACGACGGCACCACCTGCCGCAGCGTGCGGTACACCTCGCTGAGGTACCGCAGGACGACGCCCTCGCTGCGCGCGAGCCCGTACCGGGAGACCAGCTCGGAGAACGTCATCCCGGTCTCGACCATCTCGCGCACGACCGACTTCGGCTGGAGCTCCCACTCCGACACCCAGGGGTGGGCCCGGGCGTACGCCGTCATGGCGGCGCCGAGGAGCTCGGCGAGCGGCTGCGGGTACGTGACGTCCTCGAGTGCGGCCATCCGCTCCTCGTAGTCGAGGCCGTCGGCCTTCATCGCGCCGATCGCCTCGCCGCGCGCGGCCCTCTCCTGCGCGACGAGCAGCGGGCGCGGGCCGGGCGTCGTCGCCTCGACCACGGAGACGACGTCGAGCGCGCGGGTGAACTCGTCCTGCTCGGGGTCGAGCAGGTCGAACGCCGCGAGCGCGAACGGGGACAGCGGGGCGTTGAGCGCGAACTCGCTCGGCACGTCGGCGACGAGCCGCAGGCGCGGTCCGCCGTCGTCGGCCGCCTGGCGCGAGGAGACGTGCCGCACGATCCCGGCCGCCTTGAGCGAGCGGTAGATCCCGACGGCGCGGCGCACGTGCGGGTTCGCGGGGCGCTCCGGCTCGTGGTTGTCGGTGAGGAGGCGCGCCATGCGAGCGACGGGGTCACCGGGGCGGGCGAGGACGCCGAGCGCCATCGCGTGCGTCACCCGGAACTGGCTCGTGAGCGGCTCCGGGTCCGCGTCGCGCAGCCGCTCGAACGTCTTGTCGGTCCAGTTGACGACGCCGTCGGGTGCCTTCTTCCGGACGATCTTGCGGCGCTTGCGCTCGTCGTCGCCGGCCTTCGCGAGCGCCTTGGCGTTCTCGATGACGTGCTCGGGTGCCTCGACGACGACGTCGCCCATGGTGTCGTGGCCCGCACGGCCCGCCCGGCCGGCGATCTGGTGAAACTCGCGGGCGCTCAGGTGCCGGCTGCGCTCGCCGTCGAACTTCGTCAGGCCCGTGAACACGACGGTGCGGATCGGCATGTTGACGCCGACGCCCAGCGTGTCGGTGCCGCACACGATCCGGAGGTGGCCGGCCTGCACGAGGCGCTCCACGAGGCGGCGGTAGCGCGGCAGCATGCCGGCGTGGTGGACGCCGATGCCGGCACGCAACAGCCGGGACAGGGTGCGCCCGAAGCCGGTGGCGAACCGTTCGCCGTCGAGGGCGGCGGCGATCGCGTCCCGCTGGGCGCGGCTCGCCACCTGGACCGACGTCAGGGCCTGCGCGCGTTCGAGCGCCGCGGCCTGGGTGAAGTGGACGACATAGGCCGGCGCCCGGTGCGTCCCGAGCAGCTCGACGAGGAGCTCCTGGAGGGGTTCGAGCGAGTAGGTGTACGTGAGCGGTACGGGCCGTTCGGTGTGCGTGACGGTGGCGACGTCCCGGCCGGTGCGTCGCGCGACGTCCGCCGCGATGGCCGTCATGTCGCCGAGCGTCGCCGACATGAGCAGGAACTGGGCGCCGGGCAGATCGAGGAGCGGCACCTGCCAGGCCCAGCCGCGTTGCGGGTCGGCGTAGAAGTGGAACTCGTCGGCCACGACCACGACGTCCGCGTCGTTCTCCGTGCTGGTGGGCGTCGCCGCGAGGTCCCCGCGAAGCGTCTGCGCGGCGAGGATCTCCGCGGTGCAGCAGATGATGGGCGCGGTGGGGTTGATGGCGACGTCGCCGGTGATCATCCCGACCTGGTGGGCGCCGAACGTCGCGGCGAGGTCGAAGAACTTCTCGCTGACGAGCGCCTTGATGGGTGCCGTGTAGTAGGTGCGGGCGCCGCGGGCGAGGGCGACCGCGTGCGCGGCGACGGCGACGAGTGACTTCCCGGAGCCCGTCGGCGTCGCGAGGATCACGTGCTCGCCCGCCGCGAGGGAGAGTGCTGCTTCCTCCTGGTGGGGGTACAGCACGAGGCCCTGAGCGTGCGCGTGCGCCTCGAACGCGGCGTAGGCGTCGTCCGGGGTGGTGCCGGCCGGCAGCGCCAGCGGATGGCGGGCTGCGGTGGCCGGTGCGGTGCCCGACGGCGGCCCCTGAGCTCCCGGCGTCGTCGCGCCGTCCGTCGTCGTCACCTCACGACCGTACCGGCCGGGGATCTCGAGTAGCGCGCCGTCCGTTCGAGCGACTCAGGTGACGGTGCCGCCCGTGGCGGGCGCCTCCGGTAGCGGCGCCTCCCGTGCCGGCGCCTCGCCAGAACGACCTGTGCTCCCTGGAGCCGTTCGTCTTGAGCGTTTCGGCGCCGACCGCACGGGGTGCTCCGCCAGGTCGGCCCCCGCTGTCTGCTCTGCCGGGGCGGACGCCCGTTGTGCCCCGCCGTGCCGCCCAGGCGGCGACCGGGCGCGCCCTCCGACCTCAGGCAGCATCGTCGGCGACCGTCTTGTCGGCGCCAGCGCTGTCGGCGATGCCTGGCTTGGTGAGGGATCGAGTCGCATCGAACGCGTCGAACGTCGTGACCTCCTCGGGATCCGAGGTCGCGATTCCTGTCGGTTCGAAGATCCTGACGTCCGCGGACGGCCGGATCGCGCCGCCGTAGCGGAACTCGCCAAAGAGTTCACGAACCTCGTCCTTGTTCGGGTCCAGAGCACTCCTTCGGTTGCGCTGATAGGTGACGACGTCGGCCAGGAGCACCGCACGGTGCGTCCTGGCGCGGTCGGCCGGAAGGACGCCGTCGTCGATGAGGCGCACGACGGTGGGTCGCGACACCCCGAGGATCCGGGCCACCTCCGCGGTGGTCAGGCGCTGGCTCACCGGGACGACCTGGACGTCTCGCCCCCGGCGCATCGTCTCCACGACCGTGCGCAGGAGCTCGACCATCTCCTCAGGGAGCTCGTGCTCCCTCCCCGAGCCCGTCGCGAGGCGCAGCCGTGGTGCTGCCTCCAACGCGTCCGCCAGCTCGCTGAAGCCACGCGCGTCGGAGAGCGGCATGAGCAGGACGGGAAGGTCGTCGGCGTGTCGGATCGGCATGCGAACGAATGTACGACGACGGTCCGACATCGAGTCGAAACGCACAATACGAACGAGTCCGAGTCGAGGTATGTCTCCCGCGGGGTCCAGAGGCTCGGGGCCGTTCCTCTACGCTCTCGCCATGAACGCGCAGATCGGATCCCTGCAGGACGTTCTCGATGACGCCGTCCTCACCGCGCTCGACCGGCGTCGCGACGTCATGGACGCCACCGACGAGGACACCCCGTACGGCGGCTCGCTCGGCGCGGACCTCGGCTCCGGCACCTACTCGTTCATCGGGCGGGAGCGCCTCGACGCCCGCCTGCACTTCGTCGGTTCGGCAGCGCCGGGACCGAACTCGTGGCTGTGGGGCTGGAACAACGTCAACGGCTTCCCGGACGCCGTCGTCGCACGCGCCGGGCAGCTCCGCGACTTCGGGCAGCGGTTCGGCATCCGCGAGCTCTCCGACGGCGAGACACCCCTGACCGCCGACCCGAAGACGTCCGCCACGGCGTTCGGCGCCGTGGCGTCGCTCATCTGCGGTCTCCCGTTCTGGCTGCTCGACGCCGGTCAGGGCACCGTCGGCGCGCTCCTGCTCGAGTCCCCGGCCTTCGCGGGTGGGCCGTCGTCGATCGTCCGCGCCTCGACAGTGCTCCCGGAGGCCGCGGAGCTCGGGCTGATCTCGGACTGGTCACGCGCCCTGAGGTCGTACGCCACGTACCGCGGCTTCGGTATCGAGGAGGCTCCAGCGTCGATCACGCTGCGGGCCGGGGACGGTCACCTCGTGGGCACGCTCGACGATCAGGGCCGCCTGCGGAGCCTGGACGTGTCCGCCGGTCCGTCCGTGCCGCCGTCGGCCGACTGAGCCGTGAGCGCCGCGACCCCTGTCCCCACCCCCGAGCAGCTCGCCTGGCAGCGCCTCGAGGTCGGCGCCTTCTTCCACGTCGGCGTCAACACGTTCGCCGGCCTGGAGTGGAGCGACGGCACGCTCGCACCGGAGACGTTCGCACCCACAGACCTGGACGCCGGCGGCTGGCTGGACGTCGCCGTCGCGGGCGGAGCTCGCTACGCGATCCTCACCGCGAAGCACCACGACGGCTTCTGCCTCTGGCCGACCGAGACCACTGACTACTCGGTGGCGTCCTCGCCGTGGCGGGGCGGCGACGGCGACCTGGTGCGCGAGTTCGTCGACGCCTGCCGCGAGCGCGGCGTCCTGCCGGGCCTCTACCTCTCGCCGTGGGACAGGCACGACCCGCGCTACCCGGACCCGGCCGCGTACATGGACGTCTACGTCGCCCAGCTCACCGAGCTGTGCACGCGGTACGGGCCGCTCGTCGAGATCTGGTTCGACGGCGCCGGCTCCGAGGGCTACACGTACGACTGGTCGCGCATCATGGGCGTCGTCCGCGAGCACCAGCCGCAGGCGATGGTCTTCAACATGGGCACGCCGACGATCCGGTGGGTCGGCAACGAGGACGGGCTCGCGGCGGATCCGGTGGAGTACGTCGTCGCCGACACCCGCACCTCGAACTACACGGCGGACACCGTCGGCCTGGCGCGCGCCGCGTACCTGCCGCCCGAGTGCGACGTCTCCGTGCGCCGCGGCTGGTTCTGGAGCGCCGACGACGAGCCCAAGACCCTCGAGCACCTCCTGGGCATCTACTACCGGTCCGTCGGCCTCGGCGCGAACCTGCTGCTCAACGTGCCGCCGGACGCGCGCGGCCGGATCGACCCGGCGGACGACGCCGTCGTCCGGGCGTTCGGCGCCGAGGTTCGGCGAAGGTTCTCCACCCCGGTCGATCTGGAGAGCTCCACATCGGTCGACCACCTGCGCCTGCATGAGGACCTGACGCACGGCCAGCGGGTGGCGACGCACGAGATCGAGGCACGCGGCGCCGTCGTCGCCCGCGGCCTGACGGTGGGAGCCGGGCGGCTCCACGTGCTCGCGGAGCCCGTGCCCGCGCGCGAGCTGCGGATCCGCGTCACGGGACAGGGAGCGGCGCTCGCGGGCGTGGAGGCGTTCGCGACGGGGCATACGAGCGCTCCGGACGTTCCCGCTGACTACCGCGCACCCACGGAGCGCCCCGACGCCGTCGTCTGACGGGACGTCAGCCTCGCTCGAGGAGCGTCAGCACCTCGTAGTGCGCGGTCTGCGGGAACATGTCGAGCACGCGGGCGCGCACGGGGCGAAGTGACGGCATGACCGCCAGGTCACGCGCGAGCGAGGCGGAGCTGCAGCTCGAGTACACGACGTGGCGCACGCCTGAGCGCTCCAGCCACGCGGCGAGGTCGGGGCCGATGCCGCGCCGCGGCGGGTTGACGATCACGACGTCCGGGACGCCGTCGTCGTCGGCGGCGAACGCCGTGGCGTCGCCGACGGCGAAACGCGCGTTCGCCAGGCCGGCGTCGGCGGCGCTGTGGGTGGCGCTCGCGATCGCCTCGGCGCTGGTCTCGACGCCGAGCACGCGCCGCTCGGTGTCCCGCGCCGCCGCGTGCAGGGCGAAGGGGCCGACGCCGCAGTAGAGGTCGACGACGCTCGACGGCGCGAGCTCGTCGATCCAGTCCGTCGCCTCGCGGTAGAGCGCCGCGGCGACGGCGGTGTTGGTCTGGAAGAAGCTCTGCGGGCGCAGGTGGAGGTCGAGGCCGTTCACCGCCATGCGGAGAGTCTGCGCCGGCGTCAGCGGGATCTCCGTCGGACCCTCCAGGACGGCGCTGTGCTCCGGCTGGACGTTGACGGAGGCGACGGCGAGCCGTGGCAGGGCCTCCTGCAGCGCCGGCAGGTGCTTGCGGATCCGCGCGAGCGCCTCGGTGGAGCGCAGCACGAACCGGACCATGACCTCGCCGTCGGGCGACGCCGTCACGAGCAGGTACTTCAGCTCTCCGCGCCGCGTGCGCAGGTCGTACGGCGCGAGGTTCGCGCGCGCGACGAACTCGGCCAACGGGCTCAGAGCGGCGGTCACCGGCGGCTCGTGCAGCCCGCACCAGCGGAGGTCGACGCCCTCGCCGTCCGGGCCGAGGATGCCGATCACCGGGTCCACTGCCGAGCCGGTCACGACCATCTTCGCCTTGTTCCGGAACTGCTCCTCGGCGCTCGGATGCGGTGGGAGCCACGCGACGCCGTCGTGACCCGTGAGCGCGGCGCGGGCGTGCGCCTGCTTCCCGGCGAGCTGGTCGGCGTACGGCCGCTCGATGAGGGTGCAGGAGCGGCACAGGGCCGCGTCGTAGTAGGAGCACTGCACGGTTCGAGGGTACGGCGGCACCGCGTCACGCAAGAATGGGCGCCATGGCGCAGCCCGGAACGTTCGAGCCGGAGTCGGAGCGCGTCACGCGCGTGCTGCGTGACGAGATCCTCGACGGCGTCCGCGCGCCCGGGAGCAAGCTCGTCGAGCGCGACCTCGCGGCCGATCTCGGCGTCAGCCGCGTGCCGGTGCGCGACGCCCTCCGGGCGCTGGTCGCCGAGGGGCTCGTGACGCCGCGGCCGCGCACCTGGGCGGTGGTGCGGGAGTTCACGGCGTCCGACGTCGCCGACCTCACCGAGGTGCGGTCCGCGTTCGAGGTGCTGACGTTCCGCCTCGCGGCGCAGCGTCGCACGGCTGACGGGCTCAGCCGCCTGCGAGCGGTGCTCGACGCGGAGCTCGGCGCTGCTCGCACGGGGGACGCCGTCGCCGCCCACCGTGCCGCTGCCGACTTCCACGAGGCGGTGACGGCGCTCGCGGCCAACGAGCTGCTCGGCGAGCTCGAGCGCACGCTGCGCAGCCGGATGCGCTGGCTGCTCGGTCAGCACGACGACCTCATCGGTGTCGCGCGTGAGCACGAGGAGCTGTTCGGCGCGATCGAGGGCGGCGACGTCGCACGGGTGGAGGAGCTCGTCGTCGCGCACCTGGAGTCGGGCCGGGCGGCGGCCGCGGGGCGGGTCGGGGCGGTGCCCGGGGACTGACCGGGGACTGACCGGGACTAGGTGGTGACGCCGGCGAGGCGCGCGTGGAGCGCGCGGATCTCGTCGCTGAGGCTCGCCTCCGGGCCGGCGACCGGCACACCGGGCGCGACGGCCTGGATCGGGAGGGCCGCGACCGGCCCCGGGGCGAGGCCCCACTCGCGGCGCCACGCCGTCAGCTGCTCGGAGCTCGCCGCGTACACGATGCGGCCGAGCCCGACCCAGGCGTGCGCGGCGCTGCACATCGGGCAGTGCTCGCCGGAGGTGTAGACGACGGCGGCCGCGCGTTCCTCCGGTGACAGGTGAGCGGCGGCCCAGCGGGCGATCTCGAGCTCGGGGTGGCGGGTCTGGTCGCCGCCCTTGACCCGGTTGCGGTCCTCGAACCGCACGGCGCCCGTGGCGTCGACGAGGAGGGAGCCGAACGGCTCGTCGCCGTCGTCGAGCGCCTCCCTCGCGAGGTCGACGCACCGCCGGAGGTGGGCGCGGTCGGTGTCCGTGAGCTGCGCCGTCATGTGCGCTCCTCAACCTCGGTCCAGAATGGTATACCGTTTGGCTCATGGTATCGCTCACGCTCACGAATGTCCGCCCGTGGGGCGGCGACGCCGTCGACCTCGTCCTCGACGGCGACCGCATCGCCTCCGTGGTCCCGGCCGGGTCGGCGACGCCCGGCGGCGACGCGCTCGACGGCGGAGGGCGCCTCGCGCTGCCCGGGTTCGTCAACGCGCACGCGCACGTCGACAAGAGCTGGTGGGGCCAGCCGTGGGTCTCCTACGGTGGCGAGGCGACGACGCAGGGTCGGATCGCGCACGAGCGCGCCGAGCGGGAGAAGTACGGGATCCCGAGCGCGGCGTCGACGACAGCGGTGCTGCGCGAGTACCTCCGGCACGGGACGACGGCGGTGCGCAGCCACGTGGACGTCGACCTCGGCGTGGGCCTGCGGGGGATCGAGGCGGTGCGCGACGCCGTCGACGCGCTCGGCGGTGCCGTCGAGGTGGAGATCGTGGCGTTCCCGCAGGACGGCGTCATGCGTCGCCCGGGTGTGCTGCAGCTGCTCGACGACGCGGCCGCGGCCGGCGCGACGAGCATCGGCGGGATCGACCCGTCGGCGATCGACCGTGACCCGGTGGCGCAGCTCGACGGCCTGTTCGAGATCGCACAGCGGCGCGGCGTCGGGCTGGACATCCACCTGCACTCGGGCGGCGAGCTCGGCGCGTTCGAGTACGAGCTCATCATCGACCGCACGCTCGCGGCCGGGCTGCAGGGGCGCGTGAACGTCTCGCACGGGTTCGCGCTCGGGGAGCTGGCCGGCGCGCGGCAGGCGGAGCTGCTCGCGCGGCTGGCCGAGGCGGGGATCGGGTGGTCGACGGTGGCTCCGGTGCGGACGGCGCCGCTGCCGTGGCGCGAGATGCGCGACCTCGGCATCCCGATCGGACTGGGGACCGACGGCATCCGCGACCTGTGGTCGCCGTACGGAGACGGCGACATCCTGCGCATCGCGCTCGGCTTCGCCCGGCTGCACGGCCTGCGCTACGACGAGGACCTCACGTACGCCGTCGAGCTGGCGACGACGCGCGCGGCCTCCTACGTGCACCGCTCCGTCCACGATCTCGTGCCCGGCGCGCGGGCCGACGTCGTCCTCCTCGACGCCGAGAACGTGCCGGACGCGCTGATGCGGGCGCCGCGACGCGAGGTCGTCGTGGCGGGCGGGCGCGTCGTCGTCGACGGCGGGGAGTTGCTCGTCTGAGGTCTCGCCCGGGTTCCGGGTTGACGGCGAAGCCGTTCGCATGACAACCTCCCGGGTCATATAGCGACCCGGGAGGTTCGGTGACGCCTGAGTCATCAGATGCGCAGCAGGTACTCGATCTGCGAATGGAACTCGGCGAGAGTCCACGCTGGTTCAGGCGCGACGGGCGTCTTCACTGGGTCGACATCGAGCACCGTACGCGCTTCTCCTGGGACACCAGGTCCCCCGAGCCGACGGTCGTCGGCTACCCGCAACGGGTCACCGCGGTCGCGCCTGCGGGCGGGGACGGCATCGTCATGGTGCGGGGCGCGGATGTGGTCCTCGAGACACCGCGAGGAACGCGCGTACTCGTGAGCCTGGACGACGTCGACCCCAGTTCGTCCCGCCCGAACGATGCGCGTGCCGACCACGCCGGTCGGCTCTGGGTCGGCTCGCTGGAGTTCGCCCCGTCGGGCACAGGGGCAGCGCTCTACCGCGTCGACCGGAGCGGCGTCACGAGGTGTCGCGACGGCCTGTCGCTGTCGAACGGCATCGCCTTCAGCCCGGACGGCGCCTGGATGTACCACGCGGACACCCTGAACCGGGTCGTCACGCGGTCGGCGCTCGCACCCGACGGCACGCTCCGCGACGCCGAGAGCTTCGCGCAGTGGGACGACGCCTACCCGGACGGCCTCGTCGCCGACGCGGCGGGCGGTGTCTGGGTGGCCCTGTGGGGCGGCGGTCGCCTGGAGCGCCTCGACTGCTCCGGCGTCCTCACTGACGTCGTCTCGACCCCGGGTGCCCACCAGGTGACGGCGGCAGCGCTGGGAGGCAGCGATCTGCGCTCGCTGTACATCACGACAGCACTCGAGGGTGGCGGGGGCGGACCGCGGGGCGGCTCCCTCTTCCGGGCGGATGTGTCGGTCCCCGGCCTTCCCGAGCCCGAGGCGTCGTGGTGGGCCGACGAGCCCGAGCCGCTCGGGGCGTCGGACGGGAGGGGCGGCGCCGATGTCCGGTCATGACTCCGCGCGCGAGCGTGTCGCGGTGGTGACGGGCGGCGCCCGCGGCATAGGACTGGAGATCGCGCGGCGTCTCCTGGACGACGGTCATCGCGTGGCGGTGCTCGACGTGCTCGACGACGTCGAGGCGGTGGCCGCACGGCTCGACGCGGAACGCTGCCGGGGGATCGTCGCCGACGTGTCCGACCCGGCGGCCGTGGCCCGTGCGTTCGACGACGTCGACTCGCTCTGGGGGCGCGTCGACATCCTCGTGAACAACGCTGCCCTGACCGCCGTTCACCGGCCGTGGCGCGCGGTCGAGCCGGCGGACTGGGACCGTGTGATGGCGGTCAACCTTCGATCCGCGTTCCTGTGCTCACGCGCGGCTGTGGCGTCGATGGAGGCGCGAGCCTGGGGGCGGATCGTCAACATCAGCTCGGTCACGTTCCACTCCGGCCAGCGGCACCTCGTCGACTACGTCGCGTCCAAGGGCGGTCTCGTGGGCTTCACGCGTGCACTGGCGCGCGAGGTCGGCGCGAGCTTCGTCACTGTCAACGCTCTGGCTCCGGGATCGATCCGGACGGAGGCCGACGTCGTCAACTTCCCCGACCAGGACGCGATCGACGCCCAGCAGGCAGCGGTTCAGGCCATCCCGCGTCGCGGAGTGCCGGCTGACGTCGCGGCGGCCGCGTCGTTCTTGTGCGGAGACGACGCGTCGTTCATCACTGGCCAGCTCCTCACCGTCGACGGCGGATGGTTCATGCGCTAGGTCACGACCCAGGGTTGTCGGGTCCCAGGTCGAACCACTTTTCACGATGCGACCTCTTGTCGCCTCCGCGCCTGAAGTAGCCCTGTATCTCTGAGATCATCTTGACGATTCGAGTTGGATCGTGAAGTATCAGTGCACAATGCGAGTCGTACCGTTGAAGGTGCGGCCAGGGAATCGAGGAGAGACATGGCAGCACGAACCAGGCGCCGCTCCGGCCGCGCCGTCGCCGTCGGCGTGGCCGGCGCCGTCACGCTCGTCCTGGCCGCCTGCTCGGGGGGCGGCTCAGGAGGTGCCGACGACGGCACGGAAGCCCTCGCCGATGCATCGGGCGAGATCACTGTCTGGTCCTGGTCGACGAACGCGTCGGACATCGCGGACCTCTTCATGGAGGAGCACCCCGACATCAGTGTCGACCTCATCAATCCGGGCGACGGCACGACCACCATGGAGCAGCTGCAGACGGCGTTCCAGGCCGGGAGCGGAGCGCCCGACGTCGTGATGGTCGAGCACAGCATGGTGTCGCAGTTCGCGATGTCGGGAGACATCATCCCGCTCACGCCGTACGGGATCGACGACATCTCCGGCGACTTCGCCGACAGCATCATGAACCAGCTCACCGTCAATGGCGAGATCTACGGCACCCCGATCGACGCGTCTCCGATGGCGCTCTTCTACCGCAGCGACATCTTCGCGGAGGCCGGCATCGAACCGCCCGAGACATGGGCCGAGTTCGAGGAGGCTGCCAGGACCCTGCAGGCGGCGAAGCCGGGCACGTTCATCGCGAACAACGCCATCTCCGACGGATCCGCCCCCCGGATGTTCTGGCAGGTGGGGGCCTCCCCGATCACCGTCGACGGCGAGTCGATCGCGATCGACTACGACCAGCCGGAGCTCGCCGAGATCCTCGACTACTGGGGTGATCTCGCGGAGGAGGGTCTGACGGCCGACCTCGCGCCCTACTCGGCCGAGTGGAACGCCGCCTTCGCCGACGGCACCATGGCCGGCTGGGTCGGACCGTCCTGGGCGCCGGTGATGCTCGGCGCGGCCGCCGAGGGCTCCGCCGGGAGCTGGGCCGTCTCCCAGCTCCCCACCTGGGAGGCGGGGGAGCGGGCCTCGGCGGAGTGGGGTGGCAGCTCGTACACCGTGACGGCGCAGTCGGACAACCCTGAGGCCGCCGCGCTGTATGCCACCTGGGTCAACCACGAGCCCGCTGCGTACGAGCTGCTCTACGAGCTCACGGGGTCCTTCCCGACGCTGAAGTCGTACATCGACGACGAGGAGTTCCTCTCGCAGCCGTTCGAGTTCTTCGGCGGTCAGCCCGTCAACCAGGTCCTCGCCGAGGAGATGCTCGCCATCCCGAGCACCTGGGAGTGGCCGCCGTTCGTGTCGACGGTGAACACGGTGTCGTCGGAAGAGCTGCGCGCGTTTCTGGACGACGGTCAGTCGTCGGCCGACACGCTCGCCAACATCCAGACGGAGCTCGTGACCTACGCCGAAGACCAGGGCTTCACCGTCACCGACTGACTCCGGGGCCGGCGGGTCGGGCGGCACGTCCTGCCCGACTCGCCGAACCTCGCAGACCTGAACGAGAGGAACGCGTCGTGACCACGTCCCTGTCCCGGTCGTCGCCGACCCTTCGCTCGCCCGCCGACATCAACGAGCCTTCGCGCAAGGGCCGCCGCCGGCGCGGGTGGTGGCTGCCCTACGCGCTCGTCGCACCGTTCTTCCTCGCGTTCTTGGTCTTCACCGTGGGCCCGCTACTGCTCGCCGCCTACAACTCTCTCTTCGAGGAGCGGCTCATCGGGGGCACCGCGTTCGTCGGGCTCGCCAATTACGCCGACGTCCTCCAGGACCCGAAGTTCTGGGACGGACTGGGCCGGATCGTGTACTACGGGCTCGTCTTCATCCCGCTGACGATCGGCTTCGCGATCTTCCTCGCGCTCGTCATCGACTCGGGGGTGCTGCGCCGCACAGCCGTGTACCGCACGCTGTACTTCGTCCCGTATGTGGTCCCCAGCGTGGTAGCCACCCTCATGTGGGGCTTCCTGTACGGGCCGACGATCAGCCCCTTCACCCAGATGGCAGCCTGGTTCGGCAGGCACCTAAACCTGCTCGACAACGACGTCGTCCTGTACTCGATCGGCAACATCGGGATCTGGGCGTTCACCGGCTACAACATCATGATCCTGCACGCCGCGCTGCGCTCGATCCCGGGCGAGGTCTACGAGGCGGCTGTGCTGGACGGCGCGGGCCGGTGGCGCACGGGCTGGTCGATCAAGCTGCCGATGGTGAAGCCGGTCATCACGATGATCGTGATCTTCTCGATCATCGGGACCCTGCAGCTTCTCACCGAGCCGCTCGTGCTGTCGGCGCTGGCGCCGCGCGCGATCAGCGCGTACTACACGCCAAACATGTACGCCTACGCGCTCGTCTCCACCGGCCAGCAGCTGAGCTACGTGTCAGCGCTCTCGTTCGTGCTGGGCGCGATCGTCGTGGCCTTCTCGCTCGCCTATGTGCGGTTCATCAACCGCGGGACGGAGGACTGACGTGAGGTCCACCCGGACTCCGCTGGGGACTGTGCTCGCCGTCCTCCCGCTCGCCGTCTTCGGCATCTACGTGCTCCTGCCGGTGTACTGGCTCCTGGTCAACGCCACCAAGTCCACGCCTGACTTGTTCTCCACGTTCGGGTTCTGGTTCTCCGACGACCCGCAGTTCTGGCAGAACGTGCGTGACGTCTTCTCGCAGGACGACGGGATCTTCGCCCGGTGGATGGTCAACACCGTCTGGTACGCCGCGGCGTCGGCGTTCTTGTCGACGCTGCTCGCCCTCATGGCCGGGTACGCCTTCGCCAAGTGGCGGTTTGTCGGCCGGGACGCCCTGTTCTGGGTCGTGCTGGCGGCCATCATGATTCCTGGCGCAGCACTCGCGGTACCCACATACCAGCTGGTGTCGGAGCTTGGGCTGATCAACACGTCGTGGGCAGTGATCCTGCCGTCGATCGTGAGTCCGTTCGCGCTGTACATGCTGCGTGTCTACATCGACGGCGCCGTCCCGGACGAGCTCATCGACGCCGGACGGATGGACGGCGCCGGAGAGATGCGCATCCTGCGCAGCGTGGTGCTGCGCATCGTGACGCCGGGGGTAGCCACGGTGGCGCTGGTCGCGTTCGTCGGCTCGTGGAACAACTATCTCCTTCCCCTGCTCGTGCTCTCCGATCCCGAGCTGTACCCGGTCACGCTCGGACTGACGAGCTGGAACCGCCAGTCGCTCTTCCCGAGCATCGGCTCCGAGGTCCTCTACAACGCCGTCGTCACCGGCTCATTGCTCTCGATACTTCCGCTCACGATCGCCTTCGTGTTCATGCAGCGCTACGTGCGCAGCGGACTCACGCTCGGCGCCGTCAAGTAACCCCAGGAGAAGGGCCCTCGCCCCATGCACGAGATCATCGACCTCGACGCGCCCGCACACATCCGCAACCATGCCGAGCTCGCCGCTGAGGTGGAGCGACTCCTCGCAAGCCTCGGCGACATCGGCGACGTCGGGCCATCGCCCGCCGGGCGTGCCGTGCTGACGGGCTGGACGGCGCGGGACGTCGAGCACCGCCCTGCGGCCCCTGCGAGCGTGCCGGACGACGAGCTGTTCCCGGTCTCCCTGCCGCACACGGTCGAGGCGGCGTTCGTGCACCTGAGGTGCCGTGTGCCGGCCGACCTGGTAGCCGGGGAGCGGCCGGTGCTCTGCGTCGGCGCCGCGGACTACGAGGCGTGGGTGTACGTCGATGGCGTGCTGCGCGCCGAGCACAGCGGATACTTCGCTCCGTTCGACGTCGCGCTGACAGCGGCCGACAGGTCCGGGTTCCAGCTCGACATCGTCACCCGGCGCGCCCGCGAGTCGTTCCGGTGGACCGGCGAGAGCGAGGCACCGAACCACGGCGACGCCCATGGCAAGGGCCTCGGCTCGGTGTGCGGCGACGCCGTCGCTGCCGGGGCAGGACTGCTGCAGCCGGTGTGGATCGAGCACCGCCCCGCGACGCGTATCGCTCAGCACCGCGTCGTGGCTGGGGCCGACGGCGTCGTCCGCGTGGAGGTCGACCTGGAGTCGGCAGACTCGGAGGACCCGGCCCCGGGCGCACTGCACCTCCTCGCCGAGATCCTCGAGGGCGACGACGTCGTCGGGTCGTCCGCGGTAACGGCTGCCCGCCAGGGGCGCACGGTGCTCGACGTGTCGGTGGTCGACCCGCATCCCTGGTCGCCGGCCGATCCCCACCTGTACCGGCTCCGGCTCGCTGTCGTCGTCGACGGCGAGCTCCGGGACGAGGTCAGCGGTGCCGTCGGCCTACGGACGATCGAACGCCGCGACGACGGGTCGCTGCTGCTCAACGGCGCACCTCTGTACCTGCGTGGCACGACGACGATCGGATGCTTCTGGGACGCCGCGTGGTCCGGCGACGCTGACGCCGTGCTCCGCCAGCTGCTGGTCGTCAAGGCACTCTTCGGGAACACGATCCGCGTTCACGTCAGCGTGCTCCCGGACCTCTTCTACGCCTGCGCGGACCGCGTGGGGATCCTGGTGTATCAGGACGCTCCGCTGCAGTGGCACTGCTTCGAGCCGCGTAAGGACGACCTCGACGCTGAGCTGGACCAGATCCGCGAGCTCGCCGTCGGGATCCGCAACCACCCGAGCGTGGCGCTCGTCTCGGTCCCGAACGAGATGCACATGGACATCCCGTTCCACGACTCCGACCTCGAGTTCGTTGCTCGCGCACATGCCGTGCTCGAGTCCGATGGTCCGCAGGCGGTTCTCCTGCAGGACTGGGGGGGAGAGGGTCGGGCACGGGTCGCGCACCAGGCGCTGCACGATTACCCGGGCTACTTCCACCACACCCCGGAAGCCGGGAGCGGCGTCACCGACTGGGGAGGCGCCCGGCTCGACCCGGGTGTGCGCGCGATCGTCTCCGAGTACGGCGGTGGGGCAGTCCCGTCGTGGGAGGCGATGCTCCAGTCTCGCGCGGCGGCCGAACGCCGCGGTGAGCCGTTCACGCTCCCGGACACCCCGGACGGCCCGTGGACAGCGGAGGAGGGTGTCTTCGCCCAGACCGGCGAGCTGCTCGACAACCACCAGCGGATGGTCGGCTGGCAGCCGTCGTTCGCCGCCTATCACGCGGCGTCGCAGGCGGTGCAGGCGCGGGTGCTGACGGCGCAGACCGGCCGGATCCGGCGCGATCGTGCGCGCACTTCCGGTGTGATCCACCACTACCTGCAGAATCCGGCGCCCCACTTCTACAACCCGTGGGTCGACCTTCACGTCATCGACAGCGCCGGACATCTCACAGGCGGCTTCGATGCGCTCCGGGAGGCGATGCGCCCGGTAGCACTCGACGTCCTGGGGTTGCCGTACCGCGCCTACGCCGACTCTGACCTGAGAGCGGAGCTGTGGGTCTACTCCGACCTCGCCGTCGCCACGGTCGGCCGGCTCGTCTGGTCCTGGAGCGCCGACGGTCACGTTGTCGACGCTGGAACCACCGACCTCACGATCGGGGCGGACTCCTCGACGCTCGTCGTCGAGCTCGCGCTGCGGGCGCCGTCGGCCGGCGGCGGCGCTCGGCTGAGCGTCGCCCTCGAGATTGAGGACGTGCGCTGGACCGAGAGCGAGGTCACCGTCGGCGTGCACAACCAGCCTGAGACGCTGCCCGAGCCGGTGGCGGTGCTCGGCGACGTCGCGGGTTTCGCGGAGCGCACAGCGTCGTGGCTCCCGAACGTGGAGACCTTCTCCACGGCGGGCGAGGCCACCAGCGTCGTCGTGACGCCGGACGTCGCGCTCGAGGACGAGGTTGTCGCGCAGCTGCGCGCGTTCGCCCGCACCGGCGGGCGGGTCGTGCTGCTGGAGCGTTCGGCGGCCGACGACCTGCGCTGGGTGAGCAGGCGTATCCCGGTCGGCGTCGCCGTCAACCAGATCGACGGTCTGGCCTCGGTCGACATGTCGATGGTCTCCACCGGCCTGACGAGCGAGGACCTGTCGCGCTGGGCGACGCCGGACGGCCGCGTCATCGACGCTCCGCTGGTGTCGACCGACCGTCGCGGCGCCCCGATCTGGGCGCGCAGCGGCCATCGCCTCCAACTGGCGGCGCTCCAGGAGTTCGACCAGGAACCGGGCACCGTCTTCCTGTGCCAGCTGCTCGTGTGGTCCACCCTCGGTCGCGAACCGAGTGCGGCGCGGGTATTGCGAGCGCTCCTCACCACGCCGTACCGCCCGCTGTGACGCACCCGTCCCCTGCCCCACCCTCACTACGAGAGGTTCAACCGTGAGCACCGTCATCGACTCGATCTCCGCCCGACTGGATCGCCGCGCCCGCCAGCACGTGCCCGGGGGAGTGAACTCGAACGTCCGCCTCGCCGCACCCCACACCTACTTCGAGCGCGGGGTGGGCGCTCGCCTGTTTGACGTCGACGGCCGTGACTATGTGGACTACCTGCTGGGACAGGGCCCCAACATCCTCGGCCACGCGCCGGAGAAGCTGCAGTCGGACGTGGCGCAGGCGGTCCGACGGGGCATGCTGTACGGCGCGCAGCACGAGGCCGAGGTTCTGGCCGCGGAGCAGGTGTGCGAGATCCTCGAGTGGCCGGAGATGGTCCGCTTCGGCGTCTCCGGCACAGAGAGCGTGCAGGCAGCGCTCCGCCTGGCCAGAGCCGAGACCGGAAGGCGGCGGTTCATCCGCTTCGAGGGCCACTATCACGGGTGGCTGGACACGACCCTCGCGTCGTGGTCGCCCGACGGCGAGTGCTCGCCCGCGAGTGCGGGCCAGCTGTCGGATCACCTCGCCGAGGCGATTCCTACGCCGTGGAACGATCTCGAAGCGGTTCGCCTTCAGCTCGAGCAGCACGATGACGTGGCGGCCATCATCACCGAGCCGGTGATGCTCAACGCCGGCTCGATCGTGCCCCGGGACGGGTACCTGGAAGGGCTGCGGGAGCTCGCCGACGCCTTCGGTGTGGTGCTCATCTTCGACGAGGTCATCACCGGCTTCCGCGTCGCCCTCGGCGGAGCAGCCCAGCGGTACGGCGTCACGCCGGACCTGGCGGTCTACGGGAAGGCCATGGCCGCCGGCTGGCCCGTCAGCATGCTCGCCGGTCGGGCCGACCTCATGGAGAGGTTCGGGTCCGGCGAGGTCAATCACTCGGGCACGTTCAACGCGTCGGTGATGGCGACTGCGGCGACGCTGAGCGCGACGACCATTCTGCGGGAGGACGACCCGTACGCCCGGATGGAGGCGTACGGCGAACGGCTCATGGACGAGGTCCGGGGCTCCGCGGCGCGGCACGGTCTTGGTCTGCACGTCCAGGGTCTGGGTATGGCGTTCCACGTCTCGTTCTCGGACGGGAAGGCGATCTGTGACTATCGCGACCTGGGCCGCACGGACACGGAGCGGTACGGGCGGCTCTCTCGTGTCCTCGCCGACCATGGCGTCTGGGTCGCGGGACGCGGGGTCTGGTACGTCAGTGCCGCACACGACGAGCGCGACATGGCCGACACCCTGACCCGCGTGGACCAGGCGTTCGCGGAGTTCGCCCGGCACGAACGATGACGCCGCGACCGCGGGTGGGAGTACTCGGGTTCTTCCACGAGTCGAACACGTTCGCGCCGACCCGTGTCACCGCCACGATGGTGCGGGACGCCGAGCTGCGCGGCGAGAGTCTTCGTCACGCGCACGGCGGAGCGGGCACGGTGATCGCCGGGTACCTCGACGCGGCCGACGCGCTCGATTGGGACGTGCTTCCGCTCCTGTACTGCGAGCTCGTCCCGTGCGGACCGCTGCTCCCCGAGGCCCGCGAACGCGTTCTGAGCGAGCTGATCGGAGCGGCGCGTGCTGCGCTGGCGGACGGCGGGCTCGATGCCCTGTTGGTGTGCGTGCACGGCGCGGCGGTCAGTACCGACTCCCACGACCTCGACGGCGAGATCCTCGAGGAGCTCCGGGACGCCGTCGGGCGCGACGTGCTCATCGCTGTCACGCTCGATCTGCACGCGAACGTGTCGGATCGGATGGTGGACGCGGTCGACGTCGTCGTCGGATACCGGACGAACCCGCACGTCGATGCACGGCAACGCGCGATGGACGCGACCCGGATCGTCGCCGGCTGCCTCGACGGCGCACCGCGCCCTGTGACGCTCGACGTCCCGGTCCCCGCGACAGTCAGCATCCTCGCGCAGGGCACGAACGACGAGCCGATGCGCTCGCTGATGGCCGCTGTCGAGAGGATCGCCGCGCTCGACGGCGTGCTCGACGCTTCCCTCTTCGAAGGCTTCCCGTGGTCGGACACGTCAGACGTGGGGATGCGCGTGGTGCTGCTCACCGAGCCCGGCTTCGGCGACGGACCCGCGCTCGCCGCCGGGCTGGCGCAGCGGGTGTGGGACGAACGCGGCGGCTTCCTGGCGAGCGCTCCCACGGCCGCAGAGGCGCTTGCGGACCTGCCCGCGGACGGGACGACTCTGCTCCTCGACGTCGGGGACAACGTCGGCGGCGGGGGCACGGGGGACAACACCGCGCTCCTCGCGGCCTCGATCCACGCCGGGGTCACCTCGACCCTCGGTGTCGTGCTCGACCCAGACGCGGCGGCCGCGGCCGCCGCCACCGGGGTCGGGAATTCTCTCGAGGTCGACCTGGGCGCACCCGCGTTGCGGGTCGAGGCGACCGTGCTGGCCCTCTCCGATGGCACGTACGAGGACACCGGACCGACGCACGTCGGCCATCGGTACTTCGACGCAGGGCCGTCGGCGGCGCTGTGGCTGGCCACCGGGCAGACGGTGGTCGTGTGCTCCCGGCGCGTCATGCCCTCCTCCGTGCGTCAGCTCGAGAACCTCGGTCTGCGCATCCGGGACTTCCGTGCCGTTTTGGCAAAGGGCGTGCACTCGCCGCTGGCCGGGTACTCATCGCACGTGGACGCCGTCGTCCAGGTCGACACGCCAGGCGTCACGCGCAACGACCTGACCAGGCTGTCCTACCGGCAGCGCCCGCGTCCCCTCTTCCCGTTCGACCCTTTCGACGCCGAACCCGAACTCCAGCCACGGAGGATCAGCTGATGAAGATCACAGCGCTCGAGACCATCCACTCCGGAGCGGAGGGAGCGATGCCGGCGCTCGTCTTCGTCCGCGTGCACACCGACGTGGGGCTGCACGGGACCGGGGACACGTTCTACCTCCCACAGACAGTCATCGCGGCGATCCACGAGCACATCGCACCAGTGCTGATCGGTCAGGACCCGACGGCGATCGAGCAGCTCTGGCGCGCGTTGTACAACGCCTACGCACGGTTCGGTGGACTGGGTGCCGAGATTCGTGCGCTCTCCGCCGTCGACGTCGCCCTCTGGGACCTCCTCGGCAAGAGCCTCGGGGCACCCGTCCACCAGCTGCTCGGGACGGCACAGTCCGAGATCCCCACGTACAACACGTGCGGCGGACCCTTGTACGCCTCGATCGCCGGGGGCTCCCAGGCCGGGTTCGGCAGCTCGCGGAAGGCCGGCGTCCTCGACGACTTCGACGCCTTCCTCCACGCGCCGGGAGACCTGGCGCGGGAGCTGGTGGCCGAAGGTGCGCGCGGGATGAAGCTGTGGCCCTTCGACAGGTTTGCCCAGGAGCACGGATCCCGGGCCATCGCGCCGGGGGACCTGGCCGAGGGCGTCCGGGTGGTCCGGGAGATCCGGGACGCCGTCGGCGACGCCATCGAGATCATGATCGACGGCCACGGGCTGTGGGACCTGACACCAGCGATCCGGATCGCCCGCGCGCTCGAGGAGTTCGACGTCGCCTGGGTCGAGGACCTCGTCCTCGCCGACAAGCCGCACGTGCTGGCCCGACTCCGAGCTGCTTCACGCGTGCCTGTGTCGGTGTCGGAGTACCTCGTGACTCGCGGCCAGTACCTTCCGGTCCTGCAGCAGGAGGCCGCCGACCTCGTGATGATCGACCCGACGTGGGCAGGAGGCATCACCGAGAGCCGCAAGATCGCCGTGCTGGCCGATACGTACGGCCTGCCGGTGACCTATCACGACTGCACTGGCCCGTTCACCCTGATGGCCGGGATACACCTGGCGGCTGCGACGCCGAACCTGCGGTACCAGGAGAGCGTCCGGGCGTACCTCCGCGTGGTCTACCCCGAGATGGTGACGGTCGTCCCGGAGGTCCACGCCGGGACATTCGAGGTCCCCCGCGCTCCCGGCTTGGGCACCGAGCTGCGTGACGACATCCTCGACCGGCCGGGCGCCGTGAGCCGGGTCAGCGGCACTCGGCCCCAGTGAAGGAGACGCTGATGCCCATCTCACGCAGTGTGACTGTCGTGGCAGCCCTGGCCGGCCTGGCGCTCCTGGCCGGCCCGGGGGCTGCCAAGGCGGGTGACCGGCCCCCGATCGATGTGCAGGTCCTCGCGATCAGTGACTTTCACGGCTACCTCTCCCCGCCTGCCGACGCCGCGAACGGCTCGATCGAGGCGCCCGGGGGCGGACGGCTCACGGTCGGCGGTGCCGCCTACCTCGCCACGCATCTGGACGCGGCGGCCGCGGGCCGGCCGAACTCGATCCGGGTCGCCAACGGTGACAGCTTCACCGGGTGGCAGTGGGAGGTCACGATGGCGCGGGACGAGCCGACGATCGAGCTGCTGGACCATCTCGGGATCGAGGCCTCGGCGGTGGGGAACCACGAGCTGGACGTCTCGCTGGAGTTCCTGCGCGACCACGTGATGGGAGGCGAGTGCTTCGGGCGAGTCGGCGTCGACATGTGCTTCGAGCGGTCCGACGGCGCGCCGTTCTCGGCGGTCGACTTCCCGTTCCTCGCGGCGAACCTCCATGACGCCAGCTCGGGGGACCGGCCGTTCGCGAGCACCTACGTGCGCGACGTCGTCGGGCCGGGGAACCAGGTCGCTCAGGTGGGCTTCATCGGGGTGACGACGCCGGCCGTCGAGCGGATCTTCGCCTCTTACCAGGTGGGTCGCCTCGTCGCCGAGGAGATGACTCAGGCGGTCGACGAGGCGGCGGCGGAGCTGCACCGTGACGGGGTGGACGCCATCGTCGTCCTCGCCCACGACGGTGCTGAGACCTCCGGGACGTACGACGAGTGCGGGGACGCGACGGGGCCGGTCGTCGACCTGGCCCGCGAGGCGTCGCCACTGGTGGACGTCGTCGTCGGCGGGCACTGGCACACGGCGTTCAGCTGTAGCGTGACCGATCCGGCGGGTCGGCCTCGGGCGGTCGTGTCGCCGGGCCACCACGGCCAGGTCTTCGCCGACCTCTCATTCCGGGTGAACCCCGGCACGGGAGAGATCGTGCGCGAGAGCGTCAGCGCCGTGAACGTCCCCGTGACGCGCAACGTCACGCCGGATCCGGAGGTGGCGGACCTGGTCGAGCACTGGGTCGGCACTGGTGGGGAGCTGTGGGCGCGACCGCTGGCGACGGTGACTGAGAACATCCCGAACGTCCCGGATGCTCTCGGTCAGAGCCCGGCTCGGAACCTGGTGGCGGACGCCTACCGTGACATCGGTTCAAGCCTCGGTGAGCCGGCGGACCTGGCACTTGTCGAGCCCTACCAGGTGCGCAACGGCGTGTCGTACGCGCGCGGTACGAATCCTCAGGACGCCGACGGCACCGTGCTGTACGGCGAGGGTTGGGTGGTCCAGGGCCGCGCCTCGTCAGTGGTCACGCTCGAGATCACGGGTGCCGACCTGCTGGACGCCCTCGAGCAGCAGTGGCGGGAGGACCCCGACGTCTCATATCTGCCGCTTTCACTCTCGGCTGGGGCACGCCTGACGATCGACGCCGAGCGAGACGCCGGCTCCCGCGTCGTGGAGCTCATGCTCGACGGCGTCCCGATCGATCAGGCGGCGCGCTACCGGGTGGCGATGTCCTCGCGGCTCGCCCTCGGGATGGACGGCTTCACGGTCCTTGCCAGCGGCACGGACCCGGTGCGCTCGGACATGGACTACTTCGCATTCACAGCCTGGATGGAGAGCCAGGGCACGTTGAGCGCTCCGGCGACCGATCGCGTCGTCGAGCTCTCGGGTGGGGCCTGAGGCTCTGCTCAGACCGGTACCGCACCGAGTTCGCCGGAGACCTCGACGAGCCGGCGGCCGATGCGGCCAATGACGTCAGCACTCATCCGGGTGGCCGGTCCCGAGACGCTCATCGCGTGCCGGGTGCCGTAGCCGAGGTGGGGAAGGGCGACGGCCACACAGACGGCACCGAGCTCGTTCTCCTCGTCGTCGATCGCGAACCCGCGGTCGCGGACCTGCGCCAGGTCCATCGTGAGGAGGCGGCGGTCGGCGAGCGTCTTCCGGGTGGCGGGCTGCAGGGGGTTGTGCCCGATCTGGCGCTCGAGGCTCTCCGGATCGAGCTCGGCGAGGGCGGCCTTGCCGAGGGCGGTGGCGTGCGCCGGATGGGTGCTCCCGACTTCCGCCGACATGCGCAAGCTGTGCGGGCTCTCGACGATCTCGAGGTACTCGATGTTCTGACCTGTGAGGACGCCGAGGTTGACGGTCTCGCCGAACTCGTCGCGCAGGCGGACCATCACCGGGCGGGCGACGCTCACGGCGTCGTGATCGCGCAAGAGGGCAGTTGCTGCGATGACGAGCCGCGGGCCCGGCGCGTACCGCTTGCTTCTCTCGTCCTTCGTGGCGAAACCGCGCTCCTCGAGCGTGTTGAGGATGCGGTAGACCGCTGCCTTCTCGATGCCTGTCTCGTCCGCGATCTCACGGATCGTCCGCGGCTCACCGAAAGTCAGGACCTCGATGACGTCGATGGCCTTGCCGAGGACGCCGACGGTGTGCCGGCGCAGGCTGGCGTCGGGGTCCGTCTGCGCAGTGTTCATGACGATGCTCCGTCCTGGGACATCAGGGGACATCGACCTGAGCCCCCGTTCCTGCTTGGGAACCCCTCGTCGACCTTCGATGGTACTTCACAATGCGCATCACCGGCTTGCACAACGAAACGCGTGTCGCTACTCCTGGACGCCGCTGTAGCGGACGAGCTGCGGCACGCGGACGGCGAGCAGCGCCATCGCCGCCACGAGCAGCAGGGCGCTGACGAACGACGTCGCGCCGACGCCGACCACCTCGGCGATCGCTCCGAGGGCGAGCGACGCGACCGGGATCGCACCGATCGCGAGCTCCTGCAGACCCAGGGCCCGGCCGTGGACGGCGGGCTCCGTGGTCATGAGCAAAAGCGTGGTCTGGAGGACGCCGAAGGCGGCGCTCGCGAGCCCGATGCCGGCCATGAGCGCGAACGACAGGCCGACCGAGTGTGACAGCGCGAACAGCGCCCACAGCGCCCCCCACACCCCGGTGCCGATCACGAAGAGCCCGCCCTTGAACCGGAAGTCGCCGAGGGCGGCGATGACGATCGAGCCCACGAGCCCGCCGATCCCGCTGCACGTGAGGAGCCAGCCGAGGCCGGAGGCGTCGAGGCTGAGGACCTCGCCGGCGAACACGGGCATGAACGACTGGAAGACCGGCCAGATGAGGATGTTTGCGGCGAGGGTGACGAGCAGGACGGCGGACGCGAGGCGGTTCGCGGCGATGGTGCGGAAGCCGCCGACAAGCATGCGCACCACTGCCTCGGGCGCTGCCCTGCGGGTGCGACCGACGCGTCGCAGCGGCCAGAGGAGCGCGAGCGAGACGGCGTACCACGCGGAGGAGATCCACAGGGCGGCCGGTGCCCCGAGGGTGCTGATCAGCGCACCGCCGATGGCCGGGCCGATGACCTGCGTCATGTTCATGGCCATCGAGTTGAGAGCGTTGGCGTTGCTGAGGTTGTCGCGGCCCACGAGGTCGAGCACGAGAGAGGAGCGCGCAGGCTGCGACGGCGACTGCGCGAGCCCGATCGCCAGGCCGCCGACGAGGAGCGCCCAGTAGGGCACCGTGGCAAGCGACACCGCCGCGGCCAGCGCGGCCACGGCCACGAACGCCCACGTCCCGGCGACCAGCAGGAGGCGCATGCGGTCGAACCGGTCCGAGAGGACGCCGGCCAGCGGGCCGAGCAGGAGCGGCGCGAGCCGGACGGCGGTGAAGACGGCGAGCAGGAACTCCGAGCCGGTGGTCTCGAACACGAGCCAGCCGAGGATCAGCGTCTGCGTCCAGGCGCCGCCGAAGAAGAAGAGGTTCGACAGCCAGAGCAGGAGGAAGGGCCGGTTGCCGCGGAGCGAGGCGATGGCCCGGCCGAGGCCGCGGGCGGGGCGTGGGGGAGCCGTCGGTCGGGCGGACGACGTCGCGTGGTCCAGGACGTCCTCCGGCGGCACGGCGTGGCTCCTCTCGCGGACTCGGTGGTGTGCCGGGCGGGGGCGCTGCCTGGCGGACGGCGCCGCTCATCGGGCGCCGATTCTCGTCGAATGGTATACCAAAGGAGGCGCACGTGGTGAGCGCCCACTCCTCGCTGGTCGGTCGGTCAGGCGCGCGGCACGGGCAGCTCGCGGAGCGGATCGCCGCCGTCGACGAACACGCGTCCCGTCGGGGATAGCGCGGCGGCGAGCGCCGACATGGCGACGTCGAACGCCTCCGGGTGACGGCCGTCGAGGGCACCGATGCGCAGCCCGAACGCGAGGTCGAACGGGGCCTCGCCGTCGTCGAGGCGGAAGTCCTCGACGGACGACTGGCGCACGTCGAGGGTGCCGGCCTCGATCTCGGCCGCCGACCCGGCCCGGGCCAGCCGCACCGCGGCGGCGGAGCGGTCGATCGCGACGACCGTCCCCGGGGCCACGATCCGCGCCAGGGCCCGGGCCGCCGCGCCGGGGCCGCACCCGATCTCCAGCACCCGCATCCCGGGCTCGAGCGGCAGGGCGGCGACGGCGTCGGCGAGCCGCCGCGACAGCTTCTCCGGCATGGCGGAGACGGTAGGGCAGGGAGCCGACGACGGCGAGAGATGCGTCGCGTACGGACGGTGCGTGCCGCCGTCGTCGATCTCCCTCCGGCGAGGGATCCGGCCCGCCCGCGGCGTCGGCACGCTTGTCGCATGAGCCTCGCCGACCGCATCATGCCCGTCGCAGAGTTCGCGGAGCAGCACGCGGCGGTCATCGACGCCCCGCGCGACGCCGTCTGGGACGCCGTCACCGAGTTCCGCTTCGGTGACCTGCGCCTCGCGGCCCCGCTGTTCGCGGCGCGGGCGGCGATCGGGATCGTCGCGAACGGGCGGCGGTACCGGTCGCCGTCGCCGAGCATGTTCGTCGAGCTCGCCGAGTATCCGGGCCGGGAGCGCGTGCTCGGTCTCCTCGGCAGGTGGTGGCGGTTCGGCGGGGCGGACGCGCGGGCCGACGTGCGCGATCTCGACGCCTTCAGCGAGTTCTGCGAACCGGGCTACGGCAAGGCGATCCTGGTCTTCCGGCTGGAGGACGCCGGGTCGGGCCGCACGCGCGTCGTGACACAGACGCGGGTCGTGACGACCGACGCCGCCGCGCACCGTGCGATGGCGCGCTACTGGGCGCTGATCAGACCGGGCAGCGGGTTCATCCGGCACCTCATGCTGCGTGCGGTGGGGCGCCGGGCACGCGCCACCGCGGCGGCGGTCTAGAGGTTCGCCGCGCGCGGGGACTCAGCCGAGCAGGGCGCGCAGGTCGTCCGCCGTGAGGTTCCCGCCGCCGACGGGACGCCGCCTCTCGGGCTGCGCCGCGCCGTCGTCGGCCCCGCCGTTCGTCCCGTTCTCCTCGACCCCGAGCACGCCGGCGACGAGCGCGCGCTTCGCGCCCTGCAGCGCCATCACCTTCTCCTCGATGGTGTCGGTGGCGACGAGCCGGTACACCATCACCGGCTTCGTCTGCCCGATGCGGTGCGCCCGGTCGACGGCCTGCTCCTCGGTCGCGGGGTTCCACCACGGGTCGGCGAGCACGGCGTAGTCCGCCATCGCGAGGTTGAGGCCGACGCCGCCCGCCTTGAGGCTGATGAGGAACACCGGATCGGTGCCCTCCGCGAAGCCGCGGATGACGGCGTCCCTGCGGCGGGTGGTGCCGTCGAGGTAGGAGTAAGCGAGCCCGGCGGCGTCGAGGCGTGCGCCGATCATCGCCAGGTAGCGCGTGAACTGGCTGAACACGAGCACGCGGTGACCCTCCGCGGCGGCCTCGGTGAGCAGTGGGAGCAGGGCGTCGAGCTTGGAGCCCGGGGCCGCGGAGTCGGCGTCCACGAGGGTCGGGTCGATCGCCAGCTGCCGCAGCCGGGTGAGGGCGCTGAGGACCTCGACGCGGTTGCGGTCGAGGTCGTCGGCCAGGCGCAGCACGCGCTGGCGCTCGCGGTGCAGGTGCCGGTCGTACACGCGCCGGTGCGCGGGGGAGAGCTCCACCTGGATCACCTGCTCCTGCTTCGGTGGCAGGTCGGTGGCGACCTCCTCCTTGGTGCGCCGCAGCAGGAACGGCGCGATCCGCCGTCGGAGCCGGGCGAGCAGCTTCGCGGTCGGAGCGTTCCCGCGCTCGATCGGCTTGCGGTACACCTCGCCGAACTGCGCCGGGCTGCCGAGCAGCCCCGGCGCGACGAGCGCGAACATCGACCACAGCTCCGCGAGGTTGTTCTCCATCGGCGTGCCGGTGATCGCGAACGTCACGGGGGCGCCGACCTTCTTCGCGCTCGCGAACGACTTCGACGCGTGGTTCTTGACGTTCTGCGCCTCGTCGAGCACGAGCCCGGCGACGCCGAGCGAGGCGTACTCCTCGACGTCCAGCCGCAGCAGGGCGTACGACGTGACGACGACGTCGGCCCCGGAGGTCAGCTCCGCGAGGGGTGTGCGGCGCTTCCGCCGCGTGGCGTCGACGACGGCGACCCGCAGGTCGGGAGCGAAGCGCGCCGCCTCCGCGGCCCAGTTGGGGACGACCGACGTGGGCGCGACGACGAGCCACGGCGCGTGGGCGCCGGCGTCGCTCGGGCCTGCCTCGGCCTCGGCGACAGCGCCGTCGGCCCGCTCCTCACGATCGTCCAGGATCATGGCGAGCGTCTGCACGGTCTTGCCGAGGCCCATGTCGTCGGCGAGCACGCCCCCGAGCCCGCTGCGGCGCAGCTGCGCGAGCCACTCGAACCCGAGGCGCTGGTAGGGCCGCAGGTCGGCGCGGAGCCCGCGCGGCACCGGCGGCGGCTCGGGCGGGTGCTCGGCCGCGCGTCGCAAGGCGTCGAACCACGCGTGCTCGGCCGTCTGCACCAGGCCGAGCGCGAGCAGCTCCTCCCACCACGACGTCTGGAGCTTGCTCACCCGCAGGCCGGTGCGGCGCTGGTCGACGAGCGCGCGGCCCTCCGCGATGAGCTCGCGCAGGCGCTGCAGCTCGGGGTCCGCGAGCGTGACGAAGCCGCCGTCCGGGAGGAAGAGCGCGTCGGCGCCCTGGGTCAGGGCCGTGATGACGTGGCCGATCGGCACGTCGTGCCCGCCGACCTGCATCGTGACCTCGAGGTCGAACCAGTCCCGCTCCTTCTCGGCCACGGAGACCCGGACCTGCGGCGCGCCGGCGTCGCGGAAGGTGGGCAGCTCCGTGTGGCCGAGGACCACGCCGAGCGCCCGGAGCTGCGGGACGACGTCGGTCACGAGCGTGACGACGTCGAGACCCCGCACGCTGCCTCTGGGACGCAACCGGGCGCCGTCGTCGTCGAGCAGCAGCGGGAGCGGCGCGAGGGCGTCGACGACGGCGGCGGTCAGGGCGGCCTCGGCGTCGGCGTCGCGCGGCGGATCGGACCCGCTCGCCGCGAGGTCCAGCGGGCCGTAGCCCTGGCCGGTCTCGTCGCGGTAGTGCCAGGACCACGCGAGGTGCGCGTGGGGGACGGCGCCCGCGTCGGCCCGCGTGACGTCCAGCTCGAGGTGGAGGGCGGGGGGCGGCGGCGGGGTCGGCGTGAAGCTCTCGTCCGGGGAGAGCCACTCCTGCCGCGTGATCCGCGGCAGCACGGTGTGCTCGAACGTGCCGCGGTCCGCGGCGGGGACGACGACGCCGTCGCGGTCGGCGGCGAGGGCGTGCCACGACGACGTGGCGGGTGGGTCGAGCGCGGCGAGGTGGACGCCGTCGTCGTCGCGCCACGCCAGTCCGTGCGGCGGTTCGCCGAGGAGGACGGCGCGGCTCGGGTCGGCGATCCCGGGGTGGCGCAGCTCGGCGCGCACGGACAGCGAGCCGTCGGCGTTCGCGCGGATCGTGACCGGGGCCGTGCCGGTGGCCTGCTCGAGCGTGACGCGCCGCCCGTTGCCCGGTTCGACGAGCGGCACGCCGGCGTCGACCAGGCGGCGCAGGGCCGGCCACAGCGACGGGCTCGGAACCTGCTCGAGCGCGAGCCAGGTGGGTTCGGCGTAGGCGTAGGGGTCGACGGCTTCGCCGAGGCGCCGGACGGCGTCGAGCGCCTCGACGTGGAGCCGGTCGGCGCCGTTGATCCAGCCGCCGCGGACGGACGACCACGCCGCCCCGGAGCTGACCCAGCGGGCGCGCTTGCCGCGGCGGAGCGGTCGGGCGCGGACCGAGCCGGGGGAGCCGTGGTCGCGCCAGCGGCCGTAGCGCTCGGGGCGCGCCTCGCCGTCGTCGGGCAGGCGCGGTGGCGTGAGCTCGAGGGCGAGCGCGAGGGGGAGGGCGTCGCGCTGCGGGGGCGGGAAGACGTCGTCTAGCGTGGTCTGCCACCGCGGCGTCGCCCCGGCCCGCGGCGCGGCGTCGGTGCGCGCGCTCGCCAGGGCGGTGAGGAGCAGGGCGACGCAGTGCTTGCAGTTCTCGGACACGGGGCACGAGCACTGGCCGACGACGTCGTCGATCACCCCGTAGCGGCTCGTCTCGTACCGGACGACGAGGTTGTAGACGCGTCCGCCGGAGCCGCGGCAGCTGCCGAAGACGACGCCGTCGTCGGGGTCGTGGGCGAGCACCCGGGCGCGATCGGCCCGGGCGTACTCGCGCCCGGCCTCGAAGGCGTGCCGACCCACGATCGCGATGAGCTCGACCGGGCTGTGCACGATTCGAGGTTACGTTGCGGCGCCCACACTCGTGCCGCGCCGTCCACAGGCAGGCGCGCTATGCGCGGGCCCCGAGATACGACGGCACCGTCAGCGGAGAACCTCCGGCCATGGCCGATTCGTGCGCCACGATCCCGACCGCCGTCCAGGCCGCCGCTCGTCGATGATCCACGTACGGCGCCCGCTCCTCGACGATGCTCGAGACGAACTCGTGCACGAGGTGCGGATGGGATCCGCCGTGACCCCCGCCCTGGACCACGGACAGGTGGTCCTCGGAGTCGTGGACCAGCGCCCGGGTGTAGCGGTGCAGAGGTTCGGGAAGGAGGTCGAGGCGGTCCGGCGGTTCCGGTCGCTCCGCCTCGACCGGCCGTCCCCGGTCCAGCTCCGGCTCGCCCATCGAGAACACGACCGGGAGCTCGCCCTCGAGCTGCGGCCACTCGAAGCTCCGACGATCCCCGTACACCGAGAACGACTCGGTGTACCCACGGGCGGTCGAGACGAGCGAGCGCGTGAGGTCGACGACGACGTCACGCCCGGCGAGCTCCACCAGCGCCGTCTCCAGCGGGAAGGGGTTCTCGTACCGGCCACGCTGGTCCGCGCGCAGGCGACCGGAACCGAGCGCCTGGACGCGCGAGGCCTCGGTGTCGAGGAGCGCGAGGATCGGGGATATCGCGTGCGTGGCGTACGCCATCGGTGGGAGCCCGTGCCAGTAGGCGGGCCAGCCCGTCATGTCCTGGAAGTGCGTCCCGCGAGCATGCACCACGGTCCCGAACGCCCCGCGCTCCATCATCGAGCGGGCGAGGAAGAACTCGCGGCCGTACACCGCGGTCTCCATCATCATGTAGCGCCGGCCGGTGCGCTCGCAGGCGTCGACGACGGCGTCCAGCTCGGCGAGCGTCAGGGCCATCGGCACGGTGCAGGCCACGTGCTTGCCCGCCTCGAGGGCGCGGACCGTCAGCTCGGCGTGGCTCGGGATCCCGGTGACGAGGTGGACGGCGTCGATCGCCGGGTCCTCGAGCACGTCGTCGAGCCGGGTGGTGGCACGATCCGGCCGCGCCGCGGTGGCCACCTCGCTCAGGAGCGCGCCATCGGCGTCGCAGGCGACGAGGTTGCCCACGTGCGGGTGGTCCCGGTAGATCGGCACGAACTCCGCGCCGAAGCCCAACCCGACGACGGCCACCCCGATCCCGGCGGATCGATCCATCGCGCTCTCCTCCTCATCCGTGCAGCACACATCGAGCGATGTCGAACGACCGCAAGGCATTGCGAACGTTTCGAATCGCTTGCTGCGTGCTAGATCGTATCGTTGCGATCCGGCGTTGACGCAACCCTTTGCGATCGCTACGGTGGCGACTCGCGGCTCTTGCCGCTCGATCCTCGCGACGACGAAAGGACGGGACCGATGGCCGTTCCCAGACTCACCCGCCCCACCCGAGCGCAGCTGTCGAGGCGTGGTTTCCTCGCGGCGGGCGCGGGGACAGCAGGGCTGACCGGGCTGGCACTCGCAGGCTGCCGGGGGCCGGGCGCCTCGGACTCCGCAGCGTTCGACTACATGACGTGGGGGTCGTCGTTCGAGGCCGACGGCGTCAACGCGGCGCTCGACGCGTTCGCGGACGAGAAGGGCATCGACGCGAAGCCCCTGAACGTGCCGTACGACGAGTACGCCGCGAAGCTGAACTCGCTCATCGCCGCGGGCACGCCGCCGGACGCCGGGTATGTCCAGGAGGGCATGGCCATGCAGCTCGGCGAGCAGGGCAAGGTGGTCAGCATCGCCGATCGCGACGAGTTCGCCGGATGGCTGCCGATCGCCAAGCACTACTGGGACGAGGAGAACGCGGTCGGCGTCATCGCGCTCGAGGTCATCACGATGTTCCACTCCGTCGAGGCGGTGCAGGCGGCCGGCGTCGCGCCGCCCGCCACGATGGACACGTCCTGGGACTGGGACACGTTCGTCGAGCAGGCCGACGCTCTCACGAAGGACGCGAGCGGCCGGTCGCCGTCGGAGTCGGGCTTCGACGCGGGCGACGTGCGCCAGTACGGCGTCGCTGTGCCGACCGACCTGCCCACGCTGCACTCGCTCTTCGCCTCGAACGGGCTCTCGCTGTTCAACGAGGACGGCACCGAGTGCCTCATCGCGAGCCCCGAGGCCATCGAGGTCGTGCAGGCACTGTCCGACCTCATCTACACGCACCGGGTCGCCCCGACCCCCGCTCAGGCGAGTGCCATGGGCAGCGGCTCGGCGCTGCTGCTGGAGAGCGGGCGCGTCGCGATGGTGATGGGCGGTCAGTGGAGCCTCATCGACCTCGCCGCCGGGGATCTCGAGTACGGCCTCGGGGTCCACCCGACGTTCGGCGTGCCGGCGATCTGCGTGGTGGGTGGCGCGAACGCCGCGTTCGTCGACTCCGGCAACGAGGACCTCGCGCTCGAGTGGATGGCCTACGAGGCCAGTCCCGAGACCGTCTCCCTCTACCGGGACGGGCTCTGGATGCCGATGGAGGAGAAGTACTACACGGACGACGAGCTCATCAGCACCTGGGTCAACGACGACGTCCACACGCCCGCGTACCGGACGGCGTGCGTCGATCCGCTCGTCCAGCACGGCGTTCCGTACTTCTCGTTCAAGATCAAGAACTTCCCCGAGATCGAGGGTGTCCTGGGTGGCGGGATCGCGCCGATCTTCGCGGAACAGACGGACGTGGCGGCGGCCCTGGAGGCGCTCGCCGCGGAGGTGGCACCGCTGATGCAGGGCGCCTACCCGGACCTCGTCGAGGGTTGAGCGTGGCCACACACGCCCCGGCCGCCCCCCGGTCGCCGAGTGGTGCCGGGGCACCCCGGCGTCGCCTCGGCGGACTCGCTCGCCAGCAGCGCCGGTGGGGCATGGCGCTCGCGGTCCCGGCGGTCGCGGGCTACCTGGTGTTCACGGCCGCTCCGATGGCCGCGTCGCTCTACTTCAGCCTGACCGACTGGACGATCGGCTCCTCGCCTGCGTTCGTCGGCCTCGACAACGTCCGGGAGATGCTCGCCGACGCGCAGTTCCACAAGGCGCTCCGCGCGACGGGTCTGTACGTCCTCCTGGCGGTCCCGGCCTCGCTCGTCTCGGCGCTGTTCGCCGCGCTGCTCCTGAATCGCGCGGGCAGGTCCGAGGGCGCGTACCGGACGCTCTTCTACCTCCCCGTGCTCGTCCCTCCGGTCGCGAGCTCTGTGCTCTGGCTCTGGATGTTCAACCCGGATCTCGGCCTGCTCAACACCGCCCTGCGGGCCGTCGGGCTGCCGTCGTCGAGCTGGATCTACGCCGAGTCCAGCGTGATGCCGTCCCTCGCGCTCATGGCAGCCTGGGGATTCGGCAACACGGCGATCATCTTCCTCGCCGGCCTCAAGGGCGTCCCGCGGGAGCTCTACGAGGCCGCGCAGTGCGACGGCGCGGGCGCGTTCCGGCAGTTCTGGAGCGTCACGCTTCCGCAGCTGACGCCGATCGTCCTGTTCAACCTCGTCATGGGGATGATCGCCGGGCTCCAGGTCTTCGATCAGGCCTACATCATGACGAACGGCGGACCGAACGGCGCCACGAACTTCATCGTCTTCTACCTGTACAACAAGGCGTTCAAGTCCGGGGACTTCGGGTACGCCAGCGCGCTCGCGTGGGTTCTCTTCCTCGTCATCCTGCTCGTCACGCTCGTGATCTTCCGGTCCGCGCGCCGCTGGGTGTTCTACGAGGGAGGGAAACGATGAGCGCTCCGGCCTCGATGACGACGGCGAGCCTCGCCGAACCGAGCGGTACCGCCGAACCTGCCCTGCGCCGTCGTCGTCATGCTCCGACGCGCCTGGCCGCGCGGATCGCCGTCCACGTGCTGCTCGCGGCCGTCGGGCTCGCGTCGGTCGTCCCGCTGCTCTGGCTGCTGCGCAGCGCGTTCATGGACCAGGGTCAGATCTTCCGGATCCCACCACAGTGGCTCCCGGACCCGGTGGTGTGGGACAACTTCTCCCGGGCGCTCGCTGCAGAGTCCTTCGGTCGCTACTTCCTCAACACTCTGCTGCTCGTGGTGCTGATCGTGCCCGGGACCGTGCTGAGCTGCTCGTTCGCGGCGTTCTCGTTCTCGCGGTTGGAGTGGCGCGGGCGTGGCGTGGCGTTCGGCCTGATCATGACGGGCCTGATGCTGCCGTACGCCGTCACGCTCATCCCGACGTTCGTGGCATGGCAGCGGCTGGGCTGGGTCGGGACGTACGTGCCGCTCGTGGTGCCGGCCTGGTTCGCCGCCGGCGGGGCGTTCTACGTGTTCCTGCTGCGCCAGTTCTTCCTCACGCTCCCGAGCGACCTCGACCACGCCGTGTACGTCGACGGCGGGTCGCCCCTCACCGTCTACCGAGTGGTCGCGTTGCCGCTCACGAAGGGACCGATGATCCTCGTCGCCGTCTTCTCGACGATCGCCGTCTGGAACGACCTGCTCAATCCGCTCATCTACCTCAACGACCCGAGCATGTACACGCTGTCGCTCGGGCTCGCCGCGTTCACGGGCATGTACAGCACGCAGTGGGCGCTGCTCATGGCGGCGTCGGTCATCACCGTCGCGCCGATGATCGTGCTCTTCGCCTTCGCGCAGCGGTACATCGTGCAGGGCATCGCACTGACGGGGGTGAAGGGATGACGACGCTCCGGTGGTTCCTGGGTCTCGGCGGGGAGCCGACGCGCCGGGTCTCGCACACGCTGCGAGCGGGCGGGCTCGCTGTCCTGGCGGTCGTCGGCTCGTTGGGCGGCCTCTGCCTGATGCCCGCGCTCGCGGCGACGGTGCGGACCGAACCCGACGGCCGGCACCTCGTCCGGCGGTGGTGGGCCTCGATGCGCGCCGTGACGCCGGCCCTGTGGCGCTGGCAGGCGGCGTTCGTCGTCGCCGTCACGCTCGGTCTGCTCGACGTCGCATATGCGTCGGGGTTCGACGGCGGCGCGGCGCCGTTGCCGGCGCAGGCGGCGATGATCGCCGGGGTCGTGCTCGTCCTCGTGCCGGCGGTGCTCGCGCCCCTGCTCGCCTCGGTCGTGGCTGCGGCCCCGGAGCTGCGGCCCGCGGGGCGTGTGCTCGCCGCGGCGTGCTCCCTCGCTCTTGCGACGCCGTGGCGCACGCTCGGCGTCGTCGCGCTCACGCTGCTGACGGGCCTCCTGGCCGCCACCGCGTGGCCGCTCGCCCCCCTGGCGCTCGGCGCGCTCGCCGTCGTGCTGCGGACGCAGCGCGTCGCACTCGCCCGGTGGGCGGCGGCGGGGGTGCCCGCATGACGCCGGATCGCCACTCCCGTGCTCTCGGTGCGCTCGTCGGACAGGCGGTCGGCGACGCGCTGGGTGCGCCGACGGAGAACATGACGCCGCAGCAGATTCGGGCCAGGTACGGCTGGGTGGAGGGGTTCGTGAGCGACGACCCGGCAGGTACGGACGACACGGAGTACGCCGTCCTGACGTCGTGGACGGTCCTGCGGTTCGGGCGCGCGCTGACGCACGCGGACGTGAGCTCGATGTGGCGCGAGCACGTCGTGTCGCAGCGCGGCGGGTTCCACGGCGGGGGCTTCTCCGAGATGGGGGCGATCGCGAACCTGCGCCGCGGCATCGACGCCCCCCAGTCCGGCACGGACAACCACGAGTCGTGGAGCGACGGGTGCGCGATGCGCGTCGTCGGGATCGGAGTGTTCTGCGCGGGCGACCCGTCGGAGGCGGCCCGGTTGGCCGAGATCGACGGCGCCGTCAGCCACGCGGCCGACGGTCTCTGGTGCGGGATGGCGATGGCGGCGGGGGTCGCGGCGGCGATGGTGGCCGACGACTGGCGGGACGTCGTCGACGCCGCGATCGCCGCCACGCCGGAGGGCTCGTGGACCCGGCGGGCGATGACGCGCGCCGTGGAGATCGGGCGGCGGCACGAGGACCTGGGTGAGGCGCTCGTCGAGCTGCACGAGCGGTGCACGCTGCCGCACTACCCGTGGCCCGACGTCGCCCCCGAGGCAGCCGCGCTGGCGCTCGGGATCTTCACGGCCACGAAGGGGGAGTACGTGCCGAGCGTGCTGGGCGGGACGAACATCGGGCGCGACGCCGACACGATCGCCGCCATGGCGGGTGCGCTCGCTGGCGCGCTCCACGGGATCGAGGCCGTCCCGGCGGCGTGGGCGGACGCCGTCCAGGAGATCCGGGGGCACTGCATCCACGCGACGGCGGGCACGCGGCTCGACGAGCTCGCCCGCGAGCTCGTGACCGCGGGAGCCGCAGCATGAGCGCCGTCGCGGCGCCGGTCTCTCGCGCACGCGGCGCGCTGCTGGGCCTCGCGGTCGGTGACGCGGTCGGCTTCCCGTCGCTCTACCACCGCGGGATCCGGGCAGGCGGGCGCCGGGCGTGGTCGATGGGTGTGACGGCGGACGAGCAGCGGGTGACACGGTTCGGGACGCCGTTCTCGATGCGGGGCGGGTTCGCGCCGTGGGCGCCGACCGACGACGCCGAGGCCGCCGCCGTCGGAGCGTTGCTCGTGCTCGGTCTCGGGGACGACGACCGCGGGCCGGCCGCGCGGTGGGCGGCGCTCATGTCGCAGGAGGCGTGGGGGAGCGTCGCGGAGCGCGGTGCCCTCGCGAACCTTGCGAACGGGCTCGTGCCGCCGGCGAGCGGGACGGACAACCCGCACGCCGAGGACGACTCCGCGGTCCCGCGGGTCGTCCCCGCCGGGATCCGCCACGCAGGCGACCCGGACGCGGCGGCCGCGCTCGCCGTCGTCCTCGCCGAGGTCACGAACGGGCGCGACGGCGTCTGGGCCGCCTCGGCCGTGGCCGCTGCGGTGGCCGTGGCGGTGGGCGGCGGCGGCATGTCTGAGGCTGTCGCGGCGGGGGCCGCGCGCATGGAGCCTGACTCCTGGATCCGGCGGAACCTTGACCGGGCTCGCGTGGTGGTCGCTCGGCATCAGGACCTCCCGACGGCGCTTCCCGAGCTGGTGGAGGAGGTCGCGCCGGCGACGTACAGCCACGGATCGATCGCTCCCGAGACCGTCCCGCTCGCGTTCGTCATCGCTGAGGCGTGCGAGGGCGACGTGCTTGGGGCGGTGACCTTGGCGGCGGCGGTGCACCGGCAGGCGGACAGCATGCCGGCGATCGTGGGCGCGCTCGTCGGGGCCGTCGCCGGTGCGGAGGCGATCCCGACGACCTGGCGGGAGCGGGTGGACGAGCTCGCGGGGACGTGCGTCCCGGCGGTCGGCGGTCAGCGTCTCACCGAGCTGGCGGACCGGCTCGCCGCCTCATGGCCCGCCGTGCCGGACGGCGGGGGCGCTGCAGCTCTGGCGCCGGCACACGTCGCGAGCGACTCCTGACCGGCACGGTCGCGCTCCGCCCACCTAGGATCACGGCACACCGCCTTCGGTGTGACGCGACGGTGAGGAGAGCGACGCATGGGTGACGCGGGCGTGCCGGCCGCCGACGCCGCCGCGGGGCGGCGGGCGTCGACGCTCAAGGACGTCGCCCGGCTCGCCGGTGTCTCCGTGGGAACGGCGTCACGCGCGCTCAACGACCGGGCCGAGGTGAGCGCGGCGACGAAGCAGAAGGTGCGCTCGGCGGCCGAGCGGCTGTCGTTCTACCCCAACGCGCTCGCGACGGGGCTGCTCCGCGGCCGGACCAAGTCGATCGGGCTGCTGACCGGCGACGTCAACGGCCGGTTCTCGATCCCGATCCTCATGGGCCTGGAGGATGCGTTCGGGGTCGGCGAGATGTCGGTGCTGATGTGCGAGGGTCGGGGCGACCCCGAGCGCGAGGCGGCGCACGTGCGGACGCTGCTCGCGCACCGGGTCGACGGGCTCATCGTGGTGGGCGCGATCCCGGATGCGCGGCCGTCGATCGGACAGCACCTGCCGGTGCCCGTCGTGTACGCGTTGTCGCCGTCGACGGATCCGCGGGACACGTCGGTGATCAGCGATGACGCGCACGGCGGCCGGCTCGCGGCGGAGCACGTCGTCGCGGCCGGACGACGGCGGATCGCGTACGTGACGGGGAACCCGAGCGATCGCGTGGTCCACGATCGGATCCGCGGTTCGCGCGAGGTCCTGCTCGAGCACGGGCTGGACTTCGTGGCCGGCACGCCGGTGTTCGGCGACTGGGCGGAGCGATGGGGGCGCGAGGTGGCGCGCCGGCTCCTGCCGTCGATGGGCGAGATCGACGCCGTCATCTGCGGCAACGACACGCTCGCCCGCGGCGTGCAGGACGTGTTGCGAGCCGAGGGGATCCGGGTGCCGGAGGACGTGTCGGTGGTGGGGTTCGACAACTGGGAGATCGTCGCGGCGAACGCCGACCCGGCGATCACCTCGGTGGACATGAACCTGGTGGAGATCGGTCGGCGGAGTGCCCACGCGCTCGATCGCGCGGGAGGGGCCACGGGGAGTGGGGTCGAGCTGGTGCCGTGCCGGCTGGAGGTGCGGGCGTCGAGCCTGGCCTGAGCCTGGAGTACGCGAGGGCGAGCTTGTCGGCCGGCAACGGGTTGCGTGGGCGGTTGGTGTGCGCTCGCTAGGGTGCGGACCGTGAGCGACTTCGACGACCTCGTCGCGGCGGTCCGCGCGTTCTCCGAGGCCCGCGACTGGGAGCAGTTCCACACGCCCAAGAACCTGGCGATGGCGATCGCGGGGGAGGCGGGCGAGCTCGCGGCGGAGCTGCAGTGGGTGGACGGCGAGGCGAGCCGTTCGCTCGTTCAGCGGACGCTGCGCTTCACGACCGCGTGGCGTTCGAGATGGCGGACGTGCTGATCTACCTGGCGCGGCTGTCCGACGTCGCGGGGGTCGATCTGCTCGCCGTGGCGCACGAGAAGCTGCGGCGCAACGAGGAGAGGTTCCCGCCCGAGGCGCGGCCCTCGCGCGGCTGAGGCGTTACGCCGACATTCTTTCTACCGAGCCCGGCCGATCCTCCGCTCAGGTCCACCAGAGCCGCAGGTACGCCCGCTCCGGGCGGACGTCGCACTGCATGGCGACCTCGGTGGGCGGCCTCTCCGCGCCGAGGAGGTAGGCCTGCAGACGGTGGTCGCTGGTCTCGAGGAGGGTTCGGTCGACGGTCATCGGCTCTGAGACGTTGACGACCGTGTCCTTCGACAATCCGGACGCTGAGGCGGCCACGACGCTGAGGCGGCCACGACGACGTGGCCGGGGTGACGGGCAAGGTCAGTGTTCGAGGAGAGCGGGAGAACCACCGCCGTCGAGAGCAGCGACTGGTTGTAGCGGTCGGACTGGATGATCACCGCCGGCCGCCGGAGTGCGGGCGCACTACCTCCGAGCGCGTCATGCCGTGCTTGCGAGCTGCGCGGTCGATGCGCTCGAACGTGCTGCCGGGAAGGGAGATCGCGGCCTTCATCGCCCGAGTATGACTCTTCCTACCCTCCGCGCGTCGTTCGCCCAGGCGTCGCCGCGGGGGGAAGCGAGTGTTCTCCGGGAACGTGGTCGTTTTGATCGTTTCGCGGTGAGCCGACGGCGCGGTTCGGCTTGGTGGGTTGGTGTCCTGGCTCAGCCGGTGGGGTCGGGGACGAGGTGTGCGGGTGCGTCGCGGACGCCGACCTGCACCGAGGCCAACAGGTCGTAATCGAAGCTGCCAGCCTCGCCGCCGCCGACGAGCTCCCATTCGATCCCCCAGTACGAGACCGCGGTGACGGTGTACGCGCCGCCGGGCTCGTCGGTGGAGGTGTGCTCGTAGTAGTGGCCGCACACCGGCTCATCCCAGCCCATGTCCTCAGTCCAGGCTTGGCCGAGCAGGGCGTCTCCTTCGCACGTGACGACGGTGCCGTCGCCCATGTCCCACTCGATGCGCTCGAGGGTGGCGGTGGCGGTCACGGTGAGCCCGGAGTCGGAGGCGGTCTCTGTACTCGGGCCGGTCGTGGCCTCGCCCGGATTCTCCACGTACAGGTGCGTGGGTGCGTTGATGAGGATGCTGGGCGGTTCCACGGTTGGTGCTGGGCTCATCCCGATGGCGATCGGCTGGAGCTGCATCTGGACGACAGCCCGGCGCGCCAGCTCCTCCGCCGACGGCGCCGTGCCCGGTGCTCCCGGCACCCAGTACTTACTGATCCATGGGTCGCAACCGCCCAGGGCGTCGCACTCCATGTGATCGGGCTCGGGGCCGAATGGCGTGCATTGCGCGATATAGCCGTCTGTGCGCCCCTCCCACAGTGGGTCCTCAAACGGCGGCTGTGGCTCGACAGGCTTCTCGTAGCACGTGCCCTTCCAGCGGCCCTGCTCGGTAACGCACTCGATTTCGTCAGGTACGCCGTCCTTGTCGGTATCCCAATAGCAAACCCATTCGCCGTTTTCGCCAGGGTCCCCTGGATTTCCCGCCGAGCCATCGTCGCGGCAATCCATGGTTTTGGTTATCTCGTTGATATAGCAGATCTGTCGCGCCTCGGCGGCAGGCACGTTTCCGAGCGCGCTCCAGCCGATCCCGAAGACGAGGGCCGATACAAGGAGGAGAGCCACGCGGTGAGGTGTCAGCACGATCGATCCGGATGGGACTCCAGGGTGTTCAAGGTCCACCCGCTGCCCTCGCCCTGGCGCTGGAGCAGAACCGAAACGATGAAGCGCGGGTCATCCCCCACTTGAGGGACCACATCTCCGCTCGCCTCAAGCAGGGTCACGTCACTGGTGTCACTGCAGTACTCGAAATGAATCTGCTCATGGCCCGCACCGGTCGGGTCCTCGACGTAGTCGGTAACCAAGATCTGAGAAACGGAACTCGAGCCCTCAGTGTGCCGTCCCTGTTCGATCATCGACAGATAGGTACTCGTGTACCTCTCGGCCAGGTCGGGCGTTCCCCACCAACGAGAAAGGTCCTGCCAGCCTTCACCGCCAGCGTTCATTACTTCGTTGCTCAGGCGCACATACTCCGTGAGTGCCGCCTTCGCCTGCTCGATATTCGCCTCACGGGGGTCCAGGGTCGGGGAGGGTGACGGGCTCGGGCTTGGCGTCGTGGTCTCGGTTACATCTGCGGTCGACGTCGGCTCCTCGCCGCCGCCGCCGTTGCAGGCAACCAGCCCAACAGCAACAAGCGCCGCAACTCCGGCCATCACCGCGGCTCGCGCCGCGCCTACCCCGATCCGCACGTTCGCCTCCCTCGTGTGGCTGCGAGCAACGTAACCCAACGACGGACCGCCGTGGCAGGGAATGGCTCTCCACTGTGGATAACTCTGGTCGGATCACTGGGGCGTTCGCGGCGCTAGACGCTGGACGGTCCCGCGGCCACCTCCGAGGGCGCTGCCCCTCGCCGTCGTCATCCGTAGGTGCACGCGTGTCGGCGGCTGTGGCGGGCCGCACGGTGCGGACATCCTGCACTCGGTACGTCGAAGCCGCTCCTGCCCTCGGTGAGCCGCGGCTAGCATCGGACCGGCCGAGGCGGGGGAGGACGTACTCATGAAGCGGGGCGGACGGACGACGGCGTTGCTCGCGATCGTCGGGCTCGCTCTTACCGGATGCGCTTCCGACAGCGGTGCGCAGGAGCCCACGACCCCCGCGTCGCAAGGCATCGACGCTGAGCAGTCGACGGCGGCGCCCCAGCCCACCGATGCCGAGCCTGTCGAGCCCGAGATCCCTGTCGCGCCGCCCGCTCAACCGGTGCCGGAGTTCTGCCTCGAGTTGACTCTGGAGATCGGCGCGGTGCTTCACGGCGAAGACCTCACCACGTGCATCCTCACCGCGCAGGCGACCGCGGAGACCGGGAGGATGGTGACTTCCGACGGCGGCGATGACGTCTGGTCCACGTTCGACTTCGACATGGTTCCGGAGCTGACCGCATACTCGCCCGAGAGCCAGGCAGGCTTCGCGTACGTGCTGACCCCGGAAGGCGACTGGATCAACGTCCGTGGCACCGGATGGACCCAGACGACCGGCGACCCCACTTGGGCAGGCTTGACCGACACAGCGCGGATCATGTCCCACCGGATCTATCTGACCTGGATGGAGGACACCGACTGGGAGGTCAGGACCTACGCCGAAGTCCCGACCGACGGTGACCCGTTCGTCACGGCGGGGTGGCGGCTGGCTCCCGAGGGTGGCACAGGCCCTGTGAACGAGGTCTGGCTGGACTCGTCATTCCTCCCGATTTACGTCCACGAGCCGGGCAGGGTACGCCTGCGGACCGTCTTCCAGGACTGGGGCGGCCCTGTCGAGTTCCCGGCGGTCAGTTGAGGCGCGCGCCCCGACAGCAAGCACATCCCGGCATTCGCGGTCAGACCGGCTCGGTGCGTTGTCAGGGCGGGGGAGCGCTAACAGGCTGAGGCGCCCCCGTGCGTGCGGATCACGACGCAGTCGGCATCCGGGCTGTCCAGGTCCCGCCGCACCGTGGCCGCAGCGCCGGTCGAGCAGTTCGGTCGATGACCGACCGAACTGCGCTAGCATGCCTCCGGCCACAGTCGTCCCGGAAGGAATGCCCCGTGTACTTCATGCGCCTCGGTCCCCACGGAGCCGAGATCCCCGTCGTCGTCTCCGACGGCGTCACCTACCGCCTCGATGACGTGACGGACGACCTCGACGGCGCCTTCTTCGCCTCCGACGGACTCGCCCGCACCGGCGACGCCCTCGCCCGGCAGGCACTCCGCGTCCTGACCGAGTCCGGCCTGCGGATCGGGGCACCCATCGCACGCCCCCAGGCCGTGCTGTGCATCGGCCAGAACTACGCGGCGCACGCCCGGGAGTCCGGCGCGGAGCCACCCACCGTCCCGATCCTGTTCCACAAGCACCCCGCAACTGTCGTGGGACCGGATGACGACGTCGTCGTCCCCCGGGGCGCCACGAAGGTCGACTGGGAGGCAGAGCTTGGCATCGTGATCGGAGCGCGGGCGCGATACCTGGCCTCGCCCGACGAGGCGCGGCACCACATCGCCGGCTACGTCGTCAGCAACGACGTCTCAGAGCGGGCGTTCCAGCTCGAGCAGTCGGGTGGCCAGTGGTCCAAGGGCAAGAACGCGGAGACGTTCAATCCACTTGGACCCTGGCTCGTCCCGGCCGACGAGGTGGACCCGCAGAGCTTGCGCATCTGGTCGCGGGTGAATGACGAGCCGCGGCAGGACTCGACGACGGCCGACATGATCTTCGGCGTCGCCGAGATCGTGCACCACCTCTCTCAGTACATGGTTCTCGAGCCCGGAGACCTCATCAACACCGGTACCCCGGAGGGAGTCGCACTGTCCGGCCGCTTCCCGTACCTCGGGGCAGGCGACACGATGGAGATCGGTATCGAGTCGCTCGGGCAGCAGCGTCAGCGGCTCGTCGCGGCCAGCGTCTGAGCCTGAGAACCCCGCCAACCGGCAACGTCGCCCACCCCTCTGGAGTCCCCGCACATGGCTTCGCCCTCCTTCCTCCCCGCCGGATCCATCACGCCGCACGGCTGGATCGCAGCCCAGGCACGACAGAACCTCGACGGCTTCCTCGGCGCGATGCCGGGGATCTGCGTCGAGGTCGGGTCCGAGGTCTTCTCTCACGGCCGGCTGGGGCGGGGGAGCGCAGCCGAGAACGTCGCGGCCGTGCCGTGGTGGAACGGGGAGAGCGAGGGGAACTGGCTCTGGGGGTGGAGTGCTCACGTCCGCCTGGTGGGGACGGACGCCGAACGCGCCGAGGCCGACCGCCGGATGCGGGACGTCGTCAGCGCCGGTGCCGACGACGGCTACCTCGGGATGTTCGATTCCGAGCTGCGCGAGACCGGCGCCATCCCCGGCGACTGCTGGACCCAGAGCCGCGTCCTCGGAGCCCTCGCTGACTGGGCGGCGGCCACCGGTGACGCCGGGCTGCAGGACGCCTGGCAGCGCGCCGTGACGGAGCTGGCGGACCGGCTCCCGGACCAGCTGGGCGGCGTCTTCGGCGAGCCGGTGGCGGAGTCCCTCGTGCGCGGCCACGACCTCCAGATCGTGGACGTCCTCGCGGCGGCCGCGCGGCGTGGTGACGAGAGGCTGGCCCGCCTCGCGGACGCCGTCTACCGCCACTTCGACGACGCCGAGCTGAGTTGGATCGAGGACGACGCCCAGCTGGACCAGCTCCGCGAGGAGCCGGACTTCCGCGGCCACGGGCCGCACGTCGTCGAGAATCTCCGGATCCCGCTCCGGGTGGCCGAGCTCGTGGGGGAGACGGATCCGGAGCGGGCCGCCGACCTCCGGGCGGCCGCAGCAGCGGGTTGGGCGAAGCTCGGCCGCGCGCTCGGCGTCACGGGAGCGATCCGGAGCGACGAGGCGGTCGGCGTCCCGCACGAGCCGGCGCGTCCGGTGCCGGAGGCAGGGCAGGAGTACTGCGCGATCACCGAGCTGGCGCTGACGGCGCTGCACTTCGCTCGGATCGCGGACGCGGAGGGCGCACTCGACCTCGTGGAGCGCCTGTGGCTGAACGCCGCGCAGGCCGGCCGGGCGAAGGATGCGGGCGGGGCGGCGTACTTCACCGCGGAGAACCAGGTCGCGGCGACGGCGTCCATGGGCCCGCGGTGGGACCTCTCGCCCACCCACGACGACGCCGCTGTCTGCTGCGTTCCGAACGCGGGGCGGATCCTGCCGATCGTCGTGGATGCGAGCGTGGTGGCCGACGACGCCGGTGCGCAGGTCTGGTTGTACGGTCCGGTCGAAGCTCGGGTGCCGTGGCGCGGCGTGGAGATCCGCATCCGGCAGGAGACGGCGTACCCGTTCGAGGACCAGGTCCGAGTGCAGGTCACCGGAGCGCCCGAGGGATTCGCGCTGCGTCTGCGGCGACCCTCGTGGCTGCCGGAGCTGCCCATGGAGGCGTTCGCCGGCGCGACGGTCACGGTCGACGACGACGGCGTCACCGTCGCCGGCCGGTGGCCCGAGAACGCCGAGCTGACGCTCGACCTCGCCGCCCCGGTGCGCGCCGAGCGATCGGTCGACGGACGGACGGCGCTCGCTCGAGGGCCGCTGGTGTTCGCCGTCGACGTCCCCGCGGACGTCCGGTCCACCCGGCAGTACCCGGGATCCGACCTGGCGGATCGCGACGTCGTCCCCCGGGATCCCGCCCGCGTCCTCGCTCCGTATCTGCTGCCGGACTCCGTCGCGAGCACGCAGGTGTCGGTGCTCGAGGTCACCGCCGACCCCTGGGCCGAACCACCCGTGCGGCTCCAGACCGTCGCCGTGGATCCGAACCCGCGCGCGGAGTCGCTCGGCGGCAGCGGCCGGCGAACGATCGATCTCGTCCCCATCGGGTCGACCACTCTCCGCCACACGTGCCTGCCGAGCCTGCCGCGCTAGCGGGGGCTGCGGTTCGGGTCTGCGGACAGCGCGCGCAGCCTGTCGTTGCGGATCGCTGAGGCGACCCGCTACGGTTTTACCGGGAAGCGAACGAACTGGATCAACCGACGTCGAAGGAGACTCTCGTTGAGGCACGCGTTCCGCAAGGTGACCCCTGTCCTCGTCAGCGCGGCGGGGCTCGCGCTGCTCGTGCCGACCGCCGTCGCGGCGCCTGCCGAGTCCGCCCCGGCCGCCTCGGGCCACGGCCACGCTCGCCCGCCCGTGACCGAACCGTGGCGCTCGCCGATCGACGGCGAGCAGTTCTACTTCGCCATGACCGACCGGTTCGCCGACGGCGACCCCAGCAACAACCTCGGCGGCTACGCGCCGGAGGAGTCCGGGTACGACCCGACGAACCCGAACTTCTACCACGGTGGTGACCTGGCGGGCCTCGAGGCGGGACTCGACTACATCGCCGGGCTCGGCACGGATGCGATCTGGGTGACGCCGCCGATGACGAACAAGCCGATGATGGTGTTCTGGGGCTTCTATGAGCTCGCGGCCTATCACGGCTACTGGACGCTCGACCTCACGACCATCGACCCGCACCTCGGCGGGGACGAGGCCATGCGGTCGTTCATCGCCGCAGCGCACGACCGCGGTATCAAGGTGTACTTCGACATCGAGATCAACACGACCGCCGACATCATTCAGTACGCCGACGGTGACGCGACCTATGTGCCGATCGCCGAGCGGCCGTGGCGGGACGCCGACGGAAACCCGATCGACATCGCCGAGCTGGCAGGGGAGGAGTTCCCGGAGCTGGATCCGGCCGTCTCCTTCCCCCACGAACCGGTGATCCCGGCGGGCCAGGAGGACGCGAAGACGCCAGCGTGGCTCAACGACCCCACGCTCTACCACAACCGCGGTGACTCGACCTTTACCGGCGAGTCCGTGACGTACGGCGACTTCCTCGGCCTCGACGACCTGATGACCGAGCACCCGCGCGTCGTCGAGGGAATGATCGACGTCTACACGGACTGGATCGACTTCGGCGCCGACGGCTTCCGCATCGACACGGCCAAGCACGTGAACTTCGAGTTCTGGCAGGAATGGTCAGCGGCGATCATGGATCACGGCCACAGCGTGGGGCGCGAGGACTTCTACATGTTCGGTGAGGTGCTGGAGTTCGAGCAGCAGGTGCTCGCCCCGTACGTCCGCGACACCGACATCGGCGGGATCCTGGACTTCCCGTTCGCCGGCAGCGTCATCGACTTCACGCGCGGCGGTGCGCCGTCCGAGCTCGGCGAGTTCTTCGGCGAGGACGACCGCTATCTCACGCCGGCATCCTCTGCGGCCGGTCTGCAGACCTTCGTCTCCAACCACGACATCGGACGTATCGGGCAGCAGCTCGCGGGGACTGACCACGCCGCCGACCGCACCCGGCTCGCGCAGGACATCCTCATGCTCAGCCGCGGCAACCCGATCGTGTACTACGGCGACGAGCAGGGCTTCACGGGTGGCGGGACCGACGACGCCGGAAACCCGTTGGCCGCCGACGTCGCCGGGCGGCAGGACATGTTCGGCACCCAGGTCTCCGGGTATCGCAGCCAGCTGCTCGTCGACGGGACGCTGATGGGTGACGGCGCGCACGTCGACACCGACGTCCCGCTGTACGAGCGCATCAGCGAGCTTGCGGACCTGCGCTCCGAGTACCCGGCGCTCGCCACAGGGGCGCAGGTCGAGCTTCCCGTCACGCAGGACGAGAGCGGGATCGCGTTCGCCCGGATCGATCGCGACGAAGAACGCGAGTACGTGGTGCTGTTCAACAACAGCACGACGAGTCAGACGCTCGAGGTGGATGCCTTCACCCAGCGGAGCCGGTTCCGGTATCTGCTCGGGGACGGGCGCGCGCCGCGTTCCGACGCCGACGGCGTGCTGCAGGTGAGCGTCCCGGCGCTGGGCACCGTCGTGCTTCGCGCGGACCGGCCCCTGCGAGCACCGGCACGGCCTGAGGCCGTGACGCTGGACGCCGTCGCCGCGGACGAGCAGTACGTGCAGGTGAGCGCGCAGGTCGACCAGGACCACTGGTACGAGACGTCGTTCTCGTGGCGGGAGGGGTGCACGGGCGAGTGGCAGCCGCTCGGTACTCACGACCGCAACCACCCTCGCGTGTTCCACGACGTCCGGGCCCTGGCCGCGGGCACCACGGTGGAGTACGCGGCGGTCACGACCGACGTGCGAGGCCGCCACTCGGAGGCGCGGACCGAGCTCGTGATCCCGGGAGGGGACGCCTCGGCCACCGGCTCCTGTCGGTGACGCCCGCGAGGGCACCCGGGGTGCTCGTCCAGGAGCAGCTCGTCCGAATCTCCGACGGCACGCTGCTCGCGACGGACGTGTTCCGGGCCGCGGACGAGCGCCCGCGGCCGGTGCTGCTCGTGCAGACGCCGTACGGGCGCGCAGGCCTCCGCCAAGGGCTGGATCCGGTGTCGCTCGTGCGCAGCGGGTGGGCGGTCGTCCTGCAGGACATCCGGGGTCGGTGGGACTCGGGCGGCAGCTACCGGCCGTGGCATCACGACGCCGCCGACGGCGCCGACGTGATCGCGTGGTGCCGCGACCAGCCCTGGTCCGACGGGTCGGTGGTCATGCAGGGAGCCTCCTACGACGGCATCACGGCATGGCTCGCGGCGAGCACGCTGCCGCCCGGGCTGGCCGCGATCTCGCCGGTCGTGTCCTCCGCCGACGTCTACGACCCGATGATCACGTCGGGCGGCACGCTCAACCTGGGCTTCCTCGCGAACTGGGGTCTGGGCCACGTGACGGTCGGGGACCCGGGCACGAGCGCGGAGGTGGCCGGCCGCGCGGCCGACCTGCTGGCGAGCTGGGAGCGAACCGTCGAGCGCGCCGACGTCGTCGAGCAGATCGCGGCGTGCTTTCCGCCGGCCCAGGAGTGGTTCGGGATCTGGCGTGGAGACGAACGACGCACCTGGGTCGAGCCGCTGGAGGGCACGCCGCTGCAGCGCGACGGGCTGCCCGCGTTCCACCTGACCGGCTGGTTCGACACGTTCGTCGAAGGCGCCCTCCGCGCCTACTCCGTGCTGCGCGCGACCCCGGCGGGCGGCGCCCAGCGCCTCGTCGTCGGGCCCTGGGCGCACGCCTCCGTCTTCGCCACCTCGTGCGGTGACCTCGAGTTCGGACCGCGAGCCAGCGGATGGGACCGATTCCCGGGCGAACAGCAGGAATTCCTGCGACGGGCGGCCGCCGGGCAGGACACCGGCGGCGGCGCCACGATCTGGGTCATCGGTGCACAGGACTGGGCGGAGCTCGACCACTGGCCCCCGCCCACGAGCGCCACGTCCCTGTACGCCGACCTCGCCGGCCGGCGCACCGCCCAGTGGCGCCGCGAGCCCGTCGACAGCGCCGGGCGGCTGGAGTGGGAGCACGACCCGGCGCGTCCCGTCCCCACGACCGGCGGGCGGATCCTGCATCCCGATCCGCCACACGGCCCCGGGCCCCGCGACAGGGGCACGCTCCACGCGCGGGACGACGTCGCCGTCGTCACCTCGCCGGCCCTCGACGCCGATCTGCTCATCATGGGCGAACCGGAGCTCGACCTGACGCTCACGAGCTCGACGGCGCTCACGGACCTCCACGTCCAGCTCGTGCAGCGCACCCCGGACGGCCGGGCCGTCGGGCTCGTCGGACGCGCGCACCGGCTCGCGCTGACACCGCACGAACCGACGCGCGTCCGGGTCGGCCTCGGCACCATCGCCGCCCTGATCCCCGCCGGTCACGAGATCGCCGTCGAGCTCGCGTCCAGCAACTTCCCCGCGCACGACGTCTTGCCGGAAGCGGGCTCCAGGCGGGTGGACGTCGCCGCCGGGCGACAGCTGCGCCTGACCCTGCCGCTGTGGGACGGCAGGGCAGGCCGCGCCGCGCCGGCTACCCCTTGACGGCTCCGGCGGTCAGGCCGGAGACGATGTAGCGCTGCAGGAACAGGAACAGGATCACGATCGGCGTGGCGGCGATGACCGAGCCGATCGCGAAGACCCCCCAGTTCGAGTTGTTCGTCTCCGACACGAACTGGAACAGCCCGACGGCGATCGTCCACTTCTCCTGCGACTGGAGGATCACCTTCGGCAGCACGAAGTCCGAGACGGTCCCGATGATCGACAGCAGGCCGACGACGACGAGGATCGGCGCCGTCAACCGGAGGATCAGCGCCCAGAAGATCTGGGCGTGCGTCGCGCCGTCGATCTTCGCCGCCTCGTCGATCTCGCGGGGCACGGTGTTGAAGAACCCGTACATGAGGAACGTGTTCACGCCGAGCGCACCGCCCAGGTAGACCATGACGAGGCCCAGGTGGCTGTTCAGCCCCAGGATCGGCACCACCTTGCCGAGCGCCGTGAGCAGCAGGAACAGGGCCACGAACGCGAGGATCTGGGGAAACATCTGGATGATGAGCAGCGAGATGAGCGTTCCTCGGCGGCCCCGGAACCGGAACCGGGAGAACGCGTAGGCCGCCGCGGCGCCGAGGAGAACCGTGCCGATGGCCGTCACGACGGCGATTCCGATGGTGTTCCGGACCCAGGTCCAGAACATCGTGGAGTTGAGGTCCGCGAGATTGTTCAGCGACACGCTCTCGAAGAGGCGGTTGCTCCCGACAAGCGTGCCGGAGTCGCGGAACGCCGCGGAGACGATGACGACGATCGGGAAGATCGCGTACAGACACACGAGCACGGCGAACACGTGGCGCCAGCCCACGTCACGGAACCGGTGCATCGGCGACGGCGTCGCGGCGGGGCGGGACAGCGCAGTCATCAGGCGATCTCCTCGAGCTGGCGAGTCCGGCGGAAGGTGAGTAGCGAGATCACTCCGACGAAGATGAAGATGAGGATCGACATGGCGCTGGCCAGGGCGTACTCACGGGCGCCGGTGCCAGACAGTCCCGAGATCTGATACACCATCGAGATGAGGATGTCCGTCTGGCCGATGGGCAGGCCGGACCCCGGGAAGGGCGGACCTCCCCGCGTCAGCATGTAGATCAGCGAGAAGTTGTTGAAGTTGAAGGCGAACCCGGCGATCAGCAGCGGCGCCACTGCCACGAGCAGGAGCGGCAGCGTGATGCGATACCAGACCTGGGTTCCCGAGGCGCCGTCGATCCTGGCGGCCTCCGTGAGCTCGTCCGGGATCGCCTGGAGCGCGCCGGTGCAGATCAGGAACATGTACGGGAAGCCGAGCCAGAGGTTGACGCCGATGAGCGCGACCTTGGCGAGCAGGGGATCGGTGAGCCACGGGATCTCCGCCCCGCCGAGGAACACCTGGTTGATGAATCCGTACTTCGTGTTGAGCATCCCGGCCCAGAGCAGCGCCGACATGAAACCCGGGAACGCATACGGAAGGATCATCACGGAGCGGTAGTAGCGCTGCCCGCGCAACCGGGGGCTGTTCATCACCACGGCCACGACGAGCCCGAACAGGAACGAGAGCACGACCGAGCTCAGCGCGAAGACGACCGACCACACGAAGACCTGAAGGACCACCGGAGCGAGCCGCGCGTCGGTGAACGGCTTCGCGAAGTTGTCCCACCCGATCACGGTGACCCAGCCGGTCTGGAGCGTCTCGCCGTCGTCGTCGGCGAAGTTGCCCCGCCCGTTGTCGTGGTAGACGACGCCGGTGGTCGTGTCCGTGAGCGTGTCGGTGGCCGCGTCGTAGACCATCGTCGACTGGTACAGGTACGCCGTCCGGCCGTCAGGGGTGCGCAACGACCCGTCCTCGACGTCGTCGCTCACCGGCACGCGAAGCTCGGTGACCTCGGTCTGACGCTCCAGCAGGTCGGCGAAGCCGAGTACCTGCCATCCGGGGACGGCGGTGATCGTCGTGCCGTCGACACTCGCCTCGGGAACCTCTTCGAGAGGCTCGGTGGCGGTGCCGACCTGGACCTCGTCGTCGACGACGACGGCCAGGCCGAGCTCGTCGTCGTCGAGGACGACGACGGTCGGCAACGCCTCGGACCCCTCGACCCGGCGCTCGTGCTGGGCGAGCGCGGCGTCGATGGCGCCCTGCTTGTCGGTGTAGTGCCCGTCGCCGTAGTTCGTGAACGCGATGTACCCGTTGTAGGCGATCCCGAAGACGTTGTAGGCCAGGAGGAGCAGGATCCCGGGCAGGAGGTACTTGAGCGCGCGGGAACGATTCGTGAAGTACGCGTAGTTGAGGGCGGCGAGCGCCGCCGTGAGCGCTCCCGCGATGATCCAGCTCTCCTGCATCACCGCGGAGACGAGGCAGAACAGGAGCGCCGCGTCCAGGAGCGCCATCAGGGCGATCTTGACGAACCACCCGGGCCGCAGGACGTCACCGGCGGAGCGCCCGCGGCGCCGGGCGGGGGAGAGGCCCCCGTCCGGCGGCAGCGAGCCGCTGGCGTCCTTGGAGTCGAGGACGTTGACCACGACTCAGCTCTCGTCGATCGCCTGTTGGATGTTGTCCGCCATCGTCTGCCACGTCGCGCGCGGGTCTGCCCCGTTCATGATGTCGACCTGCGCCCGACCCCAGGGGACCCAGACCAGGCCCATCTCGGGGATCGAGGGCATCGGCACGCCGTCCGCGCCAGCGGCGGCGAACCCGGCGTTGAGCGGGTCGTCGGTCACCTCGGGCGACTCCGCCGCCTCGGTGAGCGCCGGCGTCCCGGGGCCGTAGCGGAAGAGCTCGAGCTGACCCTCGACCGAGCCGACGTAGCTGGTGAGGAACTCGTTCGCGAGGAGCTGGTTCTCGCTCTCGGCGGAGACGACGAAGCCCTGCACGCCCACGAACGGTCGCGACGGCTCACCGCCGGCCGACGGCACGGGGAGGACGTCGACGTCGAGCCCCGCCTCCCGGATGTCGGCACCCTGCCACGGCCCGCTGAGGAAGTACGGCGCGCGGCCGTCGAGGAAGGCCTGCTTGGCGATGTCGTCGGTCATCGCCGGGTCGAAGGCGCCGGTTCCGCCGGGGCCCTGCGTGCCGAGCCACTCCGCGAACGCGAAGCCCTCCTCGTTCCCGAGCGTGAGCTCGGGCAGGTAGTTGCCCTGGTCGTCGCGCGCGAAGATCTCCGACCCGAACGACGTCTCGACGGGGTACATGTTGTAGGGGTTGCCGGCCTCGGTGACGGCTGTGACCATGCCGAACTCGGCGCCGACGGCGTCCGTCGAGGCGAGCATCTCGTCCCACGTCTCCGGGGCGTCGGTCGTGAGCGCGTTGTTCCGGATGAGGCCGATGTTCTCGAGCGCGTACGGGACTCCGTACGCCTGGCCGTCCACGGAGAAGGCCTCCACGGCGACGGGGTTGAGCGCGTCGGCGAGCGCACCGAGTTCGACCGGCGCGATGAGGCCGGCCTTGACGAAGTTCCCGATCGCGTCGTGCGGCGTGACGATGATGTCCGGGCCCTCGCCCGTGGGCACCTGGGTGGTGAAGTCGTTGCCGATGTCCGAGAAGTTCTTCTGGACGAGCTCGACGTCGACGCCGGGGTAGTCGGCCTCGAACGTGGCGATGATCGCCTCGACGGCGGGGAACTTCGTCCCGTCGGTCCAGATCTCGAGCGAGCCGGTCAGGTCGCTCGGCGCCTCCGACTCCTCGGCGCTCGGCGTGGGGCTCTCGTCGTCCTCGGCCCCCGATGCCCCGCCCGAGCAGGCGGTGAGAGCGAGCGCCGCGGACGCCGCGAGGGCTGTCGCGAGGGTCAGACGTTGCTTCATGGTGTCTCCTCCTTGAGAAACGGGTAGGCCCCGCGGGCGTGCGGGGTCTATCGAGCGGTCAGGCCCCCGTCGAGCACGATGTCCGTGCCGGTGATGAAGCGTGCGGCGTCCGACGCGAGGTAGACCGCGGCTGCTGCGATCTCCGCCGGCTCGCCGAGGCGTCCCATCGGCTGCCGGGCGACGAGCTGGCTGCGCAGCTCTTCCGGATCGGGATGCCCGTCCAGCAGCCTGCCCACCCAGGGCGAGTCGACGGTGCCCGGGTTGAGCCAGTTGCAGCGCACGCCGGTGCCCGCGTACTGCGAGGCGACCTGGCGGCTGAACGCGATGACCGCGCCCTTGCTGGCGCTGTACGACGCCCGGTCCGTCACGCCCACGAGAGCGGCGGCCGACGCGGTGTTGATGATGACGCCGTCCTTGCGGGGCAGCATGTGGCGCAGGGCGTGCTTCGTGCCGAGGAAGACGCCGCGGGCGTTCACGGCCATGACGGCGTCCCACTCCTCGACGGTGCAGTCCAGCACCGACGTGGTGGACCCGATGCCGGCGTTGTTGCAGACCACGTCGAGCCGCCCGCTCCCCGCGACGACCCCGTCGAACAGGGCGCCGACCCTGTTCTCGTCGCGCACGTCGAGGACGTGGGGAGTGACGCCGTCGAGCGCCTCGTTCGGCTCGTGCACGTCGCACAGGTGCACGTCGTCGCCGAGGGCCGCGAACGCGCGACACATCTCCAGCCCGATGCCGGACGCGCCTCCGGTGACGATGACGGTGCGGCTCACGATGCGGTCTCCTCGGTTCTCGATGGCCAGGGGTGCTGCAGCTCAGTGGACTCGGTGGCCTCCAGCTCGAGCACCCTGTTCCACTTCGCGGTGCGCTCGGAGCGTTGCGTGGACCCGACCTTGAGCTGGCCGGCGGACCAGCCGACGGCGAGGTCGGCCACCCACGAGTCCTCGGTCTCGCCCGAGCGGGCGGAGACGACTGTGCGATAGCCGGCGGCTCGGGCGGCGCGCAGCACGTCGCCGGCGCGGCTGACGAGCCCGTTCTGGTTGACCTTCACGAGGATCGACGTGGCGCAGCCCTCGGCGATGCCGCGCTGCAGCCGGTCGGACTGGGTGACGAACAGGTCGTCGCCCACGAGGTCGATCCGGCCGCCGAGCTCGCGGGTGGCGAGTGCCCAGCCGTCCCAGTCGTCCTCGGCGAGCGGGTCCTCGATCGACCGGATGGGGTAGCGGGCCACCCACTCGGCGTACAGCTCGACCATCTCCTCGGCGCTGAGGGCGCGGTCCTCCGCCGCCAGGGCGTAGCGCCCGTCGCTGGCGAACTCGGTGGCGGCGGCGTCGATCGCGATCGTCACGTCGGTGCCGAGCCCGAGCCCGGCGGCGTCGACCGCCTCCGCGACCAGCTGGAGCGCTGCCTCGTTCGTGCCGAGCCGCAGACCGAGGCCGCCCTCGTCGGCCACGAGCGCCGCCTCCGCGAACCCTCGGCCGCTCGCCACGGCGGCGGCAGCGGCGCGCACGCGCGCGGCCCACTCGACGGCCTCGGCGAACGTCGAGGCGCCTTCGGGGATCACGAGGACGTCCTGGATGTCGATGGCACCGGCGGCATGCGCGCCCCCGGACACGATGTTCACCATCGGCATGGGCAGCGGCAGCGGGCCCTCGGGATGCAGCATCCGGGCGAGCGGCTCGTCCCGGGAGGCCGCTGCGGCGAGCAGGGCGGCCAGGGAGACGGCGAGCGTGGCGTTGGCGCCCACCTCCTGCTGCCCGTGGCGGGCGTAGGCGTCGGCGAGGGCCCGGTCGACGGCGGCTGTCTCGTCCGCCGGCAGGCCGACGACGGCGGGAGCCAGGTGGTCTCGCAGACCCGCCACGGCGGTGCGGACGCCGAAGCCGCCGTAACGCGTCCCGCCGTCGCGCAGCTCGGGCGCCTCGTGGCTGCCGGTGGAGGCACCGGAGGGCACCCGCGCGACCGCACGGGCGCCGTCGGCCAGGTCGACGCGGCACGCCACGGTGGGCCGGCCGCGCGAGTCCAGCGCCTCCCACGCCGTCACGGTCCGGATGCTCATGTCAGTCACGACGTCACCGCCTTCTCCTGGAACGTGCGGACGAGCTCGGCGAGAGTGGCCGGCGGGTGGACGACGGCGTCGCTCGCGGTCTCGCGGACGAGGTCGCGTTGGTCACGGGTCAGGTAGTCCACCTGCGAGACGCCGGCGACGCGCGCGAGCATCAGCGCGGCGACGTGCGCCGTCAGGTGGTGCTGAGGGAACGGCGCCTGGGTTCCGGCGTAGGCGCTCCACAGCCGCTCGACCGTGCTGCTCAGGAACGAGCGGTCCGGGTCGAGGCTCTTGAGCGTCAGGTGCGCCAGCACGAACGCGACGTCGAAGACGGGGTCGGACAGCACCGCGCACTCCGCGTCGACCAGCCACCAGCCGTCCGACGGCGCCCGCCCCACGAGCACGTTCTTCGGTGAGAGGTCGCCGTGCACGAGGCACTCCTGGCTCCTCGCCAGCTGAGCGGCGAGCTCCCGCAGACCGGCCGCCACGGAGCCTCCGACGTCGTCGGCGACGCGGTGGTAGAACGGCTCGAGGCGCAGGTCGGTGAAGTCCTGCTTCGGGGCGAACCGCTCCCTCGCCCCGAGCTCGGGCGCTGCCCAGCTGGCGGCGCGGGTGGCGTCGTGCCAGCCGCGCACCGTGGCGCCCAGCTCGGCGGCGAGGAGGTCGGCGTCGGACGGGTCCTGCCCGGCGAGGAGCCGCTCCTTCCACGTCCGCCAGTCGGCGGGCGCGCTGGCCATGACGAGGAGGAGCTGCTCGGGGTCGCAGTCGAGCACCTCGGGCACGCGTGCGGGGTTCAGCGCGTGCAGGGTCGTCAGCGCGGCCGCCTCGGTGAGGAGGCGACGCGGGTCGGACTCCCACGGAGCCGGCACGGCCAGGCGTGCGAGCGCCTGCTTCACGACGGCGCTGCCCGCGGGACCGTCCACGCGGACGACAGTGCCGGACACGCCGCCGGCGAGGACGGTGCGCTCGAGGGGTGAGCCCAGGTCGATGCCGCGACGCTCGAGGTGGCGGGCCAGGTCCTCGGACGACCACTCGGCGAGAGGCGTGGACGGGGTCACGACGGCACCTTCGAGTCCGGGACCACGACGATCTTGATCTGATCGCTGCCGCCGCGCGCCAGCACATCCATGCCGTCGGCGACGGTGCGCGAGAGCGGGATGACGGACGTGACGAGCGGCGCGGCCGTGACGGCGCCGCTGGAGAGCAGGCGGATCGCCTCCGGGAAGTCCTCGTCCCACACGTGCGAGACGCTGGCCGTGATCGTGCGCTCGTCGAGCACGAGTCGCAGCATGTTCACGGGGATCGGCGCGTCGTGGACGCCGACGAGCACGGCTGTCCCGCCGCGGCGCACGAGGCCCAGTGCTGTCTCGGCGGCGGCGGTGGACCCGGCGCACTCGAGCGCCCAGTCGGGTCCGCCCGCGGGATACCGGTCCGCGAGCAGGTGCACCTCGTCGACGTCGAGCGCGGCGTCCGCGCCGAGCGTCAGGGCGAGCGCTCGGCGGCCGGGCTGTGGGTCGATGGCGACGACGTCCCGCGCTCCCATGGCCTTGGCCGCCTGCACCGCCAGGAGGCCGAGCGTCCCGGCGCCGACGACGGCGATCGAGCCGTCGGCGATGCGGGCGCGCCGCCGCAGGGCACGCACGACCACGGAGAGGGGTTCGACGAGGGTGGCCTCGGCCGCCGGGAGACCGGCCGGCAGCGGCACGCACATGTAGCCCGGCGCCGCCAGGTAGTCGGCGAGACCGCCGTCGCCCATCTGCCCCAGGGAACCGAGCATCCGGCACAGCGGGAACTCGCGGCGCAGGCACCAGAAGCATTCGCCGCAGAAGCGGTTGCCCTCGACGGCGACGAGCGTGCCGACCGGCGGCGCGTCCGGGTCGTTGCTGCGCACGATCCGGCCGACGGTCTCGTGCCCCAGCGTCACGGGCACCTGGGCACCGGTGAGCGGATGTGGTTCGACGGGGGAGACGATCGGGCCGTGGAGGTACTCCTCCAGGTCCGTGCCGCAGATGCCGCACGCCTCGACCTCGACGAGCACCCAGCCGGTCTCGAGGTCTCCCGGCACGGCGACCGAGTCCACCCGGACGTCTCCGCGGGCCCACCAGCGCACGGCCGTCATCACCTCGGGCAGGGGTGTGTCGGTCCGTGTCGCTGTCGCGGTGCTGAGATCGCCCATGATCCTCCGTACGTTCGGCCGCCGGAAAAACTAGGCTGTCGGGACGACTGTTGTCAAGGTAGGTTGGCCCCGCCCTCCGGGGCTCCGCGGATCACGACGAAGAGGAACTCCCGCATGACGTTGCGCAGCCAGCTCGCCCGGGCCTCGGCGCCGGAGGCCGACGCCCTCCGGCTGGGGATCGGTTGGCAGGAGGACGATCTCGCGAAGCCGTACGTGCTCGTGGAGTCGGTCGCGGGTGACTCCCATCCCGGTTCGCACCACCTGCGCGAGCTCAGCGAGGCGGTGCGGGACGGCGTCGTCCCCGGCGGCGCCGCCGCCCAGTACACGTGCACGGACATGTGCGACGGGATCGCCCAGGGGACCGACGGCATGGACTACTCGCTGCCGTCGCGCGACCTCATCGCCGCGGCCGTGGAGATGCACGCGGAGAGCGCGTACTACGACGCCGTCGCGCTGATCTCCGGATGCGACAAGGCTGTCCCGGCGCACCTGATGGCGGCGGCACGGCTCGATCTTCCCACCGTGCACGTGCCCGGCGGCGTCATGCTCCCCGGGCACGACGACGTCACGATCGACGGCATCGGTGAGCTCGCCGCTCGGTTGCGGCGTGGCGAGCTCGATCCGGCCGAGTACCGGACCTGGGTGCGCGACGCGGTGCCGTCGTGCGGGTCCTGCGCGTTCATGGGGACGGCGCTGACGTCCCAGGTGCTGAGCGAGGTGCTCGGCTTCGCGCTGCCGCACTCCGCCGTGATGCCCGCCGGCTCGGCGTTCTCGCTCGACGTCGCTGCGGCGTCGGGCCGGCAGCTGTTGGATCGACTGGCCGCCGGAAGAACTGCGCGCCGCTACCTGACGCCGTCGTCCATCCGTAACGCGATGGTGGTGCACGCCGCGATCGGCGGATCGACGAACTTCGTCATCCACCTCGCGGCGATCGTGGCCGAGGCGGGCGGGGCGCTCGATCTGGAAGAGCTGCAGCGCATCAACGACTCCACGCCGTACGTGGCGGACATCCGGCCGGCGGGGCGCTTCCCGGCGAACCTGTTCTGGCACGCCGGCGGGGTTCCCACGCTGATGCGGCTCCTGCGGGAGCACCTCGACCTCGACGCACCGTGCGGGTGGGACGTGCCGTGGGGCGACCTTCTCGAACGCGAGAGCGCGGAGCCGTTCACGGCCGGGGATGCGGAGCTGGCCCGGCGGGGTCTGACGCCGTCGGACATCCTGCGGCCCACGGCGAGCCCGTTGTCGGAGCGTGGCGCGCTGGCCGTGGTGCGGGGCAACCTGGCGCCGGAGGGCGCGGTCGTGAAGCGCACGGCGGTGCACCCGGACGCGCGGCGCGTCGTCGGGCCGGCGCGCGTGTTCGAGGATCAGGAGACCGCGCTGGAGGCGGTCTCGACGCGCAGCATCCGGCCGGGCGACGTGCTCGTGATCCGCGGCGAGGGCCCGCGTGGGAGCGGGATGCCGGAGCAGTACTACCTGACGTCGGCGATCGCGAGCGACCCCGAGCTCGTCACGTCGGTGGCGCTCATCACCGACGGACGCTTCTCGGGTGCGAGCCTCGGGCCGTGCATCGGGCACGTGTCCCCGGAGGCCGCGGCGGGCGGGCCGATCGGGCAGATCCGGGAGGGCGACGTCCTCGAGGTCGACATCGACGAGCGGCGGCTGAACCTGCTCGACCCGGACGCCGCGGGCGGGGCGTCGACGCTCGCGGAGCGTGCCGCCTCCCATCCGTACGCGGCGCCACCACCTGGGCGCGGCTATCTCGGGATCTTCCAGTCGCTCGCGGGCTCGGCGATGTCCGGCGCGCGCATGACGGCTGGCGGAAGATAGTGGCCATGGCGCAGCTGAAGCAGGGGACGACGGCGGCACGGGTTTTCGGGGAGATCTGGCACCACGGGCCGTTGTCGCGCAGCGAGCTGGTCGCGCTGACGGGGCTGACGAAGTCCACGGTGTTCCAGCTGACTGAGGATCTGCAGCGGGACGGGCTGGTCGTCGAGACCGGGCTGCGCACGAGCGGCTCGCAGGGTGGCAGGCGGGCGACGCTGCTGCAGGCGAACCCGGACGCGGTCCGGGTGGTCGGCGTGCACCTGGGCGGGACCCGGACGTCCGTGGCGATCACCGACACGTTCGGGCGGGTGCTGGACGCGCGGTCCCGGCCCACGGTGCGCCGCCGTCCGGACGAATCCGTCGCCCGCGTGGCGGAGATGATCGGGGAGCTGAGCGCCGAGCACGGGGCGCCCTCCGCCGTCGGCGTGGCTGTGCCGGGCCTGATCGACCGGGACACGGGGCTGTGCCTGGTGGCGCCGAACTTGGGCTGGCGCGACGTGCCGGTGGCCACGCTGATCGGGGAGGCCGTCCAGGCGCCGACGATCGCGCTGAACACCGTGCAGGCCATGGCGGTGGCGGAGATGGCGCAGCTGCGGCCCGACGAGCGGATGACGCTGGCGATGCTGTACGTCGGTACGGGGGTCGGCACAGCCCTCATCACCGACGGCAACCTGCTGCGCGGCGCGCGCGGACTCGCCGGCGAGCTCGGGCACCTGCAGGTACGGGATCCGGGCGACCCCGAGGCCGTGAAGTGCGCGTGCGGCCGGGTCGGGTGCCTGGAGTCGCTCGTGGGGGCGGACGCGATCGTGCGCCGCGCGACGCAACGGGGGATCGCTGCGGCCGGCCGCCGGCTCACGCCCGAGCTGGTGGGCGAGCTCGCGTCCGACGGCGATGCGGCGGCCCGGTCCCTGATCCAGGACATCGCCGTGGAGATGGGGGAGGCGGCGGCCGCGCTGGTGCAGCTGACGAACCCTGACACGGTGGTCGTGGCGGGTTCGGTCGCGTCGATGGGCGACATGCTGCTGGATCCGCTGCGCGAGACGGTGGTCCGTCGCACGCAGCCCGAGCTGCGGGAGAGTCTCGACGTGCGGCGCTCGCTGCTCGACAACCAGGGCAAGCTGCGGGGCGCCATCACGCTGGCGCTGCAGGCGCTGGGGGTGCCGGTGCGGGGGTTGTCAGGGTCGGCGTGGCGGAGCCAGGTGCTGCCCGTGGGGGAGGCGGCCGTCGCCGCGGGCGATTGATCTTGTCGCTTCTGAGGTTTCGCCGTCAGGTGGACGATTAAGACGGCGTCTGCTTGACGCCGTCGTCGGGCATCTGACAGATGGTGTGGCTCGAGCTGGCGCCGGCCACCTTCGCCGACGTCGTCTGGCTCCGCGGGGAGTCCCTCACCTCGGGCGAGGCGAGCGTCGCCGTCGTCGGCCCGTCGCGGGGCCGGTGCTGTGGTGGTGTTGAGTGCGGCGGGAGGAGGATCGAGACTCAGGCGGACGACGACGGCGCCGCCTCCCCGGTCATCCCGGTCGCCTCTCCAGGGCTATGGTCGCCCGACGACCCGCACCTATACGACGTCGTGGTCGAGCGAAGGTCGGCGGACGGCGTCGATCGGGTGACGTCGGCAGTCGGTCTGCGGCGGGTCGAGCACGGTGTTGACGGGCTTCGGCTGAACGGGGAGCGGATCTATGTGCGCGGCGTGCTGGACCAGGGCTACCGGCCGGGTTCGGGCATCACCGCGCCTTCCGACGAGGCGCTCCGGCGCGATATCGAGCTTGCATGACCGCTGACGCACTGGGTGCCGTAAGTTCCCGCCATGGAGACTCAGCGCCCGTCGTTCATCCAGTTCTCGCTGAACGGACACGACTACCAGCTGGCGAGTAGGGACTTGGAGAGTCGGCTGGTCGACGTCGCGCCTGAGGTGATCCGCAAGCACGCCGTGAAAGTGAACGATGTCTGGTTCCCCGTCGTCCAGGCGTTCCAGGTCGCCACTGGTATCCCGCGATCTGCCTTCAGGTCGAACACGGCTCGTCGGCACCTGGCCGCGCTAGGGTTCGAGATCGTTGGAAACGCAGAGCCTCGCAGCTCGCGGGACCTCGAGGCGCCGAGAGTGTCAGCATCTGAGGGGCACACCGAGGCGAACGTTCAGGCGTCTCTTGTAACGGCGCTCGCGGCGAAGCGGTGGCGGATCCTGTCGGTCGCCAACACCGCGACCAAGGAGCCTGGCATCGACGTGATCGCCTCCCGAGACGGTCAGACGGTCGGCGTCGAGGTGAAGGGTTTCCCGAGCCGCAACTACGCCGATCCGGCGCGCGCCGAGGAACGGAAGCGCACCAGCCCGAGTACCCAAGCCGGCCACTGGTACTCCCAGGCAGTGCTTGCAGCGATGCGGCGGCGCGGCAGGGAGCCGTCATGGCGCAGCGCAATCGCCCTACCCGACTTCCCGCGCTTTCGCGACCTGCACGGGGAGACGGCCGGATCCCTGGCTGCCGCGCAAATCGAGGTGTGGTGGGTCGATCAGGAGGGCGCGGTACGCGGTCCGTAGGCACGGCTGGCCGAGCTACCGCGCAGGCCTCGGCTTCCGCTTCGTACGCCCGGCCTCCAGACGAGCACGGAGGTCGGAAGCTCTACCTCAGAGACGGCTGGATGAGGATTCCCGGCGTAGTAGGTCCGGATCACTCAGCCGCGGCGTCGTCAAGGTCAAAATGGCGTGCAAGCCGCTCCAGCGTGAACTCTTGGCGCAGCTTGCACGCGCTGTTCTGATTGGCGAACATGCCCTTCTCCCAGTACGCCCCGCTACGGGGTGAGCTGCGCAGCCAGTGCACGGGAACCACGAACTCCGAGTTGTCGTCCGTGACCGGCGCGCCCTCGGCAGCGTGGCGGTAGGTGGCGTGGAGAGGTAGTGCAGCGAGCGGCTGCCACCCATCGTCAAGGCGGACCTGGGCCTCGTCGAAGCGCGTTGCGGTCGCCAGCGTCTCGCCGACGGCTACGTAGCCCGCCTTAGGAATGTGGACGAACACCCGCGCTCCCACGGGAAGCGAACGCAGTGTCCTCGAGTACCACGCGTCGCCGCCTGCCGAGACGAAGCCGTACCGTTCCCCGTCCTCCCATGACCGGCCGAGGCCGTCCCCGAACGATACGAACCAGTCGCGCCCGTTCCAGTCCGCGCGCTTGCCGGACCGTTTTCCCGCCGGGCGCGACGTCGGCTCGTCTCCCGCGACCAGCCAGCTGCGGGCGAGGTAGCGGCGCTCATCGTCCTCCAGGTAGGAGAAGAAGACGGCGTTGATCGGGACACCGAAGCCTCGGAGGTAGGTCACGATGCGCTCGGAGCTGGGATCGAGGTTCGTGGCGACGATCGTCAGTGTCAGCTCGGCGTTCAGTTCGTCAGGTGGAGAGCTGTCGAAGAGGCTGTCGAAGGCCGTCTCGAACGGCTCATCCAGGTGACGGTTGGCCAAGTCGATGACCTGGTCTCGATCGAGCCCAGCCACCCATGACGCGTAGTCGAGGATTTGGGCCACGACCTCTCGCGGCGTGCGATCGCGCTTGAGTTCGAGGACGTGGAGGTTGCCATCGCCGTCTATGGCCAGCAAGTCGATGTACTTGCCGTAGGCCGTCGGGACCTGCCGACCGATCACCAACAGCGGCTCGCCAAGCAGGGACGGGTCGGTCGCCAGGTAGGACTCCAACGTCTGTTCCGTCGGCAGCACACCGGCCGTGAGGCGACGCGGCCGTGCGCCATCGATCCGCCACAGACCCATCTCGACCGGCACGGACGCCATCCTCCCTGATGCGGTCGGATGTCGCAGCGGAGGCATCGCAGATCACCGCGGCGCCGGGGAGCGATAGGCCGTTGCGGGACGGCCTGGCGACCGGGCAAAGCGGCCCGCTCTGCCAGCGCAGCGGGGCTTTCGAGGATCCTGACGTGTAGGTCGGAGCCGCGGGGAGAGGGCACGCGGGTAGGGTCCGGGACAGGGATGATGCCTTGACGGGGCCGATGCTCTTCAAGGGCTAACGACGAGCACGAGCGTTGCCGCGCGGGCAAGGAGGCGTCTTGAGTCAGCTGAGCAGTTTCGTGTGGTCGATCGCGGACCTGCTGCGGGGGCCGTTCAAGCCGCACCAGTACGGCACCGTCGTGCTGCCGTTCACGATCCTGCGGCGGCTGGAGGGCGTGATGGCGCCGCACCGGGAGGCGATGGTGACGGCTGTCGCGAAGGCCGACGATGCGACCATGCGTCGTGCGCTGGTGCGCCGGGCGACGGGGCTGCCGTTCTACACGACGTCGTCGTACACGCTCGCCACCGCACTGGAGGATCCGGACAACCTGGCCGCGAACCTGGTCGACTACGTGAACGGGTTCTCGGCCGAGGTCGACGTGTTCAAGCACTTCGACTTCGAGGCTCGCATCCACCAGCTCGACGCGGCCGACCGGCTCATCCCCGTCACGCAGGGGTTCGCGCGGGTCGACCTGTCGACGGACCACGTGTCGAACGCCGGCATGGGCGACCTGTTCGAGCACCTGATCTTCAAGGACTTCGAGGCGTCGAACGCCGAGGCCGGCGACTTCTACACTCCGCGCGACGCGATCCGCCTGCTCGTGGACCTGGTCTTCGCCGAGGACACCTCCGCGCTCGCCGCGCCGGGCATCACGCGCTCCGTGTACGACCCGGCTGCAGGAACCGGCGGCATGCTCTCGGTGGCCGAGGAGCACCTGCACGAGCTGAACCCGAAGGCGAACCTGGCGTTGTTCGCCCAGGAGATCAACCCGGCGTCGTATGCCATCGCCAAGTCGGACATGTTGATCAAGGGTCAGAACATCGAGAACGTCCGTCTCGGCGACACCCTCGCCGAGGACCTGTTCGACGGCGAGACGTTCGACTTCGCTCTGTCGAACCCACCGTACGGGGTTGACTGGAAGGCCGCGGAGAAGGCGGTCCGTGCCGAGCACGTGCGCGGCACGGGCGGCCGCTTCGCCCCCGGACTGCCGTCCGTGGGTGACGGGTCGATGCTGTTCCTGCTGCACCTGGTCGCCAAGATGCGTCCCGTTGACGCCAGGGGAAACGGCGGCCGCGGCGGCATCGTGCTGAACGGGTCGCCGCTGTTCAACGGCGGCGCCGGGTCGGGCCCGTCCGAGATCCGTGGGCACCTGCTGGAGCACGACCTGGTCGACGCGATCGTCGCGCTGCCGAACGACATGTTCTACAACACCGGTATCGCGACGTACCTGTGGATCCTGGACAACAGCAAGCAGCCCGAACGCCGGCGCAAGGTGCAGCTGATCGACGCGACCAAGCTCGGCACGAAGATGCGCAAGTCCCTGGGCTCCAAGCGGGTGGAGATCTCGACGGCGGACCGCGGGCGGATCGTGCAGGCGTACGACCGGTTCGACGGCGTAGCGGCCGACGGCGACGCGTCGGGTCCGCGGTCGAAGGTGTTCGACACCCTCGACTTCGCGTACTGGTCCGTGACCGTCGAGCGGCCGCTGCGGTTGAACTTCCAGGTCACGCCGGAGCGGCTCGAGAACGTGATGGCGTCGAAGCCGCTCAGCAAGGTCGAGGGGTTGGTCGGGGTGCTGTCCGCATTCGGCGACGAGCTCTACCTCAACCGCGACGAGTTCATGGGGCGGCTCGGCACGCACCTCGGCGCCCACCGCGTCGGGCTGACGACGCCGCAGCGCAAGGCGCTGTGGCAGGCGCTCGGCGAGCGCGACGAGACCGCCGACACCTGCACCGACTCGAAGGGCCGCCCCGAACCCGACACCGGCCTGCGCGACACCGAGATCGTCCCCTTCGGCTGGAGCGACCACCCCAAGGCCGACGACGCCGAGAGAGACACCATCCAGGCGTACTTCGACGCCGAGGTCGCACCCCACGTCCCCGACGCCTGGATCGACTGGACCAAGACCCGCGTCGGGTACGAGATCCCGTTCACCCGGCACTTCTACGAGTACGTCCCGCCCAGGCCGCTCGCCGAGATCGACGCCGACCTCGAGGCGTCCGTCAGCCGGATCCTGGACCTCCTCCGCGAGGTCGAAGCATGACCAGGATGGCGACGATTGCCGCAACTGCGCCCCGTGGCGGCTTCCACGATGGCGACTGGGTCGAGAGCAAGGATCAGGACCCCGATGGTGACATTCGCCTGTTGCAACTCGCTGACGTCGGCGACGGCAAGTTTAAGGATAAATCGGATCGATGGATCAACGAGGAGACATTTCGGCGCTTGCGCTGCTCTTGGGTGCATCCTGGCGACATCCTGATCGCACGGATGCCAGACCCGCTGGGACGCGCGTGCGTAGTGCCAGAAGGTCTCGGCAAGACGATCACTGTCGTGGATGTGGCAGTGCTCCGACCCGATCCTGATCAGGCTGATGCCGGGTACTTGACGTACGCAATCAACAGCGCAAAGACACGTTCGGAGGTCGAGAGGCAGCAAGACGGGGCAACCCGTCAACGGATCCCGCGCAAGCGACTCGGACGGGTGTCGATCCCCCTGCCACCCCTGGAGGAGCAGCGGCGGATCGCGGACTTCCTGGACGCTGAGACCACTCAGATCGACGCGCTCATCGCCGAGCAGGAACGGTTGATCGGGCTCCTCAAGGAGCGTCGAGCGTCCGGGATCCTGCAGGCGGTCACTCGTGGTCTACGCGACGTGGACCTGAAGCCGAGCACGCTGACCTGGGTGGATGCGGTTCCGCTGCACTGGACGGTCGCCAACATTCGTCGATTCGCGGCGATGAAGACCGGTCACACACCCTCTCGGAGCAACCCCGAGTACTGGGTCGATACGCACATCCCCTGGTTCACGCTCGCGGACGTGTGGCAGGTCCGCGATGGTCGGCGAACCCATCTCGGAGAGACCGAAAACACGATCAGCGACCTAGGGCTTGCCAACTCTGCCGCCGAACTACTTCCCGCGGGCACGGTCGTGCTGTCGCGGACAGCGTCTGTGGGCTTCTCTGGTGTGATGCCGCGACCGATGGCGACGAGTCAGGACTTCTGGAACTGGGTATGCGGCCCCGAGCTCGTGCCCGAGTACCTGATGTACCTGTTCCGAGCGATGCGTGGCGAGTTCAACGCCCTCATGATCGGGTCGACGCACAAGACCATCTACCAGCCTGTTGCCGCGGCGATCCGCGTACCCGTGCCGCCGCTGGAAGAGCAGCATGAAATCGTCGCCCGCATCGACGAGCGAACCCGCAAGACCGACGCTCTCATCAATGAGGCGGAGCACAACATCGCGCTGTCGAAGGAGCGCCGGGCGGCCCTGATCACGGCCGCGGTCACCGGCCAGATCGACGTCACGACAGGTGGGTCCGCATGAGGCCAGGCACCCTGCGCGCCGGGATCGGCGCGGGCGCGGGTCATGCACTGCGAATCTGCGAGCAGGGTGCTGCGACTCGGCGAGACGCGTGGTGCGAATCCGCGAGTTGCTGCACCGGCACCACCCCGGACGGGAGGCACGATGTCTGACTCATCTGCCGAGCTGGCGCTCGAGGTCGAGATCGCGGAGTACCTGGCCGCGCACGGCTGGTTGTACTCGCCGAGCGGGCAGGGGTACGACGCGGGTCTCGCGCTGTTCCCGGACGACGTCTTCGCGTGGTTGGAGGCGACGCAGCCGGCGGAGCTTGCGAAGGTCGTGACCGCCGGGTCGGCGTCGGAGGCGAAGCAGCGCCAGCAGCTCGTGGCGGCGCTGTCCAAGCGGTTGGACGCCCCGATGTCGCACGGCGGTGGGACGCTCAACGTGCTGCGGCGTCCGTTCGCGCACGTGAACGCGCACCTGAACATGTGTCAGTTCCGGCCGGCGACGACGTTGAACCCGAAGACCACCGCGGACTATGCGGCGGTGCGGCTGCGGGTGGTGCGGCAGGTGTACTTCTCGCCGGTCAAGGGCGACAACCGCGCGATCGACCTGGTGTTCTTCGTCAACGGCATCCCGGTCGCGACGGCGGAGCTGAAGACGTTCTTCAAGCAGCACGTCACGTCCGCGATCGACCAGTACAAGCACGACCGGAACCCGGCCGGTCAGCCGCTGCTGGGCCATGGGAACCGGGCGCTGGTGCACTTCGCCGTCGACGACGACGAGGTCTGGATGACCACCAGGCTCGCCGGCCCTAGGACGTACTTCCTGCCGTTCAACCGAGGCACTCTCGACGGCGGCGCCGGCAACCCTCCCAACCCGGCCGGTCCGGCGTCGTCGTACCTGTGGGAGCGGGTCCTGCAACGGGACGCCTGGTTGAACATCCTGGGTGTGCTGATGTTCGTGCGCCACGAGGAACACGTCGACCCGATCAGCGGGAAGAAGTCGAGGTCTTCGACGATCCTGTTCCCGCGGTTCCACCAGTGGGAGGTCGTCACCCGGCTCGTGGACGCCGCCCGCACCGAAGGGCCTGGCGGACGCTACCTCGTGCAGCACTCGGCCGGGTCGGGCAAGACCAACTCGATCGCGTGGACGGCGCACCGCCTGGCCCGGCTGCACAACGATGCGAACGAGAAGGTCTTCGACACCGTGCTGGTCATCACCGACCGCACAGTCCTCGACAACCAGCTGCAGGCCGCCGTCCGGCAGATCGACGACCGCAAGGACCTGGTCGTTACGATCGACGACACCGAGGTTCGCCGCGCAGGGGGATCGAAGTCCAAGGCCCTGGCTCAGGCGCTCACGGACAAGCGACTGATCGTCGTGGTGACGATCCAGACGTTCCCGTTCGTGATGGAGCAGCTGGCCGAGAACGCGGCTCTGCGTGAGAACCGGTTCGCGATCATCGTCGACGAGGCGCACACCTCCCAGACTGGGGCTACCGCCTCCGAGGTTCGCAAAGTCCTGTCCGCCGGCGGCGTCGAGGTGCCCGAGGGGGAGGAGATCGACGCGGAGGATCTGCTCAACTCCGCCGTCGAGCAACAGATCGCGGACGCGGTGACGCAGCGAGCCACGCCGTCGAACCTGTCGTACCTCGCGTTCACCGCGACCCCGAAGGCCAAGACGCTCGAGCTGTTCGGCCGGCCCGACCCGGACGACCCGGACGGGCTCCCGCGGGCGTTCCACCTGTACTCGATGAGGCAGGCGATCGAGGAGGGGTTCATCCTCGACGTTCTGCGGGGGTACCAGACCTACTCGACGGCCTACGAGATCGAACGCACCGCCGTCGAGCACGGCGTGGACGCCTCGGCCGGGTTCACCGACGGCGACGGGGACCTGGTCGACGAGAAGGCCGCGTCCCGGGCGATCATGGAGTACGTCCGGCTGCACCCGTCGAACATCGGGCAGAAGGTGCGGATCGTCGTCGAGCACTTCCGGGCCAACGTGGCCTACCTGCTCGACGGGCACGCCAAGGCGATGGTCGTGACGTCCTCGCGCAAGGCCGCGGTGCGGTACAAGCTGGAGATTGACGCTTACCTGCGCACCCAGGGGTACGCGGACATGCAGGCGCTGGTCGCGTTCTCCGGGTCCCTCGACGACGAGGAGTACCTGATCGAGAACGCCAGCGAAGCGACGATGAACCCCGGTCTGGCGTCCCTGGACTTGGCCGAAGAGTTCAAGGCTCCGCGGTACCGGGTGATGATCGTGGCGGACAAGTTCCAGACCGGGTTCGACCAGCCGCTGTTGTGCGCGATGTACGTCGACAAGCGGCTCGACGGCATCGCCGCCGTGCAGACCCTGTCCCGGCTGAACCGCACCTACCGGGCGCCGTCAGGCGAGGTGAAGGCGACGACCTTCGTCCTGGACTTCGTCAACGACCCGCTGGAGGTGCAGGCGTCGTTCGAGCCGTACTTCACCGAGGCGCGGATCGAGACCAGGACGGACCCGAACCTCGTTCACGAGGTTGCCGCAAAGCTCGCCGAGGCGGACATCTACACCGCCGACGACGTCGAGACGTTTACACACGCGTGGTTCACCCGGGCCGGACATGGCGCGTTGTCCGCGGCGATCAAGGGGCCCAAGGACACCTTCGCCACGCTGTACGCCTCGGCCAAGACCCGGCAGGACACCGCCGAGCTCGAGCGCCTGGAGCTGTTCCGCAAGGACGCCGGGACGTTCGTGCGGCTCTACGACTTCATGTCGCAGGTCATCGACTATGGGAGCACGGAGCTGGAGAAGCTGTCGGTGTTCTTGCGCCATCTCGTGCGCGTCATCGCCGTCGACCGGCTCAGCAGCGACGTAGACCTGTCTGACGTCGTGCTCAAGCGCGTGAAGCAGATCGACCGTGGACGCCTGGATCTCGGTCTCACCGGCGACGCCGTCCTTTCTCCCGCAACGGGCGCGGGCTCCGGGGCGGCATCGCGCGACCCGAAGCTCATCGCACTGAACGAGATCATCCAGCGCATCAACACCCTGTTCGCCGGAGAGTTCGAGCCCGGGACGGTCGAGGGGTTCGTGCGCTCCGCGGCCACCGAGGTGTCCAAGGACCCGCAGGTCGTCGCGGAGATCGAGGCCAACGAGATCGACCAGTTCCGCAAGTCGCCCACCGTGCCGCACAAGGTCATCGACGCCGTCCTCGACGTCCCCGGCCTGATGGAGAAGATGACCGGCGAGGCCATCGGCAACCCCGCCATCATCGCGGCCATCGCCGAAGCGGCGTACCTGCTGCACCAGATCCAGCGCGCCAGAGTCCTGGAGTAGCCCTTCTGCCCGGCACACGCCGAGGCGCGGACCCAACCGTTCGCCGTGCGAGGCGAGGGGCCTGGCGCGCCCGGCCCTCGAGCGATCTCACCGAGCCCGGACCCGGATAGTCGTGGCTCGGTCACGTACTGCGCGGCCATCATGCGGGTGCTGCCCAACGGCTGACGGCCCCCGAGTCGACGTCCCCGGACGGTCTCGAGTCCGCGCAAGGTGGCCCCTCTCCGGTACTCAGTCAGGAGCGGCCGGACGTGACTCTGCCTTGCGCCGTGCGGGGCGAGCGTACGAGGCGGAACCTCGGCGTCGACTTCGTAGGCGCTGGTCCCCGCCAAGTCGGCGTGACCCTCGCTCACCCCCGACACGTCGTTGGCGTTCGGACGGAGCATGGCCGCTGGATGTCGGTGGACGGCTCTACGCTCAGGCGTGGGACGAGAGCTGCTCGCCCGTGCTGAGTTAGGAGCCAAAGGTGGCGACCAAGACGGTGTTCTACTCCTTCCACTACGAGCGCGACGTGAACCGCGTGCAGCTCGTCCGCAACATCAACGCACTCGAGGGTCAGCCGCTGCTCAACGCCCAGGGCTGGGAGGCGGTGCGCCGGCGTGGCCAGCAGGCCGTCGTCGACTGGATCGACGACCAGATGCGCTACAAGCGCGCCGTCGTGGTTCTCATCGGGCAGGATACCGCTGGACGGCCGTGGGTCATCTATGAGATCGAGAAGGCATGGGAGGACAAGAAGCCGCTGGTCGGGGTCCGCATCCACGGACTCTCGTCGTTCGGCAGCGCCGATCGCGCCGGCCCGAACCCGTTCGACGCCGCGTCCGGCGTCAGCGGAATTCCGGTGTTCGACCCCACCGTCACGGGCTGGCGCGGGGACATCGACACGAAAGCGACCTACTCGAACCTCGTCGACAACCTGGAGTACTGGGTCGCGCAGGCGAAGGCCCGCGCGTGGTGAGTGAGGAGTGCGAGTTCTGTGAGATCGTCGACCGCGACGATCCCGACGTCCGCGAGATATACCGGGACGAGAGCGTCGTTGCATTCTTCCCGACCGAACCCGCGGCCCTCGGCCACGTGCTCATCGTGCCGCGCCGCCACGTGCCCGACATCTGGAGTCTCGAGCCCGACGAGGCGGCCGATCTCTCACGGGCCGCCCTTCTCCTGGCTGACGCAATCCGCGAGGCGGTGACGCCCGAGGGGCTTAGCGTCATCCAGTCCAACGGCGACACCGCGACACAGACCGTGCCGCACCTTCACATCCACCTCGTGCCGCGATGGAAGGACGACGCGATAGGCCCGATCTGGCCGGTGGGGACGGACTTCTCGGAGGTCTCGAAGGAGGCAGCGATGCTCGATGTCCGCGACGCAGCGGAGCGTCTACGATCCTTTACCGAGCTGCCGATCGCGCCGGAGGACCGGCGCAAGCACCTCGACTACATTCAGGCGGTGGTCACGAGGCAGTCGGCCGCGTCTTCGTCAGCGAAGGGATGGCTGCTGCCTATCGTGACCGCCACGTTCGGTTTCGCGATCACGCAACACACGTGGCCCCTCGCGGCGCTTGGCATGGTGGCAGTGGTGCTGTTCGCGTACCTCGATGCCAACTACCTCCGGAGTGAGAAGCGGTTCCGTCGTCTGTACGACACAGTGGCACGGTCCACCCGCCGGGTCCCGCTGTTCACGCTCGACCCGGTCGATGCCGACGAGATCCTCGCGAACGACGCGCCCGCGATGTCGAAATGGAAGAAAGCGGTTCACACTTACCTACCCAAATGGTCGATTTGGGCCTCGTGGTCGATCGCCCCGTTCTACATTGCATTGCTCCTGCTTGGCGTGGGGGTGCTGATCGCGTCAGCCTCATGAGGGCTACGCCGTTCGTCCAATTCCGGAAGTAGTCGCCGGGGGCAGCCGATTGGGCGCCATCGCGACGAGCGCATTCGGATCGCTATGCCCCCCCGGTCTCATGTGCGGCGTGACTTCTGAGAGGATGAGGTACTTGTCGCCGCCTTCAGCATTCTACCGGGGGTCAAAGCGCCTGGCGAGCCAGCTCGAAACTTCGATTGCACAATCGGCCCACTTCAGCGCGTGACCAACCGTTACGCGCTCACCGTCGCCGTGGGCAATCTTTGTTCGTGCCTTGACGAGTGCCCCGAGCTGATCGGCCCTCAGGGAGTCGGCTTCTCCAAGCCAGTCGGCTAGTTCATCGCCCCAGGTAGGGTCGAAGGTGCGTACAAAGTCCACGAGTTGCTGTGGCCGAGCGCCTTGGCCCGATCGGAGACCGGACGACACTCTCCGATGTGGTCGAGCAGGTGCCACGGCGCGGCAATGCTCGTCCGCAACATCGTCGCGGACCGCCTCAACTAGGCCAGCCGACCTCACTGCAAGGTACCTCGCGAGGTGAGTGGAGGTGCTTTCTCTCTCGTCGAGCGCACGGACAATTTCGCAAAGTTCCTTAAACTCGAGTAGCCGCTGGGTTACTCCCACGGGGGGCCAGTGGGGAGTCACGGTCCGTCCTAGGACGCGAATGCTGCCGCAGCGAGACTGAGGCGGTCTCGCACGGCATCGTTGTCAGCGGTCGAGCGTGTCGTAACTCGCGCGAACTCGTCACTCCCTTTGAGGGCTGAGATTGCGGAAGCGACCGCAGCGGGCTCGCGACCCTGAGCGAGCTTACGCATTAGGCCCACAATAATCGCTTCGGCTTGGGCTGCGTTCACCTGGCCGACCTCCCCGCGGCGCAGGGCGCCGCGTCCCGCGTCTCTCTCCAGGATGACCGTTGCGCGCCGGAAAAGATCGGCAGCGTCGTTTGGCAACTCTCTTGCATTGCGGTAGGCGGCGCTGAAGTTGTTCAGGAAAGACTTGAGCGGTCGGGCGTATTCAGGCGCATGCAGATACAGGGCGGCGATCCGCATGACGAGCTCGTGGTCGCGAATCCGCTTGTTTGGCGGCCCGAAAAGCGCCCGCCAGGCCGGGAAGCTATTGAGCTCTTCGACCAATACCATGAGCGGTCCCGCGAAAAGTGCGACGCGGATCTCGTGGGGGGTAAGTTGGGTACCTCCGGAGTTCAGGCGCTCAAAGATTCGATAGATGGCATCGTTGACCTCCGTAGAGCCGTCGGTTGACACGATCGTCGCTTGCATGAACGAATCGTCGAGTGCCAATTTAGATGCTTCGCCTAGTGTCTTGTAAGTCCGCCCGCGGAAATCGGCGCTGACGTTCTCCAGGGCGAACGGACGGGCATTGTGTGTGCCTGCGTAGAAGCGTCGCAGTGTCTCTAGGCGCTGCTGGCCGTCGAGAACGAGCATGACGTTGTCGGTTTGCTTCACAAGGAAGATCCCTGGGACGGGATACCCGAGGAGCAGGGATTCGATGAAGCGGTCCATCTGTCCTTTCGTCCAGACGAATCCTCGCTGGAAGCCAGCGGTCGCATTCGCGGGGTCGTCGACTCCGAATTGAGGAACTCTCATACTTCCGCGCTCCAGGCGCTTTACGAGTCCGTCAACGGGATAGTCCTGAGTGCTGTAGGTGACCGCGGGCGGTGCTTCGTCGCCGTCCACGAGGTCCTCGAGCTCGAAGTCGCTCAGAGTGCGGTCCAGCAGGTCAGCGGAACGCTCGCCCGATTCCGGTGAGTCGTCTGCGTCGCTGGTCATGTCGGCGAACGTACCGCAAGAGGCTGGCTTGTGGCGGCTCAAGACGAGACGCGCGTGCGGGCGACGGGCTTGCACGGCCGAAGTCCTCGAGGGGCCCGCGGCTGTGGATCGGGTGGGGGCCGATGTGTCACAGCTGTCGACCTGGGTCTGGCGTGCAACGGGCGTGCAGCGAGGACCCCTTCGCGGCTCCAGGACTTTGCCCGGGCAAGCTCGGAGAGCCGCGCCGCCGGTCAGGAGTTGTCCCGGCCAACGAATCACTGACCTGAGCGCCGGCGCGCTCGCTAGGCCCGGCGTCCGACCGTTGACGGAGACGCAACGCAGGGTAGGATTCGACGCGATGCGGCTTAAGTATCCAATATGTGGATGCGACGCCCAGCGCGACGCAGGGCGATCGGGGACTTCGCGAAGGGGCGACACCATGACCACATCGATGACGCGACGGACAGTGCTGCGTGGAGGCGTCGCCGTCGGCCTGGCCGCAGGGGCCGCGGCAGCCACAGCCGGCACGGCGGGCGCGGATGCGGGAAGGGCCAGCGGGCACGGCCGTCCGCGAGCCTTCCCGGTCGCCCGCTACGGCGCCCGCCCCGACGACGGCCGCGACGACACCCACGCCATCCAGCGCGCCATCGACGCCGCCACCGCCCATCGCGGCCCCAGCGTCGTCGCCTTCGAACGCGGCACGTACACCCTCACGGCCACCGAGTTCGAGGTCCTGAAGGTCACCGGCGCCAGCAACCTCACGATCCGCGGCGCCACGGACCGCCGTGGCCGCCCCGCCACGACCCTCGAGGTCAACCTCCCGCTGCAGAACAAGCCGCCGAACGGCGTCCACCTGTCGCTGCTGTCGTGCACGGACACCACGGTTGAGAGCCTCGTGCTCGACTACAATCCGCGCTTCGGCACCTCCGGCGTCATCGTGAGCGTGGACACGGCCAACGACGCCGTCGAGGTCGACGTCTTCGACGGCCTCCCGCACTTCGACGGCATGCGCTGCTACTCCGCCAACAGCTGGGACATCGCCACAGGGCGGATGCACCACGTGCCGGCCCTCACGATCGGCACCGGCGAGAGCACGTTCACCAACACGTGGACCGCCGTCCCCGGCGGTGAGGGTCGCCGCTACCGCATCGCCGGCTTCGGGTTCACGCCGTACGTGAGCGTGGGCGACGGCATGAACTGGCACTTCGGCATCGACGGCCCCAAGAACCTCCAGATCATCGACTGCGTCGACACCCGCGTCGAGAACGTCGACTTCCCCAACGCCATCGGCATGTGCTGCCTCGCCGGCTACAACACCAATCTCACGCTCCGCCACATCCGCATCGCGCCGACCAACGGCGCCCTCGCCGTCGGCCCCCGCGACGGATTCCACCTCTCCAACAGCCGCGGCACGCTCGTCGTCGACGACTTCGACGCCAAGGGCGTCCGCTGGGACCCGCTCGTGCTGCGCTCCACGCTCGGCGAGATCACAGCCGTCGACGGCGCCCGCCGCGTGAGCGTGCTGTACCCCGCCGGCGCGGTGCCGATGCCGTACGAACCCGGCGACGTCGTCACGTTCTGGTCCGGGGACGAACCCGCGGAGCGCACGGTCGCGAGCGTCGACCGCGACGACGCCGGCACCACCGTCACGCTCGACCTGGACGGCGACGTGCCGGCGAGAGCGGTGGTCGGGTCGACGCTCACGTGCAGCGCCCACGAGTGGACGACGGCGACCATCCGCAACTCGACGTTCACGGACAACTTCGGCACACCGCTCGTCATCATGAACCCGCACGTGACGATCGAGGACTGCACGTTCGTCGACAACGCCTACCAGGTGATCGGCCTCGGGACGACGAGCTCGGGCTCCGGCCCGTTCGCCCGCGACATCACCATCCGCGACAACACGTTCCGCAGCTCGGGCTGGATCAAGAAGTACCCGAAGCACCTCGCCAGCGGCGCCATCACCACGCTCTGCAACAACGGTCGGTTCGACCTCGAGGCGTACAACTCCGACATCACGATCACCGACAACGTCTTCGAGGACATGGCGGAAGAGCCGTTCCAGGCGGCGGTCGAGGTGCGGCACGCGCGGCGCGTCCACATCGCCGGGAACACGTACCGGAACGTGAGCCAGCGCGTCGTCGTCGACCCGGCCACCACCGGCGAGATCACCAATGAGGACGGCTGAGGCCGCGGGCGGCGGGCACCCGGGCGACGGCGCCTGTCGGGAGACCGGTGCGCCGGCATCGCCCGACCCGACCCCTCAGTAGGGCAACGCGCCGATCGCACCGCGTGTGACGCGAAGCTTCTTGCGCGACGTCGCGACCGAGGTCGACTGCCAGACGTTGGTCGCGGTGATGTAGTTCGTGTAGAAGTAGTCGGGCCCGGCGGCGCACCGCAGGTAGCCCTTGTAGGGCTGGCACTTCGCATAGCCGGAGCCGTCGTCCTCGTTGGGGCTGGCGGGGATGCCGATGTAGCTCAGCAGGGTCGGGTTGCCCGCACGTCGGTCCGGCCATGACGTCCTCCCCGTTCCACCCGACGCCGTGCCGTAGCTGGACATGGACGGAACGGAGAACTCCGTGGCCACGTGATCCTGTTCGGGGACGTCCTGGTCCCGCGCCACGCGCGAGGCATAGCCGCAGTGGACGTCCCCGGCGAGGAACACGGGGCTGAAGTCAGGATCGGAGGCGCGCCGCGCGGCGATGGCATCGGTGACGAGTCCGCGTTCGGCATAGGTGTTCCACGTTCCGGCAACCCTCGGGTCGGTGGCGGAGATCCGATAGCTCGTGATCGGGCTGACGACCCCGAGCGCGGTCCAGGTTGCGGAGGCTGTCGCGATCCTGTTGAGCACGCGGTTCCGCTGCGCCACTCCGAAGAGCGTCGGCGTCGCGTGGTCGAACCGCGTGCGGTACTGACGCATGTCGGGGACGATCAGGTCCAGGTGCCGTCCCCAGCGGATGTCGGTGCGCTCCACCTCCGCGACCAACCGCGTCGTTCCAGGTTCCACGACCGGGCGCGCCGACCGGGTGGGCATGTTCTCCCAGAGGGCACGGAGCGCGTTGTTCCAGCGGTCGATCACCCCCTGCGTGCGGTCCGCGACCTCGCCGCCGTGGACGTCATTGATGAACTCATGGTCGTCGGGCACGTAGAACATGGGCTGCGTCCGACGGACCCGCTGGATGTTGTCGCGCTCGAGGTAGGCGCCCCAGCGCCTGCGGTAGTCGGTGATCGATCGGCACGCGTCAGTCGTCGGGTCGCCCGGGATCTCAGCCGGGATCGTGTTGGCGTGGCTGCTTTCGTAGATGTAGTCGCCGAGGTGGAGGACGAAGTCCATCGGGTTCTGCTCGAGGTGCGTGTACCCCGGCCAGTAGCTCGTCCCCGTGAGTTCCGTCGCGTAGGACTGGCAGCTGATGACGGCGAAGCTGGCGATGACGTCCGCATCGGGTGCGGGACGGGTTCGCGTGGTCCCGACCCAGGTCTCAAAGCCGTCGACGGCGAACCGAAAGTAGTAGGTGGTCCCCGCCTGGAGGGGCCCACCGCCGGGCGCGGTCTTCACATCCACGTGCGCCGACCAGCAGTCCGTCGCGGTGACAGTGACGTCGCCGTCGTAGAGGCTCGTCGCGTCACTCGTGGCACCCTCGTGCGTCGTCGCGACCCGCCAGTGGACGGAGATGGACGACGGCGCCCCCGCCATCCCGAAGTCCGTCGCGGTGGGCTCGGGCGCGAGCCTTGTCCAGAGGATCACGGAGTCCTCGGTCGGGTCGCCGGAGGCTGAGCCAAGCTGAAACGGGTTGCTTGCGAATGTGACGGCAGCTGCGGGCGCGGCGGCCGCGAAGTCGGTGACAGCGGCGCCGGCCGCCGCTCCAGCGGCAGCCAGAAAGCTTCGACGGGATACGGACATGGGTGAGCTCCCTTGCGAGGTGGGGGTCATCGAGGACCGAGCCGGAGCGACATCACGTCGGAGCACGGCAGGAGATGGCACTGCCTGGCTCATCGACGTTCCTCGCAGGTGGGTCGGCGTAGGACGGTCGCATAGCCGAGCCAGTGCATCGCGGTCGCCTTTCCCGACGGCCCGAGGTTGACGCGGCGGGAGGCGATCCTTGCGACTCGACGCCGAGCATGGTGGCGACGCTACGGGCGGTGCCAGAGGCTGGGGAAGGCACGATCCGACGGAGCCACCTGGACGATTCGATGGTGGCTCACCCCGGTGGCCTTGCGATCCCACCGCATGGGTCACCCCGCGACGGGTCCAGGACCACGCTTGCCCCCGGGTGCGCGACGGCGGCGTCAAAGCGCGTTGGATGGCGGCTCTGTCGTCGACGCCGAGCCGGCCGCGGCTGGGCCGCTTGCCTGACCTCCGCCGGTGGGGGCGACCACCCCGAGACGCAGCGGACGATACGACCAGATCGACCACGCTCCCGGAGAACACGGTTCTTCCGTCGACGAAACGACCAGATCGACCACGTTCTCGGAGCACAACTCCTCCGGAGACGGAACGACCTCCACGACCAGCGTCGGCGTGCGCCTAGGAGGTCAGCCCGCGACCCCGGGCCACGGGCGCTGCCCCCAGAACCCGCCCGGCGCGAACAGCTCGTCGACGCACGACGACAGCAGCCCCGCCTCCAGCAGCAGGTCCAGCAGCGTGTACCGGCTCCGGATCGTCAGCGCCCGCCAGTACGTCGTCCGGAAGCGGTCTAGGTCCAGCCCGATCTGCGCCGGGTGCGTCACGGCTCCCACCGTGGCAAGCCGCGACTCGATGTCCGCCGCCGGCAACAGCTGCGCACGCAGCAGCGGCGCCAGTGTCGGCCACAGCGACACCATGTCCGTGAGCCGCGACCGCAGCGCCGAGGCCGGGACGTACTTCGCCTCGCTCTGCGCCAGCGCCGCGACCTCCACCTCCGGTGGCAGCCCGGCCCCGCGGATCCGGGACGCCATCTGCTCCCACGTGGGCCACGCGGCCACGGCGGCGTCGACGTCGAGCGCACCGAGGTCACGCCGCAGCACCACCTCGTACAGCGCGCACATCGCGATCGTGCCTAGACCCACCTTCATCCCGTGCGACAGCGGCGGCTCGGCGTCGCGCCCCAGCCCCTCCATCTCCCACAGGTGCGAGAACTGGTGACCGGCGCCGGACGCCGGGCGCGAGGACTGGTGCGCCTGCATCGCGAGCCCCGACATGAGCAGCCCCTCGGCGAGGCGGCCGACGGCGGCGAGGTCCCCGGCGGCGAGCCCCGCCGGGTCCGCCAGCGACGCCCGCAGGGGGCCCTGGACCAGGTCCCACACGCCGCGGTCGATGGGCTCGACGCCGAGCGCGTCGGCGATCATCCAGTCCGCCCCGGCCGGGACCTTCTCGATGAGGTCGCCGAGCCCGGTCGCGGTGAGGCGCTGCGGCGCGTCGGCCATGACCGACACGTCGGCGACGACGGCGGCCGGCGCCGGGCAGTACTGCGTGATCTTGAACCCGTCCTTCGTGATGGACGCGCCGTACGCGGCGTACCCGTCCATCGATGCCGCCGTCCCGACCACGAGGTACTCGCGCCCCAGCTCGCCTGACGCCAGCTTCACCAGGTCGTTGAGCGTGCCGGACCCGACCACGACCGGCACGGCGTCGCTGCCCCGCAGGTGCTCCCGGATCAGCGACACGTTCTCGTACGACGCGTACACGGTGGGCGTCGCCGGCAGCACCAGCGGCGGCGCGAGCGACACGCCGGCCGCGCGCAACGACGCCGACACCTCCTCGCCAGCCACCGCCCACGTCGTGCCGTCCGCCACCAGCTGGGCGGAGGAGTCCCCGAACGTCTCCGTGAACACGGCGCCGGTGCGCGACAGCACCCCCACCCCGGCCTCGAGCGCGCGCGTGTCCGACGCCCCCGCGAGCGCCGTGGCCAGCACAGTCATCGCGTCACCGCGCCGGGCAGCAGGTGGTCGACCCGCTCCAGCAGGAGGTCCGGCTGGAGCTCGGCCGGCAGGGCCTCCGCCTCGGCCCGCGTCGAGTCCCCGGTGAGCACCATCGCGGAGGCCATCCCGACGTCGGTCGCCATCCGGATGTCCGTCGGTAGCCGGTCGCCGACCATCACGCACCGCGAGAGCGAGACATCCAGCCCGGCGAGCGCGGCATGCACCATCGCGGCGTCGGGCTTGCCCACGTTCTTGGTCAGCGTCACGCCGGTGCTCGCCTCGATCGCCGCCACGACCGCCGCCGCGTCGGGCTCACCCCGGCCGCCCGGCAGCGGGCAGTACGGGTCCGGGTTCGTGGTCACGAGGATCGCCCGCTGGTGCATCCACAGCGCGTCGAACGCCACCTGCAGCTTCGCGTACGTGAGCGTCCGGTCGTAGGAGGCGATCACGACGTCGACCCGCGACGCGTCATCGCTCACCTCGAAGCCGGCCGCGAGCAGCGCGTCCACGAGCGGCCGCTCCGCGATCGGGAACACGACGGCGTCCGGGTGCTCCCGCTCGAGCCACCGCACCATCGCCACGACCGTGTTCGTGACCTCCTCGAGCTCCGCCTCCAGGCCGAGCCCGCGCAGCTTCGTCACGTACGCCTCGGGGGAGCGGGTCGGGTTGTTCGACACGAACCGCACCGGGAGGGAACGACGGCGCAGCTCGGCCAGCAGGTCCGCCGCACCCGGGAGCAGCTGGTCGCCCAGGTAGATCGTGCCGTCGAGGTCGAACAGGTACGCGTCGTACAGCTCGTCGGCGCGCGGCCGCAGCGTCGCGGCACGGACGGCGTCCCGCGTCTCGGCGGTCAGCACGCCCCGGTCCCGGCCTCGTACGTGTCGATCTCCGCCACCTTCGGCGCGGACGCCGACGTCGGGTCGAACGTCAGCGTCAGCCACTCCTCGGTGAGGGCGCGCGCGAGCTCCAGCCCGATCACCCGCTGGCCGAGGCAGAGCACCTGGGCGTCGTTCGACAGCACCGACCGCCGCACGGAGTAGACGTCGTGCGCCGTGACGGCCCGGACGCCCTTGACCTTGTTCGCGGAGATCGCCACGCCGAGCCCCGTGCCGCACACGAGCAGCGCCCGGTCCGCCTCGCCCGCGGCGACCCGGCGCGCGGCCTCGAACGCCACGCTCGGATAGTTGGCGCCGTCGTCCGCGGCGGGTACTCCGACGTCCACGACGTCGCTCACCAGATCGCTCACGAAGAGATCCTGCTTGAGCGCCTCCTTGTAGTCGAACCCGGCTCCGTCCGAGCCCACCACCACGCGCCATGCCATGGCCGTTCCTCCTCGTCCGCGGGCGGGACGTCGTCCCGCGCCGTGCAGCTCTCTCGGCGACGACGACGGCGTCCGCACCTTGGCTGGTAAAACTCTCACAGACGGATTCGTGAACGCAAGGTCGTCTCGGCGTTGTCCGGACGGCGTGCGTGGCGGGGTCGGCGCCCCGTCCGGGCCGCGCAGAATCGCTGGTGAGAGGGCGGGGACGTCATCCCCCAAGTGGCGCGCGCCGGAGCCGGGCGCATCGTCCCGACGAGGTCCGGTCGCCGTCGCGGTGGTGAGACGTCCTTGCGCGCCGACCGACTCGAGGGATAACTTTCACGGACCGCGAGCCCGGGTGTTCCAGGACGCCGTAGCCGTCGCCACGGCCCCGGCGCGCGCCCGTTCGAAGTCACCCATCCGCAGTGCCGCGAGGAAGGCAGGACGTTGGCCCACCAGGACGTGATCGCGGCGCCGCGCCCGCCCGCGACCGGAGCGCGGGAGGCCGCCGATCGGCGCCGCGGACGACGCCGGCGCGACAGGCGCGAGTACGCCCTGTTCGCGCTGCTCATCTTCCCGAACGCCGTGCTCATCCTGACGTTCGAGTACTGGCCGGTGCTCTACAACGCGTTCCTGTCGATGACGAGCTGGAACATGATCTCGGGCACGCCCCAGTGGGTGGGATTCGCGAACTACGTCGACCTGCTGACGAGCCCCAACTTCCACCGGGTGCTGCTGAACACGGCCGTGTTCACGGGTGCGGTGGTGATCGGGAGCGTCGTGCTCGGCCTGCTGCTGGCGCTCCTGTTCAACCAGAAGCTGCACCTGCGCGGCGTCGTCCGGACGGCGGCGTTCTCGCCGTACGTCATCAGCGGCGCCGCCGTCGCGACGCTCTGGCTGTTCCTGTTCGACCCGAACTACGGGCTCTCGCGCCTGCTGTTCTCGCTGGTCGGGGCGGACTCGCCGCGCTGGGTCACCGACGCCCAGTGGGCGATGCCGGCGCTGATCATCGCGTACCTGTGGAAGGGCATGGGCTTCGTCGCGATCATCTACCTCGCCGGCCTGCAGGGGCTGCCCGAGGAGTACGACGAGGCGGCGCGCATCGACGGCGCCGGCCGCTGGGCGATCTTCCGCAGGATCACGCTGCCGCTGCTGTCGCCCGTCACGTTCTTCGTCATGGTCATCACGATCATCGGCACGTTCCAGGCCTACGACCTCATCGCCGTCATGACCGGCGGCGGGCCGGGGATCGCGACGACGACGCTGTCGTGGTTCATCTACGAGCGCGCCTTCAAGGCGTCCGACGCCGGGGGCGCGGCGGCCGCGGCGATGATCCTCTTCGTCATCCTCCTCGCGGTCACTGCCCTGCAGAACGCCTACTCCCAGCGCAAGGTGCACTACCAATGAGCGCAGCGATCCCGCTCCTGAAGGAGGGCCAGGACGACCCCGCCCTCGACGGCCCGCCGCCGCCCCGCCGGCGCGGTGCGATGACCGACTCCAGGCTCCGCCGCGTGCTGCTGTACGCCGCGCTCGTCGTCGCCGGGCTCACGTTCCTCGTGCCTGTCTACTGGCTGTTCTCCTCGGCGGTGAAGGAGAACTCGGACATCTACCAGTACCCGCCGCAATGGCTGCCGTGGCCGCCGGTCATCGAGAACTTCGGCGACGCGTGGGCCGCCGCCCCGTTCAACCACTTCCTGGTGAACTCGCTGATCGTCACGGTGGTCGGGGCGTCGATCAAGCTCGTCAACGCGTCGCTCACGGCGTACGCGTTCGTCTACCTGCGGTTCCCCGCGAAGAACCTCGTGTTCCTGCTCATGCTCGGCTCCCTCATGGTGCCGGGGAACGTCACGCTCATCGTCAACTACATCACGATGGCCAACCTCGGCTGGATCAACACCTACCTCGGACTGATCCTCCCGAGCGCGGGGAGCGTGTTCGGGATGTTCCTGCTCCGGCAGTACATGCTGACGCTCCCGTCGGACATCACGGAGGCGGCCGCCGTCGACGGCGCCGGTCACATGCGCAAGCTGTTCCAGATCGTCCTGCCCATGTGCAAACCAATGCTCGTCACGGTGGGCGTGATCGCCGTCGTCGACATGTGGAACGACTTCATCTGGCCGCTCATCGTCACGAACACGGTCGAGATGCGCACGCTCCCGATCGGGCTGCTCTACCTCCGCTCGGCGGAGGGCTACAACGACTGGGGCGCGATCATGGCCGGCACCGTGATCGTGGCCCTGCCGATGCTCGTGCTCTTCCTGTTCACGCAGCGGCACATCGCCCGCGGCCTCACCGCCGGCGCCGTCAAGGGATGAGCGTGCCGCACGCCCCGGACACCCCGCCTCGAAAGGACACACCCATGACCCGCAGTCCCTTCGGTTCCCCGAGCCGCCGCACGTTCCTCGGCCTCGGCGCGGCCGGTCTCAGCGCGCCCCTCCTCGCCTCGTGCGCGGGCGGCGGCTCCTCCGGCGAGCTGGGCTCGGTGGACCTCAACGTGCCGTCCGCGTTCTCCGGCCGCGAGGTGAACATCGCCGTGTGGAGCTCGATGAGCGGCAACAACGGCGAGGTGCTGCAGGGCCTCGTCACGCAGTTCAACGAGTCCCAGGAGGACATCTACGCCGAGCTGCAGTTCCAGGGCGCGTACGAGGAGGCCGGCCCGAAGGTCACGGCCGCGCTGCAGGCCAAGGCCGTGCCCGACGTCATGATGTTCGCCGACACGTGGTGGGCGCGGTTCATGCTCAACGACGTGCTCGAGCCGCTGGACGACTACTTCACCGACGACTTCAACGGCGACGCGTACCTGCCGTCGCTGTTCCAGGAGGGCGTCGTGGACGGCAGCACGTACTGGCTCTCGTACGGGCGCAGCACGCCGCTCTTCTACTACAACAAGGACCAGTTCGCGCAGGCCGGGTTGCCGGACCGCGGGCCCGAGACGTGGTCGGAGCTGCTGGAGTGGGCGCCCGCCCTCAACGCCATCCAGGTCTCCGGGAAGGCGCTCGCGACCCACGCGTTCAGCTCGGGCGACGACTGGCCGTTCATGGCGCTGATCTGGGCGTTCGGCGGCCGGATCTCCGACGGGCTCGACGTGCAGATCGACGGCGACGCTGCCGTCGAGGCGGGCACGTGGGCGCAGGACTTCGTGTTCGAGCACGGCTACGGCTACCTCGCCCAGGCACCGACGACCGACTTCGGCGCCGGCGTCGTCGCGACGACCGTCGGCTCGACGGCGTCCCTGCGCGGCATCTACGAGGAGTCCGACTTCGAGGTGGGCGCGTCGTTCCTCCCGCAGGAGGTGACCACCGGCGTGCCGACCGGCGGCAACGGCTTCTCGATGTTCAGCGGTGTCCCGGACGAGCGCAAGCAGGCCGGCTTCGAGCTGCTGACGTTCCTCGGCCGGCCGGACAACGCCGCCGCGTGGACGCTAGGCACCGGGTACCTGCCGATCGTGACGGCGTCGCAGGAGGAGCCGGAGCTCGCCCAGGTGCTGGCCGACGACCCGAACTTCTCGGTGGCCGCGGACCAGCTCGAGCTCGCGCAGCCCACGGACGCCGTGCGCATCTTCGTCACGGACTCCACGAGCACGATCATCGGCGGCATCCAGGAGGTCCTCTCCGACCGCAGCAAGGACGTGGCGACGACGTTCGGCGGCGTCGCCGGCCAGCTGCGGCAGGGCGCCGAGGACATCCAGGACTCCTACGACCGCTGGTACGGCTGAGCACCGGCCGCGACCTCCCGCCCGCCCGACCCACGACCGAAGGAGACCGAACCCGCATGCCCGTCATCGCCGTCGGCCACCGGGGAGCCGCAGCCCTGGCCCCCGAGAACACGCTCGCCTCGTTCGCGCGAGCGGAGGAGATCGGGGTCAACCAGCTCGAGCTCGACCTCCAGACCAGCAGCGACGGGCACGTCGTCGTCATCCACGACGCGAGCGTCGACCGGACGACGAACGGGACGGGCGCCGTCGCCGACCTGACGTTCGAGCAGCTGCGGGTGCTCGACGCCGGCGACGGGGCCACGATCCCGACGTTCGCCGAGGTGCTCGACGCGACGAGCGTCTCGCTCCAGGTGGAGATCAAGGCCACGACGGCGATCGAGCCCGCCGTCGAGCTGCTGCGGCAGCGTCCCGAGGACGCCCGGCGGTGCGAGCCGACGTCGTTCGACGCCGCGACGGTGGGTCGCTTGGCCGAGCTGCTGCCGGACGCGTGCGTCGGGCTCATCCGCAAGGTCGCCGGACCCGACGTGCTCGACGAGGCGGCCTCGCTCGGCGCCCGGCGGGTGCTCGTGGGCCTCGAGAGCGCCGACGAGGCGTTCGTGCGGGCAGCGCGGGAGCGCGGGTTCCGGGTGGACCTGTGGCCGATCCGCACCGCCGACGACGTACGCCGGGTCGTGGAGCTCGGCGCCGACGGGTTCACCCTCGACGACCCGCGGCTGGTCGCCGACGCCGGGTTCCGGATGACGCCGGACGGGCTCGTCGGCGTCGACGTCCCCGCCCGGTCCTGAGGCCGGGCGGCCGCGATGGGAGGCTCCGGCGGGCCGTACGTCCTGGGGCTCGACTTCGGCACGGAGAGCTGCCGCGCCGCGGTGTTCGACGTCGCCGGTCGCGCCGTCGGCATCGCCGCCGTCCCGTACCCCACGGGCTACCCGCAGCCCGGGTGGGCGGAGCAGGACCCGCAGCATTGGTGGGAGGCGGCGTGCACTGCTGTGCGACGCGCCCTGGCCGAGTCCGGGCTGAGCGGGAGCGAGATCGCGGGGCTGGCGTGCGACGCGACGTCGCTCACGCTCGTGGCGACGGACGCCGCCGGCACCCCGTTGCGCCCCGCGATCCTGTGGATGGACGTGCGCGCCGTCGAGCAGGCCGCGCGCGCCGACGCCTCCCGCTCGACCGCCCGCCGCTACAACGGCGGCGGCACGATGCCGGCGAGCGCCGAGTGGTACCCGTTCAAGGCGGCCTGGCTCAAGGAGCACGAGCCGGACGTGTACTCCCGGGCCGCGCACCTCGTCGACGCGGCCGACTGGATCACGTTCCGGCTCACGGGTGAGTGGACCGTCAACCTCAACTCCGCCGCGCTGCGCATGTACTACGACGGCGACAACGGTGGCTGGCCGGAGGACCTGTACGACGACGTCGGCGTCGGCGACGTGCTCGGCAAGCTCACCGGGCCGGTGCTGGCGCCGGGCGCGCCGGTGGGCGAGCTGACCGACGACGCCGCGGCGGCACTCGGCCTGCCGGCGGGCGTGCCCGTGGCCCAGGGCGTGATCGACGCGTGGGCCGGCCAGATCGGTCTGGGCGTCCTGGCACCCGGCCGCATGGCGCTCATCACCGGGTCCTCGCACGTGTTCACGGGCCAGTCCGCCGAGCCGATCTCCGGCCCGGGCTTCTTCGGCGCGTACACCGACGGCGTCGTGCCCGGCGAGTACACGGTGGAGGGCGGCCAGGCCTCGACCGGCTCGGTGCTCAAGTGGTTCGTGGAGCACTTCGCTCCGGACGTCCGGTCCGCCTCCGCGAGGAACGGCACGAGCCCGTACGACGTCCTGAACGAGCGCGCCCGCCACCTGCCGCCGGGAGCCGAGGGCGTCGTCGTCAACGAGTACTTCCAGGGCAACCGCACGCCGTACACGGACGGCGACGCCCGCGGGATGATCTGGGGCCTGAGCCTGCATCACGGCCCGGAGCACGTGTACCGGGCGATCCAGGAGGGCGTCTGCTACGGCACGGAGCACATCCGTCGCGTCATGGCCGACGCCGGGCACGAGGTGCACGCGATCGTCGCCGGGGGCGGGGCCACGCGCAGCCGGGACTGGATGCAGATGCACGCCGACGTCACGGGCGTGCCGATCACGCTGACGCACGTGCCCGACGCGACGGCGCTCGGCACGTGCGTGCTCGCGGCAGCAGGTGCCGGGTTGTTCGGCTCGGTGCGCGACGCCGCGGCTGCCATGGTCCGCACCGCCGACGTCCTCGAGCCCGATCCCGACCGGCACGAGGAGTACGGCTTCTTCGTGGACCGCTACGTCGAGGCCTACCCGCTGCTGCGCGAGCCGATCCACGCCGTGGCCGCCCGCGTGGCGGATCAGGCCTCCAGCGCCTGATCCTCGCTCGCTCGGGCCGCCTTCACGATCCGCGTGGGCACGTGCTCCGAGACAGCCGCGACGAACTCCGGGTCGTCCGGGTCCGTGAGCAGCAGCTCGTCGAAGTCGCGGGTGGGCGCCAGCCGGTGCAACGCCGTCCGCCGGATCTTCGTCGGGTCCATGAGGAGCACCCGCTCGTCGGCCGCCGCCATCATGGCGCGCTTCATGAGCACGATGTCCTGGTCCTGGTGATAGGTCTCGTCCGGCGTCATCGCCGACGTGCTCAGCACCGCCAGGTTCGCCCGCAGCCCCTGCGTCATCGCGACGGCGTCGATGCCGAAGAACGCGTCGTGGACGGTGCTGTACCGACCGCCGATCATGATGAGGCTGACGCCGTCGCACGAGCGCAGCGTGTGCAGGATGGGCTGGTAGTTCGTGATGACGGTGAGCGGCACGTCGTCCAGGCGCGCGATGCGGCGCGCGAGGAACACGTTCGTCGACGACGTGTCGAGCATGACCGACATGCCGGGCTCGATCCGCTCCAGCACGGCCTCGGCGAGGGCGTCCTTGTGCTCGGACTGGTAGTGCAGGCGGAACGCCGAGCTGCTCTCGAACACGGACGACGCCTTCGCGGAGACACCGCCGTGGAACTTGCGGATCAGCCCCCGCCGCGCGAGCTCGTCCAGGTCACGGTGCACGGTCATGATGCTGGCGCCCGAGACCTCGGTGAGCTCGTGCGGGGTGGCCACCCCCTTGGCGAGGACGTAGGAGGCGATGAGCTCCTGGCGCTCCTGCCGGGCGCGGTCCCGTGCCGAGGGGCGCCGGCCGGCGTGCGACGAGCTCATGGATCCGTCTCCGCTCCCGGACTCCGCGTCCGGAGCCCAGTTTATGGTCAGCCCACGGCGACGTGGGGCCGAAGCCCCAGCACCTCCAGCCGAGCGGCGAGGTCGCGCAGCGCGTCGGCCTCGAGCGTGGGGACCGGGCGCGCCGCGCGCGGCGACCCACCGCGCAGGATCGCCACGGCCGCCTTGATCGCCGACAGCCCCGTGGCGCCGTCGGCGAGAGCCGCGATCTCGCCGATCCGCGCCACGGCGGCCGCCCGCGCGTCGTCGTCGCCCGCCTCCAGCGCCGCCCGCAGCAGCCCCGGTTCGATGTTCTCGAGCCCGCTCACGAAGCCGTCCGCGCCCGCGGCCCGGTACTCGAGGACGGCGGCGTCGTCGGTGCCACGGAGCACCGTGAACGACGGCGACCGCAGCGCGAGCAGCTCCGTGAAGTACTCGCGGGAGGGGCCGCTGTCCTTGATGCCGACGACGTTCTCGTGCTCCGCCAGCGTCGCGACGAGGTCCACGGTCAGCGGCACGTGCGTGTTCTGCGGGATGTTGTACAGCACCACCGGCACCGCAGCGGCGTCGGCCGCCCGCCGGAAGTAGTCGAGCAGCCCCGCCGGGGTGGTCGCGTAGTAGAACGGAGCGCACACGGCGACGTGCGTGACGCCGTCGGCCACCCGCCGCAGGTTGCGGCGCGTCCGCGCCCACCCCGCGCCCCCGACGCCCAGCACGATCTGGCCGCCCGCGTCCCCCACCTCCGACAGGACGACGTCGACGAGCTCGTCGGCGACGGCGTCGTCGAGCACCGGCAGCTCGCCGGTGGTCCCGAGCGCCATGAGTCCGTCGACGTGGGGGAGGACGGCACGGACGTGAGCGGCGAGGACCTCACGGTCGAGGCGCTCGTCGTCGGTCAGGGGCGTGACGATCGGGCAGATGACGCCGGTGGGGCCGGCGTGGTTGCTGCTCATGCGTGGACGGGAACCTCTCGGAAAGCGTGCAGACGGTGGAACGTGAGGTAGTTGGCGTCGTGGTGGTTGTGCGCGGTTCCGCCCGGTTCGTCCCAGGCGGTGCGGGAGAGGACCAGCAGGTCGCCGTCCTCGATGAACCAGTCGACGTACTGGAAGCCGTGCGTGACGTCGTCCGCGTGCTCCAGCACGGGTGCCGACACCCGCCAGGTCCGCAGGTCGGCCGACCGGGCCAGCGCCAGCGTGTTCCGTGCCCGCAGCCCCCGCGACCGCGCGGCCGGGTCGGGGACGTGGTTGACGAGCGAGACGTAGTCGCCCGTCACGGGGTCGCGCCGGATCGCGAACTTCGTGATCCCGCCCGGCATCTCGATGAGGTCCGCCTTCGGGTCGAACGTGGCCCGTGTGCCGTCCGGACTCACGTGCACGATCGCGCCCCACGTGACCCGCGGGTCGGCGCTGTCCACGCGCAGCACGTCGACGAGCTCGCCCTCCGGCGTCACGACCGCGTTGCCCTCCAGCCACGCCCGGAACCCGTCCGGCAGCCACGCGTTCTCCCGCGCGAGGGCGTTCGTGGATGTCCACGACGCCGCGTCGAGCAGGTCCGCCCCGAGCGGCGCGGACATGACGAACGCCGCGAACCGCTCACCCCAGCCCTCGCCCCCGGACGCGTCCTCCATCGCGCGCCAGATCCGCCCGTCGTGCTCGACGAACGGCATCGGCGCCGTGTGGAACTGGCCCTGCCGCAGCAGACCCGTCCGCGGGGAGTCCGGCGTCGTCCACGTCCGCCCGCCGTCGTCGGAGCGCCGGATCACGACGTCGCCGTACTCCGTGGTCGTCCCCAGGATGTACAGGGCGCCGCCGTGCACCAGGAGGCTCGACCACCACTGCCCGGCGAGGTGCGCCCGGTGGCGCCACGTGGCGCCGTCGTCGTCCGAGGCGTACACGTGCGTGTCGCTCCACGTGGAGCCCGGCCCGAACAGGTCGTGGCTCGCCAGGAGCGTGCCGCCCGGCAGCCGCACGAGCGACGGCGAGCCGATGTACGCCTGCGTCGCCGCGGGGGAGTGCGCGACGACGACGCCGGGCGGCGGCTTCACCGTGGTCGTCCCGTTCCGTACCGCGTCCGTCGTCACGCCTGATCGAGCACCCACTGCTCCGCCTTTCGTTGCTGGTCGGCCAGCTCGGCCGCCAGGTCGTAGCTCGCGCCGCCGAGCGCGCGCGAGATGATCGAGGCCATCCACGGCCGGAACGTCCGGAACATGAACTCGGGGAAGAACGCGTTCCGTCCGGCCTCCGCGGCGGCGATGAACGCCGGCGCGTACGGCGTCAGGTCGGTGTCGACCCAGTCCGCGTCGCGCCAGGTGGGCAGCTCCTGGTACTCCTCGTACAGGAACCGCTGGCCCTCGGCCCCGCTGAGCAGCTTGACCGCCTCCCACGCGAGGTCGGTGTCCCTGGCGGCGGACGCGATCGCGAACTCCGTGGCCGTGACGTAGAACGTGTGGCCTTCGGTGTTGCGCACGCCCTCCGTCACCACGAAGCGGTCGACGAGGCCGTTGTCCTGCGCGGTCTGCATCGCCGCCGGCGCGACGGACATGTTGATCGCCACCGTGTTGTTCTCGGTGCCCCAGTTCTCCGCACCCTGACCGATCTCGAACCCGGGCGGCGCGAACTCCGCCGTCGCGATCATCTGCTCGATGCCGCTGCGCACCTGGTCGGTGTCGAACGCGAGCCGGGCCGGGTCGTCCGGGTCGACGGTGCCCAGGTCGATCCCGCGGCCGAAGTAGTACAGCATGATGTGGCTCGCGGCCCGGGGGTCGTAGTACATCCCGTAGCACTGCTCGCCCGTGCGGGGGTTCGTGCCCGTCAGCCGCGGGAGCTTCGCGACGACGTCGTCGATGTCCGGGATCGTGCCCGGCGGCTCCACGCCGAAGTCCTCGAACAGCTGCGCGTCGTACGCGAGGCTCAACGTGTTGAGGATGCCGGGGGAGGAGATGTACGTCGACGGCGCGGGGTCCCACGGCGGGTACATGATGCGCTCGAGCGGCGGGGCGAAGATCGCCTCGATGTAGTTGTCCGCCCAGGAGTCCCGCTCGTAGTACGGCGTGAGGTCCGCCAGCAGACCCTGCCGGAAGAACGGGTACACGGTGCTCATCTGGATGATGTCCACCGAGCCCCCGAGCAGCATCGTCTGCACCTTCGAGTTGGTGGAGTTCGCGTCGCGACCGGGGACGTCGACGGCGACGACGCCGTCCAGCCCCGCGTCGCTCAGGAAGTCGTTGAGGCCCCGGATCTCCCGGCCGGTCCGCGGGTCGATGCCGACGTTCGCCGCGAACGTCGTGAGGCCGACGCGAGACCCGCCGCCCGCCGTCGCCCCGCATCCCGACAGGAGAGCCGCGCCGCCGAGCGCGGTCGCCGCCGCGGACGTGGAGAGGAAGGCTCGCCGGGACAGCTGCCGTGAACGCATGTGCCTCATCCCTTCACCGCCGCGCTCGCCACGCTGGCCACGATGTAGCGCTGGAAGAACAGGTAGATCGCGAGGATCGGGATGAGCGACAGCACCGTGGCCGCCAGGTTGACGTCCGGCAGGGCGTACGTCTCGCTCCCGATGGTCTGGTTGAACGACGCGAGCCCGAGCTGGATCGTGTACATCGTCGGGTCGTTGATGACGATGAGCGGCCACAGGTAGCTGTTCCACGTCGCGAGGAACAGCAGGATGACCAGGGTCGCGATGATGCCCTTGGCGAGGGGCGCGTAGATCCGCATGAGGATGCGCAGCTCGCCCGCGCCGTCGAGCCGGGCCGCCTCGCGCAGCTCGTCCGGGACGGAGTCGAGGTACTGCTTCACGAGGAACGCCCCGAACGGGTACGCGATGGCGGGCAGCCACAGGGCCCAGTACGTGTCGAGCATCCCGAGCCACCGGAACGTCATGAAGTTCGGGATGATCGTGGCCTCGAGCGGGATCATCATCGTCGCGAGGGCGACGACGAGGATGACCTTCGACCCGCGGGGTCGGATCTTCGACAGGGCGTACCCGGCCAGCAGCGCCGAGCCGAGGCTCAGGACGATCTCGACGACGGCGACCAGCAGGGTGTTGCCGTACAGGCGCCAGACGTCGATCCCCAGGGTCGCGATCCGGTACGCCTCCGTGCTGAAGTCCTCGGGGATGATCTGCGGCGGGAACGGGACCGACAGGCGGGCCTGCCCGTTGAAGCTCGTCGAGATCATGAAGACGAACGGCAGGAGGACGGCGAGCGCACCGATGGTCAGCACGAGGGCGCTCAGCCACCAGCCGAGCCGACGCGCGCGGGTTGCCGACCGCTGAGGACGCGGCGCCGTCGTCTGCTGCGGCGGCGCACCGGTGAGCTGCTGGACGGTCATGACAACCTCCTGCGGAACAGCGCGAAGTTGACGCACGTGAGGGCGAGGATGATGAGGAAGAGGACCACGGTGGCGGCGGACGCCTTGCCGAAGTCGAACGTGTTGAAGCCCGTCCGGTAGATGTAGAGCATGATCGTCGTGAGGACGCCGCCGGGCTGGCCGTCCGTCCCGCCGATCTGGTAGACGTCGGCGAAGCGTTTGAACGCGTTGATCGACTCGACGACGATGATGAAGAACGTGATCGGCCGGAGCATCGGCAGCGTGACGCTCCACCACCGGCGCAGCGAGCCGGCGCCGTCGACCTCCGCGGCCTCGTGCAGCTCGCGGGGCACCCCCTGGAGACCGGCGAGCCAGATGAGCGTCGTGTAGCCCAGGCCCTGCCACACGGACATGAGCACCACCGACGCGCGCGCCGTGCCCGGGTCGGAGAAGAAGCCGAACGGGCCGAGTCCGAGCTGGCCGAGCAGGGCGTTCACCCAGCCCTGCTCGGTCGGGTAGAAGACGTACGTGAACGCGATGGCCGCCGCGATCGCCGAGGTGATGTTCGGCGCGAAGTACACGGCCTTGAACAGGCTCTGCGTGGCCGGCAGCGAGTTGATGAGCGTCGCGATGACGAGGCTGAGCGGGATGCCGATGACGATCGTCAGCGCCCCCATGTACACGGTGTTCGACAGCGCGCTCCAGAACAGGTCGTCGCTGAAGATGTACGTGTAGTTGTCGAGGCCCACGTAGCTGGCCTGGACGCCGTTGCTGTCGGTGAAGCTCAGGCGGGCGGTCTCGACGAGCGGGTAGAGCGTGAACGCGGCGAGTGCCACGAGCATCGGCGTCAGGAAGATGTAGCCGATGACGTCGGAACGGGCGCGGAGTCCGAGCCCGCGCCGGCGCTGCGCGGCGGGCGGCTCGGGCGGCTTGCCCGTCCGGACGCGCGTGAGGGTGGGGTCCATGGTCCCTCCTTTGGAACCTCGGGTGGTGCGGGGTGTCAGGTCGCGGGGCGTCCCGTGCGTCTCTGGTGGGCGGCGGTGATGCGGGAGCGGGCGCCGAGGAGGTGGGCGCCGAGCTCCGTGCGTGCCGAGTCGCCGTCGCCGGCCAGCACGGCGTCGAGGATCTGGGCGTGCGACTCCGCCGACGGGCCGAGGTCGTCGTCCTGGGCGGTGCTGATCTCGAGCAGCGCCACGAAGGTCGGCTCGAGCGTGTGCCACATCGCGTGCAGGCGGCGGTGGTGCGACGCGGTGTAGAAGAGCCGGTGGAACATGACGTCGGCCTCCGCGAAGCTGGCGCTGTCGCCTCGCTGCGCCGCGTCCCGCATGGCCTCGACCGCGTCGACGAACGGCGTGCGGTCGAGCCGCTCCTGCTCGAGCACCAGGTCCAGGGCGAACGCCTCGAGCACCTCGCGCAGCGAGTAGAGCTCGTCGATGTCGTTCTCGTCGAGCCCGACGACGAACGCTCCGCGACGGCGTGACTCGACGAGGCCGTCGCTCTCGAGCGCCCGGAGCGCGTCGCGGATCGGGCCGCGGCTGACGCCGAAGCTCTCCGAGAGGGGACCTTCCACGAGATGGGTGCCGCGCTCGAGCTCTCCGGAGACGATCTTGCGGCGCAGTGCCCGGGCGACCCTGTCGCCGAGCGCTTCCTGCTGCAACGGGGTGACGTCGATGTCCATGTATGACCTCCGCGGGAGACGGTAGACGGTTAACTGTCGACCGGTCAAGGCGGAGGCGCTCGCCGGCCCGTGCCGCGGGGCTACGTCACTGACCCGCGTGGTGGGTCAGTGACGTACCGCCGGTCCGTGTCGCGGGGCTACGTCACTGATCCGCGTGGTGGATCAGTGACGTACCGCCGGCCCTTGGCCCCGGTTGTCTCCGCTGCGGAGTGGAGGGGCCGTCAGGCCGACGCGGGCTCCCGCTCGCGGTCGGTCGCGTGGTCGGACGCGCGCAGCGCCTCCCGCGCGATCGTCGTCACCCACACCATGACGAACGGGATGACCGTCACGTTCTTGATCGCGAGCTCCCACGAGAGGAACGTCGCGTGAGCGTCCGGGCTCAGGTCGGCGGCGAGCAGCTCCGGGACCACCTTGAAGACGAGCGTCAGTCCGACGAGCATCGCTGCGCTCGCCAGCAGCATCGGTGCGTTCCCGGCGACGAAGCGGGACAGCCGCCGGCCCAGCTGCGCCCATGGCATGGCCCGTTCGGCGCGGAACAACGTGCGCACGAGCCATGCCAGGAACATCAGCCGGACGACCGCCGTGAACACCTCGCCTCCCACGCCGCCGGCGAACGCGAATCGCTCGTCGCCCGAGACGGCGAGGAACCGCTGCGCCGACGCGAGCGCCCCGAACGCGGCGATCGCTGCGTAGTGGCGAAAGAAGAAGCGGAGCGCGACGCCGAACGTCGCGCTCGCCTGGGACCATCCCCGTGTCATCGATCTATCCTTCGGTTGTCTGAATAATTCAGTACACTAAACTATACGTGAGGGTGGAGGATGGCGCCATGACGAAGTCACCGGACGACGGCTCGGCCGGCGTGCCCGGTTCCCGAGGCGCACCCGGCGCACCCGACGCGGCGGCGAGGCTCGGCACCGACCTGAGCGACGCCGTCGTCCTCTTCCACGAAGCGCTCGGGTCGCTCCTCGGCCTCTCCGCGGCGGACAACAAGGCGCTGGGCATCGTGCGGCGTGAGGGGCCGATGTCGGCGTCCGAGCTCGCGACGCGCACCGGGCTCACGGCCGGAGCGATCACCGGGCTCGTCGACCGCCTCGAGGGGGCCGGGCTCGCGCAACGCACGCGGGACGCGGCGGACAGGCGGCGGCTCGTCATCTCCGCGACGGCGACGGCGTCGCCCGAGGTCGCTGTGGCGATCGGCGGTCTGCAGTCGGGCATGGCCGAGGTGACGTCGCACTTCACGCCGGAGCAGCTGCTCGTCGTCGCGGAATGGGTGGACCGGACGAGCGCCGTGCTGCGCGAGCAGGCGGCGGCGATCGCCCGACAGCGGCAGGAGTCGGCGGGGCGTCCGGAGCGCGGGCCGACGGTGTAGCGTCCGGCGCACGACAGGCAACGGAGGCGGGGTGCGGCATGGCTGTGACGATGCGCGACGTCGCGAAGCGCGCCGGCGTGTCGGTGAAGACCGTCTCGAACGTCGTCAGCGGCGAGTACCCGTACATCCGCCCCGAGACGCGCGCCCGGGTCGTCGAGGCCATCGAGGACCTCGGCTACCGGCTCAACGTGTCGGCGCGGCAGATGCGCACCAACCGGACCGACGTCATCGGCCTCGCCCTGCCGGAGCTCCGCCTGCAGTACTTCGCCGAGCTCGCGGACGAGGTCATCCGCGCCGCCGCCGAGGAGGGGCTGCGGGTCGTCATCGAGCAGGTGGAGCACGTCGAGCACGTCGCCGTCGACCACATGATCGGCACGGGCGCGCACCTCCTCGACGGCGCGATCGTCGCCCCGACCTCACAGGCCGACGTCGCGCCCGAGAGCGCCCCCCGCGGCTTCCCGATCGTGGTCCTCGGCGACCGCCGCATCGGCGACGACGTCGACCAGGTCTATCTCGCCAACGCCACCGGCGCTCGCCTCGCCGTGAATCACCTCCTCGACGTCGGCTGCCGGCGCATCGTCGCCCTCGGCGGCATGCCCGGCGAGACCACCGGCAACGCGGGGGAGCGCACGGCCGGCTACGCGGATGCGCTCGCCGCCCGCGGCGTCGACGTCGACCCCGACCTCGTGGTCCCGACCTCCGCCTGGACCATGGCGGCCGGAGCTCAGTCCCTCTCCGCGATCCTCGAGCGGGGCACGACGTTCGACGGCGTCTTCGCGTTCTCCGACTCCATCGCGATCGGCGCCCTCGGCGCCCTCGCGCAGGCGGGTGTCCGGGTGCCGGACGACGTCGCCGTCGTCGGCTTCGACGACATCGACGACGCCGCCCACGCCGTCCCGCCGCTGACCTCCGTCGCCGTGGACCGTGCGCGCACCGCCCACGAGGCCGTCCGCCTCCTCGTCCGACGCCTCCGGGCGGACACCCCGCCCCCGACGAGCGCCGTCGAGATCGGGGCCACGCTCGTCGTCCGCGCGTCGTCGACGCGCTCCGCCTGACCTCCACTCGCGCCCGCCAGTGCGCACGAGGTGCCTCTTGACGCTTCGTAGTACACCGTTGTACGGTCACGACCTGCACTAATACACCGTTGTACTAGCGAACGCACGAGGCGAAGGAGCTTCTCGGTGTCGATGCCCGTCACACTTCCCACGGCCGGGGGCGCGCTGCACCGGTTCTCCCCGAGCACCGCCGGCACCGCGTCCAGCAACGGCGGCACCTCCGACGGCGCCGTCGCGGACAACGTCGCCACAGACGACGTCGCCGTCACCTTCGCCCTCGACACCCGCGGCGTGCCCGTCAGCACCCTGCTGTTCTCCCAGTTCCTCGAGCACATGTCGTACGCCACGATCGGTGGGCTGAGCGCCGAGCTCGTCGTGAACCCGACGTTCCACCCCGACCATCACCTCCGTGCCGACCAGATCGCCCAGCTCCGGGCGAACGCCGACGCAGCCGTGGCGTGGGCGCTCGGCGACCCGACGCCGATCCGCCACCGGTGGGTCTCCTCGCCGCTCGCGAGCGGGTGGTCGGTGACGCTCTTCGACGACGAGACGGCGCGCGGGCTGCCGCTCGGCTGGGGAGCCCTCGGCCGCCCGGGAGCGGTGCGGCGCGCCGTCGGTCGCGTCGGGGGAGCGGTGCGGATCGACGGGCCGGGCGGCGCGGCAGACGACGGCGGCGCGGCGGACGACGGCGTCGCGCACCTCGGGCGGGCGACGGTGCCGCTCGACGGCACGGTCGCCGGCATCCGGCAGGCCGTGTACGTCCCGACCCACCGCACGCGCCGGGTCCACGTGCGGCTCTGGGCGCGCGCGGAAACCACCCTCGCGCACGTCGAGGTCGGCCTGCGCCGTCGGCTCTCGACGGCGCCGGCCCGCCCTGCCGGGCAGGTGCTCGCGAACGCGACGATCGCCGTCGGTCCCCACGACTGGGGGCCGCAGGACGTGATCCTCGAGGTCGACGGCGACGCGCTCGCCCGGCACGAACCCTGCGACCTGTACGTGCTCGACCACGGCGGGGACGCCGTCGTCGTCGACCGCATCAGCGTGCTCCCGACCGACCACGTCCACGGCCTCGACCCCGAGATCCTCGACATCGCCCGCCGCGCCCGCATCGGCGAGCTGCGCTGGCCCGGCGGGAACTTCGTGAGCCACTACCACTGGCGCGACGGCGTCGGCCCGCTCGACCTGCGGCCCACCCGCGCCAACCCGGCGTGGGGCGGCCTCGAGACGAACCTCATCGGCACCGACGAGTACCTCCGCCTCTGCGAGCTGCTCGACGCGACGCCGCACATCACCGTCAACACGGGCACGGGCACGCCCGAGGAGGCGGCGGCCTGGGTCGAGTACTGCAACGGCGCCCCGGACACCCCGATGGGACGCCTGCGCGCGGCGAACGGGCACCCGGAGCCCTACGGCGTCACGGTGTGGGAGGTCGGCAACGAGAACTTCGGCGCCTGGCAGGGCGGCTTCACGGGCTCCGAGGAGAACGCCCGGAGGTTCGCCCAGTTCGCGACGGCGATGCGCGCCGTCAGCCCGATCCCGCTCCGCCTGCACGCGTGCGGCAACTGGTCCGACCTCGTGCCGCCGAGCGTCGCGCACGACGACGTCGCGTGCGACGGGCGCTGGCACAGCGAGCTGCTCCGCCAGGCGGCGGGCGACGTCGACGTGATCTCCCTGCACCCGCTCCCGATCAACGACCGCGGCCTCGAGGGCGTCTCCGAAGACGAGGCCCACGCCGCCGTCATGGCGCAGGTGGTCACCGCGGAGCGCGAGAGCCTGCCGCGCCTGCTCGCCGAGTGCGACGCCGTCCGCGCCGACCCGCCGATCCGGCTCTCCATCACGGAGTGGGGGCCGATCGGCGAGAACCCCGCGCGGATCAACGTGGAGAACGTCGGGGGCGCGGTGTGGGGCGCGACGATGCTCGCGACGGCCATCCGGTTCGGCGAGCGCATCGAGTCGGCCAGCGCGAACGGCTTCCACCACGGCGGCGCGATCAAGAAGGGCGCCGGGGTCGTGTACACGGACCCGGTGGTCGACGTCGTCGTGCGGCTCCGCGAGTTCGCCGGCTGGACGCCGGTCGGGATCGAGACGCACGGCCCGGGCCACGACGTCGCCATCGGCACCGATCTCGGCGTGCCGGAGCGCGACGTGCCCGACGTCGACGTCCTCGGGCTCCTCTCGCCCGACGCGTCGCGCCTCGTGGTCATGGCCGTGAACCGCCGCCTCGGCGCGCCACGGCACGTGCGGCTCCGCCGACCTGACGGCTGGGGCCGGGCGAGCGCGGAGCTGCTCGTCGGGCCGCAGGTGTTCGACCGCGCCTCGCCCGTGGACCCGGACCCGTTCCCCTGGACGCCGGCGCACCTGGATCCCGAGACCGGGACCGACGGCGGCGTCACGGGATTGACCGTCCCGCCGGTCGCCGTCGCCCTCGTCCACCTCGAACGCACGCCCGACGGCACGACCTGACGCACCACCCGCCAGCAGAGGGCACGTCTCATCACTCGAAGGAGAGCACCATGAGCAAGCTCATCAGGGTCGCGGCGCTCGCCGCGGCCGGCGCGCTGACCCTCGCCGCGTGCGCGAGCGGCGGCGGCGACGCCGGGGACGACGGCGGCCAGGCCGGTCCCGTCGAGATCACGTTCTGGAACGGCTTCACCAGCTCCGACCGCCCGATCGTGGAGCAGCTCGTCGCTGAGTTCAACGACTCCCAGGACGACTACCGGGTGCGGATGGAGATCCAGCCCTGGGACACGATGTACTCCAAGCTCATGCCCGCCTACCAGGCCGGCGAGGGGCCGACGCTCGTGGCGATGGACCCGGCCCGCACGCCGGCGTACGTGGAGCGCGGCGTCCTCGCACCCGTCGACGACTTCTACGGCGACGGCGCGCTCGACGCGGCCACGCTGCCCGAGGCGAGCCTCGAGGCGAACATGTACGACGGCGTCCAGTACGGCGTCCCGATGAGCGCGGGCGCCGGGATGCTCTACTGGAACGCGGACATCTTCGCCGCGGCCGGCATCGAGGGACCGCCCGAGACGTGGGCAGAGCTGGCCGACGTCGCCGTCCAGCTCACCGAGGGCGACCAGTACGGCCTGCCCATCGCCGACCACGAGGCGCTCTCGCTGTGGCCCACGCTGTTCTGGGCCGACGGCGGCGGCATCTTCACGGACGACTCGAGCGCCTCGCTCCTGGGCGACGACGCCACGGTGGCCACCATGGAGTTCTGGACCGACCTGGTGCAGAACGAGGGCATCTCCCCGGCCGGGCTCTCCGGGGCCGACGCTGACGCGCTCATGCTCGCCGGGAGCGCCGCGATGCACATGACCGGGCCGTGGCTGAGCTCCGGGCTCACGGAGGCCGGGATCAACTGGGAGGTCGCGCCGCTGCCGGCAGGGACCTCGGGGCAGTTCAGCCCGGCGGTCATCGTCAACATGCACCTCGACGCGAACGCGACGGACGCCGAGCGGGAGGCCGCGCGCGCGTTCGTCACGCACTGGAACTCGCCCGAGGCGCAGACGACGTGGGCGGTCGGGACGTCGTACCCGCCGAACCGCACGGACATCCCGGCGTCGGACCTGGCCGAGAACCCGACGTCGGCCGCGTTCACGGAGGCCATCGGACCGCGCTTCTACCAGGCCGGGCTGCTCAACTTCGCCGACCTCGACGCGAACGTCGTCACCCCGACGATCCAGCGCGTCCTCGCCGGTGAGGGCACGGCTGCCGACCTCTTCCCGGAGGCCGCGGAGCAGCTCGACTCCCAGATCGAGACGCTCGGCGAATGACGGCGGCCCTTCCCTCGGCGTCCGCCCCGTCGGCGCCCGCCCGCGGCAGCGCGGGTGGGCCCGGCGGGCGGCGCGTGGGACGACGCTCGACGATCGAGCGCCGCCGCACGCGCACGGCCGTGGCGTTCCTGCTGCCCGCGGTCCTGATCCTCGCCGTCTTCGTCTTCTGGCCGATCGCCAACGCGCTGCGGACGTCGTTCACCGACGAGGCGTTCCTGCCCGTGACGAACTGGGTCGGGCTCGACAACTACATCCGGCTGGCCGACGACGAGCGCTTCTGGGGCGCTCTCCGCAACACCGCGGTGTACACGGCGGTGACGGCGCCGGTGTCGGTGGCGATCGCCCTCGGCCTCGCGCTGCTGCTCAACCGGCCGATGCGCGGCCGCGCCGCGTTCCGGGCGATCCTGTTCTTCCCGTGGGTCGCGTCGCTCGGGATCACGTCGATCGCGTGGGCCGCCCTCGTCGATCCCCAGATCGGGATGCTGACGTCCTGGCTGCGGTGGTTCGGCATCTCGATCGGGGACGGGCTGCGCGACCCGGAGTTCGCGATGGCCGCCGTCATGTTCGTCGGCATCTGGCGAAACGTCGGGTTCTTCATGGTGATGTACCTCGCGGGGCTGCAGCAGATCCCGGGCCACCTGGAGGAGGCCGCCCTGCTCGACGGCGCCGGCGCGTGGCAGAAGTTCCGGAACGTGACGTGGCCGCTGCTGGCGAACACGACGATGTTCGTCGTCGTCATCGCCGCCGTCTTCTCGTTCCAGGCGTTCGACCAGATCTACGTGATGACGGCCGGCGGCCCGTACTTCCGGACCGAGACGCTGGTCATGCTCATCTACGGGTCGGCGGTGCGCGACTTCGACGTCGGGTACGCGACGGCGGTCTCGTGGGTGCTCGTGCTCATCGTGCTCACGCTCAGCCTCATCCAGATGCGGTACTTCTCGAAGCGCGTGGTGCAGTACTGATGACGACGGCGACCCTTCCCTCTCGTAGCACCTCGCCGTCGCGCCCGGCGGGGCCGTTCCGCGCCGGTCGCGCGCGGGCGACGACGGCGACACGCACGCTGGTGACGTGGTTCGCCCTGGCCGCGGCGTCCGCCGTCGTGCTCCTGCCGCTCGCATGGATGCTGAGCGCTTCGCTGCGCACGCAGGGCGACCTCGTGGGCAGTCCGTCGTCGCTCATCCCGACGAACGTCACGTTCGAGAACTACGTCGAGATCTGGCAGCTCATCCCGTTCGGGCGGCTGTTCCTCAACACCGTCGTGTTCGCCGGGGTGGTGGCGTGCGTCTCCGTGGTGATCGACGCGATGGCGGGCTACGCGCTCGCGCGGTTCGACTTCCCGGGCCGGACGTTCGTGTTCGTGGCGCTCGTCGCCACGCTGCTCGTCCCGATCCAGGTGACGTTCGTGCCGGTGTACTCGTTGTTGATCGACCTCGGGTGGGTGAACACCCTGCACGGGTTGATCGTGCCCCGGATCGCCGACGCGTTCGGGATCTTCTTCCTCCGGCAGTACTTCCTCGCCCTGCCGAAGGACCTCGAGGACGCCGCCCGGATCGACGGCGCCTCGGAGGTGCGGATCTTCCGGTCGATCATGTTCCCGCTCGCCGGCCCGGCGCTGCTGACGATCTTCATGTTCAACCTGGTCGGCAACTGGAACGACCTGCTGTGGCCGCTCATCGTCATGAGCGACCCGCAGTCGACGACCCTGCCCGTGGGCCTGGCGCTGTTCCGCGGTCAGCACGTCATCGAGTACGGGCCGCTCATGGCCGGGTCGGTGCTCGCGCTCATCCCGATGGTGATCGCGTTCGTCGTCGTGCAGCGACGGTTCATCGAAAGCATCGCAACGACCGGGATCAAGTAGAACCGGTTGATCCTGCCGCTGTCGACCCGTCGACTCCGTGCGCAGCGATAAGGACGGGCGCCGTGTGGGTGCGGCGACCTACAGTTCACAGCGTCATGATCGACGCTCCCCTCGCACCCACCCGAGACCAGGCCGCGCCCGCGCGCCGGGCGATCGACCCGTCGCGTCGTCTCGACTGGCGGCGTCTCCGCGGAGTGGTGACGGTGCTGGCGCTGCTCGCGCTCGCCGTCGCCACGGTCGGGACGGCGCTCGGCACGGTCGTGGCGGGACGCCTCGCCCAGGAGGCGACGGCGGCCGGCGTCCTCCTGCTCGCCGGGTGCCTCGTCGGGGCGGCGCTGCTCGACACCCTCGGGTACGTGAGCTGGGCCGGCGTCGTCGACAAGGCCGAGGGCCGGCTGCGCGGCGACCTCCTGAGCGCCGCGCTGCACCAGCCGCTCGCCGCGCTCACGGAGCAGGCCGTCGGCGAGGTGCTCGACCGGGTCGACGACGACACGCACGCCCTCGGCACCCTGGTGCGTCGCCAGATGTGGGGGATGGGCCGCACGCTCGTCGGATCCCTGCCGCTGTGGATCGTCGCCGGCCTCACCTGGTGGCCGGCGTGGATCCTCTTCCCCGCGCTCGCGGCCGTCACGCTGCTCGTGGTGCGGCCCATGCTCGGCGAGATCGCGCGCCGCAAGGTCGTCGAGGAGCGTGCCTGGACGGACAACGCCGCCGCGTTCGAGGAGGCCGTCGCCGCGCGGGACGATCTGCGCACCAGCGGCGGGCAGGCGTTCGCGGTGCGACGGCTCGCCGAGATGTCGGCCGCCGTGCACCGCACGCTCGACCGCGTGCTGCAGGTCGAGACGTCGATGACGTGGCGTGCCGGCAGCCTGCTCCACGCGCTGCTCGCCGGGGTCGCCGTCAGCGGCGCGGCCCTGGCCGTCGGCGGCGACGTCTCCGTGGGGCAGCTCGTCACGCTGTTCCTCGTCACGTCGACGTTCGTGGGTCAGGTCGACCAGCTCGCCCACCACCTGCCCGACCTGCAGGAGGGCGTGGGCGCCGCGATCCGCGTGCGCCAGCTCCTCGAGGCCGAGTCGGAGCCCACGGGCGGGCGCACCCTGCCCGACGAGCCGCTCGACCTCGAGCTGCGGGACCTGCACTTCGCCTACGCCGAGGGCACGTTCGCCCTGCAGGACGTGTCGCTGCGCGTGCCGGCCGGGCACACCGTGGCGCTCGTCGGGCGCACCGGGTCGGGGAAGTCGACGCTCGCCTCGCTCCTGTCGCGCGCCGTCGATCCCGAGCCCGGCACGGTGTTCCTCGGCGGGCACGACGTGCGCGACCTCGACCTGCAGGATCTGCGCCGCCGCGTCGGCGTCGTCACGCAGCGCACCGAGATCCTCGCCGGCACGCTGGCCGAGAACATCACGCTCTTCGCCCACCTCCCGCGCGCCGACGTCGAGGCGGCGGTGGCCGAGCTCGGCCTCACGGATTGGGTGGCCGGACTGCCCGACGGGCTCGACACGCTCCTCGGTCCGGGCGGGACCTCGCTGTCCGCGGGTGAGGAGCAGCTCGTCGCGTTCGCCCGCCTGCTGGTGGCCGACGTCCAGGTCGTCGTCCTCGACGAGGCCACCGCACGCATGGATCCGCTCACCGAGGCCCGGGTCATCGCGGCTTCCGAGCGGCTGCTCGGGGGGCGCACGGGTGTGCTCGTCGCGCACCGGCTGGGCACGGTCGAGCGTGCGGAGCTCGTGGTCGTGCTCGATCACGGCCGCGTCGTGCAGCAAGGCGCGCGCGTCGCGCTGGCCGCCCAGGACGGGCCGTTCCGCTCGCTGCTCGAGGCGAGCCGCGTCGCCGAGGCCGAGCACGGTGGCGGCTCGGCCGGCGAGGACCACGCGACACTCGACACGGCGGTGGGCGCCCGCCGTCGGACGGGCCCGCCGCCCGACCTGCCGGACCCCGGCACCGGCCCGAGCCTCGCTCGCGGCATCGCGCACGCGCTGCTCGTCCGGCCCCGGTGGGGGATCCTCGGCGGCGCGTTGTTCCTGGTGGCGAGCCTGGTCTCCGCGCAGGGCGCGATCACCGGCTATCTCTGGGGCCGCGCCGTGACCGACCTGGAGCGCGGCGCCACGCCGGCCGTGCTCGTCGGCGTGATGGCGGTGCTGCTGCTCGTGGTGCCCCTGTGCCACGCGGGCGCGATGCGCATCTACCCGAAGTGGTGGGTCGAGGTGCTGCTGCGCATCCGCACGGCGGTGCTCGTCGGGCAGACGAACCAGCACCGGCTGCGCCGCACACCGCCGGGGGAGGTCGTCGCACGCGCGCTCGACGCCGACCGGTACGTCCGGTACGCCGACCGGTGGGTGGACCTGACCAACGGCCTGGTGATCGTGGTGGTCACGACCCTGCTGAGCGGGTCGCTCCTCGCCGGCGCTGTGCTGCTCGCGGTGCTGGTGGTCACCGCGGTCTGCGCGGTGGCGGGCCGACCGATCGCGGGCCGGACGGCGGCGCGGGCCTCGACGGCGAGAGCCCGGTTCGGCCGCGCGCTGGTCTCGGCCCTGGACGCCGCCCGGACCGTCAAGCTCGCGGCCCGCACGCCGCAGGTGCACGACCACCTGCGCGGCGTCGACGCCGGGCGCGTCCGTGCGGCGGTGTTCGAGCACCGCGTGCAGGCGGTGCTCGACGGCGTCCCGGTCATCGCCGTCCAGGCAGGGGTGGTCGTGGCGTGGGCAGCGCTGCTGTCCGGGACGTGGAACCTCGCCACGACGCTGCTCGTCGCGGCAGCCGTGAGCGGCTTCAACTGGTTCGGCGTGGTGGCGGGCGCCGTCGTCACGGAGGCGCCGGGCACGCGCGCGTGGCAGAGGTCCACGGGCGCGTTCGCCGGAGGCACGGACCTCACGGTGCTGCCGCCGGATGTCGACCTGAGCACGGGCGGTGCGCCGGCGCCGTCGGCGGCAGCGCGCGAGCAGCTGCGGGCGCTCGAGCTGCGCGGTCTCACGGCGGTGCACGACGACGGCACGATCGGCGTCGAGAACGTCGACCTGGCTGTCCACCGCGGAGAGCTGGTGCTGCTGCTCGGCCAGGTGGGCTCCGGCAAGTCGAGCCTGCTCTCGTCGCTGGCCGGCCTCATGGAGCACACTGGCAGTGTCACGTGGAACGGGGCCGAGGTGGACGACGCGCAGCTCTTCCTGCGCCCCGGCCGGGTGGCGCACGTGGCTCAGGTGCCGCGCGTGCTCTCGGGCACGTTCGCGGAGAACGTGCGCCTCGATCACGCGGAGCGCGACGTGGCCGGACCGATCGACGCGGCCCGGCTGACGATGGACGTCGAGGACGCCGGCGGTGCGGACGCCGTCGTCGGGCATCGCGGCGTGCGCCTCTCCGGTGGGCAGGTGCAGCGCCTCGCGCTGGCTCGCGCTCTCGCGACGGACTCCGAGCTGCTGCTCGCCGACGACGTGTCGAGCGCGCTCGACGCCGCGACCGAGATCGAGCTCTGGGACTCCCTGCGCGAGCGCGGCACGACGGTGGTGGGTGCGACGTCGAAGCGCGCCGCGCTCGCACGGGCCGACCGGGTCGTGGTGCTGGCCGACGGTGCGGTCGCCGCCGTCGGGCCGTGGCGCGAGCTCGCCGGCCGCTGGGGTCACCTCGCCGGCTGACGCCGCCCCAGCGGAGTGGCTGGAGCGGCGAAAGTACTGCGGCGCTGCGGCAATGTCGCGGGCCTACGGCAGTGACCCGTGTGGCGGGTCACTGCCGTAGCGCGGAGGGCTGCGGCGGTGGCGTGGGCCTACGGCAGTGACCCGCGTGGTGGGTCAGTGCCGTAGGTCGCGGCCATCACCCACCGCGCCGCACAGCACCGGGCTCTTACGCGGGCTGGGCCGCCCCCACGCCAGCGCCGACGAGCAGCTCGGACATCGCGGAGCCTTCGGCGTCCGGCAGCTCCAGGCCGAGCACCGCGGCGAACGTCGGCGCCTCGTCGAGGATCGAACGGCGCCCCGCGTCCGCCCCCGGCGCGAACGACGGCCCGGTCGCGAGGAACACCGGCTGCCCCCGTGCTGCGGGGCGTGGCCGTGGTTCCCGAGGTACCCCGCGAAGTCGGCGTCCTCGCGGCGCACCACCGGCCGGCTCGTCCAGTCCCGCCCGACGAGGACCCCCGGCTCCGACTCCACGACGTACGCGAACGGGCCGTCGAGCCCGTAGCGCGACGCCGCCTCGGCAGCCGTGTGGATCGCCGCGATCCGGTACTGCGGATCCGCCTCGAGGTCCCGCAGGAGGGCGGCGACGTCGGCCAGCCGCGCGGGGGAGAGGTCCTCCGCGAGGAACAGCTGCCCGGACAGACCCGCGCTGTGGCAGATCACGTCGTAGTCGAGCAGCCGCCCCGCGCCGTCGATCCGGAGGAACCCGCGCTCGGCGAACACCGCGTTCAGCTGCGTGTGCTGCTCGACGGCGAGGTGCCCGTGGTCGCTCACCAGCACGACGTTCGTGCGCTCCAGCTCCCCGGTGTGCTCGAGCACGTCGAGCAGTCGCCCCAGGTACCCGTCGATGCGGCGCAGGGCGTCGTGCACCTGTGGCGAGAACGGCCCGGTGGCATGCCGGGCGGCGTCGACAGCCACGAGGTGCAGGACCATCACGTCCGGGCGCTCCCGCTCCAGCACGTCCGCCGCGACCGCGCACGCGAAGTCGTTGAAGTCCCGCTTCGGCTCCCACACGACGAGGTCCACGTGCTTCGCCACGTACGTCTCCCACACGTCGGGCGAACCGGTCGCCCGGTACATCTCCTGGACGCCGCCCCAGTACTCCCGGTCCCAGATCTCGGGCACCAGCGTGTCGATGTCGGCGTGCGCCGTCGCCGGCCACTGCACCGCAGCCGTGCGCAGACCCGCGCGGCGGGCGGCGTCGAGCAGCGTCGGCACGCGCACGTGGTGAGCCGACCAGAACCAGTCCGGGTCCGCCTCGTGCGGCTGGAACTGGGTGTTGTTGTAGATGCCCGACGACGCCGGCCCGGCTCCCGTGAGCTGTGCGGTGTGGTTGGGGTACGTGAGCGTCGGGAAGACGGCCTCGATCTGCGCCGTCGCCGCATCGCGCAGCAGCCGGCCGAACGCGGGGAGCGTGCGGGCGAACTCGACGTCGTCACCCACCATCGCGTCCACCGACACCACGAGCAGCTTGTGAGGTGCGCTCATGCGGACATGACCTCCTCGAGGTCCTCGCGGTTGTCCTCGATGACCTCCTCGAACGTGGCCTGCAGGCCGCCCAGGACACCGGCGACGTCGGCGTTATCGCCGTACACCTGCGCCATCGCCGCGCCGAGCTCCGTGGCGCCGGACTGGTACCAGACCGGCTGGTCAGCGGTCTGCGCGTTCGGCAGCTGCGCGAGCGCCACGCCGAAGTTGGGGTCGGCGGCCACGAGGTCCTGCACCGTCGCGGTGTCGTGCGACGCCTTGACGATCGGCAGGTAGCCGGTTCCGGCGTGCCACTGCGCGGACATCTCGGGGTCGGCGAGGAACCGGAACAGCTCGGCGCATGCGTCCTGGCGCTCCTGGGACTCGGCCTTGACGATGGACAGGCCGGAACCGCCCGTGGGCACCTTGGTGGAGTCCTCGAGCTTGCCGAGCATGAACGCCGTCCCGATCTCGAAGTCCGACGCCTCGGTGGCGCCGCGCAGCGACGCCGTCGACCCGTGGCATGCCGCCGCGAGGCCGGTCTGGAAGTCGGTCATCGCGGACTGCGCCATGTACCCGAAGCCGTCGTCGTGGATGAAGCCCGCCTTCCAGGTGAGCCAGTCGTGCATCTGCTCGGAGTCCACCGTGACGGTGAGGTCGTCCGAGAGGGCCCCGCCCCACGCCCACGCGTGCGCCTGGCCGTACCAGTTGTCGCCCGTGCCGAACGCCATGGGCATGAGCGGCTGGCCGGCCACGCTGATGCTCTTCAGCTCGGGCGCGAACTCCGCGAACTCGTCCCAGGTCGCCGGGCCGGTCTCGGGAAGCCCGAGCTCGAGGAACCGCGTCTTGTTGAAGTAGAAGAGCGGCGTCGAGCGGGCGAACGGCACGACGTACGTCTGGCCGGCCGCGACGCCCTCGCCGACGTAGTTGTCGAGGTAGACGTCGAGCGACCACTCGTCGTCGAAGTAGCCGTCGAGCGGTGCGAGCGCGTCCGAGAAGTGGAACTGGAGCCACTGCATCTCGGGGAAGCACACGATGTCCGGCACCTGGCGTGCCTGCAGCGCCGCCGTGAACTTCTGGTTGAGCGTCGCGTAGTCGGCCTGGGACTCGGCGGCCGCGTAGATCTCGTCCTGCGAGTCGTTGAACGCCGTGAACTGCTCCTGCACGACCTCGAAGTTCACGCCGGTGAACGGCGCCCAGAACAGGATGTTCGTGCGGCCCGAGTACTGCGACGGGACGTTGGTGACGGGCGCCTGGCTGAACCCGTCGCGCAGGTTCGAGCTGCTCTCCGCGCCCGACCCGCCCGAGCCGCCGCCCGGCGCGCCGCAGGCGGCGAGCCCGAGGCCGGCGGCCGAGACACCGAGCGTGGACAGGAGGGTGCGGCGGGACAGATGGAGCGAGCTGGGCGAAGGCATGGATGTCTCCTGAAGGTGGGTGGGGATGGGTCCGGGTCAGCCCTTGGTCGCACCCGCGGCGAGACCGCCGATGATGCGCCGCTGGGCGACGAAGAAGATGAGCAGCATCGGCAGCGCCACCATCACGGTGCCGGCCATGATCGCGCCCCAGTTGGTGTAGCCCTCCTGGCTACGCAGGAACATGAGGCCGATGGGCAGCGTGCGCATGTCCACGGTGCTCGTCACGATGAGCGGCCACACGTAGTCGTTCCACTTGGCGAACATCACGATGAGCGTGCCGGTGAGGATCATCGGGCGGCTCATCGGGATGACGACGCTCCACATCCGCCGGAGGTGACCTGCGCCGTCGAGCTTCGCGGCGTCCACCACCTCGTCGGAGACGCGGCGCATCTGCTGGTAGATGAGGAACATCGCGAACGCGCTGCCGATGCCGGGCAGGACGATGCCGAGGTAGGTGTTCAGCCACCCGAGGTTGCCCACGGTGATGTAGTTGACGAGCAGCGTCACGTGCCCGGGGAGCATCATCGAGCCGAGCATCAGCAGGAACAGCGGCGTCTTCCAGCGGAACCGCACGAACGCGAACGCGTAGGCGCTGAGCACCGCGAGACCGACCTCGAGCGTGGTGCCCGAGACGGTGGTGATGAGCGAGTTGAGGAAGAAGCGGTCGAACGGCGCCGCCGTCCAGGCGTCGGAGAAGTTCGCGAGCTCGAGCGCGGTGGGGATCCACTGCAGCGGGTACACGTAGATGTCGTGCTCCGGCTTCACCGCCGAGGTGAACAGCCACACCAGCGGCAGCACGAACACGGTGAGCGTGAGGGCCAGGAGCACGTAGAGAGCGAGACGCACGGCGAGAGGACGGCGCACCCGGCGCGGGGGCGCCGTCGTCGGCACGTCGGCGGAGAGGGCGGCGTCGGCGACGGCGGAGCTCGCCGTGGGCAGGGGACGGACGTCGAGGCTCATGAGTAGTGCACCTGCCTGCCGGCGGTTCGGGTCTGGACGATGGTCACGCCGAGCAGCACGAGGAAGAGGACCGTCGCGGCCGCCGCGGAGGTGCCGACGTCGAACCGCTGGAACGCCTCCTCGTAGACCATCCACGTGAGCGTGGCGCTCGAGTTGCCCGGCCCGCCGCCGGTGAGCGTCGCGATGATGTCGAACGCCTGCGCGGCGCTGATGATCCCGGTCACCGTGAGGAAGAACGTGACGGGGGAGAGCAGCGGGCGCGTGATCGACCAGAACAGGCCGAACCCCCGGGCGCCGTCGAGCTCGGCGGCCTCGTACACGTCGCGGGGGAGGTCCTGGATCGCCGTGTAGTAGATGATCGCGACGAAGCCGAGGCGCTGCCACGTGTACGCGATCGTGATGGCCCAGATCGACCAGTCCGACGTCGTCGTCCACGAGGGCGACGTGAGCCCGAACAACCCGAAGAACCAACGGCTCAGCCCGTACGTGGGGTCGAACATGAACAGCCAGAGGATGCCGACGGCGGCGCCCGGCAGCATGTGCGGAGCGAACGCCATCGTGCGGGTGAAGCCGGAGAACTTCAGCCGCTGGGACAGCAGCTGGCCGATCGCGAGCCCGCCGGCGAGGCTCCCGACGACGGCGACCCCCGTGAAGATCGCCGTGTTCCCGAGGACCGTGTAGAAGTCGTCGCTCGTGAACAGGTCCTGGTAGTTGGCCAGCCCGATCCACTCCGGGGCGGCGGCGACCATGTCCCAGTCCATGAAGCTCAGCACGACGTTGTAGATCGTCGGGTAGTACGAGAAGACGAGGATCGCGGCGAGGTTCGGCAGGATCAGCGCGCCGAACAGGAGGGCCTCGCGGCGGTTCGAACGGCGGCGGTTCCGCGTGACCGGCCGGGACGGCGCCGCCACCGCTGCCTGGCCGGGGCGCGGCGGGTCGACGACGGCGGTCACGGCCGCGCCCCCTGCGGCGCACGGCGGCGCGGGGTCGTGGATGGTCGTTGAGGCACGCGTGGCTCTCCCCTGCTGATCAGTTCGCACCGGACCGGACGAACGTAGGAGCGCTCCGTGAATGCGACGCCGCCCACCCGCGGACCGGCAGGTGAACGGCGTCCGACGGCGCCGCGAACGCGCGCCCGGTGCGCTCGCGGGCGACGTCGAGGCGCCGATGTCGCCCGCTCACCCGCAGTTCTTCCGGTTGTCACCGGACGGGCCTACGTTGGGCGCACAGCCGGACTCTCGCAGAGGAGACGCACGTGGCCGTCGCACGATCCGCCGTCGCCGTCCTGAGCACGCTCGCCGTCGCGGCGCTCGGGCTCACCCTCGCTGTCACGCCCGCGGCCGCCGGTGGCGGCGGGTCGGGAGGCGGCTCGGGAGGCGGCTCGGGGGGTGGCGGCCCGAGCCTCCGCGTGGCCACGTTCAACGCGTCGCTGAACCGCGCCGCCGCCGGCGAGCTCGTGGCCGACCTCAGCACGCCCGACGACGCGCAGGCCGCCACGATCGCCGAGATCCTCCAGCGCAACCGGCCCGACGTCGTCCTCCTCAACGAGTTCGACTACGTGCCGGACCACGTCGCCGTCGACCTGTTCCGCGACAACTACCTCGAGGTCTCCCAGGGCGGCGCCGAGCCGATCGAGTACCCGTACGCGTACGTGGCGCCGTCGAATACCGGCATCCCGAGCGGGTTCGACCTCAACAACGACGGGACCGTGGGCGGCGGCGACGACGCCCTGGGGTTCGGGCTGTTCGAGGGGCAGTACGGCATGGTCGTGCTGTCGCGCTACCCGATCGTGGAGCGCGACGTGCGGACGTTCCAGACGTTCCTGTGGAAGGACATGCCCGGCGCTCTGTTGCCGGACGACCCGGCCACGCCCGAGCCCGCGGACTGGTTCACGCCCGAGGAGCTCGACGTCGTGCGGCTCTCCAGCAAGTCGCACTGGGACGTGCCGGTGCGGGTCGGCCGCGACACGGTGCACGTGCTCGCCTCGCACCCCACGCCGCCCACGTTCGACGGCCCGGAGGACCGCAACGGCCTGCGCAACCACGACGAGATCCGGTTCTGGGCCGACTACGTCACACCCGGCAGGGCGTCGCGCTACATCGTGGACGACGACGGCGAGCGCGGCGGTCTGTCGCGGAACGCCTCGTTCGTCGTGGTCGGGGACCAGAACGCCGACCCGCTCGACGGTGACTCCGTGGACGCCGCGATCGACCAGCTGCTCGACCACCGCTGGATCACCGACCCGCTGCCGACGTCGGACGGCGCCGTCGAGGCGGCGTCGCTGCAGGGCGGGGCCAACACCGCCCACGCCGGTGACCCGGCGTACGACACGGCGGACTTCGCCGACACCGCGCCCGGGAACCTCCGCGCCGACTACGTGCTGCCCTCGCGCGACCTGCGCGTGCGCGACGCCGGCGTGTTCTGGCCCGTGGCGGCCGATCCGCTGTCCAGACTGACGGGCGTGTTCCCGTTCCCGAGCAGCGACCACCGGCTCGTGTGGGTGGACCTCGGCGACCCGGTGCTGGGCGAGCCGCTCGCGCAGGCGCACGCGCACAACGACTACGAGCACGACCGGCCGCTGTACGACGCGCTCGAGCACGGCTTCACGAGCGTCGAGGCAGACGTATGGCTGGTGGACGGCGAGCTGCTCGTGGCGCACGACGCCGTCGACCTCGACCCCGAGCGCACGCTCGAGAGCCTCTACCTCGACCCGCTCGACGAGCTCGTGCGCGGCAGGCACGACAGCGTGTACCCGCGGTGGGACGGGACGTTCCAGCTCCTCATCGACATCAAGACCGAGGCCGAGAGCACGTACGCCGCGATCGAGGCCGCGCTCGGCGAGCATCGCGACCTCTTCGCGCGGTACTCCCGCGGCCGCGTGCACGACGGCCCCGTCCGGGCGGTGATCAGCGGGAACCGCCCGCTCGAGACGATGGCCGCGGCTGACCGCCGCTACGGCTTCTACGACGGCCGCTCCGGCGACCTCGGCTCAGGCCTGCCAGCGTCCCTCATGCCGCTCGTGAGCGACAACTGGGCGAACCTGTTCACGTGGCAGGGCGTGGGGGAGATGCCCGCCGGCGAGCGGGACGCCCTGCACGCCTACGTCGCGCAGGCGCACGACGCCGGGTACCGCGTGCGCTTCTGGAACACGCCGGATGCGGCCGGCCCGGCTCGGGACGCGGTGTGGGCCGAGCTGCGCGACGCCGGCGTCGACCACATCAACACCGACGACCTCGCCGGCCTGGAGGCGTTCCTCGACGACGACGACGCCTGAGCGTCGCCGGGTGCGCCGCGGGCTTTCCTCCGGTCGCGACTGGGGTCGATTCGGGAGCACCCGGCTCCCGAATCGACCCCGCTCCGGTGGCTTCAGGGTCGGGCCGCGGACCGTCGCCCGGGCGTCACCAGGTCAGGCTCTGAGCGGCTCGGCGTAGCAGCGCACCTCGGCGACGGCGGCCGACGGGTCGCCGTTCGTCGCGTGCACCACGAGCCGGAGCGCCCGGGTGGCCACGACGCCGGGCAGATCGTGCCCGCGGCGGCGAGCGGCGTTGTCCGTGACCGTCAGGACCCGGCGCCAGTCGCCGTCGTCCACGGTCCCGGCACTCCCGAGCACCTCGATCGAGTACGACCGCGCGCCCTGCGGGTCGCGGTACCCGGGCGGGCACCTGTCGTACTCGCGCAGCACGCTGCCGGCGAACGTCAGCTCCACCCGGCCGACCTCCCGCTCGGCGTCCCAGGCCAGCTCGAGCCACTGGTCGAACGGCTGCGCCGGGTCGGAGCGCCACACGTTCGTCGACCGGTGCGGACGCGTCACGCCGGTGAGCGCCTGCGAGGCAGGCCAGGCGGGCTGCGGGGGCGACACGCGGTGCGCGAGCGTCACCGCGTCGAGGTACCGGCGCATCCGGCCGGACGCGATCCGCACCCCCGACACGGAGCCCGGCACGACGCTGCCGGCGCGGTGCCACGAGATGTCCGGGTCGGCGTCGAGGTCGAGGCGGACGTACCGCACGTCGACGCCGTCGTCGGAGGACCCCAGCTCGTCCGCGCCGAGCGCGACGTCCCACGTGACCCACACGCGCTCGCCCGGCGGCACCACGAGATCCGCCTTCGCGAGCACCGGGGCGTCGTCGATGCGGTAGTCCCAGATGTGGTCGACGGCGAGCAGCCGCGCGCCGATCGTCCGCGCCTCCGGGGTGGGGTTCGTCAGGCAGACGGCGACGGAGTCGAGCCCTGGTGCATCCGCCCCCGTGCCGACGGCGATCCACTGCCCGCGCACCTCGGCGAGCGCATCACCGGGCTTCGAGTGGTTCCCGAGCCCGCCCGTGACGCCCACGGCATCCGGGTCGGCGCCGTACGCGAGCGCCGTCGACGACGCTCGCACCCGCGCGGTCCGGGCCAGGTCGAGCGGGTCGGCGTTCGCCACCGACGGCAGGAACGCGCCGTCGCGCAGCAGCTGCTGCTGCACGGCGTCGATCGCCTCCGACGCGACGGAGTGCACCGCCACGCCGTCGCGCACGGCGATCGCCGCCGCCGTCCCCGCGGCCTGCCCCATGATCGCCGTTGTCGCCTGCACCCGGACCGAGCCGAGGGCCACGTGCGTCGCCGACACGTTCCGCCCCGCCATGAGCAGGTTCGGCACGTCCAGCGCGATCAGGGAGCGCAAGGGGATCCCGAACGGCCCGACGTACGCGGCGACGGCGGCCGGCGCGGTCGTCAGGTGCCCTTCGGCCGCCGTCGGCTCGCTCGTCTCGGCCAGCAGCCCGCCCGGTGTGTGCAGGTCGATGTTCCAGCCGCCGTACGCGATCTCGTCACGGTGCGGCTCGGCGCGGAACAGGTCGGCCTCCGTCATGAGGTGCTGGCCCATGATCCGGCGGCTCTCGCGCTTGCCCGGGACCTGCCCGATCCAGTCGAGCGCGTACGTCCGCGCGCGCTCGCGCAGGTGCGGGTCGGAGTTCTTGATCCAGTCCCACACGCCCAGGGCGTGCCGCGTGAGCTCGTGACGGATCGTCTCGGCGTCGTGGATCGTGTGCCACGGCACCCCGATCTCGATCCACCAGTAGCCACCCTTGAGCGTCGACGGCCTGCGGCCTCCCCGGTAGAAGAACGCGGCGTCGTCGTAGCGCACGGCCCAGTCAGGCAGCTCGAACTCCACCGGGCGCCCGACGTCCTTCGTCTTGATGTGGATCGAGTTGCCCATGACGTCGTCGGACGCCGCCTCGGGCGCGTGGGGCTCGCCGAACTCCGCGCGACCCTCCGTGCCCATCCGCCACGGCGCGCCGGCGAGGGCGGCCACGACGCCGTCGCCTGTGCAGTCGACGAAGACATCGCCGCTGAACGTCGTCTCGGTCTCCGCGCTGGCGGTGTACCCCACCACCGCCTCGATCCGCTGACCCGCGCCCAGTACGACGTCGCGCACGGCCGTGTTGAGGTGCAGCGTCAGGTTCGGCGTCCGCTCCACGAGGTCGTACATCGTGAGGTCCCAGACGCTGTTCGTGAAGCCGTTCTCGAAGATCTCCTCGTGGTTGAGCAGGCGTTCGCGCTCGAGGAGATCGCCGACGACGCCGGTCTCCCGTGCATAGGCGTGGTAGTTCCCGGCACCGCGCGGGACCACCCGCACCTCCGAGGAGCTGTTCCCGCCGAGCACGGGGCGGTCCTGGACCAGCACGGTCCGCAGGCCGAGGCGGGCAGCGGAGACGGCGGCGCTCACGCCGGCGAGGCCCCCTCCGCAGACGACGACCTGGGCACGTTCCTCACGATGACGCACGGGACTCCTTCGGTGGTGGATGGGGCTCAGCCCTTGAGGCCGGTCGTGGCGATGCCGGCGATGAGCTTGCGCTGGAACAGCAGGAAGAACACGAAGACGGGGAGCAGCGAGACGAGCGACATCGCGAAGAGCTGACCGTAGGAGGACTGGCCCATCGCGTTGACGAACATCCGCAGCCCGAGCGGCACGGGGTAGTCGTTGAGGTCGCTCAGGTAGATGAGGGGGCCGAGGAAGTCCTCGTACGTCCAGATGAACGTGAAGACCGCCGTCGTCGCGAGCGCCGGCACGGTGAGCGGCAGCATCACGGAGCGGAAGGCGCGCCAACGGCCGGCCCCGTCGATCTCCGCGGCCTCGTCCAGCTCCCGGGGGATCCCCCGCATGAACTGGACGAGCAGGAAGATGAAGAAGGCGTCCGTCGCGAGGAACTTCGGGACGATGAGCGGCAGGTAGGTGCCCACCCATCCCACGGCCGAGAACAGCGCGTACTGCGGGATCAGCGTGACGTGGCCGGGCAGCATGACCGTGCCGAGCATGACGGCGAACCACACCTTCTTGAGCGGGAAGCGCAGCCGGGCGAACGCGTACGCCGCGAGGGTGCACGCGATGAGGTTCCCGGCCACGGCTCCGGCGCAGATGAGGAACGAGTTCGTCAGGAAGGTGCCGAACCCGGGCGGGTTCGCGTTCCATCCGGCGGGGTAGCTCGCGAGGTCGACTCCGGACGGCACGATGGTCGGGCTCGCGAAGATCTCCTCCTCGGGCACCACCGAGCTGCGAGCCATCCACAGCAGCGGGTACAGCGTGGCGACGCAGAGGAGCAGCATGAGGCCGTGCCACGCGAACGTGGCGAGCGGCGCCCGCCGCGCGGGTCGGCGTCGGGCAGGTGGCACGGCGGGCGACGGCGTCGCGCGCGTGAGGTGGGCGGGTGTCGGTGCGGTGGTGGCCATCAGCCCGTCAGCTCTCGTCCGCGTAGTGCACCCAGCGGCGGGCGCCGAGGAAGTTGATGGCGGTGAACGTCGCGATGATGGCGACGAGCACCCACGCCATCGCCGAGGCGTAGCCCATCTCGAACTCGCCGAACCCCTTGATGTAGAGGTACAGCGTGTAGAAGAGCGTCGAGTCGACGGGGCCGCCGGTGCCGTTCGAGATGATGAACGACGGCGTGAACGCCTGGAACGCCACGATCGTCTGCATCACGAGGTTGAAGAAGACGAGGGGCGTCAGGAGCGGCAGCGTGACGGACGCGAACCGCCGGACGGTGCCCGCGCCGTCGACCCGCGCCGCTTCGAGCAGCTCCGCGGGGATCTGCCGCAGACCGGCGAGGAAGATCACCATCGGGGACCCGAACTGCCAGACGGCCAGGACGATCAGCGTGAGCAGCGACGTGGACGGCGACGCGATCCAGTTGGGACCCGAGATCCCGAGGAACGCGAGGATCTGGTTGATCGCGCCCTCGCCGCCGAACAGCTGCCGCCACAGGATCGCGATGGCCACGCTGCCGCCGAGGAGCGACGGCAGGTACAGCGCCGCACGGTAGAACGACATGCCGCGCAGCGTCCGGTTCATGAGGACGGCGAGCCCGAGCGCGACGGCGAGCCGCAGCGGCACGGAGGCCAGCACGTAGGTGAACGTCACGCGCAGCGACTGCAGGTGGCGCGGGTCGTCCGTGAACATCGTGCGGTAGTTGTCGAACCCGACCCACACGGGGTCGTTGAACAGGTCGTAGGACGTGAACGACAGGTACGCGGACGCCGCCATGGGACCGATCACGAGCGCGGCCAGCCCGACGAACCAGGGCAGGAGGAACAGGTAGCCGGCGCGGGCCTCGCTCCGTGCCCGCGCGGGCGGCCGGGGCCGGCGAGCCGGCCTGGTCGCCCGCGCGGCGGCGGCGGGTGCGGTGGGGACGGACACCCTGACGCTCAGCCTTCCGCGTCGGCGAAGAACGCGTCGACGGCGTCGTCGATGCTCGTCTGCCCGAACGCGACGGCCTCGGCGAGCTGTCCCAGCAGTGTCCGGGAGTCGGCGAACCCGTCCGGCCACAGGCGGTTCAGCGGGCGCGAGTTCTCGGCCACGATGTCCATGTACTCGACGGCGGGCAGCTCCTCGTCCGTGACGGACTCGGCGATCTGCGCCCGCGCCTCGGCCGTGGGCGGGATGCCGAGCGTCGCGCCGAGCTCCTCGACGGCGCCGGGGTCGTTGACGAGGTGGTCGATGAGGTCGGCGGCGCCCTGCGGGTTGCCGGACGTCGCGGAGATCGACCACAGGCTCGCGGCGTTGATCCACAGGCTCGGGTGCTCCGTGTTGTGCGGCGGGAGGCCGATGTCGAGGGCGGAGTCCGTCACGGCCTGCAGGGCGACGTAGTCCTGGGTCCACGCGAACGAGGCGGCGGCGCGCCCGGTGGCTAGCGGGCTGCCGGGCATGTTGCCCGCGGACTCCGCCGTGACGTCGGCGGGCGGCACGGATCCCGCCTCGCGCATGTCGGCCCACAGCTGCAGCCACGCCCGCAGGTCGTCGGGCGTCGCGTTGAGCGAGCCGTCGTCCGCGTAGAACTCCCGGCCGCTGTCGCGCACGTACAGGATGAACAGGATGAGGTCGCCGCTCCCGTCCTGGACGCCCCAAGTCTCGCCGGCGCTCGCCATCCGGACCTGGTCGGCGAACGCCGCGAGGTCGTCCCAGGTCCACTCGCCCGCCGGTGCGTCGACGCCGAGCTCGCCGAGCAGGTCGGCGTTCGTGACGAAGCCCGTCGCGTTCGTCGCGGCGACGACGCCGAAGCTTGCGTCGCCCACCGTCCCGAAGTCGCGGATTCCCGCGTCGAGCCCGCTCGTGTCGAGGTCGACCTGCGAGAGGTCGAGCAGCGAGTCCCGCTCGGCGTAGGTCGGCAGCTGGCTCGCGGCCTGCATGACGACGTCGGGCAGGTCGCGGCCCGCCACCAGCGTCGCGAGCTTGTCCCAGTAGCCGTCCCACGGCTGCGGCTCGACCGCCACCTCGGGACCGCCGGCCTCGGTGAAGGACGCGATCGCCGCGTCGAGCGCCTGGTTCTGGTTGTCCACCCCCCACCAGGTGGCGCGGATGGGCGCGTCGGACGCAGGGCCGACCGTCTCGTCGGCACCCGGGGCGTCACCGCCGCCGACGCCGCAGGCGGCGAGCGCGAGGGCCAGCGAGGCGGTGACGGCGGCGGCTGCGGCCGGGCGACGGATCGTGCGACGGGGTGTGTGCCGGGTGGACTTCATCGTTCCTCCAGGAGCCGAGCGGCGGTGGCGGCGTTACAACGTTAGACAAGTGTGACAGCGTGAGCGGCGGCGTTGTCAACTGTGCGTTCGGCCGTCCTGCTCGGCTGATTACCGGAGGCGGGGAGCGATATGTTGTGGGGTATGTCAGATCCGGTATCACCCTCGGGAGGGCCGCCCGGCGCGCCGCAGGAGGAGGCGCAGGCCGCCCCGGGCCGCTCCGCGCGCGCGGGGAAGGCAGTCGGCATCAAGGACGTCGCCGCGCGCGCCGGCGTCTCGTGGAAGACCGTCACGAACGTCATCCACGGGCGGCCGAACGTCGCGCCGGCCACCCGCCGTCGCGTCGAGCGCGCGATCGCCGAGCTCGGCTACCGCGCGAACCTGGCCGGGCGGCAGCTCCGGCACGGCCGGACCGGGCTCCTGGCCGTGAGCGTGCCGGACCTGGCGACCCCTTACTACGCGGACCTGGCGCGATCGGTCGTCCAGCGCGCCCGCAAGGACGACTACACGGTGCTCGTCGACGAGACCGGACACTCGATCGCGCGGGAGACCTCCGCCGCCCGGGGCTACCCGGTCCGCTTCACGGACGGCGTCCTGCTGAGTCCCTCGCGCCTGACCGGGCCGGAGATCGCCGCGTTGCGCACGGACACGCCGCTCGTGCTCCTCGGAGAGCAGGCGGACTCGGGAGGGTTGGACCAGGTCAGCATCGACAACGTGGGCTCGGCTCGCGAGGCCACGCGCCACATGCTCACGCTCGGGCGGCGACGCCTCGCCTTCCTGGGCGCGGAGATCGGCCCGCACCGCAAGGCGTCGTCATTGCGCATCGCGGGCGTGCGCGCCGAGCTGGCGGCGTGGGGCGGCGACGCCGAGCTGGCGCTCGTCGAGACCAGCGAGTACAGCCGGTCCGAGGGTTTCGCGCGGACGCGCCGGGAGTACGAGGCCGGTGCGCGGCACGACGCACTGATCTGCGCGACCGACCTCCTCGCCGTCGGCGCGCTGCACGCGCTCGCCATGCTCGGGCTGCGGAGTCCCGACGACGTGGCGGTGCTCGGCTGGGACAACGCGCCGGAGGGGGAGTACGCCTGGCCCCCGCTGACGACCATCGCACCGGACATGGCGGAGTTCGGCTCCCAGGCGATCAACCTGCTGCTCGCGCGCATCGTCGAGCCCGCCGCGCCCGCCCGCCGCAGCGTCGTCAACCATCGCCTCGTGGTGCGCGCGAGCACGCTCGGGAGCGCCGCGACGTTCAACCCCGCCGTGCCATACCAGATCCGGCATGAGCGCCCGTCCCCGGGTGAGCTGATCCGCGAGGCTCGCGTGCGCGCCGGGCTGACGCAGAGCGCGCTCGCCAGCCAGATCGGGAGCTCGCAGGCGCTCATCGCGCGCTACGAGGCAGACGCGGTCAGCCCCACCGTGCGGTCGCTCGACCGCATCCTCGAGGCGCTCGGGTCCGACCTCGAGATCGGGTCACGGCCGCCGGCGGCGCCTCGGGCTCAGGCCGGCGTGAAGGGCGTCAGGCAGAACGGGTGACCGGCCGGGTCGAGCAGGACCGTCCAGCGCGGATCGGGCTGCCGGTCCGGCCGCGTCGCCCCACACTCGAGGGCGAAGGCCGTCTGCTCCGCGAGATCGAAGTCGTCGCTGCTCAGGTCGAGATGAACGATCGAGCTTCCCGGCCATGATGGCCGGCGGTGATCCGCGACCCGTTGCGCGATCAGCACCACGCTTCCGGCCCGGACCGCCGCGGCTTCGGCGCCGTCCCACAGCAGGGTGCCGCCGAGCAGCTTCCGGTAGAACTCGGCGAGCTCCCTCGGATCGGCACAGTCGAGCGAGATCGCGGCGATCGCCAGCTCCGGGCGGCGGCGTTCCATGGGCTGAGTCAACCAGTCACGGCGGCGTCGCAGGGTGCAGCGCCGGACCCGGTGGTGAGCCTGGCGGTAGCGTCGCGCGGGTGCACTTCTCCGAGTACGACACCCGGCTGGCCGCGTACGCGGTGATCGTCGACGAGTCCGGCGGCGCCGAGCGCATCCTGCTGACCTGGTTCAACGGCGGCACGAGCGGTCTCCGACCCTGCTGGTCCCTGCCCGGCGGCGGCGTCGAGTACGACGAGAGCCTCGAGGAGGCGGTCGTCCGGGAGGCGAAGGAGGAGTCCGGGTACGACGTCGAGCTCGGCGTCCCGTTGGTGACGAGCACGTTCACCGACGCCACCGGGGAACGGCCGTACAAGGCCGTCCGGATCCTGTACACGGCGACGGTGGTCGGCGGCACGCTGGGCACGCTCGAGGTCGGGGGCACCACCGACCGGGCGGAGTGGCGCGACCTGGACCGGGTCGCCGAGGAGCCGCGTGCCGACGTCGTGCGGATCGGGATTCGCGCCTGGCGGGACCGGGTCCGATGAGCCGGGCCGGGTGACGCGTCGGTCGAGCTCGTACCTGAGCGACGAGATCGATCTCCCGGATGTCCGATCTCGTCGCCACGGTACGAGCTCGGCGCCGGCGTGGCGCCGCCGCGAGACACCTCGCGGCACGCGACGTCCGTGAGCCTCGAGACGCCACCGCAGGGCTTCCGCCGCGTCAGCGCGCGGTTCACACCTCAGGTAGCTCGAGCTGGCTGAGTCGGGAGTACGCGCCGGTCATGTGCTTCTCCGCGGCGGCCCGCGCCACCGCAGGATCGCCGCCGGCCAGCGCCTCGCGCAGCTCGAAGTGCTCCGAGAACCCGACCGTGGGGAAGTCGGGGAAGTTGACGTTGCGCGTGTGCAGGAAGAACGACACCTGGCTGCGCAGCGACGTCCAGACCCGTTGCAGCCGGGCGTGGTCCGCGGCGTCGTAGATCACGTCGTGGAAGGCCAGGTCGAGGGCCACGGCCTCCTGCGGCGCCACGGAACCCGATGTGCCCTTCATCGCCTCGAGGACACGGTCCATCTCCGCGAAGTGCGCCGGCGTCAGGCGCGTCGCGGCACGTTCCGCGGCGAGAGCCTCCATCGCGGTCCGCAGCGTGTGCACCTCCTCGACGTCGCGCCGCGTGAGCACGCTGACGAATGCCCCGCGGTGACGGCGGATCTCGACCTGCCCCTCGGCCTCGAGGATCGCGAAGGCCTCGCGGACCGGCCCGCGACTGACGTTCAGGGCGGCGGCGAGCTCGGTCTCCCGCAGGTGCTCACCCGGGCGCAGCTCGCCGGTCGCGATGCGTTCCCGGAGCTCGCGCACCACGTACTCGCCGAGCGACGTGCGCGGTGGTGCCGCCCACCTGACCTGGCTCATCGAGTGCGCGTCCGCGCCGCCGGGCGGGCGTGCTCCGCCGTCGGCCGCCTCCATCCGTGGGGAAGTCCCCGCATCCCCGGTCCTTCCTCTCGTCCTGCGCCTGAGTGTGCACCCGCACCGGTCCGGACGGGCGGCACGCCACAACTCTAGAGCATGTCGATGATTGATTGTTGACAATCTGCGATCGGCGACCGTACGTTAACGCTCACATCGACGACGGCGGACGCGAGCCGCCGTCGGACCGGTCCCGGCGCCCGTGCGTCGGTCCGGCCAGCACCACCGCCAGCACATCGACGTGACCCGAGAGGCAGTGACCAGGCGTGACCACAGCGGTTCCCACCCAGGACGTGAACCCCGGCATCTCCAGCGAGCGCGCGTTCCCGCGCAACGCACCGAGCGACCCGAGCGCACCGCACGTCGCCGCCGCGCGTGTTCAGGTGCACGCGGACGACGACGCCGGCCCGCTCACCCGTCTGTGGGAGAGCGTGGGCTACGACGAGATCAACTGGACCTACACGCCGACGGGCCGCCACCTGCTCGGCACGTTCGGTGAGCTCACGACCACCGGCTACCACGTGCGTCCGCACTACGTGTTCTGCTCCGGCTCCGGTTTCGGCATCCCGCACTGGGGGAACGGGAACGTCTACCACGAGGACGCCGAGGGCAACGTCACGTACGACTTCACGATCGTCGACCAGACGTACGACGCGATCGTCGAGGCCGGCCACCACGTGCTCGTCGAGCTCGCCTTCACTCCGCGCGACCTGCTGCCGCCGGAGGCCGAGGAGCTCGCCGTCGTCAGCAGCCCCACGGTGTACTCCGCGTACGAGGCGGGCCAGTGGTCCTACCCGCCGCGCGACTACGGCCGCTGGCGCGACCTGGTCGCCGCCCTCGCCGCGCACTGCCTCGAGCGGTACGGCGCCGAGGAGGTCGACACGTGGCTGTGGGAGCTGTGGAACGAGCCGGACATCTTCTACTGGCGAGGCACCCCCGAGCAGTTCTACGACCTGTACGCGGTCACCGCCGAAGGCGTGCGGAGCGTGCTGCCGCAGGCGAAGGTCGGCGGCCCGGCCGTGACGGGGGGCGGTGCCGAGTTCCTGCGCGGCTTCCTCGCCTACACCGAGGCGCACGACGTGCCCGTCGACTTCGTCTCGTTCCACACGAAGGGCTCGGCGTTCACCCCGTGGCGCGTCTACGGGCCGACCGGCGGTCCCGCACCGGCGAAGCAGAGCCCGTCGGCGCACAAGATGCTCCACGAGATCCGCACGATGCTGCGGGTGATGGCCGAGTTCCCGGCCTACAAGACGCTCCCGGCGATCGTCGACGAGTGCGACGCCGGCGTCCCGGCGCACTACTCCTTCTACGACAACGCGAACTTCGTGTTCCAGAACACCGAGTACTACCCGGTGTTCCAGGCGAAGCTCATGAAGAAGATCCTCGACCTGTCGGACCTCGAGGGCGCCAACGTCCAGCAGGCGACGTCGTGGAGCTTCTACTTCGAGGGCGAGCGCTACTTCGAGGGCACGCGGTCGTTCCTCACGGCCGGCGGCGTGGAGAAGCCGTTCCTCAACGCGTACCGGATGCTGGCGAGGCTCGGCGAGCGCCGCGTCACCGCGACCTCCGACGCCGCCCACGGCGTCGACCTGCTCGACGAGGCCGCGGGCCGGAGCATGCCGGAGGAGGTCGACGTCCTCGCCTCGCGCGCGCAGGACGGGTCGGTGGCGGCGCTGGTGTGGCGTCACACGGACGACCAGTACCGCACCGCCGAGTCCGCGACCCCCGTGACCGTCGACGTGACGGGCCTCGCCGCGGGCGCCTACCGGCTGACGCACCAGCGGATCGACGCTGAGCACAGCAACTCGCACACGGTGTGGCAGGAGCTCGGCGCACCACAGGTCCCGACCGACGAGCAGCTCGCCGCGATCCGTGAGCGGCAGGGCCTCGAGGAGCTGGAGCCGGCGCGCGAGGTGACGGTGGGCGACGACGGCGCGGTCAGCCTCGTGGTCGACCTCCCGCTGCCCGCGGTGTCGTTGCTCGTGCTGGAGCCGGTCCGGTGAGCGCCGCGGCACTCCCGGCGGCGCCGATCACCGCCACCGTCGAGATCGCGCCCGGCGTCCACGTCCCCCAGGTGGGGCTCGGCGTCTTCCAGGTCGCGGCCGACGACGTCCAGCCCGTGGTCGAGGAGGCGCTCGAGGTGGGCTACCGCCACTTCGACACCGCCGCCGCGTACAACAACGAGGCCGGCGTGGGTGCGGCGGTCCGCGTCTCGGGGGTGCCGCGCGAGGACGTCGTGGTGACGTCCAAGCTCCGCAACGGCGAGCAGGGGTACGAGTCGGCGCTGCGCGCCTACGCCGACACGTGCCAGAGGCTCGGCCTCGACCGGCTCGACCTCTACCTCATCCACTGGCCGAACCCCGAGGCGGGGCTCTGGCCCCAGTCGTGGCGCGCGTTCGAACGCCTCCGGGCGGATGACGACGTGCGGGCGATCGGGGTGTCCAACTTCCTCCCGGAGCACCTACGCCGGCTCGCGGCGGAGGCTCAGGTGCTCCCCGCGGTCAACCAGGTCGAGCTGCACCCCACCCACACCCGGCCCGACGTCGTCGCCGCCTGCCGCGACCTCGGGATCGTCGTCGAGTCGTACTCGCCGATGGGGCAGGGGCAGGACCTCGGCGGCGCCCCGGTCCTCGCGGCGGCCGCAGCGCACGGCGTGACGCCCGCGCAGGTCGTCCTGCGCTGGCACCTGCAGCACGGGTACGTGGTCATCCCGAAGACGACGTCGCGGGCGCGGCTCGTCGAGAACCTCGACCTCGACTCCTTCGAGCTCGCTCCGGAGGAGATGGCGGCGATCGACGACCTCGACGCCGGCCGGCGGATCGGTAACGACCCGAGCACGTTCTCGATCAGCCAGATCCGCTGACATCCCTGACCCACATCGGTCCACCGACAACCAGGAGGGTGCTCGATGGCGAGCCCATCGCTCATCGCCGAGGCGACGGCCACGAAGCCGGCGCCGCCGCGACCGGCCCGGCCGGTGAAACGACCCGGCCAGCGCGCCCGAGAACGCCGCAGGAACCTGTGGATCTACGCGTTCTTGCTGCCGACGTTCGTGCTGTACGGCATGTACACGCTCTACCCGATGGTGGCCAGCTACTGGTACTCGCTGGTGGAGTGGAACGGCTTCACGGCCGACCAGACGTTCGTCGGTCTCGCCAACTACCAGGCCGTGCTCGCTGACCCGATGTTCTGGTCGTCGGTGCGGATCACGTTGCTCTTCCTGCTCATCGTGGCGCCGCTGCGGGTGTTCGGGGCGTTCGCGCTGGCGATCCTGCTCAACTCGCCGAGGCTCCCGTTCACGTCGTTCTTCCGCACGGCGTACTTCCTGCCGGTCGTGACGACGACGGCGATCGTCGGCGTCGTCATGCGCTTCATCCTCGACCCGGCCAGCGGGCCCGTGGCCGCCGTCCTGCAGCTGTTCGGCGCCGGACCGGTGGACCTGCTCGGGTCGTCGTCGACGGCGCTGGTCACCTCCGGCGTCATCTACGTGTGGAAGTTCTTCGGCATCACGATGATCTACTGGCTCGCCGCCCTGCAGACGATCCCGCGGGACCTCTTCGAGGCGGCCCGGATCGACGGGGCCGGGGCGGGGAAGATCTTCCGGCACATCACGCTGCCGATGCTGATCCCGTTCCTGCTCATCATCTCGGTGCTGACCATCGAGGACTGCTTCCACGCGTTCGACCTCATGCAGTCGATGACGGCGGGCGGTCCGTTCTTCTCCACCGAGATCATCGAGATCTACATCTACCGCTTCGCGTTCGCCGCCACGATCCCGCAGCTCGGGTTCGCGTCGGCCGCCGCCGTGCTGTTCGGCGTGCTGGTGCTCGTGGTCGTGGCCGCACAGGTCTGGGCCACGGTGGTCTCCCGACGGCTGCGGGCCCGCGCATGAGCGCCGTCGTGGCCGGCGACCGCCGTCGGACGATCCGCCGCCGGCTGCCGTGGTGGCTGCTCGCCGTCGTCCTCCTGGCGCTCGCGTTCGTGTGGGTGTTCCCGTTCATCTGGATGCTCTCGGCCTCGCTGAAGTCCTCGGCGGAGATCTTCGCGGGCGGGCTGGGGCTGGTGCCCGAGACCCTGCAGTGGGAGAACTACTCCCGCGCCTGGGAGGACGGCAACTTCCGGGTGTACCTGCTCAACACGGTGATCGTCACGGTGGCGACCGTCGTCATCGTCGTGGTGCGGTGCGCGCTCGCGGGCTACGTGCTCGGGCGGTACAAGTTCCCGGGGTCGCGGCTCGTCATCGGGATCCTCGTCGCCACGCTGTTCGTGCCGACCGGCTACACGATCATCCCGATCGTCAAGCTCTCCCTCGAGCTCGGCCTGCTGGACCAGCTGTCCGGCATGATCCTGGCGCTCGCCGGCGGCGCCAACGTGGCGTCGATCCTCATCTACGCGGGCTACTTCCGGGGCCTGCCGCAGGAGCTCGAGGAGGCGGCGATCGTCGACGGCGCGGGCTTCCTGCGCACGTTCAGCCGGATCATGCTGCCGCTGTCGATGCCTGTGACGGCCACCGTCGGCATCCTCACGTTCCTGTTCACCTGGAACGCGTTCTTCCTGCCGCTGGTCTTCTCGTTCAGCAACCCTGCCCTGCGCACCGTGAGCGTCGGGATGCAGGCGTTCGTCGGGGAGAACTCCACGGACTGGCCCGGCATGGCCGCGGCCGGCGTCATCTCGCTCCTGCCCATCGTGCTGCTGTTCGCGTTCATGCAGCGCTACTTCGTCGAAGGCATCGCCGGCGCCGTCAAGTCCTGACGTCCGCCGTCGCCGTCCCGCGACACCACCCGTCAGCACCACCACTCAACGAGGAGACCGACATGAGCACCATCGACCGCCGCGCCTTCATGGGCGGACTCGGACTCGCCGGCATGGCCGGCATGCTCGCCGCCTGCGGGGGCGAGAGCGCACCGCCGAACGCCAGCGGAGGCGGCGGGGGCGGCGCCGACGGGACGCTGCGGTGGTGGGACCACCTCGGCGGCCTGCAGGACCTGCACGATCAGTGGGCCGCGGACGAGGGCGAGCGCCTCGGCGTCACGATCGAGCACACGTACAACGAGCCGGGCAAGGCCACGGAGGCGCTGCAGCTCGCCAACCAGAGCGACCAGCTGCCGGACGTGTACACGCCGCTCGTCGGGCTCCCGATGCCCGCGCTGGTGGACGCCGGCTGGATCCACGAGATCACGCTGAGCGACGAGGCGATCGCGCGGCTCCCCGAGGGCAGCTTCGTGGAGGGTCTCACGATGCTGGACGGCAAGATCTACGGCCTACCGGCGTTCACGGACAAGCAGTACGCGGCGTGCACCTGGTACAACTCCGCCATCGCCGAGGAGGTCGGCTTCGAGCCCCCCACGAGCTACGACGAGTTCCTCGCGGTGCTCCAGGCGATCGCCGACCACGGCGCGTACGCCCCGATGACCATGGCGCTCGGCGCCACGGGCCGGATGCGGGAGCAGATCGACGATCTCGCGCAGGCCGGCGGCTTCCCGGGCTACCAGGGGCTGCGGTACGACACCGGCGAGTACGAGTACCACCACGACGCCTACGTGGCCGCGATCGAGCTGTACAAGGAGATCTCGGACCGGGGGTTCCTGCTCCCGGGCACGAACAACTTCCAGATCCCCGACGCGCGCGGTCGCTGGGCGGCCGGCGAGATCGCCTTCCACATGGACGGGCCGTACTCGCCGGGCGCGGTCCGCTCGCTGAACCCCGACGCCCTGGAGTTCATGGCGGTGGCCGGGATGCTGACGCCCGAGGGTGACGAGGTCGTGGCGACGCGCGGGGCACGCGGTGCGGACTGGGTGGTCGGCGGCACGACGCAGGTGGCCGAGTACGCCAGCCAGCTGATCGAGACGTTCACGCAGGAGGACTACCAGACGGCGCTCGCGTCCGGCATGGACCAGCCCCCGATCGTGCTCGACACGGTCGCGGGCGCGGACGTCATCGAGCCGTACGCCTGGCTCGTGGAGGAGTTCCGGACCCGGATCTTCCGCGGTCCGCAGCCCATCGTCCGCAACGTCGACGTCGCGACCGTGCAGGCGAACCAGTCGCCCGTCGCGCCGGAGCTCGGGAACGTCATCCAGGGCTACCTGGGCGGCGAGATCTCGGACCTGCGCGCCGCCCTGGTCGACCTCTCCGACGCGAACTCCGCGGCTCTCGACGACGCGATCGCGACGGCGGTCGACGACGGAGCCGAGGTCTCCCGGGCCGACTGGGAGTTCCCGGACTGGGTCCGGGGCCAGGACTACACCTACTGACCCTTCGTCGATCGGAGAGAACACCTATGGACCACTTCCCTGCGGAACGCACCGCCGTCGTCACCGGCGCGGCCTCGCGGCGCGGCATCGGCCGCGCGGCCGCCGAGCGGCTCGCCCGCGACGGCTGGGCCGTCGGCCTGATCGACGTCGACGAGGGCGCCATCAAGGAGCTCGCCGGCGAGCTGACCGACAGCTACGGGGTGCCGGCCGCCGCCGTCGGCGTCGACGTCTCCGACAACGCCGCGGTGCGCGACGCCGTCGACCAGCTCGAGGAGAGGCTGCCGCAGCTCGTCGCGCTCGCCAACGTCGCCGGCGTCAGCTCGCCGGCGCCGTACCTCGAGCTGACGCCGGTCGAGTGGCACCGCGTGATCGACATCAACCTCAACGGCGTGCACTTCGTGAGCCGGCGCGTGGCCGAGTCGCTCGTGCGCGGCGGCGGTGGGCGCATCGTGTCGATCTCGTCGGTGTCCGCCCAGCGGGGTGGTGGCACGTACAGCAAGTCCGCGTACTCGGTCGCGAAGGCCGGCGTCATCGGCCTGACCCGAGCTCTGGCCCGGGAGCTTGGCCCGCACGGCGTGACGGTCAACGCGATCGCTCCCGGCCCGATCGACACCGACATCATGGGCGGCACCCTGAGCGACGAGCGCAAGGCGGCCCTCGTGGAGGAGCTGCTGGTCGACCGCGTCGGGACGACGGCGGACATCGCGTCGGCGATCGCCTACCTCGCGGGCGAGGAGTCGGGGTACATCACCGGTCAGACGCTCAACGTCGACGGCGGTCTGTACATGCACTGAAGCCCAGTCTGTACCGACCGTGTCCCGCAGGGAAGGAAGCAGAGACCGCATGAAGCAGCAGATCGAGAGGGTCGCCGTCGTCGGCTCCGGGTACATGGGCACGGGGATCGCGCAGGTGCTCGCCGGCGCGGGGCTCGACGTCGTGCTCGCGGACGCCGACGCCGAGCGCGCTCGCGCCGGGCACGCCCGCGTCCTCGCCGAGGCGACGTCCGCCGAGGAGGCCGGGACCGCCCCCGGAGGCACGGCCGAGCGCGTCGCCGCGCACCTCACGTGGGCGGCCAGCGCCGCCGAGGCGGCCGACGGCGCGGACTTCGTGGAGGAGGCGGTGCCCGAGGTGCTCGGCCTGAAGCGGCGGGTCCTCGCGGAGGTCTCCGCGGCCACCGCGACGGCGATCATCGGCAGCAACACCTCGACGATCCAGGTGCGCGCGCTCGCGGACGCCGTCGCGGATCCGAGCCGGTTCCTCGTCGTGCACTGGAGCAACCCGGCGCAGCTCGTGCCCGGCGTCGAGCTGGTGTCGGGCGAGGCCACGGATCCGGCGGCGGCCGACGCCGTCCGCGCGATGATCGACGGCGTCGGGCGCGTGAGCGCGCAGCTCGGCGACGCCCCGGGCTTCGTGCTCAACCGGCTGCAGTTCGCGCTGGTGAAGGAGGCGCTCGCGATCGTGGAGGAGGGTCACGCCTCCCCGGCGGACGTCGACGCCGTGGTGCGGAGCACGCTCGGCTTCCGGGCCGGGTTCTTCGGCCCACTCGAGATGCTCGACATGGCGGGCCTCGACGTCTACGCCGACTGCTACGCGTCGCTCGAGCGCGAGCTCGGCCCGCGGTTCGCGCCGCCGCGGATCCTCACGGACGCCGTCGAGCGGGGTCGGCACGGCATGAAGAACGGCGCCGGCCTGTGGCGGGACTACACGGACGACGACGTCGCCGCGCTCACGGCGTGGCGCACTCTCGCCTACTCCCGGATGGCTGACCTGCTGCGCGAGCTGCCCCCGGCGCCCGTGCGGGCGGCCACGGCGGCGTCGTCCGACGACCCCGACCTCGAGAGGACCCCCGCATGAGCGCGCCCACGCACACGACGACGTCGCCGGACCACGACACTCGACCGCGGGCCGAGGACTGGCCCATCGGCGCCGCCCTGCTGCAGTTCCCCGGCGGTGCGGCACTCACGCAGGCCGGACCGCCGGCGTGGCGCCCGGCGCTGCGCGAGGTCGCCCTCGCGGGGTTCAGCCACGTGGACCTCACGGACTCGTGGGTCCGGCCCGGCGACCTGGACCCCGCCGGCCTGCGCGCCCTCACGGGCGCGGCCGCGGAGCTCGGCCTGGCGTTCAGCGCGATCTCCGTGACCCGGCAGAGCGTCATCGACCCCGATCCCGACGTCGCCGCGGCCAACCTCGACTACGCGCTGCGCAGCGTCGACGCTGCCGCCGCTCTCGGGGTGGGCGTGCTGTGCCTCGGGCTGCACCGGCCTCTCACGTCCGAGCAGCAGCAGGCCCAGTGGTTCTGGCACGCCCGCGGCGCGGAGGACCCCGACGACGAGGCCGTGTACGCGCTCGCCGTCGAGCGGTTCTCGGCGATCGGCGAGCGTGCGGCGGCCGCAGGCGTGCAGATCTCGCTCGAGATGTACGAGGGCACGTACCTCGGCACGTCCGCCGGCGCCGTGCGGCTCGCCGGCGACATCGGGCTCGCGAACGTCGGCCTGTGCCCGGACATCGGCAACATCGTGCGGCTGCACCGGCCCGTCGAGGACTGGCGCGTGATGCTCGAACGCATGCTCCCGGTCACGAACTACTGGCAGGTCAAGAACTACCTGAGGGACCACGACCCGGCGACCGGTGCGTACTTCTCGGCGCCGGCCCCGCTCGAGAGCGGCTTCATCGACTACCGCACGGCGATCGGGATGGCGGTGGAGGCCGGGTTCAGCGGGCCGCTCTGCGTCGAGCACTACGGCGGCGACGGACTGAGCGTCGCCGCCTCGAACCGGGAGTACCTGCGCCGCGTCCTCCGGGCGAAGCTGGGCGAGTGACATGACGCACCTGGTCAACGACCCCCACTCCTTCGCCTCCGACGTGCTGGACGGCTTCGTCGCCGCCCACCCCGACGACGTCGTGCGGGTGCACGGCGGCGTCGTGCGAGCCACCCGCACACCCCAAGGCCAGGTCGCCGTCGTCCTCGGGGGAGGGTCCGGCCACTACCCGGCGTTCGCCGGCTGGGTCGGGCCCGGCATGGCGCACGGTGCGGTGTGCGGCAACGTGTTCGCGTCGCCGTCGGCGTCGCAGGCCGTCTCGGTGGTCCGCGCGGCACAGGCCGGCGGCGGGGTGCTGCTGGGCTTCGGCAACTACGCCGGCGACGTGCTGCAGTTCGGCGAGGCCGCGCGGGAGCTTCGGGCTGCGGGGATCGACGTGCGGATCGTCACGGTGACGGACGACGTCGCGTCGGCACCGCCGGAGCGCGCGGAAGAACGCCGCGGCATCGCCGGCGACCTCGTCGTCCTCAAGGTTGCCGGCGCCGCGGCCGCGGCCGGGTACGACCTCGACGACGTCGAGCGGGTCACCCGGATGACCAACGACCGCACGCGCACGATCGGCGTGGCGCTGTCCGGCTGCACGCTGCCGGGGCAGGTCGAGCCGCTGTTCGCCGTCGAGCCCGGCACGATCGCGCTGGGGTTGGGCATCCACGGGGAGCCCGGCCTCGCGGCGCACGCCCTCGGGACGGCGGCCCAGGTGGCGGACGAGCTCGTGGACCGGCTGCTCGCGGAGCTGCCGTGCGACGTCGGCGACCGCGTGGCGGTGCTGCTCAACGGGCTCGGCTCGACGACCCACGAGGAGCTGTTCGCCGTCTATGGGCGCGTCGCGTCGCGGCTTTGCGAGGCGGGGCTCGTCGCGGTGCGGCCGGAGGTGGGGGAGCACGTCACGAGCCTCGACATGGCGGGCCTCTCGTTGACCCTGACGCTCCTGGACCCCGAGCTCGAGACCCTGTGGCTCGCGCCGGTGGACGCCCCGGCGCTGCGCCGCGGCGCGCCCGCACCGGCAGCGACCGGGGAGCGGCGCGACGCCCGGGACGTCGACCGGCCGGAGGAGGTCGCTGTCGCGGAGGGAACGCCCGAGTCCCGCCGCGCGGCCGCCGTCGCTCTCGACGCACTGGCTGCCGTGTGCCGGGCCCTGCGGGAGGCCGAGACCGAGCTCGGGGCGCTCGACGCCGTCGCCGGGGACGGCGACCACGGCCAGGGCATGGTGCTCGGGGCCGCCGGGGCGCTCGCCGCGGGCCGGGCGGCGCACGACTCCGGCGCCGGCCTGGCCTCGGTGCTCCGCTCGTGCGGGGCGGCGTGGGCCGAGGCCGCCGGCGGCACGTCCGGCGCGCTGTGGGGCGGCGCGTTGCGTGCGGCCGCCGACGCGTTCGACGACGCCTCGGCACCGGACGCCGCTGCCGTGCTGGTGGCCGTGGAACGGGCCGCCGAGGCGGTGACCGCGGCCGGCGGTGCGTCGGTCGGCGACAAGACGATGGTCGACGCCGTCGTGCCGTTCGTCGAGGCGCTGCGGAGCGCGCTCGGCGACGCCGCGCCCGCGGCGGCCTGGAGCACCGCGGCGGCGGCGGCCGACCGCGCAGCCGCGGGAACGGCGGATCTGGTGGCGAGGCGAGGTCGGGCGCGCACGCACGGCGAACGCGGGATCGGTCACCGGGACCCGGGCGCCGTCTCGTTCGCCCTGGTGATGACGGCGGCCGGGCGGGTCCGCGGGGCGGACCTCGTCGAGGCCGCTGCGGACGCACGAGCGACGGAGGACTGATGGGACTGCGGATCGTCGTCGGCGCGGACAGCGCGGGCTTCGAGTACAAGGAGGCGCTCAAGCGCGACCTCGAGGCTGACGAGCGCGTGAGCGACGTCGTCGACGTGGGCGTGGACGCGGGCGGGCAGACGGACTACCCGCACGTGGCCGTGTCTGCGGCCCGGCTCGTGGCGCGGGGGGAGGCCGACCGGGCGCTGCTCGTGTGCGGCACGGGGCTCGGCGTCGCGATCGCGGCGAACAAGGTGCCGGGGATCCGGGCCGTGACGGCGCACGACTCGTACTCCGTCGAGCGCTCGGTGCTGTCGAACGACGCCCAGGTGCTGACGTTCGGCCAGCGCGTCATCGGGCTCGAGCTGGCGCGCAAGCTCGCGGCGGAGTGGCTCGCGTACACGTTCGACGCCTCGTCGCCGTCGGCGGTCAAGGTGTCGGCGATCTCGGAGTACGAGGCGCGTGACTAGCACCTGGGTCGGCACCAGCTGGAAGATGACGAAGACGCTCGCCGAGGCGCGCGCGTTCGCGCGCGGGCTCGCCGCAGCGGAGCCCGCGCTGCCGGCGGAGGTCCAGCCGTTCGTCATCCCGCCCGCGACGGCGCTCGCCGCCGTCCGCGCGGAGCTCCCGGCGTCCTCGCGCGTGCTCGTGGGGGCGCAGGACGCTCACTGGGAGGACGCCGGGCCGTGGACGGGCGAGGTGTCGGTGCCCCAGGTGGCCGACGCCGGGGCGAGGCTCGTGGAGATCGGCCACTCGGAGCGTCGCGAGGCGTTCGGTGAGACGGACGAGCGGATCCGGCTCAAGGTGCACGCCACGTTGCGCCACTCCCTGGTGCCGCTCGTGTGCGTGGGGGAGCCGGCCGCCGTCCGGGCCGCCGGCGGGCAGGCCGCCTACGTCGCGGCGCAGACGCGAGCGGCGTTCGACGGCGTCGCGGCGGGCACGCGCGTGCTGGTCGCGTACGAGCCGGTGTGGGCGATCGGCGAGGGCGGGCGGCCGGCCACGCCGGACGACGTCGAGGCGCCGGTCGCGGCGATCCGGGCGGCGACCGCCGACCTCGACGCCCACGTGCTCTACGGCGGCTCGGTGGACGGCGAGAACGCGCCGGCGCTGCTGGACGTGCCCGGCGTCGGCGGGCTGTTCGTCGGGCGCGCCGCATGGGACCTCGCGGGCTTCCTCACGATCCTCCGGGTCGCCGCGCGCGGCTGAGGACCGTCAGGCGCCGGCGCGCTCCGCGGCACGCCTCCACGTCGTCCAGACGTCGGCCACGACGCCCGGCGGGGCCACGAGCAGCCCGTGCGGCGGGAGTCCGTCCGCGGGTCCGTGGGTGTCGTACAGCTCGAGGCCGCCCTCGGTTGCGATGAGGACCCCCGCGGCGACGTCCCAGCTGTGGTACCGCCCCGCGATGAGCGTCGCTGCCGAACGGCCGAGCCCTGCGTGGGCGAGCGACAACGCGCACGACCCGAGGATCCGCACGGTGCCCTGCTGGTCTCGCACCCAGCCGAGGGTCTCGTCCATCCCCGGCCACGTCTGGTGGCCGGACCACTCCGTGAGGAGCACCCGGCCCGCGAGCGACGTCACGCCGTCGTCGGCGCCCACCGCCGGGGAACCGTCCACGCGCACGCCGAGCCCGCGAGCGGCGCCGATCGTCTGGTCGCGGTACACGTCGTGGACGACCCCGACGGCGGGGCCGTCCGCGTCGATCGCCCCGATGCTCACGGACACGTTGCCCAGCCCGTACAGGTAGTTCGTGGTGCCGTCGATCGGGTCCACGTGCCACACGATCTGGGCTTCGGCGGTGTCGCCCCGCGTGGGCCGCTCCTCGCCGACGATCGCGTGGTCCGGGTACGCGGCCGTGAGCTCGGCCCGGATGAGGTCCTCCGTCGCGCCGTCGACCGGAGTGAGCCAGTCCGACGCGCTCGACTTCGTGACCGCGTCGGAGCGGTCGAGGGCGGCGTCCCGGACCTGGCGGCCGGCGCGGCGGGCCAGGTCCTCGGCGAACCTGAGCAGGTCGGCCAGGTCGGCCAGGTCGGCCAGGTCTGTCGGGTCGGAGGGAACGGTCGGTCGGGCGGCATCCGCGGGCAGCGTCACGTCGTCCATCCTGCCCGCTCGGGGGCAGACGGCGTCAGTCGACGACGTGCGCGACGGCCCCGATCACGGGCCAGGCGCCCTCGGAGGTGTTGCCGAGGACGCTGACGGTGGTGCCCGTGCGCGGATCGTGGGTCGAGCGGAACGAGGCCCCCGCGTCGTAGCCCTCGAGCACGAGCTGCGGCCCGCTCGCGTGCAGCCACAGGCCGAGGCCGTAGCGCATGCCCTCGTCCGGGACGTCGTGGCGGGGTCGGGTCATCTCGGCGACGAGCTCTGGCGGGACGATCCGCCCCGCGGTGAGCGCCAGCCAGAACGTGTGCAGGTCGTCCGCGGACGTGACGATCCCGCCGTCGCCCGTGGCGCGGACCGGGAGGTGCAGCACGTTGCACCGGTCGCCGTCGGCGTCGAGGTAGCCGAGGGCGACATCGCCCGGAAGCGCGTCGAGTCGCGGGAAGCCGGTGCGCGTCAGGCCGGCGGGAGCGCAGACGAGCTGCTCGACGAGGTCGTGGTAGCCCTGGCCGCTCGCGCGCTCCGCGACGAGGGCGAGCACCACGTACCCGCCGTTGCAGTATGAGAAGCGCTCGCCGGGAGGGAAGGACTGCGGGTGCCCGTCCAGCATCGGTAGGAACGCCTCGGTGCGGTCCAGCTCGTGGACCGGCCGGGTGAGGACGTAGTCGTCGGCCTGCCAGTCGGCGCTCTCGTCCAGGTAGTCGCCGATGCCGGACGTGTGGGCGAGCAGGTGCTCCACGGTCACGGCGTCGTCGATCAGCGGGAGGTCGTCGCCCAGCACCCCGCGGACGGGGTCGTCCAGGCGCAACACGCCGTCGTCGACGAGGCGCAGCACGGCCAGCGCCGTGAACGTCTTGCCGCCGCTGGCGATCCCGAACCGGGTCTCGGGGGTGTTCGCCACCTGCAGCGCGCGGTGCGCGAACCCGTACGCGCGGGTGAACGTCCGCTCGTCGCCGGTGTGGACGGTGACGACGCCGCTGAACGCCGCGTCGGCGGCGACGGGGTCGAGGGTCTCGGCGGTGAGCGACATGGCCGCGAGCGTACGGCGCGCCCCGGCGCGGAGCCACGGAATTCCCCGCGGCGGGAGCTCAGCGGCCGCGCGCCTCGCGCCGTCGTCGGCGCGCCGCCGACGCCCGCTCCTCCGCGTCCTCGAGCGCGGCGTCCACCGCCGCGAGCTTCGACTTCGCGGCCTCGAGCGCGGCGCTCGCCGCGTCGCGACGGCGGCCCACCTTCTGCCGGTCGGCGCTCAGGCGCTCGATCTCGTCGTCCAGCCTCCGGGCCTCCGCCTCCAGCGGGTCGAGGGTCGCCGTCGCCGCCTTCACCTCGGCCGCGGCGTCGTCGCGCCGCGACTCCACGCGGTCCACCTCCGCCGCGGCCTCGGCCACCTCCCGCTCGGCGGCCGCGAGCGCATCGTCCGGCGGGGCCTCCGGCGACGCCGCGCCCCCGGCCGCCCGTTCGCCGTCGTCCTCGCGAGCCCGCCCGACCAGATCGACGACGTCCGCCGGCTCGCCGCTCTCGTCGACCATCCCGAAGCCCACGTACTGCAGCGCCTGCGCGAGCCGACCGCTGCGCACGGCGGCCGCTGCGCCGTCGTCCATGACGACGGCGGTCAGCGTCTCGCCGAGGCGCCGCGCCGCGTCCGCGGAGACCTTGCGCCCGCCGATCGAGCCGGCGGCCAGCACGTCGGCCACGAGGCCGTCGACCCGCGTCCGGCGCAACCGGTCGAGCGCGGTGATGCGCCCGCGGTCCCGGTCCTCCGTCGCGTCGCGCAGCTCGTCGCCGAGCGCGGCGAGCGCGTCCACGTCGTCCGGCCGTTCCCGCACCACCTGGTTGACGATCCACGCGGCGAGCGTCGGCTTCGGCAGCCGCTTGATCCGGGCGCCGCCGACGTCGTCGCCGCCCTGCGCGACCTCCCGCGCCAGCGCGGCGCGGCCGGGGATGAACGCGTCCAGCGGCCCGGCGTACAGGTCGGCGATGCGGGTGTCGAGGTCGGGCACGTCACCAGCCTGTCACCGGGAAGGGGGTCGTGCCGCCGCACGCGCCGCCGGCGGGTGTCGATCTCGGGCGGGCTCACGCGTAGAAGGGGTGCCACACTCACCCCACCAGGCAAGGAGAACCACGATGAAGTACGTCCTCATGTTCGCCGACCGGCCCGAGGTGTCGAGCGCCGTCCCGCCCGAGCGTCAGCAGGAGGTGTACAACGCGATCTACGGCTGGTTCCAGGAGAACGCCGCCGTCATCGCCGACATGGGCGTCCAGCTGCAGCCCGCGTCGACGGCGACCACGGTCCGCAGCGGCGGCGACGGAACCGATCCGGTGGTCGTCGACGGCCCGTTCCTCGAGACGAAGGAGCAGATCGGCGGGTTCTCGGTCATCGAGGTCCCGGACCTCGACGCCGCCCTCGCCGTGGCCCGGACCTGGCCCGGCCTCGCCATCGACGGTGTGAGCGTCGAGGTCCGCCCGATGGTCGAGTGATCCGCGCGGCGTCCGACGACGTCCTCGTCCGCATCGTCCGCGACGAGGCGGGGCTCATCGTCGGCGCGCTGACCCGCCGCACCGGCAGCTTCGACGTCGCCGAGGAGGCGGTCCAGGACGCGGTCGTCACGGCGCTGGACCTCTGGCGCCGTGACGGCGTGCCGCCCAACCCGGCCGGCTGGCTGACGACGACGGCCTGGCGCAACGCCGTCGACCGCCTCCGCCGCGCGACGCGCCAGGACGCGGCCCTGCGCCGGCACGCCGAGCGTCGGGAGACGGTCGCCGGCGAGGTGGCGGACGTCGACGAGGTCCCCGCGATCGAGACGGACGAGCGCCTCCCGATGCTGTTCGCCTGCTGCCACCCGTCGCTCGCCCCGCCGGCCCGCCTCGCCCTGTCGCTGCGCGCCGTCGTCGGCCTCACGACGGCCCAGATCGCCGGCGCGTTCCTCGTCCCGGAAGCGACGGCCGCGCAGCGGATCGTGCGCGCCAAGCGGAAGATCGTGGCCGCGGGAATCCCGCTCCAGGTGCCCGACGGCGCAGCGCTGCCGTCGCGCCTCGACGACGTCCTGTCCGTGGTCACGCTGTGCTACAACGCCGGCTACCTGCGGGCCGACGACGTCGGGCGCCGCCTCGCGGGCGACGGTGCCTGGCTGGCGCGCGTCGTCGCGCAGCAGCTGCCCCGCGAGCCCGAGGCGCTCGCCGTGAGCGCGATGCTCGCGATGCTCGAGGCGCGGGCGGCGACCCGCTTCTCGGCCGACGGCGTCCTGGTGCCGCTGGCGGAGCAGGACCGCTCACGCTGGGACCACGAGGCGATCCGCGCCGCCGACGACCTGCTCATGCGGGCCGCCTCGTACCACCGGCCCGGGAGGTTCCAGCTGCAGGCGGCGATCACCGCCTGCCACACCACGGCGCCGTCGGCCGCCGAGACCGACTGGCTCCAGGTCCTCACGCTGTACGACATGCTGGCGGCGCGGGACCCGTCGCCGGTGGTGCGGCTGAACCGCGCCGTGGCGCTCGCGGAGATCGCGGGTCCGGAGGCGGCGCTCGCCGAGGTCGACTCCCTCGCGACCCAGCTGGCCGGGTACCACCTCCTGCATGCCACGCGGGGCGACCTCCTCGCCCGGCTCGGGCGGAGGGCAGAGGCCGAGGAGGAGTACGCGGCGGCCCTCGAAAGGGCTGCGTCCGAGGCCGAGCGTGCGCTGCTGCGCACCCGCCTCGGCCCGCTCGTGTGATCGGGCGCAGTGGCGGGCCACGAACCTCTCGCGGAGGGGCCACGAACCTCTCGCGAGCGGCGTCAGGCGGGGGAGTGCTGCGCGGCGTGCCGCCCTTCGCGGGCGTGCAGCGTGGCGCGGCCGTCGTGCAGCTCGAGCACGCGGTCCGCGCGCGCGACGAGCAGCGGGTCGTGCGTCGAGACGACGGCGGCGAGGCCGCGCGCGTGCACGAGCTCGTGCAGGAGGTCCATCACCGACGCCGCGGTCTGGCTGTCCAGCTGCCCGGTCGGCTCGTCAGCGATGAGCACGGTGGGGGAGGAGACGAGCGCGCGTGCGATGCCGACGCGCTGCTGCTGACCGCCGGACAGCTCGAACGGCCGCTGCGCGGCGTGCTGCCCGAGCCCGACCAGCTCGAGCGCGTCGCTCACGCGCCGGTCCCGCTCGGCCGGGTCGAGCCGGGCGATGCGCAGCGGCACCTCGACGTTCTCCGCCGCCGAGAGCACGGGCACCAGCCCGAACGACTGGAACACGTACGAGAGGTGCTCGCGACGCAGCGCCAGCGACTGTGCCTCCGACATCGCGCCGAGGTCCTCCCCGTGGACGACGACGGTCCCCGACGTCGGCGAGTCCAGCCCGCCGAGCAGGTTGAGCAGGGTCGTCTTGCCCGACCCGGACGGGCCGCGCACGACGAGCAGCTCGCCCGCGTGCACCTCGAGGGACACGTCCGTGCAGGCGTGCACAGCCGTGTCGCCCGAGCCGAATACCCGGGAGAGCTCGCGGCCCTCGAGAGCGGGAGTCGTCATCGGGATCCCTCCTCCGGCTCCGCCTCGGGCACGGCGTGCCCGTCGCGTGACGCGTCTCGGTACACCTCGACGTGGTCGGCCTCGAGCGCCAGCCGCACGCGGTCGCGCAGCTCGAGCGACTGCACGTAGTCGCTCGGCAGCTGCAGCCGGCCCACGCGGTCGATGACGGCGAACTCCTCGGCGACGTGCCGCTCCGCTCCCGCCTCGTCCAGCTCGGTGCGCCGCAGCACCTCCGTGGACGTCCGCCCGTCCCGGATCTGCACGGTGCGGCGCACGTGGTCGCTGACCGTGGGGTCGTGCGTGACGATGAGCGTCGTCACGCCGAGCTCGGCGTTCACCCCGCGCATCGCCTCGAGCACCTCCACGCTGGACGCCTCGTCGAGCTCACCCGTCGGCTCGTCCGCGAGCAGCACGCGCGGCGAGTTGGCGACGGCGACGGCCACCGCCACCCGCTGCTGCTCACCTCCCGACATGCGCGACGGCGTCCGGTCCGCGCAGTGGGCCACGTCGAGCAGCTTGAGCAGGTCGGTCGCGCGACGTTCCCGGTCCGGGGTCCGGGCCAGGACCATCGGCAGCGCCACGTTCTCGACGGCGGTGAGGTACGGCACGAGGTTGCGTGACGTCTGCTGCCACACGAAGCCCACCGTGTGCCGCTGGTACTGCACCCGCTGCTTCGCCGTCATGGACAGCAGGTCGACGCCGGCGACGCGCGCCGACCCGGCGCTCGGCGTGTCCAGCCCGGACAGGATCGTGAGGAGGGTCGACTTGCCGGAGCCGGACGCGCCGACGACGGCGACGAGCTCCCCGGCGTCGACGCGCAGCGTCAGGCCCTGCAGGGCCTGCACCTCGACGCCTTGCCCCGAGAAGATCCGGACGAGGTCCTCGCACCGGATGTCCCCGGGCACGGACGTGGTGACGTCCTGCTCCAGCTCGAGCGTGTCGACGCTCATGTGTCCTCCCCGACCCTCAGTACCACTCCGACGGCGCGGCGCCGTGCGACAAGAGCGCTCACCGCGACGGCGAGCGCCACGACGGCCAGCAGGCCGCCGATCACGAGACCCAGCAGCGGGCCGTCGACGACGATCCCCGGTTGCTCGGACCCGCCGGTGAACGGACGGAGGTCGACGACCCGCGTCAGGAGCACGCCGAACGCGACGCCCAGCACCCCGCCCGCCACGACGGACACCGCCAGCAGGGGCACGATCTCCCACAGCACGAGGCCGACCTCCTCCCGCGGCCGCAGCCCGAGCGTACGCAGCACGGCCACGAGGCGGGTCCGCGCCGGCGCGGCGATCGCGAGGGTCAGCACGCATGCCAGCGCCGCGAGCACCCCGGCGATGGCGATGGTGAGCGCCAGCCCGGTGCGCATGCCGCTGACGACCGGTGAGGTGTCGAAGTCCGCGAGCGAGTCGGCGGGCATCGTGGCGACGGCGGTCGGCGCGACCAGCGCGAGGACCTGCTCCTCGACGCTCGCCGGGTCCGCGCCGTCGTCGAGCGAGACGAGCACGAGCCGGGGCGCGAGCCCGGCGTTCGTGACCTCCGACAGCAGCGCCCGGTCCGCGAGCAGCCACGTCGGTGCGTTCGTGATCCCGACGGCGTCCGGAGCGGTCGCGACGACGTCGAGCGGGACGGGGTCGGCCAGGGCCAGGCGCCAGTCGGCGTCGGGATCCTCGACGAGCTGCGACGACGCCACGGCGGGCAGGGCGCCGTCGTGCCACTCGGCTGAGCCCGCGGGGATCGGCGCGGCGCCCGGGACGTCGGCCTGGATCCGGGCGAGGGCCTCCATGTCGACGGCGAACACCGGGGCGGCGACCCCGCCCCTGCCCTCCCGGACCTGGGTGGTGCCGTTGTTCGCGACCGGCGAGACGTCGGCGACGCCGTCGAGGCTCGCGATCGCGGCCAGCTGTTCGTCGGTGATCACGGGTCCGCTGACGCGCAGGTCGGCGCCGACGTCGCGCAGCGCAGCGGTCTCGGCGCCTCCGCGGATCGTGGGCAGCAGCAGCGCCGCGAACACGGTGATGGCGACGCCGACGACCACGGACAGCGCCGGTGCGAGCCCGGGCACCGGCGAACGCGCCGCGCGCGCGGCCCCGAGGGAGGGGACGAGCCCGCGCCCGCTGCGCAGCCGGCGTCCCAGGCCGAGCACGAGCGGCGGGTAGAGGCGCATCGTCCCGACGGCCGTGCACATGGCGAGCAGCAGCGGCGTCGCCACGATGAGGGGGTCGACCCCGGCCTCGCCGGCGCTCGCGACGAGCCCGCGTTGCAGCAGGAGCACCACCGCGGCGGCCGTGAGGACGACGAGCACGAGCTCCGCGACACCCCGCGCCTTCGCCCGGCCCGTGCCGAGGTCCTCCCGGACGGGCCGCAGCGAGCGCCGGTTCGTGACGCCGGCCAGCGTCACGGCGGGGGCGAGCGCGACGGCGGCCGGCAGCACGTACGCCCCGGCGCCGACGTCGGCCGGGACGAGCAGAGCCGCGGCTGCGACGCCGATCGCCGCGGCGGGAACCCCGAGCACCAGCCCTTCGAGCGCCATCACCGACCGCATCTGCACGCCCGAGGCGCCGCGCGCGAGCGCCAGCGCGAGGACGCCGCGGCGTCGGTCGAGCAGCAGGCGCCCCGTGAGCGCGATGACGGCCAGAGCGACGCCGACCGGTCCGGACGCGACGAGCGCGAACACGGCGTCGAGCCCCGCGGAGCGGCCGAGGACGCGCTCGATCGCGGGCACGAGCTGCGTGTCCCACTCGAGCTCCGCCGGGAACCCGCCCGCCTCGGAGGTCGGGAGCGGGGTGTCCACGAGGCCGCGCAGCCCGGCGAGCGCCGCGGGGGCGTTCGTCGCGCTGAGGTCGGACACGTCGAACGGGAACCACGCCTCGCTCGTCCAGGTGGTGGCGAACCGCAACGCGGCGACGCTCGTCGGGTCGAGGATCGCCCGCGCCGTGACGTGGTACCCGGTGTCCGGGTTGTCGTCGACGTTCGGAAACAGGGTCGACGGGGTGTGCTGCCAGAACGGCTCGTCGGGGTCGAGCGCCTCGAACGTCCCGGTGAGCCGCAGATCGGCGACGCCGGCCGACCACGGGGCGGAGCCGAGGGTGACGCGCCGGGTGTCGCCGACCTCCCAGCGCATCTCGTCGGCGCTGTCCACGGACATCCACAGGTCGACCGGGACCGCGTCGTCGCCGGTCGCCGGGTCGGCCGGATCGACGGCGAACGCGTCGTCGGGGACGGCGCCGGGGGTCGTCCCGTCGACGAGCCGCACGCGGTCGGCGAGGAACGGGTCGAGCACGAGCACCGCCGACGCCGAGGCGCGATCGGGGAGCTCGGTTCGTTCGACCGTCGGGACGGCGTCCTGCGCGACGGCGCGGTAGCGCGGGTCGCCGAGGGCCGACCGCACCGGCTCCGCCTGCCGGTCGCGGAGTGCCTGCAGCGTCGAGTCCCACGCCCGCCACTGCGGCCACAGGTCGTCGGGGAGGCTCTGCTCGGTGCCGGTGACGACGTCGTCGGCGAGCCAGTTGTTCACGGCGCCGGAGGGGTCCCGCACCTGGGGTGCCAGCAGTCCCACCTGATACCGCAGCTCGGCGGTGGACATCCGGTCGAGCAGGCGCGGCCACGCGGCGAGCGTCCCCGCGATGACCAGGACGACGAGGGCGATCGTGACGGCCGGGCCGACGGCGGAACGGGCCCCGGCGACGACGATGCGGCGGGCGGTCGGGCGGCTCATCGGATCTCCTCCCGCCACTCGGTGTCCCGCGCCTGGGAGCGGACGTGGGCGCCGTGCGCGAGGGCGATGGCGGCGACGGCGACGACCAGCGCGCCGCCCGCCGCGAGCGCCCAGCCGGCGTCCACCCGCAGAGCCACCTCGAGGGGCAGCGAGCTCGCGGCGGTGGCGGCGAGCGGCGGGACCACGAGCCAGCTCAGCGCGAGCCCGACCACACCGCCGGCGACGATCGCCGCGAGCGTGACGGCGAGCACCTCGGTGCTGCGGGAGCGCGCCTGGTCCGTCGGCGACTCGCCGATGGCACGCAGCACGACGACCTCGCCCCGGCGGGATCGGGCCAGCGCGACGACGACGGCGCCCGTGCCGGCGATCGCCAGCGCGGCTGCCGCACCCGCGGTGAGCCAGAACATGTCCAGTGCGGGGCCGGTGACGGGGTCCGCGTCGGCGTCGGCGCTCAGCACGGCAGGGGCGTCCGTCCCGCGCACGTTGCCCACCGCAGCGGCGGTCTCGGCCGGGGCGTCCGAGGCGATCCACACCTCGGCGGGCAGGCTCGGCGACGTGCCGCTCGCGAGCAGCGTGCCGGCGAGCGCCTGCGGCGTCGTGAGGATCGACTCCGCCGCCCGCGAACCCGGCACCAGGGGGACGACGGCCGCGACCCGGGCCCGGACGTCGGTGCCGTCGACGGCGAGCGTGACGTCGTCACCGGACGACCAGCCGAACGCGTCGGCCGCGGCGGTCGAGACCGCGAGCGGGACGGCGTCCGGGTGCACGGGCATGAGGCGCGCCGTCTCCAGGGCGGGCGCAGCGAGCGCGAACGACGCGGGGTCGGCTGCCGCGAGCGTGCCGGTGAGGCCCAGCGGCTGCATCGGCTCGAGGCCGGCACCTGCCTCGGTGGACGTGTGCAGCTCCCAGCCCTCCGGGAGCTCCAGCGCATCGCCGTCGATGCTCAGCTCGTCGACGGTGAACGTCAGGTCGGCCGCCCGCGGCGGGGTCCGGATCCCCAGGTCGATCGCGACGACGCGCCACCCCGCCGTGTCCGCGGGCACCGGCACGTCGAACGTCTCGGAGACGGGTTCGCCGAGGCCGGGGGTCGCCGGGTCCTCCGTGCAGGAGGTCAGCGCACCGTCCGGATCGGTCGAGCAGTGGACGTCCGGCTCCGCGCGCGCCACGAGCGTGCCGGCGTCGCGCACGAGGACCTCGCCGTCGTCGCTCGCGAACCACACCCGCACGGTGCCGTCGCGGTGCGCGGACCCGCCGAACACCAGGTCGCCGCTCGATCGGGCCAGCACCTGCAGCGTCGCGGTCAGGTCGAGGGACTCCGTGCCCGCCGGCAGCTCGATCCCGGGGAGGGCAGCGGCGTCGTCGAGCGCTGCCGCGACTGCCGAGGCGTCGAACAGCGCCTCGGGGGCGACGACGGCGCCGGCGATCCCCTCGGCCGGCACGGCCAGCCCCGTGACCGGGACGTCGTCCACGCTCGCGGCCAGACTCCAGACCGGCGCCGCGTCCCGCGCCCCCGGCAGCTCGGCGAGCTCCGGCAGGCCGAGCGGCGGCGTCGACGCCGACACGTACGTCACCGAGTGCCCGGGCACCCGCAGGTCGGTCCCGGACCCTAGAGCCGTCGCCGAGGCGCGGACGCTGGTCCAGGTCCCGGTGAACGCCGCGGCGAGCGACGCGGAGCCGGTGGCGAGGACGAGCAGGAGGACGGGGACGGCGTAGACGGCCACCCGGCGGGCGACCTGCCGCGCTGGTTGGACGGGCCACGTCCCGCGCGTCCGCGTAGCGATGCGCGCGGCGAACGAGCTGACGGGGCCGACGAGACCGAGCGCGAGCAGGCCTCCGGTCAGCAGAGCGAGCGCGGGCGCCGCGGCGGAGACGGGATCGACGGTGACGGAGCCGTCCGGGCGCGTCACGACGGGGTCGCCGTACCGCCACAGCTGCCAGACGCCGATCGCCGCGGCGGCGGTGACGAGCGCGACGGCGGCGCCGGTCGTGGCCGTGCGGGCCCGGCCGGACGCCTCGGCCGTGCGCCGGCCGTGCGACGACGCGGCGTCCGCAGCACTCGTGGCGAGCATGATGACGACGACGACGAGCGCCGTCGCCGCCCCGACGCCGGTGACGAGCGCCGTCGCCGGCCCGGCGCCCGCGGGGCCGGCCGCCAGCAGGAGCCACGCGGCGGCCGTCCCTACCGCGGCACCGGGGACGGCCACCGCGAGGGCCTCGGCGAACGAGGCTCCCAGGATCTGTCCGCGGGTGGCACCGCGCGCGGTGAGCAGGTCCGTCTCGGTGGAGCGGACCGTCACGAGCAACCCGACGATCTGCCAGATGGCGAGGGCCGACACGACAGCGAGGACGAGCAGCGGCACGGCGACCGTTCCGCGGACCGCGCCCAGGGCGGCGGCGGTCGCGGCGAGCTCCTGGGCGCCCGTCCCGGTCGTGGTCGCACCGCGGAGCACGACGCCGGGCTCGTCGTCGAGAGCGGCCGGGATGCGTTCGAGCGCCCGCGCGAGGGGGGCGAGATCAGCCGGCACGACGCGCTGCGCGTCAGCGCGGACCGTCCACCGGACGAAGGGCTGCGTCGGGACGGCGGCGAGCGAGGACTCCGGGAGCATGAGCGGACCGAGCGCGCCACGGTCGGCGGGGCTCGAGCCCGTCACGACGACGCGCTCGCCGAACCAGGCCGGGTCGGCGCCGTCGTCGGGCTCCCACAGCCCGGCCACGACGACGTGCACCGCGTCCTCGCCGCCGAGGGCGAGCACGTCGCCGACGCCGGCGCCGAGGCTCTCCGCAGCCAGGGCGTGCAGCACGCCCTGGAGCGGCGTCTCCTCGGTACCCGCGCCCTCGCCGGTCACCGGCTCGGGCCACGCGCCGTCCGTGAGGTGAGCCCGCTCGGCCAGGGCGTCGTCGGCGCCGGCGACGACGCGTTGCGCGACCTCGGGGGCCTCCTCGGCGACGGCGAGCACGTCGAGCGGTCCCGTGCGGATCGAGCGGTCGACGACGGCGGGGAGCCCCGACGTCTCCGTGTCGATCCGGGCGGTAGCTGCGGCGTCCTGCGCGGGGGCGTCGTCGGCGAGCCGCGTCTGGACCTGCACGCCGGACGCCGTCGGCGGTGCCTCCTCGATCGTCTGGCGGGAGCCGGCCTCCGCGGAGACCACCACGAACCCGAGGGCACCGGCGCCCACGCCCGCCACGAGAGCCACGAGCACGCCGAGCAGCGCGAGGAGGCCCAGCTGGGAGCGGGCGCGCCGGCGCAGCAGTGCTGCCGTCGTGACCACGCAACCCCCTCGACTGAGCCTGAGAGCGGGAGCCTAGCGTCCGGCGGCGGCCGCCGCGGACGTTTCGGAGCGGTCGTCCGCCCTCGCCTCGAGTGCCGTCGTCACGGCGAGGAGCCGCGCCCGGAGGCTCTGCGCCCGGGCCGCGAACGTCCGCTGGTGCGCGACGTACTCCGCCTTCCCCTCCGGGGTCTCGATGCGGATCGGCTCGTACCCCCACTGCTCGAGGTCGTAGGGGGAGGCCCGCATGTCGACCTGGCGGATCTCGCGGGCCAGGTCGAACGTCGCGAGGAGCAGCTCGCCGGGGACGGCCGGACCGAGGTGCGTCGCGACCCGGTAGAGGTCCATGTTCGCGTGCAGGCAGCCGGGCTGCTCGAGCTCGAGCTGCGTCGCGCGCGTCGGCTGATGGGCGTTGCGGGGCCGGGCCTGCGGGGTGAAGAAGCGGAACGCGTCGTAGTGCGTGCACCGGATGCCGTGCTCCTGGACGACGGCGTCGGTCCCGTCCTCGCCGAGGCGCAGCTCGAGCGGGTGCCGGTGCTCGCCGGGGCGCTCCCGGTAGACCATCGCCCACTCGTGCAGCCCGAAGCACCCGGTCACCGGCCGGCGCTCCGCCGTCGCCGCGAGCAGCGCCGCGTAGTGCGTCACGGCCCGGCCCCGCTCGTGCACGAACGCCCCGACGTCGAGGCGCGCGGCGCCGTCGTCGTCCATCCGGTACCACCTGGCGTCGGCGAACGGCGTGCCGGCGGCGTCGGCGAGGCGGGTCCCGACGCCGGGGTGCCAGCGGGCGAGCACGCCGGGCTTGGTGGGGTAGTAGGTGAAGAGGAAGTCGTCGACGGGGTGGGTCTCGCCCCGGGCGCGGCGTGCCGTGTGCGCCGCGGTGCGCTCACCGGCGCCCGCCGCGTGGGCACGCGCGGCTTCCTCCCACACCGGGCGGGGGAGCGTCGAGGGGACGGTCATGGCCGCGTGCCCGGCGGGTAGACGGGCGGCGTGCGCTCGCGGGTGGCGGCGTCGGCGGCCACTTTGAGCAGCCGTTCGAGCGGACCGCGGCCCAGCGTGAGCTGCCACACCAGCGCGAAGACGATGCAGCCGAGGCCGATCACGAGCAGCGGGCCGTTCGACGTCGGGTACCAGACGGCGTCGGAGCCCACGATCGCGATCGCGACGATCTGGATCGTGTACACGGTGAGCGACATCGCGCCGGTGGCGGCGATCGGCCGCAGCGCGACGGCGCCCACGACGCCACGCGTCGCGAGGAGGCACAGCCCGAGGACGGCGACGGCGACGCCGATGTTCCCGGCCATCTCGAACATCGATGACGAGTGCGGCTCCGTCGAGACGAGCACGCCGGGCCACGACGTCGTGTCGGCGCCCGTGACGTCGGCCAGCACGACGCCGAGACCGTACGCGACGACGGCCAGGGCGGCCCCGGCGCCGACGAACCACCACTGGGTGGCCAAGCGGCCGAGGCCGAGCCGCCCGACGGCGAGGCCCACGAGCAGGTACGCGATCCACACGAGCGCCGGGTAGTACCCGGTGAGCAGCTCGCCGACGACGAGCGTCGGCTGCGTCGGCTCGACGGTCCCGGTCAGCGACTCGCGCAGGCCAAGCACGAGCGGCGACCCGACGACGAGCACGGCGGCGGCGACGGCGAGCAGGGCCGGCGGGCGCAGGCGCAGGAACGGCAGCGCCATGACGAACAGGAACGCGTACGTCGGCAGGATCACGGCGACGGGGGTGCCCAGCAGCATCAAGGCCCACCCGAGGACGAGGATGATCCCCGAGCGCACGACGATCTTGACGCGTGCGCGACGCATCGCGACGGCGTCGCCGGGAACGACGGAACGCGTGATGAACGCCAGCCCCACGCCGGCCAGCATCGCGAACAGGGCCGACGAGCGTCCGTCGACCACCCACATCCACTGGGAGCCCCATCCGTCCCCGGCCGGATGGTGCCCCGTCCCGAGGTGCGCGACGAACATGCCGAGGACCGCGAGGCCGCGCGCGACGTCGACGCCCTCGATGCGCGCGCCCGTGCGCGCGGCGCGAGGGCGCGAGGAGGCGACGGTCTGGGTCACCGGGTCAGGGTAACCAGCGAGGTCCACCGGCGTCGGGCCGCGACCAGGTGATGAGTCGCGCCGGCGCGGCAGCGAACGTGACCCGTCGCCTGGTCGGGCGCACCGAGCGGGCCGGGGCGGCCGGTCCTACCATCGAGGCAACGAGGCGGAGGTAGGCATGGGCGTGACGGCGAGGGTTCAGGGCGCGGAGGCCGCGGGGCCGTCAGGCGAGCGCGCCCGGTACACGCACGGGCACCACGAGAGCGTGCTGCGCTCCCACACGTGGCGCACGGCCGCGAACTCCGCCGCGTACCTCCTGCCCGAGCTCGCCGAGGGGATGGACGTGCTCGACGTCGGGTGCGGTCCGGGCACGATCACCGCGGACCTCGGAAAGTACGTCGCGCCGGGGCGCGTGGTCGGGATCGACACCGCCGAGGACGTCCTGGTCCGGGCCGCGGAGTTCGCCGCGGCGCGCGACGTCGACAACGTGCTGTTCGAGACCGGCGATGTGTACGCGCTCGGCTACTCCGGCGGCAGCTTCGACGTCGTCCACGCCCACCAGGTGCTCCAGCACCTGGGCGACCCGGTCGCGGCGCTGCGGCAGATGCGGCGCGTGCTGCGCCCCGGCGGCGTGCTCGCCGTCCGCGATGCCGACTACGGGGCGATGCGGTGGTACCCCGAGGTGCCGGCGCTCGACGACTGGCAGCGGCTCTACCGGGCCGTCGCGCGGCGCAACGGCGGCGAGCCGGATGCCGGACGGCGTGTGCTGGCGTGGGTGCGCGAGGCGGGGTTCGACGACGTGACGCCGAGCTCGAGCACCTGGTGCTTCGCAGAGCCAGACCTGCGCGAGTGGTGGTCCGGGCTGTGGGCGGACCGGCTGACCAAGTCCGCGTTCGCCGCGCACGCCAAGAAGACCGGACTCGCCGACGACGCCGAGCTCGCGCGTCTCGCGGCCGGCTTCCGCGAGTGGGGCGAGGACCCGGACGGCTGGTTCGTCGTCGTGCACGGCGAGGTGCTCGCCCGGCGCTAGCGTCCGCCGTCGTCCCACCACTCGCTCAGCAGCGGCAGCACGACGTCGGCGTGCATGGCGCCCAGGTGGTCGAGGCCGTCGAGCAGCCGCACGCTCCACCCGGCCGCCTCGAGCTCGGGAGCGGTGCGGCGCAGGGTCTCCGCGATGGGCACCCGGACGCCGCCCCAGTCGGGACCGTAGGAGATGTCGTCGTCCGCCCCGGCGAACGCCAGGCGAGGGATCGTCAAGGCCTCCGCGACCCGGCGGTCGTCGAAACCCTGGAGGGCCTCGTACAGCGTGACGAACTGGCGCGTCTGCTGCTCGTCGGTCCGGATCTCCGCGGTGTCCCAGTCGCCGGGCGTCACCTCGTGCTCCGCGGCTGGTTCCGGGGGCGTCGCAGCCCGCTCGTGGGAGGCCCGGGTCACGGCGAGCATCGCGTCGTAGGGACCGTCGACCGGCGGGAAGCCGCCCATCGCGAGCCTCGTGAGGCGGTCGGTGCGGGCCGCGACCTGCAGCCCGGCGAGCGCGAGCCAGGAGTACCCGACGTAGGCGAAGCCGTCGGCGCCGGCGGCGTCGGCGATCGCGACGACGTCCGCCACGAGGTTCTCCGGCGTCAGCGTGTCCGGTGCGGGGTGGGCGAGCCGGTGTCCGGTGACGTCGGCGGTCACCACGCACGCGCGCTCGGCCAGGGCGACGGCGAGCTTCAGCCCGTAGTCGGGGTCGCCGCCCCAGGCGCGCAGGTTGTCGGCCTCAGCGGGAGGCAGCCGGCGCGTGCGCTCCGGGAGCACGAGGTGGGCACCGGCGCCCCAGGCGCGGACCTCGAGGAGGCTGCCGTCGTGGAGGACGGCGGTGGTCGTGTGATCTGGTTCGGTCGCCATGCTTCAACCGTAGAATTCACGTGCTGTTGAGGGTTGGAATGCGGGGGGTCGGATGCGCATCGGGGACGTCGCCGGGCCGGCCGGTGTGTCGACCCAGCACGTCCGCGACCTGGAGCGCCTCGAGATCATCCCGAGGTCGGTCAGGTCAGCCAACGGCTACCGGTCCTACACGCGGACCCACAGCACCGCCGTCGTCGCCTATCGCGCCCTGGTGGCCGGCTTCGGCGTCGCGCAGGCGCGGGCGGTGATGCGTGCCGTGACGGCCGACGACGTCGAGCGCGCTCTCGAGCTGGTCGACCTCGGTCACGTGGCACAGCAGGGAGCGCGGGAGACGGTGCGGCTCGCGTCCCGCGCCCTCGACGCGCTCGCGGCCGAGCCGGAGCGCGACGTGCGTGCCGAGGACGACATGACGGTCGGCGAGCTCGCCGGCGCCCTGGGCGTGCGGACCTCGACCCTGCGGTCGTGGGAGGCGTACCGGCTGCTCGTCCCGGCCCGCGACGCACGTTCCGGGCACCGCCGGTACTCGCCCGACATCGTCCGCGCCGCGCGCATCGTGCACCAGCTGCGCCTGCAGGGGGTGCGGCCGGCCCAGATCCGCGCCGTGCTCGCGGCCGCGCCCGCGGGGGGCGAGGTCGTCGAGCTGCGACGGGTCATGGCCGAGCGCCGGGGCGCCCTGGGGGCGGCGTCGCTCGCGATGCTGGACGCGGCGGCGGCCCTGCGCGACCATCTGGCGGCCCGGCAGGCGGATACGTCCTAGGTTGGGCGACATGCGCATCGCCCGGTTCACGTCAGGCTCGGATCCCAGGTACGCGATCGTCGACGGCGAGGGAGACGACGCGGAGCTGGTCGTCGTCACCGGCGACCCGCTGTTCGCCGAGCTCCAGCCGACCGGGCAGCGGCTCCCGCTCGACGCCGTCCGCCTCCTCGCGCCGGTCATCCCGCGCTCGAAGGTGGTCGGGATCGGGCGCAACTACGCGGAGCACGCCGCGGAGCTCGGGAACGAGGTGCCCACCGACCCCCTCGTGTTCCTCAAGCCGAACACCGCCGTCGTCGGCCCGGACGACCCGATCGTGCTGCCGCCGTACTCGGCGGACGTCCACTACGAGGGCGAGCTCGCCGTCGTCATCTCCCGGCTGTGCAAGGACGTGCCGGTGGAGCGCGTCCCCGAGGTGGTGCTCGGCTACACGTGCGCCAACGACGTGACGGCGCGTGACCAGGGCGCGACCGGGCCGTGGACGCTGAAGAAGGCGTTCGACACGTCGTGCCCGCTCGGGCCGTACCTCGTGACGGGTCTGGACGTGAGCGACGTGCGGGTCACGACGGCGCTCGACGGCGAGGTGGTGCAGGACGGCCGGACGTCGCAGATGGTGCGCACCGTGCCGGAGCTCGTGGCGTACGTGTCGAGCATCTTCACGCTGCTGCCGGGGGACGTCATCCTCACCGGGACGCCGGCCGGCGTCGGGCCGATGCAGCCCGGTCAGCGGGTCGAGGTCACCGTCGAGGGGATCGGCACGCTCGGCAACCCCGTCGTCCGCCGCTGACCACCCTTCGCGAGAGGTTCGTGGCCCGTTCGCGAGAGGTTCGTGGCCCGTTCGCGAGAGGTTCGTGGCCCACGGATCCTCTCGCGGTTGCGCAGGAAACCTCTCGCGGTCGCGCAGAAAACCTCTCGCGAAGGGTGGGGACGGGCCGCGGCTAGGCTGGCCGCATCATGAGCACCCCCGCTGCGCCGTCCGCCGTGCGCGTTCGTTTCTGCCCCTCGCCCACCGGCACGCCGCACGTCGGCCTCGTCCGGACCGCCCTGTTCAACTGGGCTCACGCGCGCCACACCGGCGGCACGTTCGTGTTCCGGATCGAGGACACCGACGCCGCCCGCGACTCCGAGGACAGCTACCGCCAGATCCTCGACGCGCTGCGCTGGCTCGGCCTGGACTGGGACGAGGGCGTCGAGGTCGGGGGACCGCACGAGCCCTACCGGCAGTCGCAGCGGATGGACATCTACGCCGACGTCGTCGCGCGGCTGCTGGATGCCGGCCACGCCTACGAGTCGTTCTCGACGCCGGAGGAGGTCGAGGCGCGGAACGTGGCGTCGGGCCGTCCGACCCAGAAGGGCTACGACAACCACGACCGGCACCTCTCGGACGACGAGCGCGCCGCGTTCCGCGCGGCCGGCCGCGAGCCGACGATCCGCCTGCGGATGCCGGAGGACGACATCACGTTCACGGATCTGGTGCGCGGTGAGGTGACGTTCGCCGCCGGCGAGGTGCCGGACTACGTGCTCGTCCGGGCTGGCGGCAAGCCGTTGTACACGCTCGTCAACCCCGTGGACGACGCGCTCATGGGCATCACGCACGTCCTGCGCGGGGAGGACCTGCTGTCCTCCACGCCGCGGCAGATCGCGCTGTACCGCGCGCTCGCGGAGCTGGGCGTCGGCGACGGCGAGCCGACGTTCGCGCACCTCCCGCTCGTGCGCGGCGAGGGCAACCGCAAGCTGTCGAAGCGCGACCCCGAGTCGGACCTGTTCCTGCACCGCCGCCGGGGGTTCACCCCGGAGGGTCTGCTCAACTACCTGGCGCTGCTGGGCTGGTCGATCGGCCCGGACCGCGACGTGTTCTCGATGCCGGAGATGGTCGAGGCGTTCGACGTCGCGGACATCAACCCCAACCCGGCCCGCTTCGACCTCGCGAAGGCGGAGGCGATCAACGCCGCGCACGTGCGGCTGCTCGCCCCGGAGGACTTCGCCGCGCGGCTCGTGCCGTACCTGCACGCCGCGGGCGTCGTGGTGGCCGACTCCTACGCCGACCTCCCGCCCGAGTCCCGTGCGTTGCTCGACGCCGGCGCGCCGCTGGTGCAGGAGCGCATGGTCCTCCTGGGGGAGGCTCCCGGGATGCTGGGCTTCCTGTTCACCGCCGACGACGCCGTGACGGTCGAGGACGACGCGCGGGCGGCCCTCACCGACGACGCCGGCGCGATCCTCGACGCAGCCGTCGCGGCTCTCGAGGGCGTCGAGCCGTTCGAGGCGCAGCCGATCCAGGACGCGTTGCGCGCCGCGATCGTCGACGGGCTCGGGATCAAGCCCCGAATCGCGTTCACGCCGCTGCGGGTCGCCGTCACGGGTCGCCGGGTGTCGCCGCCGCTGTTCGAGTCGATGGAGATCCTCGGCCGGGACGCGGCGCTCGCGCGGCTGCGGCGGCTCCGGGCGAGCCTGTGACGGCGCCCGACGGCGTGACCGGCGTCCTGTTCGACATCGACGACACGCTCGTCGACACGCGGACCGCGTTCGCCGTCGCGCTGGACGCCGTCGTCGACGCCTACCTGCCCGGACTGGGCGCCCCCGAACGGGCCGAGGTCCTCGCGATGTGGCGTGCCGACACCGGCCGCTACTACAAGGCCTACATTCGTGGCGAGCTCACGCAGACGGCGCAGCGCCACGCCCGTGCCCAGCAGATCCTCGACGCGTTCGGTGGTCCGACGCTCGACGACGCCGGGCTCGCCGCGTGGGACCAGGTGTATCTCGCGGCGTTCGCCGACGGATGGGTGGCCCACCCGGAGGCGGTGGAGGTCGTCGGCCAGCTCCGGGAGGCCGGGATCGCCGTCGGCGCCCTGACGAACGCCACCCGCGAGATGCAGGTGCTCAAGCTCGAGCGCACGGGGTTCTCCGACCTCCCGCTGCTCCTCACGGTGGACGACCTCGGCGTCGGCAAGCCCGACCCGCGCGTGTTCCTCGAGGCGGTGCGGCTTCTCGGCACGAGCCCGGGGGAGACGGTCTACGTCGGGGACGAGCTCGACACCGACGCGTTCGGCGCCCGCGACGCCGGGCTGCGCGGGGTGTGGCTCGACCGCCCAGGAAACCGTCGGGGCGGGCCGCACATCGAGGATCCCGAGCTCGCCGCCGCCGAGGGCATCCCGGTTCTCGCCTCGCTGGACGAGCTTCCCAGCCTCTTGGGCGTCGCGCCCCGAGCAGACGCCGTGACGCGCGTCAGCCCGCCGACGCGCTGAGGTCGAGCCGCACGAGCCACCGCGGCGCCCCGCCCGCGCGCGCCGAGGTCTCCGCCACGCGGACGAAGCCCGCGGCCTCGAACAGCGACATCGTGCCCATGTAGGCGAAGGCCGAGCTCAGCCGCCGCTCGCCCGGGTCCACCGGGTAGGCCTCGACCACCGGTGCGCCGCGGGAGCGCGCGTAGTCGACGGCGCCGTCGAGCAGGTGACGGGCCAGGCCGCGCCGTCGGAACCGAGGCCGGACCACCAGGCACACGATGCTCCACACGGGCACGTCGTCGACGGTCGGGATCGTGCGCGAGTGCGTGAGCCGGTGGTGGCTGGAACGTGGGGCGATCGAGCACCAGCCGGCCGGTTCGCCGTCGACGTACGCGACGACGCCCGGCGGTGTGCCCTCCTCGGCGTAGCGCCGCAGCCGCGCGCCGCGGTCGGCGCCCCGCAACGCATGGTTCTCCGCGTTCGGCAGGCGCATGCTGAGGCACCAGCAGGTCGGCACGTCAGGGGAGCGCGGCGCGAGGACGGCTGCGACGTCGTCGAACCGCTCCGGCGTCGCCGGATGCACCTCGATCAGCCTCGGCTCCACGGCGTCACCTCACGTTCGCGTCCCAGTTCCACGACGTCCGGCGCGCCTGACCGGGCAGCTCGCCCCGTCCGGTGGCCCACACCAGCGTCGCACCGGCCTCTCCAGGAGCGGGCGGCGCGACGTCCGGGAACAGGCGGGCGAGCACCCCGGCGGCCAGGTTCTCGGGCAGAGCCGGTGGGGCCCCGTCCAGACCGTTGAGCACGTCCCAGCCGTGGACGACCGTCTCGATCACGGCCATGGCGGCCCAGCCCGCGGCGTCGGCGAGCCCGCGCGGGTGCCGGGCCCGCGCCGTCGGGGGCGCGACGGCGACCGCCGCGGCCATGACCGCCCCGGCAGCGACGAGCGTGTCCGCGATGCCGTCGACCCCCACGCCGGGGTCGACGCGCATGACGTCGAAGCCGCCGTCAGCGGCGACGAGCGGCAGGTAGTCGCGCTGCGCCCACGCCGTCCCTGCGCCTCCGAGCTGGAGCGCGTACGCGAGGAGGTCGTCGAGGACGTGGTCGAGAGTCTGCCGGCACGACCAGTCCACCGGGCCGGCGGGCACGGACAGGTCGGCGTCGGGACGGGAGCGGATCGCCTCGGCGAGCCAGCGGGAGGCGTCGCGCACGTCGTCGGGTGTCATGCCACCCACCGTGCCATGCCGTTCCGACACGCGAGCGAGGTCGGGTGCGGGGCCGCGCTCCGGGCGTCGTGGCGGTTTGGAGCGCCCCGTGCGCTCGGGTAGAGTGCTCCGTCGGTAGATCGCCCGTCCGGAGCCGCGTCAGCGGACCCGAGAACGTCGAGCGAGATACCCCCATGGGGTATGGTGTAATTGGCAGCACGACTGATTCTGGTTCAGTTAGTCTAGGTTCGAGTCCTGGTACCCCAGCGGTGGAGATGTCCGCGTTCGGTGTGCGGACGCACCCGGCACCTCGGGTAGACTCCTCCAGGCATCTGCCGCACGGCCCCGTCGTCTAGTGGCCTAGGACGCCGCCCTCTCAAGGCGGTAGCGCCGGTTCGAATCCGGTCGGGGCTACATCGAACGCCCCTCACCAGTGGAAACGCTGGTGAGGGGCGTTTTCCGTCATTCACCGGAGGCGCGGGGTCCCCTGCGCCACTCGTACGGCGTCGTCGTCGACACCTTGACGAACCCGGAACGTTCGAGGATGGGCCGCGAGTACTCCGTCGAGTCGCTGTTGATGAGGGTCTTGCCCGCGGCGAGCGCCGACCGCGCCCGGGCCGCCGTCAACGCCCGGTAGATGCCCTGGCCGCGCCACTCGGGCAGGGTCGAACCGCCCCAGATGCCGGCGAACTCCGTGCCGGCGACCGGCTCCAGCCGCCCGGTGCTCACGACCGTCCCGCCGTGCTCGGCCACCCAGAGCTCCGTCGTGGGGTCGATCGTGAGCCGACGCAGCATCGCGGCGGTCATGTCCGCGGCCATGTGCGTGCCGAACGCGACGTCGGCCGCCTCGCACATGGCCCGCACGTCGGCCTCCCGACTGACACGGCGCAGCGTGACGCCGTCGGGAAGGGGCGTGTCGACGGCGAGGTGGCGCGCCTCCCCGATCATGATCGATTCCGGCTCGTCCATGACGAACCCGTTCGCCAGGAGCACGTCGTGCAGCCCGGGGGCGTGGTCGTGGCCCCGGGTCTTCCACTCGACGCGCGTGATCCGGGCATCCGCCACGTAGTGAGCCAGAGCATCGGCGACGAGCACCGCGACGCCGGCCTCGTCGGCCCCGCCCAGGTCCGGGTAGGTGACGAACCCGCGCCCGCCGGTGTAGGTGGCGAGCCGCAGAGGCCCGAGCCAGGTCACGGAGGCGGCGCTGAGCGCCTCGGCGGCGTCGCCGCGGAGCTGGTCGTCGTAGGCGGCGAGAAGCTGGGCGGTCGTGGTGAGGGTCACCGGGGCGACGGTTCCCGCTCGGGCTCCCTCGGGCAAGCGGTTATCGCGAGCGGGACGTCCCAGGCGCCCGCTACGGTCCCTCTCGTGGGGAGCGTGCGGGTGACGACGGCGGCGTCCGGCCGTCCCGCCCTCGACGCGCTCCGGGACGCGGTGCGCGAGGCGAAGGCGGGCGACCCGCTCGCCGCGGTCACCGTGGTCGTCCCGGACAACCTCACCGGCGTCGTCGCGCGTCGCGCGCTCGCCGCAGGGCTCGACGGCGACGACGCCCGGCGCACCCCCGGCGTCGCCGGCCTCGTGCTCACCACCCTGCCGCGCCTCGCAGAGACGCTCGTCGCGGCCCACCTGCATCCCCGGGTCCCGGCCACCCGCACCGTCGTCGCCGCGCACTGGCGCGCGATCCTCCGGGAGGAGCCCGGGCGGTTCGGCCGGGTGGCCGAGCATCCGGCCACGGTCCGCGCCCTCGTGCGGGCGCACACCGAGCTGCGCGACGCCGGCGACGAGGGGCTGGACGCCATCGCGGCGAGCGGCCTCCTGGCGGCCGACCTCGTCCGCCTGCACCGCACCGTCGCCGCGCGCCTCGCCACGCGCTGGTACGACGAGACCGACCTGCTCCGGGCCGCGGCCGCCCGGCTGCGCGGGACGCACGGCGACCTGCCCGCCACGGGCGGGAACGCCGTCGTCGTCCACGTGCCCGGGCGCCTCGCCCACGCCGAACGCGAGCTGCTCGCCGCGCTCGCCGACGCGCGGCCGCTGCACGCGGTCGTCGCGCTCACCGGTGTGCGGCGCGCGGACGAGGAGGTGGTGCGCGGCCTGGCCGAGGCCGGCGTGGAGGTGCCGCAGGAGCGGGCCGACGACGGCGCCCGGCTCGGTCCTGCGCCGCCCGTCGCCACGTACGTGCGGCACGCCTCCGACGCCGACGACGAGGTGCGGCTGGTCGCACGCGAGCTCGTCGCCACCCTGGAGACGGTGCCGGCGCACCGCGCGGCCGTCCTCTACGCCGGCGCGTCGCCGTACGCGCGACTGCTGCACGAGCGCCTCGAGACGGTCGGGATCCGCGTCAACGGGCCCGGCGTCCGAGGAGTGGCGGAGCGGGCGATCACCCGGTCGTTCCTCGCACTGCTGCGGCTGCCCCAGGCGCGCTTCGCCCGCGCCGACGTGTTCCGGGCGCTCGCCGACGCACCCGTGCGCACGAGCGACGGCTCGCCGGTGCCCGTCGCGCGCTGGGAGCAGGTGTCGCGGCTCGCGGCGGTCGTCGAGGGCACGGACTGGGACGCCAGGCTGCGGGACTGGGCGGCGCGGCAGCACCGGGTGGCCGAGACGGAGCGCGCGGCGGACGACCCCCGCCCCGCCGTGCTCGAGGCCGCGGACCGCGACGTCGAGACGGCCGAGGCGATGCGGCGCGAGATCGGTGCCCTGATCGCCGACGTGACCCGGGGGACGGAGCTTCGCACGTGGCGCGAGCTCGCGGCCTGGGCGCTCGACCTGCTCGCGGCGAGGTACGGCGAGTCGGACGACCTGCGCCGTCTGCCGCCCGAGGAGCAGTACGCGGCGGCGGCACTGACCTCCGCCCTGCGCGGGCTCGAGGTGCTCGACGACGTCGACCCCGTGGCCGATCTCTCCACGGCCGTGGAGGCGATCGAGCTCGAGCTGGAACGCGCCGTGCCACGCGTCGGGCGGTTCGGCGAGGGCGTGTACGTCGGCCCGCTCGGCGAGGTGGCGGGACTGGACGCGGACGTCGTCTTCGTCGTCGGGCTGGCGGAGGACGCCTATCCTGGGCGGCTGCGTGCCGACGCCCTGCTCGGCGCGGACGCGCGAGCCGCGACGGACCGGCTGGCCCCGGCGCGCACGTGGATCGACGACCGGCACCGCGCGCTCCTGGGCGCGTTCGCCGCGGCGCCGCGCGTCGTCGCGACGTTCCCGCGGGGCGACCTGCGGCGCAGCACGGAGCGCCTGCCCACGCGATGGCTGCTGCCAACGCTCCGCGCGCTCGCGAGCGACCGCGACCTCGCGGTCACGGACTGGGACACGATCCGCTCGCCGCACCTGACCGGCTCCCCGTCGTTCGCCACCGAGCTGACGACGACACCGCTGCCCGCCGACGAGCAGGAGTGGCGCGTGCGCGCGGCGAGCGCGGGCGCCCTGGTGCCCGACGCCGTCGTCGACGCCGCCCGGGACCTGCTGGCGGGGCGACGCGGGCCGGGCCTCAGCCGCTACGACGGCGACCTGTCCGCCTCCGCCGGGCTCCCGGACCACGCCACGGGCACGCCCGTGGTCTCGCCCACGTCGCTCGAGTCGTTCGCGGAGTGCCCCCACGCGTGGTTCGTGCAGCGGCTGCTCCGCGTGCAGCCGCTCGAGCTGCCGGAGGAGACGGTGACGATCTCCCCGCTCGAGATCGGCACGCTCGTGCACGCCTGTCTGGACCGCCTGGTGCGCACGTCGGAGGCGCTGCCGGCCAATGGCGCGCCCTGGTCGGCCGCGGACCGCGCCCGCCTCGCGGAGATCTTCGACACAAAGGCCCGCGAGGCGGCGCGGCGCGGCGCGACCGGCCACGCACGGCTGTGGGAGGTGGAGCGCGAGGCGCTGCTGCGCGACCTGGGGCGCATGCTGGACGACGACGACGCGTGGCGCGCGTCGCGCGGAGCCACCGTGCTCGCGAGCGAGCTGACGTTCGGCACGGACGGCGCCGAGCCGGTGCGCGTCGCGGTGCCGGGCGGCGCCGTCGCCCTGCGCGGCAGCGCGGACAAGGTGGACCGCGCGGGGGACGGCACGCTGATCGTCACCGACGTCAAGACCGGCAGCACGCGCCGCTACGAGGAGATCGAGGACGACCCGGTGGCGCACGGCACGCGCCTCCAGCTGCCTGTGTACGCGCACGCGGCCCGCGCGGCGTTCGGCGCCGGAAGCGCGGGTCGTGCGGAGGCCCTGTACTGGTTCGTGCGGAAGAACGCGGGCCGGCGCATCGCCGTGACTCTCGACGCCGACCTCGAGGCCCGTTTCGCGACGACCCTGGGCACACTCACCGCGTCCATCTCGCGCGGGTGGTTCCCCGCGATCGCGCCCGACAAGCCGGACTTCGCGTGGGTGCAGTGCCCCTACTGCAACCCGGACGGGCTCGGTCACTCCGAGACGCGCGAGCGGTGGGAACGGCAGCGCCGCGACCCCCGGCTCGCGCCCCTCGTGGCCCTCGTCGACCCCGCCGCCCTCGCCGAGCCGGGGGAGGGGAGCCCATGACGCTCGTCGACGACGCCGCCCGCTCGCGGATCGCCACCGACACGTCGTCCTCGCTGTTCGTCGAGGCCGGCGCCGGCTCCGGCAAGACCCGCTCGCTCGTGGAGCGCGTGGGCACGCTCGTGATGGACGACGGCGTCCCGCTGGCCCAGATCGCGGCCATCACGTTCACGGAGAAGGCCGGCGCGGAGCTGCGCGACCGGCTCCGGGGGGAGTTCGAGCGCGTGTGGCGGCGGGCGCGGCCGGGCGGACCGCAGGAGGATCCCGCCCGCTCGTCCCTGGCCGAACGGGCGCTCGAGGACCTCGACGGCGCCGCGATCGGCACGCTCCACTCGTTCGCGCAGCGGATCCTCGCCCGGCACCCGGTCGAGGCGGGTCTGCCGCCCCTGATCGAGGTGAGCGACGAGGTCGCGTCCGGTGTCGCGTTCGACGAGCGGTGGTCGGTGCTCCAGCGCGAGCTGCTCGACGACGAGGAGATGGCGCCCCGCCTGCTGCTCGCGATGGCGGCGGGCGTGACGTTCGACCACCTGCGCTCGCTCGCGCGCGCGTTCGGCGCGGACTGGGACCTCATCGAGGGCCACGTCCTGCGCGGCGCGAGCAACGACAGCGCCCTCCCGGACGCCGCGCCGCTCGTGGACGAGGCGCAGGCGCTCGCCGCGCGTGCCGCGGAGTGCACGGACCCGGACGACAAGCTGCTCACCAGGCTCTCCGAGATCCGGGCGTGGGCGCAGGTGCTCGCGGCCGCCGACGGCGATCCCCGCCGCACGTACGCGGCGCTCGTCGCGCTGGGGGAGCCGAGGTTCGGGCGGGTCGGGCGCAAGACGAGCTGGCCGGACGTCGACGCGGTGCGGGCCGCGTGCACCGCCCTCGTGGAGCACGTGAGCGCCGCCGCTGCCGCGTTCGCGGATGCCGCGGTCCGTCCGCTCGCCCGGTGGATCGCCGCACGCGTGGTGCGCGACGCACGCGCCCGCGCCGCCGAGGGCGCCCTGGAGTTCCACGACCTGCTCGTCCTCGCCCGCGACCTGCTCCGGACCCGCGAGGACGTGCGCAGCTCGCTCCAGGCGGCCTACCCACGTCTGCTCCTCGACGAGTTCCAGGACACCGACCCGATCCAGGTCGAGCTGGCGGTGCGCATCGCTGCCGGGGCCGAGGGCGGCGCCGGGGACTGGCACGACGTGCGCGTCCCGCCGGGGTCGCTCTTCGTCGTCGGCGACCCGAAGCAGTCGATCTACCGGTTCCGGCGCGCCGACATCCGCACGTTCCTCGACGTGCGCACGTGGCTCGGCGACGTGTGCTCGCTCACCACGAACTTCCGGTCGGCCGCGCCCGTTCTCGCCTGGGTCAACGCGACGTTCGGGGAGCTCATCCAGCCGGTCGACGGCGCCCAGCCCGCCTACGAGCCGCTGGACGCGGTGCGGCCCCCGGTGGGGGTCGGTCCGGCGGTGACGGTGCTCGGCGCCCAGCCGCACCAGGACCTGCCCCGCGCGAGCGCCGCGCTGCTGCGCGAGCGCGAGGCGGCCGACGTCGCGGCGGTGCTGCTGCGCGCGGCCGGCCAGGGCTGGACGGTCCACGATCCGCGCGGCGGCGAGGAGCGGGAGCTGCGGTGGGGGGACGTGGCGGTCCTCGTTCCCGCGCGGACGTCGCTGCCGTTCCTCGTCGAGGCGCTCGACGCCGCCGGGATCCCGTACCGGGCCGAGTCGAGCTCGCTCGTGTACTCCGCGACCGAGGTTCGCGCCCTCATGGCCGCCGCACGGGCGATCGCCGACCCCGGCGACCAGTTCTCCGTGGTCACCGCGCTGCGCTCGCAGGTCTACGGGTGCGGCGACGACGACCTGTGGTCGTGGAAGCGTGACGGCGGTTCGTTCCACCTGCTCGCGCCGGCCGACGAGGACCGAGCCGACCACCCGGTCGCACAGGGGCTCGCCCACCTGCGCACGGTGCACCGGTGGGCGCGCTGGGCGACGCCGAGCGAGGTCCTCGCGCGGGTCGCCGCCGACCGCCGCATGTTCGAGGTCCCGGCCGACGCACCCGCGCACGCGCGCGACGTCTGGCGCCGGCTCCGCTTCGTGCTGGACCAGGCCCGCGCCTGGAGCGAGGTCTCCCACGGCGGGCTCCGGGCCTACCTGGCGTGGGCGGCGCGGCAGGCCGACGAGTCCTCCCGGGTGGCGGAGGCGATCCTCCCGGAGACGGACGTCGACGCGGTGCGGATCATGACGATCCACGCGGCGAAGGGGCTCGAGTTCCCGCTCGTCGTGCTGTCCGGGCTCACGTCGCAGCAGCGTCGGGCGAGCGGCGTGCGCCTCCTGTGGACCGACGACGGGTACGCGGTGCGGCTGCGGCAGTCCGTGCAGACGAACGACTTCACCGCCGCGGCCCCGCTCGACGAGCAGATGGACGACCACGAGCGCCGCCGCCTGCTCTACGTCGGTGCGACTCGGGCGCGCGACCATCTCGTCGTGTCGCTGCACCGTGGGCCGACGGCGGCCGCCACCCACGCGAGGCTGCTGGCCGACGCGGGCGGGAGCGGCGCGGGAGCGCACGCGTTCACCGCGGCCGACGACGGCGCTGCTCGCCCCGAGCGCGCGGCGGCACCTGCCGCTCCCGACCACGCGGCGTGGGCGGGCCGCCTCGAGGCGGCCCGCGCGGCGTCCCGCCGGGTCGCGACGCACAGCGCGTCGGGCCTCGAGGGGACGGAGCCCGAGGTCGTCTTCGCGCACTCCGCGACGGGACGCGCGAACGCGGGGGACGCCGTCGTCGATCCCGGAGGAGGGGAGGGCGACGCGCTCCCGGGCAGCGCGAAGGGTCCGCGCGACCTCGCCCTGCCACCGTGGTCGAAGGGCAGGTACGGGACGGCGATCGGGCGGGCCGTGCACGGCGTGCTGCAGGCCGTGGACCTCCGCGTCCAGCTCGCCGACGCCGGCGAGCTGGACGCGGCCGTCGAGGCACAGGCGCGCGTCGAGGGCGTTCTCGAGTTCGCGGACGTCGTGGCCGACCTGGCCCTGTCGGCGCTCGCGAGCCCGCTCGTGCAGGACGCGGCGCGCCGGGAGCACTGGGCGGAGACGTTCGTCGCGACGCTCGAACCGGACGGCCGGGTGCTCGAGGGCGTCGTCGACCTGCTCGTGCGGGACGCCGACGGCGCGGTGACGATCGTCGACTACAAGACCGACGCCGTTCCGGAGGCCGCGCTCGGCGTGCGCACGGAGTTCTACGCGCCGCAGCTGCGCGCGTACGCCCGGGCCCTGCGGGACGCGGGCGCCGACGTGCGACGCGCGGTGCTCCTGTTCCTCGCGCCCGACGGCGCGGTGGAACGCGAGGTGACGCTCGGGTTGTGACGACCCGGCGTCAGCCCTCCTCGGTCCGGCGCAGCACCTCGGTGAGCCGGTTGGCGGCGCTGACGACGGCGGCGGCGTGCAGCCGTCCGGGCTGCCGCGTCATGCGCTCCACCGGACCGGACACTGACACGGCGGCGACGACGCGCCCCGACGGGCCGCGCACCGGCGCCGACACCGACGCCACGCCGGCCTCGCGCTCGCTCACGCTCTGCGCCCAGGCCCGGCGGCGGACGCCGGAGAGGATGGTGGCGGTGAACTTCGCGCCGTGGAGGCCCCGGTGCAGCCGGTCGGGCTCCTCCCAGGCGAGGAGGATCTGCGCGGCGGACCCGGCCTGCATGGTGAGCGTCGCGCCGACCGGGATCGAGTCCCGCAGGCCCATCGGCCGCTCGGCCGCTGCGACGCAGATGCGCTGGTCGCCCTGCCGGCGGTAGAGCTGCGCGCTCTCGCCCGTGTGGTCGCGGACGGCAGCGAGCACCGGCCCAGCAGCGGCCAGGAGGCGGTCCTCGCCGGCGGCGGAGGCCAGCTCCGCGAGCCGCGGGCCCAGCACGAACCGGCCCTGGAGGTCGCGGGCGACGAGCCGGTGATGCTCGAGGGCGACGGCGAGCCGGTGCGCCGTCGGGCGGGCGAGGTGGGTGGCGCTCACGAGCTGCGCGAGCGTGGCGGGTCCGGCCTCGAGCGCGCCGAGCACGACGGCCGCCTTGTCCAGGACCCCGACTCCGCTAGAGTTGTCCATACGGCGATACTGCCGTCTCGCACCATGAGACGCAAGTCCGAGTCCCCGACCCCGGGGGCGAAGATCGAGGAACACCCATCCGAGAGCGCAGAGGTGAGCAGGATGTCCGGCACGTTGGCGGAGAAGGTCTGGCAGGCGCATGTCGTGCGCCAGGGCACGGACGGCGCCCCGGACCTGTTGTACATCGACCTGCACCTCGTGCACGAGGTCACCAGCCCGCAGGCGTTCGAGGGTCTGCGGCTCGCCGGCCGCGGCGTCCGCCGTCCTGATCTCACGATCGCCACCGAGGACCACAACACCCCGACCCTCGACATCGACCTGCCGATCGCCGACGCGACGAGCCGCACCCAGATCGAGACACTGCGCGCCAACGCGAAGGAGTTCGGCGTCCGCATCCACTCGCTCGGCGACGCCGACCAGGGGATCGTCCACCAGGTCGGGCCGCAGCTCGGCCTGACGATGCCCGGCCTCACCGTCGTGTGCGGCGACTCCCACACGTCGACGCACGGCGCCTTCGGGGCGCTGGCGTTCGGGATCGGGACGTCCGAGGTCGAGCACGTGCTGGCCACGCAGACGCTGCCGCTCGCCCCGTTCAAGACGATGGCGATCACCGTCGACGGCGAGCTCCCGCCGGGCACGACGAGCAAGGACATCATCCTCGCGATCATCGCGAAGATCGGCACCGGCGGCGGTCAGGGCTACGTGCTCGAGTACCGCGGCGAGGCCATCCGTGCGCTCTCGATGGAGGCGCGCATGACGATCTGCAACATGTCGATCGAGGCGGGCGCGCGCGCCGGCATGATCGCGCCGGACGAGACGACGTTCGACTACCTGAAGGGACGCCCGCACGCGCCGGAGGGCGCGGACTGGGACGCCGCCGTCGAGTACTGGCGGACGCTGCGGTCCGACGACGACGCGGTCTTCGACGCGGAGGTCGTGCTCGCCGCGGCCGACCTCGAGCCGTTCGTCACGTGGGGCACGAACCCGGGCCAGGGCCTGCCGCTGTCGGCGAGCGTGCCGATCCCGGAGAACATCGGTGAGGACAACGAGCGCACCACCGCGGAGCGCGCGATCGAGTACATGGGCCTGACGCCGGGGATGCCGCTGCGCGACATCCCGGTGGACACCGTGTTCATCGGCTCGTGCACGAACGGCCGGATCGAGGACCTGCGGTCGGTCGCGAAGGTGGTGCAGGGACGGCACAAGGCGGACGGCGTCCGCGTCCTGGTCGTCCCGGCCTCGGCTCGTGTCCGGCTCCAGGCGGAGGCCGAGGGGCTCGACCGCATCTTCCTCGACTTCGGTGCCGAGTGGCGCAACGCGGGATGCTCGATGTGCCTCGGGATGAACCCGGACCAGCTCGCCCCGGGAGAGCGGGCGGCGTCGACCTCGAACCGCAACTTCGAGGGCCGCCAGGGCAAGGGCGGCCGCACGCACCTCGTCTCGCCGCTCGTCGCTGCGGCGACGGCGATCCGCGGCACGCTGTCGAGCGTCGCGGATCTCGACCTCGACGACGACGTCGACCTCACCACGTTCGACGGGTCGCCCCTGGCGCCGCTGGACCCGCGGGTCCCGGTGCAGGTCTGAGCGACGAAGAGACGGGAGCACCAGCCATGGAGAAGTTCACGACGCACACGGGTGTCGGTGTGCCGCTGCGGCGCAGCAACGTCGACACCGACCAGATCATCCCCGCCGTCTACCTCAAGCGGGTGACCCGGACCGGGTTCGAGGACGCGCTGTTCGCGGCGTGGCGCGGCAACGAGACGTTCGTCCTCAACCAGCCCGCCTACACGCACGGGTCGGTGCTCGTCGCGGGCCCGGACTTCGGCACCGGGTCCTCCCGCGAGCACGCCGTCTGGGCGCTCAAGGACTACGGGTTCCGCGTGGTGATCGCGTCCCGGTTCGCCGACATCTTCCGCGGCAACTCGGGCAAGCAGGGGCTGCTCGCGGCGCAGGTCGCGCAGGACGACGTCGAGCTCATCTGGAAGGTGCTCGAGAACTCCCCGGGCACCGAGGTGACCGTCGACCTCGCCGCCAAGCAGGTCACGGTCGCCGACATCGTCGCCCCGTTCCAGATCGACGACTACACGCGGTGGCGCCTCCTGGAGGGCCTCGACGACATCGGCCTAACCCTCCAGCACGCCGACGAGATCACGGCGTTCGAGGCCACGCGTGAGCCGTGGCGTCCGCTGACGCTGCCCGCGAAGCACCTGCCCGCGGTGCCGATCACGGCGGCGCGCCCCGTCGCCTGAGCCGGGGCGTCGGCTGCCCGCGTCACCGCACCAACGAGCGCAGCTGCCGAAGAGCCACGGAGAGCGTGGCGATGCCGGGTCGCTCCACGGCGTGCGCCGTGGCGAGCGCGTCCAGGGCGCGCCGGGCGGGCGCGCCGCCGCTCTCGACCCATGCCGCGATCCGGTCCGCCGCGTCGCCTGGCTCCGTGCCCTCCAGCACGGATGCGGTGAGCGCCACCATCACCGCGTACAGGTCGTCACGCAGAGCGGCGCGCGCCATCGAGTCCCAGCGGTCCTCCTGCGGCAGGTCGGACACGCTGGTGAGGAGGTCGTCGAAGCGGGTCCGTCCGGACAGCGTGAAGTACGTCCGTGCCACCTCGTCGAGCTCCCGGCCGTGGGAGCGCGCGAGCTCCGCGACGTCGAGCAGCGGCACCGACGCGAGCAGGCCAGCGCCGCGCGCAGCGAGGGCACCGTCGCATCCCGCGGCCTCGAGCTCGGCGACCCTGTCGGTGAAGCCGGTCTGCTCGTTCCCCTGCAGCAGATCGCCCATCCGTGAGGCGTACCGGCGCACCGGGCCTGCGAACGCCTCGATCTCGGCGCCGATGTCGAGGCGGTCGGCGCGATGTTGCACGAACCACCGGGCCGCGCGGTCGAGCAGCCGCCGGAACTCCAGATAGAGGTCGGTCTGCACCCTCGCATCGACCACGTTGTCGGTGGCCTCGACCGCGACGACGAAGCCGCCCAGGTCGAGGATCTCTCGGGCGGTGACGAACGCCCGCGCGATCTGCTCGCTCGATGCCCCCGTCTCGTCCGCGGCTCGGAACGCGAAGGTGATGCCGCCCCGATTCACCATCGAGTTCACGACGGCGTTGACGATGATCTCGCGGCGCAGCGGGTGCTCCGCGAGATCGCCGGCATAGGCCTCGCTGACCGCGGCGGGGAAGTACGCCGTCAGCGTGCGCCCGAACCAGGGATCGTCCGCCAGCTCGGTCTCGATGAGGTCCGACTTGAGCGCCAGCTTCGCGTAGGCCACGAGCACCGCGAACTCCGGCCGGGTCAACCCCTGCCCCTGCGCGGTCCGGGCGGCGAGCCCGCCGGCGTCCGGCAGGAACTCCAGGTCGCGGTCGAGGTCGCCGCGTGCCTCCAGCCACTCGATGAAGCGTTCGTGAACAGGCAGCATGACCGCCGCGTTCGCGCGGGAGTTGCCCAGCAGCACGTTCTGCTCGTAGTTGTCGCGCAGCACCTGGGCCGCCACCTCGTCCGTCACGGCCTGCAGCAGCTCGTCCCGGGCGGCCCGGTCCATCCGGCCCTCGCGCATCACCGCTCCGAGCAGGATCTTGAGGTTCACCTCCCGGTCGGAGGTGCCGACCCCGGCGGAGTTGTCGATCGCGTCGGTGTTGATGTGGACGCCGGCCAGGGCCGCCTCGATCCGGCCGCGCTGACTGACCCCGAGGTTTCCGCCCTCCCCGACCACCCGCACCCGCAGGTCGGCGCCGTTCACGCGGATGGCGTCGTTCGCCCGGTCACCGATCTCCGCGTTCGTCTCCGTGCTGGCCTTGACGTACGTCCCGATGCCGCCGTTCCACAGCAGGTCGACGCGAGCGAGCAGCACGGCCCTCTTCAGCTCTGCCGGGGTGAACGACGTGACACCGGGTTCCAGGCCCAGGGCCTCGGCCATCCGTGGGCTCACCGGGACCGACTTCGCCGTCAGCGGGAAGACGCCACCGCCGTCGGAGATGAGCCCGCGGTCGTAGTCGTCCCACGACGAACCGGGCAGCTCGAACAGGCGCTGCCGCTCGGCGCGGGACGTGGCGGCATCCGGATCCGGGTCCACGAAGACGTGGCGGTGGTCGAAGGCGGCAACGAGTCGGATGTGCTCCGACAGGAGCATCCCGTTGCCGAACACGTCGCCGGACATGTCGCCGACGCCCACCACCGTGAAGTCCTGGGTCTGGGTGTCGTGGCCGAGCTCACGGAAGTGCCGCTTCACCGATTCCCACGCACCGCGGGCAGTGATACCCATCGCCTTGTGGTCGTAGCCGGCGGACCCCCCGGACGCGAAGGCATCGTCGAGCCAGAAGCCGTACTCCTGCGAGATGCCGTTGGCGACGTCGGAGAAGGATGCGGTGCCCTTGTCGGCGGCGACCACCAGGTAGGAGTCGTCGCCGTCGTGGCGCACCACTCGGTCCGGCGGCGTGATGACGGAGCCGTCGCGGTTGTCGGTGATGTCCAGCATGCCGCGGATGAAGGTGCGGTAGGCGGCCTTCCCCTCCGCCAGGCGCTCGGCGGCGTCCCCGGTGTCCGGAAGCTGTTTCGCGATGAAGCCGCCTTTGGAGCCGGTCGGCACGATCACCGCGTTCTTGACCATCTGAGCCTTCACCAGGCCGAGCACCTCGGTGCGGAAGTCCTCGCGCCGATCGCTCCAGCGCAGCCCACCCCGAGCGACCTTGCCGAAGCGCAGGTGCACGCCCTCGACCTGCGGGGAGTACACCCAGATCTCCGTCATCGGGCGCGGCGGCGGCAGGCCCGGCACGTTCGCACAGTCGAGCTTCATCGAGATCCAGGGCTTCGGCGCGCCGCTGGGGTCGCGGGTGTAGAAGTTGGTGCGCCAGGTGGCGCCGATGACGCCGATGAACGAGCGCAGGATGCGGTCGTGGTCGAGGCTCGGGACGTCGTCGAGATCCTGCAGCAGAGCCGCCGCAGCCTGCCGCGCAGGTTCCTCGCGGTCGCCCGAGACGTCCGGGTCGAAGCGCAGCGCGAACAGCCGCACCAAATCGGCCGCGAGCCGCGGATGGGTGATCAGTGCCCCGTCGATGTACTCCATGGAGAACGCCGAGCCGATCTGTCGCAGGTAGCGGCCGATCGCCCGCAGGATCACGATGTCCCGCCACCGCAGGCCGGCGCGCAGCACCAGCGAGTTCAGGATGTCGCTCTCTGCGGCCCCCGCCCACACGGCGCAGAACGCGTCCTCGAACGCCGCAGCGGTGCGGTCGTCGCCCCACAGCCCCGGGTCGCCCGCTGCAAGCCCGAAGTCGGAGATGTGCCTGTCGCCGTCCGGGATCCTGATCGTGTACGGGCGCTCGTCGATGACGTCGACGCCGAGGTCGGTGAGCATCGGCAGCACCTGGGTGAGCGGGTACTCGCGGAACGAGGCGATCGTGAGCCGGCGTGCGCCAGGGTCGGCGCCGTCCGGCGCGTACAGGTGCACGGCGATCGGATGAGCGTCGGTGAGGCTGTCGAGGCGTGCGATGTCTGCGACGGCGGCCGCCGGTGTGACCTGCTCCTTGTACGCCTCGGGAAACGCGGAACCGTACCGACCCAGGATCTCCGCGGCCTCGTGCTCGTCGTGGGTGTGGTGCAGCTCGTCGACCAGCGCCGTCTCCCAGGTCCGGACGGCTGCCTCGAGCTGCCGCTGCATCTCGGCGGGGTCGACGTCGGGGATCGAGGCACCCCTGGGGACGCGCACGACGAAGTGCAGCTGTGCGAGCGGCGACTCGCCCACGCGGGTGGTGTGCTCGACACGTTCCGCGTCGAACGCCTCGCGCAGCAGCGCCTCGATGCGGAGCCGCACGGTGGTGTTGTAGCGGTCGCGGGGCAGGAAGACGAGCGCCGAGACGAACCGACCGAACTCGTCCCTGCGCAGGAAGATGCGGGAGCGACGGCGTTCCCGCAGCCGGCTCACCTCGCCGGCGACCTCGGACAGGTGCTCGACGGAGTCCTGGAAGAGCTCGTCGCGCGGGTACTGCTCGAGGATCTGCTGCAGGTCCTTGCCGGTGTGGGACGTCGGCGCGAAGCCGGATGCGTCCAGCACGGCTCGCACCTTCGCCCCCACGATCGGCAGGGTGAGCACGGAGGAGGCGTACGCCGTCGAGGTGAACATCCCGAGGATCCGCCGCTCGCCGGTGACGTTGCCCTCGTCGTCGAACGTGCGCACGCCGATGTAGTCGAGGTAGACGTCGCGATGCACGGTGGCGCGGGAGTTCGCCTTGGTGATGGTGAGCAGCCGCGGCTCGCGCGCGGTTCGGCGCGCCTCCGGCCGCAGGTGAGCCACGGCTGTCGTCGGCTTGCGCAGGATGCCGAGCCCGGTGTGCGGCAGCGGGCGCAGCACGTCCTCGCCGTTCTCCGTCTCGAGCGCGTACTCGCGATAGCCGAGGAAGGTGAAGTGGTCCTCCGCCAGCCAGGTGAGGAACTCCACGGTGGGAGCGATCGTCGCCGGGTCGACGGTGGCCGGCGGTTGCGTGCGCAGATCCGTGCAGATGTCGAGGCAGGCACGGCGCATCGCAGCCCAGTCCTCGACCGAGCTGTGAACGTCGCCGACGACGTCCCGCAGGCGCTCGGCCAGGGCGCCGCGATCTTCCTCGGTGGCGATCCGGTCCGTCTCGAGGAGCATCCACGACTCGAGCCGGCCGCCGTGGGCGCCGATCGCGAGCAGGGCTCCGGAGTCGTCGCGCCGCGCCTCGACGACGGGATGCAGCAGCTGGTGCACGGTGTAGCCATGGCGGGCGATCGCCGCGTCGACGGAGTCGACGAGGAACGGCGCGTCATCGGTGCAGACGCCGACGATCGTGCGCCGCGACGTCCAGCCGTCCTCGCGAACGGTCGGCGTGAAGACCCTCACCAGGGTCTGCCCGGGCTCACGGTGTGCGGCGAGCTTCCACATCGAGGCCAGTCCGCCGACGACGTCACGCGCCTCACGTTCGGCGAGGTCCTCCGAGGGGACTGCGGCGAGCAGGCGCTCGACGCCGGACCGGAGCTCTGGTGCCAGGCCTTCGACAGCGTCCTGGACGAGCGCGCTCGAGACGTCCTCTGCGGCCATGAACACCTTCGTCCTTCAGTGGCGTCGCGCGAATCACGCCCCCCTCGCTCGAACCATAGCGAGGGGGCGTGACGTCGCAACCGCCCGCCGGCGCGAGGAGCCGACGCGCCGCGTCAGGCGCGTGCAGCCGCCGGGTCGGAGGCGGCATGAAGATGCAGCAACCGGCCCCGACCAGGCGCGATCGGGATCGGCTCGCCGATGCGGTAGCGCGCCGCCGGCTGGAAGCCGGCGATCTCGGGCGCGGAGATGGTCATCTCGTCCGGCGGTAGGCCGGGAAGCACGCCGTCGAGAGCCAGGGACACCTCGCACGGCTCCGACGCCCAGCTGGCGAGCGCGATCACGGCATCGCCGTCCCCGGCGAACGTGGTGGCGAGCACGTCGTCGCGGTCGGTGAGCACCGGCGTGTCCGCCGACCACCAGCCCGTCATCGTCATTCCGGTCAGGCCGAGCCGGTCCCACGCGGTCCAGAGCGGCCGGTTGTCCACCGCCGGCGCCCGCGCGGTCATGCCGAACACCATGCCCCGCCACGGGTTGCCGCCGTCCTGGAGCATCTCTCCCATCAGACCGAACGGGATCCCCGACACCTCGACGAGCCAGTAGGCGGGGTCGGTGCCCTCGTAGTCGACGTACTCGCCGAGCCAGAGTCGGTCCAGGTAGGGCATCAGCTCGAGGTAGAGGTTGGCGCTGGAGGCGTAGCCGTCAGAGGCGTTGAACTGGTTGGCCGAGTGCAGGTCCACCAGCGGGTCGGGCCGGTGCCGGGCCAGGACCCGGCGCAGCCGCTTCATGGCGGTCCGGTCGAAGGCGACGTCGTCGAGGTACAACCCGTCGATGCCGACGTGCTCGGCAAGGTGCTCGACGCTGCGCACGTACACGTTGTGCCAGCGCGAGTCACCGGTGGTGACCACGGCGACGTCGTCGACGTTGGGAGCGACCCAGCCGGGCACGTGGTCGCCGGGCAGGTGCTCCTGCAACCACGGGTGCCCGCCCCCAGGTCCGGCGGCCAGCACCTCGTGATCGAGGGCGACCAGCGCGGCCAGCTCGGGGACGTGCCGGGTCAGCTCGCGAACCGTGTCGTAGACCTTGACCCGCTGACCACGCCGGTGCGCCTCGTCGACGAGTGCGCGCAGCTCCGCCTCAGCCCTCATCGGGTCGTTGATGTAGGGGTTCACCGGGGTGGCATGGTGGAGATTGACGACGTTGCCCCCGTAGTCGGCGACGGCGGCCGGATCGTCGAAGGCGTGGAAGTACCGCTCGGTGAGGTGCTGCGCGGGCGTCAGCGGTTTGAACGGGGTCAGCAGGAGCCGGACGTCGAAGGTGCGGCTCCCGCCGGCCGGAAGCTCGAGCGGACCGGAGAACGCGGTCAGCGTCCGCACCTCGGCGTCGCTGCGCAGCCGGACCCCGCCGCTGCCCCCGTTGCTCCACGACTCGGGTTCGAGGAGCGGCTGCTCGGTGTAGTAGTTCGTGTTCAGCGGCCTGCGGTAGTGCTGGTCCCGCCAGGACACCTGCACGCCGGCGTTGGTGTCGCCCAGCCACAGCGCGTCCTGGTTGGCGGTGGCCACCTGCCACGCCCAGTCCAGGCTGTCCGGGCAGGACTGGCCGATCTCGCCGAGCCCCATCAGATAGCGCGCCACGTCGCGACGCAGCGGCACGATGAGCGACACGTCGTCCAGGCGCAGGTCGGCGTCGGCGTGCACCACGATCCGGACCTGCAGGCACCCGTCGGCCTCGAGCTCGCCGTCGACCTCCAGCCGCAGCCCCGCGCCCTGGCCGGCGAGCTGCCAGGTCACGCGGGCCGGGCCCGGCTGCTCGTACGCGAGCGGACCCCAGCGCACGTGGGTGCCGGTGTCGAGGGTGATCGGCCCGGCCAGCAGCTCCCGGCGCGGATGGCCGACGGCGGTGACCTCCGGCGTGAACGACGAGCCGAGGCCGCTCGGCAGCCCGTTCGGACCCACCTCCACGGTGCGGCCCAGGATCTGCAGCACGTCGCCGTCGCGACGCACGGGGACGAACGGGGCGATCACCTCGTCGTCATGACCCGTGGTGGAGTCCAGCCAGCCGAGCCTGGCCATCGGGTCGGTGGCGACTCCGCCGTCGGTGACCACCCGGTCGGCGACCTCGAACGTCACGTCGACGTGCTGGCTGTGCCCGGCGGTGGTGATCGTGATCCGACCGCTGCGCTCACCCGGATCGGCGTCCGCGGGAACCTCCACGCCGATCCACACGGACCTGGCGGTGCCGGCGGTGGTGGGCAGCGCCGAGGTGAAGCGTCTGCCGCGGGCGTCGATCCCGCCGCCGGTGAGATGCCGGGAGGGGAACGGCAGACCGCCGAGCTCCACCTCGACGTCGGACAGGTCGCGCAGCGCCCACACGCCCACCTGGAACGTGCGGAACGCGCCTCGGTCGGCGTCCAGGCGCAGCGGTGCCCCGGGCTCCGCGCGGGCCCATCGTGCCGGCAGGTAGGCACCGCGGCCGAACGGGTACCGACTGTCGTCCGGGAAGAGCACGAACGGGGCGTCCTGACCACGTTCGGCGATCGCACGGCGCTCCGCGGCCGTCGCCGCGAATCCCATCGGTGCGAACGAGTCGATCTCGGAGCGGGCCTCGTACCCGACGGCCGTCGCGATCGGCAGCGACGGCCATTCGTCGGGGGACCGCAGTCCGATCCGGTGGACCCAGGCAGGGTCCGCGGTTGCCGTCACGGTGCGGTAGACGCCCTGCGGGTAGTGGGCGCTCCCGGTGAGGGAGTACGGCAGGTAGTAGACGTAGTAGACGCCCGCCCCGTCGATCGGCTCGAAGGCCAGCTCTCCGGCGTCGGCGTCGATCCGGCCACGGACGACATTGCGCACGCGTCGTCCGCCGGCCGCGACGACCCAGGTGTCGACCCGCTCGTGGTCCGCGTCGTGCCGGCGCCAGGGCACCAGGACCCGGACGCACGGCGCCGTCTCGTGCACCTGCACCACGATCCGGTGGTTGCCGTAGGCATCGGCATCCCACTCACCGATGCCGCAGGTCAGCTCCGGATGGCCGTCAGTGCCTGGATGTGCCATGTCGTCAGGCCTCCGTCTGTCCGCGCTCGAAGTAGTCGATCAGGTCCGGGGCCAGCGGCGGCACCGGCCGGGCGGAGCCGTCGGAGCGCAGCGACTGCGTCGCCACCACCCCGGCGGCCACCGACATGCGTGCCGCGACCGGCGACGTCTGGGTGGTCCCGCCCTCGGTGACGAACCGCAGGAACTCCGTGATCAGCCGCGGATCGGCGCCACCGTGCCCGCCGTCGGCCGCCTGCACGGTGAACGTCTCGTCCGGCGCCGCGTGGCCGGAGTGCCGGCGGTTCCACAGGCCGATCGTGTCCCCCGGACCGTCGCCCAGGTTCTCCAGCCGGCCCTCGGTGCCGATCACCGTGTAGTTGCGCCAGTAGTCGGGGGTGAAGTGGCACTGCTGGTAGGAAGCCAGCACGCCGTTGTCGAGCCGCATGGTCATCATCGAGATGTCCTCGACGTCCACCACGGGATGCAGGCCTGTCTGCGCGGTGGGCGGCCAGTTGTCGAGGCTGACCCACTCGCCCATCCGCTCCTGCATCCGATCCCGACGGTCGGTGATGCCGCCGTAGACCATCAGGTCGCCCATGGCGGCCACGCTGGTGGCGAAGCCGCCGGCCAACCAGTGGATGACGTCGAGGTCGTGGGCGCCCTTCTGCAGCAGGAGTCCGGTGGTCCTGCTGCGGTCGGCGTGCCAGTCCTTGAAGTAGAAGTCCCCGCCATGGCCCACGAAGTGGCGGCACCAGACCGCCTTGACCTGCCCGATCCGGCCGTCGTGGATCAGCTGGCGCATCTGGGCCACGACGGGCATGTGTCGCATGTTGTGGCCGACGTAGAGCCTGCTCCCGGTGCGCCGGGCGGTGGCCAGCATCTCGTCGCACTCCTCGACGGTGATCCCGAGCGGCTTCTCGCAGAACACGGCGGCCCCCGCCTCGAGCGCCGCGAGGGTGGGCCCGTGGTGCTGGTCGTCCGGCGTCGTGACCAGCACGGCGTCCAGACCGAGACCGAGCAGCTCCTTGAGGTCGGCGGTGACGAGAGCTGTCTCGGGCAGGGCGGCGACGGCGTCCGCCCGGCCGCGCTCGGAGGTGTCGCAGGCGGCCACCACCTCGAAGCCCTGCTCGGGGCGGTGCGCGTGGCGCCAGAGCCCAGAGCGCAGCCCGAAGCCGATGATGCCGATCTTGACGGTCACGATGATGCCCTTACTGGTCGGTGGTGCCCGTGGTGGACTCACGGGCGAAGAGCTCCCAGGTGAACTCGTGCAGCTCACCTGGGCCGTCGTCGCCCGCCGCCCGCCGCGTCAGCAGGGTCGCCAAGGCGGGGAACAGGTCGCGGGGGCCGACGGAGGAGACGCTGGGGGAGACCAGCTCGGTCTGACTGGCGTTGCCCACCCCGATCACGGCGAGGTCGCCCGGGACGTCGAGCCGCAGCCGCTGCGCGGCCTCGACCGCGGCGATCGCCGCGAAGTCGGTGGTGGCGTAGACGGCGGTCGGTCGGTTGGGGCGGCTGAGCAGATCGGTGGCCGCCTTGAAGGCGCTGGACGAGCTCTCGCGGAACTCGGCCACCAGCGAGTCGTCGTGCGGCAGGCCGGCGTCCCGCATGGCCTGCACCCACACGCCGTGCCGGATGTTGCGGTGGCCGCCGGACCCTACCGACGTCAGGCTGCCGATCCGCCGGTGCGAGGCCAGCAGGTGCGCCATGGCCACACGGCAGCCCGGCAGGTCCTCGGAGCGGACGACGTCGAACCCGTCGGGCTCCAACGTCTCGGAGAAGACGACGAGGCTCCGGTGGCGGGCCAGCTTCCGCACCAACGGCGCCTGCTCCGGCCGGACGCCGTCGATGAAGGCGACGTCGGCCTGCACGCGGTCCAGGGCGGTACCCCAGTCGGAGTCGGCGAGCACCAACGCGGTCCCGCCGGCGTCGCGCACGGCCGGGACCACCGCGTCGATCACGCTCTGGCTCCACGGGTCCGCCAGCATGTGGAGCGACAGCAGCACCACGCCGGTGCGGCCCGTGCGAACCGCCCGGGCCGCCTGGTTCGGCAGGTACTCGAGCTGGGAGGCCGCCGCGCGGACCCGGTCGGTGGTCTCGGCCGAGACCCCCGAGCCGCCGCGCCGCCCGGACAGCACGTACGAGACGGTCGCCGTCGACACCCCCGCCAGCTCGGCCACCTGGCGCAGCGTGACGCGTCGAGGGCGTGCCGGGCTGGCAGGGGGGTCGGTCTCGGTCATCTCGTCGTCCCTGGCGTGTTCGCGTGGCTCGTGTCCGGTCGGTCGAGCGGCGCCCGATCGAGCGTCACGCGGTGGGCGTCACCGGGACGTCGTCGGGCAGGACGGCCTCGAACTCCTCGCGGATCTTCTCGCCGCCCTCCTCATTGAACCGTGTGACCGCGGCCTCGAAGTCGGCGATCGTCGCACGCCCGGTGATGACGTCCACGATGGTGTCGTTGACCGGCACGGAGATGGTGGCACCGTCCTTGGTGTTGGTGTCGGAGTACAGCCCGCGGACGGGGGAGTACATCGCCAGCTTGATCAGCTCGCCCTGCAGCGCGTGCGCGGCCTCGGTGTCCTCGGGGAAGCCGGGGCTGTAGAGGACTGTCTCGCCGCTGGTCATGATGTTGAGAGCGCTGACCAGGCCGGGGACGTTGGTCTCGGCGGCCGGGGTCGGCTGGAGGTCGCCCGCGCTGTCGCGGGTCCAGTCCTCGCCCTCGGTACCGAACTGCTTCTGCACGTACTCGGCGCTGCCGAAGGGGGCCGACAACCAGTTGACCAGCGCGAGCAGCTCGCGGATCTTGCCTTCGTCCGCCTGCTTGAACGGGGTGAACCCGACCGTGCCGTAACCCATGTTGTACGAAGGCCTGGAGTCGCTGGTCGCGGCGAAGGGCACCAGTGGCACGGCCGGCAGGCCGGGGTCGTAGTCGCGCAGCTGGCCGACGCCCTGCGGACCCACGGAGACGAACGAGGCGATCCGCCCCTGGGCGGCGAGCGGCTGCGGGTTCGCGAGGTTGAGGTCCTCGTAGATGAGCCCGGCGGCCCAACACCTGGCGACGAACTCGATCGCGGCCTTGTACTCCTCGGTCTCCCAGTTGCGGGTCAGGGTGCGGTCGGAGTTGACCCGCCAGGTGTTGGGGGCGCCGTAGCACTGGCTGATGATGTTGAGCACGTTCCGGACCGCGGGCTCGAACGCGAACGTGTTGCCGTCGCTGATCTCTGTGGCCTTGTCGAACAGGTCCTCGATGTCGGTGAAGGTGAACCCGCCGACCCTCTCCCACACGTCGGGGTTTCCGCACATCACCTGCCCGAACGGGGTGGAGGGGATCGGAGCGCCCCAGATCTTGCCGTTGACCACCGCCGTCTGCCACGAGCTCGGCTTGAGCGCGGCCAGGTTGGGGTACTCGAGAACGGCGTCACCGGAGAGGTAGTCGGTGAGGTCGGTGAACTTCGCCTCGAGCATCTGGCCGACGTTGGGGATGCCCTGGTTCGGCGGGACCCACATCATGTCGGGCAGGTCGTCGGAGGCCAGGATGGTGGCGAACTTCTCGGGGTAGCCCGGGTCGGTGCCGATGATCAGGTCGAGGTCGCCTCCGAGCGCGCTGTTGAGCCGCTGCCAGAACGGGTTCTGGTCCATCGCCGGAGGCGGGGTGGCGAAGGTCTCGGTGAGCCCCGAAGCGGTGCCGGTCAGCGGCTTGGCCGCCGTGGTCGCCTCGAACGACTCGGGGAACGTGAGGTAGCCCGGCTGGACGCCCTCGGCGGTGCCCGGCAGGTCGGGCGCGGCGCCGGTGGACTCGCGGTAGGTGGGCAGGGTGAGGTTCGCCGACTCGGAGGCGCCTCCGCTCGACCCGCCGGAGCCGCTGCAGGCGGTCAGCGCGCCGAGGCCGGCCGCCGTCCCGGTGACCGTGAGGAAGCTGCGGCGGCTGACACCGCTCGCCGACAGGGAACTGAAGGTGGTGGGCATGGGAATCCTTCGGTCGTCGTTGATCGGACAGACGTGAGAGCTCAGCCCTTCACCGCGCCGGTGATGACGCCCTTGGTGAAGTGCCGTTGCAGGAACGGGTAGACGAGCAGGATGGGCACCAGAGCCACCATGACGATGGCCATCTGGAGCGACTGGGGCGGTGGCACCTGCTCGACGCCGAGCTGGTCGGCGGTGAGCGAGTCACCACGGATGACGTAGGAGCGCAGGATGACCTGGACGGGGTAGAGGTCGGTGCGTCGCTGGATGTAGAGCAGCGCGTTGAAGAACGCGTTCCAGAAGCCGACCGCGTAGAACAGCCCGACCACGGCGACCACCGCCTTGGACAGCGGCAGCACGACTCGCCGCAGCACGTAGAAGTCCGACGCCCCGTCCATGTGGGCCGCTTCGGTCAGCTCGCGCGGGATGGCCTGGAAGAACGAGCGCATGACCACGAAGTTGAAGGCGCCCAGGGCTCCGGGAAGGATGAGCGACCAGACGGTGTCCAGCAGGTTGAGCTGACGCACCATCAGGAACATCGGGATCAGACCCGGTGCGAACAGCAGAGTGAACAGCACGGCGAGCAGCACCGGCCGGCCGAACAGCACCGGGCGGCTGAGCGCGTAGGCCATGGTGATCGTGGTGAACAGCGCGATCGCGGTGCCGACCACGGTCACGAAGACGCTGACGCCGATCGCCTGAACCATGAACGGCCCACGGAACAGGACCTCGTAGGCCTCGAGCGTGGGGTCGGTCGGCCACAGCACGTAGCCACCCGCCTCGAGGATCTGCTCCTCGCTGGCCAGCGAGGTCGAGACGACCACGAGCATCGGGATCAGGATCAGCACCGACGTGACTGCCACGACGACGGCCTTCGTCGAGCTGAGAAGGACCGAAGGCTTCTCTTTCCACACCGGGCGGCTGGACGCCGTCACGTCACGCGCCATCTCAGGCCACCTTCCGGCTCTGGAAGATGCCGGGCTCGCCGAAGCGGTGAGCCAGCTTGTTGGCACCGATGATGAGCACCAGTCCGACCACCCCCTTGGCCAGACCGGCAGCGGCACCGGCACCCCAGTCGCCGCCGATCACACCGGAGAAGTAGGTGAAGGTGTCCAGCACCTCTGCCGCGCCGGCGCCGACGGAGTCGCGCTGCAGCAGGAACTGCTCGAAGCCGACGCTGAGGATGTCGCCGATGCGCAGGATCAGCAGCAGGATCACCACCGCCCGGATGGAGGGCAGGGTGATGTGCCAGAGGCGTCGCCAGCGCCCGGCGCCGTCGGCGGCGGCGGCCTCGTAGAGCTCGACGTCGACGTTGGCCAGAGCGGCAAGGAAGATGATCATCGCCCAGCCGGCGTCCTTCCAGACGAGCTGGAACGTCGCCATCAGGGGGAACGTGGCGGGATCGGTCATGAAGCCGATGGCGTCCAGGCCGATCGACCGGAGGCCGTTGTTGACCAGCCCGTTGGCGCCGAGCGCCTGCTGGAAGAGGGCGATCACGAGCACCCAGGACAGGAAGTGGGGCAGATAGACGATGCTCTGGAACGTCCGGCGAACCTTGCTGCTGACCAACGAGTCGACCAGCAGTGCCAGCGCCAGCGGGACCGGGAAGAACAGCACGAGCTGGAACGTCGCCAGGACCAGCGTGTTCTTCAGGGCGTTCCAGAAGTCCGGGTTGTCGTAGAGGTCGATGAAGTTGCCGAGGCCCACCCACTCCGATCCGGAGAACCCGAGGAAGGGCTGGAAGTCCTGGAAGGCCACGACGTTGCCCAGGATCGGGATGTAGAAGAACAGGAGCAGCGCCAGGACGCCGGGCACCATCATCAGGAGCATGCGCCAGTCGCGTCGGAACCGCGCCCGTAGCGACACCTGGCGGGGCCTCGACGGCGTCGGCGTCGGCTGCTGGCCGGACCCTGTTGCTGGTTCTTGCGACACGGCTGCAGTGGCGTGCGCCAACGGTCTCCCCCATCGTCGGGTCGAAGTTGGCGCGACGCTAATCGATTAACTGATGGTTACGCAAGGGTCCCGTCAGCAGGTGGAACCGAGCTGCGTCGTACCGCTCGTCAGCAGCGAGCCCGTCCCCGGCGGCGCACCCCACGAGCAGCATCGCGGCGACGGCCGCGACAACGCCGGCCACGTACCCGTCTCGTCCTGCCATCGACCGGCCCCTTCGTCGTCGGCGAAGGGCGGCACGCCGAGGACGGTGTGACCAGGCCGACGAGGCGCCCGTTCGGTGGTGCCGCGACCTCAGGGCCGCGGCGGGCCCTGGCGCACGTTCTCCAGGAGCAGCGCGGGCGTCGCCGTGGCCGGGTCCCACCAGGACTCGATCCACCAGGTGGCCCCGGCGTCGGCGGCGGCTCGGGCCTGGGCTGCCGCGACGGCGGGATCGGCGTCGAAGCGTCCCTGGACGACGATCTCGAACGGTCCGGCGTCGGCACCTCGCTCCTGATCGATCCAGGACACGAGCTTCGTGACGTCGTCGGCGCCCGCCTCGGCGTCCTCCGGTGACTCACCGCGCACCTGCGGCACGATGCCGTCCCACCGCAAGGCCCGATCGAGGCTCCGCCTCGGTGGCCGGGCGGCGTCCCAGACTGCGACCGGCCAGACCGGGATCCGGCCGTTCACCGGCGGTGCGGGAAAGTGGAACGTGCCGGCGCTGAGGTGGCGTCCCTCGAACGCGAACGGCTCGCCGGACCACGACCGTTCCAGGTACTCCAGCACGTCGTCGAGCAGCTCGGCGCGCTCCCGCAACGACGTCAGCTGGCCGGGCACCGACGTGAAGCCGCGGTCGTCCACCACGCCGACCCCGACCGGGAGTACGAGCCGACCACCCGAGAGGTGGTCCACCGTCAGTACCCGTTGGGCCAGCTCCCACGGGCGGTGGCGAGGAAACGCGAACACCATGGCGCCGAGCGTGATGCGCTCCGTCACCGCGCTCGCGGCGCCCAGGAGCGCGAACGGGTCCCACGTGGGCTGCGCATCGAACCCCGGAGCGGCCAGGCTGAGCCCGTCCCAGGTGAAGAAGCCGTCCCAACCGTGCTCCTCGCAGGCGCGCGCGAGCGTGAGCTGCTGGGCGGGCGTCCCGAAGCTTCCGATGAATCCGTACTTGATGGCCATCCCGGCACCGTACGAGGCGCCTCCGACATCGGCTTGGGTGGGCAGGCGCCGGCGACTCAGCCGATCGCCAGGCGGGCGCCAGGGAGCACTCAAGCTCGCCACGCATGCTCCTTCCTCCGGCGGCCACCAAGGGCGGTCGGAGAAAGAGAACGATGAGCGACGACATGACGACGGCCACCATGGCTCCTCCGCCCCAGGCCGGTCCGCGGCGCGGTCCGCTGCGCTGGACGCTCGGCCTCCTGGCGGGGGGTGCCTTCGCCGCCGGCGGGGTCGCGCTGGCCGGTCCGGCACTCGGCGCGACACTGGACGACTCGACGGCTGCCACGGTCGCCGCAGCGGCCTCGACCGAGGCCTCCAACGCCGAGGACCAGAGCACCGAGGACCAGAGCACCGAGAGCTCGACCGAGACGCCGTCCGACGAGACGGACGAGGCCGCCCCGGGCGACGAGTCCGAGCGCCCGTCCGGCGACGACTGCGCGGAGGGCGCGGGCGGCGGACAGGGCGAGGTGCCCGCGGACGACGGCTCGGCGAGCTGATCCCGAAGAAGCGGGGTGGTTTCGGGAGCCATGTGCTCCCGAAACCACCCCGCTTCGCGTGTCCCGCGGGCGCGGATCGGTCCGGGCGGTCCGGCATGGGGGGGCGAACCGGTTCCGGACCGCGCTCGGACCGCCGCGGCCGGCGATGCGCCGTGATCGGCCATGACACGTGTCACGGTCCGCCGATGACGCACCCACACGAGCCGGTGAGATGCGGCACTGCCGCCGTAGCGCCGTCGTCGCCAGGCTCGAGGCATGACCACAGATGCGCTGATCTCCGCCACCGGGGCGATCCGCCGGTACGGGACGTTCGAGGCCGTCCGCGGTGTCGACCTGACCGTCCGCCGCGGGGAGCTCCTCGCCCTGCTCGGCACGAACGGTGCCGGCAAGACGTCGCTGCTCGAGCTGATCGAGGGTCTCGCCCCCGCGAGCGGCGGCACGGTCCGCGTGCTCGGCCACGACCCGTACCGCGAACGCGGCCACGTGATCCCGCGTGTCGGGATCATGCTGCAGGAGGCCGGGTTCGCGTCCGACCTGACCGTCGCCGAGACGGCGCGCATGTGGGCGGGCACCCAGACCGCGCCGCGGCCGTACCGTGCCGCCCTCGACATCGTCGGGCTCGCGCACCGCGCGGACGTCCGGGTGGCCAGCCTCTCCGGCGGGGAGCGGCGCCGCCTCGATCTCGCGCTGGCCGTCATGGGCCGGCCCGAGGTGCTCTTCCTGGACGAGCCCACCACCGGGCTCGACCCGGCCAGTCGGCGCGCGACCTGGGACCTCGTGCGCGACCTGCTCGCCGACGGCACCACTGTCCTCCTCACCACCCACTACCTGGAGGAGGCCGAGGAGCTCGCCGACCGGATCGCCGTCATGCACGAGGGGCGGATCGCCCGCGAGGGCACCGTCGCCCAGATCGTCGCCACCGAGCCGGCCCGGGTCTCGTTCGTGGTGCACGACGGCGCCGGCCGCGTCGTCGACGTGCGTGCGGCCGATCTCCCGCCGCTCGCGGGCGCCGTCGCCCCGCCGGACGTCGCGCGAGCGCGAGTCAGCGTGCGCACCGACGAGCTGCAGGACGACCTCGGCACGATCCTCGGCTGGGCCCACGAGCGGAGCTACCGCCTGGCGGAGCTCGACGCACGAGCGGCCTCGCTGGAACAGGCGTTCCTGGCGATCGCCGGGACGCCGTCGTCCGCGGCACCTATCGAGAAGGAGGCAGCAGCATGACGACCTCGACCACCACCACGTCCCCCGCCCCGCCGCGCCGGACGGTCAGCTCGCGCCGGATCGGCGCCCTCGCCCGCGCGGAGGTGACGCTGCTCCTGCGCAACCGCACGACCCTGTTCAACGCCGTGCTGCTCGCGCCCGCCACCGTCGGGTTCCTCACGCTCGTCGGCGGGCTGGACGCGATCGCCGGAGCGGTCCCCGGCGGCCTCGGAGCCGCCGTCATCAGCATGCTCGTGGCGATGGCCCTGCTCATCGTCGTCTACTACAACCTCACGACGACGATCGTCGCCCGCCGCGAGGAGCTCGTCCTCAAGCGGCTCCTCACCGGCGAGTGCTCGCGCACGGAGATCCTCGTGGCCACGGCTGTCCCCGCCCTCGTGATCCTGGTGGGCCAGCTCGTGCTCGGGGTCGCGGCTGTCGCCGTCGCGTTCGAGCTCCCGTCGTTCACGAACCCGGTGCTCGTGCTCCTCGCACTCGTCGGCGGCACCGCCGTCTTCGCCTTGCTCGCCGCGGCGAGCTCCGGACTCACGCGAACGGTCGAGTCTGCGCAGCTCACGACGCTGCCGGTGCTCATCGTCACGATGGTGTTCTCGGGTGGGACCCTGCCGCTCGACCTGCTCCCGGACGGCGTGCAGCGCGTCGCGGAGCTGACCCCGCTGAACCCGGTCATCGAGCTCATCCGCCTCGGCCTCACGGGCACCAGCGCCGACGGCGAGACGCTCACGTTCACCGGGACGCTCGCGGAGGCGGCGCTCCCCGGGGCGATCCTCGCCGCGTGGGTGCTGCTCAGCGCGTTCGCCGCCTCCCGCTGGATGCGGTGGGAACCGCGACGGTGAGCGGCGGCGTCGGCGCGGGGCCCGTCACCGGCGACGAGCCCCGCACCCGGGCGCCGTGGCAGGCTGGCGGCATGAGGTCTCCGTGGTCGTCACGCCTGCTGAGAGGCGGCGCGCACGGCGTCGAGATCTACACCCGCGTCTCGCTGTACGCGATCGCGTTCATCGAGCTGATGCTGCTGCTCGTCCCGGCGGCGGTGCTCGCGGAGACCTCGGAGGGGCTCGCGCTGGCGTTCGGCCTGGCCGTTCTCGTGCACGTCGCGCTGTGCGTGACGGTGCTGCGCGACGGACTCGACCGGCGTCCGGCCTCCGCCCGCGGTGTGCGGGCCGCCCTCGTCGCGCTCGGAGCGCTGAGCGTCGGGTTGATCGTCCTGGCGTTCGTCGCGTTCCCCTCCGGCGACCAGGCCTTGTTCCCCGAGAATCCTCGCGCGACGACGGTCGTCGTGGTCGGTGCGTTCGCGCTGGGCGCCCTCGCGCCGCGCCTCGACATCCGCGCGCTGACGGTCGGCATGCTGGGAGTCGCGGCCCTCGCCGTCGTCGGTCAGCTCACCTCGGACGAACCCGGCGTCGCCGCAGTTCTGGGCCTCGTGACCTTCCTCGTCGGGTTCGGGTACGTCGCGAGCGTGCGGCTGTCGATCTGGATCCTCGAGGTCGTGCGTGAGCTCGACGCCTCGCGGGACACCGCTGCCCGTCTCGCCGTCGCCGAGGAACGGTTGCGGATCTCCCGCGACATGCACGACGTCGTCGGCCGGGCGCTCTCGACCGTGGCGGTGAAGAGCGAGCTGGCCGCCGAGCTCGCCCGCCGCGACGACGCCGGTGCGGTGCGGGAGATGCTCGACGTGCGCACGCTGGCGCAGGACTCCCTGCGGGAGGTGCGCGGCGTCGTCGCCGGCTACCGGGCCGCCGATCTCGCGACCGAGCTCACCGGTGCACGATCGGTGCTGACGGCGGCGGGGATCCGGACGCGGATCATCGGCGACGCGAGCGGCCTGGACCCGCGCACCCAGGAGGCCCTGGCCTGGGTCGTGCGCGAGGCGGTGACGAACGTGGTCCGCCACGCGGACGCGCAGGAGTGCCGCCTCGAGATCGCCACCGACGCCACGGGAACGCTCCTGCGCGTCGTCAACGATGGAGCCAAGCGGCCGGACCATGCGTCCGGCGCGGGCCTGCGTGGCCTGACCGAGCGGCTCGCGGAGCTGGGCGGAACCGTCACGACCTCCTGCGACGGCGACACGTTTGTCCTCGAGGCGCGCCTGCCGCGCCCGCCGGGAGAGGACGATCGCCACACCGGGCGCGCCGACACCGGGGCGCGCCGATGATCCGCGTGCTGCTGGCCGACGACGAGACCCTCATCCGGGACGCCGTCGCCACGTTGCTCGGGCTCGAGGAGGACATCGAGGTCGTGGCCGTGGCCTCGTCCGGCACGGAGGCGATCGCCGCCTGCGAGCGGGTGCGTCCCGACGTCGCCGTCCTCGACCTGCAGATGCCGGGCGCGGACGGGATCGAGGTGGCCCAGGCGATCGCGCCGACGGTGCCGGACTGCGCCGTCGTCATCGTCACCAGTCACGGCCGCCCCGGCTACCTCAAGCGCGCGCTGACCGTGGGCGTTCGCGGCTTCCTGCCGAAGACGGCGTCAGCGGCAGTGCTCGCGTCGGTCGTGCGGCAGGTGCGCGACGGCGGACGCTACGTCGACCCCGAGCTCGCTGCTGACGCGATCGCCGCCGGCGAGTCCCCGCTGACGCCGCGGGAGGCGGACGTGCTGGAGCTCGCCGCCGAGGGCGCACCGGTCGAGGAGATCGCGCGCCGCGCCGCGCTGGCGCCCGGCACGGTACGCAACTACCTGTCGTCGGCCGTCGCGAAGCTCGGCGCGAGCAACCGGCACGAGGCCGCCCGCCTCGCCCGCGCCCGCGGCTGGCTCTGAGCGGTCGGGCCGCCCCGAGTGGGCAGCACGGCGGTACCCGGGCGACTACGATCGGGCTCCGTGCCGCGGTTCCGAGATGCCCCACCTGTTCCCTTCGCGTACCGGGTGGTCGCGTTCTTCGTGAAGCCGTTCCTCTGGCTCACCACACGACGCGACTGGTCCGGCGTCGAACACCTCCCGGAGAGCGGCGGATTCATCGCCGCGGCGAACCACATGACGAACATCGACCCGCTGACGACGGCGCACTACCTGTACGACAGCGGCGTCGCGCCGAAGATCCTCGCCAAGTCGTCGCTGTTCCGCGTGCCCGTCGTGGGAGCGGCGCTGCGCCGCACGGGCCAGATCCCGGTGTTCCGGCACTCGCGCACGGCCGGGGACTCGCTCGACGCCGCACGTGAGTCGCTCGCGGCAGGGGAGTGCGTGGCGATCTTCCCGGAGGGCACGCTCACGCGGGACCCCGACCTGTGGCCGATGGTGGCCCGGACCGGCGTCGCGCGCCTCGCCCTGACGTCACGGGCCCCGGTCGTCCCGATCGCGCAGTGGGGAGCGCAGCGCCTGCTCGGCCGGTACTCGAAGCTCCTCAAGCCGTTCCCGCGCAAGCTCGTGCACGTGCGGGCGGGTGAGCCCGTGGAGCTGGCCGACCTGTACGGCCGGACCGACACCGCCGCGCTCACCGAGGCGACCAGCCGCGTCATGGCGGCGATCACGACGATGGTCGCGGACCTGCGAGGCGAGACACCGCCGGCCGAGGTGTACGACATGCGCAAGCACGGGCCCGGGAAGGGGCCGGGTGTGGCGCGGATGAAGGACGCACGCGGGGACGTCGACTCTGCGGCGGGCGCCGCCGAGCCGGACCCGGAGCGCTGATCCGGGTGCGCGCGTGCGTGCTTGGCACGGGCAGCTGGGGGACGACGTTCGCCCAGGTGCTCGCGGACGCCGGGCACGACGTCGTCCTCTGGGGCCGCTCCGAGGCGGTGTGCGCGGAGGTCCGTGAGGCGCACACGAACTCGGGCTACGTGCCGGGGGTGGTGCTCCCGGAGCGCATCACGGCCACGACCGATGCGCGGGCGGCGCTCGCGGGTGCGTCGCTGGTGGCCGTCGCGCTGCCGTCCCAGGCGGTGCGCTCGATCCTGAGCGAGCTGCCGGACGCCGTCGAGCCGGACGCCGTCGTCGTGAGTCTCATGAAGGGCGTGGAGCTCACCTCCGACGAGCGCATGAGCGAGCTCCTCGCTGAGGCCCTGCGGGTGCCGGCGGCGCGGCTCGCGGTGCTCTCCGGGCCGAACCTCGCGGGGGAGATCGCGCAGCGGCAGCCGACGACGACGGTCGTCGCCTCGATCTCGACGGAGACGGCGCAGCGGGTCGCGCACGCCTGCGCCACCGACTACTTCCGCACGTTCACCAACACCGACGTCATCGGCGTCGAGCTCGGCGGTGCGGTGAAGAACGTCATCGCGCTCGCGGTGGGGATCGCGCAGGGCAAGGGGTACGGCGACAACACCAAGGCGTCGATCATCACCCGCGGGCTCTCGGAGGCGACGCGGCTCGGCGTCGCGCTGGGCGCCTCCGCCGCCACGTTCGCCGGGCTGGCCGGGATGGGCGACCTCGTGGCCACGTGCGCGTCCCCGCTCTCGCGGAACCACACGCTCGGGGTGCACATCGGCGCCGGGATGTCGCTGGACGAGGCGGTCGCCGTCACCGGGGGAACGGCGGAGGGCGCGAAGTCGTGCCGGTCGGTGCTCGACCTCGCGCGCCGCCACGGCGTCACGATGTCCATCACGGCAGCCGTCGTGGCCGTGCTGTACGAGGGCACGAGCGTGGAGGACATGGTGCGGGCGCTCATCACGCGCCCGCCGCGGCCCGAGGACTGAGCGCGGAGGGCTACCAGCGGTTGCGTACGTCCTCGGCCCAGCCGACCACGTCGGCGACGCGCACCCAGGCGCCGTCGTCGTCGCGCACACGACCCGACCAGTGCCCGAAGCACTGGTGGGTCCGCGACGAGAAGACCCGGAGGTCGGTGACCGAGCGCTTGAGGTGGAACGGCGTGAACGTCAGGTCGACACGCTCGCCGTGGATCCGCCAGGGCGCCATCCAGTCTGCGGTGTCGTAGTCCCAGACGAGCTCCTCGCTGATCTTGGACAGGCGACCGTCGACCACCAGCGCGTTCTCCACCGAGCCCGTACCGTCGGTCCACCTCCCGCCGACCTGGATGCCGATCACCCGCCCGTCGGTGCGGCCCGAGCCCGCTCCCCAGTTCCAGCTCACGGCGTAGGGCCAACGCCCGCGGCCGTGGTCCAGCGTCGCCCACGACTCGCTCGCGGGGACGTCGGCGGCGACTCCGTCGATCCAGACCGTGCCGCTCGCCGGGCGGGCGACGTCCTTGACCGTGTACTGGAAGAGGCGGTCGGTCCAGGGCACGACGACGCCGAGACTCTCGTGACCCTCCGGCCGGTGGGCCGTGACGTCGACGCGCACGCGGGCGCCGATCGCCCGGAGCCGGGTCCCGCCCGGGACCTCGTCGACGGCGATCTTCACCGCGCCCGTCCGGGACCGCACCCGGCCTGCGCCGAGTGTGCCGGGGAGCGAGGCGCTGCGAGGGCCGACGCCGATCGCATCGTGAGCGACGGCCTCTCCCGTGGCGCGGTCCAGCAGCCAGATCCCGTGCACCGCCGCATAGTCGATGTCGGAGGTGACGAGCGCGATCACGTGGGTGGGGGTCGTGACCGCCCAGTACTCCCAGCGCTTGTTGCGGCCCCGGCCCACGAGGCCGCGGCCGATGCCGTCGGTGTCGTGCAGCGGCGTCCGGGTCCAGCCCACGGCGTCGGGGTTCAACCGGCCGTCGGGGCGCGTGAGCGACACTCGCTCGGTGATCTCCCGCTCGCTCACGGCGACCGGGCGCGCGGGGCCGCCGGCGGCGACCTCGAGCCGGTGGCGCAGCCTCTCGTTGGACGCGCGCGTGGCCTCGGCGTCCACCTTGAGCAGGCGACGGTCGTACGTCATGAGGCCGTTGGTCTCCTCCTCGACGTCCGCGAGCTGTGTGTAGACGAACGCCGCGAGGCCGTCGTCCACCGCCGGCCCGACCTGGGCATGCTGGAGGCGTAGGAAGGCGCGCTCGAACCGCTCACGGTCGGCGTAGCGGCGGTAGCCGAACTCCTTGTCGCTCCAGGTGTGGCCGGCGACGCGATGGGAGTAGCCGCCGTACTCGGAGAGCACCGCCGCCCGCGGGTCCGCGGCGTCGGCCCTCGACAGCCGGTACGGACGGAAGTAGACGTGCCGGCTGACGACGTCGCCGGCGCCCTGGTCGTACCAGCCGCTCGCGTGGTCGATGGGCCGGGTCGGATCCAGCTCACCGAGGCGGGCCGCGGCCGCGCGCGCGTCGAACTGGCCCCATCCCTCGTTGAACGGCACCCACGCCGCCACGCTCGGCACGGAGCGCAGCAGCTCGACCGTGGCCTCCAGCTCGGCGGCGAACTCCTCCCGACCCTCGGCGTCCTGGCGCCCGAAGAGCGAGTACCTGGCGTCGCTGAGCCGGACGGGCAGCGCGACCGGCGTGGTGACGACGGCGGGCCGGTAGCTCCGCCCGCCGTTCACGAGGTCCTGCCACACGAGCATCCCGAGCCGGTCGCAGTGGTGGTACCAGCGCAGCGACTCGACCTTGATGTGCTTGCGCAGCATGGTGAAGCCGAGGTCCTTGGCCGTCCTGATGTCATGAACGAGGGCCTCGTCGGAGGGAGCCGTGTAGAGCCCGTCCGGCCAGTAGCCCTGGTCCAGCAGGCCGGCGTGCAGGTAAGGCTCACCGTTGAGCAGGAGCCGGGTCCTGCCGTGGGCGTCCGGGCCGAGTCCGAAGGAACGCATCCCCACGTAGCTCGTGACGCGGTCCTCTGCCCACTCCACGACGACGTCGTGCAGGAACGGGTCCTCGGGCGACCAGCGCCGGATCGCGTCGCCGAGCGCGAGGCGGGTCGGCACCCCGACCGGCACGTCCCGCGCGACCAGCTCGTTCCCGCCGGCGCTCACGCGCACGTGCGCGGCGGCGTCGTCGTCCGTGACACCGCCCGGCACCACCGTCACCTCGACCTCGCCGTCCTGAAGGTGCGGCGTCAGCTCCAGTCGCTGCACCCACCGGCGGGGCACCGACTCGAGCCACACGGTCTGCCAGATGCCCGACTGCGGCGTGTACCAGATGCCGCCACGCTCGAGCCTCTGCTTGCCGCGGCTGCGGTGGGAGGTGTCGGTGACGTCGTGGACGCGCACGACGATCTCGTGGTGCTCGCCGTCGGCCCAGGCGTCGGTGACGTCGAGGGCGAAGGGCAGGTAGCCGCCGCGGTGACCGCCGACCGGTGCGCCGTCCACCCAGACCTCGCAGTCCTGGTCGACAGCGCCGAAGTGGAGCAGCAGGCGCTCGCGCACGAAGTCCGCCGGGACGGTGACGATGCGCCGGTACCACAGCGCCTCGTCGGGCTGCAGCGTCCGGCCGACTCCCGAGAGGGGCGCCTCCGGGGAGAAGGGCACGAGGATCTCGCCGTCCCAGTCCTCCGGGTGGCCCCAGCGGTGAGCCGCGGTGAACGCGTGCTCCCACCGGCCGTTGAGGTTGAGATAGGAGTCGCGGACCAGCTGGGGCCGGGGGTACTGGGGCAGCACGTTCTCCGGGTCGAGGCTCTCGCCCCAAGGTGTCCTCACGACGGCGTCCCGACGAGCGCCGCGGTTCCCGCGCTCTCGTGACGGCGGAGCAGGCGCACGGGCACGACGACGGCCGCGACGACGAGCGCCGCGGTCAGGAAGATCCACGGCGTCGGCACCTGCTTGACGACGCCGAGATCGACGAAGGTCTCGTCGGCGCCGGCGATGACCGCCGCACCCAGGAACGGACCGACGACCATCGGGACGAGGATCGCGAACACCATGCGCAGGCCCTGCACCTGGCCGGCTCGGTCGGGCGGCGTCAGGTTGCGCACGGTGGCGGAGATGGCGGCGACGCCGAGCATGAAGCCGGACATCATCACGATTCCCGCGCCGATCACGGGCAGCATGCCGCGGGCGAAGAACATGGCGATCAGGCCGGCGGCGTACGCGGCGGCGACCGGCAGGATCCCGCGTGAGGGCCCGACCCGGTCGAGCACGCGCCCGCCGACGACGCTGATCACCGCGGCCCCGATCAGCACGGAGGCGAGGACGACGGCGTAGGCGTCGATGTCGAGGTAGCGCTGCACGTAGATGATCAGGTACGGCAGGAAGACCTGCGTGCTGGTGCCGAGGACCGCCCAGGCGGCGAGCGCGAGGTAGAGCCGTGGGTTGGCACGGGCCGTTGCCGGGCGCAGACCGTGCAGCACGGAGGCGAGGTAGGTCCCACCCGGCCGTGGCTGGCGCGAGTCGCGCACGCCGAACCAGGCGATGACGCCGACGACGGCGGTCGCGGCCCCGACCACCGTGAAGAAGAGGCGCCAGTTCCCGCTCTTCGTCAGCGGGTCCAGGGCGCCGAAGACCACGAGCATGGCGAGCAACGGCATCGTGGCGAGCACGCCGTCCACGCGGCCGCGGTTGCCCGGGTTCGTGCTGTCGGTCACCCAGGCGTTGAACGCGGCGTCGTTCGCCGTCGCGCCCAGCACGCTCATCACGCAGTCGAGCAGGATGATCGCGATGACGGCGACGACGACGGCGTCCATGGCCGGCGCGATCGACGCCGCACCGTCCACGCTGACCAGGCCGAACGCCGCCGTGCACGCACCCCACAGCACGTAGCCACCGGCGATGAGCTCGCGCCGTCGTCCGCTGCGGTCGGAGGCGGCGCCGGCGAGCAGGGTGGCCACCGTGGCGGCCAGGGCGCTGCAGGCCACAAGCGTGGCCAGCACCGTCGGGGAGTCGGTGATCGTGTCGTAGACGAAGACGTTGAGGTACATGTTCTCGACGGTCCACGCCAGCTGGCCGGTGAGTCCGAGGAGCACCACCCACAGCCAGAGTCGGCGCGGGACCGGGCTCTGTGTCACGCGTGGAGCCTAGGCGATCGCCGCCGGACGACTCGCTGCGACCTCGGTGCGGGTTGCGCGGCCACGAGCAGTCGCCCTGGCCCCCTCGCCCGAGGTGTCAGTCGTCGTCGCGGACGTCGATGACGACCCGCGTCGGGTTCTCCAGCGCGAACACCCGGAACGGTGCCTCCTCGTCGACTCCGAGGAACACCAGCGAGACGCCCTCGAAGATGCCGTCGTAGACGAGCTCCTCGATCTGTTCCGTCCCGACGTCGAGCCGAGCCGGCCCGTCGTAGTAGTCGCCGGCGTCCGGATCCGGGTAGGTCGACCCCGAGATGGCCACGGACAGGATCGCGTCGCCGTCGAGGTCGATCGGATCGCCCGCACCCTGCGACGACGCCGAGTCGACGTACTCGGCCAACCAGCCGGGCGTGCCGGTGCCGGTGAGCTCGACGACGACCCGGTCGTAACCGTCGTGCGCGCCCGCACGGACCGCCGTCGGGTACAGCGCTGCCTCCACGGACGGGTCGGACGTGTCGGGCGAGGTGTCCGCGGGGAACGCCGGACCGGTCGCTGAGGCGTCCGGGTCGTCAGGCGTCGCGGTGCCGCTGCCGGAGGGAGCCGGCGCGCTCGGCTCGGCGCTCGGCTCGGCCGTGGCCGAGGGGCCCGACGACGGCTGGTCGGTGGGGGAGTCCTCTTCGCCCGGCGACCCGGTGCACGCGGCGAGAGCGAGCAACGACGCGAGGGCGACGGCGCCGACGGCGGCACGAGCTCGCATGGCGACCTCCCTGCTCGGGGAGGCCCATGCTAGGAGCGCGCCGCGCCCGTCGCGCGCCGCAACGCCGCGTCGAGGTCGCGCCACAGGTCCTCGACGTCCTCGATCCCGACGGACAGGCGCAGCAGGTCGTCCGGGACCGTCGCCGCCTCCGAGGCGAACCGGCGTCGTCGCTCCAGGCTCGACTCCACCCCGCCGAGACTGGTCGCCGGCACCCACAGCACCACGGAGCGTGCCACGCCGTCGGCCGCAGCCTCCCCACCCCGCGGACGCAGGGCGATGATCGAGCCGAATCCGGACATCTGGGCGGCGGCGAGGGCGTGCTGCGGGTGGTCCGGCAGCCCCGGGTGGCTGACGGCGAGGACGTCGGGGTGCTCCCGCAGCCGGCGAGCGAGCTCGAGCGCGTTCGCCTGCGACCGCTCGACCCGCAGCGCGAGCGTGCGCAACCCTCGCAGCGCGAGCCACGCCTCCCACGGTCCGGCGATCGCACCTCCGATCGTCCGGCGGGTGTGCAGCACGGACCGCAGCTCGGCGTCGCTCGTGACAGCCGCGCCGAGCACCACGTCGGAGTGCCCGGCCAGGTACTTCGTGACCGAGTGGACGACGACGTCCGCCCCGAGCTCGAGCGGCCGCTGCGCCAGCGGCGTCGCGAACGTGTTGTCGACGACGACGAGCGCCCCGCGCGCGTGCGCCGCCTCGCTGACGGCGCGGATGTCGGCGATCTCGAGCGTCGGGTTCGTGGGCGTCTCGAGCCACACGAGCGAGGCGGCCGGACCGTCGTCGTCGGCATCGATCGCCGCGACGATCGCCGCGGTGTCGCCCATGTCGACCTCGCGCACGTCGACGCCGGAGCGCGCGGCCACGTGCCGCGCCGCGACGAGGGTCGCGTGGTAGGCCCGGCTCGGCACCACGAGCCTCGTCCCCGGCGGCACGAGGTCGAGCGCCGCCGTGACGGCCGCCATCCCCGAGGCGAACACGAGCGCCGGGTGCGCGGCGCCCTCCAGGTCGCCGATGGCCTCCTCCAGGCCGTGCCACGTCTCCGTGTCCATCCGTGCGTACACGAGGTTGCCGTCGTCCGGCGCTCCGGTGCCCACGTAGGTGGAGGACAGCACGACCGGCGGGTTCACGGGCGCCTGCTCGACGCGGTCGGGTCGGCCGGCGGCGACGACCAGGGTGCCGGGGCGCAGTCCGTGCGGGTGGCTCACCCCGGCAGCCTACGGCGCGCGAGCGGCCCGGGGCCGTGGCCGGCGGGTAGTCTCGCCGACGATGAGTCACCAGAGGATCCGCGTCGCCATCGTGTTCGGCGGGCGCAGCGGAGAGCACGCCGTCAGCGCCGCGACCGCCGCCGGCGTGCTGGGCGCGATCGACCGCGGGAAGTACGACGTCGTCCCGGTCGGGATCACCAGGTCGGGAGAGTGGGTGCTCGCCGCCGACGACGCCGGTGCGCTCGAGATCCGGGACGGGCACGTCCCGGAGGTGGACGCCACGGGCGACGGGCGCCTCCTCGTGCCGTTCGGGTCCGGCCCGGCGCAGCTCGTCGTGCTCTCACCGGGCGCCCCGCCGAACGAGCTGGCCGGCGTCGACGTCGTCCTCCCGCTCCTGCACGGCCCGTTCGGTGAGGACGGCACCATCCAGGGGATGCTCGAGCTGGCCGGCGTGCCGTACGTCGGGTCGGGCGTGCTCGCGTCCGCGGCGGGGATGGACAAGCACTACATGAAGGTCGTGCTGGCTGGTGCGGGCCTGCCGGTCGGGCCCTACACCGTCCTCACCCCGAGCGCGTGGCGCCGCGATCGTGCCGCGTGCCTCGACCAGGTCGCCTCGCTCGGCCTGCCGGTCTTCGTCAAGCCCGCCCGCGCCGGCTCGAGCATCGGGATCACCCGCGTCGAGAGCCTCGACCGCCTGGTCGAGGCGATCGAGGAGGCGCAGCGGCACGACCCGAAGGTGATCGTCGAGGCGGCGATCACGGGCCGCGAGATCGAGGTCGCCGTCCTGGAGGGCCGCGGCGACGAGCCGCCGCGCACCACGATGCCGGGGGAGATCGTCGTCACCAACGCCGAGCACGGGTTCTACGACTACGAGGCCAAGTACTTCGACTCCGCCGGCGTGGACCTGCGCTGCCCGGCGGACCTCCCGCCCGGCGTCGCGGACGAGGCACGCCGCCTGGCGGCGGAGGCGTTCGACGCGCTCGGCTGCGAGGGTCTGGCGCGCGTCGACTTCTTTTACACGCCGTCGGGCACGCTCGTCGTCAACGAGATCAACACGATGCCCGGGTTCACGCCGTTCTCGATGTTCCCGCTGCTGTGGGAACGTTCGGGCGTCGCCTACCCGGAGCTCATCGACGAGCTGCTCCAGCTCGCCCTCGCCCGGCCCACCGGACTGCGCTGACTAGGAGACGTCGTCCAACGACAGGCACTCGCGGTCCTGCGGGATGACGCCGACGGCCGTCCCGACGTCGAGGAGCAGCGACGTCGCGTCGTCGCCCGCGTACTCCACGGGGACGACGACCTCGACGGCGGGCACCCGCCCGTAGGTCGTGAACGCGAACTGGCCGCTCCCCGCGTCCGGACCGACGTCGTCGTTCTCCGCGACCACCCAGTCGATCGACGTGCCGTCCGCCGCCTCCACGGTGATGCAGCGGTCCGTCGTGGGCCCGGGGGGCTCGACGCCGCAGCGCAGCGTGATCGGCGGGTCGCCCCACGCGCGCGAGGCCTGCGACGTCGTCTCGCGTCGCTCGGCGCCCGCGAGCGAGCCCGGCAGCGCGCGCAGCACCTCGGCGCAGATCGGGGCGGACGCGTCGGGCGCGGGATCGAGGCCGACCGGGCTCGCGCAGGCGCCGAGCACCGTGGACGCGAGGAGCGCTCCTCCGAGAACGGACACCACCGCACGCCTGGCCACCGCTCCAACCTAGCCCGCCATAGGGTGCGGGAGTGACCCACCCGACCGCCCCCCTCGACGGCCCCGGCGCCGTCGTCGGCGACCTCGACGAGACCGGCCTGCTCGAGCTCATCACGCGCCGTCTGCCGCACGCGTCGCACACCCTGCTCGGCCCCGGGGACGACGCCGCCGTGGTGGCGGCGCCGGACGGCCGGGTCGTCGTCACGACCGACGTGCTCGTCGAGGACCACCACTTCCGCCGCGTCTGGAGCTCCGGGGCCGACGTCGGCTGGCGGGCGGCCATGCAGAACCTCGCCGACGTCGCGGCGATGGGCGCGCGCCCGACCGGCCTCGTCGTCGCGCTGGTGCTCCCCGCGGCGACGCCGGTCGGCTGGGTCACCGCTGTCGCGGACGGCCTGGCGCAGGCGTGCGGCCCGCACGACGTCGGCGTGGTCGGCGGCGACCTCTCGGCGGGCGAGCGGATCGTCGTCGCCGTGACGGCGTTCGGCGACCTCGCCGGCCACCCGCCTGTGCGCCGTGACGGCGCCCGCCCGGGCGACGTCGTCGTGCTCGCCGGAGGGCTCGGCCGGTCGGCGGCGGGGCTCGCGCTGCTCGAGGCCGCCCGCCGCGAGGACGGCGCGCCCGACCTCGAAGCGCTCGACGACGACCCGTGCGTCCACGCGTACCGGCGGCCCGACCCGCCGCTCACCGCCGGCGCGCGCGCCGCCCTGGCCGGGGCGACGTCGCTCCTCGACGTCAGCGACGGGCTGGTCCGCGACGCGGGCCGCCTGGCCGCGGCGAGCGGCGTCGTCGTCGACCTCGACTCGGCTGCCCTGGTGGGCGACCACGACGCGCTCGCCCCCACGGCGGACGCGCTCGGCGCCCGGGCCTGGGACTGGGTCCTCGGTGGCGGCGAGGACCACGCGCTGCTCGGCACGTTCCCGCCCGACGCGGCCGTCCCGGAGGACTTTCGCCGGATCGGGACCGTGCATCCCGCCGACGACGGCGCCCCGGGCGTCCGGGTGGACGGCTCACCCGCTCCGGTGGCCGGCTGGGATCACTTCGGCCCGGCCGGCGGCGCCTCCCGCCGGTAGCGGACCTCCCACGCGCTCTGGTCGCCCGTGGAGTACAGCTCACGGTCGCCGTCGGGTGCGAAGCCGGCAGCCGTGTAGAACCGGCGCGCGCGGGTGTTGGCCTCGAGCACCCAGAGCGTGACGACGGCGTCCCCGGTGCGGCGCAGCGCCTCTGCCATGAGGGACCGTCCGGCGCCCACGCCCCAGTGCTCCGGGTCGACGTAGATCGCGTAGATCTCGCGCAGGCGGTCGGGATCGGCGGAGCGCAGCGCCGTCAGGTTCTCGTCGCGGTTCTCGCCGAGCAGGCACCAGCCGACGACGTCGCCGCCCGCCTCGGCGACGAGGTTCGCCGTCGCCGGGGGGATCGCCGCCGCCCCGTGCTCGACCATGCGCTCGTGCAGGCGGCGCCCGCCGTCCTCGGCGTCGAGGCCGCCGAGGAACTCCGCGGAGAAGATGCCGGCGTAGCCGGACTGCCAGCCGCGCGTGCGCACACGCGCGATCGCGAACGCGTCGTCGATCGTCGCGTCGCGGACGACGACGGCGCCAGGGGCGGCGTCGGTCATGGCTCCACCTCTCCGGAGAGGACGACGACGGCCGCCGTCCCGGGGGAGCGGCGGCCGCGGTCGAGGGGTCTCGTGCGCCCTAGAGGGCGCGCGTCACCTTGCCCGCCTTGAGGCAGGAGGTGCAGACGTTGAGGCGCTTCGGCGTCCCGTTCACGACCGTGCGCACCTTCTGGATGTTCGGGTTCCAGCGGCGCTTCGTCCGGACGTGCGAGTGCGAGACGCTGTAGCCGAAGCTCGGGTGCTTGGCGCAGACGTCGCAGGTGGCAGCCACTGTCGTTCTCCTCGGGTGAGCGTGCCACGCATCGGTGGCGAGGTTCGAAGGCGCGCACGGACACGACCGCGTCCGGCGCAACCGCTCAAGGGTACCCGACGCCTGCGGGAGCCTCCAACTCGCCGTCCAGCCCGCCCCCAGCTCGCCCGCTCGGCCACCCGAGCGCGCCCGGCCCCGCGGAGCCGATGTGCCACGGCTGTCGCCGCGTGAGCCTAGTCTCGTTGCTCGTGAGCGCACTCGACGAGCCGCTGAAGCGCGCCCTGGGCACGCGCACGGCCGGTGCCCTGGGGAAGCTGGGTCTCGAGACCGTCGGCGACCTGCTCTCGCACTACCCGCGGCGGTACGCCGAGCCCGGGCGGCTGACCACCATGAGCGAGCTCACGCTCGGCGAGCACGTGACGATCGTCGCGCAGGTGTCCAGCGTCGGAGTGCGGCGCCGGAACCGCGGCAAGGGCATGATCGTCGAAGGTGTCATCACCGACGGCGTGAGCCGCATGTCGCTCGTGTTCTTCGCGCCGTACGCCGGGATGGCCCACACCATCGAGTCCCAGCTCCCGGTCGGCGCCACGGCGCTCTTCACCGGCACCGTCAACCGGTACCAGGGGAAGCTGCAGCTCGCCCACCCGAGCTACCGGGCGATCGAGGATCCCGACGACGAGGCCGAGGCGCTCGTCGATGCGTCCAAGCCGATCCCCATCTACCCGGCGAGCGCGGCCATCGACTCGCTGAAGATCCAGGCGGCGATCCGCACCGTGCTCGACCCGCTGCGCCGCGAGGACGTGCCCGACCCGGTGCCGGACGAGGTCCGGCGCGCGCAGCAGCTTCTCGGGCGGTTCGCCGCGCTGCAGCAGGTGCACGTCCCCGTGACCATGGAGGAGGCGTACCGCGCACAGGCGGCGTTGCGGTACGAGGAGGCGTTCGTGCTGCAGGCCGCGCTGGCCCGCCGCCGGGCGGAGGCCGCGGCCGAGCCGGCCACCGCCCGTCCCGCGGCGGCGGTGGGCCTGCTCGCGGCGTTCGACGCCCGGCTGCCGTTCACGCTCACCGACGGCCAGCGCGACGTCGGCGTGGTCCTCGCGGACGAGCTCGCTGCCTCGGTGCCCATGCAGCGCCTGCTCCAGGGCGAGGTCGGGTCCGGCAAGACGGTCGTCGCGCTGCGCGCCATGCTGCAGGTCGTCGACGCCGGCGGCCAGGCCGCGCTGCTCGCGCCCACGGAGGTCCTCGCCGCGCAGCACGCCCGCACGATCGCCGCGATGCTCGGCCCCCTCGCGGAGGGCGGCATGCTCACGGGCGCGGACGGCGCCACGCGCGTCGCCCTGCTCACCGGTTCGCAGAGCGCCGCGCAGCGCCGTCAGGCGCTAGCCGAGGCAGCGTCCGGGGCGGCCGGGATCGTCGTCGGCACCCACGCCCTCATCCAGGAGCACGTGCAGTTCGCCGACCTCGGGCTCGTCGTCGTCGACGAGCAGCACCGTTTCGGCGTCGAGCAGCGCGACGCCCTGCGGGCCAAGGGGAGGACGTCGCCGCATCTCCTCGTGATGACGGCGACGCCGATCCCGCGCACCGTCGCCATGACGATCTTCGGCGACCTCGAGAGCTCGACGCTCACCGAGATCCCCGCCGGGCGGGCCGGCGTCAGCACGCACGTCGTGCCGGCCGACAACGCCGCGTGGGTCGCGCGCACGTGGTCGCGCATCGCCGAGGAGGTGGCCGGCGGGCACCGCGCGTTCGTCGTCTGCCCGCGGATCAGCGACACGCTCACGGAACCCGCCGACGTCGTCGACCACCTCGCCGACGACGAGTCCGGCCCCGAGTCCCGGCACTCGATCGCCGCCGTCGAGGACGTCGTGGCGCAGCTGCGCGGTGAGCCGGCGCTCGCCGGCGTCGAGATCGGCATGCTGCACGGGCGGCTCACCCCGGACGTCAAGGACGCCGCCATGGCGGACTTCTCCTCCGGGAAGGTCCCGGTGCTCGTGACGACGACTGTCATCGAGGTGGGCGTCGACGTGCCCGAGGCCACCGTGATGGCGGTGCTCGACGCCGACCGGTTCGGGCTGTCCCAGCTGCACCAGCTGCGCGGGCGCGTCGGGCGGGGGAGCGACCCCGCCGTGTGCCTGCTCCTCACGCACGCGGACCCCGAGACGCCGACCGGGAAGCGGCTCGCGGCGCTGGCGGCCACGACCGACGGGTTCGAGCTCGCCGAGGTGGACCTGCGCGACCGCCGGGAGGGCGACGTGCTCGGCGCCGCGCAGTCCGGGCGGACGAACTCGCTCAAGCTGCTGCGCGTGGTGCAGGATCGCAGGGTCATCGAGCGTGCCCGCACGGATGCCCGCGCCGTCGTGACCGCGGACCCGTCGCTGGACGACCACCCCGTGCTCGCGGCGGCCATCGCGCGCACGCTCGCCGGAGAACGCGAGGAGTTCCTCGATCGTGCCTAGCAAGACCAGAGCGCCACGCTCCACCGCCGTCCTGCGCGCCTCGGGCGTTCTCGTCGGCTACGGCGCCGGCCGCGAGTCCGCCGTCTGCCCCCCGATCGACGTGACGCTGAACGCCGGCAAGGCGCTCGCCGTCGTCGGCGCGAACGGGACCGGGAAGTCGACGTTCCTGCGGGCCGCGATCGGGCTCCTCGAACCGTTCGCCGGCTCGATCGAGGTGCTCGGGGCGCCCGTCGACGAGCGCGACGCCGCCTTCCGCGCGGGCGTCGCGAGCGTCCTCGACGACGACGCGTACTTCCCCGCGCTGACCGTGCGCGAGCACCTGCTCCTCGTGGCGCGCGGGCACGGCGTGCAGGGGGCGAGCGCGCTCGTCACCGAGCTCGTCGAGGAGTTCGGGCTGACGGACCGGGCCAAGGCGATCCCGACGGCGCTCTCCTCCGGGCAGCGGCGCCGGCTGCTGCTCGCCGCCGGGCTCGTGCGGCCGCGGAAGCTCCTCGTCCTCGACGAGCCGGAGCAGCGGCTCGACGTCGGCATGCGCGACCGGCTCGCCGAGCGGCTGACGGCGGAGTGCGCAGCGGGCGGGTCCGTGCTCATGGCCACGCACGACCCGGTGCTCGTGCGCAGCGTCGCCCACTCCGCGCTGCTCATCGCCGAGGACGCCGTCCGCCGGATCTCGCCCGACGAGGCCGCGCGCGCGATCGAGGCGCTGTGAGCGCAGGCGCCGAGGTGCGGACGATGAAGGGGCGCGAGGTCCGCGCGCTCACGGCGCAGGTCGCCCGTGCGCGCTCCGGCGCCGGGATCGGCACGATCCTCGGCGACGTGTACATCGCGGTCTTCTCGGCGGCGATCGCGGTCGCCATGGCCGCGAGCATCGCCGGGCAGCTCGGCACCGGGCTCCGTGCCCCGGAGGGCGCCGGGACGCTCGACCCGGGGTGGCTCGCCCCGCTGATCGCGCTGGCCGGGTTCGGTGGCCTGCTCGCGGTCACGGCACGGCTCGGCCCGCTCGGCGTCGGCACCGCGGGAGCGGTGTGGTGGCTGCCGATGCCGGTGGACCGCCGTTCGCTGCTGCGACCGGCCGCCGGTCGCTGGCTCGTGGCAGGACTCCTGGTGGGCGCCGTGGCCGCGGGCATCGTCCTGGCCCTGGTCGCCGCTGCGGTCCCGACCGGCGCCGTCCTCGCGCTCACGCTCGCCGCTGCGGCGTGCGTGGGGGCGCTCGTCGTCGCCGCGACAGGGCTGACCCAGACGATGGACATCACCGCGTCCCGACGCCGTGCGGTCCACCTGGCGTTCGCGGGCGACCTCGCTCTCCTGCTCGCCCCGGTGGCCGGCCTCGTTCTGTCGGTGACGCGACCCGAGCCGCCGGATGCCGCGGGACTCGCGTCAGGTTCGGTCCTGGTCGGCGTCGTCGCCATCCTGGCCGCCGGCGTCGTCGTCGCCGCCGTCGTGCTCGACGCCAGGCTCGAGCGGGTCCGGGGCGCGGACCTGCGCGAGCGCGGCGCGCGCGCGGCCTATGCGAGCGGGGCGGCGGTGAGCATGGACACCCGCGAGCTCGGCCGGGCGATGTCGGAGGCGTCGGAGCCGGATGCCCGACGGCGGCCGCTCAGCTTCGGCTGGGTGACCGGCCCGGTGTCGGCGCTCGCCAGCGCCGATCTTCTCGTCCTGCTGAGGTCGCCGCGGCACGTCGTGCAGCTCGTCGCGACGGCGTGCCTGCCGATCGCGGCCGTCCTCTCGGGCCTGAGTGCGCTGTGGCTCACGGCCGCGTGTCTCGTCGGCGCCGGCTACGTGGCCGCTCTCGCGAGCGCCGAGGGGGCGCGCCGGGCAGAGATGGCGCCGGTGCTGGACCGCACGTTCGGGATCGACGCGACCACCACCCGGCGGACGCGGCTGATCGTTCCCGTCGGCGTCCTGCTCGTCTGGACCGTGCCGGTCTTCGCCGTCATCGGGGCGCATGCGGGCGACGCCGCGGGCTGGGTCGCGCTCGGGATCGTCGCCGCCCCGGTGTGGGGGGCGGGGGCGGTGCGCGCCGCCTACCGCAGGCCGCCCGACTGGTCCGGCCCGCTCGTGATGACGCCGGGCGGCGCGCTGCCGCCGGGAGTCGCGGGCGCGATCGCCAAAGGGCCGGACATCACGATCCTGGGGCTCATCCCCACGCTGATCGCGTTCCTCACGGGCGTCGTCTCGCCGACCCTCGTGTTCGCCCAGCTCGCCGTCACCGCGATCATGTGCGCGATCGCGGCGCACGTCCCGGCGAAGCATCCGCGGTCGGGTTCGACGTCCGCCTAGCCCGGCGAGCGCCGGCCATGCGGGACGCCCGACGCTCGGCCGATCCCGGCTCTCCGCGCGAGGGCACACGCTGACCTCGTCGAGATGTCGCGAGTGGCTGGCTGGAGCACCGCGGGGCAGCCGTGTGCGACATCTCGGCGGGGAGACGCCCTAGCCGACGGTGGGCGGGTCGGGATCGGCCTCACGGTCGAGCCCCTCCGGGGGAGCGCCGGCGTACGCAATCTGGGCGAGCTGGCGCCACACCAGTGCGAGGGTGATCGCCGATCCGGCGAACGCGAACCAGAACGGGGCGAGGACGCCCCACCGCTCGGCGAGCAGGCCGCCGATCGCCTGCCCGATCGCCAACCCGCCGAAGACGGCCACCATGTACACGCTCCCGACGCGACCCTGGAACGCGAGCGGGACCGCGCGCTGCCGCACGGTCGCGGAGACCGTGCCCCACACGAACGCGTAGGCCCCGAAGACCACCATGATCCCGATCGCGACCGGTCCCGACGTCGTCAGCGCCAGGGCGGCGTGCATGAGCACCTCGAGCGTGAGGCACACCCGCATCAGGGTCGCGAGCCGGGCATGTCGCTCGAGCCAGCCGAAACTGGCGATGCCGACCAGCCCGCCGACCGCCGTCGCCGTCGTCAGCAGGCCGAACCCGACCTCACCGAGGTGCAGATGGTCAAGCGCGTACTTGACGAGGATGCCCCACGGCGCCGCCCACGTGACGTTGAACACCAGGATGACCAGGGCGAGCGTGCGGACCGGCGGGTGGGCGAGGATCCACCGGACGCCGTCGCGGATGTCGTGCCACACGTGGGTGCGCTCGGCTGTGTCGTCGGCCGGGTTCACGTCGGGTGGCGGCGGCAGCACGATCCGGCCGACGAGGACGACGGCCAACGCGACGGCCACCACCTGGGCGGCGAACGGCCACGCCATCCCTGCCGCGAACAGGAACGCCCCGACCGGCGGCCCCACGAGCTGGTTCGCGACCAGGTAGCCGGCCTGAAGGCGCGCGTTCCCGATGCCGAGGTCGGCGGGGCGTACGAGAGTGGGCAGCAGAGTCTGGGACGCGGAGTCCGCGAATACCTCCGCCACGCCGTACGCGAACATCACAGCGAGCACGACGCCGATGCTCACCGCGCCGCTCGCGATGCTGACCACGAGTACGGAGACGACGACGGCGCGCAGCGCGTTCGCGACCATCACGAGGCGACGGCGGTCGAGCCGGTCGGCGATCGCTCCCGCCCACAGTCCGAACAGCAGCCACGGGAGGCGCTGGAGCAGCGCGGCCATGGCGATGAGGAACGCCGAGTCGGTCTGCGAGGCCACGAGCAGAGGCCCGGCGGCTAGCGCGATGCCGTCGCCGACGTTGCTCGTCCACGACGACGCGAGCAACCAACGGAAGCTCACGCCCATCCGCTGCGGTGCGACGACTTCCCCGATCCTGCCCACGAGCACGCGAGCCTAGGCCACCCAGCCACCCGCCCGCCCGGCCCGCGCCGAGCCGCGCCCGTCGCGAGGACGCCCTGGGTCGCGCTTCTCCGTCGCGAGGACGCCCTGGGTCGCGCCTGGGCCGCTGGATGCGCGAGTGAGGGCGTGGTCGGAGGTCACGTGCGCGGGTGCGGGTGCGGTCGGTCTCACGAGGGGAGTCCTGCTCCGGTCGTTCGCCCGTCGCGGTCCCCTCTCGCCCGCTCCTCGCTCACGCGCCCGGATCGGTAGCCTGACCGCCGTGACACGGATCGTGGCCGGGAGCGCCCGGGGGAGGACGCTCGCCGTCCCGGCCGCCGGCACCCGCCCGACCACCGACCGCGTCCGCGAGGCCGTGTTCTCGGCGCTCGAGGCACGAGGCCAGGTCGCCGACGCGCGGGTCCTCGACCTGTACGCCGGCTCCGGTGCCCTCGGGCTCGAGGCGGCGAGCCGCGGGGCCCAGAGCGTCCTGCTCGTGGAGTCGGACCGGCGGGCGGCGGCGATCTGCCGACGGAACGCCGACACGCTGGGGCTGTCCGGCGTCGTCTCCGTGCGGGCCGCACGCGTGGAGCAGCTGCTGCGGCGGCCGGCGCCGCACGCGTTCGACCTCGTGCTCTGCGACCCCCCGTACGACCTCGAGAGCGACCGGCTCGACGGTGTCCTGGGCTCTCTGGCCGACGGCGGCTGGCTCGCCCCCGGCGCCGTCGTGCTCGTCGAGCGCTCGGCGCGTGACGACGCCCCCGGCTGGCCCGCGCCGCTCGAGCCCGACTGGAAGCGGACCTACGGCGAGACGGCGGTCCACGTGGCCACGACGCCGGCGCGGTAGCGTGACGGTCGTGCCCCGGATCGCCGTCTGCCCCGGATCCTTCGATCCGGTCACGCTCGGCCACGTCGACGTCGTCCGCCGCGCCGCCACGCTGTTCGACGAGGTGGTCGTCGGCATCGGGATCAACGCCGCCAAGACGCCCCTGCTGTCAGCGTCCGAGCGCAGCGCCCTGTTCGCGAGCGCCGTCGACGACCTGCCCGGCGTGCGGGTCGAGCTCGTGCCAGGCCTGCTCGCCGACTTCTGCACCCGCGTGGGCGCGAGCGCCATCGTCAAAGGGCTGCGGGGCGGCGCCGACTTCGACGCGGAGTCCCCGATGGCACTCATGAACCGGCACCTGGCCGGCATCGAGACCGTGTTCGTGATCGGCGACCCGGCGCTCGCGCACGTCTCCAGCTCGATGGTGCGCGACGTGGCCCGGCACGGCGGCGCGATCGACGATCTCGTGCCCGCCGGCGTCGCCGACGCGGTCCGGTCGCGGCTCCACGGCACGGTGAAGGAGGTCCCATGAGCGAGGCCCAGGACGAGCGTTCGGCACCGCTGCTCGCGATCCTCGACGACCTGGTGGGCCGCGTGCAGGCCGCGCGCGCCATGCCGATGAGCGCGTCGGTGCTGGTCAACCGGGCCGAGGTGCTCGACCTCCTCGATGCCGTCCGGGACTCGCTCCCGGACCAGATCAGCGCGGCCGACGACGTCATCGCCGACGCGGACGCCGTCCTCGCCCGCGCGCAGCGTGAGGCCGAGCGCGCCCTGGCGCAGGCTCGGACCGAGGCGGAGCGGCTCACGTCGCAGGAGGCGGTCGTGGCCCAGGCCGAGGCGCGCGCCGCCGAGATCGTGGCCGCGGCCGAGGAGACGGCGGAGCGCCTGCAGCGCGACGCCGACGACTACTGCGACAAGCGGCTCGCGCAGTTCGAGATCGATCTCGACGCCGTCCAGGCGCAGGTGCACGCCGGGCGGGCGCGGCTCGCGGAGCGCGCGCGGAACCGCCCGGAGGAGCCGGACGAGGACGACTAGCGGTGCGGTAGGATCGTGGGCTGGTCCCCACCGCTCGCGCGCGTTGTCGCGCGGCCGGACGGCGGCCTGGTCGAGGAGTCGCCGACCATCACCCGAAGCAGTGGCGTGCGCGCCGCGGCTTCCGATCTGCGAGGAGGAGTGCGTGGACACGCGTTCCCCGCTCGTCCTGAGCACGCACGACCTCGGTCGGCGCGCCGGGTCGATGCGGACCTACGACCTCGACGTCCCCGCGCCCGACGCGCTGGCGATCGAGGTCGTCGGCGTGCCCGCGGGCTCGTCCATGCACCTCGAGCTGCGGCTCGAGTCGGTGATGGACGGCATCCTCGTCACCGGGTCCGCCGACGTCGCCCTCGCCGGCGAGTGCGTCCGCTGCCTCACGGCCGTCACGGATGAGCTCACCGTGCCGTTCCAGGAGCTCGTCTACTACTCCGACGTGCGGGACGCGCGCCGCAGGCAGGACGACGACGCCGAGGGCGAGCAGGTCGAGCGGTACGTGCTCACCGGGGAGCTGCTCGACCTCGAGCAGATGGTCCGGGACGCCGTCGTGCTCGCCCTGCCGTTCCAGCCCCTGTGCCGGCCCGACTGCCCGGGCCTGTGCCCGGTGTGCGGGATCCGGCTCGCCGAGGCCGGCCCCGACCACGCGCACGACGAGACGGATCCACGCTGGGCGGCGCTCGTCGGCCTGCTCGAGGACTCCGGCGAGAGCCCCACCACCACCTGACCCAGGGGCCGCTCCGGCCCTGCACCCGACCGACGGCCGCCCGCGGCCCGACCGAGAGAAACGAGATCACCGTGGCTGTTCCCAAGCGCAAGATGTCGCGCAGCAACACCCGGGCGCGCCGCTCGCAGTGGAAGGCGACTGCGGCGACGCTCACGACGTGCGAGAACTGCAAGGCTCCGCGTCAGTCGCACCAGGCGTGCCCGCAGTGCGGTCAGTACGCCGGTCGCACGTACGCCGAGGCGATCCGGACGGACGCCGTCGAGACGCGCTGAGCCCATGGCTCGGTCCCGACGCGTCGAGCCGCCGCGTCCGCGCGTCGACTCCCTGGCTGCGGTGGAGGAGAGGCTCGGCGTCGGGATCGACCCCGAGCTCGCCGTCCTCGCGTTCACGCACCGGTCGTTCGCGCACGAGGCCGGCGGGATCCCGACGAACGAGCGGCTGGAGTTCCTCGGGGACTCCGTGCTCGGCGTCGTCATCACCGACCACCTGTTCCGTTCGCGACCGGACTCGTCCGAGGGCGAGCTCGCCAAGATGCGGGCCGCGTGCGTGTCGCAGCGCGCGCTCGCCGTGGTGGCGCGGGAGCTGCGCCTCGGCGAGCACCTGCTGCTCGGCAAGGGCGAGAGTGCGACGGGTGGGCGGGACAAGGACTCGATCCTGTCCGACACGCTCGAGGCGGTCATCGGCGCCGTCTACCTGACGAACGGCCTCGAGGTGGTCCGCGACGTCCTGCTGCGGCTGCTCGGCCCGTCGTTGGCGGTCGCGGCGGAGCTCGGGGCCGGCCTCGACTGGAAGACGAGCCTCCAGGAGCTCAGCGCCGAGCTCGGACTGGGTGCGCCGCTGTACGACGTCGACGGCGTCGGTCCCGACCACGACCGCCGGTTCACCGCGCACGTGGTGATCGCGGAGCGCGTCTGGGGCTCGGGGACCGGCTCGGCGAAGAAGCACGCGGAGCAGGAGGCTGCCCGCACCGCGTACGCCGCGCTGCGTGAGTACGCTGCCGCGAGCGCGGCCGCCTCGAGCGCCGCCGACTCCTGACGCGGTGCCCGAGCTTCCCGAGGTCGAGACGGTCCGCGCCGGGCTCGCCGCCCATGCGCTGGGTCGCCGGATCGTCCGCGTCGATGTCGCCGGCGAGCGCACGACGCGGCGCCAGGCCGGCGGTGCCCTCGCGCTCGTGGACGCGCTCGAGGGCGCCTCGTTCACCGCTGCCGTGCGGCGCGGGAAGTTCTGCTGGCTCACCCTCGACACCGGACGCGCCCTCCTCGTCCACCTCGGGATGAGCGGCCAGCTGCTCGTCCGCGGTGCCGGCCAGGACGCGCAGGACGACCCGCGGCACCTGCGCGCCCGGATCCGGTTCGCCGACGACGGCGAGCTGCTCTTCATCGACCAGCGCACCTTCGGGTACCTCACGTCGTCGGACCTCGTGCCGACCGCTGACGGCGGCCCGGGCGGGTTCGGCAGCGACGATCCGCGGCTCCCGCTCGAGGTCGCCGGCATCGCCCGCGACCTGCTCGACCCGGCCCTGCGCATCGACGAGCTGGTGACCGCCGTGCGCACCCGCCGGAGCGCCGTCAAGCGCGCGCTGCTCGACCAGTCGCTCGTGTCGGGAGTCGGGAACATCTACGCCGACGAGGCGCTGTGGCGCGCCCGGGTGCATCCGGAGCGCGCCACTCGCGGCCTGCCGCGCCTGGCGGTGCGCTCGGTGCTGGAGTCCGCCGCCGGGGTCATGCAGGACGCGCTGGCGCAGGGCGGCACGAGCTTCGACGCCCTGTACGTCGACGTCAACGGCGCGAGCGGGTACTTCGACCGGTCGCTCTCCGTGTACGGGCAGACGGGCCGGCCGTGCCCCCGGTGCGGCACGGCGATCGTGCGGTCCGAGTTCATGAACCGGTCCTCGCACTGGTGCCCGACGTGCCAGCCGGCCCCGCGGGGCGCCGCGCGTCCCGTCGACCGAGGAGCGGCCGCGCGTCGATAGGCTCACCCCATGCCGACGAGCGTGATGATCGTGGACGACCACGAGGTCGTCCGCCGCGGGATCGCCGACATGGTCGACGCGGCGGGGGACCTGCGCGTCGTGGCCGAGGCGGGATCGGTCGCCGACGCCGTGCGGCGGGGGACCCTGACCCGGCCGGAGGTCGCGCTCGTCGACCTCCAGCTGCCGGACGGCACGGGGATCGAGGTCATCCGCCGGCTGGCGGACGAGAGCTCCGACACGCGGTGCGTCGTCCTGACGTCGTTCGACGACGACGACGCGCTCGCCTCCGCGATCGAGGTCGGGGCACGCGCCTACGTCCTCAAGACGGTGCGCGGCGCGGAGATCGTCGACGTGGTCCGGGCCGTCGCGGCCGGGCGTGTGCTGCTGGACGAGCGCAGCCTGACCCGGCGTCGTGCGGCGCACGAGGATCCGACGTCGGCGCTCACCCCGAGCGAGCGCCGCGTGCTCGAGCTGGTCGCCGAGGGGCTGACCAACCGCGACATCGCGGAGCGACTCGGTGTGGCCGAGAAGACGGTCAAGAACCACGTGACGTCGATGCTGTCGAAGATGGGGCTCCAGCGCCGCACCCAGGCCGTCGCCTGGGTCGCCGGGCAGCGCTCCACCACCTGGCGCTAGCACCTGCCCGTCCCGCCCTGTGCGCGACGCGGCGGCGCACGAGCTCGACCGTGTGGTGCGGGTCGCGAGCGGCTGCCACGGGACCGTGATGACACGGTGGGCGAGGGGGTCGCGGCGGGCGGAGCCTCGACCGTGTGGTTGGTCCCCTGGGGCGCTCGCTCGGAGGAACGGCCACACGGTCGATGTGGGGTCCTCTCTAAACAAGTTTGACTAGTGTGGGCTGCATGGCCGAGAAGACGATCCCCCTGCTCCCGTGTCAGACCATCCCACCCGTGATCGACTTCTACGAAGCCCTCGGCTTCGAGGTCACCTTCCTGCAGACGAGCCCCAACCCGTTCGCGGTCGTCGAGCGCGGCGACATCGTGCTGCAGTTCTTCGGCATGAAGAGGTACGAGCCCAGCGAGTCGTACAGCACGTGCTACGTCGTCACCGATGACGTGGACGGGCTGTACGAAGCGTTCCGAGCCGGACTCAAGGCCGCGTACGGGAAGGTCCAGAGCCGGGGCATCCCGCGCGTCGGGCCGCTCAAGGACATGTCCTACGGCGTGCGGCAGTTCCTCATGACCGACCCCGGAGGCAACTGCATCCGCGTCGGGCAGCCCATCAGCGAGGACCTGCACCACCGGCCCGCACCCCAGGAGACCTTCGCCCGGGCGTTGCACCACGCCGCGCTCTTCGCCGACTCCAAGGAGGACCTGGCGGGCGCGGCGAAGATCATCGATCGGGTGCTCGCGCTCGAGGACGAACGGCCGACGCCCGTCCAGCTCGTACGACTCCTCGTGGTGCGCGGCGACGTGGCCGGGCGGCTCGGCGACGAGGAGACGGCGGTGTCCGCGCTGGAGAGGGCCGCCGCGGTCCAGCTCACCGACGAGGAACGCGAGGTGCTCCGGGACGACCTGGCACGACTGAACGACCTGGCGGACCGGCCCTAGTCGAGCAGGGCCGCCCACCGCAGGACGCTGCCGCGGCCCCCGGGGCCCGGCGTCAGCCGGGAGGAGCCGTGCGCGTCGCGGGCCCGAGCCTCGAGGTTCGCGAGCCCGGATCGACGCTCCGGGTCGGGGTCGGGACCCACGCCGTCGTCGGTGACGACGACACGGACCTGGCGCGGCTCGACGGCGACCTCGACCTGCGCGCTCGTCGCACGCGCGTGACGGGCGACGTTGGCGAGGCCCTCGCGCACGACGGCGACGACGTCGTCGGCGGCCTGCTCGCCGAGGCGGGCCGCGATCTCCGTGGCCGCGTCGCCCCGCGGCTCGACGTCGTGCATCGGTGCGCCGTCCAGGGTGAGCAGCATCGACGGCGCGAACCCGAGCGCCGTCCGCGCGATCGACGCCTCCTGCACCAGCCGTTCGACCACCGGAAGGTGCTCGTCCCGGTCGCGCAGGGACCGCACGATGCCGCGGATCTGGCGGACGCTCTCGTCGACGTCCGCGATCGACTCCTCGATGAGCGCGCGCTCCGCCGCCGCGGCGGTCGTCGCCGCGCGTTCGAGCCGCATGCCGGTGGCGAACAGCTGCTGGATCGCGAGGTCGTGCAGGTCGCGGGCGATGCGAGCCCGCTCGCCGAGCAGCGTCGCGACGTCCTCGGCGTGGCGGGCCGCGGCGAGCCGCAGCGCCAGAGCGGCCTGGGCGGCGACGTCCTCGGCGATGGCGAGGTCGCCACCGGTGAACGGGAGCCGGCCGGGCAGCCGGAACAGGATGAGGACGCCGAGGCTGGGTGCGTCGTCGTCGGCGCGGGACGCGCGCAGGGGCGCGTACAGGGCGCGCTCGAACCGGCGCGCCTGCGGGATGAACCGGTCGGCCTCGCGCGAGATGGAGTCGACGAGCTTGCCCGCGCCCGTCCGGAGGGTCTCCATCGCGGGACCGGACGGGGGCAACGCCGACCCCACGAGGTCGGCCGCGCCCACGCCGTCGACGATCTCGGCCACCCAGGCGCCGTCGAGGGAGGGCAGGACGATGACCGCGGTGTCGGCGTCGGCGGCCTCGCGCAGCCGGCGCGCCACGAGCGGCAGCACCTCCTCCTCGTCGGACCCCTCGAGGAGCGCGGCGGTGATCTCCTGGGACACCGAGCGCCAGCGTTCGCGCCGCGCCGCCTCGCCGTACAAGCGGGCGTTCTCGATCGCGATCCCGGCCGCCGCGGCGAGCAGCTCGACCGTCTCGACATCCTCGTCGGTGAAGCCGCCGGGCTTCTCCGTCAGGTACAGCCGGCCGAGCAGCACGTCCCCGACGCTCACCGACGCGCCGAGGAACGTGCGCATCGGCGGATGACCGGCCGGGAAGCCCTCGAACTCCGGGGCGGCCGTGAGGTCGTCGAGCACGAGGACGCCGTCCGCCGGGATCGCGGAGAGCACCCCGTGGCCGCGGGGAGGGTGCGGGAGAGCGGCGACCACCTCGCTGCTCATCCCGCGGTGCATGAACGTGTTCGTCTCGCCGTACGGGTCGAGGACGGCGATCGCCGCGTAGGTCGCGCCCGTGTGCGTCCGGGCCGCCGCCAGGAGCTCCTCGAGCGCGCTGGGCGCGTCGAGCTGCCCCGCGAGCGCGAGGGCGTGGGTGAGGAGCGTCGACGAGGCCATCCACGTCATTCTTCCCGGCGACCCGCCTCGTCCGCGCGTTCGCCGCGCTCGTCGTGGTCGGACAGCTCCAGCACCGCGTCGGCCGCGCCGAGCGGCTCGCGTCGGTGCGTCACGAGCACCACCGTGCGGTCGTCGGACGCGGCGAGGAGGTCGGTGACGAGCGCGTCCGCGCGCTCGGGCTCGAGGTGCTCGGCGGGCTCGTCCAGGAGCAGGACGGGGGCCGGTGCCAGGAGCGCCCGGGCGAGGAGCAGACGACGTCGCTCGCCGCCGGAGACCGCGGCCCCGTCCTCGCCGAGATCCTCCTCGAGCCCGCCGGGCAGCGCGCCCACCCACGCGCCGATCCCGGCGCGGTCCAGCGCGGCGCGCGCCTCGGCCGGCTGGACGTCGCCGCGTGCGACCCGCAGGTTCTCCAGGACGGACGTCGCGAACACGTGCGCGTCCTCAGCGGTGAACGCGACCCGGGCCGAGCGCGCCGGCCCGCGCAGGAGGTACGGGTCGACGTCGTCGATCCGCACGGTCCCGGCGCGCGGCGGCAGGAGGCCGGCGAGCGTGAGCAGGAGCGTGGTCTTGCCGACGCCGCTCGGCCCGACGATCGCGACGCTGCGGCCGGGGTCGACGTCGAGGTCGAGGCCCGACCCGAGCGCCGGTCCGCCCGGCCATCCCCACGACAGGCCGCGCGCCGTGATCCGGCCCGCCCCGGTGGTCCCTCCGGTTGCCGCGTCGGCGGGGGCGGGGCCCGCGGCGTCGAGCAGCGCCATGATCCGCGCGGCCGCCGCGCTCGAGCGGCGCAGCTGGGTGGCCGCCGCCGGGAGCGCGTTCGTGGCCTCGAACGCCGCGAGGGGCACCAGGACGACGACGGCGAGCTCGGTCGCGGCGAGGCCGCCCGCGACGTGGGCGGTGATCCCCACGACGAGGGCACCCAGCACGGCGACGCCGGTGCTCAGGGCCGAGACTGCCGCCGCGGCAGCGACCGGGCGGGCACTCTCCCGCTGCGCGGCGGCCAGGTCGGCCTCGGCCGAGCGGAGCGCGGTGACGACGTCGCCGCGTCGGCCGTCGACGGCGAGCTCGGCCGCGTCGTCCACGAGCCGGGACGCGGCCGCCGCGATCCTGGCGCGGGCGCCGACCCGAGCGGCCTCGGTCGCCGCGTCACGGCGGGCCGCGAGAGCGGGCACGGCCAGCCCGTTCACGGCGAGGCACACCGCGAGCACCGCGGCGGCGGCGGGGGAGAAGCACGCGACCAGCACCACCGAGCCCGCGGACACGATGACGGCCACGCCGGCGGGCAGGAGCGCCCGCACGACGACGTCCCCGACGTCGTCGACGTCGACCCCGGTGCGCGCGAGCAGGTCCCCGCGGCGCACGGAGGCGAGCACCTCGGTGCGCCCGCCGGCGAGCCGCTCGTACACCGTGGTGCGCAGGTTGACCACGCCGCGCAGCGCCACGTCGTGCCCGGCGAGCCGCTCCAGGTAGCGCAGCACCCCGCGGGAGATGCCGAGCGCTCGCACCGAGACGACCGCCACCGTGAGGTGGAGCACGGGCGGCATCTGCGACGCGCGGGCGATGAGCCAGGCCGACGCGGCGGCCAGCCCGACGGCGCTCGCCAGGGCGAGCGAGCCGAGGAGGAGCGCGCGGACCAGCGGCCACCGGGGCAGGGCCAGGAGGGCGACGGCACGCCGCAGGTCACCCACCGTCGACCCTGACCACATGGTCGGCGGCGGCGAGCGTCGTCGGACGATGGGCGATGACGACGACGGCGGCGCCGGCGTCGGCGGCGCCGCGGAGGGCGGCGAGCACCTCGGCCTCGGCCAGCGGGTCCAGGTGGGCGGTCGGCTCGTCGACGACGACGAGCCGGGCGCCGCGGGCGAGCGCCGCCGTGAGCGCGAGGCGCTGGGACTCGCCCACCGACACGCCGACGGTGAGCCCGGTCCCGCCCTGCCCGAGCGCCGTCGTCCAGCCCCCGCGGCGGGCGACGACGCGGTCGAGGCCGGTCGCCGCGGCCGCCTGCACGACGTGGTCCGACGTGCCTCCCGCCCGTTCGGCGACGCTCCCGGGGCCGAACGACGGACGCTGCGGCACCCACGCGACCTGCGCCCACCACGCCGCGGGGTCGACGTCCTCCAGCGGCGTCCCCGCCTCGCCCGTCGGCGTCGAGTCGTCCACGAGCCGGACCCCGCCCGCGTCGGCGGGCTGCAGCCCCAGCATCGCCATCGCCGTCGTGGTCTTGCCGGATCCGCTCGGCCCCGCGAGCGCGAGGATCTCGCCCGGCCGGATCACGGCGTCCACGGATCGTGGCGCCCAGTAGCCGCGCTCACCCGCCCGCACGCCGAGGCCGCGCACCTCGATCCGGGACCAGTCCGGCACCGGGAGCGTGCCGCTCGCCGGCAGCGGTTCGTCGAGGACGGCGAACGTGCGCTCGGCCGCCGCGACGCCGTCGGCCGAGGCGTGGAAGTGGGTGCCGACCATCCGCAGCGGGAGGTAGACCTCCGGGGCGAGGACGAGCACCGTCAGTCCGGTGACGAGCGTGAGGTCGCCCTCGACCAGGCGCAGACCGATCCCGACGGCGACGAGCGCGACACCGAGCGTGGCGAGCAGCTCGAGCACGCCGCCCGACAGGAACGCGACCCGCAGCGTGGACATCGTGGTCCGGCGGTAGGCCTCGCCGAGCCGGCGCACCCGGGTGCCCGGTCCGACCTCCCGGCCCAGAGCCCGCAGCGTGGTGAGCCCCGCCAGGAGGTCCAGCAGCTGGGCTCCCTGCCGCTCGAGCACCGCGAGGCGGCCGCGGGCGAACGTCGCGGTGGTGACCCCCACGAGCCACATGAACAGCGGGACGAGCGGCAGCGTGAACGCGAGGAGCAGTCCGGAGAGGAGGTCCTGCGTGAGGACGACGGCGAGCGTCGCGGGCGTGAGCGTCGCGGCGAGCAGCAGCTGGGGCAGGTACCGGACGAGGTACGGCTCGAGGTCGTCGAGGCCGCGGGTCGCGAGCACGACGACGCCGGCTCCGTGCTCCGTGCGCCACCGGTGGGGCAGCCGTGTGGCGTGGTCGAGCAGCCGCCCCCGCAGCTCGCCGATCACCTGGGCGGCGCTCGCGTGCGCCGTCCGCTCAGCGGCCCACGCCAAGACGGCGCGAGCCACCACGGCGACGGCGAGGACGACGAGCGGCGTGCGGACGTCGGCGAGTGTCGCGGTGCCCGAGACCACGGGGGCGAGCGCCTGCGCGATCGCGAACGCGCTGACGACGACGCACGCCGTCACCCCGATCGCGAACGCGGCGCTCGCGAGGACCCAGCCGCGGACCGAGCGGGCCTCGCGCAGCAGGCGGGGGTCCAGGGGCTTCACCCGCGCTCGCTCCTCGGTGCGAGGACGAGGCCGGTGTGCGGCGGGATGACCTCACGGATGAGGCGCTTGCGGAACACCCAGTACGTCCAGCCCTGGTAGGCGAGCACGAGCGGGGTGAGGAAGCCCGCGACCCACGTCATGAGCGTCAGCGTGTACGGCGTCGAGGAGGCGTTCGAGATCGTCAGGGAGAACGCCGGGTCGATCGAGGAGGGCATGACGGCGGGGAACATGCTGCCGAACACCAGGACGACGGCGCTCGCGATCGCGATCGCGCTCAGCGTGAACGCCCAGCCCTCGCGGCGGCGGGCGGTCGCGACGACGACGCCGACGAGCGCGAGCGCGGCCACGGCCAGCGCCACCCACGTCCACGCGTTGCGCGAGTAGGCCACCTGCGCCCAGAGCGCCCAGGCCGCTGTCACGACGAGCGTGACCGGCGCGAGCCGGGCAGCCACCGTCTGCGCCCGGCGCGAGTAGTCGCCGGCCGTCTTCAGCGCGAGGAAGACGGCGCCGTGCGTGAGGAACAGCAGCGTGGTGACGACGCCGCCCAGCAGCGCGAACGGCGACAGCAGCGACGTGAGACCGCCGACCATCTGGAAGTCGGCGTCGATCGGGACCCCGCGCACGAAGTTGGCGAACGCGACGCCCCACAGGACCGCCGGCACCCACGAGCCGATCGTGATGGCCCAGTCCCACCGGGCACGCCAGGCGTCGTCGTCGATCTTGCCCCGGTACTCGAACGCCACGCCGCGCACGATCAGGGCGACGAGGATGGCGAGCAGGGGCAGGTAGAAGCCGGAGAAGAGGGTGGCGTACCACTCCGGGAACGCGGCGAACGTCGCGCCGCCGGCGACGATGAGCCACACCTCGTTCCCGTCCCACACGGGCCCGATGGTGTTGATCGCGAGGCGCCGGTCGGTGTCGTCCTTCGCGAGCGGGCGCATGAGCATCCCGACGCCGAAGTCGAACCCCTCGAGCACGAGGTAGCCGACCCAGAGCAGGGCGATGAGGACGAACCACACGAGTGCGAGATCCATGGCGTCTCCTTGGGACGTGACGTCTCAGTACGCGAAGTCGAGCCGGGCGGCGTCGTCGCGGGCGTCGTCCGGTGGGTTCTCCGCGGACGCGACGGGCCCGGCCGCCTCGGGCACGCCCTTGGCCGCGTACCGGCGGATGAGCGTGAACCAGACGACCGCGAGCACGCCGTACAGGACCGTGAAGACGATGAGCGACGTCAGGACGGTGGACGCCGGGACGACCGTCGAGACGCCGTCGTACGTGAGGAGCCGGATCATGTCGACGCCGGTCGGGTTCGGCGCCACGACCCACGGCTGCCGCCCCATCTCGGTGAAGATCCACCCGAACGACGACGCCACGAACGGAGCGGGGATCGCGATCAGGCACAGCCGGGAGAACCATCGCGCGTCGGTGACGCGGCCGCGTCTGAGGAGCCACATCCCCGCCACGGCGAGCGCGGCCGAGAAGACGGCGAAGCCGATCATCAGGCGGAAGCTCCAGTACGTCACAGCGAGGTTCGGCGTGTACTGCGGGCCCCCGCCGTACCGGGCGCTGTACTCCTCCTGCACGTCCTCGACGCCGGGCAGGTAGCCGTCGAAGCTGCCCGTGCCGAGGAACGACGTCAGACCGGGGATCGCGATGACGTGCTGCACGCCCTCGCACGAGTTGGACAGGTCGCCGATCGTCAGGATCGAGAAGTCCGCACCGTACTCGCTCTCGCACAGCGCCTCGGCGGCGGCCATCTTGCCCGGCTGCTGCTCGTACATGAGCTTCGCCTGCCAGTCGCCAGAGACGGCGACGCCGGCGCCGCTCACCACGATCGTCGCCAGGCCCAGGATCGCCGCCGGCCGGTACACCGTGCGCGCGAGATCGACGTCGCCCGCCCGGACGCTCCGCACGATCCACCAGCCGGCGACGCCCGCCACGAACGTGCCGGCGACGAGGAAGGCGGCGGACACCGTGTGCGGGAAGGCCGCGAGCAGGGTGTTGTTCGTGAGCACGGCGCCGAAGTCCACGAGCTCGGCGCGCCCGGTGTCCGGGTTGAAGATCGCACCGACCGGGTGCTGCATCCACGAGTTCGCGGCCAGGATGAAGTACGCGGACGCGTTGACCGCCACCGCGACGGCCCAGATGCACAGCAGGTGCACGAGCTTCGGCAGTCGCTCCCAGCCGAAGATCCACAGGCCGAGGAACGTCGACTCGACGAAGAACGCCGCGAGGCCCTCGATCGCCAGGGGAGCGCCGAAGACGTCGCCGACGAACCGGGAGTACTCGCTCCAGTTCATCCCGAACTGGAACTCCTGGACGATGCCCGTGACGACGCCGAGCGCGAAGTTGATGAGCAGGAGCTTCCCGAAGAACTTCGTCAGCCGCAGCCAGTGGTCCTTGCCCGTGACGTACCAGGCGGTCTGCATGATGGCGACGAGCGGGGCGAGCCCGATCGTCAGCGGCACGAAGATGAAGTGGTAGACGGTGGTGATGCCGAACTGCCAGCGGGCGAGCTCGAGCGCGTCCATGCGACTCCCTACGACGTGCGAACGGGCGGGTGAACGCCACCCTAGGAACGCCCGTCGCGCCTCGGCTGGGACCTTGGTCCCCCACCGCGGCAACCACATCGTGAGACAGTTCGCCGCCGGCGCGTGGCGGGTCGTTCGCGGTACCCGTGTGCGATACTGACGACTGGTCGAAGGGCACCACACCCGCCCCGAGACCCGACGACGTCCCGGCGCCGCCCGGGTTCCTCGCACCGCCGTGTCGCGACGTGCAGGAGCCTCACCGCGAGCGTGAGCCAGCGGACGTCGCCGGCCCCGCCGTCGCGCATCCAGCGCGAGGCGGGCACACCACGACTTCCGGTGTCGGCACGCCGTCACCGACGAACCGCCTTCGGGACCCGGAGGGTGTGGCGGGTATCCCCTGGGCACCGGAGCGTCCGAGCAGTGTCAGAGCCCACGAACGAAGCGCCCACCAACGACGAGCCCACCGAGGCCGCACCGGCGCCACGCCGCCGCGGCCCGCGGCGCGCCAGCCGGGGGGTGACGACGCCCGTGGCGCCGGACCCCGCCGTCGAGGCCGCCGCACCGGAGCCTGAGCCTGAGCCGGCCCCCGTGCCCGCCCCCGAGCCCGAGGCGCCGCCCGAGCCCTCCGCCGAGCCGGCCGACGCCGAGGTGCCGGTCGAGGACGACGCACCGCCCTCCCGCGCGACGTTCTCGCACGCGGCACCGCCGGCACCCGAGCGCGACGCCGACCAGAGGCTCGACGTGTTCGCCGCCTTCGGCATCGGCGCGCAGGCGGCGACGCCCGAGCCCGCCGCGGCCGACGAGGTCGTGCCTGCGCCCGAGCCCGCCGCGGCGGACGAGGACGACGAAGAGCTGCCCGAGGGGGCCGAGGACGCCGAGGACGGACCCCGTCTGCCGGCTACCGCGCTGCTGTTCCAGGCGCCCGAGCCGCGGGCACGCTCCCGGCGTCGGGCGTCGTCGCCGGCCGGGCCGCCGAGCCCCGAGGATGCCGGCGAGCGACCGGCCTCCCCGGAGCACGTCGACGCGCCCTCTGAGGCGGCGGCGTCCGACGCCCCGGAGGCGGCCGAGCGTCCGAAGCGACGCAAGCGCAGGAAGTCGGGCGGCTCGGCCGAGCCCGAGGCCCCGGAGAAGACCGAGGACGCCGAGCAGGCGGCCACCGCCGCGCCGGACGAGGACGAGCCGGCCGACGGCGATGCCGCCGAGGCCGGCGCCGAGGGCGAGGGCCGCCGTCGTCGTCGCCGCGGAGGGCGGGGCCGCAAGAAGGCGGCGGCCACCGACGCCGAGGACGAGCCTGCGTCCGCTGCGCCGGACGAGGCGCCGGAGGCGGAGCCGGACGCCGAGTCCACGTCGCGACGTCGCCGCCGGCGGCGTTCCGGGCGCGCCGACGACGGCGCCCGCGCACGCGACGAGGTGACGGCGCTCAAGGGGTCGACGCGGCTCGAGGCGAAGCGCCAGCGACGCCGCGAGGGGCGCGACGCCGGACGCCGTCGGACCATCATCACGGAGGCGGAGTTCCTCGCCCGCCGCGAGGCCGTCGAACGCGCGATGGTCGTGCGGGAGCGCGACGGCCGCACGCAGATCGCCGTGCTCGAGGACGGCGTGCTCGTGGAGCACTACGTCGCCCGCAAGCAGCAGTCCTCGATGGTCGGCAACGTGTACCTGGGCCGCGTGCAGAACGTGCTGCCGAGCATGGAGGCGGCGTTCGTCGACCTCGGCAAGGGACGCAACGCGGTGCTGTACGCCGGTGAGGTGAACTGGGACGCCGCCGGGCTCGAGGGGCAGCCGCGCCGGATCGAGCAGGCGCTGTCGTCCGGCGACTCGGTGCTCGTGCAGGTGACGAAGGACCCGATCGGCCACAAGGGCGCGCGACTCACCTCGCAGATCACGCTCGCCGGGCGCTACCTCGTGCTCGTGCCGAGCGGGGCGATGACGGGGATCTCGCGCAAGCTCCCCGACACCGAGCGCGCCCGCCTGAAGAAGCTCCTCAAGGAGATCGTCCCCGACGGGCAGGGCGTCATCGTGCGCACGGCCGCGGAAGGGGCGAGCGAGGACGAGCTGCGCCGCGACGTCGAACGCCTGACCAAGCAGTGGGCGGACATCCAGACGAAGGTCAACGGCTCCGGTGGCACCGGCCGCAAGCCCCAGAAGGTGACGGCGCCTGCCCTGCTGAAGGGCGAGCCGGAGCTCGCGCTGCGCGTCGTCCGTGACGTGTTCAACGAGGACTTCTCCTCGCTCACGGTGTCCGGCGACGAGGCCTGGCACACGATCTCCGACTACCTCACGACCGTCGCGCCCGACCTCGCCCAGCGGCTGACCCACTGGACCGACGACGCGGACGTGTTCGCGCGGTTCCGGATCGACGAGCAGCTCGCCAAGGGGCTCGACCGCAAGGTCTGGCTCCCGTCCGGCGGCTCGCTCGTCATCGACCGCACCGAGGCGATGACCGTCGTCGACGTCAACACCGGGAAGTTCACCGGCTCGGGCGGCACGCTCGAGGAGACCGTCACCCGGAACAACCTCGAGGCCGCCGAGGAGATCGTCCGGCAGCTGAGGCTGCGGGACATCGGCGGGATCATCGTCATCGACTTCATCGACATGGTCCTCGAGTCCAACCGCGACCTCGTGCTGCGGCGGCTCATCGAGTGCCTCGGCCGGGACCGCACGCGGCACCAGGTCGCCGAGGTGACCTCCCTCGGTCTCGTCCAGATGACGCGCAAGCGCGTCGGGCAGGGCCTCGTCGAGGCGTTCAGCGAGACGTGCGAGCACTGCCACGGACGAGGCTTCGTGGTGCACACCGAGCCGTTCGAGGCGCAGCCCGTGGCGGAGGAGGAGACGCCGCGCGTCGGCCGGCGTCGCGGGTCCCGCTCGCGCGGTGCGGCGCAGCCCGCGCAGCCGGCGGAGGACGACGCCTCGGCGGCCGCCCGCGAGGCGGTGCGCGCGACGCTCGCGACCATCGCGGCCGCCGCGCAGCACGCGCACGAGAGCACCGATCGGCCCGAGGGCGACGACGGCGCGACGCCGTCCGCGGACGTGACGCCCGCCGAGGTCGACGAGGTCCAGCTGGTCGCCGTGGAGTCCGAGGTAGAGCCGGAGCCGGAGTCGCAGGCCGAGGCGGAGCCTCAGTCCGAGCCCGAGGTGGAGCCAGAGCCGGAGCCTCAGGCAGCGACCGAGGCGGACGGCGCAGCGCAGGACGAGCAGCAGCCGGCCGACGTCGCCGCGGACCCGGGCGAGGAGACCGAACCCAGCGACGCGTGAGGTTCAGCGTGCCGGGGCGCGCCCGTCCAGTGCGCGGTTGACGAGCATGAGGATCAGGGCCGCGCCCCAGGTCACGCCGAGGACGAGCACGCAGAGCAGGAACGAGCGGTCCGGTCCCCAGATCGTGACGAGGCACGGGACGAGCGCCCACGAGCCGAGGAGCATCGAACCGCGCAGCCGCGGGCCGGTCGTCCGGTCCGCGGAGCGGCGCGAGCCGGCGGTGAAGACGTCCTGCCCGAGCCGGGGGAGCGGCGGCGCCTCCTGATCGGCGAGCTCGAGGCCGGCGTCGCGCGCGAACGACTCGAGCCCGGCGAACCCTCGCGGAGCCCAGGTCGCCGCGTCCAGGACGAGACGCCAGTGCCCGGACCGGTCGGCCAGCGCGACGCCCCACGCCGTCCCGCCGTCGAGCAGCCGCACGATGCGGGTGACGCCGAGATCCGGGTCGCCCGGCCCGGGGATCCACGCCTCGTGGCCGCCGCCGCCCCGCACGAGCACCTCGCCTCCCACCAGGGCCAGGCGCGCCCGCCAGCGGAATCCCCACGGCGCCGCGCTCCGCGGTCGGTACGTGGCCGTGGCGCGCGGGCGCGGGACCCGGTCGGCCACGGCGTCGGCGATCCACGCGACCCACGGGTCCAGCACCGCCGCGGCCGTCAGGGCCACCATCACCCACGCGAACCACGAACGGCCGCCGCCCGGCCAGAGGACGAACGGCGTCGCCGCGACGACGTACGGTCCGAGCCCGCGCAGAACGGTGCCCGCGGGGGTCCCAGGCCCCAGGTCCGTGTCCCAGAACCGCAGCCGACCGCGGCGTCGCCGCAGGGCCGAGTCCGCCCGCGCGCCCAGGCCGCGGTACGGCTGGCGCTGCGGTCCGGGCCGGATCAGCCCGACGGTCGAGGCCGCCGCCGGCGGGTGGGCCACGCCCTGGCGCAGCGGGACCCCGACGGTGGCGGCGGCGTGGGCGAGCCCCGCGGCATCCAGGGCCCAGACCCCCCGGCGCACGCCGAGGGGTGCGTCCGGGATCGTCGGGTCGACCTGGGGCTGGTCGACGAGCACCTCGGGCTGCGCGAGCCAGTCCGCGATCGCGAACGTGCCGAGCGACCGGCCCTCGGCGTCGAGGAGGTGCACGGTGCCGAGCTCGTCGAACTCGCCGATCTCCGCGTACCGCTCCGCGTCGTCGTACCGCAGCTCGAGGGCCGTGACTCCCGGCGGCGGGACGTGCAGCATCGCCGCGATCGCGACGTCGTGACCGATGGACGTGCGGCCGGACGCGGTGACGGCGTCGACGCGCCCCGGCAGGAAGCGCAGCCGGGACCGCCTCGCCCAGCGGCGGGCCGGCGTCGCGCGCGGCGAGGCGCGCAGCTCGATCTCGCCGCCGAGGCCGGGGAGCCGGGGCATCCCGGGGCGGTCGAAGCCCCATGCCTGCGACGCGATGACGCCGCAGGCGCGCTCGACGTACGTCGCACCCATGGCGACACTGCCGAGCGGGCCGAGGCAGTTGCGAGCGGCGGCCCCGCGCCGGGGCGTCCCGCCGAGCCGGCTCACGGCCTGCGTGAGGTAGGTGAGGATGCCGCGCAGGCTCAGCGTCAGGCCGTAGATCCCGTCGCCGAGCGCGGGGACCTCGAGCGTGGCGGCGCCGAGCACGACGGGAGGATCCCCGGGGATCTCCAGGGTCTTGGCGCGGACGGCGGGCAGGTCGAGGTCCTGGATCCGCACCTCCGCGATCATCCGTCGCGCGGCGTCGAGCTGCCCGGCGGCGTACTCGAGCGCCTCCGTCAGGTCGGCGTCCACGCCGAGCCCGAGGGCGTCGGCGACGGCGACCTGCGCGCGCTCGACCTGGGAACCGGCCTCGGCCACCGGGTCGTCCGACAGGGCCAGCAACCTCGCCCCGGCGGTGCCCGGCGGCAGGGCCGGGATGCGGTCCGGCCTCTGCGCACCCGTCCGGACCACCAGGTCGGGGCCGGCGTCGTGGCGGCTCATCGAGCGCCCGGCAGCAGCGTCGTGTCGAGCCGGTCCTCGACGGCGTGACCGCCGTCGGGCCGCACGACCCAGGCGGCCGCGCCGCGCGTCTCGCTCACCGCGCCCACGAGCTCCGTGCCGCGGTAGTGCAGGCCGACGCCGTCGTCGGTGCAGTACGTCTCGCCGAGCAGGCCTTCGGCGACGAACCGGTGCACGGCGGGCCTCCTGCTCGCCTCGGAGTCGTAGTGGACGCCGTTGTCGTAGGGGAGCAGGCCCAGCCCGTTCGTGACCGGGCGCAGGTCCGGTCCGAACGAGTCGGTGACGCCGCCCCGGTGCCAGCAGATCGAGCCGGCGCTCACGCCGGCGAGCACGACGCCCGACTCCCAGGCCCGCCGCATGACGTCGTCCAGGCCGTGCACCCGCCACACCGCGAGGAGGTTGGCGACCGAACCGCCGTCGACCCAGACGACGTCGTGGTCGAGCACGTACCCGGCCACGTCCTCGACGTTCGGCATCGAGAACAGCTGGAGCACGTCCAACCGGACGCCGGCGAGGCGTGCGGCCTCGTGCATCGCTGCGGCGCGGTAGGCCTGGTCCCCGCCGGCGGTGCCGACGTAGCAGACGCGCGGCGTGCCCGTCGCCCCGGCCAGGTCGACGGCGTGCGTCACGAGCGGGCCGAACTCGAGCGTGCGGTCGCCGTGCCGGTAGCCACCGGAGGTCGCGAGGATCGTCGGGGCGTCGGCGGGCATCTGGTGGCTCCTGGTCGGCTGAGGGTGGCCCCGGCAGACTACCGAGTGGCCGAGCGGTGGCGGTCCCCGACCGCCTGGACCATGCTCGATCTCGGGCGTCACCCGGGCGCCACACCACGAGGAGGTCGTGATGGCGGGAACTGTGGCTCGGATCACGCACATCAGTGCACGGTCGGACTCGAGCTTCGAGGACGCGGTGAAGGTCGGCGTCGAGCGTGCGAGCGCGACGTTGCGCAACGTCACCGGGGCGTGGGTGAAGGAGCAGAAGGTCGAGCTCTCCGACGGCGCGATCGTGTCGTGGCAGGTCGTGCTCGAGGTGACGTTCGTCCTGGACTGAGACCGGTTCCGGGCCGGCGCCCGGACCGCATCAGGGCCCATTTGACCCTGGTCGCCGCGTTCCGTACCCTGGACCGTCGGCGCGCTCGTCATGCGCGCAACCCCTGTGTGCCTGTGATCGTGGGCTGCGCGTGTGCGCACCGCGGCTGGTCACGCACAGCTGACGAGGAGAGAAATGGTGTACGCGATCGTCAAGGCCGGTGGCCGGCAGGAGAAGGTCTCTGTCGGTGACATCGTCGTGGTCGACAGGGTCGGCGGCGAGGTGGGCGACACGATCGAGCTCACGCCGATCCTGCTCGTCGACGGCGACAAGGTCACGAACGGCAAGGACCTGGCCGACGTGCGGGTCTCCGCCGAGATCGTGCGGCCCGAGAAGGGCCCGAAGATCACGATCCTCAAGTTCAAGAACAAGACGGGGTACCGCAAGCGTCAGGGTCACCGGCAGAAGCTGACCCGGCTCAAGGTCACCGACATCGCCTGACCACCTTTCCAGCGAGACCCAGAAAGCAGGTGTGCAGTGGCACACAAGAAGGGCGCAAGCTCCTCCCGCAACGGCCGTGACTCCAACGCGCAGCGCCTCGGTGTCAAGCGCTTCGGCGGTCAGGTCGTCAAGGCGGGCGAGATCATCGTCCGGCAGCGCGGCACGCACTTCCACCCCGGTGACGGTGTGGGGCGCGGCAAGGACGACACGCTGTTCGCGCTCCAGCCGGGTTCCGTGCAGTTCGGCACGCGCCGCGGCCGGAAGGTCATCGACGTCGTCTCCGTCGACGCCTGACCCCACGTCTCCGTAGAAGGGGCGCACCGAGCTCGGTGCGCCCCTTCTGCCTTTCCAGGTGAGGATGTAGTCCGATGGCCTCGTTCGTCGACCGCGTGACGCTGCACGCCGTCGGTGGTGACGGCGGGAACGGGTGCGTGTCGGTGCACCGCGAGAAGTTCAAGCCCCTCGGCGGCCCCGACGGCGGGAACGGCGGCGACGGCGGCGCCGTCATCCTCGCCGTCGACCCCCAGGTCACGACGCTGCTCGACTACCACCACCGCCCGCACCGGAGCGCTCGGTCCGGGACGCAGGGCAAGGGCGACCTGCGGCACGGCAAGGGGGGCGACGACGTCGTCCTCCCGGTGCCGTCCGGCACGGTCGTGCGCGCGGCGGACGGCGAGATCCTCGCCGACCTCGTCGGGCCGGGCGAGACGTTCGTCGTCGCGTCCGGCGGCCGGGGCGGGCTCGGCAACGCCGCACTCGCCTCCCAGCGCCGGAAGGCGCCCGGGTTCGCGCTGCTGGGTGAACCCGGCGAGGAGCGCGACATCGTGCTCGAGCTGAAGTCCGTCGCCGACGTGGCACTGGTGGGCTACCCGAGCGCCGGGAAGTCCTCGCTCGTGGCGGCGATGTCCGCGGCGCGGCCGAAGATCGCCGACTACCCGTTCACCACGCTGACCCCGAACCTCGGCGTGGTCGAGGCGGGCAGCGAGCGCTTCACCGTCGCCGACGTCCCCGGCCTGATCCCCGGGGCGAGCGAGGGCCGCGGCCTCGGGCTCGAGTTCCTCCGGCACATCGAACGCTGCGCGGTGATCGTGCACGTGATCGACTGCGCGACGCTCGAGCCGCGCCGCGACCCGCTGACGGACCTGGACGTGATCCTGGCGGAGCTGGCGGCGTACGCCCCCGACCTCGACATCGCCGGCGGTCGGACGCCGCTGCTGGAACGTCCCCAGCTGATCGCGCTCAACAAGATCGACGTGCCCGAGGCGCGGGAGCTCGCCGAGCTGGTCCGGCCCGAGCTGGAGGAGCGCGGCTACCGCGTCGTCGAGATCTCGACGGCGTCCCACGAGGGTCTGCGCTCCCTCTCCTTCGCGCTGGCGGAGCTCGTCACCCAGGCGCGCGCCGCGGAGCCCACGCCCGTGCCGGCCCGCGCCGTGCTTCGCCCTCGTGCGATCGGCGAGCGCGACTTCACGGTGACGCGCCGTGGCGGCTCGGACGGGCCGTACTACGAGGTGCTCGGCGGGAAGCCGGAGCGGTGGGTGCGGCAGACCGACTTCACCAACGACGAGGCGGTCGGTTACCTCGCGGACCGGCTCGCGCGGCTCGGGGTCGAGGACGAGCTCCTCAAGGCCGGGGCGATCGCGGGCGACACCGTGGTGATCGGGACGGACGGCGTCGTCTTCGACTGGGAGCCGACGATGATGACGGGGCCGGAGCTGCTCGCGCCGCGCGGGACCGACGTCCGGATGGACGAGCCGCGCAGGCGCAGCCGCAGGGAACGGCGCGAGGCGTTCCACGAGCGGATGGACGCCAAGTCCGCGGCGCGCGAGGAGCTCTGGACGGACCGGGAGCGGGGCGTGTGGACCGACTCGGCGGCTGAGCCGGTCGACGAGACGGCGCCCGCGGACCCGCCCGACGACGGTGCCCGGTGAGCGTCGACAGCGAGCTCACGCGGGCCGGCCTGCCGCAGGCGCACCGGATCGTCGTCAAGGTCGGCTCCTCGTCGCTGACCGAGGGCGGCGGCTCGCTCGACGTCGCGGCCCTGCGCGCCCTCGTGGAGGTGTTCGCGGCCCGACGTCGGAGCGGCGGGCAGGTCGTCCTCGTGTCGTCGGGCGCGATCGCCGCGGGCATCGCGCCCCTCGGGCTCAGCAGCCGGCCCCGGGATCTCGCGACGCAGCAGGCCGCCGCGAGCGTGGGTCAGGGCCTGCTCATGGCGCACTACACCCAGGCGTTCGCCCAGCACGGGCTCCGCGTGGCACAGGTGCTGCTCACCGCGGAGGACGTGGTCCGGCGCGGGCAGTACAAGAACGCTCAGCGCGCGCTCGAGCGCCTGCTCGCGCTCGGGGTCGTGCCGATCATCAACGAGAACGACGCCGTCGCCACCGACGAGATCCGGTTCGGCGACAACGACCGTCTCGCGGCGCTCGTCTCGCACGTGGTGCAGGCCGACGCGCTCGTCCTGCTCACCGACGTCGACGCCCTGTACGACGCGCCTCCGGCGTCGCCCCTCGCGCGGCGCATCGCCCGCGTGCGGACGGCGCGGGAGCTCGACGAGGTCGCCGTCACCGGCCGGGGGAGCGGCGTCGGCACCGGCGGGATGGTCACGAAGGTCGAGGCGGCGGCGATCGCGACCGGTGCGGGCATCCCGACGCTCGTGGCCGCCGCGTCGCAGGCGGGCCGGGCGCTCGACGGCGACGACGTCGGCACGTGGTTCGACGCCCGCGGGCGCCGGATCCGCACCCGCCGGCTGTGGCTCGCGCACGCGGCCCACACCCGGGGGCGCCTGCAGCTGGACGACGGCGCCGTGCGCGCGATCACGCACGGCAAGCGGTCGCTGCTCGCCGCCGGCGTGACCGGTGTCGAGGGCCACTTCGAACCGGGCGACCCGGTCGACCTCGTGGCGCCGACCGGCGAGATCGTCGCCCGCGGCCTCGTGGCCTACTCGAGCGAGGAGCTCCCGGAACGCCTGGGGCGCAGCTCGCACGAGCTCCGCGAGCTGTTCGGCGACGGGCACAACCGGACAGTCGTGCACCGCGACGACCTCGTCGTCGTCCATCGCCGCGCCTGAGCGGACCGCGACCCGGACGGCGCACGGCCGGCCCGCGGCGCGCGGGTAGGGTGCCGGGCGTGACCTCCGACGCCCAGCGGGAGCTCGACGCCGTCGTCCTCGGCGAGTCGATGGTGTCCCTCGCGACCCCGGGCACGCGGTTCGCCGCCACGCCCTCGCTCGCCGTCGGCGTCGCGGGGGCGGAGGGCAACGTGGCCATCGGCCTGGCACGCCTCGGTCGCGCGACGTCCTTCCTCGGCGCCGTCGGTGCCGATCCGATGGGCGAGACGATCCGGCGTACGCTGCGCGGCGAGGGCGTCGACACGACGCACCTGCGCACCGACCCCGCCCACCCCACCGGGCTCATGGTCAAGGAGGTCGTCGGGCCTGACGACGTCCGCGTCTACTACTACCGGTCGACGTCCGCGTTCGCGCACGCCGGCGCGGACCTCGGCGCCGCCCCGCCGTCGTCGCGGCTCGTCCACGCCACCGGCATCACCGCGGCGCTCGGTGACGGGCCCGCCGCCGCGCTGCGGACGTTCGTCACCGGGGCGAAGGCGCGGGGCGCCGTCGTCAGCTTCGACATGAACCTGCGCCGTCGCCTGACCACCGAGGCCGACGCCGCCCGCACCACCCGGGACCTGCTGCCCGACGTCGACCACCTGCTCCTCAGCGGCGAGGAGGCCCAGGTGCTGACCGGGCACGCCGACCCGCACCGCGCGATGGCGGCGCTCCTGGCCGACGGCGTCCCGACCGTCGTCGTCCGCCTCGGCGAGGAGGGGGCGATGGCCACGGACGGGGACGCCGAGGTGGAGATCCCGGCCGCGCCCGCCCGCGTCGTCGACACGGTCGGCGCCGGTGACGCGTTCACCGCCGGCTACCTGCACGTCGTGCTCGACGGCGGCCCGCTGCCCGACGCCGTCCGCTCGGGCGCGTGGACGGCCGCCCGCGTCGTCGAGCACCACGGCGACTACACCGGATTCCCACCCCTGGCGGAGTACGAGGACTGGCGGGCGCAGCGCGCGACGCTGCAACGCTGAAGGAGAGTCATGAGCACGCACGAGAGCGGAACCACGCCGGACATCGGCACGATCATGTCGGCCAGCCCGGTGATGGCCCTGTTCCGGGGGATGGACGCCGCGCCGGCGGTCGAGCTCGCGCAGCGCGCGTGGGACGTCGGCATCGCGCTCGTCGAGGTACCGATCCAGGAGGAGCGGTACCTGCCCGCGCTCGAGGCCGTCGTCGCCGCCGGCCGCGAGCGCGGCCTGCTGGTCGGGGCCGGCACCATCACGACGAGCGACCGGGTCGACGCTGTCGCGCGGGCCGGAGCGGCGTTCACCATCGCCCCCGGCCTGGACCCCGACGTCGTCGCCGCGTCTCGTGCGGCGGGCCTGCCACACCTGCCTGGGGTCGCGACCGCGAGCGAGATCCAGCGCGCCGTCGCGCTCGGATGCACATGGGTGAAGGCCTTCCCGGCCTCGCTGCTCACGCCGTCGTGGTTCCGGGCGATGCACGGGCCGTTCCCGCAGGTGCGGTTCGTGGCGACCGGGGGCATCGACGCCTCGAACGCCGAGGAGTTCCTCGACGGCGGCGCGAGCACCGTGGCCGTCGGGTCGGCGCTCGCGGACCGGTCGCAGGTGGACCGCCTCGCCGACGTCATCGCCCGGCGTAGCTGACAACGCCGTCCACGGTCCGAGACGGGACGGCCCGCGGTGTGACACGCCGCACGCCGCGTTGACAGCGCGCGCCCGGCTCGCCTAGCGTCGTCCTCACGGTCTCGAGTACCAGCATCAAGCCCCGGCTCGCTGGTCGGCAACCCTCCTGTGCGGTGGGGTGCCCCGGGTGACGACCTGGGCCTGGCTACCTGTCAGGTCAAGCGCATCGCTGCCGAGGACACCACGGACATGATCGAACGCCCCGCCTCTCGCACCTCCCGCCACGGCATCGCCGCGCGCTCCGGCGCCGGTCGATCCGTCATGTGTCCCAGCTGTCGCTGTACCGGCTGACGACCGCCGTCGCACCGGGCGCCTGACGCCCGGCCACCTCGGGCCACGCGCCCGGGTCCTTCGCGGTCGTCCCCGCCGACGGACGCCTTCTGCGCGCCGTCACCGATCCCCGTCCGCGGGTGATCGCCCCCGACAGCTTCGACTCGAGAGAGCACCCCATGACCACGCTGCCCACCTCCGCCCACACCCCCTCGACCGGCGCCGCCCGCGCCGCGACGCTCCGCCTCGGCGTCGACCTCACCACCGTCGGCGTCGCGTCGTCGCCGTACCGCCGCGCGAGCGCCCACGACGACGAGCGGATCGACGTGTCCGACGTCGCCCGGTACGTCCGGCTGGCGGAGTCCGCACGCGCGGACTTCGTGACGTTCGGGACCTCCTTCCGGCTGGAGTCCGGGGCGGCTCCGCGCCGCGACGCCTGGCTCGACCCCGCCGTCGTCGCGTCCCGCCTCGCCGACCCGCGCCACCTCGGCACCCACGCTCCGGCTCTCGTCCCGGCGCTGCCGGCCGGGCTCATCGACCCCATCCGGCTCGCGCACGCGATCGCCGGGCTGCACGCCCGCTCGGGAGGTCTCGGGGCCTGGCAGGTGACGCCGTCGCCCACCGCCGGTGGCGTGTTCGCGGAGATCCTCCGCGTCTGGGAGGCCGCACCGGACCGGCCGGGCGGCGACCGTCCGGCGCTCGTCGTCCCGGTCGGCTCGCCGGAGGACGTGAGCGTCGCCGGCCGCTACGCCGACGTCGTGCGACTGCGCGTCAGCGACCCCGAGGCGGCGCGAGCGCTCCGCGCCGGGGTCCGGACCGCGGCGGCGGGCGCGGGTCGTGACCCCGACGGCGTGCCGGTGCTCGTCGACGCCCTCACGGTCATCGCCGACGACGCCTCGAGCGCCGAGTTCCGCGCCGACCTCATCCGGGACGTGGGGGGAGTGGACCCCACCGAGGATCTGCTCACCATCGCCGGGACGCCGGCCCACGCAGCCGACGTCGTCGAGGAGTGGGTGCGCGCCGAGGCCGCTGACGGCGTCGTCGTCCTGCCCGGGTCCCTGCCCGCGGACGTCGTGGCGCTGGCCCGGGACGTCACGCCCGAGCTCGTCTCGCGCGGGCTCCTGGGCGACCCGTCGGGGGCGCCGTTGCGGGCACGCCGGACCGGGGCGCGTTCCGTCACCGTCTGACGCTCCGGCCCGGGGCGGGTCCGCGGACCGGCGTACGCTCCCGGGCGTGGGGACACGTGCGGAGGCCGAGGAGCTCACGACGGGGGAGTTCGCGCGCGCGTCGGGACTCTCGCACAAGGCGCTCCGGCTCTACGACGCGAACGGGCTGCTGCGGCCCGCGCGCGCCGACCCGAGCACCGGCTACCGGTACTACACGCGCGCCCAGACGGAGCGGGCGCGCGCCATCGCCCTGCTGCGCCGGCTGGACCTCCCGCTCGCCCGGATCGGCGAGATCCTCGACCTGGACGCTGAGGCGTTCGCCCGGGAGGTTCGCGGGTGGTGGGAGGACCAGGTGGGCAGCCTGTCCGAACGACGGGATGCCGTGGACCTGCTCGTCGAGACGTTCGGCCGTACGGACCCGCTCGGGCAGGGGCGTCCCGGCGCGGCGACGCCGCCGACGGATCCGGCCGCGCCCGCAGGGCCGCCGGCGCCGCGGCCCGGGCTCCCCGACGTCCACGCCGGCGACGTGCGTGTGCGCACGGTGCCGGCCCTGACCGTCGCCACGTCCACGTCGATCCTCGCGCAGGAGGACCTCGTGGCGGGCTTCACGGCGGCCGTGCTCCTCATCCGCGCCCACCTCGCCGGTGAGGGAGCCGAGTTCGGCAACGAGTACTGGGTCCTCTTCCACGGCGCCGTCCGCCCCGGCGCCGCTGCTCCCATCGAGGTGTGCGTGCCGTACTCGGGTCGGGTGGTTCCCGCGGAGGGCATCGCGCTCCGCGTGGAGCCCGCGCACCGCGAGGCGTACGTCGACGTCACGGCATCCGACTGCCGCTATCCGCGGATCATGGCGTTCTACGACGCCCTCGAGTCCTGGGTGGCGGAGCACGCCGAGCGGGTCGGGGGCACCGCCGGCTCGGTGCGCGAGGTGTATCCCGTGCCGTGGGCGGAATCGGGCGTCGTGGCGAGCATCGCCCAGCCCGTGGCTTGACCTTGCCCCAGGGGCAGACCCCACGGTGGTGCCATGCCGACAACGACCTCGTACGCCGCGCACAGCCGCTACTCCGACCCGGGCCGGTTCGCCGAGCTCCTGCAGGCCGTGGACCCCGATCCGGCGGCGATCCACGCCGCCGTCACCAACGCCGTCATCCACTACCGGGCCGAGGCGGGGGATCTCGTCGACGACCAGAGCGCGGACATCGACTCTCGCTGGATCGAGGCGATCCTCGCTCGCTACTGCTCCCGCGGGGAGTCCGACCTCACGGCGCCCCGCGAACCGGGGCGGCGGGTGGCGGGCTGCTGCCGCGACCACACCCTGCTCGCCGTCGCGATCCTGCGCGAGCACGGCGTCCCGGCACGGTCCCGCCACGGGTTCGCCGGCTACTTCCGGGAGGGGTTCCACCACGACCACGTCGTCGGCGAGCGCTGGGACGGGCAGCGGTGGGTGCGGTTCGACGCCGAACTCGGCGCTGACGACTTCCCGTTCGACGTCGCGGACATGCCCGTGGGCGACGGCGCCCCGTTCGTCACCGCAGCCGAGGCCTGGCTGGCGCACCGGACGGGCCGGGTCGACGTGAGCACGTACGGCGTCGACCCGTCGTTGCCGCAGCTCGGTGGGCACGCGTTCGTGCGGGAGTATGTGATCGGCGAGCTCGCCGCCCGGCAGCGGGACGAGATGCTGCTCTGGGACCTGTGGGGAGCGATGGTCGTCCCGGACGACGTCGGCCGCGTCGTACCGCCCGGGGTGCTGAGCGGCGTGCCCGAGACCGAGGCGGATGCCCTCGTGGACGAGGTGGCGGCGTTGCTGGTCGCGGCGGATGCCGGCGACGCGGAGGCCGAGGCCGAGCTCGGGCGGCGCTACGTCGCTGACGCACGACTGCGCCCGGGGGAGCGCGTGCTGACGGCCTCCCCGAGCGGGCGCGTCGGGGTGACGGATCTCGACGCCCGAGCCACCGACTGGGTCGCCGCGTCGTCGTTCGCAGTGGTCGCCGGCGAGTAGCGGGTCACGACGGCGGGCCGGGACCTTGACCGGGTGTGACGCCGGTCACTAGGCTCCTGGGCAACGCACCTGAGTAATCGATTGCTCGCGTGAGCGATCGACCCGTGGGCAACGCCGCCGAAGGGATCCGCCATGCGTACCCGTCACATCCCCGTTCCACCGCCGGCTCCGCGATCAGCGCGCTGGCGACGCCGTCGTCCCGCGCTCGTCGCCTCGCTCGTGACGGCGCTCCTCGCGGCGGGAGCGACCGCCGTCGTCGCCGGCCCTGCCGCGGCGAGCGAGGCGCCGTCGCCGGCGACGGTCGTCGCTCAGCTGACCGGCGTCGACGCGACGACCGACACCGCCGCGCAGTGGGGCGTCACCGGCACCGACCTCGGCATCATGTGGGACGACGGCGCCGGGGGTGTCCTCACCGCGTTCGGCGACACGTTCGGCGACTGGACGGGTCCCGGCGGCGGGGGAGGCGACTGGCGCAGCAACGTGCTGCTGCGCAGCACCGACACGGACCTCGCCGACGGCATGACGTTCGACTCCGCCGTCGAGGACACCCCCGGCCACGCCGGCGAGATCATCCCGTCGCTCAAGCAGCCCGGCGTCGAGCACACCACGATCCCGACAGCGGGGATCGAGGTCGACGGCGTGCAGTACCTCGCGTTCATGTCCGTGCGCCAGTGGGGCCCACCCGGGCAGTGGGACACGAACTTCTCGCGGATCGCGTATTCCTCCGACGGTGGGCAGACGTGGAACTCCACCGACGGCCCGACGTGGGAGAACCCGGGGGCAGCGACGTCCGAGGGTGACCACCCGTTCCAGATGGTGGCGTTCGAGAGGCGCGACGGCTACCTCTACATGTTCGGCACGCCGAACGGCCGGCTCGGCGCCGCGCACGTCGCCCGCGTCGCCGAGGCCGACATCCTCGACAAGGCCGCCTACGAGTACTGGACCGGCGAGGGGTGGGAGAGCGGCGAGGGCGCTGACGTGCGTGCCGCCGAGATCGTCGCCCCGAACGTCGCCGAGCTGTCCGTCCGCTACGACGCCCACTCCCAGCGCTGGCTCATGACGCACCTCGACCAGAACCTGGACCTCGTGCTGCTCAGCGCGCCGTCGCCCGAGGGCCCGTGGGCCGACCGCCAGGTGGTCGCGAGCTTCGCCGACTACCCCGGCCTGTACGGCGGGTACATCCACCCCTGGTCACCCGACGGCGAGCTCTACATCGCGCTCTCGCAGTGGGACCCGTACAACGTGTTCCTGATCCGCGTCGGACTCACGGCGGACGGGCAGATCAGCCGGGCCAACCTGCTCGCGGACCCGAGCTTCGAGCGGCAGCCGTCGACGGCGACCTCGGACCCGTGGGTCTGCTCGGGCAACTGCGGGACCGACAACAACCACACCTGGGCGTTCGCGGGCGGGAAGAACGGGTTCGTGCGCAACGACTCCGGGTGGAACTCGCTGCACCAGACCGTGCGGGTGGAGCCGAACACCGACTACCGGTTCTCCGCCTGGCTCCGGACGTCACCGAACAACGACGCCGGGTACGTCGGGGTGCGCGGGTCGAACTTCCAGGTCATCTCGGAGCACAACTTCCAGGCCGTGGCGGACTGGACGCGATACGACGTCGCGTTCAACTCCGGCGATCGGACGAGCGTGCAGGTCTTCGCCGGCATCTGGACGAACAACGGCGACATGTGGTTGCAGGTCGACGACTTCTCGCTCGCCCGCGCCACCGATCCGCCCCCCGCTCCGGACCCCGGCAGCGTCGACCTGCGGGTGCGCGCCCACGTGCAGTGCCGCGGCGGCGAGGCGGTCGTCGAGGTGACGGCGCAGAACAGGGAGCGCACGCCGTCGGACATCCGGATCGTGACAGCCTGGGGCGACGCGCGGTTCACGGGCGTCGAGCGCAACGACCGGGTCAGCGAGCGTTTCGAGACCGGGACGGACGAGCTGGATGCCGGCACGCTGTACGTCGACGGGTACACCTGGCGCGACGACCGCGCGCAGAACCAGCGCTACGAGGTGGACTACCGCGCCAGGAGCTGCTGACGGCCGGCGACCGTGCGGCGGTCAGTCCGCGTCGGTGTCGGCCTCGGGCCGGCGCGACGCCGACGCGGACCCGCCGGTGGCCGGTGCCGGGGTCGACTGCGGGGCAGGCGCCGCCGGAGCCGTCGCCGTGTGCGCCATCGAGCGCAGCGCGAACCCGATCAGGCCGATGACGACGCCGAGCCCGATCACGAGCGCCGCGACGCCGAACGCGACCACCGACGTGAAGAGGGAGGCGCGCAGGAACGACGCGTTCATGATCGTCGTCCGGGCGGCGGACAGGTCCTGCATCTCGGGATCGTCCTCGGCTACGCCGTCCTCGCGCAGCTGCGCCATCTCGTCGCCGAGCTCCGCGTACGTCCGGTCGCCGGTCGCCGCCAGCGCGTGGTGGTTGATGATGTCCGCCTGGGAGTACGCGGTGAGCGGCCCACGGACCTGCTGACCGGCGAACCACTGGGCGTCGTCCGAGACGGTGATCTCCTCGGCGGCGAGCTGGCTGGAGACCAGACCCCACGTCACGCCGCCGGCGATGACGAACACGATGCCGACGATGATCGTGATCAGCCCGGCGACGGCGGGGAACCGGCTCTGGCGTGGTGCGGACGTGCTCATGACGGCTCCCTGCGTTCGGCCGGGCGGTCCCGGGGTTGGTGGTGCGTCGAGCAAAGTCTGGCGGAGGCGGGTCGGCTCCGCCCGGGCAGAAGGTCCCAGCCAGTGATCCTCACTCCTCCCCCTTCGTGTTCGTCGCCTCAGGCGCTGCGGGGCTCGCTACGCTCACTCCTCCGCCTTCGTGTCACACTGGAGGCCGCATGCCGCCATCCGGGAGGAGATCCAGATGCTGAGCTCACTCGTGACGCTCGCCGAGACCGCGCACGAGACGGAGTCCGCCGCGCCCAACCCGTACGTCTACGGGGGTGTGACGCTCGCCATCCTGCTCTTCATGCTCCTCGTGGCGTTCGCGTTCCGCAGCGTCGGCACCCGGCACCGCTGAGGGGCCGCCGGAGGCATCCAGCCGTGGTTCGTCCCCCGCACGCCCGCCGACGCGTCGGCATCATGGGCGGTACGTTCGACCCGATCCACCACGGCCACCTCGTCGCAGCGAGCGAGGTGGCCGACGTGTTCGGTCTCGACGAGGTCCTGTTCGTGCCCACCGGCGCTCAACCGTTCAAGAGCGAACGACGTGTGGCGCCCGCGGAGCACCGGTACCTGATGGCGGTGATCGCGACCGCCTCGAACCCACGGTTCTCCGTCTCCCGGGTGGACATCGACCGACCCGGGACGACGTTCACGATCGACACGCTGCGGGACGTCCGGGCCTCGCTCCCGGAGGCGGAGCTCTTCTTCATCACCGGTGCGGACGCCCTCGGGCAGATCCTCACCTGGAAGGACGCCCAGGAGCTGTTCGAGCTCGCACACTTCATCGGCGTGACGCGGCCGGGCCACAGCCTCGACGACGAGGGCCTGCCGTCCGGCGACGTCTCGCTGCTCGAGGTCCCCGCCCTCGCGATCTCGTCCACGGACTGCCGCGCGCGCGTGCTGGCGGGCAAGCCGGTCTGGTACCTCGTGCCGGACGGCGTCGTGCAGTACATCGCGAAGCACGGGCTGTACGCGCCGGAGCACGCTGATCGCGCGCCAGAGGCCCAGGAGGTGACGGCATGAGCGACGAGACCGGGGAGACGCGGGGGGAGCGGCGGCGTCGTCGTGAGGCCGAGCGCGCCGTCGAGGAGTCGCGCGAGACCACGCTGACCCGACGCGAGCTCCGGGAGCGCGAACGGAGCCAGACGGGCGACGGCGTGCTTCCGGTCCCGCCGGCGCCGCCTTCGCCGCCTTCGCCGCCGGAACAGGCCCCGGTTGACGCCGCCCCGGCGGAGGTGCCGAGCCGGCGCTCGATGCGGGAACGTCTGCGGTCGACTCCGTCCGACGACGAGCCCGCCCTGCCGGAGACGCCGTCGGAGCGGACCGCGACCGTGCGGCGCCCCGTCGTCCGCACGCCGCCCGCCGCGAGCGGGACGCGCACCGTCGGCTCGGACGGTGCGCTGAGCGGGATCAGGCCGGCCCAGCCCGCGGCGCCGCCGACGCCCGCGCGGGGGAGCGTGGCGCACCCCGAGTCCCGCGTCGAGGTCACGTCGCCGATCGACTGGTCCTCCGCCGTCATCCCCCCGGTGCGGCTCGACCGCGCCGCACCGGCGCCCGCGCCGACGCCGACCCCGCCGGCGACCCCGCCACCGGCAGCGACCCCGCCGGCGCCGGTCCGCACCCCGGCGGCCGACGTGCCGCGTCCGCGAGCGCCCATGCCGGCGCCGGCGGCGGCCGAGGTGACGCAGCCCGTGGCGCCCGCCGTGTCCGACCCGCCGCCCGTCGTGGCGCCGCGGAGCGAGACCGTGGCGCCCGCCGCGCCTCCTGCACCGCCCGCGCGGCGGTCCGTGCGGGCGCCCGCGGAGCCGGAGGCGCCAGCCGTCCCGCAGTGGCGCCCCGTCCTCGCGGAGGGCGACGGCGCAGGGGTGCGCCCGGGCGGCGACGGGGCGGCCCCGGTGTTCCGGCCGGTCTCGGCGAGCGATGACGCGTTCGACGACGAGTACGACGACGATGACGACGTCGACGACGACGACTTTGACGACGACGACGAGAGGGGCTCGTCGGGGCGCGGTGGCTGGGTCACGGCGCTCACGGTGATCCTGCTCGTCGTCATCGGGCTCGCCCTCGGCGTGGGCATCTTCCTGGTGATCGAGTTCCTCGCCAACCGGAACGCCTCCGGGGCGACGGGTGCATTCGAGGGGGCGCGGGACGCCTACGTCGCCGCGGCCGGGCTGGCGCGGGGCGCACTCGCCCGAGGGTGAGGATCGGGTTCGCAGAGCCTGACCCTTGACCGCGGCGTCGGGTTGCGCTTCGATCTAAATCGATTCAGGCGCCGCGAACGCGGCGGGCGTCACCGGCAGCGAGGTCGGCGGCGCCGTCATCGGCCCGGAGACGGGCGGGACGGGGAGATCGATGCACGGGTCAGCACCTTCGCGCACCACCGGCCGGACCAGGACGACGCATTCCCGGCTCGTCGCGAGCCTGGCGGGCGCCGCCCTGGTCGGCGGGCTCACGCCCCTGCTGGCCACCGCCCCCGCGGTGGCCGCACCGGGCGACGTCCTCCTCCAGGAGAACTTCGACGAGGTCGCCGACGGCAGCCTTCCCGCCGGGTGGCTGGCCGCGGACGGCACCTGGGAGGTCGTGGACGGGGAGCTCATCGGCACGTCGACCGGATCCGGCCAGAACGCACGTCTCACCTTCGGCGAGCACGCGAACAACTACCGCGTGGAGGCGACGGTCCGCTTCGAGTCGGTCGTGAACGCGGCCCGATGGGCCGGCGTCATCCTCGACATCGGCGCGGACGGCACGGTGCCGTGGAGCCACGCGGTGCTGCGCTCCGGCTCGACCGCCCCGAACGGCACCGAGTTCGCCGTCCGCACCGGCGGAAACACGTGGAACGTCCTCACGGCCACGCCCGCGCCGGCCGACGCCGGGGTGGGGAACGACGTGCGGATCGCCGTCGAGGTCCAGGGCGGGCAGGCGCGCTGGTTCTGGGAAGGCACCCAGCTCGCCCGCACCACGGTTCTCCCGAGATCCGGCGACGGGGTGCTCGGACTCATCGCCAACGGCTCGACCGTCGCGTTCGACGACGTCGTCGTCACGGAGCTCGAGCCTGCGTCGCTGCTGCGCGACGATTCGGAACCGGCGTACGCCGTCGCCCACCGGGGCTACTCGACCATGGCGCCCGAGAACACGTCGTTCGCGATCGCTGCCGCGATCCACTCCGGTTCCCGCGGCATCGAGCTCGACGTGCAGCGCACGGCGGACGGCGCCCACGTCCTGTGGCACGACGACACGATCGACGCGAAGTCCGACGGCACCGGTCGGATCGCCGACCACACGCTCGAGGAGCTGCGACAGCTCGACGTCGGTTCGTGGTTCGACCCCGTCTTCAGCGGGGCGCGCATCACGACGTGGGAGGAGGCGCTCGACCAGCTCGCCGGCACCGGCCTGCTCATCAGCCTCGAGATCAAGTCCGGGTCGGTGCCGGAGACGCTGCAGGCGGTGATCGACCGCGGGATGACCGACCAGGTCGTGTTCACGAACTTCTCGACCGACCTCATCGCGCAGGCGCAGGCCTTCGCGCCCGAGATCCGGCGCGGCCTCATCATCTCCGAGGCGGCCGCCGACCCGATGCCCGCCGTGGAGCAGTACGGGCTGTCCGCGTACATCGCGGGGGCGAACTCGATCATCGCGAACCCGAGCATCGTCCCGCTCCTGCGCGAGGCGGGAGTCGCCGTCCAGGCGTGGACGATCAACGACGCGAACCGGTGGCAGCAGCTCACCGAGATCGGCATCGACGGCATGCTCACCGACCGCGCCGCCGAGTACGTCGGGTACACCGAACGCGTCCAGCAGGACGCCGCCCAGCCCGCGCAGGTGAGCATCGTGTCGCCCGGCGACGGGGCACGCCTCGACCGCGCGGACTCGCTCGCGATCGGCGTGAACGCGGTCAACGCGACGAACCTCACGGGAAGTCTCGACGGTCGCGGCGTCGACCTGGGCGCTCCCGTCGCGCTGCTCGGGCTCGCTCTCGGGGAGCACGTCGTCGAGGTGTCGGCGGACGGCGTCGAGCCGGTCTCGCGGACCTTCGAGCTCGAGGCCTCCCAAGCCGGGCTGCGTGCGCTCGTGGACGCGGCGGACGGGCTCTCCCGCGGGCAGCGCACCACGCTGCACTCCCTCGTCACGGCGGAGCTGTGGCGGGCCGTCGCGGGCGCTGCCGACGCGTACGCACGGGCCGGGACCGAGCCGGAGCTCATGCGCCTGGTCGCCGGGGACGCGCGGGCTCTGCTCTGACGCCCGGGCGACGGCGAGGGTCGGGGAGGGGCCGCCCGCTCGCCGTCGCCCGGGTCGGGCGCGCTCGCCCTCGTACACTGGTCGCCGACACTCGCCCGACCCGAGGAGCCTCGTGCCCGCCGATCCCCATTCCCGCCACCTCGCCGTGGAGGCCGCGCGCGCTGCCGCGGACAAGAAGGCGATCGAGATCATCGCGCTCGACGTGTCGGAGCGCCTCGTCCTGACCGACGTGTTCGTGGTCGCCTCCGGTGCGAACGAGCGGCAGGTCGCGTCGATCGTCGACGCCGTCGAGGAGGCGATGCACCGCGAGGGCGTGCGTGCCAGCCGGAAGGAGGGCGTGACCCAGGCGCGCTGGGTGCTGCTCGACTACGGCGACATCGTCGTGCACGTGCAGCACAGCGAGGACCGCGAGTTCTACGCGCTCGAACGGCTCTGGAAGGACTGCCCGGTGGTGGACCTGCCGGCCGACCTGGCGGGCCCGGACGCCGACGCGCCGGTCGACGCCGACGACCCGCGGGCCAGCGCGTGAGCGCTGGCCGGGTCATCCTCTGGCGGCACGGGCAGACCGAGTACAACGCCACCCTGCGCCTGCAGGGCCAGGTCGACATCCCGCTCAACGACTCGGGGACGGCGCAGGCCGCCCGGGCGGCCGCCGTCCTCGTCGACGAGAAGCCGGCCGCGATCGTCGCCTCCGACCTGGTCCGTGCTGCCGGGACGGCGCAGGTGCTGGGCGACCTCGCCGGTCTGGACGTGACGCTCGACGAGCGGCTTCGCGAACGTAGCTTCGGCGACTGGGAAGGGCTGACGCACGACCAGATCTCCGCCGGGTGGCCCGAGCCGTTCGCCGCGTGGGAGGCCGGCCTGCACCCCGAGGGCGTGAACGCGGAGCGCAAGGGAGTCGTGGGTGAGCGATTCGCCGCGGCGGTGCGCGAAGCGGCCGACGGCGTGGACGACGGCGGATCGCTCGTCGTGGTCTCGCACGGCGCCGCGATCGGCGCGGGGATCACAACGCTGCTGGGCCTGGACCCGGAGGAGTGGGCGGCGATCTCCGGGATCGGGAACTGCCACTGGTCGATGCTCGCGGCGTCCCGGCGGGCGCCCGGCTGGCGTCTCGTCGCGCACAACATCGGGGCCCTCTGACGGGCCGGGGCACGCCCGAGGGCGATTGGTGCCCAGGGCGGGCGATCGTCTAGACTGACCGAGCCCTGCGGGGCACCTGGGGCTGTGGCGCAGTTGGTAGCGCACTTCCATGGCATGGAAGGGGTCAGGGGTTCGAGTCCCCTCAGCTCCACCCAGCTGGACGTCGGAGAGCACCTGACATCGGTCGAGGCCGGGGTGCGAGCGCGCCGTGCGAGAGTTGATCGATGGCATCCCCGCAGACACTCAGTGAGACCGATCGGCGTGTCGTCGCGCTGTGGGCGGCCGACTGCGCGGAGCGAGTTCTTCCCTTGTTCGAGGCCGAAGCTCGCGGGGACGATCGCGCGCGAGACGGCCTCGACCGCGCTCGGGCCTTCGGACGTGGTGAGCTCGGTCCGGCCGAGGAGATCCGTCGGCGGTTCGTCGCCGGACGTGCGGCTCAGTCGGCGAAGGCTCCCGCTGCGGTGGCTGCGGCTCGATCGGCTGGGCAGGCCTCGGGCGTCGCTCACATGGGCGCGCATGCTCTGGGAGCGGCCGCATATGCCGCGAAGGCTGCTGCGCTCGTCGCGACTGATGAGGACGCTGGTCGTCGCGGTGAGGTCCGCTGGCAGCTCGATCACATGACGCCAGACGTCCGCGCTGCCTTGTCGCGCCTCCCCCTGCTCGGGGAGGACTCGTCCGGTCCGTTAGGGCAAGGGCTCCTGATGTCGGGAATGCTCGCCACGACGATCCGGGAGATCCAGGCCGAGCTCGCCCGCCCGAGGCCGTCGGCCGCAGGGACTGAGGGCAGCGTTCGTTGAGGCGTACGGCACGACCTCGCCGGTGTACCTGACGGTGCTCGTCGTTTTCCCTGGAGTCGCTCGAGGCTCCTGCGTAGTCTCCCCGGCATGACGGTCCCGTTCGACGACTGGGTCGCGGACAACTACGAGCGGTTGTGGCCCGAGCTGTTCGTCCCGTCCGCGATCGACGACGTCGTCGACGTGCTGGAAGCGTTGGCGGCCGGTCGGCCGGCGCTGGAGCTCGGGATCGGGACCGGACGGATCGCCGTGCCGCTCGCCCTGCGGGGCGTCGAGGTCCACGGCATCGAGCTGTCGCCACCCATGGCTCGCCGGGTGCTGGAGCAACCGGAGGGGGAGCGGATCGCGGTCACGATCGGGGATCTTGCGCACGTCTCGGCGGGATCCTCGTTCGGCCTGGTGTACGTCGTCCGCAACACCATCACCAACCTGACCACCCAGGACGCGCAGGTCGCGGCGTTCGCCAACGCTGCGGCGCACCTGGAGGCCGGTGGCGTCCTCGTCGTCGAGAACTACGTCCCGGAGCTCCGGCGCCTCCCACCGGACGAGAACGTGCACGTCTTCGCGGCCACACCCACCCACGTCGGCTACGAGGAGTACGACGTGGCTGCCCAGATCGCCGTCTCGCATCACACGTGGGTGATCGACGGCCAGGTCCGGTCGTTGGCCTCGACCCACCGGTTCGTGTGGCCCGCCGAGCTCGACCTCATGGCGCGAATGGCCGGCCTGGCGCTCCGCGAGCGATGGGCGGACTGGACGGGCACGGCCTTCACGAGCGAGAGCCGGAGCCACGTGAGCGTGTGGGAGAAGACCGCGTAGTCGGCGACCTTTTCCCGCCGGCCGACCTGCGTCGTCGACCTCACCCCGCGGCGCGCGGCCAGTCACTGCGCATGAGATCCCCGGTCGACACCAGTGTGCTCCTCGCGTCGGCGAGGTCGATGGACAGCAGCCACATCGCCCCTGCGACGGCGACGGCACCCGTCGCCACCGTGGCGACGAGCGGCAGGATCGCGACAGCCGCGGGAAGGCTCGCGATGACGGCGAGCAGCGCGAGCACGACCCCGGCGCGGAACGTCCAGATCGCTGTCACGGCCTCGTCGAGCGCGGCCTGGATCCCTGTGACGAGGGGGTCGACCACGTCGTCCAGAGCACGCAGCTGGATCGTCACCACCGCCCGGTACGCCTCGGAGGCCTCCCCGGTCCACGTGCGGTCCTGCTCGAGGAGTGAGGGTTCGATGTCCTCGACGAGGCCCATGGCGCGGCCGCCGACGTCGGCAGACCACGCGGCCGAGATCCGCTCGAGATCCCGCGGGTTCCCCAACGCGATGATGATCCGCTCCAGCGTCGCGATCAGGTCCCGGACGAGCTGGTCGAGCTGCTCGAGGGCCGCCGCCAGGGGTGAGCCGACGATGTCGACGGCGACGTCGACCATGACGCCTCCCGACTCCGAGAAGTCGTCCATCGCCTCGATGACGTACTGCCGCGCCTGAGCGATGAGGCGTTCCATGCTGCGGACGATCTCGAGAATGTCCTCCGGCTCCACGTGCGTTCCCTTCAGCTCCCGTTGCCCATCCCGTCGAGCCGTGCCTTCGCCGACTCGTCTGTCGTGAGGTACGTGACGTGCGTCTGACGCAGGGACTCCGCGATGTCCCGCGCCGCGTGGGCACCCTGGACCAGGAGCACCCATGCGTGCGTGCGGACCCCCTCGTATTGCAGCGCCGTCGCGTCGCCGAGGAAGGTGAACGCCCGCTCGACCGGCACGAGCGCCTCGACGACGTCCGCACACTCCGTGAGGCGGGTCGAGACGTCCCACCACAGACGGATCTCGTCGGGGAACTCGTCCGGGGATACCTCGACGGTCATGGCGTCCCCTCAGTGAGCAGGCCGAGGCGCCGGGCAACGGCCTGCGGGTCGACAAGGTCCCGCGCGAGCCGGCTCAGCGGCTCCGCCTGAACCTCGGACGCGACCGTCGTGCGTGCGGCGGTTCGCGCGTGCTCGATCGCCTCCCTGGTGGCGAGGGAGAGAACAAAGGCCGACTGCCCGCGGAGCCAGACCTCGTCGTACGCAACGTCGAGGAGGCGGCCGTCGCCATCAGTCGTAGCCACCACGCCGTGCTGAGCGCCGCCGTCATGGCGGGCGTGGCGGCGTGACTCGAGTCGCCCGCGCTGATCCACCACCGCACGCAGCACCTCGTCGACGAGACCCTTCAGGGCCTGCTCCGCGGCCCGCCGCTCGACGGCGCCCGCCGGCTGCTCGGCGATGATCGCGTGCAGTCCGCCCGGGAGGGTGTCCGACGCCGGCGGCATGGGCCGGGTAGCGGGCGGCGAGTCGCGCAGCCGCTCCGACACCGACGCCAGCACTGTCCGCAGCCGCCCGGCGTCGGCCGCTCGCACGGTGCTGCACACCACGGCCCCGAGCTCCTCCGGCTCGTAATGCTGTGGCCAGTCGGCGTCGACGACCACCGAGGAGATCGCCCCCGCCTTGTCGACGTGCACCGTGACTGACCCGGTGACGTCCGTCGCCTCGGCGGTCGCACCCTCGGCCTCGACCGCCTCCGCGACCTGGTGCATCCGATCCAGCGACTCCCGGATCTCGGCGATCCGGTCCAGGTCGACACCCATGCTTCCAGCCCCCGACGTGCTCGTGGACCCGCCCGCGTCCTCATCCGGTGAACGGCGATCGGAGGCGCGGCGGCGCGTGGTCGGTCCACGCAGGCTCCATCGTGGGCACGCCGGGATCGCGACGCGTCCGCCGTGCGGCGGCTCTCGGCCTACGTCACCGGACGTAGGCAGGTCCGGACGGGACGAGCCCGCCGGCACACGGGCGGCGAGACGCGAGCCCGACGACGTGGTCCTCAGCCGGCGGGCAGCGCCGCAGCGACCAGCGTCACCAGCGGCGGCAGGCTCGACCCGATCGTGCCGAGCACGCTGCCGCCCCGGGGGCGCCAGAGACCCATCAGGTCGGCGACACCCATCGCGAGGCTCGCGAGCAGCATGTACCAGGCCGCGGTGAGGACGATCGTCCGGCCGACGACGGCGTCTCCCGTCGTGAGGATCGCGAGCCCGACGAGCATCCCGACGCCGGCGAGCAGGTTCCGGGCGCCGACGACGAACGCCCACATCCGGATGTCGTCGACGTTGTCCGCCTCGACGTGCAGGAACCTCCGGGCGCGCTCGGAGGCGACGAGGAACATCTCGAGCGGAGCGGCCCCGAGGTACGCCACCGCGGCGACGAGCGCGGCGACCTGCGCGACGCCGTTCACGGTTCGTGCTCCGGAGTCATCGTCGAACCTCCCGCCGCGTCGGGCCGCGCCCATCCCACGACCAGTACCGCACCGAGCGTCCGCCGGGGCAACAGTGTTTTCCCTCGGCCCTCAGGGCTTCGAGCGGCCGCGTCAGCCGAACGCGGTGAGAGCCGCCGCGACGGCGAAGCCCAGCACGGCGAACAGCCCTGCCCCCATGCCGGCCTTCCTGGCCGCCTCCGGGATCATCGAGTCGATGAGCATCACGAGCAGTGCGCCGGCGGCGAAGCCGTCGACGGCGGCCTGGAACGTGGGCGAGGCGACGTCGGCGATCGCCCAGCCGGCCACCGTCGCCGCGGCACACACCACGGCGATCCCGAGCCACAGGCGCACGATCCACGCCCTGCTGTGACCCGACGCTCGCATCTCGACCGCGGCCCCGACCGACTCGGGCAGGTTGGACACGAAGATCGCCGCGAGCAGCCCGACGCTGACGCCGTCGCCGATCGCCAGCCCGATCCCGAGGACCGCCTGCTCGGGGATCCCGTCCAGGAACGCGCCGAGCGCGAGCGCCGTGCCGGACCCAGACCCGGATCCGGATGACGACCCGGTCCCCACGGACCCACCCGTGCGCCGACGCTCGCTCAGCCTGTCGAGCAACCGGTCCGCGGCGACGTACGTCAGCGCGCCGACCGCGAGCCCGACGGACACCGGCACGGCACCGGCCAGCCGTGCGCCCTCGCTGGCCAGGTCGAAGCTCACCGCGCTGATGAGCGCGCCGGCACCGAACGCGAGGACACCGCCGATGGCCTGGCGCGGCCAGTCCCTCACGACGCCCAGCACAGCACCGATCAGGAGGGACGAGGCGGCGACGGCGCCCCACAGGAGGGCCGCCGTCATCGCCCGGCCCCGGCAGGCCGGGCGTGGCTCGCGGTCGTCACCATGCCGGGATGATCCCACCGCCTAGGGTGTCCGGCATGACGTCGGAGGAGCACCGCTGATGCGCCTGCGCCGCAGCAACGTCCAGGGACGAGGCTTCCGGCGCGCCCGTGCCGGACGCGGCTTCACCTATACGGATCCGCGCGGGGCTCGCGTGACCGACCAGGCCACGCGCGCCCGCATCGAGGAGCTCGCTATCCCGCCGGCGTGGCAGGACGTGTGGATCTCGCCGCACGAGAACGGGCACATCCAGGCCACCGGCGTCGACGCCGCCGGACGTACGCAGTACCTCTACCACGCCGCCTGGCGCGCGAAGCGGGACCGCGTGAAGTTCGACCGCGCGCTGGAGCTGGCCGCGACGCTCCCTGCCGCCCGTCGCGGGGTGACTCGCGACCTCTCCGCACCGGAGCCGACGGCGGCTCGGGCGCTCGCCGTCGCGTTCCGCCTGCTCGACACCGCGTACCTGCGCATCGGGAGCGAGCGGTACGCCTCTCGGCACGGAAGCCGCGGCCTCGCGACGCTCCTCGTGCGTCACGTCGCCGTCGACGGCGACGTGGTCGAGCTCGAGTTCCCGGGCAAGAGCGGCGTCCTCTGGTCGGCACGGCTCGAGGACGCCCGGCTCGCTCGGGTGGTGGAGGAGATGCGGGACCGCCCCGCCCGGCAGCGGTTCCTGGCGTGGAGCGAGCGCGGCAGCTGGACGCCGCTCACGCCGGTGGAGATCAACGACGACGTCCGTGCCCGCACCGGGGAGGAGTTCAGCTCGAAGGACTTCCGGACCCTGCACGGCACGGTGATCGCGGCACGCGCCCTGGCCGACGCCGGACCGGCCCGCACCCGCCGGCAGCGGCAGGAGCGGGTCGTCGAGGCGGTGCGGCACACGGCAGCGACGCTCGGGAACACGCCGGCCGTGGCGCGCGCGAGCTACATCGACCCGCGCGTCGTGGACCGCTACCAGGCCGGGGAGGTCATCGTCGTACCCTCCGGCGGCTCGGCGGAGGCCGCGTTGCGGCGGCTCGTGCTCGGCGACGACGCCGAGTCGTGATCGGGCGCCGACGCGTCAGCCGCCCGCTCCGGCGGCGTTGACCATCCAGGCCACGCCGTACTTGTCGGTGACCATGCCGAACGTGTCGCCCCACGGCGCCTTGACGAACGGCTCCTGGACGGTGCCGCCGTCGGACAGCTTCTCGAACCACTCGCGGAGCTGCGGCTCGTCGTCGCCGCTGAGCGAGACGGAGTACGCGTTGCCCACCGTGTGGTCCATGCCGCTCGGGGTGTCCGCGCCCATGAGGGTGAACCCGTCGGCGGTCTCCAGCTGGCTGTGCATGACCCAGTCCTGCTCGGCCGGGTCCTGCGCCATCTGGAACTCACCGAACGTGCTGACGGTCAGCTCGCCGCCGAGAACCGACCGGTAGAACTCCATCGCCTCGCGCGCCTGACCGCGGAACGACAGGTAGGGGTTGAGTCGCGTGGCCATCGTGCATCCTCTCCGTGGACCTGGTGCTTCCAGTGTCGACCTACGCGGCGCCCGACGCGCGCGGTAGTGTTCGCCCGGCGTCGATGCGACGGATGGGAGTCTCGGTGGTCCAGAAGACGGTGGTGCACCTCACGGACGATGTCGACGGGGGGCCGGCTCAGCACACCCTGACGTTCGCGCTCGACGGCGTCGGCTACGAGATCGACCTGAGCGAGCAGAACGCCGGTCGGTTCCGCCAGTCGCTCGCTCCGTTCGTGCGTGCGGCGCGCCGGGCGGGCACGCCCCGTCGTCCGGTGCCGGTGCACGTCGAGGTCGACTCCTACGACCCCCAGGCCGTCAGGGCCTGGGCCCGCTCACGCGGGATCGACCTCCCGCCGCGCGGACGGATCCCGCAGGACGTCGTGGAGCAGTTCCACGCGGCGGGGAACTGAGTCACATCGCGAGCACGACGACGAGGATCGCGACCGCGACTGCGCTGGACAGCATCGTGATCCCGAGGAGGCGCTGCGTCCGCAGCTGAGCGTGCGTCGTGGTCTGCTCGGGCTGCACCGGGTGCACGAGGATCTCCACGGTGTCGCCCACGGTGTGCTGACCGCCGACGTCAGCCTCGTGCTCGGCGCCGCTGGAGTCGCGATAGGCGACGCGCGCGTTGTAGGTGGTGCCCTCCGAGGAGGGCGCCACCTGCGTCGAGCGCACGACGGCGCCGACGCGCCGCCACCCGGTGCGCCGGCCCTGGGCGCGAAGCAGGAACGTCGCCCCGATCGCGGCCTCGACGACGGCGAGCCCGAGCAGGACGACGGAGACGATCGGCATGGGCACAGTCAATCAGCCGGGCGGTCGATCCGTGCCCCGCGGTAGACGGCGGTGCGCAGCTCGTGGGCGTACTCCGCGAGCTGAGGCATGCCGGACCGCCGCGCGACGGCGAGCTCACCGTCCACGTCGTACGGCACGCGGACGATCTGGACCCCGAAGGGGTGGGCCGCGGATCCACCTGCCACGCCCTCGACGACGACGTACGCCGCCGTCGTCTCGTCCAGAGGGTTCCCGACGCTCCCGACGTTGAGCAGCGTCCGGCCGCCGCGCTGGGCGACGTAGGCCGCGTGGATGTCGCCGTAGCCGACGACCGACGGCGCCGGGCCGTCGCCCGTGAACGGCGTCGCCTGGAACATCCCGTCGAACTCGGCGTCGGTGTGCTGGGCGTGGACGCGGTCGAACTCGCTCGTCGCTGACGCGTGGAACAGACGGATCCGGCGCCCGCTGAGCTCGACGTCGTGGCTCCCCGGCAGGCCGGCCAGCCAGTCCCGGTTCTCCGCACCGAGCTCGGCGTGCCACCACTGCCCGCCCTCGGCGCGGTACACGTCGGGGCTCGTGAGGTAGTGCTCCCAGTTGCCGCGCACGGTGACGGCGCAGCGCTCCCTGCTGATCTCGGCAGCGAGGGCGCCGCGGGGACCCTTCCCGGCCACGTCGCCGAGGTTGTAGACGGTCGCGATGCCGCGGGCCGCGATGTCGGCGAGCACGGCCTCGAGCGCCGTGACGTTGCCGTGGATGTCCGAGACGATCGCGATGCGGTCCACGCAGGCACGCTACCGGCACGCCCGAGCGCGCTACCGGCGTCGGGTGGGTGGGCGCAGCGCCGCACGCGCACCGTCGGCCACGGCGGAGGCGAGCGCGTCGAGCGCCGGGGAGCGGAGCTTCCACTGCTGCCAGTAGAGCGGCACGTCCACGGGACGCTGCGGATCGAGCTCCACGAGCCCGTCGGCGGCGCCGACGACTCCGACGTCGAGCTCCATGAGCAGCCCCCAGCCGAAGGACAGCCGGACCGCCCGCGTGAACGCCGCCGTCGCCGGCACGTAGTGGCGGGGCGGGGACCAAGCCCGCTGCGACCGGCGGCGCAGGTACCGGTCCTGCAGGTCGTCCTTGCGGTCGAAGACCACCATCGGTGCCACGGCGAGGGCGTCGACGGTGACGCCGTCCGGGAACCAGCGCTCGGCGTACGCGGGAGTGGCCATCGCGCGGTAGCGCATCCGTCCGAGCGGGGTCACCGTGCATCCCTGGACCGGCGTCCGCAACGATGTCACCGCCGCCATCGCGGTGCCGTCGCGGAGCAGGCGTGCCGAGTGGTCCTGGTCCTCCCGGACGATGTCGACGCGGACCCGGTCGGCGACGGGCGCGAGCGCCGGCAGCGCCCAGGTGTCCAGCGAGTCCGCGTTGACGACGATCGGCACCGACGGGGGAGCGGAGGGCGCCTGGCCGAGCGCGCGGCCGGCGTCGTCCGTGAGCACCTCGACCTGTCTCGCGAGACGGAGGACCTCCTCGCCCGACGCCGTCATCCGCGCCGGGTGCGTGCGGACGACGAGCACCCGCCCGACCATCTGCTCGAGCGCCTTCACGCGCTGGCTGACGGCGGACGGGCTGACGTGCAGGCGCCGCGCCGCGCCGTCGAACGTGCCCTCCGACGCGACGGCGGCGAGCGCAGCGAGCTGGCCGAGGTTCCACTCCATGAAGCGATGCTAACGGGAGCGCAGAAAGATGAGCTGTACTTCATGGCCCCGTCTCCGTAGCGTCGCTCCCGTGCCCGCCTCGGTCCTCGCCACGCTCTCCGGCCTCGTGACCGGCCTGGGGCTCATCGTCGCGATCGGCGCCCAGAACACGTTCGTGCTGCGCCAGGGCCTGCGCCGGGAGCACGTCGGCCGGGTGGTGGCGGTGTGCCTGCTCTCCGACGTCGCGCTGATCGTGGCCGGCGTGGGAGGCATCGGCACGCTCGTGGAGCGGCTGCCCGCCGTCGTCACCGTGCTGACCTGGGCGGGCGCGGCGTTCCTGGCCGGGTACGGCGTGCTCGCCGCACGCCGGGCGTTGTCCCCGGACGGGGCTCTCGGCGACGCCGCGCCACCCCCGACGTCCGGCCGGTCGGCGGTCGCCGTCGCCGCCGCGCTCACCTGGCTCAACCCCCACGTCTACCTCGACACGGTGGTCCTGCTCGGTTCCGTCGCGAACGCGCAGCCGGGCGTGCTGCGGTGGTGGTTCGCCGCCGGGGCCGTCGTGGCGAGCGCCGTCTGGTTCGGGGGCCTCGGATTCGGAGCGCGGCTGGTGGCCCCAGCGCTCGCGCGCCCGAACGCCTGGCGCATCCTCGACGGCGCGATCGCCGTCGTCATGCTCACGCTCGCGGTGCTGCTGGTGCTGCGCGCGTAGGTGCCGGCCGGCGCGCGACCGCGTACCGGAACGCGCACGCCAGGCGGTAGCTGCCGTCCGTGCGGCGGAACGGTGCGGCGGCAGCGAGCACGACGGGCGCCGTCGTCGCGATGGTGGCGTCGTCCTCCCCGAGCAGGACGGCGCGCACGAGCGTCTCGTCGTCGGCGGCGTCCCACGGAGTGTCGACCAGGCCCGCCTCGACGAGGGTCAGCCCGGCATCGGCGAGGAGGGCCTCCAGGCCACCGGCCCCACGGAGCTCGCCCTCCGGGAGCGACTCCTCGCCGTCGGCGGCGGCGACGGCGGCCTCGATCGTGGCGAGGTCGTTGCGGCTGTCCTCGGCCCAGCTCGCGACCGCCACGTGCCCGCCGGGAGCCGTCACCCGGACGAGCTCCGCCAGTGCCGCGTCGACGTCGTCGGCGAACTGCAGGGCGTTCACCGCCGTCACGAGGTCGAACGCCCCGTCGCCCCACGTCAGCGACTCGGCGTCGCCGGGTCGCAGGTCAGCGCCAGGCAGCCGCGCCCGCGCCTGGGCCAGCATCCCCGGCGCCGGGTCCACGCCGGCGACCCGCAGGCCGCGCGCTTCCAGGTGGGCGAGCAGGTCGCCCGAACCGCAGCCGACGTCGAGCACGCGGGCACCGGCCCCGGCCTCGCTGGCGCGCAGCAGGGCGTCCCAGGCCGGTGCGGCGAGATCGCCCCAGAGGCGTGACCAGTCCTGTGCCACGAGCGACCAGCGGTCCGGGTCGGCGCCGTCCACCTCAGCGCGCCGCCCCGTCGGCGAGGGCGAGGCGCACCACGGCGCGCCCGGGGCGGGGGCTCGAGACGACGGTGAAGCCGGCACCCTCGAACAGACTCACGGTGCCGTGGTAGAGCTCGTTCGACGACACCCGCCGGGTACCCGGATCGACCGGGTAGGCCTCGACCGTGTGCGCGCCGTGGGAGCGGGCGTGCTCGACGGCGGCCCTCAGGAGCGTGCGGGCGAGGCCGCGGCGGCGATGCCCCGGCCGCACCACGAAGCACGTCACCGACCAGACGCCGTCGCGCTGCGAGCTCCCGCGCTCGACGTCGGCGCCCAGTGCCGACGGCGAGGTCCACAGCCGCGGGTAGGCGGACCAGGGCGCCACGGCGCACCAGCCCACCGGCTCGCCGTCGAGCGTCGCGACGACTCCCGGCGAGGGTCCGTCGGTGGCGAGATCGGTGCGCATCCGCTCCCGCAGGTCGTCGACGGCCAGCGGCCGCATGGCGGCGTTGGTCAGCCGGAAGAACTGGCACCAGCACCGAGAGGCGTCGCCCCGGGTGCCCATGACCGCGGCGACGTCCTCGAACGCGGGGGAGGACGTGGTGAGCATGCCGTCCCCGCCGCCCCGGGCTCCCGTCGACCCTGCCATGGCACGTGACCCTAGGCGACGGTCCAGTCAGCGGTCGAGAGTGGACAACAGCGCTCGTCGCCCGTACGGTCAGGTTCCGGCAAGGGGGTTAACATATTTCGGGACGGGGGGGTGCGACCGTGCGTGACGTGACCGCCGCGCGCCCGTCGGCCGAGCGCGCCGCCAACACCGATCGTGTGCTGGCCGCGCTCGCTCCGGACCTCTCGCTCACCCAGACGGAGCTGCGCGAGGCCACCGGCCTCTCCCGGCCCACCCTGGCCGCGATCCTCCGTGAGCTGCTCGCGGAGGGGTGGATCGTCGCCGTCGCCCCCACGAGCCGAGCCGGTGCCGCCGGCGCCGGCCGGCCGGCCCGCTCCTTCCGGATCGACCCGGACGCGATCACCGTCGCCGGCGTCGACGTCGGACTGCACGCCGTCCGCGTGGTCGTCGCCGACGCGACGGGCGCCCGGCTGCACGCCGTGCACGTCGACGTCGCCCCGGACGCGGCCGGCGCGGAGCGGCTCACGCTCGTGCAGCAGGCGATCGCCGGCGCGGCCCGCGCGACCGGGCGCGACGTGTCCGCCCTCGCGGCGATCTGCGTCGGCGTCCCCGGCATCGTGGACGCAGCGGGCCGGATCCGCAGGTCGTCGGTCATCGCCGACTGGAGCGGCTTCGACGTCGGCAGGGCGATCGGGCGGTGGGCGGGTTGCCCCGTCGACGTCGTCAACGACGCCAACCTCGCCGCCGTGGGCGAGCACTGGACGGGCGCCGCGCGCATGTGCGACGACGTCGTCTACCTCCACCTCGGCCGTCGGACGAGCGCGGGGCTGCTGCTGGACGGTCGCGTGCACCCCGGCCGCACCGGCGCCGCGGGCGAGATCGGGAGCATCCCCGCGCTGTTCCTCGACACGCCCAGCGTGCTGATCGAGCCCGACGCCGCGCAGGACGACCCGCGCATCCCGGAGGTCTTCACCGCCGCTGCGGCGGGCGACGAGGGTGCGGCGGCACGCGTCGAGGAGTTCGGCCGCCGCGTCGCGGAGAGCGTCGAGATGCTCACGAAGATCCTCGACCCCGACGTCGTCGTGCTCGGCGGCGGGCTCTCGCGCGCCGGAGCGGCGCTCCTCGATGTGGTGACGCGACACGTCGCGTTCGTCGACGGCGTCGCGCCCCCCGTCGTGCTCGGGGCGCTCGCCGACGAGGCGGTGACGTCGGGCGGCGTGCGCCGCGCCCTGCTCCTGGCGGCCCGCGAGGAGCCGCTGCTGCGCCCGCTGCTCGCCGCGGGCACGGCCCGCACCACGCGTCCGCCGGCGGACGTCGGCGGGCGTGAACCCGAGACCACCGCACCTGAGAGGTCAGCATGAGACGCCGCACGTTCCTCGGTGCCGCGGCCCTGGCGCCGCTGGGCGCCGCCGTCGCCGCCTGCTCCGACCCGCCGGACGGGGGAGAGCGGCCGGCCGGCCGCGCCCGGATCTCCTACGGCATGTGGGACCAGCTCCAGGTGCCCGCCATGCAGGAGGTCATCGACGCGTTCAACGTCGAGCACCCCGACATCGAGGTGACGATCCAGCTCACCCCGTTCAGCACGTACTGGACCCGGCTGCAGACGTCCATCACGGGCGGGGGAGCGGCCGACGTCTTCTGGATGAACGGCCCAAGCATCCGGAAGTTCGCGCACTACGGCACGCTCCTCCCGCTCGGTGAGCGGCTGGCGGCCGACGGCGTCGACCTCGCCGCCGACCACCCCGCGAACCTCGTGGACCTGTACGCCTACGACGGCGAGCAGTACGGGGTCCCGAAGGACTACGACTGCATCTCGCTCTACTACAACAAGGCGCTCTTCGACGAGATGGGCGTCCCGTACCCCGATGCCACGTGGACCTGGGACACCGTGCGCGACGCCGTGGCCGAGTTCCGCGACCCCGCGCGCGGACGCTACGGCATCAGCTCGGCGATCGACCGGCAGCGCAACCTCTACCCCCTCGTGTTCCAGAACGGGGGAGAGGTGATCGACGGCGGTCGGTCGGGGTTCGACTCCGAGGCCACGATCGGCGGCCTGGAGTTCTGGACGGACCTCGTCAACGACGGCCTCGCCCCGAACGCCATGGCCACCGCCGACACGCAGGGCCGCTCCCTCTTCCTCGGCGGCCAGATCGCCATGTACTACGGGCTGCCGAACGACGCCGTCGAGGCGTACGACGACCCCGCGATCCGGGAGCGCACGGACATCGCCGTCCTCCCGGCCGGGACCGAGCGCGGCAACGTCATCCACGGGCTCGCCAACGTCGTCAACGCCCGCACGGCCTTCCCCGACGCCGCCTACGAGCTCGTGAAGTTCATGGCGGGTCGCGAGGCGGGTGAGATCCAGGGCGCGAGCGGGTCCATCCTGCCGAGCTTCGCCGGCACGGAGGCGGCGTACCTGGCGTCGAAGCCCGAGTTCAACCTGCAGGCGTTCATCGACCAGATCCCCGACTGCACGGCCTACCCCGTGTCCATGAACACGAACACCTGGGAGAACATGCAGTACACCTACCTCGCCCCCGCCTGGATCGGCGACCCGTCCCGGTCCGTCGCCGACGCCTCGCGGCGGCTCGCGACCGAGATGAACCGGGTGCTCGACGCGGAGCCGGCCACGTGAGCGCCGCCACGCCGGTCACGGCGACGGCGCCGGCCGTCACGCCCGCACGCCGGCGCGGTGGCGCCGCGACCGCGCGCCGCCGCACCGCCGTCGTCGGCTACCTGTTCGTGGCGCCGGTGGCGCTCGGCCTGCTCTGGCTGTACATCTACCCGGCGCTCGCGACGTTCGTGCTGAGCTTCACCGAGTGGGGTCCGTTCGGCGGCAACACGTTCAACGGCTTCGCCAACTACGTCGCCGTGTTCTCGTCGCAGACGTTCTGGCGGTCCCTGCTCAACACGTTCGGGTACATGCTCATCGGGCTGCTCGTGATCCCGGTCGCGATCGTCGTCGCGGCGCTGCTCAACAAGCCCGGCCTGCGCGGCGTCGGCGTCTACCGCGCGCTGTACTTCATCCCGTTCATCACGCTGCCCGTGGCGAGCGGCATGGTGTGGAAGTGGCTGTACAACGGCGAGTACGGGCTCATCAACCAGTTCCTCGGGGTCTTCGGGATCTCCGGCACCTACTGGGTGGCGAACCCGGCGACGGCGCTCGTGGCCATCGGGATCGTGCAGGTCTGGTCGCAGATCGGCTACTACCTGGTGATCTTCATCGCCGGCATCAAGGGCATCCCGGCGGAGTACTCCGAGGCCGCCGAGCTCGACGGCGCCGGCTCCTTCCGGCGCTTCAGCCACATCACGCTCCCGCTGCTGAGCCCGAGCATCTTCTTCTGCACGGTCATCAACGTCATCGCGACCCTGCAGATCTTCGACCTCATCTACGTGATGTCGCAGAGCTCGAGCGCCAACCCCGCGTTCCAGGCGTCGCAGTCGATCGTCACGCTGTTCTACGAGATGGCGTTCGTCGACAACACGAAGGGTCCGGCGACGGCGCTCGCGTTCATCCTCATGATCCTCATCGCGGCCCTCACGGCCGTCCAGTTCCGGCTCCAGCGGAGGTGGGTCCAGTATGCGTAGCCGACTCGTCAGCGGCCCCTCCGCCCGGGGCACCCGGCTCGGAAGCGTCGGGACGCACGCCGTCCTCGCGCTCGGCGCCGTCGTGATGATCTTCCCGTTCGTGTGGCAGGTGCTCACCGCGTTCAAGTCGCAGGCCGAGGCCATCGCCGTGCCGGTGACGATCCTGCCGGCCGAGTGGCGGTGGGACACGTTCCGCGAGGTGTTCACGGTGCTGCCGTTCTTCGACCAGCTCCGCAACACGGCGCTCGTGGCCGTCGCCCGCACGCTCGGACAGCTCCTGCTCTGCTCGCTCGCGGCGTACGCGTTCGCGCGGCTGCGCTTCCCCGGCCGGAACGTCGTGTTCGCGCTGTTCCTGTCGGTGCTCATGGTGCCGAGCCAGCTGCTGATCCTGCCGCAGTACGAGATCATGGCGGACCTCGGGCTGCTCAACACGATCCCGGTGCTCATCCTGCCGGGCCTGTTCTCGGCGTTCGGGACGTTCCTGCTGCGCCAGTTCTTCATGACGATCCCGAACGAGATCGAGGAGGCGGCGCTGCTCGACGGCGCGAGCCGGTTGCGGATCTACTGGAGCATCATGCTGCCGCTCGTGCGCCCGGCCCTGGCGGCGCTCGCCGTCATCACGCTCATGAACGCGTGGAACGACCTCCTGTGGCCGCTCGTGGTCAACACCGACCCCACCGTCATGCCGATCAGCGCAGGGCTGACGACGCTCCAGGGCCAGTTCGCGACGAACTACCCGGTGCTCATGGCAGGCTCCTTGCTCGCCAGTCTTCCCATGCTCGTGGTGTACCTCGTGCTGCAGCGGCAGTTCGTCCAGGGCATCGCGCTGTCCGGAACGAAAGGATGACGCACGTGGGTGCGAAGGTGCTGAAGCTTGGGGTCGTCGGAGTCGGTGCGCGGGCCTCGCTCGCGCAGCATGCGGCGGCGGCCGGCGGGCGGGTGGTCGTCGCCGCGGATCCCGCCGCCGCGGGGCGCGCGCGGGCGCGCGAGCTCTTCGGGGACGACGTCGCGGTGGTCGCCGACCACCGCGAGCTCCTCGACGCCGGCCTCGACGGGGTGTTCGTGCTGAGCCCGGACGACACCCACGCGCGCATCGCCGTCGACCTGCTCGACGCCGGGATCGCCGTCTACCTCGAGAAGCCGATGGCCACGACGCTCGAGGACTGCGACGCCATCCTCCGCGCCCAGGCGAGGTCGGGAGCGCTCCTCGTGCCGGGGCACAACATGCGGCACATGCCCGTCGTCACCACCATGAAGCAGCTCATCGACGACGGCGCGATCGGTGACGTGCAGGCGGTCTGGTGCCGGCACTTCGTCGGGCACGGCGGGGACTACTACTTCAAGGACTGGCACGCCGACGCCAGCCGGTCCACGGGCCTGCTTCTGCAGAAGGGCGCGCACGACATCGACGTCATCCACTGGCTCGCCGGCGCGCACACCGACGTCGTCGTCGGCATGGGGGCGCTGCAGGTCTACGGCGGGATCGACGACCGGCGGGACAACTCCGACCGCCGCCTGCGCGAGTGGTTCTCGACGAGCAACTGGCCGCCCACCGCCCAGCGCGAGCTGCACCCCGTCGTCGACGTGGAGGACACGTCCATGATCCAGATGCACCTCACGAACGGCGTCCTCGCCAGCTACACGCAGTGCCACTTCACGCCCGACTACTGGCGCAACTACACGGTCATCGGCACCGCCGGACGGCTGGAGAACTTCGGCGACACCTCGGGCGCCGAGATCCGCGTCTGGAACCGGCGGCACGACTATGACGCTGACGGCGACACGCGCGTGCGGGTCGCGGAGCCGGACGGCGGTGCTGCCGGGCACGGCGGGGCCGACGCGTCGATCGTCGCGGAGTTCTGCGCCGCCGTGCGCGGGGAGCAGACGCCGCGCACCACGCCGCTCGACGCCCGCGCCGCCGTCGCGGCCGGGACGTGCGGGACGGCCTCGATCCGCGGCGGCTCGGTGCCCGTGCCGATCCCGCCCCCCGACCTCGGTCCAGGTGCGCAGCTCGACGACGCCCCGAACCGCAGACACACCGACAAGAAGGAGTCCGCGTGACGAACAGGCCGGGCGACGGGATCACCGTCGCACTCATCGGGGCCGGCGGGATCGCCGGCGTCCATCTCGCGGCATGGCTCGCGCTCGGCGCGACGGTGCGGGTGTACTCGCACGACCACGCGGCGGAGCTCGTGCGCCGGTACGGCGGCGGCGAGGTCGTGGCGACGCTCGACGACGCGCTCGACGGCGCCGCCCTGGTCGACATCGTGACACCCACGTTCGCGCACCACGAGGTCGTGCGGGCCGCCGTCGCCGCCGGCTGCGACATCGTCTGCGAGAAACCGCTGGCGCTCACGTCCGAAGAGGTCGCGGAGATGATCGCCGAGTGCGCCGCGGCCGGGGTCCGGCTGTACCCGGCGCACGTCGTGCGGTACTTCCCGGAGTACGCCGCCATGCGCGCCCACGTCGCGGCCGGCGGGGTCGGGCGCGTCGCCGTCCAGCGCTTCGCGCGGTCCGGTTCCCGCCCGGCGCGCGGCTGGTTCGCCGACGCCTCCCGGAGCGGCGGCATCGTGATGGACCAGATGATCCACGACCTCGACTTCGCCCGGTGGACGGCCGGCGACGTCGCACGCGTCTTCGCGCGCCAGTCCACCACCGAGGACTCCGGTGACCGGCTCGGCGTCGTCAGCGCCCAGGTCGTGCTCACCCACGTCTCCGGCGCGCTGAGCTATGTGACCGGGACGTGGGCCGCGCCGGGGAGCGCCTTCCGGACGCGGTTCGAGGTGACGGGCTCCGACGGTCTCGTGCACCACGACTCCGCCGAGCACGCACCCCTGCGGATCGACGGGGGTTCGGCGGGTGAGGGCCGCGGCCTGCTCCCGGGCACGGCGTTCACGGAGAGCCCGTACCTGACCGAGCTGCGCGAGTTCCTGCTCGCGTGCACGGCCGGCGGTCCGGAGCCGCGCGTCAGCGCACAGGACGGGCTCGAGGCCGTCCGGCTCGCCGAGGCCGCCAACCACTCCCTGCGTTCGGGGGACGTCGTCGACCTCGCCGCGGCCGGCACCGCCGGCACGGCAGCAGCAGTTCCGACCAGCACGGGAGCGCCCGCATGACCACGCCCAACCTCAAGATCGGCCTGGCGTCCTTCGCCCACACGCACGCCGGCTCGTACGCCCGCGTGCTCGCCTCCATGCCCGGGGTCGAGGTGCTCGCCACCGACCCCGACCACGCGGACCGCGCCCCGGAGAGCGGCGGACCCGCGATGGCCGCCGAGCTCGGGGTCGAGTACGTGCCCGACCTCGACGCGCTGCTCGCCTGGGAGCCCGACGGCGTCGTCGTCTGCGCGGAGAACGCGCGCCACCGCGCGTACGTGGAGCGGATCGCGGCGGCCGGCGCCCACGTGCTGTGCGAGAAGCCGCTGGCGACGTCGGTCGCGGACGCGGAGGCCATGGTGGCCGCGTGCGACGAGGCGGGCGTCTTCCTCATGGTCGCGTTTCCGGTGCGCTTCTCGCCGGCGTTCACGGCGCTGCGCGAGGCGGTCGACGCCGGCACGCTCGGCACGGTGGCCGCAGTGACCGGGACGAACAACGGCCGACTCCCGAGCGGGCGGTCCTGGTTCACCGACCCCGCACTGGCGGGCGGCGGCGCGATGACCGACCACACCGTGCACGTCGCGGACCTCATGGACGCGCTGCTGGGCGGCGCGCCGGCCACGAGCGTGTACGCGCAGTCGAACGCCGTCCTGCACGCCGGCGAGGTCGACGTCGAGACCGGGGGCCTGGTGTCCATCGGGTACGCGACCGACGCCGGCGACGTCGTCGTCACCATCGACTGCAGCTGGTCGAAGCCCGCCGACTACCCGACGTGGGGTGGGCTGACGCTCCAGGTGGTCGGCTCGGACGGCGTCGCCGACATGGACGCGTTCGGTCAGCGGGTGGACGGCTTCTCCCAGTCGGCGGCGGCGCCGGTGTGGCTCGCGTACGGGGCGAACCTCGACGAGGCGCTCGTGGCGGAGTTCGTCGACGGCGTCCGGACCGGTCGCGCGCCCCAGCCGGACGGGGCGGTGGGCGTCCGCACGACGCGGATCGTCGAGGCCGCCTACGCCTCGGCGGCCGCAGGGCGCCCCGTGGCACTGCACACGACCCCCTAGGCTGGGGCCGGATCCGTGACGCGCACCCGAGGAGACGCCGCATGAGTCAGCATTCCGTGCCGCCCCAGCAGCCGGGTTACCCGGCGCCCGGGCAGCCCACGCCGCCGCCTGCCCCGCAGCAGGGCGGTCAGGGCGGCTACGCGCAGCCCGGCGCCTACCCGACGCCGTCGCAGGGGTATGCCGCGCCGTCGCAGGGCTACGCGCAGCCTGGCGCGGCCGGACAGCCAGCCCCCGCGCAGCAGCAGTGGGGTGCGCACCCCGGGCAGCCCCAGCACCCGGGCTACGGCGGCCAGTACCAGCCGGTGGCGCGCACCGAGCCGGGGTTCTTCGGGCGCCTCTTCGACACGAAGTTCGCCCACCTGGTGGCGCCGAAGTACGTCTCCGGGGCGTACATCGCCGTCATCATCGTCGCCGGGGTCTTCACGCTGAGCGGTCTCGTCAACGCCGTGAACACCCTCTCGCTCGGGGCGTCCCTGTACGGGAGCGCGACCACCGTGCTCTCCGGCCTGGTGCAGATCCTCGTCGCGCCCGCGATCGGGCTCGCGATCCTGCTCGTCGGCCGGCTCGCGCTCGAGGCCGTCACGCACCTCGCCAGCTCGAGCGCGTCGCTCGCGGCACTGCGCAAGGACTCGGACGGCCCCGCGGAGTGACGACGCCCGACACCGACGCTCTGCCCAGCCGGATCGGGCTGGTGGCGTTCGACCTCGACGACACGCTCGCGCCCTCGAAGACGGCGATCGACCCGGTCATGTCCGCCCTGCTGGGCGAGCTGCTCGACCTCGTGCCCGTGTGCATCATCTCCGGCGGCCGGTACGAGCAGTTCGAGATGCAGGTCGTCCGCCGGCTCGACGCGCCCGCGCAGTCGCTCGCGCGCCTTCACCTCATGCCGACGTGCGGCACGCAGTACTACCGGTACGCGCCCGGGGCCGGGGACTTCGAGCAGGTCTACGCGCACACGCTGACCGCCGACGAACGCGACCGGGCGCTCGCCGCGCTCGAGGGCGAGGCGAAGCGGCTCGAGCTCTGGGAGGCACGGACCTGGGGCCCGATCCTCGAGGACCGCGGCACGCAGATCACGTTCTCGGCGCTCGGGCAGCAGGCGCCCGTCGACGCCAAGGCGGCGTGGGACCCGACGGGGGAGCGAAAGGAGCGGCTGCGCCACGCCGTCGCCGCCCTGCTGCCCGATCTTGAGGTCCGCTCGGGCGGCTCGACCTCGGTCGACATCACGCGGCAGGGGATCGACAAGGCGTACGGGATGCGCGCGCTCACCGAGCTCGCAGGAGTCGGCCTCGCCGAGATGTTCTTCATCGGTGACCGCCTCGACCCGGGCGGCAACGACCGGCCGGTGCTCGACCTGGGGGTCGCCTGTCACGCCGTCGAGGGCTGGGAGGAGACGGCGGAGTACCTCTCCGGCACGCTGCTGCCCGAGCTGCGCCGTCGTGCAGAGGCGATGACGCCGTCCTGACGTCCCCTCCGAGTGTTTGGTATACCATTCATGGATGCCATGTGACTCCGAGGTGCGCACGCGGGCGCGCGAGCCGTCCACCGAGTCGCGGCGACGGGCGCGTCTCCGGCGCGCCTCCCTCGTCGCGGGCTGCCTGGCGGTGATCGCCGTCGTCGCCGGCTGCACGGCGCCCGGCGACGGTGCCGAGGCCACCGACGTCCCCTCGGCCCCGAACGTCACCGAGCCCACCACCGCCACGGAGGTCCCGATGCCCACGACGACGCGGCCCGCGATGTCGCCCGAGGAGGCGACGGCTGCTCTGCACGCCGCCGTCGCGGCCGACGACGTCGCCGGCGTGACCTCGGCGATCGAGGCGGGAGCGGACCTCGAGGCACGCGGCGCCGGTGGGGCCACCGCGCTCGTCGTGGCCACCAAGGCGAACCGCGTCGCCATCGCGCGCGTGCTCCTCGAGGCGGGGGCGGACCCGAACGCGACGGACGACATCTCCGACTCCGCGTTCCTGTACGCCGGCGCGGAGGGCCTGGACGAGATCCTCGTCATGACGCTCGCTCACGGCGCCGACGTCACGAGCACGAACCGGTTCGGCGGCACGGCCCTGATCCCGGCGAGCGAGCACGGCCACGTCGAGACCGTGCGCATCCTCATCGAGGCCGGTGTCCCGGTGAACCACATCAACAACGTGCCGTGGACGGCGTTGCACGAGGCGATCGTCCTCGGCGACGGCGGGCCGGACCAGGTGGAGGTCGTGCGCCTGCTGCTCGGCGCGGGTGCTGACCCGACGATCCCGGACGGCGCCGGCGTTCCGCCTCGCCGCCTGGCCGCGGATCGCGGCTTCGACGAGATCGTCGCCCTGCTCGACGTCGCCCTGCTGACCTGGGACGCGCCCGCCTAGGGGAACCGCACGCTGACGTGGTGCCAGCCCTCGGCGCCGTCCGGGACGACGTCGACGGGACCCTCGGGCTGCGGGCCGTCGGCGTCCCAGGCGCGGACGGTGATCCGGTGGTCGCCGGACGTCACCTCGGTGGCGTCCCAGGCGTAGGACCACTGGCGCCACGTGTCGATCGTGTCCTCGGCCGCGAGGTCGGCGTCGTGCCACTCGCCGTCGTCGACGCGGATCTCGACCCTGACCACGCCGCGGTGCTGCGCCCAGGCGGTGCCGCCGACCATGATCACGCCGGGCTCGGCCCGGGTCGCGGTGCGCGGCACGTCGATCCGCGACGCCGTCTTCACCGGCCCGCGCTCGGACCAGCCGCGCTCCGTCCAGTAGGCCTCGGCGCGATCGAACCGGGTGACCTCGAGATCGACGACCCACTTCGTCGCGGAGACGAAACCGTAGAGGCCGGGCACGACGAGCCGCACGGGGAACCCGTGGTCGACCGGGAGGGGCTCCCCGTTCATCCCGACGGCGAGGAGCGCGTCGCGGCCGTCGGTGAGCGCCTCGATCGGGGTCGACGCCGTGAAGCCGTCCACGCTGCGCGACAGCACCATGTCGGCGTCGGGCAGGGGACCGGCCTCCGCGAGCAGCTCGCGCACGGGCAGCCCGAGCCACAGAGCGTTCCCGGCGAGATCGCCGCCGACCGGGTTCGACACGCACGTGAGCGTCACTCGCGCCTCCACGAGATCCCTCTCGAGCAGCTCGGCGAAGTCGATCTCCACCTCGCGCTCGACGAGGCCGTGGATCCGGAGGCGCCAGGTGGCCGGGTCCACGACCGGCACGCGGATCGCCGTGTCGATCCGGTAGAAGTCGTCGTTGGGTGTCACGAACGGCACGACGCCGGGCACCGGGCTCTGCACACCCTCGGGTGGTGGTGCCACCGGCGTCGCCGCGACCGGGAGCACGATCGTGTCGCGGACGGCCTGCACGGCCCGCGCCGCGCCGCTCGCGACGCGGGCGCCGACACCGGCACCGACGGCGACGAGCGCGGCCACGCCCGTCGCGCCGAGGAACGAGCGCCGGGTCGCGCCGCGGTCGGGCTCGCCCGCGGGCACGCGGGCCACGAGGGATCGGAGCACGACCAGGCCCGCCACGGCGCCGACCACGACGGCGGCGACGTCGGTCGCTCCGCCTCCGGGTCGGGCGGCGGCGGCCGCGGCGACGACGGCGGAGAGCGCGACCACGACGGCGGCGCCTCCGACGAACGAGCGTCGTGCCACGAGGCCCGCCACGGCGCTCAGCACGCCCGCGACGACGACGACGCACACGGCGAGGACGCTCTTGTCGGCGGTTCCGAACGTGTCCTTGGCGAACTCCACCAGCCACGGTGGCGAGGCGTCGACCACGGCCGAGGCCAGGGCGGACAGAGGCGAGTGCTCGGTGCGCAGCAGTGCGGCGACGAGGGAGGCGACGGCGATCGTCACGGCGCCGGCGACGACTCCGGCGAGCGCCGCCCACCATCGGCCGCCCCGGTCGCCGGTGCCCGCGGACGCGCCGGCATCGCCCTGCGTCGACCTGCCGGAGCTCACGCCTCAGTGTGCGCCACCGGCGGACGACAGGCGAGGACGGACGCGGCCGAGAACTGATGGCATTCATTCGCCGCGCTGATGGACCGCCTCCGCGGCCCGCGGGATTCCGCGGCTGGAGGCCGCCACGCCGGAGGGGACCGGCGGGCCGTCGGCACAGAGCGGCGCTAGGATGCTTGTTCGCCCCCACTTTCACCGATCGACCGCTGCCCGCGGTCGCCGGAGGCTCGAGAAGCCCGCATGTCGTCGCAGAACCCGCCCAGCCCTGCCGTCCCGCCACCTGCGTCCTCGCCCCCCACCGACACCCCGACCCTCGCCACCCTGCGTCGGCTCTGGCCGTTCGCCCGTCCGGCGATCCGCCGGCTCTCGCTCGGCGCCCTGTGCGCGCTCGGTGCGAGCCTCGCCGCGCTCGCCATCCCGCAGGTCCTCGAGGCCATGGTCAACGGCCCGCTGCTCGGCGACGCGGACGCCCGTCACACGTCGCTGTGGTGGGCCATCGCCCTCGTGCTCGCGATCGGCCTCGCGGAGGCGGCGTTCATCTACGGCCGCCGCGCGTTCATCCTCGGTCCGAGCACGCACATCGAGGCGCACATGCGCAGCGACCTGTTCACGAAGCTCCAGGACCTCCCGGTGGCGTTCCACGACCGCTGGCCCGGCGGGCAGCTGCTGTCCCGGTCGATGAGCGACCTCGGTCTGCTGCGCCGGTGGCTCGCGTTCGGCATCGTCATGCTCGTCGTGAACACCACGACGATCCTCGTCGGCGCCGGGCTGCTCATCTCGATGGGCGGCCCGCTCGGCCTCGTCTACCTGGCCGGCGCGGTGCCGGTGACGATCCTGTCGTTCCGCTTCTCGCGCCAGTTCCGCGCGATCTCACGGCTCTCCCAGGACCAGCAGGGCGACCTCGCGACCACCGTCGAGGAGTCGGTGCACGGCATCCGCGTGCTCAAGGCGTTCGGCCGGGGCAGGCACGCGCTCGCGAGCTTCGCCGCCCAGGCCGACACGGTGCGCCAGACGGAGATCCGGAAGGCGCGCACCCTGTCGCTGTTCACGTTCTTCCTCACGACGATCCCCGAGGTCGTGCTCGGCGTCACCCTCTTCTGGGGGATCGCCCGCGTCGTCGACGGCGACATGTCCGTCGGGGCGCTCGTGGCCTTCTTCGCGACGGCGGCGGTCGTCACGGGACCGGTCGAGCAGGTCGGTCAGCTGATGGCCATGACCCTCACCGCGAAGACGGCCATCGACAGGTACTTCGAGGTGCTCGACACCCCGAACGAGGTCACCGACCCCGTCAGCCCGGTGCCGATCGGCCGGGACGCGGACGGCGTCGCGACCGGGCGCGGTGAGCTCGCCTTCACCGGTGTGGAGTTCGCGTACTCGGACGCGCGGGAGCGGGTGCGGGACGACGGCGTCGTGCGCCCGGCGGAGATCCTCAGCCAGATCCACCTCCAGGTGCGGGCGGGCGAGACCATGGCGCTCGTCGGCCTCACGGGTGCGGGCAAGACGACGCTCGCGATGCTCGTGCCCCGCCTGTACGACGTCACGGCGGGATCGATCACGCTCGACGGCGTCGACGTGCGCGACCACACCCGTCACGACCTGCGCACCCTCGTCGCCGTCGCGTTCGAGGACGCGACGTTGTTCTCGGACTCCGTGCGGGAGAACGTGCTGCTCGGCGCACCCGCCTCCCGCCGGACGGACGCCGACCTGGACCGCGCCGTCCAGATCGCCCAGGCACACTTCGTGTACGACCTCCCCGACGGCGTCGACACCACGATCGGCGAGGAGGGGCTCAGCCTGTCCGGCGGGCAGCGGCAGCGGCTGGCCCTCGCCCGCGCCATCGCCGCCCGGCCTCGGGTGCTCGTGCTCGACGATCCCCTCTCCGCGCTCGACGTCAGCACGGAGGAGCTCGTCGAGGAGGCGCTGCGCCGGGAGCTCGAGGGGATCACGACCCTCGTCGTCGCCCACCGACCGTCCACGGTCGCGCTCGCCGACCGGGTCGCCGTGCTGCAGGACGGCCGGATCACCGGGGTCGGCACGCACTCGGAGCTCCTCGCCACGCACGAGCACTACCGGTACGTGATCTCGAGCCTCGAGGAGAGCGAACGCATGGCCGGACGAGCGACCGGGGTGGTCGCATGAGCACCCAGGCTACAGCGCCGATCGGCGTCGCCGACGAGGAGAACAGCCACCTCGACGCCACCCGCTCGCGGGCGATCCGCCGTCGTTCGCTGAAGCTGCTCGGGTCGCTCCTGCGCCCGCACCGCGTCGACTTCACCCTGGCGATCGTGCTCGTCGTCGTCGGACAGGCGGCGCGCGTGGCGGGGCCGGCGCTCGTCGCGCTCGCGATCGACCGCGGGCTGCCCGCGGCGCTCGACGGCGACTGGGGACCCACCTGGCTCGTCGCCGGTGGCTACGTCGGCGCCGCGATCGCCGCCGGGGCCTGCACGGCCGCCTACATCAGGATGGCGGCCAAGGTCAGCCAGGCGGTGCTGCTCGACCTGCGCCAGCGGGTGTTCCGCCAGACCCAGCTGCTCAGCCTCGAGTTCCACGAGAGCTACACCTCGGGGCGGATCATCTCGCGCCAGACGTCGGACCTCGAGGCGCTGCGCGACCTGCTGGACTCGGGCATCACGTCGCTCGCGCAGGGCTTCCTGTTCATGGCGTTCACCGGGGTGTCCCTGTTCATCCTCGACTGGCGGTCGGGCCTCGTGCTCCTGGTCGCCGTCGGCCCCGTGTGGGCGATCACCCGGTGGTTCCAGAAGCGTTCGCAGGTGCTGTACCGGATCTCGCGCGTCGCGTCGGCCCGGCTCATCGTCAACTTCGTCGAGAACATGACGGGGATCCGCGCCGTCCAGGCGTTCCGGCGAGAGCGCTACAACGAGCAGGTGTACGGCGGCTTCACCGAGGACTACCGCGAGATCAGCGCGCGCACGATGCGCCTCAACGGCGTCTACGACCCCGGCCTGACGCTCATCGGGAACGTGACGGTCGCCGTCGCGCTCGGGTTCGGGGCGTTCCGGGTGCTGGACGGCTCGCTCGAGGTCGGCGTGCTCGTCGCGACGCTCCTCTACACGAAGCGGTTCTTCCAGCCGGTCCGCGACATGGCGATGTTCTACAACGCGTTCCAGTCGGCGTCGGCCGCGCTCGAGAAGATCTCGGGCCTCCTCGAGGAGGTGCCGAGCGTGCGGCCCCCCGCACGGCCCGTGGCGCTGCCGAGCGCGCAGGGGCACGTGCGGTTCGACGACGTCACGTTCGGCTACGGGTCCGGGCGCACGATCCTCCCGCACCTCGAGCTCGACGTGCCGGCGGGGCAGACCGTCGCGCTCGTGGGCTCGACGGGGGCCGGGAAGTCCACGCTCGCCAAGCTGGTCACGCGCTTCTACGACGTCACGGCCGGGGCGATCACGCTGGACGGCGTCGACCTGCGCGACCTCTCGACACCCGACCTGCGCCGCGCCGTCGTCATGGTCACGCAGGAGGCCTACCTGTTCTCCGGGTCGGTCCGGGAGAACATCGCCCTGGCCCGCCCGGACGCGAGCGACGAGGAGATCGAGCGTGCGGCCCGGGCGGTCGGCGCGCACGACTTCATCCTCGACCTGCCGGACGGGTACGACACCGACGTGAACAAGCGCGGTGGCCGGGTCTCCGCGGGGCAGCGGCAGCTCATCTCGTTCGCGCGTGCCTTCCTCGCCGACCCGGCGGTGCTCATCCTCGACGAGGCGACCAGCTCGCTCGACATCCCGGGGGAGCGGCTCGTGCAGCGCGGCCTGGAGACGCTGCTGGCGAACCGGACGGCGATCATCATCGCGCACCGGTTGTCGACCGTCGCGATCGCCGACCGGGTGCTCGTCATGGCCGACGGCCGGATCGTGGAGGACGGCCCGCCGGCCGAGCTCATCGCCGGCTCCGGGCGGTTCGCGGCACTGCACGCGGCCTGGCGCGACTCGCTCGTGTAGGCGTTCGGCGCGGCGGCGCGGCGGCGCGGCCCGTCCTGGCGCCACCCTCGCGTTGCGGTCGGGCGCGGCGGAAGCGGCCCGTCCTGGCGCCACCCCCGCGTTGCGGTCGGGTGCGGCGGAAGCGGCCCGTCCTGCCCGGGCGCTCCTTCGTCGCGCCCCACGCCCAGCCACTCCGGGACGGGCCGCTTCCGCCGCACCCTCGGCGGTCGCCTCACCCTTCGCGAGAGGATCTGTGCGCGACCGCGAGAGGATCTGTGCGCGACCGCGAGAGGATCTTTGCGGGGCTACCGCCGCGTGCCGACGACGACCGTCGCGTCGAGGTCGTCGTCGTGCACGATGCGCGGGTCGAGGCCGCCGCTCGCCATGATCGCCGCGGCGGTCGGCGCCTGGCGGGAGCTCACCTCGACGAGCAGGTGACCGCCGGGCGTGAGCCAGCCGGCGGCGTCGGCGGCGATGCGACGCTGCACGTCGAGGCCGTCGCCACCGCCGTCGAGCGCAAGCGGCGCCTCGTGCTCCCGCGCCTCGCGGGGCATGAGGTGCAGCTCGTCGGTGGGGACGTAGGGCGTGTTCGCCACCAGGACGTCCACCCGCCCGCGCAGGTGCTGCGGCAGTGCCGCGAACAGGTCGCCCTCGTGCACCTGCGCGACGCCGTCGAGGGTGCGGCGCGCGTCCCGCACGGCGGCCGGATCGAGATCCGCCGCGTGCAGCTCGAGGCCCACGACGGCGTCGGCGATCGCGGCCGCCAGAGCGCCGGCACCGCAGCACAGGTCGACGACGACGGCGCCCGGCCGCGTCAGCCGGATCGCCTCGCGGGCCAGCAGCTCGGACCGTGACCGCGGGACGAAGACCCCGGGGCTCACGCGGATGCGGCGTCCGGCGAACAGCGCCCACCCGACCACGTGCTCGAGCGGCTCCCCGGCGATGCGGCGCGCCGTGAGCGCCTCGAGCTCCTCGGGCGTGGACGCGGCCTCCACCAGCAGCGCCGCCTCCTCCTCGGCGAAGACGCATCCGGCGGAACGCAGGCGCGCGACCAGCACCGGCGGCGCGGGGACCGGCACGGCGTCAGGCCTCCCGTCGGACGACGCCGGCCAGGGCTCGCAGAGCGAGCACGAACCCACCCAGCAGCAGCCCGTACCCGAGGTACGTGTAGAGCCGGACGCCGGCGACCAGGAACGGCCCGGTGTCCGCGACCAGCAGCACGATGGCGCCGAGCGTCGCCGCACCGGCGAGGACGGCGACGACGACGTGCTGCACGAGCGAGGTCACGTAGCGCCGGTCCCGCGGGTCGGCGAGGACCCGGACGTTCGCGGTGAACCGGCCCGTCGTCAGGTCGTCGGTGAGCCGGTCGATCCGGCGCGGCAGGCGCTGGACGAGCGGCAGGTACGCCGCCAGCTGCGTCTCGAGCGTCGTCCGCAGGGACGCCGGGTCGAACCGCGCCCCCATCAGGTCCCGACCGACGGACGTCGCCGTCGCCACGAGCGGCAGCTCCGGGTCGATCAGGGCGAGGGTGCCCTCGAGCGCGGCGAACGCCCGGAACGCCGCCGCGACCTGGGGCGGCACACCGAGCTGCGCCCGCTGGACGACGCGGAGCAGCTGCGCGAACACCCCGGAGGACCCGGCGGTCGCGGCGCCCGACGTCGCGAACATGACGACCTGGCCGACCTCCCGCTCGACCTGCCGGTCGTCGAGATGCTCGGGCCGCTCGAGCAGGTCGATGAGCGCGTCGGTCGCCCCGACGCCGTCCTGCCGCGCGAACGCGGCGAACAGCAGGGCGATCGAGTCGCGCGACGCCGGGTCGAGCCGACCGACCGAGCCGAAGTCGAGCAGGCCGAGCCGGCCGTCGTCGAGCAGGATCACGTTGCCGGGATGGAGGTCGGCGTGGAAGACGCCGACGACGAGGACCTGCCGCATCACCTCCCGCACGAGGTCGGTCGCGAGGCGCCGCCGCGTCTCGTCGTCGAGCCGGGCCAGCTCCCGCGACGCGGATCCGAGGGGGACGCCGTGCAGGCGTTCCATGACGAGCAGCCGCTCCCCGGAGTGCTCGCCGAAGACGCGCGGGACCACGACCCGACCGGAGCCCTGCCCGGCCCCGCCGGCGACGACCCGCATGTTCTCCGCCTCGACGCGGTAGTCGAGCTCCTCGCGCAGCGACGCCGCGAAGCCGTCCGCGAGGTCACGGACGCCGATCGAGCGCGCCCAAGCCGCGCTGCGGTCCAGGCGCGCGGCGAACCGGTCGAGGATGTCGAGGTCTGCCGTGACCTGGGCCCGGGCCTCCGGGCGCTGGATCTTGAGGACGACCTCCTCGCCGGTGCGCAGCGTGCCGGCGTGGACCTGGGCCACGGAGGCGGCCGCGAGCGGCTCGGCGTCGACGTGCGCGAGGACGTCCGACGGGTCGCTGCCCAGGGCGGTGGCGAGCGCCGGCTCGAGCTGCTCCCACGGCAGGGCCGGCGCCTGGGTCTGCAGGGTGGACAGCTCCCGCACGATGTCCTCCGGGACGACGTCGGGCCGCGTCGACATGAGCTGGCCGACCTTCACGAACGTCACGCCCGAGGCCGCGAGCGTGTCGCGCAACGCCTTGCCGTGCGTCTCGTCGGCAGCGCCGCGGAACGGTGCTCCCGCCACGGCCCCGAGCCCGTGCCGCGCCGCGATCGCGCTCACCTGGAGGTACCGCCTCGTGCGGCGCCGGCGACTGCGCCACCCGCGGAACGCCGCCAGCGGGTGGGGCAGCGACCCGGTCGGGACGAACACCTCGAGGATCACGAGCGCCAGCACCCCGAGCACGAAGACCCACGCGAACGCGAGCCCGCCCACGAGCATGGCGCCCAGCGGGTTCTCCTCGGCCGAGGTGAGGCTCATCCCGGACCGCAGCATGACCTCGCTGACGAACCACGCCCCGAGCGAGATCATCGCCAGGCCGACGAGCACCGACCGGGGCCAGCCCACCGGGACGCCGAGCAGGCGCCGCACCATGAGGGCAGCGACGACCGCGAGCACGACCGCGATGAGGACTCCGAGGACCGAGACGACGAAGGTCACCTGCCGGTTCTACCATCCAGGCTGGCCGGTCGCTGTCGCCTGGCAGCGACCATCTCCTCGCACGGGCGCTGCGGGGGCCCCTGGGCTATGCTCGGCGCGAGTCGAGACGAGGCTCATCCACCGCCGAACCGCGGGCCGGCCATGACCTCGTACATGGTCGGCGATCCGGAGGGACCGCATGACCGACGACGTCGTCATCGCCTCCGGGCGGCACGGGCGGAGCCCTCGCGGGCCGGGACCGGCTGGACCACCGGGGCTCGGCCACCCGAGGTATGGAGCGGCGGGTCCCGTGCCCGCCGGGGATCGGCCCGAGCGAGAGCAACGGCGCCTACGCGACGATCCACCGCCACACCTTGTGCGGGTGAGACGGTCACCGAATCCCACCTCGCCCGGGCGCTGTCGCCCGGGCGAGGTCTCCTGCTCCGCGACGGCCGGCGACGCGTGATCGACGACGAGCTGGTGCAGAACGGCTCCGCGGCCGAGCCACCGCTCACTGACCAGCTCGCGGACGCCGTTCGCCTGCTGGCCGCCGAGCCCACTCTCCAGCAGACCCTGGACCGCATCACGGACCTCGCCCGCACGATGATCGACGGGTGCCACGCCGCCGGCGTCTCGCTCGTGCGGTCCGGGCGGATCGAGACGCCGTCGGCGACGCATCCGCTGGTGCGGGCCGGTGACGAGCTGCAGTACTCGATCGGGGAAGGTCCGTGCCTCGACGCGATCCGCGACGAGGAGATCGTGCGGTCCGCGGATCTCGTCGACGACCTGCGGTGGCCGCGCTGGTCGGACCGGGTGGTCCGCGACCTGGGCGTGCGGAGCATGCTGGCGGTGCAGCTGTACACGTCGGACGCGGCGCACGGCGCGCTGAACATGTACTCCCGCGAACCGGGTGCGTTCCGGGACGACGTCGTGCCGCTGGCGACGACGTTCGGGGCCGTCGCCGCTGCCGCGCTGGAGGCGGCGCGGACCGAGGAGCAGCTGCAGTCGGCCGTGCAGACCCGGACGGTGATCGGTCAGGCGCAGGGGATCGTCATGGAGCGCTACGGCGTCTCGGACGCCCAGGCGTTCGCGGTGCTCAGCCGCGTCTCGCAGAGCTCGAACACCCGGCTCGCCGACATCGCCCGCGACGTCGTCCGCACGCGCCGCATCCCCGGGGTGGCGGACGCCGCGCAGTCCTGACGCCGCGTCACCGGCTCAGTACGCCGTGCGCCCCGCGGCGACGCTCCACGCGTCGAACGGCTCGCCCGCTCGCTCGATGCGGAGCGTGTCCACGGCGAGCGGGCTGCCCGCGCGGCCGGCGAGGACCTCGTGGAACACGGCGTCGTCGAACCCGGCCGCAGCGGCGTCGGAGCGGTCTGCGGCGTAGACGAGCCGGTCGAGCCGCGCCCACAGCGCCGCAGCGAGGCAGAGCGGGCACGGCTCGCACGAGGCGTACAGCGTCATGCCGGTCAGCGCGTGGCTCCCGACGGCGCGCCCCGCCGCCCGGATCGCCTCCACCTCCGCGTGCGCCGTCGCGTCGTGGTCGCGGGTCACCCGGTTCGTGCCCGTCGCGACGACGTGGTCGCCCGGCTGGGCGTCGCTGCGCACGATCAGCGCGCCGAACGGTCCTCCGCCGTCGGCGACGTTCGCTGTGGCGAGATCGACCGCCAGGGCGAGGAAGGCGGAGTCACGGCTGCTCTCGGGCATCCGGCCATCATCCCCCAGAGCCGGTGGTCGCCGGCCTCCTGACCCCGTGCGCGGCGTGGGTCAGGCCATGACCCCGTCCGGGTCATGACGCCTCGTCGTCGCGAGCAGCGCCTCGAGCTCCGCCGGTGGGAAGCAGTCGGAGAGCGCCGCGGCCCCGCGCGTGAGGTCCGCCTCACCGACGTACCGGCCCGTGCTCAGCGGATCCAGGGCACCGATCGTGCGTCGGGCCCACCCGATGGCGTCGGCATGACCCTGGGCTGCCGGATCCCAGTGCGCGTACGCCGACACGCTCATCGAGCCGCGTGGGACGTAGAGGGCGTCCGACGGAGCAGCCCCGTCGGCGCGTCGCGCCGACGTGGTCAGCAGCACGCTCGAGCACTCGGAGAGTCCCCTCTCGAGTGGGGGGAGCGCCGGCAGCACGGCGCGGAACGGCGCATCGGTCCACGTGTGGTGGGAGAACATCCCGTCGCCGCCGTGCCGGGGGACGGTCTCGATGAGGGCGGCGAGGGAGTCGACGACGACGACGTCCGGGGGAGCGGTCACGAACGGTGCCGACCGGACGGCGTCGAGCGCGTCGTCCGGACCGAAGGCCGTCGCCGAGACGAGCGCGCGCGGCGGCTCGCCGTCGGCCCGTCCGGGATGCCAGTACACGGTCAGCTCGACGTGCGGGGGCGACGCCGCGACGACGTCGTCCAGGGCCGCGCCGAGCGCGTCGGGTCGATCCGCGTCGACGGCCACGGTGAGCCTGCTGACGACAGGGCACCCGCGGACGAGCTGCAGCCGGAAGGCTACGACGACGGCCGGGAACGCGGATCCTGCTCCGCGCAGCGCCCGGAGCAGGTCGGGGTCCGAGGCGGCGTCGATCCGCGCGAGGGTCCCGTCGGGCAGCACGACGTCGGCGGCCAGGATGCGTTCGCACCCGTGTCCCCACACCGGCGTGTTCCAGCCGTTCCCACCCGCGAGCAGGTAGCCGCCGAGCCCCACGGTCGGCGCGTGGCCGAGCGGGAAGGACATGCCCGCGGCGCGGAGGGCACGGGCCGCCTCGAGCACCGTGACACCAGGCTCCACCCAGGCGGTCGCGGTCGCGGCGTCGAGCTCGACCGACCGCAGCTCACGCAGATCCAGCGTGACGGCGCCGTCCACGAGGTGCGTCCAGCTGAGCGAGTGCCCGCCGCTGCGCACGGCGAGACGCCGGCCGTCGTGGCGGGCACGGGTCACGGCGTCGACGACGGCGTCAGCGTCCGTCGGGCGCACGATGGCGGCCGGTGTGCGCGCCGGCTGCCAGGCGGACGCCGACAGCGAGGTCCGGGCTCGGTCGAAGGCGGTGTCCGAGGGCTCGGTCCACCGCGCCGTGGACGTCCCGCTCACGCCGGTGTCGCGGTGCCGGCGCCGGTCTGGCCGAGGATCGCGGCGTCGATCACCGCTGGGTCGTACACGAGGTCGACCACCTTCCGGCTGAGTCCGACGACCGCGCCGTCGGCTCCCAGGTGCGCGGCGCTGACCGTCAGGTGATGGCGCGCGCGCTCCGTGACGTCCTGGCGGATCGAGGCGTCGATCCGGGAGACGACCCGCGGGATGCGGCCGAGAGCGCCGCCGAGGACCAGGTCATCGGGGTTGGCTGCCGCGACCACGGTCGCGAGGACGCGCGAGAGCCTGGCCGTGGCGTCGTCCACAGCCGCGCAGACCGCCGGGTCGCCGGCGGCGACGCGCTCCACGATGTCGCGGAGGTTCCGGACGCCGGTGTCCGCGAGCCGGCGGAGCAGCGCGTGCCCCGACGCCCAGGCGGCGAGGCAGCCCCGCCGCCCGCACGTGCACACCGGACCGTCGTCGGTGATGCGGACATGGCCGATGTCCCCGGCCGCGCCGTCCGCACCCTCGAGGACGTGACCGGCGTCCACGATCCCGGCGCCGATCCCGGTCGCGTACTTCACCGCCAGGACCGTGCGGTCGGCCCCGATGACACTCGACTCGCCGAGCGCGAAGGCACGCGCGTCGTTCTCGATGACCGCCGGGACCTGCCAGTGGTCCCGGATGCTGTCCAGGACCGGGAAACGTTCCCAGCGGGGCATCGTCGTGGACGTCCCGAGGATGCCGGTCGCGGGATCGACCGGGCCGGGAATGCCGAGCGCGACGCCGATGAGCGTCTCGTCCTCCCCGGCCTCGACGAGCTCGTGGGAGATCCGGAAGAGCTCCGCGAGATAGGCGGGCGCGTCGGTGTCGATCTCGACAGCGACGTCCCGCATACGCAGGATCCGGCCGTCCACACCCGTCACGCACAGGCGCGCGTGGGTCTGCCCGAGATCGAGCACGAGGACGACACGCCCGCGCGTGTCCCACCGGAGCAGCTCGGAGCGCCGCCCCGGGCCGCGTGTGCCGGAGCCCGGCGGCGCCGACCCGTCCTGGTAGACGTACCCGTGCTGGAAGAGAGCCTCCAGACGCTCGAAGAGCGTGGTGCGGGACATCCCGGTCGCTGCGAGGAGCTGGTGCCGCGTGAGTCCGGGGCGTGACCGGATGAAGCTCACCAGGGCGCCGTAGGAGGTAGCGGGCATCGCGACGGGCCACGGCCCGCGAGCGTGGCCGACGGCGTCCGTCCCACTCCCGGGCGGGCCGCCCTGCCACGTCGCGCCGGTCGGTCGGTCGGTCTCGCTCACCACAGGTCGCCCTCCTCGCCTCGGCACTGCCGGAATGGCTCGTTGCCGCCCCCGGACGCACGGACCGCCGCTGGTTCGTGTGCGGTCATGATGCCACGTTGACGAACGTCAGACTAGCCGTTACGTTCGGCAACTGGACGTAACGGCCCGACGTCGGGCCCTGTGGGTGAAGGACGAAGATGACCGAAGTCGCCACCTCGTTCGCCGATGCAGCAGCCGAGGTGCTGCGGGCGAACGACCGGGGCCAGCGCACCGTCGCCGCACCCGAGCTGTACCCGCACCAGTGGTCCTGGGACGCCGCATTCGTGGCGATCGGCTGGGCCACACTCTCTGTCCCGCGTGCCGTCGAGGAGATGCGACACCTGCTCCGCGGGCAGTGGGCGACAGGCATGATCCCGCACATCGTGTTCACCGCCGACGCCGGGTACTTCCCGGGACCGGCGCGGTGGCGTACCGAGCGTGCCGAGCACGCGCCAGAGGTCGCGACATCGGGAATCTGTCAGCCAGCCATACACAGTCTCGCGCTCTACTCGATCGGTGAGCGCGCGCGGCGGAACGGGGGAGAGGACGCCGCGGTGTTCCGCTCCTTCCTTCTCGACACGTTCGACGACTGGGTGCGCTGGCACCGGTGGCTGGACTCCGCTCGGAGCACCCACCCGTCAGGTCTCGTCGAGATCCACCACCCGTGGGAGTCGGGGATGGACAACTCGCCGCGCTGGGACGCGCCGTGTGCGCGGATCACCGTCGGTCGGATGGCGCCCTACGAGCGCGAGGACGTCCGGCACGTCGCGGCGGCGGACGAGCGGCCCGAGGACGCGGACTACGACCGGTACCTCTGGCTCGTCGAACAGCTCGTCGAGGTCGACTACGACGACGAGGCCGCCCGCCGGGTCGTCGACTTCCGGGTCGGCGACGTGTTCTTCACCGCCACGCACGCGATCTCGGCCGACCTCCTCGCCACGCTCGGCGAGGACATCGGCCGCCCGGCGGAGGCCGCGGAGCTACGGGGCATGGCGGCACGGGCCCGGGGCGCCGTCGCCCGCACGGTCGATCCGCAGACCGGTCGCGCGCGCGACTTCGACATGCGCGCCGGCACCTGGATCGACGCCGACACCATCGGTGGGTTCGCCGCCCTCGTGTGCGGCACGGACCACGAGGCTTACGCAGCGCTCGTCGCTCAGCTGCTGGGGCCGCAGTGGTGCGCACACCCGGCGCTCGCGCACCCGGTGCCGCCGACCGTGACGCCGGACAGCCCCACGTTCGTGAGCCGCACGTACTGGCGCGGTCCTCAGTGGCCGGTGCTGGTGTGGCTGTTCACCTGGGCGCTGCGGCACCACGGGCACGACGACGCGGCGGACGCGATCGGCCGGGCGGGTCGGGCGCAGCTCGGCGACCTGACGTTCGCCGAGTACTACGACAGCCTGGACGGGCAGGCGCTCGGCAGCAGGAACCAGTCGTGGACGGCGGCGGTGGCCCTCGCGTGGGCGGCGGAGGCGGAGCGATGACGACGGCGTCGACCTGGGTCGGGCGGTCGCGCCCGGCTCTCGAGGGGCGCGAGATCGTGACGGGCGAGCTCGTCTACGTCACCGACCGCCGGATGCCCGGCATGCTGCACGGGCACGTGCTGCGCTCGACCGTCCCGCACGCGCGCATCGACGCCGTCGACGTGGCCGCCGCGAAGGCGCTCCCGGGCGTCGCGTGCGTGCTCACCGCTGCGGACGTGCCCGTCAACGCGCTCGGACCCCGGGACGTCGACGGGCCGGTCCTCGCGGACGGCGTCGTCCGGCAGGTCGGCGAGGCGATCGCGCTCGTCGCGGCGCGTGACGCGCGCACCGCGGAGCAGGCCGCCGGGCTCATCAGGCTCGAGCTGACGCCGCTCCCGGTGGTGGACGGGCCGGCGGCAGCGGCGGCCCCGGACGCGCCCCGCCTGCACGCGGGCGGGAACGTCTCGGGCCGGATCGCGTTCGCCTCGGGCGCCGTCGACCCGTTGCTCGCTGACGCACACCTGGTGCTGCGCCGGGAGGTGCGCACCCCGGGGCAGGAGCACGTGGCGATCGAGACGCCGGGCGGGGTAGCCGTGCACGAGGCCGGCTCGTTCACGATCTGGTGCGGCTCGCAGAACCCAGGACTGCACCAGCGCAAGGTGGCCCGGGCGCTCGACGTCGACCCCAACGCCGTGCGGATGATCGCGAACCCCGTGGGGGGCGCGTTCGGCTCCCGCAACGACGACCCGATGCCGGTCTACCTCGCGCTGCTCGCCCGTGCCACCGGGCGGCCCGTGCACGTGCACATGACCCGCGAGGACGTCATGGCGGCCGGCGCGAAGCGGCACCCGTTCGTCACGTCCATCGAGATCGGGTTCGACTCCCGCGGCACGATCCTGGGCTCGTCGGTGAACGCCGTCGCCGACACCGGGCCGGTGATCACCTCCGGCCCCAACGTCATGAAGACGTCGGCCGAGATGTCGACCGGGCCGTACGGGTTCGACGTGGCCTCGTTCGACGGCACCGTGTACTACACGAACAACGCGAACGCCGGCGCGTTCCGCGGGTACGGAGTGCCGCAGGTCGCGTTCGCCGTCGAGAACGCGATGACGGAGGCCGCGCACCGGCTCGGGCTGGACCCGGTCGAGATCCGGCTGCGCAACGTGCTCGACGGCGGCGACCGGCACAGCCTGTACCGTCACCGGACCACCACGAGCCTGGCCGTGCGCGAGACGCTGCAGACCGCCGCGGCGCACCCGCTCTGGGCAGATCGTGCCGCGTGGCAGGCCGAGGCGCGCGGACCGTGGCGCCGCGGGACGGGCGTCGCGACGGCGATGAAGGGCGTCGGGATGGGCAGCGGCACCGGCGACACCGCCCGGGCGCGCCTGCGGATCGACGAACGCGGCCACGTGACGATCTGGGCCGGGCCGAACCACACGGGGCAGTCCATCCAGACCACCTACGGCCAGGTCGCGGCGGACGCGCTCGGCCTGCCGATCGAGCACGTGGACGTGCGCGTCGGCGACACCGGCGAGGTGCCCGAGTCCGGGCCGACGGCGGCGAGCCGCTCGACGTACGCCGGCGGGAACGCCGTGCGGCTGGCGTGCGAGGAGCTGGTCGAGCGCTGCCGCCAGCTCGCGCTGCCCTTCGCCACCGACGCGGCGAGCGCCGGGACGAAGCTCGTCGAGCTCGGCGAGGCCGACGTGGTGGCGGAGTTCCGCCTCCCGGACACGGACGACATCGGGATCGTGCCGCCCGACCAGCTGGCGACGTTCGCCCCCCACCGCGTGTACGGGACGTGCACGCAGGTGGTCCGCGTCGAGGTCAACGTGCACACGGGCGAGCTGCGGGTGCCGGAGCTGCTGTGCGTGCTGGACTGCGGCACCCCGATCAACCCTGCGGCCACGATCGGGCAGGCGGAGGGCGGCATCCTGCAGGGTCTCGGCCTCGCGGTCATGGAGGAGCACCTGCTCGTCGCGGGGGTGCCTCGGACCACGAGCCTCGAGAACTACCTCGCGCCCACCATCACCGACACGCCGCTGATGACGACGCTCTTCGTCCCGGGGCGCGAGGACTCCGGACCGTTCGGGGCCAAGGGCATGTCCGAGGTCGTCGTCGTCCCCACGCCGCCGGCGATCGCGGCGGCGATCCTCGACGCCGTCGGCGTGCTGCCGCGGGAGCTGCCGGTGACGCCGGAACGGCTCCTGACCCTGCTGGAGGAGGCCCCGTGCGCGTGAACGGCACCGACGTCGGCGACGTCCCCGAGGAGCAGCACGGCCTGCGCCTGCTCGACTACCTGCGCGACGTCAGCGGCCTCACGGGGGCGAAGGAGGGCTGCGGCATGGGTGAGTGCGGCAGCTGCACGGTGGTCGTGGACGGCCGCGCGCTCACCTCGTGCCTCGTGCTCGTGGGCCAGGTCCTGGACGCCGACGTCCGCACGGTCGAGGGCCTCGAGGCCGCCGGCCACGCCGCGCTGCAGGAGGCGTTCGTCGCGCGTCAGGCCGTCCAGTGCGGCTACTGCATCCCCGGAGTCCTGAACTCCTGCTCTGCCCTCCTGGACCGCGAGGCCGATCCGGACGACGACGCCATCCGGCGCGCGCTCGACGGGAACCTGTGCCGGTGCACGGGCTACAACCGGTTCTACGACGCCGTGCACGACGCCGCGTGCGCCCGCCGGACCGCGCCGGCGGGAGCCGACGCCGGGGAGTCCTCATGAACCCAGCACCTCCGCGCGTGCTCCGCCCGGGCACGGCCGGCGACGTGGCGACCCTCCTGGCCGCGCACACCCCGCAGCCGCGGCTGCTCGCGGGTGGCACGGACCTGCTGGTACAACGCCGGGCCGGGCTCGACGCGGCCGTGCTCCTCGACGTCACCGGCCTGGCCGGTTCGGCGCCAGCCGTCGCCCGGGACGCGGCGTCCGCGTCCCTGACGATCTCCGCGGTGCATCCGCTCAGTGACGTCGCCTCGGCACTCGGTGACGACGTCGCGACGCTGCGTGCCGCGATCGACGAGTTCGCCTCCACCACGATCCGCAACCGGGCCACGATCGGCGGGAACCTCGTCACCGGCTCACCCGCGGCCGACACGGTTCCCGCGCTCCTCGCCGCGGGCGCCGTCGTCGACGTCGTGACGCCGGAGGGATCCCGCCGCACCGTGCCCCTCGCCGACTTCCTGCTCGGCCCCCGTCGCGTCGATCTCGGCGCCGGGGAGTGGGTGGCGTCGGTGACGGTCCCCGCGCCGCTGTCCGGAGGAGGCGATGCTGCGGGCGTGCTCGAGGGCGGCTTCCGGAAGATCGGCGGCCGGCGCGCGCAGGCCATCTCCCTCCTCAGCCTCGCGTGGCAGTGGCGTCGGACGGCGGACGGTCGCCTCAGCGACGTCCGCCTCGCCATGGGCGCCGTCGCGCCGACGGTCGTCCGGCTCGCCGCGGCCGAGGCACTGCTCGAGGGCGAGGCGCCGACGGCGGAGCTGACGGCTGCTGCCGCCGCTGTGGTCGGCGAGGACATCCGCCCGATCGACGACCTGCGCGCGAGCGCCGCCTACCGGCGGCGGTGCGCGGCGGGCCTCCTGCGCGAGGTGCTCGCCACCCCCCGCACGACCACGAGAGAGAAGGACCTGTGAACGTAGGCGTCACCGTCCGGCTGGACCAGCCGATCACCGAGGCCGCCCGATGGGCGCAGCGCGCCGAGGACCTGGGGTTCTCGAGCGTGTGGCTGGCCGACCACTACTTCCACCGGGACGTCGCGGCGGCCCTGGCGCTCATGATGACCGCGACCCGGCGCGTCCGCCTGGGTACCGCCGTCGTCTCGCCCTTCCTGCGCCACCCGACGCTCCTGGCGAGCCTCGCGGCCACGCTGCGCGAGATCGGGCCCGACCGCTTCGTGCTCGGCCTCGGCGCCGGCGGCTACGAGTTCGCCGGCGAGATGGGCATCTCGATGCGGCGGCCCCTGCAGCTGACGAGGGAGGCCGTCGACATCATCCGCCAGCTCACCGCCGGGACCGCGGACGTACGGGGCGAGACGTTCAGTGCCGACGGCTCCGCGCTGCGTTGGCCGGCCCAGGACGGCCCGCTCTACCTCGCCGCGCGCGGCCCGAAGATGCTCGAGCTCGCCGGCTCGTGCGCCGACGGCGTCATCACCCACGGGATCTCCGACGGCCACATCACGTTCGTGCAGGAGCGGGTGGCCGCCGGCGCCGCCGACCGCGCGAGCGGTCGTGCGGAGGTCTGCCTCATGCTCGACGTCGAGATCGGCGACGACCGCGCCGCCGCGCTGCGCGCTCTGGCTCCCCGCTGCGTGACGATGGCCGGCGGCGCCTACGCCGACGAGCTCATCGAGGTGTACGGGCTCGACCGCGACGAGGTCGCCGCGCTGCGCACCACCGTCCGCAGCGGCGATCGTGCCCTGGCTGCGAGTCAGGTCACGCCGGCCATGGCCGAGGCGTTCGGGCTCGCCGGCGCGGCGGACGAGGTGGCCGACGGCCTCCGTCGCCTTGCCGACCGCGGCGTCGACGAGGTCATCGTCTCCGTCGGCGGCAGCGACCCTGCCGCCGTCGACCGTCAGCTGTCCGCCCTCGCGCAGGAAGTCTTCGCATGAGCACCCTCCCGTCCTCCGTCACCGTCCTGGGCTCCGGCGCCGGGGCGCTGTCCAGCGCCACCGAGCTCTCCCTCGCCGGCGTCGACGTCACGGTCGCCGACTTCGAGCGGTTCCGCGCGAGCATCGACGCCATCGCGGCCAGCGGCGTCATCCGCCTCCGGTCGCCGTGGCACGGGATCACCGAGACGCCGGCCCGCGCGAGCCTCGACCCCGCCGCCGCGGCCGCCGCGGCCGACGTCGTCGTCGTCTCCGTGCCGGCGTTCGGTCACGACACGTTCGCGACCCTGCTCGCGGAGCACGTCCGCCCGGGCTCCCAGGTGATCTTCGCGGGCGAGGGCGGCGGCAGCCTCGCGCTCGTCGCCGCGATGCAGCGCGCCGGCCGCACGCTCGATGTCGACGTCGCCGAGCTCAACAGCCTCCCGTACGGCGCGCGGGTGCGCGCGCCCGGCCTCATCACTGCCTCGCGCAAGGTCGGCGGCACGATCGCCGCCGGCATGCCGGCGGGGAACGCCGCCGTCGCGACGGCGTGCGCGATCTGGCCGTCCGTGAGCGCCGGTGAGAGCGTGCTCGAGACGGTGCTGCTGAACTTCAACGCGATCGACCACGTCCCGCCGATCCTGGCGAACCTCGGCGCGATCGAGGGCCGCCCCGGCAAGTTCCTGCTGTGGGGCGAGGGCGCGAGCCCGGCCGTGGCCCGGTTCATCGGGGCGATCGACGCCGAGCTGGTCGCGATCCGCCGCGAGCTGGGCTTCGCGAACCTCAAGGGGTACGAGGAGTACCTCGTCGAGCAGGGTTTCGCGCCGGAGGTGCTCGGCGACCTGCACGCCACCCTGGCCTCGTCGGCCTTCGCCGACTCGACGTTCGGCACCGGGCCTCGGGCGCTCGAGAGCCGGTACATCACCGAGGACGTGCCGTACGCGCTCTGCCTCATGGCGTCGATCGGTCTCGAGGTGGGCGTCGCGACGCCGACGATCGACTCGATGATCCACCTGGCCGGCGTGGCGACCGGCACGGACTACCGGGCCGCGGGCCGCACCCTCGACGTGTTCGGCCTCGCGGGCCTCGGCCGCGACGGGCTCCTCGAGGCGACGAGGACCGGGCGATGGTGACGTACGACGCCGCGACCACCTCGGTGACGGTGCCCGGCCTCGTCAACATGCACGACCACCTCCGCGCGTTCGTGCCGGGATCCGTGGCGTCGGAGGGCGCACCGCTGGGCGAGGCGATCAGCGCCGGGAACGCCCGGCAGGCCGTGGCCGGGCCGGCCGAGTACCGCGCGCTCACCGCGCTCGGGGCGGCCCGCCAGGTGGTGGCCGGCACCACGAGCGTCGTCGACCACGTGTACCCGCTGCACCGCCCGGGCCTCCTCGAGGCCGTCGTCGCGGGGCACGCCGCCGTGGGCGTACGCGGCTACGTCGCGCTGGGCATCATGACCCGCGGCGCCGACGGGCTCACGACGTCCGTGGCCGACGTCGTCTCCCTGGCCGAGCGCACCGCGGACGAGCTGCTCCCGCGCGAGCAGCTGTTCCTCGCGCCTGTGTCGCTGCGGCAGAACGCGCCGGAGGACTACGCGCAGGCCGTGCGGGCCGCCGACCGGCTCGGGTTGCGGCTGTACACGCACATCTCCGAGAACCGCGCCGAGGTCGACGCGTGCCTCGCGGAGCACGGGGTGCGGCCGATCGGGCTCCTCGACCGGGCCGGGTTCCTGCGGCCCGGCACCGTCCTGGTGCACGGGGTGGAGCTGACCGACGCCGAGATCGACCTCCTCGCCGAGCGCGGAGTCGCCCTCGTGTACTGCCCGACGAACCATCTGCGCTTCGCGAAGGGTGTCGCCCGCGTGGTCGACCTGCTCGACGCCGGTGTGCCCGTGACGCTGGGCGTCGACGGCATGGAGAGCCTCGTCCACGAGATGCGCCAGGCCGTCTACGCCCAGGGACAGGCGGCGGGAGACCCCGGTGCGTTGTCCTCCTCCGCCGCGTTCGCGATGGCGACGGCGACGGCGTCGGGCGTGCTCGGCCTTCCCGGCGACGGATCCGGGGGCGATCTCGTGCGGCTGGACGTCGGCGCCCCCGCGTGGCAGCCGCTGGTCGACCCGCTGTGGTCCCTCGTGCACCGCGCCTCGCCCGCGCACGTCACCGACGTGCACGTTGCCGGGCGCCCCATCCTCCGCGACGGCGTGCTCCTGTCGGCCGACGTCGCCGAGCTGGCCGCCGAGGCGGCGTCCGCGATCCGGACGCTCGCCGAGCGGACCGGTTCCCGTCCATCCAGCGGGGTGGACACCCTTCCCCGCGTTGCTCCCCCTCAGTGAAGAGACAAGGACCGATCATGCCTGCACGTTCCTCCCGCCTCAGCCGACGCCAGATGCTCGCCCTCACCGGTGGGGCAGCGGCCGGACTCACCCTCACCGCCTGCGGTACCGGATCCGGGGGCGGCGCGGCGCCGTCGGGCGGCTCCTCCGGTGGCGGCGGCACGCTCGAGCTCTGGGCCAACGCGGCGACAGCCGGTGACTCCGACTCGCAGCTGCACCAGGCCGCCGCGGCGTTCGGAGAGGCGCACGACGTCACGATCAACATCCAGGGCATCCCGACCGAGGATCTGGTGCCGAAGCTGACCACCACGTCCAGCGGCGGGTCCGGCCCCGACCTCGCGATCGTCGACGTCGCCTCCGTGCCACAGCTCGCTGCCGCACAGGTGCTTGCCGACATCACCGAGCCCAGCGCCGCCGTCGCCGACGCGTTCGGCACGGAGCTGCTCGCGGGAGCCGGCTACGACGGCAAGCAGTTCGGCCTGCCCTACACGACGAACAACGTGGCGCTCTACTACAACGAGGACCTGCTCTCGGGCGCCGGCATCACCGTGCCGACCACGTGGGACGAGCTGCGCGAGGCCGCCATCGAGCTCACGGGCGGCGAGCAGTACGGCTACATGATGGGGGCGTCCGGCTTCGGGTCGTTCCTGTTCTGGCCGTGGCTGTGGCAGAACGGCGGGTCGATCCTCACCGAGGACCAGACCCAGGCGGCGTTCGCGGACGACCTCGGGCTCGAGGCGTGGGAGTTCTACGCCGGTCTCGCGCTCACGGACCAGGTCGTGCCGTCGGAGTTCATCGCGGCCAACGCTTCCTGGGACCAGTACGTGGCGCCGTTCGTCCAGGGCCGTGTCGCGATGATGGCGATCGGGCCGTGGGGCACCGCGCCGATCACGGAGGGCAACCCGGACCTCGCCTGGGGCGTCGCGCCGCTGCCCGGCCAGGCCGAGAACGCGACGACCCTCGGCGGCACCGCGATCGGCGTCGGATACAACAGCCAGCAGGCCGACCTCGCCTGGCAGTTCGCGGAGTGGGTCACGGCGGCGGATCAGATGCCGTACATCCAGGAGACCGGCAACATCCCCGCGCGGCTGGACGTCATCTCCTCGGACTGGGCGGCCGAGGACCCCGATCGCCAGGTCTTCATCGAGCAGATCGCCGTCACCCGCGCGCGCCCCGCTCTCCCGGTGTGGGGCGACATCGAGTGGGGCGTCATGGCCGACGCGTGGGACTCGGTCATCCAGGGCCAGCAGGAACCGGCCGCCGCGCTCACAGCAGCGGCCGAGGCCGCGAACGAGAAGCTCTCCAGCTAGTCCGTACCCCGGGCGGGCCGCCTGTTCGAGGCGGCCCGTCGCAGGACACGAGCCAGGGACGACATGTCAACCATCACCTCCGCCCGCCCCGAGACGGCGACGCCCGGCGCAACCGCAGCCCGGCGCCGTCGGCTGCGCGCCCGGCGCCTCGAACCGTTCGCGTACATCGCCCCGGCGTTCGTCGCGCTCGCGGTGATCATCGGGTACCCGGTGTTCAACGCCATCGGCACGAGCTTCCTGAACGCGAGCCTGCTGCGGCCCGGGCAGGACACGTTCGCCGGCCTGGCGAACTACTCCAACCTGTTCGCCAGCCCCACGTTCTGGACCGTCACCGCCCGCACGCTGGTGTGGGCCGGGGCGGCCCTCGTGGTGCAGGTCGGCCTCGGCCTGCTCATCGCGACCACGTTGAACAAGCGGCTCCTCGCCCGGGGCGCGATCCGGACGACGCTCATCGTCCCGTGGGTCGTACCGACCGTGCTGGTCGCGCTCATCTGGCGCTTCCTGCTCGACCCGGTCTCGGGGCCGATCAACTCCGTGCTGCGCAGCAGCGGGCTGCTGGACGACCCGCCGGTGTGGCTCGCGGACCCCACCTGGGCCCTGCCGGTGCTCGTGCTCATCAGCGCGTGGAAGTGGACGCCGTTCACCGCGGTGATCCTGCTCGCCGGGATGCAGCAGATCCCGCCGGAGCAGTACGAGGCGGCGATGGTCGACGGCGCCAGCCCCTGGCAGCGGTTCTTCCACGTCACGATCCCGAGCATCCGCACGTCGCTCGCGCTCGTCACGCTGACCACGATCTCGGGGGCGATCAACAACTTCAACGGGATCTGGATGTTCACGCGCGGCGGCCCCGTCGGCGCGACGGAGATCCTCACGACCTACGCGTACCGGACGGCGTTCATGGAGTTCGACTTCGGGAAGGCGTCGGCCATCTCGGTCGTCATCTTCGTGCTGATGATGGTCCTCGCGGTCACGTACTTCTACGTGGTCGAGGGCCGCAAGGGGGAGAAGCGGTGAGGCGCACCCGCACCCGCGCCTCGTTCGGCGCGCACCTCGTCGCCGTCGTCCTCATCCTCGGCACGGTCCTGCCGTTCCTGTGGATGCTGGTGTCGTCGTTCAAGACACCGAGCGAGCTCAACGGCGTCGACAAGCGACTCCTGCCGTCAGGGCTGTTCCTGGGCAACTACACGAAGCTGCTCGACACCAACTTCCTCACGTACTTCGGGAACTCGGTGATCGTCGCTGCGGCGACGACGATCGTCGCGCTGTTGCTGGCGATCCTCGCCGGCTACGGCTTCGCCCGGTTCACCTTCATCGGCAACCGGGGCATGCTGCTCGTCGTCGTGGCCGCCCAGATGTTCCCGGCGGTCATGCTCGCCATCCCGCTCTTCATCACCGTGAAGAACCTGGGACTGCTCGACTCGCTCGTCGGGCTCGTCGTCGTGTACGTCTCGTTCGCGCTGCCGTTCTGCATCTGGCTCATGCGCAACTACTTTCTCGCCGTCCCGGTGGAGACGGAGGAGGCGGCGCTCATCGACGGATGCACCCGGTTCCGCGCGCTGTGGCGCGTCGTGCTGCCGCCGGCGCTGCCTGGCGTCATGGCCGCCGCCGTGTTCACGATCATCCAGGTGTGGGAGGAGTTCCTGTACGCAAACACCTTCATCGACACGGACAGCAAGCGGACCCTCTCGGTGGGACTCAACTCGCTCATCGGCGAGTTCACGACCGACTGGGGTCGCCTGCTCGCCGCCGGCGTGCTCGTGATGATCCCGGTGCTGCTCATCTTCGGGTACCTGCAGCGGTACGTGACGCAGATCGCCGGAGGAGGGGTGAAGGGCTGAGATGACGGTCCAGCTCCTCCGTGGCGGTCGCCTCGCGAGCGGCGAGGTGGTCGACGTCCGTGTCGACGCCGACACCGTCACCGCCGTCGTGCCAGCCGACGGCGGCAGCGGACTCGACCGCGCCGGCGCCGCGGTGACCGACCTCACCGGGTACGTGCTGTGCGGGGCGTTCGCCGAGCCGCACACGCACCTCGACAAGGTGTTCACCGCGGACCGGGTCACCGGTCACGACGGGACGCTCCGCGGTGCGATGGAGCGGTACGCGACGGTGCTCGGCGAGGCGAGCGACGCCGACGTGCGCGCCCGCGCGCACCGGGCGCTGCGTCTCCTGGTCGGCCACGGGGCGACGGCGGTGCGCAGCCACGTCGGCTGCGGCCGGCTGCTCGGCGTCCGCGCGGTGGAGTCGCTCGTGCGCGTGCGCTCCGAGGCCGCCGACGTCGTCGACCTGCAGCTCGTCGCGCACGTCGGTCCGCCCGGTGTCGGCGAGTCCTGGCGGTCGCACCGCGCCCGACTGCACGACGCCCTCGACGCGGGGGCGGACGTCGTCGGCGGCAACCCGTCGATCGAGCCGGACCCGGTGGCGGCGATGGAGGAGTGCTTCGCCGTCGCCGTCGAACGCGGCCGACCCGTCGACTTCCACGTGGACGAGACGACCGAACCGGCGGTCCTGACCCTGCGGCACCTCGCCCGTCTCGCACGGCAGGCGGACGTGCCCGTGACGGCGAGCCACTGCGTCTCGCTCGGGCAGCAGGACCCGGCGCTGGCCGCCGACGTTGCGGCGGAGGTCGCCGAGGCAGGGGTTCAGGTCGTGGCGTTGCCGGCCACGAACCTCTACCTCCAGGGCCGTGGCGGCGGCCCCAGCACGCGCGGCCTCACGGCGATCGACACGCTCCGCGCCGCCGGCGTGCGCTGCGCCGCCGGAGGAGACAACGTGCGCGACCCGTTCAACCCCGCGGGCCGGCTGGACCCGCTCGAGACCGCGGCACTCGTGGTCACGGCCGGGCATCAGGCACCCCGCGACGCGTGGCACATGGTGGGCCGCGACGCGCGCGCCGTGCTCGGGCTGCCCGCGGCCGGACCGCGCGTGGGCGATCGGGCGGATCTCGTGGCCGTGCGCGCGGACTCGCTCGAGGACGCGCTCGCCCTCGCACCGGCGGAACGCATCGTGTGGCGGGCCGGTCGCGTCGTGTCGCGCATCGCCGTCACCCGGCGCGGCCCGGTGCACGAGGTCGGCGCATGAGCGTGACGACGGCGTCGGCGACCGGCTCCCTGTGGGGCATCCGCGAGATCCGCGCGACCTTCGTCGTGAGCTTCGCCGGCCTGACGAGCTTCTCGCTCACGCTCGCGGCCCTGCCGGCCTGGGCCGGCCAGCTGGGCCACCCGGAGTCCGTCGTCGGGACGATCACGGGGGTGATGCTGGCCACGACCGTCGTGACCCAGCTCCTGGCGCCGCGTCTGATGCGCCGGTTCACGATCCGGAGCCTCCTGGTGGTCGGCTCCCTGCTGCTCGGCCTGCCCACCCCGCTCTACCTCGTCGCGAGCGGCCTGCCCGTGCTGTACGGGCTCTCCGCCGTCCGCGGCGTCGGGTTCGCCCTCGTGACGGTCGTCGCGGCGCTCGCGATCCCGCGGGCGGCCCCGCCCGAGCGACGCGGCGAGGCCATCGGGATCTTCGGCCTGTCGGCCGCCATCCCGATGATGGTCGGGATCTCCGGAGGCGCCGCCCTGACGCTCGGCGGATCGTTCGCCGTCGTCGCCGTGCTCGGCGCGCTGCCCGTCCTCGCGCTCGCCGTCGTCAGCGGGCTGCCTGCGGAGCGCGCGGGCGCCGCGGGGTCGACGCCGCTGCGCAGGGTGCTCAGGGCGCTGGCGCTCCCGGCTCTCCTCCTCGTGGTGACCACGGCCGCCGGTGGCGGGCTCGTCACGCTCCTGCCGCTGCAGCGCCCCGAGGGCTCCGTGGCCGCCCTGGCCCTGCTCGCGTTCGGCGCGGTCGGGATGATCGCCCGCTGGCGCATCGGCACGGTCCTGGACCGGTTCGGACCGCGGCTCGTGCTGCCCGTGCTGGTCGGGTGCGCGGCGGTCGGCCTCGTGCTGCTCGCCGTCGGTCTCACCACGGCCGGCGCTGGCGCGGTCACGGCGGGGGCGGCCGTGTTCGGGCTCGCCTACGGTGGACTCCAGACCGTCACCCTTGATATGAGCTACCGGACGCTCCCCGCGGCTGACGCCTCCGCCGCCAGCGCCGTCTGGAACGCCGCGTTCGACGCGGGGACCGCCGTGGGCTCGGCGCTGCTCGGGTTCGTCGGTGGCACCGCCTGGGGCGGCGACGGCGCCCTCGTGGCGAGCGCCGCCGCCGTCGCCGCCGTCGGAACCGCCGCGGCGTGGTCCGCCCGCAGCGCGGCCCGATCCACCGACCCTGAGGGAGTCGCATGAGAGTCACCGACGTGACGTGCGTGGAGTACGTCAGCCACGTCGAGGCACCGGAACCGATCTTCGCGGACCGGCTGCGTCGACCCACGGACGTGTACCCCGAGTTCCGCGCGCGCGGGCCGCAGACGTTCCGCGAGGTCGCGTCGGGACGGTACGAGATCCGGTCCGTCTTCCTCCACGTCGACACGGATACCGGGCTGCGCGGCAGCACGGCCCAGCTGTCGCCGGAGCAGGCGTTCATCGTCTCCACCGTGCTCCGCCCGCTGCTCCTCGGCGCCGACCCGCTGGCGACGGAGCGGCTCTGGGACGTGCTGTACCGCTCGGCGATCCACGGCCGTGCCGGTGCCGGGATGACGGCGCTGTCCGCCGTCGACTGCGCGCTCTGGGACATCCGAGGGCAGCACCTCGGAGTCCCGGCGCACGTGCTGCTCGGCGGCCCGACGCGGTCCGAGATCCCGGCCTACGCCTCGACGCTGGGCGACAGCCTCGAGCCGGAGCACGTGGCGGCGCGCACCCGGGAGCTGGTGGCGCAGGGGTTCGCGGGCCTCAAGTGGTTCCCTCGGTGGGGCCCGGAGGACGGCGCGGCCGGGGTCGAGTCCGTCGTCGAGCTCGTCGGCACGGTGCGCGACGCCGCAGGTGACGGCGTCGCGATCATGCTCGACGCGTGGAGCGGGTGGGACGTGCCGTTCACGCTCGAGGTCGCACGCGCCACCCGCGACCAGGGCGTCGCCTGGATCGAGGAGCCCCTGCTGGCAGACCAGCTCGAGGGCTACCGCACGCTGCGGCGACGCCTGCCCGACGGCGTCCGGATCGCGGGCGGGGAGCACGAGTACACGCGGTGGGGGTACCGCGAGCTCCTCGCCGCTGACGTGCTCGATCTCCACCAGCCGGACCCGCACTGGGCCGGCGGCATCTCCGAGCTCACGAAGATCATGGCGCTCATCAGCGCGGCCGGTGGGCAGCTCGTGCCGCACGGGCAGTCCCTGCAGTGCAACGCCGCGCTGTCGTTCGCCGCGTCGCCCGCGCTCGTGCCGCAGATGGAGTACCTCGCTCGCCTGATGCCGATGTACCAGCACGTCCTGCGGGAACCGGTCGTCCCGGTCGGTGGCGTGATCGCCGCGCCCACCGCGCCCGGCCTGGGGATGACCGTCGACCCAGCGAAGGTCGTCTCCTCGCGCGTGATCGGCGGTGACGCCGCATGAGCGCCGTCCTCGTCTGCCTGTCCGACTACCCGCGCGACCTCGTCGAGGGGTGGGTGGCCGACGGCGACGTGGAGGTCGTGCTCGCGCGCCGCGGGGCGCCGATGGCGGAAGTGCTGCCCGATCTCGAGCGGGCCGACGTGGTCATCGGCGACGCCGCGCGCACGTTCCCGCTCGACGGTGCCGTCCTCGCCCGGATGCGACGGTGCCGCCTGCTCGTGCACCCGGCCGTCGGGCTGGACGGCGTCGTCGACCTCGACGCAGCCCGCGCCCACGGGATCACGGTGGTGAACGCGCCCGGCTACAACGCGGAGGCGGTCGCCGACTGGACGCTCATGGCGATGCTGCTCATGCTGCGCGACGGCACCGCCGCGGATCGCGACCTGCGCGAGCACGGCTGGCACGCGCGGCCGCTCGGCCGCGAGCTCGGGGCGATGACGGTGGGCATCGTGGGCTACGGTGCGATCGGCCGCGCCGTGCACCGCCGGCTCCGCGGGTTCGGGGCCACGGTGCTGCTCACCGACTCGCGCCCGGTGCCGCCCGGCGACGCCCTCGACGGCCGGCAGGTCGAGCTCGACGACCTGCTGGGCGGGTCCGACGTCGTCACCCTCCACGCTCCGCTCACCGACACGACCCGCCACCTGCTGGACGCGCGCCGGCTGGCCCGGATGCGGGACGGAAGCGTTCTCGTCAACGCCGCGCGCGGCGAGCTCGTCGACGAGGTGGCGCTCGCCGCAGCGATCGAGGCAGGGCGACCTGCCGCCGCCGCCCTCGACGTGTTCGCGACCGAGCCGCTGCCGCCGTCGAGCCCGCTGCTGGCGCTCGAGAACGTGTACGCCTCGCCACACATCGCGGCGGGTACCGTGCAGGCGCGACAGCGTGTCCGCGCACTCGTCGGCGACGCCGTCCGGGGCGCGCTGCTCGATCTCACCACCACCGACGCGGGCTGAGAGCCCAGGCACCACCACCGAAAGGACACCATGCTGCGACTCGGGTACAAGGCGTCGGCGGAGCAGTTCGCGCCGCGGGACCTGCTCGCGTACACCGTGCTGGCCGAGCAGGCCGGGTTCGACTCCGTGTTCGTGAGCGACCACCTGCAGCCGTGGCGGCACACCGGGGGCCACGCCCCTGCGGCGCTGCCGTGGCTCGGCGCGGCAGCCGCGAGCACCGAGCGCGTGCTGCTCGGCACGAGCGTGCTCACGCCTACCCTGCGCTACCACCCGGGCGTCGTCGCCCAAGCGTTTGCCACGCTCGGCTGCCTCGCGCCCGGGCGGGTCACTCTCGGCGTCGGCTCCGGCGAGTCGATGAACGAGGCGCCGCTCGGCCTGCCCTGGCCGGACGGCAAGGAACGGTACGCACGGTTCCGGGAAGCGATCGCGCTCATCCAGGCGCTGTGGGCGGGGGAGCGCGTCACGATCGACGGCACGTACTACAGCGCCCGGGACGCGACGATCTACGACCGTCCGGACGTGCCCGTCCCGCTGTACGTCGCGGCGTCGGGGCCGTCCGCCACCCGGCTGGCGGGGCGCGTCGGCGACGGCTTCATCTGCACGAGCGGCAAGGGGCGGGAGCTGTACACCGAGACGCTGTTGCCGGCGCTCGCGGAGGGCGCGGCGAAGAGCGACCGGACGCTCGCCGACCTCGACCTCATGATCGAGATGAAGGTGTCGTACGACCCGGACCACGCCCGGGCCCTCGAGGCGACGCGGAACTGGGGCGCGCTGGCGCTCACGTCCGAGGAGAAGGTCGGTGTCGAGGACCCCGTCGAGATGGAACGGCTGGCGGACGCGCTCCCGACCGAGCGCACCGCGAGCCGGTGGATCGTCTCCGACGACCCGGACGAGCACGTGGAGCGGATCTGGTCCTACGTCGAGATGGGCTTCACGCACCTCGTCTTCCACGACCCCCGGGCGGACCAGGCAGCGTTCCTCGAGCGCTACGCCGAGGAGATCCTGCCGCGGCTGCGGGCCCGGGAGCGGCAGGTGAGCTGATGGACGCCGTCCTCGCGGCCGTGGCCGAGGGCGCGGAGCCGTTCGCGCTCGCCACGGTCGTGGCCACCTGGAGCTCGGCGCCGCGCGGCGTCGGCGCGCGCATGCTCGTGCGCTCGGATTCCTCGGTGCTCGGCTCGCTCACGGGGGGCTGCGTCGAGGCGGACGTGCACGCGCGCGCGGTGGAGGTGCTCGACAGCGGAGTCCCGCAGCTCGTCCGGTACGGCGTGAGTGACGAGGACGCCGGGGCCGTCGGCCTCACCTGCGGCGGCACCGTCGAGATCTTCCTGCAGCGGGTGCGGGACGCAGAGCCGCTCCGCGCTTTCGCGCAGCGCGTTGCCGACGGCGTGCCGGTCGCCTTTGCGACGGTGGTGGCGCACGACGGCGGGACGCCGGGGGCGTCGGTCGCCGTCGGACCGGAGGGTCTGCTCGCTGGCGGGACCGGTTCGGACCGGCTCGACTCCGCCCTCGCGCACGACGCGGCGAGCCTCGTCGCCGCCGGCCGGACGGCTGAGCTGACGTACGGGCTCGACGGCAGCCGGCAGGGCGTCGGGATCCGCGTGCTCGTCGACGTCGTGGCGCCGTCCCCGCGTCTGATCGTCGCCGGCGTCACGGACTTCGCGGCTGCCGTGACGACGCTCGGGGCGTTCCTGGGGTTCCGCGTCACGCTGTGCGACGCCCGCGCCACGTTCGCGACCCGGGAGCGGTTCGCCGACGCGCACGAGATCGCCGTCGACTGGCCGCACCGCTACCTCGCGGCGGAGCTGGGGGCCGGGCGCGTCGACGGGCGGACCGTCGTCGTCGTCCTCACGCACGACCCGAAGTTCGACGAGCCGCTGCTCGAGGTCGCTCTCGCGGCCGACCTCGCGTTCGTCGGCGCGATGGGGTCGCGGCGCACGCACGCCGACCGGCTCGCGAGGCTGCGTGCACGCGGGGTTCCCCAGGAGGCGCTCGCACGGCTGCGCTCGCCGGTGGGTCTCGACCTCGGCGGGCGCAGCCCCCGCGAGACGGCGCTGTCGATCATGGCCGAGGTGGTCGCCGTCCGGTCGCGGGGAAGCGGGGCGCCGTTGAGCGGGACGGCCGGGCCGCTGCACCACGAGGTGGCGCGTGAGCACGCCTGAGGCGCCGCGCCTGGCAGGGCTCGTGCTCGCCGCCGGGGCCGGCCGCCGCATGGGTGGACCCAAGGCGCTGCTGACGACGGCGTCCGGCGAGACCTGGGTGCGGCGCGCCGCGCGGATGCTGCGCGACGCCGGGTGCGACCCCGTGCTCGTCACGGTGGGGGCAGCGGCGGACGACGTCGTGGCGGCGCTCGACAGTGACGTGACCGTCGTTCGTGTGCCCGACTGGGAGGAGGGGCTCGGAGCCGGGGTGCGCGCCGGCCTGGCGCGGATCGACCCCGAGGCGAGCGACGCCGTCGTCGTCGTGCCCGTCGACGTCCTGACCACCGCCGCAGCCGACGTGACAGCCGTCGTGGACGCCGTCGTCGTCGCCGGTGCGAGCGGTCAGCCTCCTGCCGCGGCTCTGCGGCACGGCCTCGGCCGCGCGCTGCACGACGGCGCCCCGGGGCACCCGGTGGTCATCGGGGCGGAGCGCGTCGCCGAGGCGATCGCGCAGGCTCGCGGCGACGCCGGGCCGCGGGCGCTGCTGGCGGGCGCCGTCGGCGTCGAGATCGGGCCGCGACCGGACCTCGACACGCCCGCCGACGTGGCGGCGGCCGCCGACGCCCCCGGCGGGCACGGTCCCCGCGGCGCCCTAGGCTGGAGGGGACGGGAGGAGGACGGATGACGCTGCTCAGCCTCGGCATGCCGCGCGTGCGCTTCACGCCGCCGGACGCCGCGGAGCGTCCCGCCGTCCCCAGCCTGGTCGACTCGTTCGGACGCATCGCCCGCGATCTGCGGATCTCCGTGACCGAGAAGTGCTCGCTGCGCTGCACGTACTGCATGCCGGCGGAAGGGCTGCCGCTGATCCCGCGGAGCGACCTCCTGACGCCGTCGGAGATCGGGCGGCTCGTCGAGATCGCCGTCCGCGACCTCGGCATCCGCGAGATCCGGTTCACCGGCGGCGAGCCGCTCGTGCGGAAGGACCTGCCGGAGATCGTCGCGCAGGCACGGGCCGCGGCCGGGCGCGCGGGACGGCCCGACCTGCCGCTGGCGATGACCACCAACGGGATCGGGCTGGACCGCAAGGCCGACGAGCTCGTGCGAGCGGGGCTCACGCGCGTCAACGTGTCCCTGGACACCGTGCACCGCGAGGCGTTCGCGGCGCTGACCCGCCGAGACCGGCTCCCGGACGTCATGGCCGGTATCCGGGCGGCGCGCGAAGCCGGCCTCGGTGGCGGCGCGCCAGTGAAGGTCAACGCCGTGCTCATGGCGGCGACGCTCGACGGCGCACCCGACCTGCTCGCGTGGTGTCTCGCCGAGGGCGTCCGGCTGCGGTTCATCGAGGAGATGCCGCTGGACGCCGACGAGGCGTGGCGCCGCGAGGAGATGGTCGACGCCGCGACGCTGCTCGAGCGGCTCGGGCGGCGCTTCACGCTCACGCCGGTGGGTCGCGACGACCCGGCCTCGCCCGCGGAGGAGTGGGAGGTCGACGGCGGGCCGGAGCGCGTCGGCATCATCGCCTCGGTGACCCGGTCGTTCTGCGCGGCGTGCGACAGGACGCGGCTCACGGCGGAGGGCACGGTGCGCTCCTGCTTGTTCAGCGACGACGAGACCGACCTGCGCGGCCCGTTGCGCGCCGGGGCGGACGACGTCGCGATCGCCGAGCTGTGGCGCGGCGGGATGTGGCGGAAGTGGGCCGGGCACGGGATCGACGCGGAGGGCTTCCGGCCACCCGCACGGAGCATGGGAGCAATCGGTGGCTGAGCTGCACACGCGGACGGCGCCCGGCGGCACGGCAGGCGTGGACGGCCGGGATCGCGCGCCGCGGACGGTGACGGTCCGCTACTTCGCGGCCGCGGAGGAGGTGACGGGGCGCTCGGAGGAGGAGCTCGTCGTCGCCGGGGGGACGATCCGTGACCTGCGCGCGGCACTGCTGGCGCGGTACGGGGACGCGATGGGCGCCGTCGTCCGGACGGGGTCGTTCCTCGTGGACGGGGTCGTCGAGACTGACGACGCCGCCCCGCTCGCCGGACGCGTGGACGTTCTCCCACCGTTCGCCGGCGGCTGACCCCCGCCTCCCACTTCGCGAGAGGTTTTCTGCGCCACCGCGAGAGGTTTTCTGCGCCACCGCGAGAGGTTTTCTGCGCCACCGCGAGAGGTTTTCTGCGCCACCGCGAGAGGATCCGTGTGCCGGCGTGAGCCGGCGGTCCATGAGCCTGTGGATATCCCGAACGAGAACAGCGCCGGACCTGGCTGAATCAGGCGATGGCCGTTCTCAACGTCGGTGCCCCGTTCCTCGTCTCTGACGCTCGTCACCTCGGGCTGTCCCCGCATGACGTGCGGGAGGGCGTCCGATGCGGTCGGCTTCGTCGGGTCTTTGCCGGTGTGCTCGTCGACGCGTCGGCGGAGGACGGCAAGGAGCTGAGGCTCGCGAGTGCCCGGCTCGTCGTCCCCGAGCACGCAGTGGTGTGCGACGACTTCGCAGCGTGGCTGTTCGGCGTCGAGACCCATGCGCCAGCCGACCGGTTCGAGATCGTGCCCTCGTTCGTCGTCCCCCACGGTCGGAACCGCATCGCGTCCTCTCGAGCGAGGACGAGGCAGACGGTCTTCCCGGATGCCGACGTCGTCGACCTCGATGGCCTCCGGGTCACGTCGCCGATCCGCACCGCCTCGGACCTCCTGCGTCGTCGGTGGAGGCCGTACGCACTGGCGGCGGCTGATGCGATGGCGCACGCCAAGGTGATCGACGTCGTCGAGCTTCGGGAGTTCGTCGCAGCGCTTCGCCGCTTCCCGGGAGTGCGTCAGGCTCAGGAGCTCGCGCCACGCGTGGATGCGCGCTCGGAGTCGCACGGCGAGTCGTGGCAGCGGTGCCGGATCCTCGATGCCGGGTTCCCAACCCCCGCCGTACAGCACGTGGTCGAGCGCGGCGACGGCAGGATCTGGCGGCTCGACATGGCGTTCGTGGAGCACGGAGTGGCCTCGGAGTACGACGGGCGAGAGTTCCATTCTGAGGACGACGACGTCGCGCGCGATGTCGCCAGGCGAAGCGACCTCCGGAAGCGTTTTGGTTGGCGATTCTCGATCGGCAACCGCGAGAACATCTTCGGCACGGACCCGGCGTTCGAGCTCCGGCTCGGTGAGCTGCTGGGGATGGCGCCACGCGCTCGGACGTGGTGACGCCCGAGTCGGGCGGCCCGTCGTGGCCCCACGGTGGCGCGCACGGATCCTCTCGCGGTGGCGCACGGATCCTCTCGCGGTGGCGCACAGATCCTCTCGCGAAGGGTGGGGCGGGAGGAGAGGCTAGAGGCCGACCCAGCCGGAGTCGCCGTCGGCGTAGTGCTGCCGCTTCCAGATCGGCACCTCCGCCTTGATCGCGTCCACGAGCCGCGCGGCCGCGGCGAACGCCTGCGCCCGATGGGGCGCGGCGACGGCGGCGGCGAGAGCCAGGTCCCCGATGCGCAGCTCGCCGGTCGCGTGCACCGCGGCGAGCCGGACGCCGTCGAACTCGGCAGCGACCCGCGCGCAGCACTCCGCCAGCAGCCGGGCGGCGTCGGGATGCGCCGAGTAGTCCAGCCGCAGGACGCCGCGTCCGCCGTCGTGGTCGCGCACCACGCCCGCGAACTCCACGACGGCGCCGCAGTCGGGGGAGGCGACGGCGTCGCGCACCTCTCCGGCGTCGATCGGCGCCGGGGCGATGCGGGCGAGCACGACGGCGGAGGGCTCACTCATGCGCCCCACCTCCGGCGACCTGGGCGAGCAGGTGGTCGAGGACGCCGTCGAGCACGGCGAGACCGTCGGTGACGCCGGACGGTGAGCCGGGCAGGTTCACGACGACCGTCCCACCGGCGCTCACCCCCGCGAGCGCGCGGCTCAGCACCGCCCCCGGCACGTCGGCCCCGGCGCGCCGGACGGCGTCCGCGAGCCCGGGCAGCTCCCGCGCGAGCAGCGGCGCCGTCGCTTCCGGCGTGCGGTCCGTGGGGGAGACCCCGGTGCCGCCCGTGGTGACGACGAGCGCGGGCGGGGACCCGCCCGGCGGAGCGAGGCTGCCGGCGAGCGCCGCGGCGACGTCGGCGTCGGCGGTCACGTCCGACTCCGCGGCGAACCCGCGCTCCGTCAGCCAGTCCACGATCGCCGGTCCGGTGGTGTCGGCCCGGGTGCCGACCGCGACGCCCGTCGAGACGACCAGCACGCGTGCCGTCCGCGGCAGGGGCCGGGCGGGGGCCGCGGAGGCATCGGCGGCCGCGAAGATCCTCTCGCGGTCGCGCACAGATCCTCTCGCGGAGGGGTCGGGTCGCGTCCACGTCCCGTGCCGCCCCCCGGTCTTCTGGACGAGCCGGACGTCCGTCAGCACGGCGGCCGGGTCGACGGCCTTGATCATGTCGTGCACGGTCAGCCCCGCGACGGCGACGGCGGTGAGCGCCTCCATCTCGACGCCCGTGCGCCCGCGGGTACGGGCCGTCGCCGTGAGGTGGACGTGCGCGACGTCGTCGTCGTCGGCACCGTCCGCCACGTCCGTGCGCACGTCGACGTCGACCCCCGACAGCGGGATCTGGTGGCACAGCGGGACGAGCTCCCACGTGCGCTTCGCCGCACCGATGCCCGCGAGCCGCGCCACCGCGACGACGTCGCCCTTCGCCAGGTCCCGACCGCCCTGAGCGATCGCGCGGACGACCCGCGCCGTCGTCACGACGGTCCCTGCCGCCGTCGCGACGCGGTCCGTCACGTCCTTGTCGCCGACGTCGACCATCCGGGCGCGGCCCTGCTCGTCGAGATGGGTGAGGCCGGAGTCGTCAGGGGGCACGGCGGCAGCGTATCGAGATGGACCTAGTACCGACGCACGCCAGGATCGACCGTGCGCGACCACGCGTCGATCCCACCCGCGAGGTGACTCACACGCGAGCGGCCCGCGGCGAGGAGGAACCGTGCCGCCTGCTCGGACCTGACGCCGTGGTGGCAGAGGACGACGACGTCGGCGTCGGCGGGGATCTCGTCGATGCGTTGCGGCAGCTCGCGCAGCGGGACGTTCCGCGTGCCGGGGAGGGCGGCGAGGCTGATCTCCCAGTCCTCGCGGACGTCGAGGACGAGGGGCGGCGCGTCGTCGGCGCGGAGGGCCGCGAGCTCGTGGGGCGTGAGGGCGCGCGGCTCTCTCGCGGAGGCTGCCGGGACCGCTCGTGCGGACGGCGCTGCCGGTGCGGACGGCGCCGCAGGGACGGACGGCGGCGGGCCGGGCGGGGCAGCGGCGGGCGGGGCACCGGCGCGCCCGCCGGTCGCGGCGCGGTAGGCCACCTCCTTCAGCTCGGCGCGGCGTGCGTCGTACAGCAGCACGCGGCCGAGCAGCGGGTCGCCGACGCCGGTCAGCACCTTGACAGCCTCCGTGGCGAGCAGGGCGCCGATCGTGGCGCAGACGCCCGGCAGCACCCCGGCCTCCGCGCACGACGGGATCTCGCCGGGCGCGGGCTCGCGCGGGAAGAGGTCCCGGTACGTGGGGTGGTCGGGCGCCCAGGCGACGCCGCACTGGCCGGCGAACTGGTGCACGGCGCCCCACACGAGCGGCATGCCGAGCGCGGCCGCGGCGTCGTCGACGAGGTACCGGGTCGGGAAGTTGTCGCTGCCGTCGACCACGAGGTCGTACCCGCTCAGCAGCTCACCGTCGTTCGTGGCGTCGAGCCGCGTCCGATGGCCGACCAGGCGAGCGTCCGGCGCCAGCCGCCCGAGCTGCGCGAGCGCGGCCTCGACCTTCGGCGTGCCGACGTCCGCGGGACCGTAGAGCGTCTGGCGGGCCAGGTTCGAGGTCTCGACGACGTCGTCGTCCACGATGCCGATCGTCCCGATGCCGGACGCGACGAGCTGGGGGAGGACCGCGCAGCCGAGCCCGCCCGCGCCGACCACCAGCACCCGCGCGCCCTGCAGTCGTTCCTGCGTGGCGACGTCGTACCCGGGAAGCATGAGCTGGCGGACGTGGCGCTGCAGATAGTCGGCATCGAGGGGGGTGCGTGCGCCGTCCATACGTGCGAGTCTGCCACCGTGCGCCGTGCACCTGTGGTCCACGTCCCCGCCGACGGGCTCGTCTTGACGTCCGCGCGCCCTCCCGCGTACGGTCGCCGGTAATCGATTACAGGACGAGTGCCGGACCACCCGGTGGCGTGAGGCGAGGAGGCCCGATGAGCGAGCGGACGATCCGCCCGGGCGCCGCGACGATGATCGACGTCGCCCGCCTCGCCGGCGTCTCGACCGCCACCGTCTCGCGCGTGCTGAACGGGGTCGCCACCGTCGACTCGGCGCTCGCCGAGCGCGTGAGGTCCGCCGCCGACGAGGTGCGCTACGTGACGAACACCACGGGCCGCGCCCTGCGCCGCCAGCGGATCGACACGTGGGCGGCTGTCGTGGCCGACGTCGAGAACCACTTCTTCACCAGCATGGTCGCCGCGCTCGAGAACGTCGCCCAGGTCGCGGGGTTCTCGGTCATGCTCTGCAACAGCGACGAGGACGTCGCCCGCGAGCGTCGGTACCTCCAGGCCGCGATCGCGCAGCGGATGTCCGGCGTCGTCATCGCCGTCGTCTCCGAGACCGACTCCTCGCTGCAGAGCCTGCTCGACGCCGGCATCCCCACCGTCGCCGTCGACCGGCGCGTGCACGACTTCGCCGGCGACGCGATCCTGCTGGACAACGTCGAGGCCGGCCGGATGGCCGCGCGGCACCTGCTCTCCCAGGGGTATGCCGCGCCGTTGTGCATCGCCGGCCCCCGTGACGTCTCGACCACCGAGGACCGGCTCGCCGGGTTCCGCGAGGTCTTCGCGGAGGAGGGCGTGTCGGTCGCCGACTCCCGCGTGATCCGCACCGAGCTCCTCGGCGAGCGCGCCGAGGGGATCGTCGCCGACCAGGTGGAGGCGGATCCCGACGTCGACGCCGTGTTCGCGCTGAACGGACCGCTCACGGCGGCCAGCTTCCGCGGGATCGAGGCGGCGCGCCGCCGGATCCCGGGCGACGTGGCCCTGCTCGGCGTCGACGACGACCACTGGACCCGCATGGTCAACCCGCGGGTGAGCGTCGTCGCGCAGCCCGTCGATCGGATCGGCCAGCTCGCGGGCGAGGTGCTCGCGGCGCGCACCCGAGGCGAGGAGCGCGACGCCGAGCACGTGCTGCTCGCTCCGGAGCTCCGCATCCGCGCGTCGACCAGCCGAAGGAGCTGATTCACCTCTTCCGACCCGGCGGGTCCTCCCGCCGCGAGAAGCAGAGGACGGTCCGACGTGCCGTCCACGACATCGAATCGATTCGAGCAGCCCGGCGGTCGACGCCGGCATCCCACGAGAGAAGGAGAACCCCATGGACCTGTCCGCCATCGGTCGCCTGCGCGACGTCAGCACCCGGTCGATCAGCCCGGAGAACTTCGACGGCAGCAAGGGCGGCGGCGGCCGCGCGACGGAAGGGACCGGCGCGCAGTGCGCCCGCGATCTCGGCCAGGGCTGGAAGGTCTCGCCGAGCGTCGAGATCGGCCCGGGCGAGAAGTTCGACGTGGCGCGCATCGAGGGCGCCGGCAAGATCACGCACATCTGGCTCACCACGCACCGGGACCACTGGCGCACGCTGCTGCTGCGGGCGTTCTGGGACGGTGCGAGCGAGCCCGCGATCGAGACGCCCGTGGGCGACTTCTTCGGGCAGGGCTGGGGTCAGTTCGCCCAGCTCAGCTCCGCGCTCGTGGCCGTCAACCCGAACGGCGGGTTCAACAGCTACTGGCCGATGCCGTTCCGCAGCGGGGCGCACCTGGAGCTCGAGAACCTCTCCGACGTGCCGGTGGTCGTGTACTACCAGGTCACCTACGAGGTGGGCGACGTCGTCACGCAGGAGGCCCAGGACTCGGGCTACCTGCACGCGCAGTGGCGCCGCAGCAACCCGCTCCCGGACGCCACGACGCACGTGCTGCTCGACGACGTCCGCGGCAAGGGGCAGTACGTCGGCACGTACATCGCGTGGGGCGTCAACAGCACGGGCTGGTGGGGCGAGGGCGAGATCAAGTTCTACCTCGACGGTGACGCCGCGGCGCAGGAGCGGTTCCCCACGATCGCGGGGACCGGCACCGAGGACTACTTCGGCGGCGCCTGGAACTTCGACGTCCCCGGTCAGGGGTACACGGAGTTCTCGACGCCGTACCTCGGCCTGCACCAGGTGATCCGTCCGGACGGGCTCTACGCGTCGCAGCAGCGCTTCGGCATGTACCGCTGGCACGCCGTCGACCCGATCCACTTCGACACGGACCTCACCGTCGACATCCAGGCGCTGGGGTGGCGCAGCGGGCACCGGTACCTGCCGCTGCACGACGACATCGCGTCGACGGCGTTCTTCTACCTGGACGCAGCGAGCACCACGCGGCCGGCCACGCCGTCCGTAGACGCGCTCGAGATCCTCTGACCCCCGCGGCCCGGCCCCGCACCGCGGGGCCGGGCCGCGTCATTCCGCACCCGTGCTGAGCAATCGATTACCTACCCTCGAAGGGAGACCCATGGCCGAGGGACTGAGCCGACGCAGGCTCCTCCAGGCCGGCACGCTCGCCGCCGCCGGCCTCGGCGCCGGCGCGCTGGCCGGCTGCGCGCCGTCCGGTGCGAGCCGGACCACGCTGCAGCTCTGGAGCGCCTACGCGCCGGCGCCCCAGCAGGATCCGAACATCGTCGCGCAGAGCGACTGGTTCCTGGACCGCCTGGCGGCGTGGAACGCCGCCAACGACCGGCAGATCGAGGCGGTGTACATCCCGAACTACGCCGACCCGACGAACACCCGCATCGCGACGGCGTTCGCCTCGGGCACCGGGCCGGACATCTTCCTCATCTCGCCCGGCGACTTCCTCCGCTACTACAACGGGGGCGCGCTCGTCGACCTCGCGCCGTACATGACGCAGGAGGCCATCGACGACTACTTCCCGCAGGCGCTGGCCACCCGTCGGGACGGGGACGGGATCTACGGCCTGCCGATGGAGCAGGAACCGCTCGCCGTCTTCTACAACATCCCCGCGTTCGAAGAGGCGGGCCTGAGCGAGGGCGACATCCCGACCACGTGGGAGGACCTGCTGGAGCTCGGCCGCCGTCTCACGGGCGGCCAGCAGGCGGGGATGGTGTTCGAGACCACGCCCGGCTACTACCAGAACTTCACCTTCTACCCCTGGATCTGGCAGGGCGGCGGCGACGTGATCGACGCCGAGACCCAGGTGCCGGACTTCACCTCGGACGCCGCAGTCGCAGCCCTCGAGCTGTTCGGCGAAGGGGTGCGCTCGGGAGCGTCACCGCGCACGCTCCCCGCGAACGGCGACGTCGTCGGCGCCTTCACGAACGGCTACGCGGCGATGTGGCAGAGCGGGATCTGGCAGGTCGAGGCGATGCGGCAGAACGCGCCCGACCACCCCTACGGCGTCTTCCCGCTGCCTGCGCCCGCCGGCGGGGAGCCGACCACCGTGCTGGGCGGGTGGGCCTGGTGCGTGAACAGCAAGGGATCCGATCCTGAGGCCGCCGCCCGGTTCACCGTCGAGGTGATGGGATCGATGTCGGCGGAGTCGATCAACGCCGGCGCGGACTGGAACGGACGGTTCAAGGGGAACATCCCCGCGCGCCAGTCGGTGCTGGACGCCATCGGGGACGACGACATCTTCGCCGACCCGATCCTCCAGAAGTTCCGGGACGAGATCTACCCGACCGGTCGCGGCGAGCCGCGCTACCCGCCCGTCATCTACAAGGCCGTGTCGAACGCGCTGCAGGCCGTCCAGCTCGCGGGTGCCGACGCCGCCCAGCAGGCCGAGCAGGCGCAGCGCGCGATCGAGAGCTACCTCGAGACCTACGACGGAGGTGACCTCCTGTGAGCACGTCGACCCCGGTCCTGGCCCGCACGGCCGGACGCACCCAGCGCAGCGCGCACCTCGCGCAGCAGGCGAAGCGGGAGCGCCGCGCCGCCTGGCTGTTCCTGCTGCCCGACTCGCTCGGGCTCCTCGTGTTCGTCGGCCTGCCGATGGTGCTGGCGATCGCCCTCGGGTTCTTCCGGGTGGACGGGTTCGGCAACATCGACTTCATCGGTGGCGCCAACTACGTCCGGATGGTGGGCGACCCGCAGTTCTGGTCGAGCGTCCGGATCACGCTGATCTACCTCGTCACGCTGGTGCCGTTGCTGTTCGCCGTCGGGCTCGCCCTGGCGCTGCTGGTGCAGCAGAAGTTCCCGTTCGTCGGCGCGGTCCGCAGCGCCCTGTTCGTGCCCTACGCGATCAGCCTGGTCGTCGTCGCGATGGTCTGGCAGTTCATGCTCGGCGACCGCGTGGGGATCGTGAACCAGGTGCTGTCGTGGTTCGGCGTCGAAGGGACGTCGTTCCTGGGCCAACCGTCGCTCGCGCTCGCCACCCTGGTGTTCGTCACCCTGTGGTTCCAGATGGGCTACTACATGGTGATCTTCCTGGCGGGCCTGCAGGACATCCCGGGGGAGTACTACGAGGCGGCCCGGATCGACGGCGCGGGAGCCTGGCAACGGTTCCGCGCCATCACGTTCCCGCTGCTGCGACCGACCAGCTTCTTCGTGCTCATCACCTCGACGGTCGCGGTGATCACCGGCGGTCTGGACCTCGTCTTCATCATGACGAAGGGCGGTCCGGCGGGCGCGACGAGCCTGCTCATCTACTACATCTACGAGCAGGCGTTCCTCTTCGGCGAGCTCGGCTACGCCGCCGCGATCGGGTCCACGCTCATCGCCGTGCTCCTCATCTGGTCCGGACTCATGTTCCTCGTCACGAAGGGAGGGCGGTTCGACGATGGTCGCTGACACCCTCACCCGACCGGCCGCCGCCACCGCTACCGAGCCTCGCCGCGTGCGTGGCGAACGCCGGTGGACGCGCCGCAACGTCGCCCTGCTCGTGGTCGGCGTGATCCTCGGCCTCGGCACGATCTTCCCGCTCGTCTGGATGGTCGTCGGCGCCTTCAAGACGGCCGCCGAGGTCAACAGCTCGAGCCTGATCCCGAGCGAGATCACGTTCGACAACTTCCGGTACGTCTTCACCCAGGTGCCGTTCCTGCGGTACATGCTCAACAGCCTGTTCGTGGCCGGCCTCGTCACCGTGCTCGCGCTGTGGTTCCACTCGATGGCGGCGTATGCCCTCGCGCGGCTGCGGTTCCCGGGCCGAGAGACGGTGTTCCTGCTCATCTTCTCGACCCTGCTGGTGAGCCTGCCGGTCATCCTCATCCCGACGTTCGTCGTCATCCGCACGCTGGGTCTCGTCGACTCGTACGCCGGGCTCGTGATCCCGGCGATCTTCAACGCGTTCGGGATCTTCCTGCTCCGCCAGTTCTACATCTCGCTCCCGGGCGAGCTGGAGGAGGCGGCGCTCGTCGACGGCGCTGGGTACTGGCGGATCTACCGCAGCATCATCCTGCCGCTGTCCCGGCCGATCATGGCGGCGCTCGCCGTGTTCTTCTTCCTCGCGAACTGGAACTCGTTCGTGTGGCCGTTGACGATCACGTCGAACCCGGACCTGCGCGTGGTGCAGGTCGGGATCGCCACGTTCCAGCAGCAGTACGTCTCGGACTGGAACTACGTGCTGGCGGCGGCCACCGTCGCGGCCCTGCCGACGCTCCTCATGTTCTTCTTCTTCCAGAAGCAGATCGTGGAGTCGATCAAGACCGCCGGGTTCAAGTAGCGGTTCAGGCGGGTCGTTCGCCGGCGGCGGCGGCTCGTTCCAGCAGGAGGCGGCGCTCGCGCGTGCTCGGCGCGTGCGCCGCCGCCTGCTCGAGGGTCGAGGCTGCCTCGTCGCGCCGCCCGAGGCGGAGGAGGACGTCGCCCCGCACCGCGCCGTACAGGTGGTGGCGGGCGAGGCGGGGATCGGCGCCGACGGCGTCGAGCTCGTCCAGCGCGGCCTGCGGTCCGTCCGTCATGAGGACGGCGACGGCACGGTTGAGGGCGACCACCGGCGACGGCGCGACCTGCGCCAGACCGTCGTACAGCGCCCGGATCGCGTCCCAGTCGGTGTCCTCCCACGTCGCGGCGCGTGCGTGCTGCGCGGCGATCGCCGCCTGGAGGCAGTAGGGCCCGAGCGGACGGCGGAGCTGCGCGGCCCGGTCGAGGGCGGCGAGCCCGCGGGTGATGAGCAGCCGGTCCCAGCGGCGGCGGTCCTGGTCCTCGAGCAGGATCGGGGCGCCGTCGGGACCCTGCCTGGTGGCGAACCGGGAGGCCTGCAGCTCCATGAGCGACACGAGGCCGTGGACCTCCGGCTCGGCGGGGAGCAGCCCGGCGAGCACGCGCCCGAGCCGCATCGCGTCCTCGGCGAGGTCGCGGCGGACCCAGTCCTCGCCGGAGGTCGCCGTGTACCCCTCGTTGAACACGAGGTAGACGACCTCGAGCACGGCGCCGAGACGCGCCGGCAGCTCGTCGGGCTGCGGGACCTCGAACGGGACCTGGGCCTCGGTGAGCGTGCGCTTCGCGCGGGAGATCCGCTGGCCGAGCGTCGCCGACGGTACGAGGAACGCCCGGGCGATCTCGTCGGTCGACAGCCCACCGACCATGCGCAGGGTCAACGCAACCCGGGCCTCGCGGGGCAGCACCGGGTGGCACGCCACGAAGACGAGCGAGAGCAGGTCGTCGCCGATGGGGTCGTCGACGACGGCGTCAGGTGCGTCGGGTGGTCGCGTCGCCAGGTCGGCAGCGACCGCCGTGTACTTCGCGTCGCGGGTGTGCTCGCGCCGGATGAGGTCGACGGCCTTGTTCTTGGCGGTCGTCGTCAGCCAGGCCGCCGGGTTGTCGGGGATGCCGTCGCGGGGCCACTGCTCGAGCGCCGCGACGAAGGCGTCCTGGGCGAGCTCCTCGGCGAGGCCGACGTCCCGGACGGTGCGGGCGAGGGTGGCGATGAGCTGCGGCGACGACATGCGCCAGATCGCGTCGATCGTGCGCCGGACATCAGGCATCGCTCGCTGCTCCCGCTCCCTCGCCCGCTCGTCCTCAGGCCTGCCCGTGCTGGGACTGGATCTCCTCGGCCAGGCGCTCGTCCTTCTCCCGCAGCTCCGGCGTGTACTCCGCGCCGAAGTCCTCCGGCGAGAAGATCTGCCGGATCTCGAGGACCTGCGTGGCGCCGTACTGGGGGTCGGACGGGCACTTCTTCGCCCACTCCACGGCTTCCTCGAGGCTGCTGACCTGCCAGATCCAGTACCCCGCGATGAGCTCCTTGGACTCTGTGAACGGCCCGTCCACGACCGACGTGTCACCGCCGGCGAACACGACCCGGGCGCCCTTGGCGCTCGGGTGCAGTCCCTCGCCGTCGAGCATGACGCCCGCCTTGACGAGCTGCTCGTTGTAGGCGCCCATCTCGCGGAGCATCTCCTCCGTCGGCGCGATCTTGTCCTCGTCGGCGCCGGCTCCCTGAATCATGACCATGACCTTCATGATGTTCTCCTCCTCGGTGTGACCCAGACCGTACTGGCCGGGGTGTGCGTTCACGAGGTCGTCGAACGGGCCGGGGGAGTTTTCGACACGAGCGGCCGACGAGTTCTCACGGCCTGTCTCGTGGCTCGCGCCACCTGGGACGATTGACAGGCGAGCCCGCCGCGTCCTACGCTCCAGCAATCGATTACTCGACCACCGAAGATCGAGGTGAAGGCGCACCATGCTCTCGGGCATCCACCCGCTGCTGACCGGCTCCCTGCTCGCGGCTCTCGACGCGATGGGCCACTCGGACGCCGTCGTCGTCGCGGATGCGCACTTCCCGGCCGCCCGCCTCGCGGCGCGACTCGTCGAGCTGCCGGGGACCACCGCCCCGCAGGTGGTCGAGGCCCTGTGCACCGTCCTCCCGCTCGACGACGGTCCCGACGCCGCGGTCCTCATGGACGCGCCGGAACGGCAGCCCGTCCAGGACGAGCTCGTCACCGCCGCCGGCGCCCCCGAGTCCTCGGGCATCGACCGGTTCGCGTTCTACGACGCCGCCGCCCAGGCGTTCCTCGTCGTCCGCACGGGCGAGACGCGCGCCTACGGCAACCTGCTGCTGCGCAAGGGGCTCGCCCGGGGGCTCGAGCGATGAGCGCGCCCGTCGATGCCGACGCCCGCGCCCTCGACGCGGCGCTCGAGTCGCTGCGCATCGAGTCCCGAGCCATCGAGGTGGCCGCCGGGCGGTCGTCCGAGGCGCTGCTCGCGGCCACTCGCCTGATCGAGGCGCGGTCCGGCCGCCTCATCGTCTCCGGGCTGGGCAAGTCGGGCCACATCGCCGCGAAGATGGCCGCCACGTTCGCCTCGACGGGAACGCCGGCGCACTTCGTGCACGCGACGGAGGCTCTGCACGGCGACTCGGGGATGGTGGTCCCCGGTGACGTCGCCATCCTCATCTCCAACTCCGGGACCACGGCCGAGGTGGTCCAGTTCGGCCGGATGATCCGCGCACTCGGCGTGCCGGTGATCGCGATGGCACGCGACGCGTCCTCGCCGCTCGCGAGCCTCGCGCAGGTCTGGCTGGACATCTCCGTCGAGCGGGAGGCGGACCCCCTCGGTCTCGCCCCGACGGCGTCGACGACGCTCACCCTCGCGCTCGGGGACGCGCTCGCCGCCGCCCTCATGACCCGGACCAACTTCGACGACGCGGCGTTCGGCCTCCGTCACCCGGGCGGCGCGCTCGGTCAGCAGCTGGGGGTCGACGAATGAGCGCGTCGCGCGGCCGCGTCTGCGTGGTCGGGTCGTTCATGATGGACCTCGTCGTCTCGGCGCCCCGCCGCCCGCGGCCGGGGGAGACGCTCGTCGGGACGTCCTTCGCGCAGTACGTCGGAGGCAAGGGGTTCAACCAGGCCGTGGCCGCCTCCCGGGCCGGCGCGGCGACGTCGTTCGTCGGCCGCCTGGGCGACGACCTGTTCGGTGCCGAGTTCCGCGCGGCGCTTCGTACCGACGGCATCGACGACGGCGGCGTGCTCGACGACGCCGAGGGCGGCACCGGCGTCGGCCTCCCCGTGGTCGAGCCGGGCGGGCAGAACTCCATCATCATCGTGCCGCGCGCGAACCTGCGGCTGACGCCTGCCGACGTCGAGCGTTCGCGGGAGCGCATCGAGGCGGCCGACGTCCTGCTCCTGCAGCTGGAGGTGCCGGTGGAGGCCTCGCTGGCCGCGGCCCGGATCGCCCGGGGAGCCGGCACCGCCGTCGTGCTCAACCCGGCGCCGTACGCGCCGCTGCCGCCCGAGCTCGTCGCCGCCTGCGACCTGCTGGTCCCGAACGAGCACGAGCTCGCCGGGCTGGCGGGGGCGCCGGTGCCGGCGGACGGACCCGAGGCGGTGGAGGTGCTCGCGCGCGACGTGCTCGGCCGCCACGGCGTCTCCCTCGTCGTGACGATGGGTGCGACGGGGGTGCTCGTGCTCGCCGCCGACGGCGCGTCGAGCCTCGTGCCCGGCCGCACCGTCGAGGCCGTCGACACGGTGGGCGCCGGCGACACGTTCTGCGGCAACCTCGGCGCGCGGCTGGCCGTCGGTGACGCACTGACGGACGCCGTCGCGTACGCGAACGCCGCGGCGTCCATCGCCGTCACGCGGCACGGGGGTGCGCCGTCCGCTCCGGAGGCCGACGAGGTCGAGGCGGTCCGTCGACACCTCGAGATCGCGGGCTGAGGTCACAGTTCCACAACGTCGCTTGACCGGGCACGACGTCCGGTCTACCGTCCAAGTAATCGATTGCTCGATGACGAGAGGATCGCTGGTGATCAACGGTTCATCCGCCCTGGCGGGCTCCGCGGCCGGCAGCTACGGGTCGTACGGCAGCAGCCTGCGCGACCTGCCGCGGCTTCGTACGCACCGCCGGGGGCGCGCCTCCAGCTGGGACCGTACGGGTGGCAACGACGACCGGCTCACCGTGCGTCCGGGCGAGACGGTGACGCTCGCGGACATCACCGGCGCCGGCTCGATCAACCACATCTGGATGACCGTCGCACCGCGGGACGGGCTCGACCCCGCCACGCTCGACCGCGACTACCTGCGCAAGCTCGTGCTGCGCGTCTACTGGGACGACTCGCCCGAGCCGAGCATCCTCGTCCCTCTCGGCGACTTCTTCGGGGTCGGGCACGCCCGCACGGTGAACTTCGCCTCCCTGCCGCTGCAGATGAGCCCGCAGGACGGCAAGGCGTTCAACTCGTTCTTCCACATGCCCTTCGCCACGCGTGCCCGGTTCGAGCTGACGAGCGAGTGTGCCGACGAGGTCATGTGGTTCTACTACTACATCGACTACGACGCGTTCGCCGAGCTCGAGGACGGGCTCGGGCGCTTCCACGCGAGCTGGAACCGGCAGTGCCCCACCGACGGCGTCGAGCAGGGCGCCCAGACGAACTCGGAGCTCCTGTTCGAGGGCACCAACCTCACGGGTGACGGGAACTACACGATCCTCGACACCGCGGGCCGCGGCCACTACGTCGGCTGCGTCCTCAACGTCACCAACCTGCGCCACACGGCGGACTGGAACTGGTACGGCGAGGGCGACGACATGATCTTCGTCGACGGCGAGTCGTGGCCCCCGAGCCTGCACGGCACCGGCACCGAGGACTACTTCAACACCGCCTGGTGCCCGAGCGAGTCCTACTCCGCGCCGTACCACGGCCTCACGCTCCCTGGCGGGGAGAACTGGAGCGGCCAGGTGTCGACCTACCGGTTCCACGTTGAGGACCCGGTGCCGTTCACGAGCTCGATCCGGGTGACGATCGAGCACGGGCACGCGAACAAGCGCAGCGACGACCTGTCCTCGACGGCGTACTGGTACGCCGAGGAACCGGCGCGCGGGCTCACGCTCGCGCCCGTCGAGCAGAGGGTCCCGCGACTGTGAGCGCCCGCGCACGCACGTACCGCCGCGTCGTCCCCGCCGCCGCGACGACCATCGCCGTGACGGCGGCGCTCGCCGCGTGCGGCGCGAGCGGCGAAGGAGCCCCCGTGGACACCGAGACCGACAAGCCGTTCGTGATCAGCGGCGTCGAGAACGTCACCCAGGTCGCGCAGCTGACCGGGCCGGACTCCACGCTCAACGACACGGACGCCGTCGCCGTCGCCGGCACCGACCTCGGGTCGATGATCAACGTCGGCGACCGCACGTACTTCCTCTTCGGCGACACGTTCGGCGTCCGCGAGCCGGGGATGACCGGCGGCGGTGGCGGGAACTGGCGCTCCAACGCCATGGCCTACACCACCGACGACGACCCGACCGACGGCATCACGTTCGACGGCTGGATCACCGACGACATCGGGCTCGCGCTCGAGCTCGTGCCCGGTCTCAAGGAGCCGGACGACACGGGCGAGGTCACGAAGATCCCGACGTACGGGTTCGCGATCGAGGACACGCTCTACCTGTCGTTCATGTCCGTCCGGCACTGGGGCGACCCGGGCGTCTGGACGGCGAACTACTCCGCGCTCGCCCGGTCCACGGACGAGGGTCAGTCGTGGGAGGTGCTGGACGACGTCCAGTGGCCCGGGGACTCGAACTTCATCCAGGTGGCGACGGCGCAGGTCGTCGAGGACGGCACGGAGTACGTCTACCAGTGGGGCATCCCCGCCGGCCGGTTCGGCGGCGTCCAGCTGATGCGCGTCGAGGCGACCACCGACGCCGTGGAGGACCTCGGCGCCTACGAGTACTTCACGGGCACCGACGACGACGGCGCGCCGGTCTGGAGCGAGGACCTGGACGAGGCCGAGACCGTGCTCGACGGCACGATCGGCGAGCTCTCGGTGATGTACCACGAGCAGACGGAGCGCTGGCTGCTGACGACGTCGACGGGCGGCGACGCCGTCCTGTTCGAGGGCGCGACGCCGTGGGGGCCGTGGTCCGAGCCGCACACGATCACCACCCAGGCCGAGACACCGGGGCTGTACTCGCCGTACCTCAACCCGCGGTACGTCTCCGAGGACGGCTCCACCCTCTACTTCACGCTCTCGATCTGGGATCCGTACAACGTGTTCTGGTACGCGATGGACCTGGTGACCGAGTCATGAGCGCCCGCACCCCGCGACGCGCTCCTACGAACCCCCCGGGATCCGGGGACGACCTATCGAGGAGGATGGGATGAGAACCACCAGAAGGCGGGCACTGTCGCTCACAGCGGCCGCGCTCGGCGTCGCGATGGTCGCGACGGCGTGCGGATCCGGCACACCGGGGGAAGAAGCGCCGGAGGAGGGCGCGAACGGCGAGTCCGGGGGCGGCGTCGTCGAGCTCGAGATGTGGCAGACGAAGTTCCAGGACCAAGAGGACGAGTGGTACAAGACCGCCGTCGACGAGTTCAACGCGTCGCAGGACGAGATCCACATCAACCTCACCACCGTCCCTGGTGACGCGTGGGAGCAGAAGGTCACCGCCGCCCAGGCGGCCGGCCGGATGCCCGACATCTACACGATGAACTACGCGAACGTGCTGCCCGCCGCGGCGCGGGGCGAGCTGACGCCGATCGGCGACCTGCTCGGCGACGACGCGTTCGCCGACATGGAGGAGGCGGTCCTCGGCTCGGTCACGAACGGCGACGACCAGGTCTTCGCCTACCCGATGCTCGTGGAGCCCAGCGCGATGCTCTACTACCGCGCGAGCATGTTCGAGGCTGCCGGGCTCGACCCGGACGACCCGCCGACGACGTTCGACGAGCTCATCGAGTACGGGCAGGCTCTGCGGGACGCCAATCCGGACGTGACGGCGTACGGCACGTCGCAGGTCGCCGCCGACATGGGGTGGTCGACCTGGGGCCTGCAGATGAACACGGCCGGGCACTTCCCGATCTCGGACGACTGGTCCGAGGGCATGGCGACCGCGCCGGAGTACCGCCCGCTGTTCGAGATGTACCAGACGCTGTACGCGGAGAACATCCTGCCGCGGCAGGCGCTGGCCGGCTATGCCGACATCACGCCGTTCGGTCAGGGCCAGCTGCAGATGGTGGCGTGCGGGTCGTGGGGCACGAGCCTCCTGCTCAACGACTACCCCGACATCGTCGACGACGTCCGTGTCGCGCCGATGCCGTCGTGGGACGGCGACCAGACCCGGCCCACCGCCACGCTCGGCGGCTGGACGTGGGTCGTGGACGCGAAGTCGGAGCACGCGCAGGAAGCGGCCGACGCCGTCGCGGCGATCCTCGGCAACGAGGACCCGTCGACGCTCGTGGACTACTTCACGACGATGCAGTTCTCGAAGGTGTCGCCGCGCTCGACGGTGGTCGACGCCATCAACGCCGACCCCGAGTCCGCGACGGTCAACCCGTGGGGCCAGGTCATCTCCGACGTCGTGCCGTACTCGGTGCCGGAGCCGTCCTACCCGTGGGACATCTCCCTGGCGTTCGCGACGGCGCTCGAGGAGTCGCTCCAGGGCGGTGACATCGACGCCGCGCAGCAGAAGGCGCAGGACACGATCGACGCGTTCATCGCCGACAACCAGCTGGCCGGCACAGCGCCCGGTCAGTAGGCCCCCGCTGCGAGCCGGGCGGGAGATCCGCCCGGCTCGCAGCGCCCCACCGTGCGAGGAGGCACGAGATGACCAGCCAGCTGGCGAACCCCGACACACCGGGGGTGCAGCGGGAGGTAGCACCGCGCCGCAATCGGCGGCGGGTGTCCGAGACACGGCACGAGGGCGGCGTGCGGCGCAAGGACAACACGATGGCCTACCTCATGGTAGGCCCGGTCGTGATCCTCCTGTCGATCTTCGTGGTGTGGCCGGTGATCTACGCGGGCTACCTGAGCTTCTTCAACTGGAGCTTCTACGTCGAGCCGGTCTTCGTCGGGCTCCGGAACTTCCGGAACGTGCTCAACGACCCCTACTTCATGCAGGCGATCTGGCGCGGGCTGCGCTTCGCGCTCATCGTCGTCCCGATCCAGCTCGTCATCGCGTTCCTGTTCGCCTCCCTCGTCAAGGCGGTGGGCAGCAAGATCGCGACGACGCTGAAGGTCAGCATCTACCTGCCGACGATCATCTCCGGCGTCATCGCGTCGATCATCTTCGTCCTCATCTACAACTACCCGGGCGGGATCCTCAACGCGTTCGTCGGGCTGTTCGGGATGGAGCCCCAGGCCTGGCTCGGCGATGTCCAGCTGGCGCTCGGAGCGATAGCGATCCCGGCGATCTGGCTCGGCACGGGCATCGGTGCGCTCATCATGCTCGCGGGGATCATCGACATCCCGGAGAGCTACTACGAGGCGGCGAGGCTCGAGGGTGCGAACTGGTTCCAGCAGACGTTCTTCATCACGATCCCGTTGCTGCGGAACATCATCCTGTACCTGCTCATCGCGGGCTTCACCGGCGCGATCCAGCAGTACGAGCTCCCGCTGGTCATGACGAACGGCGGGCCGCTGCGTTCGACCGAGCTGCCGAACCTGTACATCTTCAACCACTTCCGGACCGACGACTACGTCGGGTTCTCGATCGCCGCGGCGTTCCTGCTGTTCATCGTGCTGGGATCCATCTCGGCGGCGATCTTCAAGGTGCTCAACTCGGAGAAGGCGGTGGACGGCTGATGGCCGCTGTGTCGCAGGTGGCGTTCGACCCGGAGGCGCTGGCGAAGAGCGCGCAGAAGGTGCGCCGTCGCCGTCCGATGGACCGCTCGCCCAAGGGCGTCGCCGTCCTCGTCGGAAAGATCCTCGGGGGCCTGCTGCTGGTGTTCCTGGCGCTCTTCCCGCTCGCGTGGATGGTCGTGGCCGGCTTCAAGGCGAAGACCGAGGTCGTGCGCACGCCGTTCCAGTTCTTCCCCGACGTCTGGCTGTGGGAGAACTACGTCCAGATCTTCTCCGACCCGACGTTCGTGCGGGCGATGTACATCACGTTCATCGGCGCCGTGCTGTTCACCATGCTGAGCCTCACCGTGAACTCGCTCGCCGCGTACGCGTTCGCCCGCCTGGAGTTCGACTTCAAGCGCACGATCTGGGTGTTCACCATCACGACGATGTTCATCCCGGGGATGGCGATCCTCGTGACCAGCTTCATCGTCGTCACGAAGCTGTACATGCTCGACACGCTCGCCGTGCTGGTCATCCCCGGTGCGGCCGCCGCCGCTCACGTGTTCTTCATGCGGCAGTTCTACCTGAACGTCCCGCTGGCGCTGGAGGAGGCGGCGATGCTCGACGGCGCGAGCCGCTGGGGCATCTACCGGCACATCTTCCTCCCGATGTCCGGCCCGGTGTTCGTCGTCGTCGGCATGACGTCGTTCCTCGCGTTCTGGAACTCCTACGTCTGGCCGATCCTCACGATTACCAGTCTGGATCTCTACCAGATCCAGCAGTACCTGGCGACGTTCCGTTCCGAGCGGTCGACCGAGATGGGTCTCCTGATGGCGGGTTCGACGCTCGCGGCGCTGCCGGTCATCCTTCTGTTCCTCGTCTTCCAGCGCTACATCATCGGCGGCATCAAGATCGCCGGGCTCAAGTAGCTCGTCACCTCTGGCCTCTGAGGAGAGACATGGGTACCTCGGTCGTGTCACGGAGGGCGGTGCTCGGTGCAGCGGGCGCCGCCGCTGGCCTCCCGCTGCTGTCCGCGTGCGGAGCGGGCGCACCGGGGGAGAGGGCACCGGACGACGACGGCGGCGGCTCTGCCGGCGCTGTCACGATCCAGATGTGGCAGGACCAGTTCAGCACCGAGGACAACGCGTGGTACGCGTCGAAGGTGGAGGCCTTCAACGCCGCCCAGGACGAGATCCGGGTCGAGCTCGTCGTGGTCCCCGGCGACGCGTGGGAGCAGAAGATGACCGCCGCGCAGGCGGCGGGCACGGCTCCAGACATGTACACGCTCAACTACTCGGAGGTGCAGCCGAAGGCGCGGAACGGCGAGCTCGCGCCGATCGAGGAGCTCGTCGACTCGGCCGGCTGGGACGATCTCGACCCGCGGTTCCGCGACGCCGTCACCGTGGGGGGCAGCCACTTCGCCTACCCGATGCTTTACGAGCCGAGCTCGCTGCTGTTCTTCCGGACGGACCTGTTCGAGCAGGCGGGTCTCGACCCGTCGGCGCCTCCGACGAGCTGGGAGGAGCTGATCGCGGCGGCCGCTGCCGTGAAGGCGAGCGTCGACGACGTCGTGCCGTTCCAGACCGCCCAGAACCTCGTCGACCTGTCCTGGAGCACATGGGGGCTGCAGATGAACGCCGCCGGCCACCTGCCCATCAGTGACGACTGGTCGACGTCGCTCGCCGACGATCCCGCCTACGGCGTCCTGCTCGAGACGTACCAGCGGCTCATGGCGGACGGGCTGCTCGCGCCGCAGGCGCTCGCGGGGTACGGCGACATCACGCCGCTCGCCCAGGGCCAGCTCGCGATGCAGGCGTGCGGCTCGTGGGCGATCAGCGTGCTCGTGACGGACTACGCGGACCTCGTGCCGAACCTGGCTGTCGCGCCGCTGCCATCGTTCGACGGCGACCTGACGAAGCCGACCGGGACGCTGGGCGGCTGGTCCCTCGGCGTCGACGCACGGTCCGAGCACCCGGCGGAAGCCGCCGCCGTCATCTCCTGGCTCTTGGCTGAGGACCCGACGGTCCCCGGCGACTACTTCGCCGCCACGAGCCAGACCAAGTTCTCGCCTCGCGCGAGCGTCGCCGATGCCATCGCCGCCGACGCGGACACGTCGGTGAATCCCTGGTACGACGTGCTCGTGGGCTCCGTGATCGATCACCAGATCCTGGAGCCGACGTACGACTGGTCCGTCAGCGAGGCGTTCGGCACCGCTCTGGAGAAGGCACAGCAGGGCCAGGACATCGCCGCAGCACAGGCGACGGCGCACTCCGACATCACTCGCGCGATCGAGGAGAAGGGACTCGCCGGGCAGAACGGCTGACGCCCGACAGGCTCCGTACGATCGTCCCCCTGACGCGACCCTGACCCGACCCCTCGAGCCTGGAGCCATCCGTGACCGAGCACGCCCCCGTCCCGCACACCCGCGGCCGCCACATCGCGATGCCGCTCGGCGGGATCGGCACCGGGAACGTCGCGATCGGTGCCGACGGGGGCTTGCGTCAGTGGCAGCTGCACAACATCGGCAACCACCACGGCGACCTGCCGGGGAGCCTGTTCGCCGTCCGCGTCTCGCAGTGGGAGCCGCCGCTCGACGAGGTGCGTGTGCTCCAGGCACCCGCCGCGCCCGCGGGGAACACGCGCACGCCCATGGTGGACGACGACCACGTGCCCGACTGGCAGCGGGAGCTCGCGGCGGCCCACGGCGTCACGGCCACGACGATCAGCGCCACCTACCCGGTCGCGCGGGTCGCGTACGACCTGGGGGAGGTGCCGCTGGCGATCGAGCTCGAGGCGACCACGCCGCTCGTCCCGCTGGACGAGGCGGCGTCGTCCCTGCCGGTGGCCATGTTCACGTTCACGCTGCGCAACGCGGGGACGTTCCCGGTGCACGGCTACCTCGCGGGAGCGCTGCAGAACGCCGTCGGGTACGACGGCGTCACGCCGATCGACGGTACGCGGTTCCGCGGCTACGGCGGCAACACCAACCGGGTGCGCAGGCGCGCCTCGTGGACCGACCTCGTCATGACGAACGACTCGCTGCCGCCGGAGCACCCCGGCGCCGGATCCATGGCCCTGGCGTGCGACGACCCCCGGGCGAGCGCGCTGCCGGCGTACTCCGGCACCGAGGAGCTCCTCGCGTTCCTGCGGTCCCGGTCGATGGGCGGCGACACAGCCCGCTTCACCGGCGCGCCCTGGGCCGCCGACTCGCACGCCGAGGGGCCCGGGGCGGCGCGCGGGCCCAGTCCCGCCGCCGAGACCTGGCTGGGCGCCCTCGCCTCCCGGTTCCACGTCGAGCCCGGCGAGTCCACGACCGTGCGGTTCCTCATGGCCTGGCACTTCCCGAACCGCTATGTGAACTTCACGCAGTTCGGCCCCGAGCGCCCGGAGTGGGGGCCGACGAGGTTCTGGATCGGCAACCACTACACGCTCGCGCACGACGACGCCGCCGCGGTCATCGCCGACGTGACGAGCCGCTGGGACGAGCTGCTCGCGCCGACGCGGCGCTGGACGGACCTCCTGGCCGGCTCCGCGCTCGACGCCACGGCCGCCTCCCATCTGGCGACCCAGGCCGTGGTGCTGCGCAGCCCCACGTGCTTCCGTACCGCCGACGGGGCCTTCTACGGCTTCGAGGGCGTGAACGGGGTGTCGACGCGAGGCCATGCGGGCGACGTCGGCGGCTCCTGCCCGCTCAACTGCACGCACGTGTGGAACTACGCGCAGGCGCTCGCGCGGCTCTTTCCCGGCCTCGAGGCGTCGATGCGCGCCACGGAGCTCGACGTCATGCAGGTCCCGGAGCGCCACACGCACGCGGGTGCCGTCCCGCACCGCGTGCTGCTCCCGCGGTACGTGCCCCAGATGTGGGACGTGCCCATCGGCGGCCCGGAGGAGCCTGCGCTCGACGGCATGCTCGGCGTCCTGCTCAAGACGTACCGCGAGGTGCGGAGCGGCGCGATCGGGCTCGGCCACCTGGCGGCCTCGTGGCCCCGGCTCATGCTCCTCCTGGACCATGTGCGTGGTCGGTGGGACCCCAGCGGGTCGGGCGTCCTGCGCGGGGTCCAGCCCTCGACCCACGACATCGACCTGCGCGGCGTCAACACGTTCATGGGCACGCTCTGGCTCGCCGCGCTGCGCGCGTGCGAGGAGATGGCGCTCCGCCTCGCCGCGGACCCGCACCACGCCGACGCGCTCGGCGGTGCCACGCTCGGTCGCGAGCTGGCCGCGGAGCTGCACGCGCTGTTCGAGCGGGGGAGCGCCGCGTACGACGAGATCTGCTTCACCGGGGAGTACTACCGGCAGGTGCTCGAGCCCGACGAGCCCACGCAGTTCCAGTGGGGAGACGGCTGCCTGTCCGACCAGCTCATCGGGCAGTGGTGGGCGCACCTGCTCGACCTCGGCCACGTGCTGCCCGCCGCGCACGTCCGCTCCGCCCTCCGGGCCGTCGTGGGGCACAACCTGCGCCGCGGGTTCGACGGCTGGGAGCACACGCAACGCGTGTACGCGGACGGCGACGACGTCGGCCTCCTCATGTGCACGTGGCCGCACGGTGGGCGCCCCGAGGTCGCGACGCGGTACTGCGACGAGGTGTGGAGCGGGGTCGAGTACGAGGTGGCGGCGCACTGCCTGCTCGAAGGGCTCACCGCCGAGGGCCGGGCCATCCTCGACGGGCTCTGGGCCAGGCACGACGGCAGCCGCCGGAACCCGTTCAACGAGATCGAGTGCGGCGACCACTACGCGCGCTCGATGGCCGGCTGGAGCGTGCTCGAGGCCGTCACCGGCCAGGTCTGGGACGCGCAGACGCGGACGTTGCGGGTGCGCCGGCCGAGCCGGGACGGCGCGTGGTGGCCGGTGGTCCTGGACTCGGGCTGGGGTCGCGTGGTGCGTGACGGCGACGACGTCAGGCTCGACGCCTGGCACGGCGATCTGCGGGTCGCCGAGCTCGTGCTGGTCGACGACGAGGTGCCGCCCAGCCACGGCCGCGACATAGGCTAGGTGCCGTCCGCCGCCGGGTGCTGCCGCGGCGGTGCACCACGGGTGGACGACGGACGGGGGCAGGATGCGGAAGGCCACGAGGTTCGCTGCTGTCGGAATCGCTGCCGTTCTCGCGCTCACCGGCTGCACGGGCGCCGGGGAGCTCGAGCCGGATCCCACCGCGGAGGCCACGACGGCGGCCATGACGACGGCGCCCGAGGAGGCGACCACGCTCGTCGCGGGCGACGATCCCGCTGCTCTCGCGATCACCGCGAGCCAGATGTTCTTCACGTCGGCCTCGATCGCCGTTCTCGCTGACGCCGGCGATCCCGCAGCCCAGCTGCGTGCGGCGTCGGTCGCCACGCTGCTCGGCCTCCCGGTGCTGCTGACCGGGGCGTCCGAGTCGGCCGACGCGGACGTGGCCGCCGAGCTCGCCCGCCTCGACGCGACGACAGCCCTCACGGTGGGGACCGACGTCGTGGTCCCGGAGGAGCCAGGACGGCAGCGCACGCGCGTGATCCCGGCACCGAGCGACCCGGACGACCTCGCGACGGTCGTCGGTCGGGAGATCACGGATGCCCAGGACGTCACGGCCGACGGCGAGATCGAGGCGCTCGCCGGCCTGGAGGTCCCGGGGAGCACGATCCTCACGCTCGTCCCCGAGCCGGGCGACGAGCCGACCGACGACGCGTCGGGCACGCCCGGCTCCACGGACGTCGACCCGGATGCGGGCGGGCTGCCGATCTTCCTCGACACGCAGGTCCAGGAGGGCGTGCTTGCGGTGTCGGACGGAGACACCGGCCAGGTGGCCGCTCTGGGGACGGCGCGCGCGGCAGGTGCCGACGTCCTCGTCGTCCCGAGCGGCGACACGCGGACGGATCCGGCGGCGATCCAGGCGATCGCCGCGCGAGCCGACGACCTCGTCGTGGGGTTCGGCTCGGCGCTCGGCGCACCGGAGGTGTTCACGAGCCGCATCGCGGCCGCCCGCACCGGCGTGGAGCTGCCGGCCGGGGGGCAGCTGGCCCTCCCCGGGGCGAGGTACGTGGCGCTCTACGGCAGCCCGGTGACGCCGACGCTCGGCGTGCTCGGCGAACAGGGGGTGGCCGAGACGATCGCCCGCGCTCAGCAGCACGCGGCCCCGTACGCCGCGCTGACCGACGAGCCCGTGGTCCCGGCGCTCGAGATCATCGTGACCGTGGCGTCGAGCTCGCCGGGCGACGACGGGAACTACTCGAACGAGTGGCCGAGCGAGACGTTCCGGCCGCTCGTCGACGCCGCGCACGAGGCAGGGATGTACGTCGTGCTCGATCTCCAGCCCGGCCGGACGTCGTTCCTCGACCAGGCGAAGCTGTACGCGGACCTGCTCGCGCTGCCGTACGTCGGCCTTGCGCTCGACCCCGAGTGGCGCCTCGGCCCGGACCAGGTGCACCTCGAGCAGATCGGATCCGTGGACATCGCCGAGGTCAACGAGGTCGTGACGTGGCTCGCGGACCTGACGGCCGAGAACCACCTCCCGCAGAAGATCCTCATCCTGCACCAGTTCAGCCTGTCGATGATCACGAACCGGGGTGGGCTCGACACGTCCCGCGAGGAGCTGGCCGTCGTCATCCACGCCGACGGGCAGGGCAGCCAGGCGGCGAAGGCGGAGACGTGGGCGGCGCTGCACGCCGACGCACCGGAGGGCGTGTTCTGGGGCTGGAAGAACTTCTACGACGAGGACGCCCCGATGCTCACCCCCGAGCAGACGTTCGCGGTGACCCCGCTGCCGGACTTCGTGAGCTACCAGTAGTCGCGGCGCGGACGATGGCGGGGCGGCGCGCACCCTGGCACGCTGAACCGTGCGACGCTCGCCGTCGCCCACGCGACGAGGAGGCACCATGAGCCGATCGGCAGCCGACGAGACTCCCGACAAGGACCCGTCGCGCGGCTCCGGCGCACGCGGGACGACCGGCCCCGGCAGCGAGCCCGTAGCCGGGTCCGGAGCGGGATCCGCGGCGGGGTCCGCAGCGGGGTCGGGCAGCGGTCAGGGCCGGGCGGCGGCGGACGCGCCGAAGCCCTCCAGCGGCGTGGGGGAGAAGCAGGCGTCGCCCGGCGTGGTCATCGACATGTCGCGCAACCCGGTGGGGACGGCTGCCGTCATCGCCGCCGTGCTGCTCGTCGTCCTCGGGGTCATCGCGAACCTCATGCTGTTCAGCGGGGTGGACGACGTCGACAGCCTCCGCAGGTTCACCACCGTCCGTGACCTGCTCGGCATCATCCTCGGGACCGGCACGGTGGTGCTCGGGATCATCGGGCTGACGAGCCGGCGCACCCCCCGCTGGGGCGCGCTCGTCGGGCTCGGGATCGGGGCGTACGTCTTCCTCAGCTCGCTGGCCTCGTTCATCGGCTCACTCATGTTCGCGTGAGCGCCGCCCCACCCGAGAGCGCCGGTCCCGATGCCGGGACGGCCGAGCATCCCCGATGGACCAGGTGGTGGCACGCCCGGACCCCGACGTTCCGCCGCACGACCCGTCAGGTCCTCGCCGTCCTCGTGACGGGCGTGCTCGCCGCCGTCGTCGGCGTCGCCACGGCCACGGCCACCGGATCGCTCGGCCCGCACGAGGCGCAGTACTCCGTCACGGCCCGGCACGACATCGTCATCGACCTGGGGCCGCTCGGCTCGGTCGTGCTCGACTCGCCCGCCCCGTGGCCGGTCGGGGCGCGCGTCGACGTCGGCGAGATACCGAGCTCGCTCACCGACGTGCGCAGCCCGCTGGACCAGCTCGGCGGGGACGTCACCGGGTATGCGCAGTTCTTCTCCCACCCGCAGGTGGCGATCGAGGCGGCCGCCTGGGCTGTCGTCGCCGACGCGGTGCGCCGCACCGTGCTGCTCTGGTCCGTGCTGCTCGTCGCGATCGCCGCGGCCCGCCTCGCCTCCCGGGGTCTGCTGCGGCGCGAGATCGTCGCCGCGATGCGCCGGCCGGGCGTCGGTGCGCTGGCCGGGACGCTGGCGGCGACGGCGCTCGCGGTCCCCGTCGTCGGGTGGCTGAGCGAGCCCGAGCCCGAAGGAAGCCCGTCCGCCGTCTTCGCCGGCACCGCGCTCGAGGACGCCCGCGTGACCGGGCGACTCGCCGCCGTCATCGACACGTACGGCAGCCTCGCGCTCGACGCGATCGAGGACAACGACGAGTTCTACCGCGTCGTGCGGGACAACCTCGTCGAGGCGTACGCCGTCGATGCGGAACCGCTCGCGCCCGACGTCGAGCCGGTGCCGGACGACCCCGGCGAGCAGGACCCACCGGCCACGCCGTCCGACGCACCCTCCGGCACAGCTCCCGACGCGGATGCGGACGCCGCAGAGGACGGCGAGCCCGACGTCGCGACGATCCTCATGGTGTCCGACCTGCACTGCAACGTCGGCATGGCGCCGGTGATCGCGGAGGCGGTGCGCCAGTCGGGCGCGACGCTCGTGCTCAACCTCGGCGACACCACGATGGGCGGGTCCGGCGTCGAGGCCATGTGCGTCGACGCGCTCGCCGAGGCGATCGACGGCGAGGTGCCCATCGTGGTGGCGGACGGCAACCACGACAGCGCGCTCACCATGGAGCAGGAGCGCGCCGCGGGCGAGATCCTGCTCGACGGCGACGTGCTCGAGATCCAGGGGATCCGGATCCTGGGCGACCGCGACCCTCGGCTGACGACCATCACCGACCGTGAGGAGTTCGAGACCAAGGCGGAGATGGGCGAGCGCCTGGGTGACGTCGCGTGCGCGGCCCAGGAGGACGACGCCGCGGTGGACCTCCTCGCGATCCACGACCCGTACGTCGGCGCCGGCGTGATGGAGACCGGGTGCGTGCCGCTCCAGCTCTCCGGGCACCTGCACCGGCGGGTCGGGCCGCTCCAGCAGGGGCTCGGCGTGCTGTACGTGATGCCGTCGACCGGTGGTGCGTCGTCGGGCACGCTCACGATCGGGCCGCTCAACGCGCCTGCCACGATGACGGTGCTGCGCTTCGACCGCACCACGCGCACGGCGGTGGCCATGCGGGAGATCACCGCCGCTACGACCGGCGACGTCGTGCTCGGCGCGTGGGAGGGCTTCCCGCCCCGCCCGGACGACGTCGTCGTCGCCGATCTGGCACCGAGCGCGCAGGACTGACGGAGCCGTGATCACCCGCCGGGCGTACGCGCTGACCTCGCGGTGGTGCGTGCCGGCGCCGCGTGCGGCGTGCTGGTCGCAGCTGGCCGACCCCGGGTCGTGGCCCGAGTGGTGGCCGCACCTGCGCAGCCGGGTGCTCCGCGACGGCGACGAGGCCGGCGTCGGGACGCGCGGCGTCCTCGTCTACCGCAGCCCGCTGGGCTACCGCCTGCGGATCGGGCTCGAGGTCCTCGCCGCGGACCCACCGGAGCGCGTGGAGTTCGCTGTCGTCGGCGACCTCACCGGTCGGGCGACGGCGCAGCTGGACGAGGTCGAGCGGGACGGCGCGGCGTGGACCAGCATCACGACCCGGTGGCCGGTCCGCACCACGCGCGGCTGGATGAACGCCGCGGCGCCGGTCCTGGCGCCGGCGTTCAACTGGGCGCACGCGCGCGTGATGAGCGCCGGAGAACGGGGTCTGGTCCGCCGCCTGACGACCTGACGCCACGCTGATGTCGCCATGACGTTGCGCATGACGCCATAGTGATGTCATGATGGCGTCATGAACATCGATCGCTACGTCTCCTCCCTCCGGGACTCTCTCGAGGTCTCGGGCCGGGCCGGTGGCGGCGCGGCGGCCGAGGCGGCGGCACACCTCGCCGACGCCGTCGAGCCGGCCGTGCGGCTGACCGTGCAGCAGGTCCTCATCGACGCCGCCGCTGAGGTCAACGGGCAGCTCGGCTCCGACCCGGTCGTGGAGGTCCGCCTCCGCGGCACGGAGCCCGAGCTGGTCGTGGTCCCGGGGACGGCGACACCGCCGCGTGGCGAGTCGCTCGTGGCCTCGATCCTCGACCGCGTCATCCCGCCCCCGCCCGCCCCGCCGGCGCCGCCGCGCCCGCCGGGCTCCGAGGACGTCCCCGAGCGCGACGACGACGCCGTCGCCCGCATCTCGCTCCGGATGCCCGAGTGGCTGAAGGGGCGCGTCGACGAAGCCGCCGCACAGGCCGGCATCTCCGTCAACACCTGGCTCGTGCGCGTGGCGCAGCTCGCGCTCGACGCCGGTGACACCCCCCACACCCCGTCGTCCCGGTCCGGCAAGCGCCTGACCGGCTGGGCCCGTTGAGACCACCCGGAGGAGAGCACCGATGAGCACGAACGACACCCAGCACACCGGCCCCAGCGAGGAGCGCCTGTCCGACACGCGGCGGCTGCACCGGTTCGACGTCGGCGCCGAGCCGCGGCTCGTCGCCCAGCTCGGGCTCGCAGACGTCGAGATCGACGCGACCGGACCCGGCGGCCACGTCGTCGTCGACCTGGAGACGTTCGGGTCGAAGGCCCGCGACCTGCTGGAACGCACGTCCGTGGAGCAGGACGGCTCGACCGTGCGCATCGACATGCCGCGGGTCTCCACGTTCTTCGGCCTCTCGCCCCGCATGCGGGTGCGGGTGCAGGTCCCGGCAGGGACCGCCGTCGACCTCGGCGCCGGCTCCGGCGACGTCTCCGTGAGGGGCGAGCTCGGCGGGGCACACGTCGAGACGGGTTCCGGCGGCATCGACCTCGAGTCGGTCCACGAGGCCGAGATCAAGGCGGGATCGGGCGACGTCCGCGTCGGACGCGCGCACGGCCTGCGGATCCGCACCGGCAGCGGCGGGATCCGGATCGGCGAGGTGGTGGGCGACGTCGCCGCCACCGCCGGCTCCGGCGACATGACCGTCGGCACCGTCAGGGCATCGACGTCGCTCACGTGCGGCTCCGGCAACATCGACGTCGAGGACGTCTCGGGCGACGCGCAGGTGAAGACGGGCTCCGGCCGGGTCCGGGTCGCGCGCGCCACCCAGGGACAGCTCTCGGTCGCCACCGGCTCGGGGACGATCCGGGTCGGCGTCGCCGAGGGCACGGCCGCCCACCTCGACGTCTCCACCGTCAGCGGCCGCGTGCGCAGCGAGCTCGAGTCGGTGCCGGGAGCCGGTGAGAATGACCGTACGCTGATGCTCCGGGCACGCGCGGTGAGCGGCAACATCGACCTGGTCAGGGCGGTGTGACGCCATGATCGTCAGCAGCACGAACCTCGTGGGCGCCCGCCGGATCGGACGGGCGATGGAGGAGCAGTGGCGCCACGGCAGCACGACGACGTTCACCCCGAGGGTGGCGAGCCCGAGGGCGTGGCCGATGCCGACGAGGCTGCGTATCGTGCCGAGGTCGAGCGGGAGCTCGCCCGGCTCGATGTGAGCGCACCGGACGAGGCGCAGCGCGCAGGCGCTGCGCCTCGTTCGTACGCCTGGCTCCTCGTGGTCGCCGGCGTGCTGGGCACGTTGGCTGCGGCCATGCTGACGATCGACTACGTCAACACGCTCCTCGACCCGACGTACGTCCCGACGTGCGACGTGAACCCGCTCATCGGGTGCGGGCAGTTCCTCGGGTCACCGCAGGCGCGGGTGTTCGGGTTCCCCAACGTCGTGATCGGGCTGGTGGCCTTCCCGGTGCTCGTGACCACCGGGCTCGCCTTCCTCGCGGGGGCGCGGCTGGCCCGCTGGTACTGGTGGGGCCTGCTCGCCGGGTGCCTGGCCGGCGCCGTCTTCATCACGTGGCTGCAGGTCCAGTCCCTCAATGTGATCAAGGGCCTGTGCCCGTACTGCCTCGTCGTGTGGGCGGTGGTGATCCCGGTGGTCGTGCAGACGTTCGCCCGGGCGATCCAGGGGGGAGCGCTGCCCGCCCCCGAGGGCGTCCGCCGGTTCGTCGTCCCCAACCGCTGGCTCCTCACCGGCCTGTGGTACGCCGTCGTCCTCGTGGCCGTGATCCTCGCGTTCCGCGACCAGTGGGCGGTCGTCTTCTGACGACCGCCCATCGGCCCTGAGCCGGGCCGCTCAGGTCAAGCGGTCGACGGCGGCGCTCGCGTCGGCGAGGCACGCCCCGGTGAGATCGCGGTACAGCCGGATGGCGTTCACCCGCCGTCCGCGCGCGAGGAGCACGCGCACGTGCTCGCGGTGCTCGTCGGGCAGCGCCACCTCCGGGTCCCCGGGGGCGCCGGCCAGCCACGAGCTGCCGGGGATCGGCGCGGTACCGGGGCGCGGCGCGTCGTCGTCCCTCATGTGCGCACCGGCCGGCGCGAGTCGTCGCGGATCTCGCCCACCAGCTCCTCCAGGACGTCCTCGAGCGTGACCACGCCGAGCGGTGCCCCGGACGGAGCGCCCGTCGGGCCTTGGACCGGTTGGTCGCGCACCGCTGCGAGGTGGCTGTTCGTGCGCTGCATGACGGCCATCACGGCGCGCAGGGAGTCGTTGACGCTGACCGTCGGGAGCTCGCGCACGACGTCGTCCCGGATGGGTGCGTCCCGGAGGCGCGGGTCGTCCTCGATGAGGTCCTTGATGTGCACGTACCCCGTGAGCGCGCCGTCCGGGGCGCGCAGCGGGAACCGCGAGAAGCCCTCGATCGAGGCGGCCTCCGCCTCGGCGGGGGTCACACCGAGGGGCAGCGTGCGAACCCGGGCCATCTCGAGGAGCACGGACCGCACGTCGCGTTCGGTGAACTGCAGAGCACCGAGCAGCAGACGTTCGTCGTTGAGCTCGATGAGGCCGCCGTCGTGCGACTCCTCCACCAGTTCCGCGACCTCGTCGCGGGTGAAGGCCGACGTGACCTCGTTCTTCGGTTGGACCCGGATCGCGCGGAGCACGAGGTTCGCGAGCCCGTTGAGCAGCCAGAGCACGGGATAGAGCACCCGGACGATGAACACGAGGAACGGGGACAGCGCCAGCGCCATGCGATCGGGGCCGGCGAGCGCGATGTTCTTCGGGACCATCTCACCGAGGACGACGTGCAGGTACGTGACCAGCGAGAGCGCGATGACGAGCGCGATCGGGTGCAGCAGCGTGGACGGGACGCCCATGCTCTCCAGCGGTCCCTCGATGAGGTGCGCGATCGCCGGTTCGCTGATCGAGCCCAGCGCGAGCGAGCAGATCGTGATGCCCAGCTGAGCGCCGGCCATCATGAGCGACACGTGTTCCATCGCGTGCAGCGTCACGCGTGCGACCCGGTGCCCCTCGGCTGCGCGCGGCTCGATCTTGGTGCGCCGGGCGGAGATCAGGGCGAACTCGGCACCGACGAAGAACGCGTTGAGCGCGAGCAGGACGATCGTGAGGCCGATGCCGACCAGGTCGCTCACTCCTCCTCACCGCCCGCAGGTGCCGCGTCGCCGTCGCGCTCGACGATCGCCAGGTGCACGGTGTCGACGCGTCGCGCGTCGATCGCGAGGACCTCGAGCTCGATCCTGCGGTCGGGGACGCCCGGCACGTGCTTCGCATCCACGACGACGGTGTCGCCGACCTCCGCGAACCGCCCGAGCTCTGTCGTCACGAGGCCGCCCAGCGTGTCGTACGCCTCGTCCTCCGGCAGCGCGCAGTCCACGACGTCGGACGCCTCGTCGATGCGCATGAGGCCCGAGAGCACCCACCCGCCGTTCCCGTCGCGCGCGGGCTCCGGCTCGTCGTAGTCGTGCTCGTCGCGCACCTCGCCGACGATCTCCTCGACCAGATCCTCGAGCGTGACGAGACCGGCGAGGGAGCCGAACTCGTCGATGAGGAGGGCCATCTGCAGCCCGCCCTCGCGGAGATCGTCCATGAGCTCGTCGAGCTCGATGGAGTCGGGGACGAACGTCGCGGGAGCGAGGACCGAGGAGACGGGTGTGCTCGTGCGCCGCTCGAACGGGACGGAGAGCGCGGCTCGGACGTGCACGATCCCCGCCACGCGGGCCTCCGTGTGCCCGTCCTGCTCGACGACGTCCACCACCGGGAACCGGGAGTGACCCGTCGCCTTCGATCGGGCGATGAGCTCCGACACGGGATCGTCCGGTGCGAGCGTGACCATCCGGGAGCGCGGCGTCATCGCGTCGCGGGCGCGCCGGTCGCCGAACGCGAGCGAACGCTCGACGAGCTCGGCGGTGTCGTGGGCGAGCGTGCCCTCCTTCGCGGAGTGCCGGACGAGCGCCGTGAGCTCCTCGGCGGAGCGGGCCGAGGCGAGCTCCTCCTGCGGCTCGATGCCCATGGCCCGCAGGATCCGGTTGGCCGTCCCGTTGAAGAAGCGGATCGGCCAGGCGACGGCCTTCGTGAAGCCGCGCTGGAATCCGGCCACGGCGCGAGCGGTGGCCATCGGGCGGGCGATCGCGAGGTTCTTCGGGACGAGCTCGCCGAACACCATCGTGATCACCGTCGCGGCGACCAGCCCGATCGTGATCGCCGTCGTCGAGATCGCCGACTCGCTGAGGTCGGTGCGCTCGAGCAGGGGTCGGATGAGCTCCGAGATCGCGGGCTCCGCCAGGAACCCGATCGCGAGGTTCGTCACGGTGATGCCGACCTGTGCGCCCGACAGCTGGGTCGAGAGCGTCCGCAGGGCGACGAGGACGCCGGCTGCCCGCTTGTCGCCGCGCTCCGCGGCCGACTCGACCTGGGCGCGGCCGACGGTGATGAACGAGAACTCTGCGGCGACGAATCCGCCGCAGGCGGCCACGAGAGCCATGGCCAGGAGAAGGAGCAGGACTTCGGTCACGGTGTCACCTCGCGGGGATGTCGGCCGCGAGGCCAGGGTCTATGACCCTCGGGACTGTCACCGGCGCTGGGTGCGCGCATCGTCTCCATCCGTGGTGTTCGGGGGACCGCCACCGTGGCGGTCCGGCTGATAGCCGACAAGAGTACGACAGATCGATGTCCCCGTGGGCGGCGCATACCGGGAATAGCCGTGCCGACCGTGTGGTTGTGCGCACCAGGATCGATGCACATGCATGGATCGGACGGACAGACGGATCAGCAGCGAGGTGCGAGATGAACGGGATGCAGTTCGGCATCTTCACGGTCGGCGACGTGACGCGTGACCCCACGACGGGTCGGACCCCCACGGAGGCGGAACGGATCGACGCGATGGTGACGATCGCCCAGCACGCGGAGGACGTCGGGCTCGACGTGTTCGCGACGGGGGAGCACCACAACCCGCCGTTCGTGCCGTCGTCGCCGACCACGATGCTCGGGTACATCGCCGCCCGGACCGAGCGCCTCATCCTCTCGACGTCGACGACGCTCATCACCACGAACGACCCGGTGAAGATCGCCGAGGACTTCGCGATGCTCCAGCACCTCGCGAAGGGCCGCGTCGACGTCATGCTCGGCCGCGGGAACACGGCGCCCGTGTACCCCTGGTTCGGCAAGGACATCCGGCAGGCCATCCCGCTGACCGTCGAGAACTATCACCTGCTGCGCGAGCTGTGGGACCACGACGTCGTCACGTGGGAGGGTCGTTCGCGCACGCCGCTCCAGCAGTTCACCGCCACACCGCGCCCGCTGGACGGCGTCGCACCGTTCGTGTGGCACGGGTCGATCCGCTCACCGCAGATCGCCGAGCTCGCCGCGATCCACGGCGACGGCTTCTTCGCGAACAACATCTTCTGGCCGAAGGAGCACTTCCAGCAGCTCGTCGGTCTCTACCGGGAGCGTTACGAGCACCACGGCCAGGGCAGCGCGGACCAGGCGATCGTCGGGCTCGGCGGGCAGGTGTTCATGCGGAGGAACAGCCAGGACGCCGTGAACGAGTTCCGGCCCTACTTCGACCATGCGCCCGTGTACGGCGGCGGCCCGAGCCTCGAGGAGTTCACCGAGGCGACGCCGCTGACCGTCGGCAGCCCGCAGGAGGTCATCGACTCCACGCTGTCGTTCAGGGAGACGTTCGGTGACTACCAGCGCCAGCTGTTCCTCATGGACCACGCCGGCCTGCCGCTGAAGACCGTGCTCGAGCAGCTCGACCTGCTGGGCGGCGAGGTGATCCCGGTCCTGCGGCGGGAGATGGACGGGATGCGGCCGGCCCACGTCCCCGGTGGGCCGAGGCACGCCGCGCGGGTCGCCGCTCGGGAGTCCGCCGGGGGCACGACGCCGTCGGCGCTGATCGCCGAGGACACGGTGACCGGTCGGGCGCCGGCGGCGGAGCGGGCATGAGCAGCATGCGCGCCTCGGCCCAGGCCTGGGAGTCCCTCCTACGGGCCCAGTCCGGCCTCATGCGTGCGTTCGAGGCCGACGGCGACTTCGCGCCGCTGAGCCCGCGGGAGTACGACGTCCTGCTGCAGCTGGCGGAGGCCGGCCCGGACGGGCTGCGCCTCGGCGACCTCGCCGAGCAGACGCTGCTCCCGCAGCCGAGCATGTCGCGGATGATCGACCGGCTGACGTCGCGCGGCCTCGTCCGGCGTGCGGCGTCGCCGGGCGACCGGCGGGGAGTGCTCGTGGTGCTCACCCCGGCCGGGGCCGACCTCCAGGCGCGGGCGGCACGCCGGCACCTGCGCAGCATGCACGCCTACCTCGGCGGCACGCTCACCGGCGACGAGCTGGATACCCTCACGCGGCTGTGCGAACGCCTGCGGGACGGCGTCACAGCTGTCGGCGCCCAGGCGCCGCACGACGAACGGAGAAGCGCATGAAGACGCAGGCGACCTCGGGCACCGGGGCGGCGGCGGACGCGGGGCGGCGGCCCGTCCGCCTCGTCGCGCTGAGCGGTGGGCTCGGCTACCCCTCGAGCACCCGCACGCTGACCGACCTGCTGACGAGCGCCGTCGCCGACCGGCTGGCCGGGGACGGTCAGGAGGTGCTGACGACGACCGTCGAAGTCCGCGACGTCGCCCAGGACGCCGTCGCCGAGACCCTGCTCGGGCTGCGCAGCGAACCGCTCGCCGCCGCGCTCGCCGAGGTCGAGGACGCCGACGCCCTGATCGTCGCGAGCCCCGTGTTCCGTGGGTCGTACGCGGGCGTGTTCAAGGCGGTCGTCGACCTGCTCGACCCCCTCGCGATGCGGGGCAAGCCGGTGCTTCTCGCCGCGACGAGCGGCAGCGCCCGGCACACGCTCATGGCCGACCACGCCCTCCGACCCCTGATGTCGTACTTCGGCACGCTGACGGTGCCGACAGCCGTCGTCGCGACACCGGAGGAGTTCGCGTTCGGGACGCGTCCGGTCGACGGCCTCCGGGTGCGGATCGACCGGGCCGCCGACGAGCTCGCCGACCTGACGCGGGTGCGGGTCCGCGCCCGCTCCGGCGCCTGAGTCCGTCCGCGAGAGGTTCGTGGCCCGTCCGCGAGAGGTTCGTGGCCCGGCCGCGAGAGGTTCGTGGCCCGACCCCGAGAGGATCTCTGCGCCCCTCAGTCGGCGGCGAGCAGCTCAGAGATCAGGCGCCGCAGCTCGGCGTGCCCGCGCGGGCCGAGAACCCGGGTGATGCGCTCCTCGATCCCCTGGATGGTGGAGATGCCGGCCGCGATGCACTCGCTGCCGCGGGGAGTCAGCGTGATGAGCTTCGCACGCCGGTCGGTCGGATCCGGCCGCCGCTCGACATATCCGAGGTCTTCCAGCTCGTCGACTAACTCTCCCATCGCCTGCGGCGTCATGTTCGCCCCGCGAGCCAGGTCCGTGAGCCGGCTTCCTTCCGGCCGGATCTGCGCGAAGACCGCGGAGTGCGACGGCTTCTGAGGGAATCCGGCACCCACCACGCCGTCGACGATCCGGAACCCGAGAAGGCTGTAGGCCTGCCCCAGCATCGCGACGGTATTCGTGGCCTGCTCCGGAGGGTCTTGCGCCATGGCAACTCCTTCAGGGATACTTGATCATCAGGTCGACCTTATCGAATAGGTGTCACAGCCGTCGGCACCGACACACCCTCGCCGTGGCGGGGATCCGCTGGGCACGTCTCGAGGGAGAGGCGCAACGATGGAGAACCCCCAGGCTCCTGAACCCGCGACGCGTGCGCTGCGGACCGTGCCCCGCGGGGCGTGGATCGCCGGTGGCGCGATCTGCGGCCTCGCCTGGTCGGCCGCGCTGCGCGGCTACATGGTCGAGCTCGCCGGAACCGAGTCCACCTTCACGTGGGGCGGCACGTTCGGGGCGCTGCTCCTTCCGGGAGCGCTCGCGGGAGGACTGCTCGGCTGGGCGGAACATCTGCGGCGCACGGGCGGCCGGCCGCGATGGCGCGCTCTGGCGCTCGCGCCGCTGCCCCTCGCCGTGGCGCCGCTCCTGATGCCCGGCGCGCTCGCGACGCTCGCGACGACCGGCGAAGGCGGCGGTGCACTCGCCGTCGGCCTCATGGGTCCGGTCGGCGGGTACGCGCTCGCTGGCCGTGGCCCACTTCGCGTGATCAGCCAAGCCGCAGCCGGCGCCTTCGTCATCGCGTTGGGCGCGACGGCCCCCGTCATCACCCGCACACCGCTGAGCGACCCACGCAGCGCGTGGAACGCCGTGCTCGTCACCGCGTTGTACGGCGTGCTGGCGCTCGGTTGCGCGATCCCGTTCCGGGGTGTCGTCGCACCGGAGCCGGCGCGGGACGGCGCGGCCCCCGACCGAGGCCGAACGACGGCGGTGTCACCGTGACGCGGCTCGGCCGGGTGGAACGATGGGCGATGCGGACCGCCAACCGGGTCTCGATCCAGCTCTACCGCCGTACCGGCGGCAAGGTCGCGAGCTCGGCGAAAGGGTTGCCCGTGCTGCTGATCACCGTGCGGGGACGTCGCACCGGCAGGCTGCACACGGTCCCGGTCGTGTACCTGGAGCACGACGGCGGTCTGCTCGTCTTCGGATCGGCCGGCGGCGCGAGCGTCGAACCAGCGTGGTTCCGTAACGTCCGGTCCAGCGGACGCGTGCAGATCGAGGTCGGGCAGGAGCGCTACGACGCCGACGCCGATGTCGCCGACGATGACCGCCGCGACCGGCTGTGGCACGACGTGGTGCTGCCCCGGGCACCCTTCTTCGCGAGCTACCAGGTCAGGGCAGCAGGACGAACGATCCCCGTGGCGCTCCTCACGCCCGTGCGGCCCTGACGTCATCGCCGCGGTCGTGGCGAGGGACCGTGCGCGTGGCCCGGGTCCGGCGCCGCTCAGCCCTCCGCGGCGCGGAACATCCAGGCGTGCTTCTCCAGGCCGCGCGCGACGTCGATGAGCAGGTCCTGCGTCAGCAGGTCCTCGGAGTCGAGTGCGGGGAGGTGCTCGTTGATGCGGGCCGCCGCCGCCGTCAGGCGCTCGGCGAACTGCCGCACGACCTTGTCGCTCGAGAGCGGGCCGCCGTCGATCTTCTCGACCTGGGACGACGTCGCGACCGTGCCGGCTCGGCCGTCAGGCGTGCCGCCGAGCGTCACGAGACGTTCGGCGACGTCGTCCGACCAGATCCGGACGTCGTCGATCACCGTGTCGAGCTGCAGGTGCACGGACCGGAAGTGCGGGCCGTGGACGTTCCAGTGCGCCTGCTTGCCCTGGAGCGAGAGGTCGATGAGGTCCGCGAGGGCCTCCTGCAGGCTGGTCGAGACGATCTCGGCTGGTGCCGTGGCCATGTCGCACTCCTTTCCACCGGGGGACGTGTGCGTGTCTCTCACGATAGGTCGGTGCCCTCGACCTCGCCTCTCCGCGTCGGGCCGTGGCTCCGCCGGCCGCCTCGGGGCGGCGTCGCCGCAGGCCCGCGCGATAGACTGCGCCGCATGAACCCCCGGGAGCTCCTGAGCCAGCAGCGCTGACGTCGACGCCGACGGCGTCATCTCAGCGTGGCCGACCTCCCCGGCGGGGAGGTCGTCGTGTGTCCGTGCCCCCGAGGACGCGAGCTCTCCCGAAGGACGAGGAATGACCGACGCCGCAGCCACGCACCAGCCCGCACCCTCCGCCGCCGACGTCCCGCCGCACCGGTACACGGCCGACCTCGCGGAGCGCATCGAGCTCGCGTGGCAGGACCGGTGGGCGAGCGAGGGCACGTTCCACGCGCCGAACCCGTCCGGTGACCTCGTCGGCGACGCCGCCGCCGAGAAGTTCTACGTGCTCGACATGTTCCCGTACCCGTCGGGCAAGGGGCTGCACGTGGGACACCCGCTCGGCTACATCGCGACCGACGTCGTCGGGCGGTTCCAGCGGATGCAGGGGCGCAACGTGCTGCACGCCCTCGCCTACGACGCGTTCGGCCTCCCGGCCGAGCAGTACGCCGTCCAGACCGGCCAGCACCCGCGGATCACCACCGAGCAGAACATCGCGACGATGCGTGGCCAGCTGCGCCGTCTGGGCCTCGGCCACGACGACCGGCGCACGTTCGCTACCACGGATCCCGACTACGTGCGGTGGACCCAGTGGATCTTCACGCAGCTGTTCGCGTCGTTCTACGACGCCGACGCGCCGCGTCCCGACGGCGGCACCGGGCGCGCCCGGCCGATCGCCGAGCTCGTGGCGGAGCTCGACGCGGGAACCCGCGCGCTGCCGGACGGTCGCGTGTGGACCGACCTGGACGCCGCCGCCCGCGCCGACCACCTGGACTCCGTCCGGCTGGCGTACATCTCGAACTCGCCGGTGAACTGGGCGCCGGGCCTCGGCACCGTGCTGTCCAACGAGGAGGTCACAGCCGACGGGCGCAGCGAGCGCGGCAACTTCCCCGTGTTCCAGCGCAACCTGCGCCAGTGGATGCTGCGGATCACCGCGTACGCCGACCGCCTCGTCGACGACCTCGAGCTCATCGAGTGGCCCGAGAAGGTCAAGACGATGCAGCGCAACTGGATCGGTCGCTCCTCGGGCGCGCAGGTGCGCTTCGTCACCGACGCCGGCGACCTGTCCGTGTTCACCACGCGCCCGGACACCCTGTTCGGGGCGACGTTCGTCGCCGTCGCCCCGGAGCACCCGCTGCTCGACGCCCTCGCGAGCGAACAATGGCCCGAGGGCACGTCGGAGGCGTGGACGGGCGCAGCCGCGTCGCCGCGGGAGGCCGTGACCGCCTACCGGCGTGCGGCGTCGACGAAGACCGAGCTGGACCGGCAGACCGAGGGCCGGGACAAGACGGGCGTGTTCACCGGCGCGTTCGCGACGAACCCCGTGACCGGCGCGCGGGTCCCCGTGTTCGTGGCCGACTACGTGCTCATGGGGTACGGCACCGGCGCGATCATGGCCGTGCCGGGCCAGGACGAGCGTGACTGGGAGTTCGCCACCCGCTTCGGCCTGCCCATCGTGCGCACCGTCGCCCCGCCGGAGGGCTGGGAGGGCGAGGCGTACCCCGGGGAGGGGCCGGCGATCAACTCGGCCAACGACGAGATCTCGCTCGACGGCCTCGGCGTGGTCGAGGCGAAGGCGGCGATCATCGCGTGGCTCGAGGCCAAGGGGCTCGGCACCGGCACCGTGACGTACCGCCTGCGGGACTGGCTCTTCAGCCGCCAGCGGTACTGGGGCGAACCGTTCCCCGTCGTGTTCGACGACGACGGCCGCGCGCACACGCTCCCCGACGAGATGCTGCCCGTCGAGCTGCCCGACGTGCCCGACTACGCGCCGCGCACGTTCGACCCGCAGGACGCCGACTCCGAGCCCGAGCCGCCCCTGGCGCGCCTGCCCGAGTGGGTGGACGTCGAGCTCGACCTCGGCGACGGCGTGCGCCGCTACCGGCGCGAGACCAACACGATGCCCAACTGGGCCGGCTCGTGCTGGTACGAGTTGCGTTACCTCGACCCGCACGACGAGAAGGCGCTCGTCGACCCCGACATCGAGCGCTACTGGATGGGGCCGGGCGCCGAGCGGCCAGGCGGTGACCCGACAGACGTCGCCGGCGGAGCGGACCTGTACGTCGGCGGCGTCGAGCACGCGGTCCTGCACCTGCTGTACGCCCGGTTCTGGCACAAGGTCCTGTACGACCTCGGGCACACCGCGAGCCGGGAGCCGTTCCACAAGCTCTTCAACCAGGGGTACATCCAGGCGTACGCGTACGCCGACGCCCGGGGCGTGTACGTCCCGGCGGACGAGGTGCACGAGGAGCCCGGGCTCGACGGCGAGACCACGTACACGTGGCGGGGCGAGCCCGTCGTGCGCGAGTACGGGAAGATGGGTAAGTCGCTGAAGAACATGGTGACGCCCGACGACATGTACGCCGCGTACGGCGCCGACACGTTCCGCGTGTACGAGATGTCCATGGGGCCGCTCGACCAGTCGCGCGCGTGGGAGACCCGGGCGGTGGTCGGGGCGCAGCGCTTCCTGCAGCGGCTGTGGCGCAACGTGGTCGACGAGACCAGCGGCGCCGTCGTCGTCGTGGAGGAGCCGGCCGACGACGCCACCCGGCGCCTCGTGGCCCGCACGATCGCCGACGTGCGGACCGAGTACGCGGCGATGCGCCCGAACACGGCGATCGCGAAGCTCATCGCCCTCAACAACCACCTGACGACGCTCGCGGCCGTGCCGCGCGAGGCCGTGGAGCCGCTCGTGCTCATGGTCGCGCCCGTCGCCCCGCACATCGCGGAGGAGCTGTGGGCGAGGCTGGGGCACCCGGCGTCGCTGGCGCACGAGCCGTTCCCGACGGCGGATCCCGCCCTGCTGGTCGAGGAGACGGTGACGTGCGTGGTGCAGGTCGCCGGCAAGGTCCGCGACCGGATCGAGGTGCCGCCCGCCATCGGCGAGGCGGAGCTGCGCGAGCTGGCACTGGCGACCGCGGGCGTCCAGCGTGCCCTGGACGGGCGAGGCGTCCGGACGGTCATCGTGCGCGCACCGAGGCTCGTCAACGTCGTGCCCGCCTGACCGTCGCCCTCGGGCTGCTGACCCGCTCCCGGCGGCCGCTACCATCGCGAACGTGGAATCCAGGGGCAATCCGCAGAACATCGGCGTGCTGATCGTCGACGACCAGGATCTCGTGCGGATCGGGCTGCGCACGCTGCTCGAGCACGCCGGAGGGTTCGCGGTCGCCGGTGAGGCTGCCGACGGTCTCGGCGCCGTGGAGTCGGCGATTCGGCTCCGCCCGGACGTCGTGCTCATGGACATCCGGATGCCGGGGATCGACGGGCTCGAGGCGACGCGCCGCATCGTGTCGGACGGTCGACTCGCCGACACGAAGGTGATCGTGCTGACGACGTTCGAGCGCGACGAGTACGTGTTCGAGGCGCTCCGGGCCGGGGCCAGCGGCTTCCTGCTCAAGAACACGCCCCCGCCGGTGCTGCTCGACGGCATCCGCACGGTGGTCGACGGCGGAGCGCTCCTCTCCCCGACGGTGACGCGCACCGTGATCGCGGAGTTCACGTCGCGCTCGCCCCGCCCGCTCGACCCGCACCCCCACATCGATCAGCTCACGAACCGTGAGCACGAGGTCGTCTCGCTCGTGGCGCAGGGCCTGTCCAACGAGGAGATCGGGAAGCGGCTCTACGTCAGCCCCGCGACGGCCCGCACGCACGTCAGCCACGCCATGCTCAAGCTCAGCGCCCGCGACCGGGCCCAGCTCGTCGTCTTCGCCTTTCAGTCCGGGCTGGCCTGACCGTCCGGCGCACGCGGAGCCGTGCCCCTCCCGGACGGGATGACCGCCCGCACCCGCACGGCGCCGTCGTGCTCGAGGGTGAAGGCGCCGCCGAGGCTCTCGATCCGACGGCGCATGCCGCGGACGCCGAAACCGTCGTTCAGGGGCGAGCCGTCGTGCGGGCTCGTGACGGCGACGGTGACGCTCTCGCTCTCGAAATGGAGGCGTACGTCGGCCCGTCGCTCGGGCGCGTGCTTGACGACGTTGGTGAGCGACTCCTGGACCACGCGGTAGGCGGCCACCTCGACGTCGGCCGGGAGGCGCCGCGGTTGTCCCTCCACCACGAGATCGACGGCGACCCCGGCGTCACGGGTGCGGCGGCAGAGCGCGTCGATCCCCGCCAGGCCCGACACGGGGACGGGGGCGCCGCCGGCCGCACCGTCGGAGCCGGGCGCGACCGAGCCGAGCGTCGTCCGCAGCTCGCCGAGCGCCGCCGCACTCGCGGAGCTGATCGCCTCGAGCGCGATCGTCGCCTGATCCGGTTTACGAGCACCGAGGTGCAGTGCGATGTCAGCCTGCATCTGGATCGCCGCGAGCCCGTGCCCGACGATGTCGTGCACCTCCGTCGCGAGCCGCAACCGCTCCTCGTCGACCTTCCTGCGCTCGGTCTCCGCACGTTCCCGGGCGGACGACTCGGTGACGAGCCGGGCGGCGACACCGACCGTGAACGGGACGATGATCCACGCGGCCGCGAGGATCGTGCCGCTGACCCGGTTCGACTCCGGTCCGACGACGACGTGCGCGGCCAGCGCGAGGAAGGCGCCGACGGCGGCGAGCGTGGCGTGAAGCGTGGTGCTGCGTCGCCCGACCGTGTACACGGCGGCCACCAGCGGAAGGACGACCGGACCGAACGGGTAGCCGATGACGAGGTAGCCCGACACCGCCAGCGTCGTCACGGTCAGCACCAGGATCGGGAACCGACGGCGTGCGGCGAGCGGCACACAGGCAGCCGTGAGGAGCACGTAGCCGAGGACGTCGACGGGTCGCTGCCCGTGGACCCAGGCGTTGAGCAGCGGCGCCGTGAGCAGGCATACGGCCAGGAGCACGCCGGCGAGCACGCCGTCGGTCAGCACGCCGCCCCGCCGCGCCGGTCGTTGCGTCGACATCGCAGTCCCTCCGCGGCCCTCGGTATCCGCCTGGACGCCATCATGGTGGCAGGTGCGCGGCGTGGCAGGCCGAAGGTGGCCGGGTACGCGGGATTGCGTACGGCGAGTCACGACCGTCGCCGTACGCGCCGCCCTGGACGGTGCAGCACCCTCGTGGACATGACGAGCCCATCCCCCCTGAGTCCCCCCGAAACCCTCGACAGCACCGTCACGTCGGCCGACGGCACCACCATCGCCTACTCGGCGTGGGGTGCGGGCGAGCCGATCGTCATCATCGACGGCGCGACTGCGTACCGTGCCACGACGCCCGAGAACGCGGCCACGGCGGAGCTCCTCGCCGACGAGTTCCTGGTGATCAACTACGACCGCCGCGGCCGGGGCGGCAGCGGGGACACCCCGCCGTACGCCGTCGAGCGCGAGTTCGAGGATCTGGCCGCGATCCTCGAGCACGTCGGCGGTGGCCGCGCGGCCACGGTGTTCGGCTGGTCCTCCGGCGGGAACCTCGCCCTCAACGCCGCACAGGCCGGTGTCCCGATCGCACGGCTCGCGGTGTTCGAGGCGAACGCCGTCGTCGACGACGACCGTCCTCCGCTGCCGGCGGACTACGTCCAGCGGGCCGAGGACGCCGTCGCCGCGGGCCGACCGGGCGACGCCGTCGCCCTGTTCCTCTCCGCGGCCGTCGGCCTGCCGGACGAGATGATCGCCGAGCTGCGCCAGGACCCGAAGGAGTGGCCGCCGCTCGAGGCGATCGGCCCGACGATCGCGTACGACGGACGCCAGGTCGGCGATGCGATGTCCGGCCGGCCGCTGCGCTCCGATCTGTGGAACCGGGTCGACGTTCCTGTGCTGGTCATGCACGGCAGGGACACCTGGCCGTTCCTCGCCGCGGCCGCGCGGGCGATCGCGGAGCATCTGCCCACCGCCACGCTCAAGCCCGTGCCGGGTGAGAACCACAGCACCTCGCCCGAGGTGCTCGCCGCGGCACTGCGTCAGCTCGCCACCGAGGGAGCGTGAGATGGGACGGATCGTGCTGACCGAGTTCATCTCGCTCGACGGCGTCGTGGAGGCACCCGGCGGGGAGGACTTCAAGTACCCGGACTGGAGCTTCAAGGTCGACCGCGGCCCGGAGGGCGAGAGGTTCAAGGAGACCGAGGCGCTCGGCTCTGCCGCGCTGCTGCTCGGGCGCACCACCTACGAGGGGTTTGCCGAGGCGTGGCCGCAGTACGAGGGGGAGCTGGCCGACAAGTACAACTCGATGCCCAAGTACGTCGTGTCCAGCACGCTGAGCGACCCCGGTTGGACCAACACCACCGTGCTCTCCGGCGACCTCGTCGAGGTGGTGTCCCGGGTCAAGGACGAGGTCGACGGCGAGATCTCCGTCGCCGGCAGCATCCAGCTCGCGCAGGGTCTGCTCGCCCACGACCTGGTCGACGAGATCCACCTGATGGCGTTCCCGGTCATCCTGGGCCACGGCCGGACGCTGTGGACCCAGACCCCGGACAAGTCCGACTGGAGTCTCACCGAGGCCACGACGTACGGCGACGGCGTGCTCGTCACCATCCACGAGCGCCGCCGATGACGGGCCGGTCCGCCACCAGCCGCCGTCGCCCTGGGGAGTGAGGGGCGTGCCCACGATCGAGCTGGAGACGGCGACCCTCGACTACGCCGACAGCGGCGGCACCGGCCCGGTGGTCGTCCTGCTGCACGGCCCGCTCCTGGACCACACCGTGTGGGACGCCGTGATCGATCGCCTCCCAGGCATGCGGTGCCTCGCTCCGACCCTGCCGATGGGCGCGCACCGGCACCCGGCACCGCACGACGAGCTGACGAACGCCTCCCTGGCACGGCTCGTCGCCGAGTTCCTGGCCGCGCTCGACCTGACGGACGTGACCCTCGTCCTCAACGACTGGGGCGGCGCACAGGTCATCGTGGAGCTCGGCCTCGCCGAACGCGTCGGGCGGCTCGCTCTCGTGGCGTGCGAGGCGTTCGACAACGTCCCCGCCGGCCGGCCCGGCCGCATGCTGGCGCGCATGGCGCGGTTGCCCGGGGGACTCGCGCTCCAGGCGCAGCTGACCAGGATCCCCGCGGTGCGCCGTCAGCTCGCCACCGGGATGGCCGCGCAGCCCGTCCCCGACGAGCTCCTGCGGCGCTGGTTCACACCCTCTCGCGACCCCAGGATCCGGGACGACCTCCGCCGCTTCTCCGCTCGGTTCCCGATCCCCGCCGACCGCGACTGGTCGAGCGGGCTGGGTGGGTTCGCCGGACCGGCACTCGTCGCCTGGGCCGAGGACGACCGCATGATGCCCGCCGAGCACGGCCCTCGCCTCGCACAGCTGCTGCCCGACGCCGAGCTGGTCCACATCTCCGGCGCCGCGACGCTGGTCCCGCTCGACCAACCCGGGGTCCTGGCCCACCACCTGCGCACGCTCGTCGCCCGGCCCGTGCCCGACCGCCGCGCGAGGGCCTGAGCGACCCCGCGTCGCGGGATCGCCGTCACGCCCGCGACGGCGTCAGCGCCGTCGGGTCCCGAAGATCGTCCGGGTGATCTCGCGGCCGAGCTGTGTTCCGGCGGACTTCAGGAAGTTGTCCAGCGGCGACGCCGACGAGCGGGACGACGTCGACCGTTGGGTGCCCGACCGAGCCTTCGCGGCGTCGCGCTCGAGCTCCCGCTGCATCTTCGCCAGCTCGGCGTCGCGCTTCTTCGCCTCCTTCTCGGCCTCCTTGGCCAGCTTCTCGGCCTCCTCGGCGTCCACCTCGGCTTGTTCCGCCGCCCGCCGGGCGGCCTCCTGCGTGGCCACCCGTTCGGCGAGGAGCTCGTGCGCCGACACGTTGTCGACGGCGCTCGCGTACGTGGCAGCGAACGGCGAGGCGGTGACGAGTCCCGCGACGTGCGCCTCGGGGGCGACGTCCATCGAGGACTGCGGTGCACGCACGCGGGTCCACGCCACGGGAGCCGGGGCGCCCTTCTCCGTCAGCACCGTGACGACCGCCTCACCGGTGCCCAGCGTGGTGAGGAGCTGCTCGAGGTCGTAGGGCGACGTCGGGAACGTGCGCACGCTGGCGCGCAGGGCGTCCGCGTCCTGCGGGGTGTAGGCGCGCAGCGCGTGCTGCACGCGGTTCCCGAGCTGGGCGAGCACGTCCGAGGGCACGTCCTTCGGCGTCTGCGTCACGAAGAACACGCCAACCCCCTTGGAGCGGATGAGTCGCACGGTCTGGGTGATCTGCGTGAGGAAGTCCTTCGACGCGCCGGTGAACAGCAGGTGCGCCTCGTCGAAGAAGAACACCAGCTTCGGCTTGTCCGGGTCGCCGACCTCCGGGAGCTCGCTGAACAGGTCGGCGAGCAGCCACATGAGGAACGTGGAGAACAGGGCCGGCCGGTCACGCACCGCCGGCAGCTCGAGGCACGAGAGGACGCCGTCGCCGTTCGGGTCGGTGCGCAGCAGGTCCGACGTCGCGAAGGCGGGCTCGCCGAAGAACACGTCGGCACCCTGCGCCTGCAGGGCGACGATCTCGCGCAGGATGACGCCCGCCGTCGCCGCGGACAGCCCGCCGATGCCCTTGAGCTCGACCTTGCCGTCGTCGGAGATCAGGTACGCGATGGTCGACTGGAGGTCCTTGAGGTCGAGCAGGGCGAGCCCCTGCGTGTCGGCCCAGTGGAAGATCAGGCCGAGGCTGGACTCCTGCGTCGCGTTCAGCCCGAGCACCTTGGCGAGGAGCAGCGGGCCGAAGTCCGTGACGGTGGTCCGGATCGGGATCCCGGTGCCCATCCCTCCGAGGGAGTAGAACTCGACCGGGAACGACCGCGCCGTCCAGTCCTGCCCGATGCTCCGGGCGCGTTCGGCGAGCGCCGGGCTCTCCTCGCCCGGCACCGTCAGCCCCGTGAGGTCGCCCTTGATGTCGGCGAGGAAGACCGGCACCCCGGCCTCGGACAGCCCTTCCGCCATCGCCTGCAGCGTCCGCGTCTTGCCGGTGCCGGTGGCGCCCGCCACCAGGCCGTGGCGGTTGAGCATCCCGAGCGCGAAACCGACCTGCGCGGCCGGCACCGCCTCGTCGTCGGCCACCAGCGCGCCGAGGCCCAGCGTCCCGCCCGGGAACGTGTACCCGGCGGCGACCTCGGCGGCGTAGCCGTCCGCCTCCGGCGCGGCCGACGGCGTCGGCTCGTCGTCGTCGCCCTCGGAGGCGGCCGCGGGTTCCGGCTCGGGTGTGGCTGCGGGTTCCGGCTCGGCCGCCGGCTCGGGCTCGGGTTCGGGGTCCGGCGCGGTCGCGGCCGCCTGGGCCTCCGCGGCGGCGAGCGCCGCCTGGGCGGCCCGCGCCTTGGCCTCGGCCGCGTCCGCCTCGGCCTGGGCGGCGGCGGCACGGAGCGCGGCGAGATCCGGCGTGGTGGGTGCGTCGTCGGCCATGGGAGCGATCGTAGGGGCGGCCGGCCGGCGCGCACGGTGAGGCCGAGACCATCGATGTGACGCAGCGCCTGGGGATGACGGGGTCGGAGCCGTCGGTCCACAGGCCCGCGTCCGCGGTCCACCGGGGATGCCTACGGTCGCAGCCATGGACCGGCACCGGCAGCGCGCGCAGAACCGGGCGCGGCTCGCCGCGCTCACGCGCGCCGCCTACTCGGCGGGGGAGGGCGTGCTGCCGGTCGACGCGGCCGAGCACGACCACCTCGCCGGTGCTGCGGCGCCGGACGAGCTCGCGCCGGAGGAGATCGAGCTGGATCGGGGTGCTGTCGACCGTCGGCGGCGGCGCGCCCGGGCGCGGTGGCGGGTGGGGGTCGCCCCGCGGGCAGCGCTCGGCCTGGTGCTCGCCGTCGCCGTGGTCGTCGTCGTCCTCGCCGTGCGTTCGCTGGCGGCCGACGGCGGTACGCCGATCCCCGACCCGGCGCCTGGTTCCGCCTCGTCCGCTGGTTCCGAAGATCGCACCGCGGACGCGTCCCCCGGTGAGACCGCTGGACCGAGCCCCGCCGTGCCGTCGCCCACCGGCGAGGTGGTCGTGCACGTCGCCGGCCTCGTCGCGAGTCCGGGAGTCGTCTCGCTGCCGCCGTCCTCGCGCGTGCAGGACGCCCTCGAGGCCGCCGGCGGTGCCCTCCCGGAGGCCGACCTCGCGGCGCTCAACCTGGCGCGGGTCCTCGTCGACGGCGAGCAGGTGTACGTCCCGGCGCCGGGGGAGGCCCCGCCGGCCGGAGCGGGCGGCGCGCCGGGTGCTCCCGCGGCGGAGGGCGGGTCCGACGGGGGCCCGGTGAACCTCAACACCGCCGATCTCGCCGCGCTCGACACGCTCCCCGGGATCGGCCCCGCACTCGCGCAGCGCATCGTCGAGTGGCGGACGGCCAACGGCTCCTTCGTGGACGTCGAGGAGCTCACCGAGGTGTCGGGCATCGGCCCGGCCACCCTCGAACGCCTGCGACCGCTGGTCACCGTGTGAGCGGGCCGTCGCCGGCCGCGCGCCCGGTCGATGCGCGTCTGGTCCCGGCGGCGCTCGCGGTGTGGGTGACGTGCGGTGTCGCCGTCGGGCTGGAGCCGCGCACCACCGCGCGCGCTCTCGTCGTCGTCGCGGGCGGCACGCTCGTCGCCGTCGTCGCCGTGCGGTGGTTCGCACGCCCGCACGGTCGCCATCGACGCGACCTCGGCGCCCGCGCCTGGGCGGCGATCCTGCTCCTCGGGACGTGCGTGCTCGCGGCCGGCGCGCTGAGCGCCGCGGGGGTCGAGGCCCGGACGTCCGGCATCGTGGGGGAGGCGGTGCGCTGGGACGGCAGCGTCGAGGTGAGGCTCCGCGTGCTCGGCCGGGCGGAGCCCCTGGACGCCGGGTCGTTCGGCGGTGGTGAGCGGTTCACCGTGCGGGCGGTCCTCGAGACGGTGACGCTGCGGGGCCGTCCCGGCCCGTCCCGGGCGCCGGTCCTCGTGCTCGCCGACGCCGGCTGGTCCGCGGTAGAACGCGGTGCTCTCGTGGACACGCGCGGGCGGCTGCTGCCGGCGGAGCCCGGCGACGACGTCGTGGCGCTCCTCGCCGCCGACCGGCCACCCGAGGTCGTCACGCCGCCCGGGGTCGTCGACCGGGCTGCCGCGCGGCTCCGGACGACGCTCCTCGGCGCCACGAGCTCCCTCGCGCCGCACGCTCGCGGTCTGCTCCCAGGGATCGCCGTCGGCGACGACTCGCGGATGCCCCCCACCTTGGAGCAGGACATGCGGACGGCGTCGCTCGCCCACCTCGTCGCCGTCTCCGGCGCGCATGTCGCGATCGTGCTCGGGGCGGTGCTGGCGCTCACGACGGCGCTCCCGCGAGGGGTGCGGATCGGCGTCGGCGGGGCGGCACTGGCGGGGCTCGTCGTCCTCGTCGGGCCGGAACCGAGCGTGCTGCGCGCGAGCGCGATGGGCGTCGTCACCCTCGGTGCGTTCCTGCTGCGGCGACCGTCCCGCGCGCTCCCGGCGCTCGCCGTCGCCGTCATCGTCCTGCTCCTCGCCGACCCGTGGGCGTCGAGGTCGTTCGGGTTCGCGCTCTCGGTGTGTGCGACGGCGGGGTTGGTGCTCCTCGCCGGCCCGTGGACGCGGGCGCTCGCGAGCCGGATGCCGACGCCGCTCGCGGCGGCGCTCGCGATCCCGGCCGCGGCGCAGGCGGCCTGTGCACCCGTGGTGGTGCTGCTGGACCCCGGCGTGCCCGCGTACGGCATCCTCGCGAACGCCCTCGTCGCGCCGGTCGTGGCGCCGGTCACCGTGCTCACGCTGCTGGCCACGCTGGCCGGGCCGTGGTGGCCGGGCCTCGCGCACGTCGGGCTCGTCGTAGCCCAGGCCGGGACGTGGTGGGTGGAACGGGTCGCGACGTGGGTGGCCCTCGCGCCCGGCGCCCGGCTGCCGTGGCCGGGCGGCGTCGGTGGGGCGGTGGCGCTGGCCGCGCTCGAGGCCGGGCTGCTCGCACTCCTCGCGAGCAGGCTCGCTCGTGCCCGGCTCGCGGCGGCCGCACGAGCGAGTGCCGTCCCCGGTCTCGCCGCGGCACTCGTGCTGACGCTCGCGGCGGCGATCGCGCTCACCGTCCCGGCCACGCGGGAGGTCGTCGCGCCGTGGGTCCGGCGCGTCCTCCCGGCGAGCTGGCCGCCGGCCGGGTGGCGGCTCGTGCAGTGCGACGTGGGCCAGGGGAGCGCGCTCGTGCTCGCCTCGGGTCGCACGGGGCACGCCGTCATGGTCGACGTCGGCCCGGCCGACGGGTCAGGGGCGGCCTGCCTGCGCTCGCTCGGCATCCGGGTGCTCGACCTGCTCGTCGTCACGCACGCCGACGCCGACCACGTCGGCGGGCTCGACGCCGTCCTGGGGGCTGTCGACGTCGAGTCCGCGATGGTCGGCCCGTACGACGACGGCGGTCGGGACGACGCCGTGCGGGAGCTGCTGACGGCCGTGGGGGCACGGATCATGCTCGGTTCCACGGACTCGCCGGACGTCACGGGCCAGGTCGGTGACGTGATGTGGCAGGTGCTCTGGCCGACTCCGCGGTCGACCCAGCTCGCGGGAGCCGAGGCCGCGAACGACCAGAGCGTCACCGTCCGGTTCGTCGTCGGGTCCGGCGACGCCGCGCTCCACGTCCTCGTGCACGGCGACCCCGGGGCGGAGGCGCAGGCGGCCCTCGCGCGCGCGTTCCCGCCCGGAGGGGCGCTCGACGTCGTCGTCGTCCCGCACCACGGCTCGCCCGACCAGGACGCCGGGATGGCCGCGCTGACGCCGGCGAGACTCGCGCTCGTCAGCGTCGGTGCGGACAACGACTACGGTCACCCGGCCGAGGCGACGCTCGACCTGTACCGCGACGCGGGCGCCGTCGTCGCGCGGACGGACATCTGCGGGCCGATCGCTGTCGTGCCCGGCGCGGGCGGCGGACTCCGGCTCGCCGGGTGCCCGCCGTGAGCGGCGGCCGCATCGGTGCCCGCCGCGCCGGTGACTGCCGTGTCGTCGGCCCGTGGCAGGCTGTCCGCATGCCTCCGCAGCGACGCCCATCGACCCGGGGCGCGGCGCTCGTCTCGTGGGACGCCGTCCGCCTCGCGCCCGTCGTCCTGGTGCGGGGCACGGAGGAGCTCCTGGGTGATCGCGCGCTGACGCGGCTCCTCGAGCAGGCACGCGAGCAGGACCCCGGTGTCGAGGTCACCCGCCTGGACGCCGCGGGGTACGAGCCGGGCCGGCTCGGCATGCTCACGAGCCCGTCGCTCTTCGGGGAGCGGCGGCACGTGGAGATCCTCGGGCTCGAGAACCTGACGGAGGCCTGCGCGTCGGACGTGCTCGCGTACGTCGACGACGTCGCACCGGACGTGACTCTCGTCCTGCGGCACGGCGGAGGGGTGCGCGGGAAGAAGGTGCTCGACGCCGTCACGGCCTCGGGTGCGCCGGTGGTGGCGTGCGACGCGCTCAAGTACGAGAAGGACAAGGTCGCGTTCGTCACGCAGGAGTTCCGCCGCACGGAGCGCCGGGTGCAGGGCGCCGCGGTCCAGGCGCTCGTCGACGCGCTCGGTTCCGACCTGCGCGAGCTGGCGGCGGCCTGCGCGCAGCTCGTCGCCGACACCACGGGAACCATCACCGCTGACGTCGTCGATCGGTACTACGGCGGGCGGGTCGAGGTTACCGGGTTCCGCGTGGCCGACTCGGCGGTCGCCGGCGACGCCGGGGGAGCGCTCCTCCTGCTCCGGCACGCGATCGCCGCGGGGACCGACCCCGTGCCGCTCGTCGCCGCGCTCGCCCTCAAGCTGCGCACGATGGCCAAGGTCGCCGCTGTCCGGGGGCGCGGCCCGGCCGCGCTCTCGGAGCTCGGCCTCGCCTCCTGGCAGGTGGACCGCGCGCGGCGCGACCTCGGTGGGTGGACGCCGGAGGGCCTGGCGGCGGCGATCTCCGCCGTCGCGACCGCCGACGCCGAGGTGAAGGGCGAGAGCAGGTCGCCGGCGTTCGCCGTCGAGCGGGCCGTCCTGCGGATCGCGCACGCGCGAGGCTGACGCACGGCGCTCGGGGCGCCGTCGTCCCGGTCCGGGCATGCGAACGGCGCCGCACCCAGAAAGGTGCGACGCCGTGCGTCACGCCGTCGGCGACACCGTCGCCGACGGGCGGCGGCTCAGAGGCCGGAGACCTGCTTGGCGAGCGCCGACTTGCGGTTCGCTGCCTGGTTCTTGTGGATGACGCCCTTGCTCACGGCCTTGTCGAGCTTGCGGGAGGCGACCTGGAGGGCGTCGGACGCCGTCTCCTTGTCGCCGGCCGTGACGGCCTCACGGACCTTGCGCACGTGGGTCTTGAGCTCGGACTTGTACGCCTTGTTGCGCTGGCGTGCCTTCTCGTTCGTGCGGATCCGCTTGATCTGGGACTTGATGTTTGCCACGTGTGGACTCTCTGGTGCGATCGGTTAGGTCGGGTGAGGGTCTCCCGCGGCCGGGACCAAGACGGTGGGGACGCCTCGTGGAGAGCCGATCGGGTCGAGCGACCGCACGACCTGGGCGGTGGCTCAGCCCAGCAGTCTAGCAGTGCGAGATCAGCGCTCGTGCAGCTCGCGAAGTGCACGGGCGAGCGCGGTGTAGCGGTCCCTGCTCAGCGTGGCGCCCTCGCGTCGGACGGCGGACGGCGGGACGCGGAGCAGGCGGTCGAGGCGCACCTCGCTCTCGCGGCCCTGGGAGTCCCACGCCCCCGAGCCGACGTCGAACCAGACCCGCCCGTAGCGCAGCTCGTCGGCGCGGTCGCGGTCGTGGTCCTTCGACGTCATCTGCAGTCCGACGAGGGCCCCGGCTCCGCGTCCGACCACGAGGATCGGGCGGTCCTTGCCCTGGCGTGGGTCGTCCTCGAAGGGGACCCAGCCCCAGACGACCTCGCCAGGATCGGGTTCGCCGTCGGGCTGTGGCGCGTACTCGAGGCGCGGGAGTCCGTGGGCCGCCACGTCGAGCTCGGTGATCGTGGCGGCAGTGTCCGCGGGGATCGCCGGTGCGTCGGACGCGGCGGGGCGCGGCCGGTTGCCGGGGGGCCGACGACGACGCCGGTCGCCGCCGGCGAGGATGCGACCGAGGGCGGTGGTCACCGAGCGCAGGCTCACCTGGCGGAGCCTACGCGAGAGGCTCGTGGCCCTTTGGCGAGAGGCCTGTGGCCCTTTGGCGAGAGGCTCGTGGCCCTTTGGCGAGAGGCTCGGGACCGTGATTGTCACCAGCTGCGCGGTCGCGGTTCCCTCCTGAGCATTTCACCGAGCTCCATCTCGAACGAGGGATCCTGGCCGAAGATTCGCTCGGACGTCCCGATGTTGAACCGCCAGCCGAACCGTCGCTCGAAGTACGCCCTGCGCCGTTCGTCGTGCTCGACGTCCGTGTCGGCCGTGTGGAACTCGCGGCCGTCGTACTCCGACGCGATCAGGAGCTCCTCGTACGCCATGTCGAAGAAGCGCGGAACTCCGTCGCCGTCCTTCATCTCGAGCTGCAGCTCCGGACGCGGGAAGCCGGCGTCGAGGATGCGACACCGTTGCCACGACTCGCCATGTGACTCGGCGCGTCGATCGACGCGCGGAGCGAGCTCCTTGGCCTGCTTCGTTCCCGGGAACCGGCGAAGCTCGGCCACGTACTCACGCAGTGCGACCTCGTCAACGACGCGAGCATGCGCTAACGCGTCTGCGGCAGCCAGGGCATACGGTCGCCATCGCAGCCTCAGCAAGTCTGCCGCTGTGCGTAACGGCGAGGTCAGCAGCAGGCCATTCAGCTCGACCACGTCTCGATCGGGAACGACAGTTTGTCGGGTTCTTGCCCTGTCCGGGGTGATCCGGTTGCGACCGTGCGGCACCACGAAGCTGGGGCGCATCTCGAACCGGTCGCCAGGCGTGCGGGTGTCTGCTCCGTGGACCCAGGCCGCGAAGTCGTCGCACGCCACCGCGTGCCTTGGGACGACAAGCAGCGCCGCAGCGGAGCGAAGCTCGCGCGTGTCCGCCACGTCCGCGTCGACAAGCACCCCGCGAAACACGCGACGGAGTGCGCCGACTGCAAGTGCCTCGCGGACGTCGCGGCGAGAGAGGCCGACGCCGCCGGACCTTGTCACCGTGAACGGGATCCCGTCGTTCAGGGTTGTCATGGCCAATTGAAGCCAAGGTTCACCTAGGCGGGTTCGAGTTATCCACAGTGCACGACCCGGCCGTGGCCGAGCGAGCCGCTCGTGAGGGGCCACGGACCTCTCGCGAAGGGGCCACGGCTCTCGCGAAGGGGCCACGGACCTCTCGCGAAGGGGCCACGGACCTCTCGCGAAGGGGCCACGGACCTCTCGCGAAGGGGGTCAGCCGACCGCCTGCGCGACGGCCAGGACCAGGACGAGCCCGAAGGCGAGGCCGGACGCCATGAGCGTCCCGAAGGCCGCCGCGGCGGTGCGCCGCAGGTCCCGGCTGAGCGTCGGCACCGGGTCCGAGGGACGCCGCTGGCTCTGCACGATGATCTCCACGGTGCGGCCGTCCTCGGTCCGCGTCGTGACGACGTCGGCCGGGTCCGTGCCCGTCCGCTCGGTCTCGGCGGCCGTGCGCAGGAGGCGGGAGCGGTACACCGCGAGCAGCACGACAGGCACGGCGAGGAGGACGGCGAGCACACGCAGCGCCCACGCGCCGAAGCCGGTGAGAGGGAGGGTCATCAGCGCCAGACCGACCACGAGCACAGCCCCGACGACGACGAGCACGAGCGTCGGGCGCGCCATCGCCCTGCCGCTGCGGGCCGCGAACGGACCCCAGGACATCGCGGGCGGCATCCCCGGTGCGCTACCGGGTGGCACTGTCATGGTCCCAGCGTCGCACGCCGGCCGGGATGTGCGCACGGTTCGCGCGATGGGGCCGTCGTCGTGCGGGCATGGGACCATGGAGGCCGTCCCCGCCCCGCCCTGAGATCCGAGGTAGTCGCAGCGTGCCCGTACCGACCCCCGCACAGCTCGAGCGGATCCGCCCCGCCGCGACGCCGCCGGCGCAGCTGCGCAACTTCTGCATCATCGCGCACATCGACCACGGCAAGTCGACGCTCGCCGACCGCATGCTGCAGCTCACGGGTGTCGTCGACGCGCGGGCCATGCGTGCCCAGTACCTCGACCGCATGGACATCGAGCGAGAGCGCGGCATCACGATCAAGTCGCAGGCCGTCCGGATGCCGTGGGCCGCAGCCCAGGGCGGCGAGGCGGGCGCGCCGCTCGTCCCGTACGCCCTCAACATGATCGACACCCCGGGGCACGTCGACTTCTCCTACGAGGTGTCGCGCTCGCTGGCCGCGTGCGAGGGCGCCGTCCTGCTCGTCGACGCCGCCCAGGGCATCGAGGCGCAGACGCTCGCCAACCTGTACCTCGCGCTCGAGAACGACCTCGTCGTCATCCCGGTGCTCAACAAGATCGACCTGCCGGCGGCCCAGCCGGAGAAGTACGCGGCCGAGCTGGCGAACCTCATCGGCGGCGACCCCGAGGACTGCCTGCGCGTCTCGGGCAAGACCGGCGAGGGTGTCGAGGAGCTGCTCGACCGGATCGTCGCCGACGTGCCGCCACCGGTCGGCGACCCCGACGCCCCCGCGCGGGCCATGATCTTCGACTCCGTCTACGACACCTACCGCGGCGTCGTGACGTACGTCCGCGTCGTCGACGGCTCCCTGTCGCCGCGCGAGCGGATCGCGATGATGTCGACGCGCGCCACGCACGAGCTGCTCGAGATCGGCGTGAGCTCGCCCGAGCCGGCGCCGACGCAGGGGCTCGGCGTCGGCGAGGTCGGCTATCTCATCACCGGCGTCAAGGACGTGCGCCAGTCGCGCGTGGGCGACACCGTGACGAACTCGGCGAAGCCGGCGACGACGGCGCTCGGCGGGTACCGGGATCCGAAGCCGATGGTGTTCTCGGGCCTGTATCCGATCGACGGCAGCGACTACCCGGTGCTCCGGGACGCCCTCGACAAGCTCAAGCTCAACGACGCCGCCCTGGTCTACGAGCCGGAGACGTCGGTGGCCCTCGGCTTCGGGTTCCGGTGCGGCTTCCTCGGTCTGCTGCACATGGAGATCGTGCGTGAGCGGCTCGAGCGCGAGTTCGACCTCGAGCTCATCTCGACGGCGCCCAACGTCGTCTACGAGGTGACGATGGAGGACGGCACGCACCACACGGTGACCAACCCGAGCGAGTACCCGGCGGGAAAGATCCACGAGGTCCGCGAGCCCGTGGTGCGGGCGACGATCCTCGCCCCGAGCGAGTTCGTCGGCGCGATCATGGAGCTGTGCCAGAGCCGGCGCGGCTCGCTCGGCGGCATGGACTACCTCTCCGAGGACCGCGTCGAGATGCGCTACACGCTGCCGCTCGCGGAGATCGTGTTCGACTTCTTCGACCAGCTGAAGTCGCGCACGCGCGGCTACGCCTCGCTCGACTACGAGCCGCAGGGCGACCAGGTCGCTGATCTCGTCAAGGTCGACATCCTGCTGCAGGGCGAGCACGTGGACGCGTTCAGCGCGATCGTGCACAAGGACAAGGCGTACGCGTACGGCGTCATGATGGCGGGCAAGCTGCGCGAGCTCATCCCGCGCCAGCAGTTCGAGGTGCCGATCCAGGCGGCCGTCGGGTCGCGCATCATCGCCCGGGAGACGATCCGCGCGATCCGCAAGGACGTGCTCGCCAAGTGCTATGGCGGCGACATCACCCGCAAGCGCAAGCTCCTCGAGAAGCAGAAGGAGGGGAAGAAGCGCATGAAGATGGTCGGCCGGGTCGAGGTCCCGCAGGAGGCGTTCATCGCCGCGCTCTCCTCCGACTCGCCGACGGGGAAGGACGCCAAGGAGAAGGCGCGCAAGTGAGGTTCGCGCGGGCGAGGGACTGCGGTGCCGCAGCTGCCTGACGGCGACCCGCCGCCGTCGGACGGTTCGCTCCCGGCGTCGGTGCTGCCCGGGGCGGACGAGCGCGCGTTCGGGGTCTATCTCCACGTCCCGTTCTGCCGGGTGCGGTGCGGGTACTGCGACTTCAACACGTACACGGCGAGCGAGCTCGGCGGCGGCGCGAGCCAGGCCGCTTATGCGGCGACGGCGCAGCGGGAGATCGCGCTGGCGGCGCGGGTCCTCGCGTCGTCGGGTCTGCCCGAGCGCCGGGTCGAGACGGTCTTCGTGGGCGGCGGGACGCCCACCCTGCTGCCGCCCGGCGACCTCGCGGGACTGGTGCGCGCCGTCGACGACGCGTGGGGCCTCGCTCCAGGCGCTGAGGTCACGACCGAGGCGAACCCCGACTCGGTGACGCCGGAATCGTTGGCAGCGCTCGCCGACGCGGGGTTCACGCGCGTGTCGTTCGGGATGCAGTCCGCGGTCCCGCACGTGCTCGCCACGCTGGACCGCACCCACGATCCCGCCCGCCTGCCCGCCGTCGTCGCGTGGGCGCGCGACGCCGGTCTGGCCGTCTCGCTGGACCTCATCTACGGGACGCCCGGGGAGACGCTCGACGACTGGCGCGTCAGCCTCGAGAAGGCCGTCGCGCTCGATCCGGACCACGTGTCGGCGTACGCCCTCGTCGTGGAGCCGGGGACGGCGATGGGTCGGCAGGCGGCGCGCGGTGAGCTCCCGGCTCCGGACGGCGACGACGAGGCGGCGAAGTACGAGCTGGCCGACGCCGTGCTCGCCGACGCCGGGTACTCCTGGTACGAGATCAGCAACTTCGCCCGGACCTCGGCCGACGAGTGCCGCCACAACCTCGCCTACTGGCGCGGCGACGACTGGTGGGGGATCGGGCCCGGGGCGCACAGCCACGTCGGGGGCGTCCGGTGGTGGAACGTCAAGCACCCGCGCGCGTACGCCGGCCGGCTCGAGGCCGCCACCTCGCCGGCCGCGGGCCGGGAGACGCTCGACGACGACGCGCGCGAGCTCGAACGCGTGCTGCTCGGGATCCGCCTCGCGACCGGCCTGGACGCCGAGCGCGCGGACGCCGCCGCGGTGGCCGAGCTCGCCCGCGGCGGGTTGGTGAGCGTCCGGTCGCCGGGCGACGGCGGCCGGCGTCTCGTGCTCACGCGGCGCGGGAGGCTGCTCGCCGACACGGTGGTTCGCGCGCTGACCTGAGGCGGCGCTTCGCCTTGACACCCTCGGGTGGTGGCGGTTCGCTGAGGCGCGTGCCGCTCGTCCCGCGCGGCCGTCGAGCACGAGGAGCGACATGAGCAACCCGACCGGCCCGGAGAACCCGGAAGGCTCCGACGAGAGCCGTGAGTCCACGGGCCCTGACGCGCCGCTGCCCCCGGACGAGCCGTCGGTCTCGCAGGAGCCTCCCGCGGAGCCGGTGATCCCGCCGGCGCCCCCCGTCGAGCCGGGCGTGCCGCCGGCACCTCCGGCGGAGCCCGTGATCCCGCCGGCCGAGCCGGTGGTGCCGCCCGCTCCGCCGGTCGAGCCGGAGGCGCCGCCCGTCGTGCCGCCGGTGGTCCCGCCGCCGAGCCCGCCGGCCGAGCAGGTGGTGCCGCCCGCGCCACCCGTCGTGCCGCCGGCTCCCGCCCCGGAGCCCGACGCGCCGCAGGCTCAGAGCTATGCCGCACCGCCGCCTCCGGCGAGCGCCTATCCGCCGCCGGACCAGGGCGGGTTCACCGGGGGGGCCGCCGTCCCGCCACCGCCCGCGCAGCCGGGCTCCGAGCTCCCACCGCAGGCACAGCCTGCGGCCGTCCCGCCGCCTCCGGCGCAGCCGGGCTTCTCGCCCCCGCCCGCTCAGGCTGGCGGTTTCCCGCCGCCCCCGCCCGGCCAAGGTGGGTTCCCGCCTCCTCCCGGTCAGGGTGGTGGCTTCCCGCCGCCTCCGCAGGGTGGGTTTCCGCCGCCTCCGCAGGGCGGGTTCCCGCCGCCGGGCGGCGCGTACGCCAGCCAGGTCCAGGCGACCGACGGCTTCTCCTGGGGCTGGAAGAAGTTCACGGAGAACTGGGGCACGCTCGTCCTCGCCCAGCTGCTGTGGGGCCTGATCATCGCCGCTCTGGTGATCCTCTGGTCGTTCATCATCATCGGGATCGGGCGCGCGGCTGCGGGCTCGGGTTCTGCGACGGAGGACGCGTTCAGCGTGCTCGGCTTCTTCGGCACGGTGGTGCTCTTCTTCGCCGTCATCGCGGGCGCCTTCCTGTCCCAGATCGGCATGGTGCACGGCTACCTCGAGATCGCGAACGGCAAGCCGGTCACGCTGAAGGACTTCTTCACGTTCAAGAACGTGGGAGCCGCGCTGGGCGCGACCCTCCTCATCGCGCTGGCCTCGATGGTGGGATCGTTCATCATCGTCGGCGGCCTCATCGTGCTGTTCTTCGCGCTCTACGTCATCTGGTTCATCGTCGACCAGCGACGTGGAGCCATCGACGGCATCAAGGCGGGCATCAACCTCTCGGCGAACAACTTCGGGCAGACGGCGCTTCTGCTGCTCCTCGTGCTCGTCGCCAACGCGGTCGGGAGCGCTCTGTGCGGGATCGGGACACTGATCTCCGCCCCGCTCGGCAACCTGGCGACCACGTACATGTACCGCAGGCTGCAGAACCAGCCCGTCGCACCCTGACGTGGCACGACGAGCGGGCCGGGGCGGCGTGCCGCCCCGGCCCGTCGCTCGTGCTGGGCGGGGAAGCGCCAGAGGCTGACGACGCCGGCGTCAGCCCTCGCCGGTGACGAAGTCGACGAGCTCCTCGACCCGGCCCAGCAGCGCGGGGTCGAGGTCGCGGTAGTCGCGCACGTTGCGCAGGATCCGCTTCCAGCCCGCGGCGACGTCCGCCTGGTCCGCGTGCGGCCAGCCGAGCGCGCGCAGCGTGCCGGTCTTGATGTCCTCCGACCGGGGGACGTCGGGCCATACGCGCAGACCGACGCGTTCCGGCCGGACGGCCTGCCAGACGTCGACGTAGGGGTGCCCGAGCACGAGCACCGCGTCGGCCGCAGGACCGAGCCGGCGCAGAGCCTCGGCGGTGAGGCGCTGCTCCTTGCTCCCGGGCACGAGGTGGTCGACCAGGACGCCCGCGCGGCGCCCGGGACCCGGCGCGAACTCCGTGAGCGCGTCGGCGAGGTTGTCGACGCCGTCGAGCAGCTCGACGACGACCCCCTCGATCCGCAGGTCCTCGCCCCACACGTGCTCCACGAGCTCGGCGTCGTGGCGTCCCTCGACCCACAGGCGCGAGGCCCGCGCCACCCGGGCGCGTGCGCCGGCCACGGCGCGCGAGCCGCTCGCGGTGCGGACCGCGGCGCGGGGGCGCTCGCCGCGCGGCATCACGAGCCGCACCGGTTCGCCGTCGACCCAGAAGCCCGGCCCGAGCGGGAAGGTCCTGGTGGTTCCGCGCCGGTCCTCGAGAGCGACGGTGACCCCGCCCGCGCTCTTCTCGACGCGCACGACGGCGCCGACCCAGCCCGTCTCGACGTCCTCGACGACGAGGCCGGCGACCGCCGGCTCGTCGCGCGTCACGCGGCGGGTGCCGGTCCGCACTCGCGGATCGGCGCTCAGAGCATCTGGCCCGTAAGGGTCGGGGAACCCACGGCGGTCGGAAGGCACCCGGCGAGGATGCCGCACCGGTCGGCGTCGTGACGCGCGACCCACCGGGGGACGGCCGGAATCGCCGGGGCCGACGGCGTGTCGCCCGTCGGTGCGCCCGCCCGGCCGGTGCGGCCGCGAGGATGGCGGCGCCGGGACGCCGGAGGCGCGCGCTGGCAGCAGCGTAGAATTGGCACTCGGCCCGGGTGAGTGCTGGCACGCGATCGAGGGAGGACCATGAGCGACGAACGACGCCTCGAGGTCCTGCGCGCGATCGTGCGCGACTACGTGAGCACCCGGGAGCCCGTCGGGTCCCGTGCGCTCGTCGAACGGCACGCGCTCGGCGTCTCCCCGGCGACCATCCGGAACGACATGGCGGCGCTCGAGGAGAGCGGCTACATCGCGCAGCCGCACACGTCGGCCGGACGCGTGCCGACCGACAAGGGGTACCGGCTCTTCGTCGACCGGCTCTCCACGCTCAAGCCGCTCACGCCGGCGGAGCGCCGCGCGATCGAGCACCTGCTCGACGAGGCCGTCGACCTGGACGACGTCGTCGACCGCACGGTGCGGCTCCTCGCGCAGATCACGCACCAGGTCGCCGTCGTCCAGTACCCCTCGTTGCGCCGCACGACGCTGCGGCACATCGAGCTCGTCCCGATGGCCCCGGGTCGTCTGCTCGTCGTCATGATCATGGACACCGGGCGGGTGGAGCAGCGCACGATCGAGCTGGCGGCCGACGCCGCGCCCGACGAGGCTGTCGTCGCGGAGCTGCGAGCCCGGCTGAACGCGGTGGGTGCCGGGCGGCGCATGCCGCGTCTCGGCGTCGAGCTCGAGATGCTGCCCACCTACTTCGCCCCGGCCGACCGCCCGTTCGTCGACGCCGTCAACGCCGTGATCGCCGAGGCGCTCGCGGAGGAGACGGAGGAACGCATCGTCATGGCCGGCACGGCCAACCTGGCGCGTTCCGACACGGACTTCCCGCGCACCATCAGCCCCGTGCTCGAGGCGCTCGAGGAGCAGGTGGTACTGCTGCGCCTGCTGTCCGAGATGGCGCTCGACGCCGAGGAGGTGCGCTCCGAGCGCGGCGACGGCATCAGCGTGCGGATCGGCCACGAGAACCGGCACGCGGGTCTGGCGGAGACGTCGATCGTCGCGTCGGGTTACGGTGGGGTCGCGGCGGACGACGCCGTCGCCTACCTCGGAGTTCTCGGTCCGACCCGGATGGACTACCCCACGACCATGGCGTCGGTGCGTGCCGTCGCCCGCTATCTCTCCAGGGCCCTCGGCGGCTGATCTTCGAGCAGGAAGCCACACGTGACGGATTACTACGAGGTCCTGGGCGTCAGCCGTGACGCGACGACCGAGGAGATCAAGAGGGCGTACCGCAAGCTCGCGCGGACGCACCACCCGGACGTCGCCGGGCCGGTCGAGGCCGAGCGGTTCAAGGACATCACGGCCGCGCACGAGGTCCTGTCCAACCCGGAGAAGCGTCGAGCCTACGACATGGGCGGGATGCCCGGGATGAACGGGATGGGCGGCGACGCCGGTGCCGGGTTCGCGTTCTCGGACATCTTCGAGACGTTCTTCAGCGCGGCGTCCGGCGGTCCGGCCGCCCGCGGGCCGGTGCCGCGGGCACGCCGTGGCCAGGACGCGCTCGTGCGGATCGACGTCGACCTCGCCGACGCCACGTTCGGCACGCACCGTGACCTCCAGGTCGAGACGGCCGTCATGTGCGGCACGTGCCACGGCACGTGCTCCCGCCCGGGCACCGGCCCGCGCACGTGCGACGTGTGCGGCGGGCGCGGCTCCGTGCAGCGGGTCGCGCGCTCGTTCCTCGGCCAGGTCATGACGACGCAGCGGTGCGACGCGTGCGGCGGCTTCGGCTCGACGATCCCGGACCCGTGCCCCGAGTGCGCCGGGGAGGGCCGGGTGCGGACCCGGCGCACCATCGGCCTCGACGTGCCCGCGGGCGTCGAGTCCGGGACCCGGATCAAGCTCACCGGCCAGGGCGAGGTCGGCCCCGGCGGAGGGCCCGCGGGCGACCTGTACGTCGAGATCCGGGAGCGGGCGCACCCGGTGTTCACCCGGCGCGGCGACGACCTGCACTGCACCATGGCGCTGCCGGTCACGGCGGCGGCGCTCGGCACGGTGCTCGAGCTCGAGACGCTCGACGGCGCCCAGCAGGTCGACATCCGCCCGGGGACGCAGCCCGAGCAGGTCGTGACGCTGCGCGGTCTCGGCGTCGGGCGGCTGCACGGCGGCGGGCGCGGCGACCTCCACGTGCACGTCGACGTCGAGGTGCCGACCCAGCTCGACGAGCGCCAGGAGCAGCTCCTGCGCGAGCTCGCCGCACTCCGCGGGGAGGAGCGCCCGGAGGCGCGCCTGGCGCCCGCCGGACCTGGGATGTTCGCCCGGCTGCGGGACAAGCTGGCGGGCCGCTGACGCGGCGGCCCTCGCCGTCGTCCACGCCCGCCACGGTGCGCAAACACCGTGCCGCCACGCGAGCGTCTCGATAGACTCGCAGCCCACCCCGACCGAGGAGATCCAGGGCCACCGGCCCCCACCATGAGACGCATCGTGCCCACCGACGCCACGGCCGACCGACCCGACGCGGCGGGCACGGCAGGGGCGTCGAACCCCCCGACCTCGCCGTCGGCGGAGGTCCGCCATCAGATCACCGTTCCCGACGACGTCTCGATGGTCGCGCTGCTCGGCCGCCGCGACGAGGTGCTGCGCGCGATCGAGCGCGGTTTCCCCGCCGTCGACGTCCACGTGCGCGGCAACGTGGTGACGCTGATCGGCCGTCCGGGCGACGTCGCGCTCGCGGAGCGCCTGCTCGACGAGCTCACCGAGATCGCGGCGACCGCGCAGCCCCTCACGGCCGACGCCGTCGAGCGTGCCATCTCGATGCTCACGTCGCCGACGGCCGAGAGCCCCGCACGCGTGCTGACGATGAACATCCTGTCCAGCCGGGGTCGCACGATCCGCCCGAAGACCGTCGGTCAGAAGGAGTACGTCGAGGCGATCGACCGCAACACCGTGGTGTTCGGGATCGGCCCTGCCGGCACGGGCAAGACGTACCTCGCCATGGCAAAGGCCGTCCAGGCGCTGCAGTCGAAGCAGGTCAACCGCATCCTGCTCACGCGGCCGGCCGTGGAGGCGGGCGAACGCCTCGGCTTCCTGCCCGGCACGCTCAACGACAAGATCGACCCGTACCTGCGTCCGCTGTACGACGCGCTGCACGACATGATCGACCCGGACACGATCCCTCGTCTGATGGCGGCCGGCACGATCGAGGTGGCGCCTCTCGCCTACATGCGTGGTAGAACGCTCAACGATGCTTTTATCATTCTTGACGAAGCGCAGAACACCTCGGCCGAGCAGATGAAGATGTTCCTCACGCGGCTCGGGTTCGGCTCGAAGATGGTCGTCACGGGCGACGTCACCCAGGTCGACCTGCCCGCCGGGACGCACTCCGGCCTCCGCGTCGTCCAGGACATCCTCGACCAGATCGACGACGTCGCGTTCTGCCGCCTGACGTCGGCCGACGTCGTCCGCCACCGTCTCGTGGGCGACATCATCGACGCGTACGCCCGCTGGGACGAGAGCGAGGGCCACCACCTGCCGCCCCAGCCGCGCGGCCGCAGCGCCGCGCCACGCCGGGCGCCACGCAGCTCCGGGGAGGCTCCGGCGTGAGCACCGAGGTCAGCAACGAGTCGCCGGTCACCGTCGACGAGGCCGAGTTCGCGGCGCTGGCGCGCTACGTGCTCGACCAGCTGCACGTGCACCCCCAGGCCGAGCTGTCGATCCTCTTCGTGGACATCCCGGCGATGTCCGACCTCCACGAGCGCTGGATGGACGAGCCGGGGCCGACGGACGTGCTGTCGTTCCCGATGGACGAGCTGCGGCCGGGGCGCGACGACGCGCCGTCCGGCCCGGGAGTCCTCGGCGACGTCGTCCTGTGCCCTGAGGTCGCCGCCGAGCAGGCGCGGACCGCCGGGCACAGCACCGAGGAGGAGCTCCTGCTCCTCACGACGCACGGGATCCTCCACCTCCTCGGCTTCGACCACGCCGAGCCGGACGAGGAACGTGAGATGTTCGACCTCCAGCGCAAGCTGCTGCTGACCTTCCTCGCCGGGCGGTGAGCGGCATGCCAGCGGGGTCGCTCGTCAGCCCCGACGTCCCCGAAGGCTTCCGGGCCGGCTTCGCGAGCGTCGTCGGCCGCCCGAACGCCGGGAAATCCACGCTCGTCAACGCCCTGGTCGGGACGAAGGTGGCGATCACGTCCGGCCGGCCGCAGACCACGCGCCACACGGTGCGCGGCATCGTGCACCTCCCCGACGGGCAGCTCGTGCTGGTGGACACGCCGGGGCTGCACCGGCCGCGCACGCTGCTCGGACGCCGTCTCAACGACCTCGTGCTCGCGACCCTCGCCGAGGTGGACGTCATCGCGTTCTGCCTGCCGGCCGACCAGAAGGTCGGCCCCGGCGACGCGTACATCGCGCGTCAGCTCGAGGACGTGCGGACCCCCGTCGTCGCGCTCGCCACGAAGGCCGCGACGGTGTCGCGCCAGCGGCTCGTCACGCACCTGGCCGAGATCGACCGGCTCGGACGGTGGGCGGACATCGTGCCCGTCTCGGCGACCGAGCAGTACCAGGTCGACGTCGTCACCGACGTCCTGCTCGGCCACCTGCCCGAGAGCCCGCCGCTCTACCCGGACGGCGAGCTGACCGACGAGCCCGAGCACGTCATGGTCGCCGAGCTCGTCCGGGAGGCGGCGCTCGAGGGCGTCCGCGACGAGCTGCCGCACTCGCTCGCCGTCGTCGTCGACGAGATCGTGGAGCGACCGGGCAAGGAGGACGGCGCGGGCTCCGGCCTGCTGGACGTCCGGGTCAACATCTTCGTGGAGCGGGACAGCCAGAAGGCGATCGTCATCGGCGCGAAGGGCTCCCGGTTGCGGGACGTCGGGACGACGGCGCGTCACGGCATCGAGGCGCTGCTCGGTGCCCGGGTGTTCCTGGACCTGCGGGTGAAGGTCGCCAAGGATTGGCAGCGTGACCCGAAACAGCTCGAGCGGCTCGGTTTCTGACCGTCGGGGGCGAGGATGACGGATCAGGGGAGGGTCGTGTGCTGAGACGGACGACCGGGCTGCGGGAGCGGGCGGCGCGCGCGCTCGGACGCGTCCCGGTGAAGGGCGTGGCGATCGTCGCCGTCGTCGTCGTCGCGCTGGGCGCCGCCGGCGCCCTCGCCGGGCCGTCCTGGCGGCCCAAGCCGCTCACCGTGACGGCCGACCCCGAGACCCCGGACCCCGCCGTCGGCGACCCCGTGGCGCCGGCCGTCGTCGGCACGTACCCGACGACGTCGCGGCTCGTCGAGGTGCAGCTCGACGGCGCGCAGGTGGCGGCCGAGATCATGGAGCCGATCGGTGCGGCGGGGCTGCTGCCGGGAGTCGTCTTCCTGCACGGCGCGGGCACCGGGCACCACACGGCGTTCACGGAGCAGGCGAGGGCGCTCGCGAGCGCGGGGATCGTGGCACTGGTCCCGGACAAGCGGCTCGACACGTACACGACCAACGAGCGCGACTACGTGGCGATGGCTCGGGACTACCACGCCTCCGTGGAGGCTGTCCGTGCGCTCCCCGGTGTGGACCCCGACCGGGTCGGGATCTACGGCGAGAGCGAGGGGGCCTGGATCGCGCCCGTGCTCGCCGCCGAGGATCCGGCCATCGACTTCATGGCGCTCATCTCCGCGCCGGTGGTCGCTCCGCGTGTCCAGGCGGCGTTCGCGACCGACTCCTACCTGCGCAACGTCGGTGTGCCGCCGGGGCTCATGCGGGCGATCCCGCGGGCGACGGGCGTCCACGTGCCCGGTGGCGGCTTCGACTACGTGGACTTCGACGCCACGCCCTACATGACCCGCGTCACGCAGCCGGTGTTCATGGCCTACGGGACCGACGACGCCTCGATGCCCATCGTCCAGGGACCCCTGCAGGTCATGGACCAGGTCGCCGGGGGCAGCGACTCCGTGCTCCTGCGCTACTACGCCGGCGCGAACCACGGGATCCGGTACGGCAGCTCGACCGGACCGCTCGTCGAGGAGTTCCTCGAGGGTCTGGCGCGCTGGATGCTCGACCCCGTGGGCACCACGCAGCTGGGCCCGCAGATCGCCGGCGACACGCCCGTCCAGCGCTACGTCGCCGACGTCGTCCCGACCCCCCGCTGGTTCGCCGACGGTCAGATGCTCGTGTGGACGACGCTCGGGGCCGTGCTCGTGCTCGCCCTCGGGCCCATCCTCTGGGGCGCCGCGCGCCTCGTGGCGCGCATCCGGGGCCGCGCCGCGCACACGCTCCCGCCGCCCTTGGCCCGCCGCTCCGGAACGTTCGCGGCGGTGACGCTGGGCACCGTCGTCGTGCTCCTGGGGTACGTCTACCAGATCGCCCAGCTCGCGCTGAACTACCGCCAGAACGACCTGTTCGTGTGGGGCGGCTGGGTGGCGCTGCAGGCTCTCGGCGTCGCCGCAGCGGCTCTCGGCGTCGTCTCCGTCGGGGCGGCTGTCAGGACGCTGCGCACGGGCGGTGTGCGGGCCTTCGGCGTCGTCGGTGGGCTCGGGTGGCTGTGCGTGCACCTGGGCTCCGCCGCCCTGCTGCTCGTCGCCGCCTACTGGGGGGTGTACTCACCGCTCTGGTGAGGGACGATCGTGGGGTGAACCCCCGCGGGGACGTCGAGTTCGACCTCGACCTGGCGGGCGCCGAGGACGCCGGGCGCGCTCGTTCGCGCGCGGGCGGCACCGGCGGGGGTGGTCCGGAACCGTCGCGGCTCGCCCCGGTCCTCGGCTGGGGCACGGTAGCCGTGGTCCTTGCCGTCGTGGGCGTCGCGTTCCTGCCGACGCCCCCCGACAGCGTCGACCATCTCGTGGCGGACCTCTCACGCCGTCCGGACCTGGTGTGGGAGAGCGTGGCGCGTGACGCCACGAGCGCTGACGCGTTCCTGGCCCCCGACGCCGTGGTGACGTGGGGGCCGGGCGGCGTGGCCGCGTACGAGCTCGACACCGGTGCCGAACGCTGGCGTCTGGAGGAGCACGTCGAGTCGTGCGGCGTCGGGGCGCGCGAGGTCGTCGCGTGCCTCGTGGGGGCGGGTCTCGGGAGCCAGGACCGCGAGGTCCTCACCGTCGACGTCGCGACGGGCGAGACGCAGCGGCGCGACGGCGAGCACGTCGTCGTCGTGGACACGGTGCCGGGCCGGGTGGTGCGGACCGTGGAACTCCGGATGGACCGGATCGGGTCGGCCACCGTGGAGAGCAGGGGCCTGGTGGGGGAGCCGGAGTGGTCGGTGGTGGTCCCCTCGCCGGGCACCTCCCCGGCGTCGATGTCGACGGCCGGCGGGCTCGTCGTCGTGTCGGGCGAGGCAGCTCTCGCCCTCGACGCCGACGACGGCACCTGGCTCGACCCGGCTCACCTGCAGACGGCGAACGGCGGCACGGTGTGGGCGGCGTCCCGGCCGGGCGGGCCGGTCCTCGTGCACGGGATGGACGGTTCCGCCCTGGGTCAGCTGCCGCGCGGTGCGCTGCTGCCCGCGCTCGACGGGGCACCCGGCCGGGCACCGCACTTCCTCATCGACGCCGACGGGACGGTCGTGACCGACGAGTACGGGACAGTGCTCTGGCGCACGGACGAGGCGCTCGAGCAGGTCATCAGCGTGGGCGGTGTCGTCCTGCTCGTCCGACCGGGCGGCGGCGTGGACGCACGCGACGCGCGGGACGGTCGCGAGCTGTGGACCCGCGAGCCGGTCTCGGGCTGGTCGCCGCGGTGGACGGACGGCCGGTTGCTCGGGGCGACGACGCCGAGCCGGCACGGGTCGAGGCTGGTGGTCATCGATCCGCGGTCGGGGGCGGAGAGGTGGTCGCTCGACCTCGACGGCGGATGGGTCGTCGACATCTCACCAGCCGGGTACGTGCTCGTCGAACACGTCGACTCGTTCACCGTGTGGCGACTCCCGTCAGGGTGGTCCGCCTGACCGAACTAGGATTTCGCCCAGGCAACGGCGAGGAGGACCGGCATGGCGACGGCCTGGGGTGCCGCCACCGACACGGGGGGCGTGCGCACCGTCAACGAGGACGCCGTCCTCGCCCTACCCCCGGTGTTCCTGGTCGCGGACGGGATGGGCGGGCACGAGAAGGGTGAGATGGCGTCGGCGGCGGTCGTCGAGGCGTTCACCGACCTCGCGCACGACCTCCTGCGGCGCGGCGCCGCCGAGCCCGCGCGACCCGACGACGTCCGGCGCGCCGTCGAGCACGCGCGCGAGCTCATCCGCGAGAGCGTGGACCGGCTCGACCCCGCCCATGCGCGGAAGGTCGTGGCGGGGACCACCGTGTCCGGGGCGATCCTCACGGAGCAGGCGGGGACGCCGTACTGGCTCGTCTTCAACATCGGCGACTCGCGCGTGTACCGGCTCGCGGGTGACGACTTCGAACAGGTCAGCGTGGACCACTCGGTCGTCCAGGAGCTCGTCGACGCGGGAGCGATCGACCGGTCCGAGGCGGACCACCACCCGCAGCGGAACGTCATCACGCGCGCCATCGGCACCGGCGCGGCGGGGGAGGCGGACTTCTGGATGCTCCCGTGCGGCGAGCACGACCGGCTGATGATGTGCTCCGACGGCCTGACGGGTGAGCTACGCGTCCCGGAGATCGCCGCGGTGCTGCGCGCCGTGCCGCGTCCGGAGCGGGCGGCCGCGGACCTGCTGTCCCGGGCCGTGCGGGGTGGAGCGGGGGACAACGTCACGGTGCTCGTCGTGGACTCCGGCGGCGCGGCGTGGCACGCTGCCACGTCCACCGCCCCGCGGTCCGACGGCGCGGACGAGAACGAGGACACGATCCCCCGGGAGCCCCAGAAAGAGGTGACTGTGTCATGAGGCCACGAACGTACGTGCCCGGCACGTGGACGGCGATGGTGGCACCGCAGGCGGTGGTGGTGCTCGACCCGAGCGTTGCCCCGCTGACGGTGCTGCGCGTCTGGGACGAGGTGGAGGCGGGCTCGGACGTCACGTCGTGGGTCGAGCTGCTCGCCGGAGGTGGGCTCGCCGCCCTGCCCGCGTTCGCGCTCGTCCAGGTCACCCCGGACGGGGTGCGGGCGCTCCTGCGCGGGGACCTCGTGGTGGAGATCGACGGTCACTCGCTGGACGCGCGCGACGTCGCGACGTGGCGGGAGCAGCTGGCGCCGGAGGGCCGGGAGATCGTGGTGCGGACGCCGGAGGCGGCCGACGGCGTGGGTGACCTGCCCCTCGAGGCCGGCGTGGTTCGCGCGGCCCAGGTGCAGTACACGGTCACCGTGCGACCGACGCGCACCGTCGCCGCGCCTCTGCTCGTGCCTGCCGAGCTCGACGCCGACGGCGCAAGCGCAGTGGAGCCGGAGAGCGACGACGCGTCGGTGGACGCGACCGACGGGGCGACGACGGCGCTCGGTGCGGCGGGCGCGGTGACGGAGACGCTTCCCCCGGTCACTGCCGTGCCGTTCCCGGCCGTCCCCGCACCCGAGGAGCCCGTCGCCGGGCCGGAGGCCGAGGCGGAATCCGTCGACGCCGTCGAGGCGGTGGCCGACGGCGAGCCGGAGCCCGAGCGCGACGCGGAGGGCGAGAGCGAGCTCGAGGCCGAGGCGGAGGCAGAGGTCGAGCCGGAACCCGAGCCCGAGGTCGAGCCGGAGCCCGAGGCCGAACCGGAGCCGGAGCCGGAGCCGGAGCCCGAGAACGAACCGGAGCCGGAGTCGGAGCCGGAGCCCGAGAACGAGTCGGAACCCGAGCCCGCGTTCGAGTCGGAACTCGACGTCGAGCTCGACTCGGAGTCCGAGACCGAGCTCGAGGCCGTGCCGGAGCCGGAGCCGGAGCCGGAGCCTGTCGAGCTGGAGCCCGAGACCGAGCCGGAGCCCGCGGACCCGGAGGTCAGCGAGGACACGTTCGCCAGCTACGACCCGGACGACGTCGATGAGGGGGCCGAGTCGACGATCATGGTCGGCTCTCTCCCGAAGGCCGCGGCGCCCGGCGCGATGATCGACTCCGTGCCCGCGGCTCCCGCGCCGGTGCCCGGTGCGCCGCCGCTCCCGACGCCGCCGCCCAAGCCGTCCGACGCGCCCGCCGCGGCCGCCGGCGGCGATCACGACGGCCAGACCCTGCTCGCCGAGGAGCTCCCGGAACGTCAGGGCGGCGGCGTCGGTCCCGCTCCGGAGCCGGAGAGCGCGGCACCGCCGGCATACGTCCTGTCGTTCGCCCACGGCGCGCGGGTCGACCTGGACCGGCCGGTCCTCGTCGGTCGCGCGCCGGAGTCCCCGCGCTTCGACGGACCGACCCCGCCGCGGCTCGTCCCGGTGCCGAGCCCGGAGCAGGACATCTCGCGCACGCACGCCGAGATCCGGGTCGAGGGCGGCTACGTCATCGTCACCGACCTGCGGTCGACGAACGGCACCGTGGTGACGCGTCCGGGTCAGCCCGCCCAGCGACTGCACCCCGGTGAGGGTGTGCCGATCCCGGTGGGCACGGAGGTCGACCTGGGCGACGGCGCGATCATCACCCTCGAGCGGGGTGCCGGCGGTCCGGCCCACGACGGGCGATGAGTCCACGGCGCGCCCCGTCTCCGCCCCCGTCGATCCCGGGGTACCGGTTGGAGAAGCTCCTCGGGTCGGGGGGCTTCTCCGACGTGTTCCTGTACGAGCAGGCGATGCCGCGCCGCCGGGTCGCGGTCAAGGTCCTGCTCGCGCACGCGGACGGCCCGGACGAACGCGCCCAGTTCGCCGCCGAGGCGAACCTCATGGCCCAGCTGTCGACCCACCCTGCGATCGCGACGATCTACCACGCGGACACGGCGGAGGACGGCCGGCCGTACCTCGTCATGGAGTACTGCTCGCGGCCGAACCTGTCGGTGCGCTACCGGCAGGAGCGGATCGGCGTGGCCGAGGCGCTGCGCATCGGCGTCCGCCTGTCGGGTGCGGCCGAGACCGCCCACCGCGCCGGCATCCTCCATCGCGACATCAAGCCGGCGAACGTCCTCACGAACGACTACGGCTGGCCGGCGCTGACCGACTTCGGGATCTCGGTCCTCGCGAGCGGGGCTGACTCCGCGGGGGACGAGGTCGGCATGTCGATCCCGTGGGCCGCCCCCGAGTTCTTCGCCGACGACGCCCCGCGCGGCGTCGCCGCCGACGTCTACGCCCTCGCCGCGACGATCTACACGATCCTCGCGGGCCGGTCGCCGTTCGAACGGGTCGGCGGATCGAACACGGCGCTCGACCTCATCACGCGGATCGAGCGGGAGCCGGTGCCGCCGATCGGCCGCCAGGACGTGCCGGCGAGCCTCGAGCGCGTGCTGGAGCGCGGGCTGGCCAAGCATCCGTCGCAGCGGTACGCCACGGCGCTCGACTTCGCGCGCGCCCTCCAGCAGGTCGAGCAGGAGCTGCGCCTGGCCCCGACGCCGATCGACGTGCCGGACACGTCGTGGATCGCCGACGCCGTCGCCGCGAGCGAGGAGAACGCGACGCGCGTGCGGGCCGTCACCACCGTGGACCCCGTGCCGCGGGTGGACCCGCTGGAGCACACGGTGCTCGGCGGCTCGGTCGCGACCCGCCAGCAGGGGGCGGCGACGCCGGACCCGTTCCTCGCCGGGTACACCGTGCCGCCTCCGACCGAGCCCACCGCACCGCCGGGGCACGACCCGGCGGCTCCCTCCGGCGCCGGCCGGCGCACGCGCTGGTGGGTGTGGGCGACGGCGACGGTCACGGTGCTCGCGGCGCTCGTCGTCGTCGTGCTCGTCAACCGCGGCGCCGAGACTCCCGTCGAGCCGCCGACCTCGACGGCGCCGGACGACCCGACGGCGCCCCCGCCGGTCGTCGCGGTGCCCGAGCCCGAGGACCTGGCCGGCGTGCGCGACGGCGAGGACGTGACGTTCACATGGACGTTGCCCGACGACGTCGACCCCGCCGACTACTCGTTCAGCTGGACCGAGGTGGGCGGCGACGGGCGGGCTCAACCGGTCGACGCCTCCCCGCTGACGCTGACGGACCGGACCGGTACGGTGTGCGTCGAGGTGCGGACGCGGGCGGACGCCGGAGGACGGCTCTCCGGCCCGGTGAGCGCCTGCGTTGGCTGAGGCAGGATCGGGGCGAGTGATGTCGATGCAGCTGGAGTTCTGCGGCGAGTGGTTCACGCTCGACGAGGCGGAGCCGTTCACGATCGGTCGTGAGGGCGACCTCGAGATCGACGACAACCCGTACCTCCACCGCCGGTTCCTGCGCCTCGTGCACCGGGACGGCCTGTGGTGGCTCGAGAACGTGGGCAGCCGGATCTCGGCCACGGTGGCCGACCCCGGCGGCAACGTGCAGGCGTGGGTGGCTCCGGGCGCCCGGCTGCCGCTGGTCTTCGCGCGCACGACCGTCCTGTTCACGGCCGGCCCGACGACGTACGAGCTCACGATCGCCGGCGAGGAGCCGGCCTACGACAGCACGGCGTCCGACGAGATCGAGGTCGGCGAGACCACGATCGGGCCGGTCGCGCTGACGCCGACGCAGCGGGCGCTCGTGGTCTCGCTGGCCGAACCGGTGCTGCGCGGGCGGGGGAGCACGGCATCGATCCCGACGTCGGCGCAGGCCGCCGCGCGGCTCGGCTGGAACCTCACCCGTTTCAACCGCAAGCTCGACAACGTCTGCGAGAAGCTCAGCCGGACCGGCGTCCGCGGCCTGCGCGGAGGTCCCCGCCGACTCGCGGTGAACCGGCGCGCCCGGCTGGTCGAGCACGCCGTCGCCTCACGGCTCGTGACCGCCGACGACCTGCCGATCCTCGACGAGGAGGCCGAGCGCGCCGGCGTGTGAGACCTCCCGCCGACCTTCACCGGAGGTTCACTCCGGGTCCACTCATGGGCTGACCGGCCGGTCCGCCACCAGGTAGCCTGAGTCGGCTGTGCACGGCACTGCGCCATGCGCGCCTGCCCGATGACGACCCGGAGGGGGAACGAGCGAGTGAGGTTGGGCGAACGCCTGCGCCGGCACCGGTCCCGCATCGCGAGCGCGACGGTGATCTCGCTGGCCCTCGGCACCGTCGTCGCGCTCAGCCTCGACTACGACGGCGTCGCCACGGCCGACGTCGACCTCAACGACGGCGGGGTGTGGGTCAACAGTCAGAGCGACACCCGGATCGGCCGGCTGAACCGACCGATCGAGGAGGTCGACGCGCAGCTGGACGCAGCCAGCACGCAGTTCGACCTGCTGCAGCAGGCGTCCAACGTGCTCGTCGTCGACTCCGCCGCTCGCCAGGTGCAGCGCATCGACCCGGCCGCCGTGGCGCTCGCCGGTGGGGCGTCCATCCCGGCCCGCGCGCAGGTCGCGCTCGGGGGCGACGTCGTCGCCGTGCTCGACATCGACACCGGTGACGTGCGCACCGCCGACATCGCGTCCCTCGCGACGCTCGAGGACGAGGAGATCCCGCCGCTCGTCAACCTCGGCGCCGACGGCGTGATCGCCGTCGACGACGCCGGCACCACGTACGCCTTCTCGCCCACGGAACGCACGCTGACCGCCATCAGCCCGGAGGACGCCGCGGCGCTGCAGGCCGCCGGCGGCGCAGAGCCGACGGAGGGCGAGAGCGAGGACGCGAGCGCGGCGCCCGGCGTCGAGCTGCCCACGTGGGACCTGTCGTCGCGGCTCGAGGGCGAGCTCGCGGAGGCCGACCTCCAGCTCACGACCGTCGGCACCGACCCGGTGCTCCTCGTCTCGCGCGAGGAGCGCGTCGAGGACGCCGACAGCGGGGCCGTGTCGACCCGGACCCGGGTCCAGCTCGTGCAGCCCGAGCGCGCGACCGTCGAGCTCACCGACGTGGAGCAGCTCGCCGAGAACGACCTCTCGACGGTGCGGCTCCAGGCGTCCGGGCCGGCCGCCTCGACCGTCTCGTTGTCGACGCCGGACGCCCTGGTGCGCGTCCCGCTCGCCGGCGGCACACCGGTGGTCGCCGAGGTCGGCAGCCCCGGGGCTCCGGCTCAGCCCGTCGTCGTGGCGGGCTGCACCCACGGCGCGTGGTCCGGAGGCGAACCGACCTACCTGCGGCTGTGCCGCGACGAGCCGGTCTCGCTCCCGGTTCCCGAGGTCCCGGCGAACGCCGAGCTGGCGTTCCGCGTCAACCGGGAGGTCGTGGTCCTCAACGACCTCGTCTCCGGCAACATCTGGATGATCCAGGACACGCTCAAGCTCATCGAGGACTGGGCCGACACGACTCCGCCGCCGAACCCGTCCGAGGAGGAGGAGGAGTCCCAGCAGCAGATCCGCGACGAGGTGCCGCTCGACCGCGACGCCGAGAACCGGCCCCCGACGGCCACGGACGACGAGTTCGGCCTGCGGCCCGGGCGGACGACGATCCTGCCGGTGCTGGACAACGACTCCGACCCCGACGGTGACCTCGTCACCGTCACCCAGGTGGACTCGCCGCCGGAGAACGTCGGGACGATCGAGCCGATCCTCGGGAACCGGGCGCTGCAGATCACCGTGCCGCAGGACGCGTCCGGCAGCGCGCACCTCGAGTACACGATCGACGACGGCCGGGGCGAGCAGGACACGGCGACGATCTCGCTCGAGGTCATCGGCGAGGAGTCGAACACTCCGCCGGAGCTGGTCCGCGCCATCACGATGCGGGCCGCACGTGGAGCGACCGTGTCGATGAACGTCTTCACGGACATCCGCGACCCCGACGGCGACGACCTGGTGCTGGTCGGCGCCCGCGTCGACAACGAGCAGGACACCGTGCGGTACACCCCGGACGGGACGGTGACGTTCGAGGACGCGAACCTGTCCGACGGCGAGAAGACGGTCACGCTCTCGGTGTCGGACAACCGCGAGGTCGCGGAGCTCGAGATCACCGTCGAGGTGCTGCCGGAGGGCAACGCGAAGCCGGTCGCCGTGTTCGACTTCGCCACGGCGTACGTCGGTGAGCCGGTCGTGCTCGAGCCGATCGTCAACGACCAGGACCCGAACGGCGACCGCCTGCGCCTGGCCCAGGTGCAGCCCTTCGCCGCCGGCGAGACGAACCCGACGCTCGACTGGGACGGGACGATCGCGTTCACGCCCACCGAGGCGGGGTCGTTCGACACGACGTACCTCGTGGCCGACGACGACGGCGCGACGTCGGAAGGGCTGATCCGCGTCGACGTCGTCGAACCGGTGGACGGTCCCCCCACCGCCGTCCGCGACACCGCTCTGCTGCCGCCGGGCGGCGAGGTGATGCTCGACGTGCTCGTCAACGACACCGACCCGCGCGGCGAGGTGCTCGCCGTCCAGCAGGTCGACGTGCCGGACGGGCTCGGCCTGCACGTGGCCGTCCTCGAGCACCGGCTGCTGCGGATCAGCGCCGACCGCACGCTCACGGGTCCGGTGACGCTCGGCTACTCCGTCTCCAACGGCGTCGCGCAGGCGCAGGGCGAGGTCCAGGTGATGCCGCTCGGCGGGAACGCGCAGCCGCAGCCGCCGGTCGCCGTCGAGGACAGCGCCACCGTGCGCGTCGGCGACTACGTGACGATCCCGGTGCTGGCGAACGACTCCCACCCGAGCGGCGTCGACTTCAGCCTCGACGCCGAGGTCCCCGTGCCGCCGGAGGCGGGGGTCATGTTCGCCACCCAGGACGTGCTGCGCTACCAGGCTCCGAGCTCTCCGGGGCAGCAGGTCGCGACGTACCAGATCACCGACGAGAACGGTCAGTCGGCGTCGGCGAACGTGGTCGTGAACGTGGTGGCCGACGAGGGCAACCAGGCTCCCCAGCCCGAGCCGGTCGAGACGCGGGCGTTCCAGACCGAGCTGGTGCGTATCCCGATCGACCTCGTCGGGATCGACCCGGACGGCGACTCGGTCCAGCTGCTCGGCCTCGACTCCGCGCCCGAGCTCGGCCAGGTCGTCACCATCGGCCCCGACTACCTCGACTACCAGGCGTACAACTCCGTCACGGGCACCGACCGGTTCAGCTACTCCGTGCGGGACCGGCAGGGCCAGGTCGCGACCGGTGAGATCTCGGTCGGCGTCGTCGAGCCGCCGCTGCTCAACCGGAACCCGGTGGCGGTGCGCGACGACGCCTGGTACCGCCCGGGCCGCGACGTCGTCGTCGACGTGCTCGAGAACGACACCGATCCCGACGGCGACCCGCTCTACCTCGACGACCCGGCCGTCGTCGACGCCGCCGGCCTCGAGGTGGCGGCCGAGAACAACCGGCTCGTCCTCACCACGCCCGCCGAGTCCGGCACCTACCCCATCCAGTACGCCATCACCGACCGGCACGGCGGGAGCGCCGTCGGGTCGTTCGTGCTGGAGGTGTCGCCGGACGCGCCGCTGCTGCGCCCCGTGGCGCAGGACGACATCGTCCCGGTCGCCCAGCTGTTCGAGCGCGAGTCGGTCGACGTGCCGGTGCTCGCCAACGACTCGGACCCGGACGGCACCACCGACGACCTGACCGTGACGCTGCCGGACGGCCAGGAGAACGCGGAGGTCGTCGGCCAGGAGGTGCGGGTCACGCTGACGCCGCAGCGCCAGGTCGTGACGTACCAGATCACCGACATCGACGACCAGACCACGTACGCCTTCATCGACGTCCCGGGTGTCGAGGACTCCGGCCCGGCGCTGCGCACCGACGTCGAGCCCGTCGAGGTGCGTTCGGGGGAGCCTGTCGAGATCGCGCTCGAGGACTACGTCATCGCCCTGAGCGGCAACCCGGTCCAGCTCACGGACGCGAGCACGGTGTCAGCCACGAACAGCAACGGCGGACAGCTCGTGGTCGACGCGCGCACGCTGACGTTCACGTCGGCCGAGGACTACTCCGGCCCGGCGACGCTGACGTTCGAGGTCACGGACGCGGCCGACGTCGACGACCCCGAGCGGCTGACGTCGGTGCTCACGCTGCCGATCGAGGTCCTGCCGCTCGAGAACCGGCCGCCCACGCTGCGGGGGACGCAGATCGAGGTCGAGGCGGGCAGCCCCGAGGCCGTCACCGTCGACCTCACGCGGCTCGCCGACGACCCGGACGCCGCCGACCTCGACAACCTCACGTTCGAGCTCGTGTCCCAGCCCGACGGGTTCTCGGCGGAGCTGCGCGGCGGCACCGTGCTGGAGATCGTGGCCGACGTCGACACCCCGAAGGGCACTGTCGCACCGTTCGAGGTCAGCGTCTCCGACGGCGTCAACGAGCCGGTGGTCGGGGCCGTCGAGGCGCTCGCCGTGGCGAGCCGCGAGCCGCTGATCACGGCGGCCGACGACGATCTCGGCGAGGTGGAGCAGGGGGAGAGCGCCTCCGTCGACGTGCTGGCGAACGACTCCAACCCGTTCGGCGACGGCGACCGGACGATCGTCGACGCGCGGATCGAGACCGGCTCCGGCGGCGTCTCCTTCGACGGCTCGAACGTGACGGTGACGCCGGCGGCGGACTTCGTGGGCCGGATGGTCGTGGTCTACGCCGTGCAGGACGCGACGCAGGACCCGGACCGCCGCGTCGAGGCGCGCGTGCGTGCGAACGTCATCGGCGTGCCGGAGGTGCCGGCGCCCCCGCGGGTGGTGAGCGTGGGCGACCGCACGGTCACGCTGACGTGGACGGCGCCGATCGACAACGGTGCGCCGATCACCGGCTACGAGGTGACCGGGAACGGCTTCTCGCAGACGTGCGCCACGACGACCTGCGCGCTCACGGGGCTGACGAACAACGTGGAGTACACGTTCCAGGTCGCCGCCGTGAACAAGGTCGGCACCGGCGAGCCGAGCGCGCCGTCGGGCGTGGCGCGGCCGGACGTCAAGCCGGACACCCCCGCGGCGCCCACGCTGGAGTTCGGCGACGGCCAGCTCACGGTGAGCTGGGCGACGCCCAACTCGAACGGGTCGCCGGTGGACGCGTTCGACCTGCAGATCTCGCCGTCGACGGGGTCCGGGCAGGTGGCGCTCGGCGTCACGAACTCCTACGTGTGGACGGGTCTGCAGAACGGCACGTCGTACCAGGTGCGGGTCCGCGCCCACAACCAGGCGCCGGACCCGAGCGAGTGGAGCGCGTGGTCGGCGCCGGAGATCCCCGCCGGGGTGCCTGACCGCCCGCAGGCGCCGAGCGCGAGCCGCGAGGACACCCCGCTCGGCGGGCGGGTGAGCGCGTCGTGGACCGCCCCGCCCAACAACGGCGACGCGATCCGCGGGTACGTCCTGACGCCGTACCGCAACAACTCGGCGCTCGCCCCGATCACCCTGCCGCCCGGGACGACGTCGCACACGATCAGCGCCGACAACGGCGCCGACTACTCGTTCACCGTCATGGCCCGGAACAAGGCGGGCGACTCGCCGGTGAGCCCGAGGTCGAACGAGGTGCGCTCGTTCGGCAAGCCGGACCGGATCACGTCCGTGTCCGCCGCCCCCACAGGGTCCGACGGCCAGGTGCAGCTGACGTTCAGCGAGCCGTCCAGCAACGGTCAGGCGATCGCGCGCTACGAGTACTCGGCGAACGGCGGCGGCTGGCAGGCGCTCGGGAGCGGACACCGCGCGAACGGCCTGGCCGACGGCACGAGCTACACGTTCCAGGTGCGCGCCTGCAACACGTACTGCGCCGACGACAGCCCGGCCTCCAACGCCGCCACGCCGTACGGCTCGATCGCCGCGCCGAGCGTCAGCGCCGCGCGCTCCGGCGACCAGGCCGTGCGGTTCACCTGGAACCGTCCGGACGCCAACGGACGTCCCGTGGCTGTGTACGACTACCGCACGCGGGTCAACGGCGGGGGCTGGTCCGGCTGGCAGGGCGCCGGTTCGGGTGCGGTGACCGTCGGCAACGGCTACCAGCAGACCTGGGACATCCAGGTGCGCTTCGGCGTGAGCGGTCCGACGCAGACGGAGACGGGCAGCGCGAGCCTGCGGACGAACGACCCGCCGCCGCCCGCCCGCAGCATCAACTCCGTGCACGGCGACCGACGCACCTGCGAGGTCGGTGGCGGGGATTGCTACTACTCGGCGTTCGACTACGTGAACCTGCCCTCCGGCAGCTACAACATCCGCTTCTGGTCCACCGGTTCGATCCCCGGGTGCGGGTCGTACGAGCGCAACTACTCGAACGTCCCGCTGGGCGGAAGCTCGCGCTACCAGGCGACCGGCCACTTCGGCACGACGTGCGGCGGCACCATGCACGTGCGCATCACCGGCCCGGTCACGCTGGAGGACTCGAGTCCATGGTGAGGCGCCGCGTCGGCACCACGAGCAGAAGGAACCCATGACCACGACTGACACCCAGCAGGCGACCATGACGCCCGAGCAGGCGGCCTGGTTCGCCGACACGTTCACGCGTCTCGTCGACAACGTCGGCCTGGCCGTGCTCGGCAAGCCGGACGCCATCCGGCTGGCCTTCACGTGCCTGCTCTCGGGCGGCCACATGCTGCTCGAGGACTTCCCGGGCACGGGCAAGACGTCGCTCGCGCGAGCCCTCGCTGCGACCGTCCAGTCGAGCCACAGCCGGATCCAGTTCACGCCGGACCTGCTGCCGTCGGACGTCACCGGCGTGACGATCTTCGACCAGGAGTCCAAGCGCTTCGAGTTCCACCAGGGCCCGATCTTCGCGTCCATCGTGCTCGCGGACGAGATCAACCGCGCCTCGCCGAAGACGCAGTCCGCGCTCCTGGAGGTCATGGAGGAGGGCCGCGTCACGATCGACGGCACGCCGCACGACGTCGGCCGGCCGTTCCTCGTCATCGCGACCCAGAACCCCATCGAGCAGGCGGGCACGTACCGGCTCCCGGAGGCGCAGCTCGACCGGTTCCTCATGAAGTCGGCGCTCGGCTACCCGGATCACGCCGCGACGCTGCAGATCCTCTCCGGCGCCGCCGTCCGTGACCGCACGGCGACGCTCGCCCCGATGATCACCGCCCAGGCGGTCGTGGACATGGCCGACCTCGCGTCCACCGTGTATGTCGACGCCGCGGTCCTCGAGTACGTCTCCCGGCTGGCGGAGCAGACGCGGAACAGCCCCGAGATCACCCTCGGCGTCAGCGTCCGCGGCGCGCTCGCCCTCGTGCGGTCCGCCAAGACCTGGGCCGCGTCGCAGGGCCGCCACTACGTCGTGCCCGACGACGTCAAGGACCTCGCCCAGCCCGTGCTCGCGCACCGCCTCGTGCTCGACGCCGAGGCGGAGTTCGAGGGCGCGACGGCCACCCTCTCGCTCGCCCGCATCCTCAGTGAGGTCGTCCCGCCGCAGCAGCGGGCCGGCGTCGAGGCCTGAGGCGCACGCAGCCGGAGACGATCGAGCGCATGAGCCAGACCCGGACGAGCCCGCCGGCCGCCTCCCAGGAGGCGGCCGCGCAGCCGCATGCCGGGACGACGACGCGCGCCGCGCTGTTCGCGACGACGGCGGCCACGCTCGTCGCCGGCGTCCGTCGGGTCTCCGGCGCGCTGCACTGGGTGAGCCGCGCCGCGTGGGTGACCCTCGGCGTCGTCGTCGCGGCGGCGATCGCCGGCTCGGTGCTCGGCTGGGTCGAGCTCGTCGCGATCGCCGCGGGACTCGGGGCGGTGCTCGTCGCCGCGATCGCGTTCACGATCGGCCGCCACCCCTACGCCGTCAGCCTGCGTCTGCGGGACCACCGCGTCGTCGTCGGCGAACGTGCCATGGGCGGGATCCACGTGGTCAACGTGGGGGAGCACCGCGTGCTCCCCGCGCGGATCGAGCTGCCCGTCGGGGCCGGACGGGCCGGGTTCGCGCTCCCCGCGCTCCCGGCCGGCGGCGAGCACGAGGAGCTCTTCGCGATCCCGACGCAGCGGCGCAGCGTCATCCAGGTCGGCCCGGTCCGCTCCGTGCGCGGCGACCCGCTGGGGCTGCTGCGCCGCACCGTGACCTGGACCGAGCCGCAGGAGCTGTACGTCCACCCGCGGACCATCCGCCTGTCGAGCTCGTCGGCGGGGTACGTGCACGACCTCGAGGGCCGGGAGTCCCGCGACCTCACGAGCGCCGACCTCAGCTTCCACGCGCTGCGCGAGTACACCCCCGGCGACGACCGGCGCACCGTGCACTGGCGGTCCTCCGCACGCACCGGCACGCTCATGGTCCGCCAGTTCGTCGAGACGCGGCGCTCGCACCTCGTGCTGCTGCTCTCGCGGAACCGGCGGGACTACGCGAGCGACGCCGCCGAGGCCGAGTTCGAGCTCGCCATCAGCTCCGTCGGGTCGTTCGGGCTGCAGGCGGTCCGCGACGAGCGCGACCTCTCTGCGCTCACCACGCACGAGGCGCTGCGCGCCGGAACCGCCGACCAGCTGCTCGACGAGCTCACCCGCCTCGAGCTCGGCTCGGGGACCGCGTCGCTCGTCGACGGCGCGCGTGAGGTCAGCCGGGACTTCCCGCGCGCGTCCATCGTCGTCATGGCGTGCGGGTCGGGCGTGACACCGCACCAGCTCCGTGCCGCGGCGTCCGTGCTGCCGTCCGGCGCCCAGGTGCTCGCGATCCGCGCGCACTCGGGCGGAGAGACGCTCGTCCGGCGGGTCTCCGGGCTCGCTGTGCTCGAGATCGGCTCCCTCACGGAGCTGCCGCGCGCCCACCGCAAGGCCGAGCGATGACGGCCGCCGCCGCTCCGACGACGCGCGCCGCGGGCCGCTCGAGCACCCGCGCCGCGAGCTGGTGGACCGCCGCCCGCGCCGCCGACGTCGCCGTCCCCGTGCTGCTCGTGCTGCTGGCGCTCGTGCCGCTGTGGCCGGTCTACCTCACCGGGAGCGCCCTCGCCGCCGGGATCGGGGGCGTCGCGCTCGGTGCGGGGGTGGCCGTCGCCGGTGCGTGGCGCCGCTGGCCGACGCTCGTGGTCGTCGCCGTCGCGCTCGTCGTCGTCCTCGCCACCTCCGGGCTCGCCGCTCCCGACACGGCGATCGCCGGCATCGTGCCCACGCCGGACACCTGGCAGGCGTTCGGCGTCGGCATCGTCCAGGCGTGGAAGCAGGTCCTCACGCTGCTGCCGCCGCTCGGGGCGTCCGGGTTCACGCTCGTCGTCCCGTACGCGCTCGGCTTCACCGCGGCCCTGGTCGCCGTCACGATCGCGCTGCGCGCCCGCCGCGGAGCCACCTTCGCCGTCGTCCCGCCGGCCGTCGTCGGCCTCATCGCGATCCTGTTCGGCACCACGCAGACCGTGCTCCCGGTCGTCGTCGGCGTCCTGGCCGTCGTGGTCGGGCTCGGCTGGACGACGTGGCGTGCGGGCCGTCTGCAGCCGGGCCGCGCCCCGGCGGTCGCGACGCTCGCCCTCGTGGGTGCGCTCGGCGCCGGCGTCGGCGTCCTCGGCGGACCGGGCGACGCCGACCGATTCGTGCTGCGCGACGTCGTCGTCCCGCCGCCGCTGGAGCACGACTACCCGAGCCCGCTGGCCGGTTTCCGTGCCTACCTCAAGCTGCACGAGGAGGAGACGATGTTCACGTTCGACGGCGTGGAGCCCGGCGCCGTCGTCCGCCTCGCGACGCTCGACTCCTACGACGGCACCGTCTGGGACGTGACCGCCGACGGCGCCCCCGGCGGCGGTGAGTTCCGGCGCGCCACCGACCGGTTCGTCACCGAGCTCGACCCCGACGCGACCGGGATCGGCGTGCGGATCGGCGCGTACGACGGCGTGTGGATCCCGACCATCGGCGACGTCGAGGACCTCGACTTCACCGACGTCGACGCCGCAGCGCTGGCGGACGGCCTCTACGTCAACCGAACCACGGGCACCGTGCTGACCACGGAGGGCCTCGGCGAGGACGACGCGTACCGGCTGACGACGGTGCCGCGTGCCGCGACCACCGCCGAGGAGCTCGACGGGCAGCCGATCGCGGACATCCAGATGCCGACCGCGCAGAACTTCCCCGACCTGATCGGCAGCGTCGCCGGGCGTCTCGTGGAAGGGGCCACGACCGACGTCGACCGCGCCCGCGCGCTCGCCGACGGGCTGGCCCACGAGGGCTACTTCTCTCACGGCCTCGAGGGCGACGCGCCGTCGGAGGCGGGGCACGGGTACGCGCGTCTCGCGACGCTCCTCGGCGAGGAGGAGATGATCGGCGACGAGGAGCAGTACGCCGCCACGATGGCGCTCATGGCCCGCAGCCTCGGATGGCCGTCGCGCGTCGTGCTCGGCTTCGAACGCCCGGAGGGGGAGTCCGGCGAGGAGTGGGCCGTGCAGGGCGGTGACGTCACGGCGTGGGTGGAGATTCCGTTCGAGGGCGTCGGGTGGGTCGCGTTCGACCCCACCCCGGACGAGGACAACGTCCCGCAGAGCGAGGACCCGTCGCCGCAGGACCGGCCGCAGCCCCAGGTGCTGCAGCCGCCGCCGCCGCCCGTGGCCGCGCCCGACGTCCCGACGCAGGACCGCGACGAGGTCGACGTGGAGGACTCCAGCCCCGACCGCGAGAGCGTCCTGTCGAACGTCCTCGGCTACGTGGCAGCGATCGGCATCCCGCTGCTCGTCGTCGTCGCTCCGTTCGTCGTCGTGGCCGTGCTCAAGGCCCGCCGACGGCGCCGCCGCCGCTCGCACGGCGAGGGCACGCAACGGATCGCCGGCGGCTGGTCCGAGCTGATGGACAACGCCACCGACCTCGGCCACCGGTCGAGGTCGGTGATGACGCGTTCCGAGCACGCCCGCGGGCTGTCGACGCGGTTCGGCGAGGCCTCGGGCGGTACCGTGGCACTCGCGCACCGTGCGGACGCGGGGGTCTTCGCACCGACCGAGCCCGACCCGGTGGAGGTCGAGGCCTTCTGGGCCGACGTCGACTCCGCCGTCACGCGACTGCGCACCGGGGTGCCGTGGCACCGCCGGATCCGTTCGCGTGTGTCCGTGCGGTCGTTGCGCCGCTCGGGGAGATAGAGGTCGAGGGATGTCGCTGACCGCCGCCGCGGTGCCCGCACCTGCGCAGCCGTACGTCGGGGAGGCGTTCCGGGGGCCCTGGCCGAATGACGGCGCCCGCCTCACCTACCGCCGGGAGGCGATCGCGGCGCTCGCGCCCGCGTACGCGGCGCCGTCGCGGTTCTGGCTCGCGCTCGCCGCCTGGGTGTGCGGGGCGATCGGTGGCACGCTCCTCGGCACGGGCGTCGGCGCGATGGCGACCGGCACGTTCGGCACGGTCGTCGGCATCGTCATGCTGCTCGTCGGCCTCGCGCTGGGCGTGCTCGGCGCGGTGCTCGGCGTCGGCGTCATCCGTACCGGCACGGTGTTGTCCCGCGCGCTCCAGGGGTGGCTGGCGATCGGGCGGGAGGACCGGTTCCTCGGCCTCGGGCAGCTGCTCGGCGGCACCGGGATCGCGCGCGTCGTGCTCGGCGCGCTCCTGCTCCTCGGCGGGATCGGGTCCGTGCTGCAGGGCGTCAGCGCGCTGGGCGGACCGCAGGGTGTCGGCACGGCGCTCCCGCTCCTCCTCGGCTCCGTGGCGTCCTGGGTCACCGGGGTCACCGTGGCGCTCGGCGTCATCCGGATCCAGCGCGGGTTCTCGGGGACGACGCCTGCCGCCGTGGCCACCGCCGCGGCACCCGGGCCCGGCCCTGACCCCGACCACGGCGCCTGGACGGGTCCCGCCACCTCGCCCTCGGCGGACGACATCGCACGCTGGCCCACCGGGGCGCCCATCGCGAAGGTCGCCGGCGCAGGCGAGGGTGCGACGCCGAGCACGGCGGCCGACGCCGCGGCTCCCGGTGCGCCGCACGGGATCGTCACCGCCGTGCCCGGCTTCGCGCCGCCCGCCGTGCCGGGTGCAGCGCCGGCGCCTGCACCCGCCCCGGTGCCCCCGGCCGAGCCGGCCGTCCCGGTGCCCCCGGCCGAGCCGCCCGCCACACGGCCGGACGAGGTCGAGGACTCGACCCTCCTGCGCCAGGACGTCGAGGCGACCCGGCTGTCGAGTCCTGCCGAACCGCCGCAGGTGCGCGTGAGCCTGAGCGACGGGACCGCGCTCGAGGCCGGCCGGACGCTGGTGGGGCGCTCGCCCGGCGCCCGGGAGGGCGAGGACGTCGACGCGTTCGTCGCGGTGGCCGACCGGTCCGTCTCCAAGACGCACCTGCTCGTGGAGATCGCCGACGGCGTCGTCACCGTCACCGACCGGGCCTCGACGAACGGGACGGTGCTCGAGACCCCCGGCGGTACCCGTCCGTGCGCGCCCTGGATCCCCGAGGTCGTGCCGATCGGGGCGCGGGTGCGGTTCGGGGCCCTCGTGCTCGTCGTCGAGGACGCCGCGCGGCTCGCGAGCCAGTGACGAGCCCGTGACCCACGACGGTCCGCGACCGTGCGGGGCGGCCGGGCGCCGTCGTGCGCTATCGTGCTTGACGTGTGCTCCCGAGAGCAGCTCTCGCAGCTTCTTCCTTGCCGCGACGAGGCCCACTAGGCCGGCCCCTCGTCGCGGCGGTTGTCGTGCCCGGCCGAGAAAGGCCCCCACGAAGGACTGACCCAGAGCGGCGAGGAACCCATGAACACCACAGCACAGACCCGGCCTGACGCGACCCGTCCGGACGGACGCCGGATGCCGATCGGCAAGTACCGGCCCTTCCTCGACGTGAACGGCATCGACCTGCCCGACCGGCAGTGGCCGTCACGTCGCATGACGCACGCCCCCCGGTGGCTCTCGACCGACCTGCGGGACGGCAACCAGGCGCTGATCGAGCCGATGGACCCGGCCCGCAAGCACCAGATGTTCGAGCTGCTCGTCCGGATGGGCTACACCGAGATCGAGATCGGCTTCCCTGCGGCGAGCCAGACGGACTTCGACTTCGTCCGGTCGCTCATCACGTCGGACGCGATCCCCGAGCACGTCACCGTCTCGGTCCTCACGCAGGCGCGCACCGACCTCATCGACCGCACGGTGTCGTCGCTCGTGGGTGCACATCGGGCGACCGTCCACATGTACAACGCCACGGCCCCGGTGTTCCGGGACGTGGTGTTCCGGACGGACAAGAACGGCACGAAGCGGCTCGCCACCGAGGGCACCCGCGACGTCATGGACTACGCCGACAAGTACCTCGACTCCGACGTGATCTTCGGGTACGAGTACTCGCCGGAGATCTTCATCGACACGGAGCTCGACTACGTGCTCGAGGTGTGCGAGGGCGTCATGGACGTCTGGGAGCCGGGGGACGGCCGGGAGATCGTGCTCAACCTGCCGGCGACGGTGGAGCGAGCGACCCCCAACGTCTACGCCGACCAGATCGAGTGGATGAGCCGCCACCTGTCGCGGCGCGAGCACGTCTCGCTGTCGGTCCACCCGCACAACGACCGCGGCACCGCCGTCGCCGCCGCGGAGCTCGCCGTGCTCGCGGGGGCCGACCGCATCGAGGGCTGCCTGTTCGGCCAGGGGGAGCGCACGGGCAACGTCGACCTCGTCACGCTGGGGATGAACCTGTACAGCCAGGGCATCGACCCGGGGATCGACTTCTCCGACATCGACGGCATCCGGCGCACCGTGGAGCACTGCACGCAGATGGACGTGCATCCGCGTCACCCGTACGGCGGGGACCTCGTGTACACGGCGTTCTCGGGATCGCACCAGGACGCGATCAAGAAGGGCTTCGACAAGCGGACCGCCGACGTCGAGGCGGCCGGCGGCGATGAGGAGGCGGTGGCCTGGGCGGTGCCCTACCTGCCCGTCGACCCGCACGACGTCGGCCGCAGCTACGAGGCCGTCATCCGTGTGAACTCCCAGTCCGGCAAGGGCGGCGTCGCGTACCTCATGTCCACCGAGCGGCACCTGGACCTGCCGCGCCGGCTCCAGATCGAGTTCAGCCGCATCGTGCAGCGGTACACGGACGCCGACGGCGGCGAGATCACCGCCGACCGGCTGTGGGAGATCTTCACCGACGAGTACCTGCCGGCGTCGGACGAGTCCGGGCTCGAGCACTGGGGCCGTTTCGAGCTCCGCTCCACGCAGGTGTCCTCGTCCGCGGGCGACGAGCCGGACGCGCTCGTCGTCGCGCTCCTCGACGACGGCACCGAGCACGAGCTGCGCGCGAGCGGGAACGGCCCGGTCGACGCGTTCACGGCGGTACTCGCCCAGCGCGGCGTCGAGGTCGCCGTCATCGACTACACGGAGCACGCCCTCTCGGAAGGTGGGGACGCGATCGCCGCGGCGTACGTCGAGGCGGACGTCGACGGCCAGGTGCTGTGGGGGGTCGGGCTCGACGCCTCGATCACGACGGCGTCCTTCAAGGCCATCGTCTCCGCCGTCAACCGTGCGGTGCGCTGAACGTGTTCACGGGGATCGTCGAGACGATCGGCGTCGTCGTCGACCTGCGGGCCGACGACGACGCCGCCCGGCTCACCGTGCGCGGCCTCGCACCCGAGCGGATCGGTGACTCGCTCGCCGTCGACGGCGTCTGCCTCACCGTCACGCGACGCGACGGCGACGAGGTGGAGCTCGACGTCATGCCGGAGACGCTGCGCCGCAGCACGCTCGGCGCGCTGCGAGCCGGTGACCGCGTCAACCTCGAGCGGGCGGTGCGCGCCGACGGACGGCTCGACGGCCACCTCGTCCAGGGGCACGTGGACGGCGTCGGCAGCCTGGTGCGCCGTGCGCCCGGCGCGCGCTGGGACGACCTCGAGCTCGACGCGCCGGCCCCGCTGCTCCGGTACGTCGCGGAGAAGGGGTCCATCGCCGTCAGCGGCGTCTCGTTGACGGTGACCCACGTCGGCGGCACGACGTTCGGCGTCTCGCTCATCCCGTCGACGCTCGCGGGCACGACGCTCGGCGGCCTTGCTCCCGGGGACCGCGTCAACCTCGAGGTCGACGTCGTCGCGAAGTACGTCGAGCGGCTCCTCGACGCCGGCGTGGGCCCGGCCGCGGCGAGCCGGTCGGCCGGCGACGGCGCGGCGAGCGCCGTCGGCGAGCCGTGAGGCCGGTGTCGGTGCCCCGGGAGAGAATGACTCGGTGAAGCTGTACCGGGACGAGGCAGTCGTCCTGCGCACCCACAAGCTCGGCGAGGCCGATCGCATCCTCACCCTGCTCACCCGGCACCACGGCCAGGTCCGCGCCGTGGCGAAGGGTGTGCGTCGCACGTCGAGCAAGTTCGGCGCGCGGCTGGAGCCGTTCGGCGTCATCGACCTGCAGCTGTACGCCGGGCGCAGCCTCGACGTCGTCACGCAGGTCGACACGCTCGCGCCGCACGGGCGCAGCATCGTCGGGGACTACGCGCTGTACACGACGGCGACGGCGATGGTCGAGACGGCCGAACGTCTGACGGAGATCGAACGGGAGCCGGCCACCCAGCAGTACCTGCTGCTGGTCGGCGCACTGCGCGCGCTCGCCGAGCGGGCGCACGCCCCGACGCTGGTGCTCGACTCCTACCTGCTGCGCTCGCTGGCCGTCGCGGGGTGGGCGCCCACCTTCACCGACTGCGCGCGGTGCAGCCGCGAGGGCCCGCACCGCGCCTTCTCCGCGCCGATGGGCGGGGCGCTGTGCCAGGCGTGCCGCCCGCCGGGCGCGGCGGCTCCGGCGGCCGAGACGTTCCTGCTGCTCGGAGCGCTCCTGGCGGGCGACTGGGCCCTCGCCGACGCGAGCGACGAACGGCATCGCCGCGAGTCGAGCGGGCTGGTCGCCGCGTACCTGCAGTGGCACCTCGAGCGGCAGCTGCGGTCGTTGCGGCACGTGGAGCGCGCGTGAGGCGTGGTGGTCCCGAGGGCTCGGGGCGGCGGCGCTCCGCAGCGTCCACGACGACGGCGCCGGTCGCGCCACCGCCGCATCCGTCCGGGGCGCGACCCCCACGGATCCCGGCCGAGCTGGTACCTCGTCACGTCGCCGTCGTCATGGACGGGAACGGGCGCTGGGCCAACGCCCGTGGGCTGCCCCGCACGGAGGGCCACGCGGCGGGCGAGGCCGTGCTGCTCGACGTCGTGGCGGGCGCGATCGAGCTCGGGATCACCCATGTCAGCGCGTACGCGTTCTCCACGGAGAACTGGAAGCGCTCGCCCGCCGAGGTGCGGTGGCTCATGGGGTTCAACCGGGACGTGCTGCGGCGGCGGCGCGACGAGATGAGCTCCTGGGGCGTCCGGGTGCGCTGGGCGGGGCGCCGGCCGCGGCTGTGGCGCAGCGTCATCGCCGAGCTCGAGGAGGCGGAGCGGGTCACGCGTGACAACGCGCTCTGCACGCTGACGATGTGCGTCAACTACGGCGGCCGCGCGGAGATCGCCGACGCCACGAGGGCGATCGCGCGCGAGGTGGCCGCCGGACGCCTGGACCCCGAGCGGATCACCGAACGCACGCTCGCGCGCCACCTCGACGAACCGGACATGCCGGACGTCGACCTGTTCCTGCGTACCGGGGGAGAGCAGCGCGCCTCGAACTTCCTCATCTGGCAGTCGGCCTACGCGGAGATGGTGTTCCTCGACAAGCCGTGGCCCGACGTCGACCGCCGGGACCTGTGGGCAGCGGCGCTCGAGTACGCGCGCCGGGACCGGCGCTACGGCGGGGCCGTCGACGCGCCGTCCGCCTGACCCCCCGGGAGCTGCGGCCATCTCGGATGAGACGACGCCGGCGTGGCCCGCCGATGTCGGCCTCGCTCCTTAGGGTGGTGGGCATGACGCTGAGCATCGGACAGGTGACCACCGACTCGACCGACCCCGGGCCGCTCGCGCGGTGGTGGGCCGACGTCACCGGGGGACAGGTCGTGGCGGAGCACGACGGGTGGTTCTACATCGTCCAGGGCCCGGGCGGGGCCTTCGCGTTCCAGAAGGTCGACGCTGTGACCCCCGGCAAGAACAAGGTGCACGTCGACTTCGCGACGACCGACGACCTGGACGCCGTGGCCGACGAGCTGGTCGCGGCAGGGGCGAGCCTCGTCGCGAAGCGCGGAGACGATGCGTTCCGCTGGATCACGCTGACCGACCCGCAGGGGAACGAGTTCTGCGTCGCGTCGGAGCACCTCACCGAGGACTGAGCGCGTACTCCAGCTCCACGAGCCCGTCGGGGAACGCACGCGACGCCACGCGCTCCACCGGCCGGCGGCGCAGGTCGGTCGGCACCGGGCGGACGCCGTCGCCGAGGAGGACGGGCAGCACCACGAGGCGGAGATCGTCGACGGCGCCTGCCCGGAACAGCTGGTCGGTCACGTCGAAGCTGCCCCACACGACGACGTCGCCGTGGCGGTCGGCGACCTCTCGCACCAGGGCGGCGGCGTCGCCGGCGATCACCGTGGCCGGGGCGTAGGCACCCCACGGCGCCGCCGGAAGGTTCCGCGACAGCACGTACTTCGGCGCGGCGTTCAGCCGATCCGCGATCGGATCCGCCTCGGAGGCGTCCGTGGGCCAGTACTCGACGAACATCCGGTAGGTGCTGGCGCCGAGCACGATCGCGCCGATCGCCGACGCCCACTCGGCGTTGGCCTCGTCGAACTCGCGACTCGCTCCACCGCCCATGTCGTCGAACAGCGTGAACGCGCCGTTCGAGTCGGCTCCGAAGCCGTCGGCGGAGACGAACTGCTGCACCACGATGCGACCCATGGGGGACGTCCTTCCTCGGCGGTCCCGCGTGTGCACCACGCCGACCGGAGCCCGGCAAGCGCGACTTCACCCCCGCCATGTCAAGGGCTTACGCCTGCGGAGGCGTGCGTGTAACTTACCAACCATCGATCGGCCCAACGAAGGGAAGAGACGGTGGGACAGCTCAACCACACGCACGACGGCGCCCCGCACGGCGTGCAACGCCGCACGTTCCTCACACTCGCCACGGCCGGGGTCGCGGCGAGCACGCTCACCGTCACCGTCGGCTCCATGACGCCGGCGGCGGCCACGCCGTCGGCGGATCCCGCTGCGTTCCTCAAGCGTGAGCTGCGCGCGATGTGGATCTCGTCGGTGGTGAACATCGACTGGCCGTCCGCCACCGGCCTGAGCGCCGAGGCGCAGCAGGCGGAGTACCTGCACTGGCTCGACGTCGCTCAGGACTTCCGCCTCAACGCCGTGTTCGTCCAGGTGCGCCCCACCGCTGACGCGTTCTGGCCGTCGCCGCACGAGCCGTGGTCGCAGTACCTCACGGGCGTGCAGGGCCAGGACCCCGGCTACGACCCGCTCGCGTTCATCGTGGAGGAGACCCACAAGCGCAACCTTGAGCTGCACACCTGGTACAACCCGTACCGCGTGTCGATGCAGGCGGACCCGGCGCAGCTGGTCCCGGAGCACCCGGCGCGCGTGCACCCCGACTGGATCTGGCCGTACGGCGGCAAGCTCTACTTCGACCCGGGGCTCCCCGAGACGCAGGAGCACATCCAGGCGGCGATCCTGCACTCCGTCGAGAACTATGACATCGACGGCGTCCACTTCGACGACTACTTCTACCCGTACCCGGTCGCCGGGCAGACGATCCCGGACGCCGAGACGTACGCGACGTACGGCGCCGGGTTCGACGACGTCGGGGACTGGCGTCGGCACAACGTCGACACGTTCATCTCGTCGATCTCCGCGCGGATCAAGCAGGTCAAGCCCTGGGTGAAGTTCGGCATCAGCCCGTTCGGGATCTGGCGCAACGACACCACCGACCCGCTCGGGTCCGCGACGCGCGGCTCCCAGTCCTACGACCTGCAGTTCGCCGACACCCGGAAGTGGGTGCTGGAGGGCTGGCTGGACTACATCAACCCGCAGGTCTACTGGCAGATCGGCCTCGCCGTCGCCGACTACTCGGTGCTCGTGCCCTGGTGGGCGGACGTGGCCGCGACCAGCGGGACGCACCTGTACATCGGGGAGGCGTTGTACAAGGTGACCTCCGGCGTCTTCACCGACCCGGCCGAGCTGGCGAACCACCTCGCGCTCGACCGCGACGTGACCGAGACCGTCGGGCCCGTGCACGGCAACGTCTACTTCTCGGCGAAGCACGTGCCGGCCGACCCGGCGGGCTCGATGTCCCTGGTGCGCGACGGCTACTACGTGCACCCCGCACTGGTCCCGACGATGCCGCACCTGCCGGGCACGGAGGTGCGGACACCCCTCCTCGCTCTGGCGAACTGGCGCGACGACGGCGTCCGCGTGCACTGGACGGACATCGGCGGCCGTCGGCACCGGGCGACGTCGTTCGCGATCTATCGCGTCGAGGGCCACCACCGCGAGATCGACGTCGAGAACCCCGCGACGCTCATCGCCACGCAGCGCGCCGAGCGGCACCTGGTCCAGGACTACCTGGACGCGAGCGCGGTGCCCGGCACGCCGTACTCCTACGCCGTGACAGCGCTGGACCGGCTGTGGAACGAGTCGGCGCCCTCCCGCGTGCGGTGGGCGATCTAGCTCCGGCGGACAGATCCGACGGACAGGGCCGGGCGGTCCGGAGCCGGGCGAGCTCAGCCGCGCGGGGCGGTCTCGACAGGGACCTCGTCCCGCGCGGCGGCGCGCCGGCGCCGGCGCGTCACGACCACCGCGGCGACGACGGCGGCGAGCAGCACCGCTGACGCGGCGATGCCCCACCCGGAACCGGTCGCCGCGGCCGCGATCGCCAGGAACGCACCGAGGCCGACCGTGGCGTAGATGAACGCCCACGCGATGCAGCCCGGAACCATCGCGATCGTGTACCTCGGCCACGGCATCCGCACGAGGCCGGCGGCGGCGTTCACCATCGTCTGGAACCCGACGGTGAAGAAGCTGAGCGTGACGGCGAGCGGCCCCCACCGGTGCACGAACCCGAGCGCGCGCGTCATCCCCGGCGAGTCGAGGCGGCTGGCGAGGCGCGTGTGCCACACACCCGCGGCGACGGCGCGGCCCAGCCAGTAGGTGGCCTGGGCGCGCAGGAGCACGATGCCGAAGAGGGCGACGACGACCCAGCCGAACGGGAACCCGTCGAGGCCGTAGGCGGCGGCGACGTCGTCCGTCGGTTCGAGGAGCGAGCCGGCGACCGTCACGGCTGCGCCGACACCTTCGCACGGGCGGGCGCGCTCGCGGCGCGGGAGCACTCGGCGCAGGTGCCGACGAGCTCGGCGGTGTGGTCCACCTCGGTGAAGCCGTACTCCTCGCCCATGAGGCGAGCCCACCGCTCGACGGCGGCCGCGTCGATCTCGACGGCGCGGCCGCAGACGCGGCAGACGAGGTGGTGGTGGTGCGTCCGCCGCGCACACCTCCGGTAGATCGACTCGCCGTCGTCGCTCCGCAGGACGTCCACCTCGCCGGCGTCGGCGAGCGCCTGCATGGTGCGGTAGACGGTGGCGAGACCGACGGCGTCGCCGCGTTCGCGGAGCAGCTCGTGCAGCTGCTGCGCGCTCCGGAAGTCCTCGACCTGCTCGAGCAGCTCGGAGACGGCGGCACGCTGTCGCGTCATGCGCTGCATCAGCTGCCCTCCTTGGTGAGCACGACGTCGTCCGGAAGGTCCGGATGAGGGTCCCTGTGGGCCGTTGCCGCCCGCCCGCGCACGCGCGCGACGACGGGTCGCAGGGCGGCAGTCACAGCGTAGAGGGCGATCGCGAGCACCACGATCATCGCGCCGGGCGCGAGCGGGCGGATGTACGTGATGACGAGGCCGGTCACGCAGACGACCACCCCGACGCCCATCGCCACGGCCATCGTGCGGCCGAACGAGCTGGCCACGAGCTGCGCGACGGCGACCGGCACGATCATGACCGCGCTGACGAGCAGCAGGCCGACGACGCGCATCGACACGGTGACGGTGAGCGCTGCCACGACGGCGATGGTGAGGTTGAGGGCGCGGACCGGCAGCCCCGTGGACCGTGCGAAGTCCTCGTCCTGGCAGACGGCGAACAGGGCGGTGCGCAGACCGAGGCCGACGACGAGCACCCCGACGCCCATCCCGACGATGAGCCACAGGTCCGAGACGCTCACCGTGGAGATCGAGCCGAACAGGTACGCCATGAGGTTGGCGTTGGTGCCGCCGGCGATGCCGATGAGCAGCACGCCGCCGGCGATGCCGCCGTAGAACAGCAGGGCGAGGGCGACGTCCCCGCTCGTGCGCCCCCGTGCCCGGACCACCTCGATGAGGATCGCGCCGACGACGGCGGCGACGATCGCGCCGGGGATGGCGAGCACGTCGTGCGGGGTGAGCGCCATGGCGTTGCCGACGAGCCACCCGGCGGCCACGCCCGTGAGCGCGACGTGCCCGACGCCGTCGCCGAGCAGGGCGAGCCGCCGCTGGACGAGGTAGGTGCCGATCACCGGCGCGGCCAGCCCGACGAGCGCCGCGGCGATGAGCGCGCGCTGCATGAGCGGGCTGGTCAGCATCTCGGTGACGGTCTGCCAGTCGGTCACGTCGTGCTCCAGGGTTCGACGTGGAGCGCGCCGGGGACGGCGGCCGCGGCGGCCTCGGTGGCGTGCGCGTGGGTGTGCTCGTGCCCGACGCCGCGGTGGCCGGGAGCCGGGCGAGGCGGGGCGCCGTCGTGCACCACGCGCCCGTGGCGGAGCACGACCGCCCGCGAGATGAACGGGACGAACGCCTCGATCTCGTGGAGCACCACCAGGACTGTCGTCCCCTCGTCGCGCAGCTGCGCCATGGTGGTGGTGAACGCGTCCTGGCTCGGCCGGTCGACGCCGGCGAGAGGCTCGTCGAGCACCAGGAGCTCGGGCCGGCGCGCGAGGGCGCGCGCGATGAGCACGCGCTGCTGCTGCCCGCCGGACATCTCGCCGACGCTGCGGTGCGCACGGTCCGCGAGGCCGACGCGGTCGAGCGCCTCCCGTGCCCGTGCGCGCGCGCCGCGCGGCGGACGGAGGCGCCCGTGCGCCAGCAGGCCCGCGACGACCACCTCGAGCGCCGTCGCCGGAACGCCCGAGGCCGCCGTCGAGCGCTGGGGCACGTACCCGAGGCGGGTCCACGGCACGCGAGAACGCTGCGTGACGTCCACGCCGAACAGCAGGGCGCGCCCGGCGCTGGGCGACTGGATCCCGACGAGCGTGCGCACCAGCGTGGACTTGCCGGAGCCGTTGGCGCCGAGCAGGGCGACGAACTCGCCGGCGTCGACCCGCAGGTCCACGTCGGCAAGGATCCGGGAGCCGCCGATCGCGACGTCGAGCGCGCGCGTCTCCAGGACCGCCGGCGTGAGCTCGTCGTCCGCCGCGCAGCCGACGTCGGCGGGGACGTCAGGCACAGTCGAGCGCCGTCCTCAGCGCGTCGAGATTGGCGCGCATGATCGTCAGGTAGTCGGCGTCCGGGTCCGTGAGCCCCTCGACCGGGTCGAGGAGGGCCGTCGTCACCCCGAGGTCGTCCGCGAGCACCTGCGCGACCTGCGGGTTGACCAGGCTCTCCGTGAAGATCGTGGTCACGCCCTCAGTCTCCACCACGTCGGAGATCTCACGCAGTCGTGCGGGCGAGGGCTCGGCCTCGGGATCGACGCCGGAGATGCCGACCTGGTGCAGGTCGTACCGCTCGGCGAGGTACCCGTACGCCTCGTGCGAGACGACGATGGTCCGGTTCGTGCACGTGGCGAGGCCGTCGGCGAACGAGGTGTCGAGCTCCTCGAGCTCGGCGCGCAGGTCGGCGGCGTTCGCCGCGAACTCGTCGGCCCGGTCCGGCTCGGTCTCGGCGAGGGACGCGGCGACGGCGTCGCCCGCGTCCGCCAACCGCGTCGGGTCCAACCAGAAGTGGGGGTCCGACGCGCCGTCGTGGTCGTGCCCGTCGTCCGTGTGCTCGCCCTCGTGCTCCTCCTCGTGGACCTCGAGACGCGCCGCGTCCGCGACGTCGAGCACGTGCTCGGGCTGGGCCTGCGCGACGGCGTCGTCGACGGCGGGCTGGAAGCCCGAGAGGTAGACGACGAGCCCGGCGTTGCCGAGCGAGGCGACGTCGGCGGGGGAGAGCTCGAGATCGTGCGGCTCGGCACCGGCCGGCGTCAGGCTCGACGTGGTGACGGCGTCGCCCCCCACGCGCTCGGCGACGAACTGCAGGGGGTAGAACGAGGCCATGACGTCGAGCCGGCCGTCGTCGGACGCCGGAGCGGCCTGGCCGCACGCGGTGAGGGCGAGGGCGGCGGCGCCGGTGAGGGCCGCGACGGCAGCACGGGTCGAGGTCGAGCGGAGTGGCATGAGAACGATTCTCTCCTTAGATGAGAACCGATGTCAAAACAGGGTGGGCTCCGTCAGGACCTGCGCGGGGGACACGGTAGGTTGAGCGCTTCGCCGCCCGCACCCGCCAGGTGCGGTACCGAGTAGAGGAGAACTCCATCGTGGCCAGCTCGTCCAGCCGTCTCGACGCCGTCGTCAGCCTCGCCAAGCGCCGAGGATTCGTCTTCCAGGCCGGCGAGATCTACGGGGGTTCCCGCTCCGCGTGGGACTACGGACCGCTCGGCGTCGAGCTCAAGGAGAACATCAAGCGGCAGTGGTGGCGCGCGATGGTCACGAGCCGCGACGACATCGTCGGGCTCGACTCCTCGGTCATCCTCCCGCGCCCCGTCTGGGTGGCGTCCGGGCACGTGGGCGCGTTCTCGGACCCGCTCACCGAGTGCCTCTCCTGCCACAAGCGCTTCCGCGAGGACCACCTCATCGAGGAGTTCGAAGAGCGGAAGGGACGCGCTCCCGAGGGCGGGCTCGCCGAGATCGCGTGCCCGAACTGCGGCACCCGCGGGCAGTGGACCGAGCCCCGTGACTTCAACATGATGCTCAAGACGTACCTCGGCCCGGTCGAGGACGAGTCGGGGCTGCACTACCTGCGGCCGGAGACGGCCCAGGGCATCTTCGTGAACTTCGCGAACGTGATGGGCGCCGCGCGCAAGAAGCCGCCGTTCGGCATCGCGCAGATCGGCAAGTCGTTCCGGAACGAGATCACGCCGGGGAACTTCATCTTCCGCACGCGCGAGTTCGAGCAGATGGAGATGGAGTACTTCGTCGAGCCCGGCAGCGACGAGCAGTGGCACCAGTACTGGATCGACGCGCGCACCGACTGGTACGTCGACCTCGGCATCGACCGGGACAACCTGCGGCTCTACGAGCACCCCGCCGAGAAGCTCTCGCACTACTCCACCCGCACGGTCGACATCGAGTACCGCTTCGGGTTCACCGGCAGCGAGTGGGGCGAGCTCGAGGGGATCGCGAACCGCACCGACTTCGACCTCAAGACCCACTCCGAGCACTCCGGACGTGACCTGTCCTACTTCGACCAGGGCAAGAACGAGCGGTGGGTGCCGTACGTCATCGAGCCGGCGGCCGGCCTGACCCGCTCCCTCATGGCGTTCCTCGTGGAGGCGTACGCCGAGGACGAGGCACCGAACACCAAGGGCGGCGTCGACGTGCGCACCGTCCTGCGCCTCGACCACCGGCTCGCCCCCGTCAAGGTCGCGGTGCTGCCGCTCAGCCGCAGCGGCGACCTGTCGCCGAAGGCCCGCGGGCTCGCGGCCGAGCTGCGTCAGGCGTGGAACGTCGACTTCGACGACGCCGGGGCGATCGGTCGGCGCTACCGGCGGCAGGACGAGATCGGCACGCCGTTCTGCGTGACCGTCGACTTCGACACGCTCACCGACGACGCCGTCACCGTCCGGCACCGTGACTCGATGCAGCAGGAGCGGGTGGCGCTGTCGAAGGTCCGCGGCTACCTCGCGGAGCACCTCGTCGGCGCCTGACACGGATGGCGAAGCACTCGGAGCCGGGCGGGCCCGCGGACGACGCTGACGGCGTCGTCGCGCACGAGCACGGCGCGATCACGCTCCCGGACGCCGAGGCGCGCCGAGCGCGCACCGTGCTGCTCGCGTGCGTGCTCCCCCTGCTGGTCGCGACCGTCGCAGGACTGCTCGCGCTGTGGCCGCGGGGCGACACCCCGATCGGGTCGATCCCGCTCGGCGCGCCGGGGGTGACGTTCGACGAGGCGGTGGTCCTCGAGGGCACCCAGGGCGCGGACACCGAGGTGCTCGTGCGCCTCGAGACCGGGCAGGGCGCCGGGCAGAGCGTGCCGATCCAGGTGCCGCCGGAGGTCGCGCGCGAAGGCGTCGACGCCGGCGCCCGCATCCGGGTCATCTTCGTCCCGGAGGCGCTGGGGACCGGGGTGCCGTACGTGTTCGTGGACTTCGACCGCGACGTCCCGATCGGCATCCTGGTGGGGATCTACGCCGCCGTCGTGCTGCTCGTCGCCCGGTGGCGCGGCCTGGCGGCGATGGCGGGTCTGGGCATGTCGCTCGCCGTGGTCGGCTTCTTCGTGGTGCCCGCGCTCATGCTCGGGACGTCGCCGCTGCTCGTCGCGCTCGTCGGGTCGAGCGCCATGATGTTCGTCTCGCTGTACCTCGCGCACGGGGTCTCGATCCGGACGACGACGGCGCTGCTCGGCACGTTCGGGGGCCTGGCCGTGACGACGGCGCTCGCGGCCTGGTCGACCGGCGCGGCCCGGCTCGTGGGGACCGGTTCGGAGGACCAGGTGATGCTCGCGGGCACGTTCCCCGACCTGTCGCTCAGCGCGCTGCTGGTGTGCGGGATCGTCATCGCCGGGCTCGGCGCGCTCAACGACGTCACGATCACGCAGGCGTCGGCCGTGTGGGAAATCCACGCGGCGGACCCGACGGCGTCGCGTCGGCGCGTGTTCTCGCGGGCCATGCGCATCGGCCGGGACCACATCGCCTCGACCGTGTACACGCTCGCGTTCGCGTACGTCGGGACGGCGCTGCCGCTCATCATGCTCGCCTCGCTGTACGACCGGACGCTGCTCGGGACGCTGACGACGGGGGAGATCGTGGAGGAGGTCGTGCGCACGCTCGTCTCCTCGATCGGGCTGGTGCTGGCCATCCCGGCGACGACGGGCATCGCGGCGCTGCTCGTGCGCTCCTCCCGCGCCCGCGGTGAGCGCGAGTCAGACCCGAGCGCTCGAGTCAGACCCTCCGGAGGGTCTGACTCGAGCGCGGGGGTCTGACTCGCCGACGGGGATCGCTGCGTCAGAGCCGCCGGACGAGGAGGCTCTGCGCGCTCGTGCCCCACGGCCCGCCCGCGTCGTGGAGGACGCTGCTGGTGAGACCGGCGCCCGTGGGCCCGAACGAGACGGCGGTGTCGAAGCCGAGCCAGCCGTCGTCGGGCGCTCGGAACGCGTGCGCGGTCAGGTCGACGTTGGGGAACGCCACCTCGCGCGGGTCCGCGCGCACCGTGAGGCCGTTGGAGCCGTCGATCAGTCCGGCCGCCCGGGCGAGAGGGCTCACCGGCTCCCCGTCCAGGAGCGGCACGTCGGTCCGGACCCAGAACCCCGCCCGGCCCGGGCCGAGCGCGACGCGCCGCACCTCGACCGACCGGATGAACCCGCCGGGCCAGACCGTGGCGGGGTCCCACGGGTCCATGGTGTCGGGGCCGGGGAGTGCCGGCAGGTCCGTCGCGGCGAGCGTGGCGGTGTCGCCCGCCTGCGTGAGCCAGGCGCGGAGCGTGAGGCCGCGCCTCTGGCCGTGCGACAGCTCGGCCTCCACGAGCTCGACGCTGCGGCCCGGCCTGAGCACCCGCACGGCGGTGTGCACGACGTCGAGCGGGATCGTCCCCCAGATGTCGTACGAGAGCCGCGTGACCGCCAGGTCGTGCCGCCCGCGGGCGTCCCGGTCGACCTCGACGAGGTGCGCCAGCAGGCCGAGCGCCGGCGCGATGTGCTGCTCCCGGGTGTTCCAGGCGCCGGACACGTGGTCCGTGGGGCGGAACGACGTCTCGTCGACGCGGTGGAAGTAGGGCACGCTGCGCTCCTGACGCTGGTCCGGCCGGGCTACCGAGCCTGGCACGTCGCGCCGCGTGCCGGGGTCCATCGCACCCCACCGCGGGCGACCTGGGAGAATGGGCGCGTGACCACTCTGCGACTCGGGCCGCTCGCGCTCGGCACGCCCGTCGTGCTCGCCCCCATGGCGGGCGTGACGAACGCGCCGTTCCGCGCGCTCTGCCGTGCCGCGGGCCGGGACGGCCTGGGCGCCGACGCGTCGTCCGACGTGCTGGCCAGCGACGCTCCCGAGGGGCTGTACGTCTCCGAGATGGTGACGTCGCGGGCACTCGTCGAGCGGACGCCGGAGTCCATGCGGATCATCACCGCCGCTCCCGACGAGCGGGTGCGCAGCGTGCAGCTCTACGGCGTCGACCCCGCCACCGTTCGCCTCGCGGCGCGCATGCTCGTCACCGAGGACCGCGCCGACCACATCGACCTCAACTTCGGGTGCCCCGTGCCGAAGGTGACCCGCAAGGGTGGCGGCGCCGTCCTGCCGTGGAAACGCGACCTGTTCGCCGCCATCGTGCGCGCCGCCGTCGACGAGGCGGCGCCGTCGGGCGTGCCCGTGACGGTGAAGATGCGGATGGGCATCGACGACGACCACCTCACCTACCTCGACGCCGGCCTGCTCGCGCAGGAGGCCGGAGCCGCGTGGGTGGCGCTGCACGCCCGGACGGCCGAGCAGTACTACTCCGGCGAGGCGCGGTGGGAGGCGATCGCGCGGCTCAAGGAGACGGTCACCGACGTCCCGGTCCTGGGCAACGGCGACATCTGGTCCGCGGAGGACGCGCTCGCGATGGTGCAGCAGACCGGGTGCGACGGCGTCGTCGTCGGCCGCGGCTGCCAGGGCCGACCGTGGCTGTTCACGGACCTGGTGGCCGGGTTCGCCGGCTCGGCTCGGAGGGTGCGGCCCGGCCTGGCCGACGTCGCGGCGACGTTCCGGCGCCACGCGGAGCTCATGGTCGATCACTTCGGCGAGGAGGAGCGTGCCCTGCGCGAGCTGCGCAAGCACGCGTCCTGGTACCTCAAGGGTTACGTCGTGGGCGGCGAGGCGCGCGCCGCGCTCGGTCTGGTGTCGTCGCTCGCCGAGCTGGACGACAGGCTCGCCGCGCTCGACCTCGACCAGGCGTACCCGGGCGAGGGCGCCGAGGGGCCGCGCGGCCGGGCGGGGTCGCCGAAGGCGCCCAGCGTGCCGGCAGGCTGGCTCGACTCGCGCGACGTCGACGCCGAGCTGCGCGCGATGCTCGCGGAGGCGGAGCTGAGCGTCTCAGGGGGCTGAGTCCCGGCGTCCGCCTACCCGGGGGCGAGCGGAGCTCACGACGGCGGGGCCGCCTTGGGCACCGGGCCGGTGGACCCGCGCACGATGAGCTCCGGGTCGAAGAGCAGCTCGGGCCGGGCGGGGGATCCGGCGATCTCCGCGAGGAGCGTGTTCACAGCGGCCTGGCTCATCGCCTCGACCGGCTGCCGCAGCGTGGTGAGCGGCGGGTCGGTGAACGGCATCAGCGGTGAGTCGTCGTAGCCGATCACCGAGACGTCCTCGGGAACACGCAGCCCGGCAGACCGCACGGCCCGGATCGCGCCGAGCGCCATGAGGTCGGAGCCGCAGACGATGGCCGTGTACCCCTCCCGGACGAGCTCGCGCCCCGCTGCCTGGCCGCCCTCCACGGTGAACAGCGTGGTGCGGACGTGCTCCTCGCCGTCGTCGGTCCCGACGTGATCGGCGAGCGCCTTGATGAACCCGTCCCGCTTGAGGACCGCCGGCAGCAGCCGTGAGGGTCCGATCGCGAGCGCGATCCGGGTGTGCCCGAGCGAGACGAGGTGACGCACCGCCAGGTGCATGCTGAGGCGCTCGTCGGCGGACACGGCCGAGGCGTCGAGCCGCTCGGGCTTCCCGTTGACGAGGACGAACGGCACGCCGCGGGTGTGCAGCCGTTCGTAGCGATCGACCGGGGCCTGGGTGTCGGCGTGCAGCCCGGAGACGAAGACGATGCCGGCGGCGTCCGCGGCGAGCAGCGTCTCGACGTACTCGTCCTCGGTCGCGCCGCTCGAGGTCTGCGTACAGAGCATCGGCGTGTAGCCGTGGTGCGCGAGCACCGTCTCGATCGACTGGGCGAACGCCGGGAACACCGGGTTGGTGAGCTCCGGCAGGACCAGGCCGACGAGCCCGGCGGACGTCGCCTCGGGCAGGCGGGTGCGTTCGTAGCCGAGGAGGTCGAGCGCCTCGTAGACGGCGCGCCGCGTCTCCTCCGCGACGCCCGGTTTGCGGTTGAGGACGCGCGACACGGTGGCCGTGCTGACCCCGGCTTGTTCGGCCAGGTCCTTGAGCCGGGTTCGCGTGGTGGAACCAGCCACGGCACCTCCTCCTCGTCGTCGGCGTCATCGGTGCAGGGCGAGACTACGCCGTGAAAAGCGTTGCTGGAACGTTACCGCAACAACTTGCAAGAACGCCAGACGCGCGGTTACGGTCGCCACCACAGGGTCGGAGCGGACTTCGGCCGGACGTCACACTCGTTGGGAGACACACGATGCGACGGAGCATCCCGTTCGCCGCGCTCGCCGTGAGCGCCGCTCTCGTCCTGACCGCCTGCGGAGGCAGCGCGGGCAGCGGCGAGGAAGAGACACCGGAGGCGACCGAGTCGGCTCCCGCTGCCGACGGCGGCACGATCACCGTCTGGGTCGACGAGACCCGCCAGGCCGCCGTCGAGGAGGCCGCCGCCGTCTTCGAGGAGGAGACCGGCGCCACGGTCGAGCTCGTCCTGAAGAACTTCGAGGACATCCGCACGGACTTCCTCGCCCAGGTGCCCACCGGCGAGGGCCCCGACATCACGGTCGGCGCGCACGACTGGCTCGGCGAGCTCACGGCCAACGGCGTCGTCGCCCCGATCGAGATCGGCGACATGGCGGGCGAGTTCGAGCCCGTCTCGATCGAGGCCTTCACGCAGGACGGCCAGGTGTACGGGCTGCCGTACGCCGTCGAGAACATCGCGCTCATCCGGAACACGGCGCTCGCGCCCGAGGCTCCCGCCAGCTGGGACGACGCCGTCGCCGCCGGCACCGCCGCGGGGACCCAGTTCCCCCTCCTGATCCAGGTCAGCGAGGAGGGCGACCCGTACACGATGTACCCGTTGCAGACCTCGTTCGGGGCGGGCGTGTTCGAGCAGAACGACGACGGCACGTACGCCCCGGAGCTCGCGCTCGGCGGGGAGCCGGGCAACGCGTTCGCCGGGTGGCTCGCGGAGCAGGGTGCGGCCGGCGTGCTCGACACGGCAGTGACGTACGACATCGCGGTCGCCGCGTTCGCGGCGGGCGACTCGCCGTTCATCATCGGCGGCCCCTGGATGATCGAGAGCTTCCCGGGTCTCGACCTCGCGATCGACCCGATCCCGAGCGCCGGCGGCGAACCCGCTCGGCCGTTCGTCGGCGTGGCCGGCTTCTACCTCAGCGCGCAGAGCGAGAACGCGATCCTCGCGAACGACTTCCTCGTCAACTACATGTCGACCGAGGAGGCCCAGCTCGCGCTGTACGAGGCGGGCAACCGGCCGCCGGCCCTGACGGCCGCCGCCGACGTCGCGTCCGAGGACCCCGTCACCGACGGCTTCCGTGCCGTCGGGGCGGACGCCTTCCCGATGCCGTCGATCCCCGAGATGGCCTCCGTGTGGGAGTTCTGGGGCGTGACCGAGGCCGGCATCATCAGCGGCTCCCTCGAGCCCACCGCCGGCTGGGAGAAGATGGTCACCGACATCCAGGGCGCGCTCGACGCCGCCTGACGCCGCGGCGCGGCGCGGGAACTCCCGCGCCGCGCCGTCGCCGCCCGCCGGGCACACGTCCGTGCCCAGCGCCACCGTCCGTCAGCACCCGTCGTCGTCGCCGGAGGTGTCCGTGAGCTCGCAGCTCACCACGCAGCGGGTCGAACCCGAGCCCGCCGAGAGCCCGCGCACCTCGCACGCGCGGACGTGGTCCGCCGGCTTCCTCGCGAAGCTGGCGCTGCTCGCCGTCGTCGACGCCTTCGGCGTCTACGTGGTGCTCGCCGCCTGGAACGAGCGGTCGTTCGGGATCCTGTGGTCCATGGTCGCCCTGCTGGCGGCGGCGAACTACGTGTACTTCTCCAAGCGTGCGCTCGCGCTGAAGTACATCCTCCCGGGACTGGCCTTCCTGCTCGTCTTCCAGATCTACGTCGTCTTCTACACGGGCTACGTCGCGTTCACGAACTACGGGGACGGGCACAACTCGACCAAGGAGCAGGCGGTCGAGGCCTTGCTCGTCCAGAACGAGCGGCGGGTGGAGGGCTCCGAGTCGTTCCCGCTCGTCGTCGTGTCCGACGGCGGCGAGCTCGGTTTCGCGATCGTCGACGCCGACGGCGACGTCGAGGCCGGTACGGCGGACCGGCCGCTCGCCGGCGTCGACGACGCGTCGGTCGACGACGGCGTCATCACCGCCGTCCCCGGCTTCGAGCTGGTGGACCGGCAGGGGGTGCTCGAGCGCCAGGACGAGGTCACGGCGCTGCGCGTCCCGGTCTCCGACGACGCCGAGGACGGGTCGATCCGCACGACCGACGCGCGCACCGGGTACGTCTACGAGTCGGTCCTCGTGTACGACGAGGCCGCCGACACGATGACCGACACCACCACGGGCGTCGTCTACGCACCGAACGACGACGGCCAGTTCGAGGCCGAGGACGGCAGCACGCTCGCCGTCGGGTGGCGGGTCGTCGTCGGCTTCGACAACTTCGTGACGGCGTTCGGAGACGCGCGGTACGCCCAGCCGTTCGTCGCGATCCTGCTGTGGACGTTCGCGTTCGCGATCCTCAGCGTCCTCACCACGTTCCTGCTCGGCCTGTTCCTCGCGATCACGTTCAACGAGGACCGGCTCCGGGGACGCAGGATCTACCGGACGCTGATGATCCTGCCGTACGCGCTCCCGCCGTTCCTCGCCGCCCTCATCTGGTCGGGCCTGCTCAACCGGAGGTTCGGCTTCATCAACGAGGTGCTCCTGGGCGGCGCCGAGATCCCGTGGCTCACCGACCCGACGCTCGCGAAGCTGGCGATCCTCGGCGTCAACCTGTGGCTCGGGTTCCCGTACATGTTCCTCATCTGCACGGGCGCTCTGCAGGCGATCCCCGGCGACGTGCTCGAGGCCGCACAGATCGACGGCGCGGGCCGGGTGCGGACGTGGCGCTCCGTGGTCCTGCCGCTGCTGCTCGTCGCGACGGCGCCGTTGCTGATCTCCTCGTTCGCGTTCAACTTCAACAACTTCACGCTGGTCTACATGCTCACCGGCGGCGGGCCGAGGTTCGCCGACGCGTCGGTGCCGCTCGGGCACACGGACATCCTCATCACGATGGTCTACTCGATCTCCGGGATCGACGGGAACGCGCCACGCAACTACGGACTCGCGAGCGCCCTGTCGATCGTCATCTTCGTCATCGTCGGCACGATCTCCGCGATCGCGTTCCGGCGGACCCGGTCGCTGGAGGACATCAACTGACATGGCCACGCAGACCGCGACCCCGTCCACCCGCCGCGCCGCGCCGGTCCGCCGCGGCTCGTTCGGCCGGTGGGCGGCCGACCTGGGCTGGCGGCACCTCGTCGGCGTGATCTTCGTCGTGTTCGCCGCGTTCCCGCTCGTCTACGTCGTCTCCGCGTCCCTCGCGCCGGGGGGCACGCTCACGGGCTCGAACGCGCTGTTCGCCGCCGTGGACTCGGCCAACTATGCGGACCTCGGAGCCACGGCGTTCTGGACCTGGTTCGGCAACACGATGATGATCGCCGTCGTCACGAGCCTCGGCACGGTCCTCATGGGCGCCGCCGCGGCGTACGCGTTCTCCCGGTTCCGCTTCTCGGGACGACGCGTCGGGCTGACGTCCCTCCTCGTGGTCCAGATGTTCCCGCAGATGCTCGCGTTCGTGGCGATCTTCCTGCTGCTGCTCGGGCTGGGGAACGTCGTGCCGGCGCTCGGCCTCAACAGCAGGGTCGCGCTGATCTGCGTGTACCTCGGCGGAGCGCTCGGAGTGAACACGTTCCTCATGTACGGGTTCTTCAACACGGTGCCCAAGGAGCTGGACGAGGCGGCGAAGATCGACGGTGCCACCCACGCCCAGATCTACTGGACGATCATCCTGCGGCTCGTCGTGCCGATCCTCGCGGTGGTCGGTCTGCTGTCGTTCATCTCGACGTTCAGCGAGTTCATCGTGGCGCGGATCGTGCTGCAGTCGGAGAGCAACTGGACGCTCGCCGTCGGGCTCTACAGCTGGGTGTCGTCGCAGCTCGACGCGAACTGGGGACTCTTCGCGGCGGGCGCGGTGATCTCAGCGATCCCCGTGCTCGTGCTGTTCCTGTTCCTGCAGAAGTACATCGTGGGCGGGCTGACCGCCGGCTCCGTCAAGGGCTGACGCGCCGGCGAGGGGATCCCGACGGCGGTCGCGCCGCTCAGGCGGAGGCCGCCTCCGGGCGCGCGTACCGGTCGCGCGAGCGCGCGATCAGCTTCTCGCGCTCGACGTCGCGATCCTTCGGGGGCGCCGTCGTCACGAGGGCGTCGAGCAGGTGCTGGGTCACGTGGGCGATCTCGACCACGGCGTGGTCGAACGCCTCGGCGTTCGCCTTCGACGGCTTGGTGGTCCCGGCGATCTTGCGCACGAACTGCAGCGCGGCGTCGTGCACCTCGTCGGAGGTGGCGGGCGGGGCGAAGTTGTGGAGGGTCCGGATGTTGCGGCACATGTCCAGCACGATAGGCCTGGCCGGCCCGACTTCGCGAGGGGTCAGTCCGGTCCGATCGGGGATCGTTCGAGGGCGGCCTCGGTCAGCCGCGCCCACACGGTGACGTCCGACGGGAGGTGCCGGACGCCGTCGTCGTCGGTGAGGATCTCGGCGCTGGCGAGGAGGATCTCGATCCCGGCCGGCAGGGGCTGCGGGCGCGGGCCGAGGTTCGTGGCGACGACGACGTCGCGGTTCACGAGGACCACGGCCGTCTCGTGGGCGTCTGCGGGCAGGCCCTCGACCCAGGCGAGCGAGCCGGTTCCGAGGCGGTAGTCGCGCCGCAGACGCAGCGCCTCCCGGTACAGCTCGTACGTCGAGCCCGCCACGCCCTTCTGGGCGTCGAGGGCGTAGGCGGACCACGAGTCCGGCTGCGGCAGCCACGCCGCACCCGTGGGGGAGAAGCCGAGAGCCGGGGCGTCAGCCGCCCACGGCAGCGGGACCCGGCACCCGTCCCGGCCGCGGTCCGCGCCGGCGGAGCGGGAGAACGCCGGGTCCTGGCGGAGGGCGTCGTCGAGCGTCGTGTGCTCCGGCAGCCCCAGCTCCTCGCCCTGGTACAGGTAGGCCGATCCGGGCAGGGCGAGCATCAGCAGAGCTGCCGCCCGGGCGCGGCGCAGGCCGAGGGCCTCGTCCGGCTGCGGGTCGCCGGGGCCGATCGGTGCCGCCTTGCCGCCGGGGTGCGGCAGACCGAGCCGGGACGCGTGCCGGACCACGTCGTGGTTCGACAGGACCCAGGTGGTCGGTGCCCCGACGACGTCGTTGGCGCGCACCGAGTCCTCGACGACCTCGCGCAGCTGCGGCGCGAACCAGTGGGTCGTGAGGAACGCGAAGTTGAACGCCTGGTGCATCTCGCCGTCGCGGACGTACCGCGCCAGCCGGGACAGGGGAGACACCCACGCCTCGGCGACGAGCACGCGGTCGCCGTCGTAGCCCTCGAGCACCTCCCGCCACTCGCGGTAGATCTCGTGGACGCCCTCCTGGTCCCACATCGGCCCCGCGGCGCCGACCTCGGGCTCCGCGTCGGTGTCCGGCTCAGGTGCCTGCTGGTGCTCGTCCTCCGCGATCATCGCCGAGTGCCCGGCCCAGTCCGGCAGGCCGTCCTGCTTGACCATGCCGTGCGCGACGTCGACGCGGAAGCCGTCCACCCCGCGGTCGAGCCAGAACCGCAGGACCGAGACGAACTCGGCACGCACGCCGGGATCGGCCCAGTTGAGGTCGGGCTGCCGCGAGTCGAACAGGTGCAGGTACCACTGCCCGGGCTCGCCGTCCGCACCTCGGCTCCGCGTCCAGGCGGGGCCGCCGAACACGCTCGTCCAGTTGTTCGGCGGTTCGCTTCCGCCGTCGCCGCGTCCGTCAGCGAAGTGGTACCGCGCCCGCTCGGGCGAGCCAGGGGGCGACGCGAGGGCCGCACCGAACCAGGCGTGGTCGTCCGACGTGTGGTTCGGGACCAGGTCGACGATCACGCGCAGCCCGAGCTGGTGGGCGCGGGCGATGAGCTCGTCGACGTGGTCGAGCGTGCCGAAGAGCGGGTCCACGTCCCGGTAGTCGGCGACGTCGTAGCCGGCGTCGGCCTGGGGGCTGCGGTAGAAGGGGGAGAGCCAGACGGCGTCGACGCCGAGCCGCGCGAGGTGCCCGAGCCGCGACGTGATGCCGGGGATGTCGCCGTACCCGTCGCCGTCGGAGTCCGCGAACGAGCGCGGGTACACCTGGTAGATGACGGCGGAGCGCCACCACGCCGTCGGGCCGTCGTGCGCCGACGAGACGAGCGTCGTCGTCGTGGTCGTCAGGTCCGTCGGTGCCGTCATGGGCCCATTGTTCGCCCGGCCCCGCGGCGGACAAAATCGAGCGAGAGGTCGGGGCCGAACGCCGCGAACGCGGGCGGGGCAGCCGCGCCCCGCCGTCGACACCGCCGCACTACGCTCGGTGGTGATGACCTCCTCCGAGCTCGACACGCGCTCCGGCGCCGCGTATGTGCGCGGCGACTGGGAGCGGTGGTTGCCGGAGCCGGCGAAGAGCCCGCGGCGGACGCCGTTCGAGCGGGACCGCGCACGGGTGGTGCACTCGTCGGCGCTGCGGCGGCTGGGCGCGAAGACGCAGGTGCTCGGACCGGGCACCGACGACTTCGTGCGCACGCGGCTGACCCACTCGCTCGAGGTGGCGCAGGTGGGTCGTGAGCTCGGGAAGCTGCTGGGCTGCGACCCGGACGTGGTCGACACGGCGTGCCTCGCGCACGACCTCGGGCACCCGCCGTTCGGCCACAACGGCGAGACGGCGCTCGCCGACGCCGCGGACGGGGCAGGGGGCTTCGAGGGGAACGCGCAGACGTTCCGGATCCTCACCCGCCTCGAGCCCAAGACGTTCACGCCGGACGGGGTCGGCGTCGGGCTCAACCTCACGCGGGCGAGCCTGGACGCCGCCACGAAGTACCCGTGGCGGCGGGGCGACGGCCCGCTGCGGCGCGACGGACGTCCGAACCGCAAGTTCGGGGTCTACGACGACGACCTCGAGCTGTACGCGTGGATGCGGGAGGGAGCGCCGCACGGGGAGCGGTGCCTCGAGGCTCAGGTGATGGATCTTGCCGACGACATCTCCTACTCGGTGCACGACGTCGAGGACGCGATCGTCGGCGGCCGCGTGGACCCCGCGCGGCTCCGGTCGCCCCACGAGCAGGACCGCATCGTGGCGCAGGCCCGCGACTGGTACGACCCGGAGGTCTCCGACGACGAGCTGCACACCGCGTTGACGACGCTGCTCGGTGCGCCGTTCTGGGTGGATGCCTACGACGGGTCCCGCCGCTCGCTGGCCGCCATCAAGGACATGACGAGCCAGCTGATCGGGCGGTTCGCCGGCGCTGCGGTGGACGCGACGCGCGAGGCCTACGGGTGGGGGCGCCTCACGCGTTACTCCGCCTCGCTGCAGGTGCCGGGCGCGACGACGGCGGAGATCGCCGTGCTCAAGGGGGTCGCGGCGCTGTACGTCATGGCGCCGCGCGAGCACGAGCCGCTGTACACGTACCAGCGACGCGTGCTGACCGACCTCGTGGAGGTCCTGCTCGAGCGGGCCGAGCTCGCCCTGGAGGAGCACTTCCTCGTGGACTACCGGCGGGCGGACGACGACGCCGGGCGGCTGCGCGTCGTCGTCGACCAGGTGTCCTCGCTCACCGACGTGTCGGCGATGGCGTGGCACGCCCGGCTGTGCCGGCCTCCCGACTGATCAGCGCTGGGCGTCGCGCCAGGCGATCCACTTCTCGACCAGCGACAGGTCGTAGTCCGGACCGCTCGCCCCGATCGTGAACAGCGTGGCCCCGGCGTCGACGAGCGGCTGCGCGACGGCCTCCGGCGGTGCGCTGACGCCGATGGACCGTTCGACGAGGGTCGCCGTGTCGCGTCCGACGGCGGCCCCGTGCTCGTCGAGGATCGCACTCTTGCGGCGCAGCGTCGTGACGTCGCCGAACGAGTGCCAGGCGTCGGCGTGCTCGGCGACGATCCGCAGCGTCTTCTTCTCGCCGCCACCCCCGATGAGGATCGGGATGTCCCGCGTCGGGGTGGGGTTCGACGCGGCCCATCGCGCCTTGATCCGGGGCATGGCCTCGGCCAGGTCGGCGATGCGGGCACCCGCCGTGCCGAACTCGTAGCCGAAGTCGTCGTAGTCCCGCTCGAACCAGCCGGCACCGATGCCGAGGATGAGCCGGCCGCCGGACATGTGGTCGACGGTGCGGGCCATGTCGGCGAGGAGATCGGGGTTGCGGTACGAGTTGCACGTGACCAGCGCGCCGATCTCGACCCGCTCGGTCTGCTCGGCCCAGGCGCCGAGCATGGTCCAGCACTCGAAGTGCTTGCCGTCTGCGTCCCCGCGGAGCGGGAAGAAGTGGTCCCAGTTGAAGATGATGTCGACGCCGAGGTCCTCGGACCGGCGGACGGCGTCGCGGATGGCCGAGTAGTCGGCGTGCTGGGGCTGGATCTGGACGGCGATGCGCAGGGTCACGCCGCTACGTTAGCGGCGCGGCGCCGTCGTCGTCCTGCGCCCTGGGGACCGAACGGACGAGGAGCCGCCGCGGCGACCTAGACTCGCCTCGTGGCAGGCCGCATCCGACGTGAGGACATCGGGGCGGTGCGCGAGAAGGCCCGCATCGAGGAGATCGTCGGGGACCACGTCTCGCTGCGCAGCGCGGGCGTCGGCTCGATGAAGGGTCTGTGCCCGTTCCACGACGAGCGGACGCCGTCGTTCCACGTCAGGCCGCAGCTGGGGCTCTGGCACTGCTTCGGCTGCGACGAGGGCGGCGACGTCATCTCGTTCGTGCAGAAGATCGACCACCTGACGTTCACGGAGGCGATCGAGCGGCTCGCCGCCCGGACCGGCGTCGTGCTGCGGTACGAGGACGACGGCGGCGGCACGTCGCGCCCGCGGGAGGAGCCGGGGCGGCGCCAGCGGCTCGTCGAGGCGCACCGGATCGCGTCCGAGTACTACGCGGAGCAGCTCGCCGCGCCCGAGGCCGAGCCCGCGCGAACGTTCCTGGCGGAGCGCGGGTTCGACCGTGCCGCCGCGCAGACGTTCGGGGTGGGCTACGCGCCGAAGGGCTGGGACCACCTGCTGCGGCACCTGCGCGGGCGCGGGTTCACGGAGGCCGAGCTGGCGGCGAGCGGGCTCGTGTCCCAGGGGAACCGGGGCCACTACGACCGGTTCCGCGGCCGCCTCATGTGGCCCATCCGGGACATCACCGGCGACGTCATCGGCTTCGGGGCGCGGCACCTGTACGCCGACGACCCCGGTCCGAAGTACCTCAACACGCCCGAGACGCCGATCTACCGCAAGTCCCAGGTGCTCTACGGGATCGACGTGGCGAAACGAGAAATCGCGAAGGAGCGGCAGGTCGTCGTCGTCGAGGGCTACACCGACGTCATGGCGGCGCACCTCGCCGGCATCGGGACGGCGATCGCGACGTGCGGGACGGCGTTCGGCGCGGATCACGTGCGGATCGTGCGGCGGCTGCTCGGTGACGCCGCCGACTCCTCGGCGGGCGTGATGCTCGCGAGCGGTCGCGCCGTCGGCGGCGAGGTGATCTTCACGTTCGACGGCGACGAGGCCGGCCAGAAGGCGGCCCTGCGGGCGTTCGGGGAGGACCAGCAGTTCGCGTCCCAGACGTTCGTGGCCGTCTCGCCCGACGGGCTCGACCCGTGCGACCTTCGCCTGCAGCGCGGTGACGCGGCCGTGCGCGCTCTCGTCTCCGAGCGGGAGCCGCTGTTCGAGTTCGCGATCCGGTCGGTGCTGGCCCGGGTCGACCTGGACACGCCGGAGGGGCGGGTCGCGGGATTGCGGGTCGCCGCGCCCGTCGTGGCGCGGATCCGGGACCACGCCCTGCGCGGGGAGTACGCGCGCGAGCTGGCCGGGTGGCTCGGGATGGACGTCGTGGACGTGCGTCGCGCGGTCGCGTCGGCTCCACGCGGCGACGCCCGCCCGCGGGGCGACGCGCGGTCCGCCGACGGGCGCCCGGACGGTGGCCGAGGCGAGACGCGGGCCGGCGACGACTCCGGGCGGTCCGCGCAGCGACGTCCGGCACAGCCGTACCCGGACGATCCGGTGGCGAAGCTCGAGCGCCAGGTGCTCGAGGTGGCGCTGCAGCTCCCCGCATTCGCGGCGGACGCCGGTTTCGACAGCCTCGACGCCGCGGCGTTCCAGGTGCCCGCCTACCGTGCTGTGCACGATGCCGTGCGGGCCGCCGGGGGAGCGGCGGCGTTCGAGACGTTCCGCGAGCAGCAGCGCGCCGCCGGCGCCGCCGACGTGGACCGGGCAGCGGCGGCCGCCTGGTCCGACGCGGTGCTGGAGGGTGCGGTCGGCCCGCTCGCCTCGCTCGTGACGGAGCTCGCCGTCGCACCTCTGCCCGCCGACCGCGAGGAGGCCCTCGGTGGGTACGCGCGAGGCGTGGTGCGAGCGGTCGTCCGCCTCGGTGTCACGCGCAAGATCGGGGACATCAGGGGGCGGCTGCAGCGGATGGATGCCGCGAGCGAGGAGTACCAGGCGGCGTTCGCGGAGCTGCTCGTGCTCGAGCAGGAGCGACGGGGTCTGACTGACGCGAGCTGAGAGGGACACATGACCGACGTGGATCCGGACGTCGTCACGACGTCGCGCCTCGTGGTGCGCCCGCCCCGCGAGGCCGATCGGGAGCGGTTCGTGGAGTTCTTCGGCGCCGAGGACTTCATGGTGTTCTACCCACGGGTCCTCACCGAGGCCGAGGCCAACGACCGCTTCGACCACATGCTCGACGTCTGCCGGACCATCCCGTTCGGCAAGCAGCCGGTGGTCGAGCGCTCCTCGGGTCGAGTCGTGGGGTACACGGGCGTCGACTACATCGACATCGAGGGCACGACCTGGCTGGAGTGGGGATGGCGGCTCATCCCGGAGTGTCGCGGTCGCGGGTACGCCACGGAGGCCGGCCGGGCGCTGCTCGCGAAGGCCAACCAGGTGCACGACGGTGAGCTGCTGGCCATGATCGACCCGGCGAACCTTCCCTCGCAGAACGTGTGCCGCAAGCTCGGGTTCAGGTTCTGGAAGCAGGCGCCCGTGGACGGCGCGACGCACAACCTGTACACCCTTCGCGTCGGCGGCGCGGCCCCCTCTGGAGGGCCGGCCGACGTGCTGGCGCGTCCTGACGACGAAGGCCCCTGACCGCGCGTCTGCGCTGGTCAGGGGCCTCGTGGGATGGCTCCCGCAGGTGGACTCGAACCACCAACCGTTCGATTAACAGTCGAATGCTCTGCCAATTGAGCTATGCGGGATCGCGGGGAAGACTCTAGCAGGCCGAGGGGTGTGGATCTGCCCGTGCGCCGCGGTCCGACGCGGCCACCGGAGCCCCGGAACGGATGCGTCTGCCGGGAGAGCGCAGCGTCAGGGCTCGAGCCCCGCGGCCGCGCGTGCGTCACGCTCGAGGGCGTCGATCGCGGCCTGCTCGGACGCCGTCCCGCGGAGCCGGCCCACGACCGACACCTGGGAGAGGAGGGAGTCGTCCTCGGCGCGTCGGATCGCGACACGGACCTTGGCCCCGCCCGGAAGGTCGCGCTCCTGCATGAGGACGATCGACGACTCGACGCGCTCCCGGAGCGCCGTCGGGAACGCCCGCTCGTCGGACACGAGGCCGAGCGCGCTCTCGTCCCCCTCGATCCAGCGGACATGGATCGACGGTGGCTCGGGCGCCCAGTCGGCGTGGTCCACCTCGTGCCATCCGCGGCGGTCCCGCACCTGCCATGCGCCGCCGTCCTCGATGACGAGAACGAGGGCGTGCGGCGTGACCACCGCCCAGCCACCGTCGGTCATCTCCGCCGCGGCCAGCGGCCGGTCTCCCGTTCGAAGGATCCGCGCAGCCTCGCGGGGGAGCCGTGGCGCTCGCCGTGGAACCAGTCGTGCCATGCCTCGACCGTAGACCGCCCGTGACTGTGCCCGGACCATAGGATCGTCGCCGCGCCCCGTTAGCTCAGCTGGTCAGAGCAGTGGACTCATAATCCATCGGTCGCGGGTTCAAGTCCCGCACGGGGCACCGCCCTGGCGTAGCGTGTGGCCGTGGCTGGGAGGCAGTCCGATCGACGCGCGCGCGTGCGGGTGCGGAGGCCATGATGAACGTGGTCCTGCCTGTGGTGTTCGCGCTCATGGGTATCTCGATGATCATCTTCCGGGAGCGCTTGGCCGACCTGGCGTGGCGTCGGCGACCATCAGAGGCGTGGCGGCGCTACAACCTGGTGGCGGCCCCGATCGTCGGGGTCCTCATGATCGCGGTGGCAGTCTGGGTCTTCATCGACTGGAGTCGCTGAGCTGAGGCACGCGCTCTCGGGAGAGCACGGGCACCTTCAACCGCCTCGAGCCGGTCTCAGCGCACGGCGGCCGCCGTCCGCGCGAGCTGCTCGGCCAGCGCCGGGTGCGTCTCGTGCGGCTGACGCTGCCCCGCACCGAAGAGACGCTCCCGGAGCGTCTCGCCCGGCGTGTACCGGTCCCGGAGCAGACCACGGTCGCGCAGGACCGGAACCACGAGATCGACGAAGTCCCGCACCGAGTCGAACGAGACGTCCTGCTTGATGTTGAACCCGTCCACACCCGTCTCCGTCGTCCAGCGCTCGAGAGCGTCGGCCACCTGGACCGGGCTCCCGACGACCGTGAACTCGCCGCCGCGGGACCTGCTCTGCAGCGCCAGCACGTCGGCCACCGTCTGGCCCGGCTCGAAGTTCCGGATGAGCATCTCGTACCCGAAGTCCTTGGCGGCGATGATGTCGGCGATCAGGTGCGTCGGGGCGTACCGCGACAGCTCCGGCGTCCGCCGCGGCTGCTCGAGCGCCTCGCGCGGTGTCCGGTAGGAGTCGTACGCGTTCGCCTTGTCCCACGCCTCCTGCTCCGTGCGCCCCACGATCACCTTCGCGATCGCGAGGAACGCGAGGTGCGCCGGGTCCCGTCCTGCCTCGACGGCCCGGGCGCGGATGTCAGCGATGTTGCTGCGCACCTTCTCCTTCGTGCCGCCGCCCACGAAGACCACCTCGGCGTGCCGCGCCGCGAACTCCCGCCCGCGGATCGAGCTCCCCGCCTGGAACAGCACCGGCGTGCGCTGCGGCGACGGCGCGGACAGGTGCGGGCCGGCCACCGAGAAGTGGTCGCCCACGTGGTTGATGTAGTCGACCTTCGCCGGGTCGGTGTAGACCCGAGCGGCGCGGTCGACGACGACGGCGTCGTCGCGCCACGAGTCCTGCCACAGCCGGTACAGCACTGTCAGGTACTCGTCGGCGATCTCGTAGCGCAGGTCGTGCTCGACCTGGTCCGTCAGCCCGAAGTTCCGGGCGGCGTTGGCGAGGTACGACGTCACGATGTTCCACGCCACGCGCCCGTTGGAGAGATGGTCCAGGGTGCTCAGCCGGCGCGCGAACGTGAACGGGGGCTCGTACGTCGTCGAGAACGTCGCCGCGAGCCCGAGGTCCCGGGTGGCCGACGCGAGCGCGCCCAGCACGATGAGGGGATCCTCCGTGGGCACCTGGAACGCCTCCTTCACCGCCGTCGAGAGCCCATCGGTGAACACGTCGTAGGTCCCCAGCACGTCCGCGAGGAAGAGGAGGTCGAACGTGCCCTCCTCGAGGATCTGGCCGAGCTCGGTCCAGAACTCCACGGTGTGGATCCTGTGCCGCTGGTCCCGGGGATGGGTCCACATCCCGTGCGAGAGGTGGACCGGCGCCGCCATCTCGAACAGGCTCAGGCGGATCTGCTCAGGCATCGGCATCCTTCCCGGTCGCTGACCGGTGCTCGGGGGTCGGTCTCGCGGGGAGCGAGCCGTGCAACAGGTAGTGGCCCACGGCCTGGGCCCGGAAGATCGCCGGATTGTGGGACGCGACGGTGCGCGCGTTCCGCCAGTGCCGGTCGAGCCGCAGCTTCTCGCTGGTCGCGGACGCCCCGCCGACCTCGAACAGCGCAGTGGTGGCCTGGAGCGTCAGGTCGATCACCACGCCCTGGGCACGGAACACCGTGACGTTGGCGTCGTCGAACGTCGCGAGGTCCGTGACGCCGTCACGCTGCGCCGCGAACGCGTCCTCGAGCGGGTCCGCCGCCGCGAGCACGGTGGACTCCGTCGCCAGGGCGAGCCCGGAGACGGTCCCGATCACCTGCTGGACGGCGGGACTGTGGCGCGGCTCGACCGGGTTCTCGAGACCGACCCGCCGCGACCTGCCGGACACGAACGCGACGGCGTCGCGAGCCGCGGCACGGGCGATGCCGGCGAGGGTCGCGAGGAGCACGAGCTGGTAGAAGCCGGAGATCGCGGTCGGGCGTGGGGCGTCACGGGAGTACCGCGTGACGTGCTCCTCGTCGACGACGACGTCGCGGAACTCGGTCGTGCCGCTTCCGGTGAGGCGCTGGCCGAAGCCGGTCCAGTCGTCGATCCGCGTGACGCCCGGCGCCGTCGTCGGCACGGCGACCGTCACCCGCTCGTCACCGTGCGCGGCCGTCACGTTGATCCAGTCGGCGAACAGGGTGCCGGTGCTGTAGTACTTCGTGCCGTTGAGCACGAGCCGGGTGGCGCCGTCGACCTCCTGCTCGGTGAGCACGGTGGAGGCCTCCTCGAACGTCGCGTTCCCGAGCTCGCTCTGCGCGTTCCCCACGAGGACGCCGTCGACGGCCGCCCGCGCCCAGTGCTCGCGGTAGGCGGGGTCGGGGTGCGCGAGCCGCACCTCGAGGAACGCGAAGTGGCCGCGCAGGAGCTGCGCGAGATTGGAGTCGGCCTCCGCGAGCTCGATGAGCAGCCGGAAGAACTGGCGGGTGCTCGCCCCCGAGCCGCCCCACTCCGCCGGCACGCGGACGGCGCCGAACCCGGCCGCCCGCAGCCACTCGACCTCCTCGAACGGCAGGCGCCGCGCGTTCTCCCGATCGGCCGCCCCCTCGCGGATCCGGTCGAAGACCGGCCTGAAGCGGGCGAGGAGCTGCTCGTCCGAGACGGCCGTCTCCGGTGCTGGTGCGAACTGCGTCGTCGCTGTCATGGGATCACGTCCTGATCGGTTCGGTGGACAGGGTCGGTGTCGCGACCTCGGGCAGGCGAGGCACGGCCGCGAACAGGGCGCGCGTGTAGGGGTGGGTGGGGCGGTGGAGGACGTCGCCGGCCGGACCGGACTCGACGACCCGGCCGTCCTTGAGCACGAGGACGTCGTGGCTGACCTCGTGGACCACGCCCAGGTCGTGCGAGATGAACAGGTACGCCGTCCCGGTGCGCAGCTGGAGGTCGGCCAGGAGCTCGAGCACCTGCGCCTGCGTGGAGACGTCGAGCGCAGAGACGGGTTCGTCGCACACCACGACCGAGGGCCGGGCCGCCAGTGCGCGAGCGATCGCGACCCGCTGGCGCTGACCTCCGGACAGCACGGCCGGGCGGCGCGGCAGGACGTCCTCGGGGAGTCCGACGAGCTCGAGCAGCTCGACGGCTCGCCGTCGGCGGTCCCCGCGCGCCGTCGCCGCGTCGAGCGCGATCACCTCGCCGAGCACCCGGTCCACGGTGTACCGCGGGTCGAAGCTGCTCGTCGGGTCCTGGTGGATGACGCCGATGCGTCGGCGCAGACGGCGCCGCGCGGGCGCGTCGAGGTCGCGCCACGTCTGCCCGTCGACGGCGACGGCGCCGGTGTCGGGCGCCTCCAGCCCGACGAGGAGCCGTGCCAGCGTGGTCTTGCCCGACCCCGACTCACCGACGAGCCCGAGGGTGCGCCCCCGGTGCAGCTGGAACGAGACGTCGTCGACGGCGCGGAACGTCCGGCGTCCCTCGACGGCGAACGACTTGCTCACCGCCCGCACCTCGGCGACGACGTCGGGCTCCGCCGTCCCGACCGGTGGTGCTGCCGTTCGCGCGTCCAGCGCCAGGCGCGGCACCGCCGAGAGCAGCAGCCGCGTGTAGTCGTGGCCGGGGGAGTGCAGCAGGTCGGCGGTGCTGGCCTCCTCGACGATCCGCCCCTGGCGCATCACCGCGACCCGGTCGGCGATCTGCGAGACCACAGCGAGGTCGTGGCTGATGAACAGCAGCGTGGTCCCGGCGTCCTTGAGGTCCCGCAGGACGTCGAGGATCCGGGCCTGCACGGTGACGTCGAGAGCCGTGGTCGGCTCGTCGAGCACGATGAGCTCCGGCTGGGCGGCGAGCGCCGTGGCGATGAGCGCGCGCTGTCGCAGCCCGCCGGAGAGCTGGTCCGGACGTTGGGCGGCGCGCAGCCCGGGCTCGTCGACGCCCACCCGGGTGAGCAGCTCGATCACGCGCTCGTGTCGTTGCCTCGCAGGAATCGCCGTGTGGAGGCGCAGCACCTCCTCGATCTCCCGGCCGACGGGGCGGAGCGGGTCGAGCGACACGAGCGCGTCCTGCAGCACGAAGCCCACGCGGCTCCCGCGCAGCCGTCGCCAGCCGCGCCGCGGCACCGAGAAGACGTCGACGCCGGCGACCCCGATCCGAGCGGCCCGTACCGTCGACCGATCGCCGGCCAGGCCGATGAGCGCACGCGCGGTGACGCTCTTGCCGGAGCCCGACTCACCGACCAGCGCGAGCGCCTCGCCCCGACGCACGTGCAGGTCGACGTCGGCGACGACCGTGCGCGCGTGGTGACGGCGCCCGAACGAGACGGTGAGCCCGGCGACGTCGAGCACCGGTGCGTCTTCGAGGACGGTCATCGCAGGCGCCCCTCCGCCCGCGCGGACAGGCCACGGCCGATCGTCGTCGTGCACATCACGAGCGCGGTGATGACGAGCCCGGGGATGACGCCGTACCACCAGGCGATCGCGAGGTAGTCACGGGACGTCGCGAGGAGCAGACCCCACTCGGGTGTCGGCGGCGCCGTGCCGAGTCCGAGGAAGCTGAGCGCCGCTCCGGCGACCGACGCCGTCCCGACGCCGATCGTGGCCAGCACGAGCAGCGGCTTCGTCGCGTTCGGCAGGACGTGCCGCCACACGACGGCTGCGGGGCTCAGACCGAGCGCCACGGCCGCCTCGACGTACGACGAGCGCCGCACCGCGAGCGTCTGGGTGCGGATCAGCCGCGCGTAGGTGGGGATGCTCGCCAGCCCGATCGCGAGCACGGTGTTGCGCAGGCCACCGCCGAACAAGGAGATCACGACGAGCGCCAGCAGCAGCTCCGGGAAGGCGAGCCCGACGTCGGTGAGGCGCATCAGCGCCTGGTCGACCCGTCGGTTGCCGAGGCCCGCGAAGATGCCGATCGCGATCCCGCCGGCGAGACCGATCGCCACCGCGCCGAGTCCCAGGAAGAACGCGTGACGTGCGCCGTGCACGACGCGGCTGTACAGGTCGCGGCCGTTCTCGTCGGTCCCGAACCAGTGCGCCGCCGCCGGCGGCTGGAGCGCCCCCGTCGTGTCGATGGCGAGCGGGTCCTGGGTCGCGAGCCACTCGGGCCGCAGTGCCGCCAGGGCGATCACCGCGAGGACGGCGACGGCGACCCAGAAGCCGATCGGGTGCCGCGCGGCCGTGCGCAGCCGACGGCGCGGCGCGGCGCCCGGAGTCGTGTCCGGATGCGGGGCGGCCGGTAGGACGTCGGCGACGGCGGGCGGCGGGCTGACGGAGACGCTCATGTCGCTCCTCTGAGGCGCGGGTCGATCAGCGGGTAGGCGAGGTCGACGACGAAGTTGACGACGACGTAGGCGAGGGCTGACAGCAGGACCAGACCGAGCACCATCGGCATGTCCTTGGAGTTGACGGCGGTCAGCAGCATGCGTCCGACGCCCTGCCGGCCGAAGAGCGACTCGGCGATGACGGCGCCGCCGAGCAGGCCGCCCACCACGAACCCGGACATGGTGGCGAGCGGCAGCAGGGCGTGCCGGAGCGCGTGGCCGAGGCGCACCCCGGTCTCGCCGAGCCCACGGGCGCGGGCGCTGGTGATGAACGGCTCGTCCAGCGCCTGCTCGAGCGCCTCGCGCAGCACCTGGGTGAGCACCGCCGCGGAGCCGATCGCGATCGTGACGGCCGGCAGGACGAGCGAGGGCCACCCCTCGCTCCCGATGGACGGCAACCAGCCGAGGCCGAAGGAGAAGATCGTGAGCAGCACGATCCCGATCCAGAACCCTGGGGCGGCGATGAGGAACAGCTCCGCCGCCGACGACGTGCCGCGGACCCAGCGTCCCCGCTTCGCCGTCACGAGCGCCGCGACGACGGCGATCGTGACGGCGAGCGCCGCGGCCGTCAGCCCCAGCGTGACCGTCGCCCCGAGCTGCTCCCCGATCGCGTCGGCCACCGGCCGCCGAAGGCGGTACGACTCGCCGAGGTCACCCTGGAGCAGGCGCACGAGGTATGCGCCGTACTGCTCGTACCACGGCCGGTCGAGGCCGTGCTCGAGCCGGACCTGCGCGAGCACCTCGGGAGACGGGCTCGCCTCCGGGCCGCCCACGATCGCGTACGCGGTGTCACCGGGCACGAGGCGCAGCGTGAGGAAGCCGAGCGTGGCGGCGCTCCAGAGGACGCCGACCCCGAGAACGGCCCGGAGGGCCGCGTACCGCAGGAACGCCCCGAAAGCCCGGCCACTCGCACGAGGCCCGGCCGGGGCCTCGCCGCTCGTCAGTCGCGTCGACACGGCCTCAGGACTCCTTCCATGTGTCGTAGAACCACAGCGCCCCGTAGGCGTAGTCGAAGCCGATGCCGTGGACCGACGACGAGGAGGACACGAGGCTCGGGCGGGTGTAGAGCGGCAGCGACGGCGCCAGCTCGACCAGCCGAGCCTGCGCCTCGGAGTAGAGCTCCTGACGGGTGGCGTCGTCCGTTGCTTCGCGGGCGCGCTGCGTGAGGTCGTCGATCTGCTCGTCGCGCAGACGCGTCGAGTTGTTGCCGCGGCGCTCGGGCGTGGTGATGTTGTGGGAGTTGTACTGGATGTACAGGACGTCGGCGGTGTTCGTCGTCCAGATCCCGGCGCTGAGGTCGAAGTCACCGGCGCTGGAGCGTTCCGACTGCTCCTGCTCGGACACGGTCTGGATCACCACCTCCACACCGACCTCCTTGAGGTGGGCCTGGGCCAGCTCGAGGATCTGCTGCGTCTGCGCGATCGTGCCGGCCGTGGGGTAGAACAGGGAGAGCCGCTCGCCGTCGCGCGTGCGGTACCCCTCGGCGTCGCGTTCGGTCCAGCCCGCCTCGTCGAGCAGCTCGTTCGCCCGCTCGACGTCGTAGGTGATCGACGCGTCGGAGTTCGGCGCGAAGTCCGGCGTCGGCGACGTGAGGTACCCGTCGGCGAGCTGCCACTGGCCGAAGGAGACGGTGTCGACGATCGACTGCCGGTCGACGGCGGCCACCACGGCCTGTCGCACCCGGACGTCGTCGAGCGGCGCACGCGAGGTGTTGAACCAGATCGAGAACGGGTGGCCCGGCCTGTCGACCCGGGCGAAGTCCAGGTCCGCGCTGGCCTCGACCGCCTCGACGTTCTGCGGCGGCGTCCAGTCGATGACGTCGACGTCCCCGGCGGCGAGCGCGTTGTACCGCACGCCCTCCTCCGGGATGAAGAGGATCTCGAGCTCGTCGACGTAGGCGGGTCCCTCGTGCTGCGCCGCAGCCTCCGGCGCCCAGTCGTAGTCCGGGTTCTGGCGGTAGGAGATGCTCTCGCCCTGCGTCCAGTGGTCGAAGATGAACGGGCCGGTGCCCACCGGGTGCTCCCGGATGCCGGCGGGGTCCTCGGCGATCTGCTGCGGCGACACGATCGACAGGTAGCTCTGCGACAGCACGTTGATGAACGCGGAGTACGGGGTCGAGAGCGTCACCTCCAGGGTGAGCTCGTCCACGACGCGGGCGCTGGAGTAAGGAGCGATGTACGCGGCGGCGAGCGGCGACTGCGTCTCCGGGTCGAGGATGTGCTCGAAGTTCGCGAGCAGTGCCTCCGCGTCCCAGGCGGCGCCGTCGTGGAAGGTCACGCCCTCCCGGAGGGCGAACGTGTAGACGAGACCGTCGTCAGAGACCTCCCACGAGTCGGCGAGCCAGGGGTGGAACGTCCCGTCCTCGGCCTGCCAGAACAGCGACTCGAGGACCGGGCGCAGCAGGACGGTGGTGTTGGTGGCCGAAAGTCCGTGCGGGTCGAGGTTGTCCGGCTCGTCGCCGTTGAGCGCGACGGTGAGGCGTCCCCCGGGCTCGGGTTCGGCTTCCGTCCCGGACTGCTCGCCACCCCCGGGGTCGCCGCCTGCGCAGGCGGCGAGCAGGAGGGCCGAGAGGAGGATCGTGGCGTGACGGGCGACGCGGGAGCGCGAGGAGACCACGAGGGCCGCCTTTCATGGGTTCGGTCAGGCGTGAGGTGAGAGAGGAGGCGCGGATCGTGCCGCGCGGCTGCGAGGCCGTCGTCGGCCCCAGCGCAGACGGGGGAGAGGCGTCGTCAGCGCGGACAGCAGGTGCGGGCGTCGGCGTGAGTGCTCCCGCTGAGTGGGGCCCCGCACTGAGACGTCTGCATGGCGGGGACGGTAGTGACGCACCCGTGACCGCGGCATGCCCCGTTCCAGGAGTCCGGATCTTGAGACGAGTTGATCGCCTGCTGGCGCGAGCGACGGGCGGGTCGAGAGACGACGGGCGCCGGAGGGCCTGAGCCTCGGGATCTGGGAGGATGGCGGCGTTCCGTCGACCCTCCCAGGGGGCTCCCATGGCTTACCGCTTCAACTCGCCGCCCGGTTGGCCGGTCCCGCCCGAGGGCTGGGTGCCCCCGGAGGGCTGGACGCCGGACCCCTCCTGGCCGCCGGCGCCCGACGGCTGGCAGTACTGGGTCGAGATTCCCGCTGCCGCGCCGCCGCCGTCCTACGGGTCGCAGGACGACCCCACGCAGGCGTTCGGCGTGGGTGGGGTGAGCGCCTCCACGGACCCCTACGGGCAGCCCACTCAGGCGTACGCCCCGGTGCCGCCTCCGCAGTCCTACGCACCGGCACCGGCGCCGTACTCCTACGACGCCTCCGCGGCGCCGGGCGGCCAGGCTCCCGGCGGCCCGTACGCTGCGGCGCCCTACGGCGGGCCGGGCGGCCCCGGCGGCCCCGGTGGCGGTTCCAGGACCGGCCTGTGGATCGGACTGGGCGTCGGCGTGCTCGTGGTGATCCTCGTCGTCGCGTCGGTGCTGCTCCTCAACCGGGGGAACGGCACCCCTGAGGCGGACCCGACGACCCCGCTCACGCAGCCCACGGACACGCCCTCGAGCGCCGAGCCGACCGACGCACCCACCACCGACGAGCCCACCGATCCGTCGACGACGGCGGCGGCCCCGTCCGGTGACGCCCCCGCGGGGAGCCGCGAGGTGCAGGTCGGGGAGCAGATCGAGGTCGTGAACCCGAGCGGCACCACGGACGCGCTCGTCACGCTGACCGAGGTCTCATGGGATCGCACCTGCGAGACCGATCTCGGCTCGGGCGACACCTTCGTCTGGCTCCACTTCGACGTCGCGGTGGCCGACGACTACGACGACAGCATCGTCGGCTTCATGCTCAACCCCCTCGAGTTCTCCGCGTTCGACGGCGCGGGCACCGAGGACTCCTCGGCCGGCATCAACGGGCTCTTCTGCGGCGACGCCGACCCGTTGCCCTCGGAGATGTCACCGGGCGACCAAGCCTCGGGTTGGCTCGCTCTCTCGGTGCCCGACGACGTGCAGTGGATCGTCTACGAGTCGATCACGATGTCGTTCACCGACGAGCTCTCGTTCGCCTGGGCCATCAGCGCTCCCTGACCTTCCGCGGCGGCCGGAGGAGCCCGGTCGCCGTGGAAGGATGACGCCATGGCGTTCCGAGACATCCGCGTCGTGGGCGATCCGGTCCTGCGCACACCGTGCGAGGAGATCACGGTGATCGACGACCGAGTCCGCACCCTCGTCGACGATCTCGTCGAGACGGTCGACCACGAGGGCCGTGCAGGGCTGGCCGCGAACCAGATCGGCGTCAGCCTGCGTGCGTTCTCCTGGAACATCGACGACGAGGTGGGCTACGTGCTCAACCCGCGCATCGTCGAGCTGAGCGAGGACACCTATCAGGACGGCGACGAGGGGTGCCTGTCCGTCCCCGGTCTGTGGTTCCCCACCAATCGCGCGTGGTACGCGAAGGTCGTCGGCACGGATCTCGACGGCGCGGAGGTCGTCGTCGAGGGGACCGAGCTCATGGCCCGGTGCCTCCAGCACGAGGTCGACCACCTGGACGGGATGCTCTACATCGACCGCCTCGAGCGGTCGGTCCGCAAGAAGGCCATGCGCGCGATCCGCGACCAGCTCTGACGAACCCGGATCGAGACACGGGGCGCCCAAGGGTGCGCCGGCGGCCGTTCGTCGGGCATGATGGCCCCAACGCCGTTGCTGCATGTCCCAGCCTGGAACCGCGTCGAGAACGTTGGGGAAGACGTAACTCGACGAGGTCAGGAGGGTCGACATGACGGGTGCCACAACCCGCGGCGTCCTTTTCGTGCACTCTGCGCCCCGTGCGCTCTGCCCCCACGTGGAGTGGGCGGCGGGGTCCGTGCTGGGGAAGCAGGTCGCGCTCGACTGGACGGCGCAGCCCGCCGCTGCCGGGCTGTTCCGTGCCGAGCTCTCGTGGGCCGCGGCCGTCGGTGCCGGTGCACGCCTCACCTCCGCGCTCCGCGGCTGGAACCATCTCCGCTACGAGGTCACGGAGGAGGCGACGGGCACCAGCGACGGCGCCCGGTGGTCGCACACCCCCGAGCTCGGCATCTTCCACGCTCAGACGGACCGCCACGGCAACGTCGTCGTCCCCGAGGACCGGGTCCGCTCGGCGCTCACGCAGGCCGACGACCCGGCGCGTCTGCGCGCAGCGCTCGACCTTGCGCTCGGCCAGGCCTGGGACGACGAGCTCGAACCGTTCCGCTACGCCGGGGCGGGCGCCCCGGTGCGATGGCTGCACCGCGTGGGGTGACCGCCACCGCCCGGGGGAGTCGAGCGCTCGCGTGGGCCGTGAGGGCGTGGCCAGACGTCGACTGGCACGGTGCTCGCGCGACGCACGGCGCGTTCCACGACGTCGTCGTGGCGCCTGGCCGCGTCGCGGCACGGATCGGTCGCGGGCAGGGACACCGGGCTCGCGTGCTCCGCGAAGCTGCCGCGGCGACGGCGGTCGCTCGTCTCCACCTTCCCTGGGCAGTGCCTGACGTGCTCGAGGGCCCGGTCGAGGACGACGGCGCGAGCGGCGTCCTGACCGCGTACGTGCCCGGGACGATCCGGGCGGACGCCGCCTGGGATGACGTCCGAGAGGGGTACGCCACCCTGCTCGAAGGGCTCGGACGGGCGGCGACCGATGATCACGAGCTCGGGCGTCCGCGCTCGTGGTGCGGCGGTGCCCAGTGGCCGGACGTCGTGCAATACCGACTCGTGCCGTTGCTGCCGTCCGACGTCGGCCGCAGGGCCGCCCGACTCGTCCACGACGTTCTCGGTGCGGAGGCGGAGGCGTCGCCCGTCCTCGTGCACGGTGACCTCGGGCCCCACAACGTGACCTGGGCGGTCGACGCCGGCGGGGCGCTGACGCCGGTCGGTCTGCTCGACGTCGATCACGCGGCGCACGGTGATCCGGCGATCGACGTCGCGCCCCTGGTCGGCGCGTTCGGAGCCGCGGCCGTGGCCGACCTCGTGACGGCCGAGACTCTCGCGCGCGCGATGCGCCATCGCGCCACCCTCAGTCTCCAGGTCGCGGCGGCCGCCGAGCTGATCGACGACGTCAGCCTCCGGGACCATGCCCTCGCCAACGTCGTCAGCCGCGCGCGTGCGGGCACCCTCTACGACCCGGGTGGGTCAGCCCCGTCCGACTGATCGGCGGCTCCGCTGTAGAGGCAGAGGCAGAACGGGTGCCCGGCCGGGTCCGCGAACGTCCGGAACGTCGCGGCGTCGCCGGGGAGCCGCACCGCTCCCAGCCCGAGGGCCGCGGCCTCGGCTGCGTCCAGGCTTGCCACCGTGAGGTCGAGGTGGAGCTGTTGCGGGAACGCCGGGTCGGGCCACCGGGGAGCCCGGTAGCCCTCGACCTGCTGGAACAGCACCGGCGTCGCCCCGTCGTTGCCGACCATGCCCATGCCGTCCGCGTCGTACGTGACCGGCTCGCCGAGCAGCGCGGCCCAGAACGTCACGAGCTCGTGCGGGTCCGGGCAGTCCACGGTGACGCCCATGATCGTCACGGCGTCGGCGTCCTCCGCTCGGCACAGGTCGAACGGGTGGCCGGCGGGATCCGCGAGCGTGGTCCACGCCTCGTTCTCGCGGAGCACGCGCGCGCCCAGCCCCACGGCCCTCGCCGTCGCCTCCGCGACGTCGGGGACGCGCAGGTCGAGATGGAGCTGCTGCGGGCGCTCCTGCCCGGGCCACTCCGGCGTGACGAGTCCGGGCGCCGGTTGGAACGCGAGGTTCCACCCGTCCGGCGTCCGGACGACGACGACGTCGTCACTCCCGCCGGCCGGTGACGCGCCGGTCAACGCCGTCCAGAACGCCGTGGCACGTGTGACGTCCGGGACGTCCATGACGACGCTGTCCAGGACGCCGACACCTCCCGGCGCCTCCCTCGTGGTCTCGGTCACAGCTCCTCCTGGTGTCGCCCAGCGTGGCCCCGACTGCCGACACGGCCGGTCCGGACGTAGGGTGCCGGGGTGCCCGAGCTGATCCTGCCGCACGTGCGCCTGTACGGCTCCTTCGTCGAGGCGATGACGGAGTTCGCGGCCGAGGGTCGCGGCGGCGCCGATGACGACTCGACGATCGGGCACGAGCTGCGCACACCGCCCTGGGGGACCCACGCCGGCTTCGTCGAGTACGTCGAGTCGCTGCTCGCCGCGAGCGACGAGGCGACGCCCCGGCCGGACGGGTACGTGCCGGACACGACGCTCTGGTGGGTCGACGGCGACGTCTACCTCGGGCGCATCGCGGTCCGCCACCGGCTCACACCCGCTCTGCGCGTGCGCGGCGGTCACATCGGGTACGACGTGCGACCCTCGCGACGACGCGCGGGGCACGCGACGGCCATGCTCGCAGCCGTGCTGCCGATCGCGAACGATCTCGGCATCGACCCGGCCCTGCTCACGTGCGACGAGGGCAACGTGGCGTCTCGCACGGTCATCGAGCGCGCGGGTGGTCGCCTGATCGACACCGGGGCCGGTGTGCGGCGGTACTGGGTGCCGACGGCCCGCTGAGGCTCAGGCGCTCGTGGCGACCAGCGCGACGTTGTGCCCGCCGAAGCCGAACGCGTTGTTGATCGCGGCGAGGTCACCCGTCGCGCGCAGCTCCCGCGCCGACGTGGCGACGTCGATCTCGATGCCGTCGTCGAGCCGGTCGACGTTGATCGTGGGGGGAGCCGTGCGGTTCTGCACGGCGAGGATCGTGAAGATCGTCTCCAGCGCGCCGGCGCCGCCGAGCAGGTGGCCCGTCATCGACTTCGTCCCGGACACGACGACGCCGTCCCCGAGCGTGCGGTGGATCGCAGCCGCCTCGACGCCGTCGCCGGCCGGGGTCGACGTCGCGTGCGCGTTGACGTGGGCGATGTCGGCCGGCGAGAGCCCGGCGTCCTGGAGCGCCAGGCGCATCGCGCGCTCCTGACCGGCACCCGACGGGTCCGGCGGCGCGATGTCGTACGCGTCCGACGTCATGCCGACGCCGGCGAGCCGGGCGTAGACCCGTGCGCCGCGGGCGCGGGCGTGCTCCTCGCTCTCGAGGACGACGAGGCCGGCCCCTTCGCCGAGCACGAAACCGTCCCGATCCGCGTCATAGGGTCGCGACGCCGCGGCTGGGTCGTCGTTCCGCGTCGACAGGGCCTGCATCTTCGCGAACGCCGCCATCGGCAGCGCGTGGATGGCCGCCTCCGTGCCGCCGGCGACGACGACGTCGGCGCGGCCCGTGCGGATCATCTCGACGCCGTAACCGATCGCCTCGGCACCCGAGGCGCACGCCGACACCGGCGTGTGCGAGCCCGCCTTGGCGCCGAGCTCGATGGAGACGTACGCGGCGGGGGAGTTGGGCATGAGCATCGGGACGGTCAGGGGCAGCACGCGCCGGGCGCCGCGCTCCTTCACCGTGTCCCAGGCGGACAGCAGGGTCCAGACGCCGCCGATCCCGGACGCGACGACGGCGCCGAGCCGTTCGCCGTCGACCTCGGGTGTGCCGGCGTCAGCCCACGCCTCGCGCGCCGCGATCATCGCGAACTGGGCGCTCGGGTCCATGCGGCGCTGCTGCGGCACCGGCAGGACGTCCGCGGCCGGAACCGCCAGCGGCGCGCCGAACGTGACCGGCAGCTCGTACTGGGTGACCCAGTCGTACGGCAGGGTCCGGGCGCCCGACGTGCCGGCCAGGGCAGCCCGCCACGTGGACGGGACGTCTCCGCCGAGAGGCGTGGTCGCGCCGACGCCGGTCACGACGACTGTGGGTGGGGTGCTCATGGTCGGCGTTCCTCCTGCTCTCGCTGGGCGGGTCCGTCGTCGCCGGGCACGCCGTGGCGTGCCCGGCGACCGAGGCATCGGTCCGTGCGGACCGTCAGGCCTGCGCGCCGGCGATGTAGGTGACGGCGTCGCCGACGGTGACGAGGTTCTTGACCTCGTCGTCCGGGATCGTGACGCTGAACTTGTCCTCGGCCTGCGTGACGATCGTCATCATCGACAGCGAGTCGATGTCGAGGTCGTCGGTGAACGACTTGTCGAGCTGAACGGAGTCGGTCGGCAGGCCGGTCTCCTCGTTGACGATCTCGGCCAGGCCGGCCAGGATCTCCTGCTCGCTGCTTGCCATGTTCTCTCCTCGGGTGATGTGCGGTGATGCGTAGGACAGTCTGGGGGACGACGCCGCCCAGGCCGAAACCGGCGCGCTCAGGGCAGGACGACGACCTGTGCCGCGTAGACGAGCCCGGCGCCGAACCCGATCTGCAGGGCGACGTCGCCGCTCTTCGCGGCGCCCTCGCGCAGCAGGCGCTCCGTGGCGAGCGGGACGGACGCCGCCGACGTGTTGCCGGTCTCGGCGATGTCGCGACCGACGGCGACCTCGGGGCCCAGCTTGAGCAGCTTCACCAGCTGGTCCGTGATCCGCATGTTCGCCTGGTGCGGGATGAAGACGTCGATGTCGCCCATCTCGAGCCCGGCCGCGGCGACGGCGCGGCGGGCGACGTCCGGCATCTGCGAGATGACCCACTTGAAGACCGTCGGTCCCTCCTGCCGCAGGGTCGGCCAGCTGACGCCCTCGAGCCCGGCGGGGACGCCCTCGCCGGCCGCGCGCCGGAACGCGAGCCACGGCTCCGTCTGGAAGATGACGCGCGACTGGGCGCCGTCCGACCCCCACACCGTCGGGCCGATGCCCGGGACGTCGGACGGGCCGACGACGGCGGCGCCCGCGCCGTCGCCGAGGAGGAACGAGATCGTGCGGTCGGTCGGGTCGATGAAGTCGGACATCTTCTCGACGCCGACCACGAGCACGTGGCGGGCGACGCCGGAACGCACCATCGCGTCGGCCTGGGCGATCCCGTAGCAGTACCCGGCGCACGCGGCGGAGATGTCGTACGCGGCCGCGGGGGTGGCGCCGAGGCGGTCGGTGAGCACCGCCGCGATGGACGGCGTCTGCTCGAAGTACGTCACCGTGGACACGAGCACGGCGTCGACCTGCGACGCGTCGATCCCCGCGGCGTCGAGCGCAGCGCGTGCCGCGCCCTCGGCGAGGTCGGCGAGCGTCGTCGTCGGCTTGGCGCGCCGCCGCGAGACGATGCCGGTCCGCTGTCGGATCCACTCGTCGGAGGAGTTGATCGGCCCGACGATCTCGTCGTTCGGGACGACGTCCTCTCCGCGGAGGCCGCCCACGCCGAGGATGCGGGACGCCGTCGTGGGCGCGGTCTGACGCAGCGTGGCGGTCATGAGTCTCCAGGTGTGACGTTCGATTCGGGCGTGGGCACAGCCCCCGTGCCCGTCGCGATGCCGTGCTCGGCGAGCATCGCACGCGCGGCGTCGAGATCCGCCGGCGACTTCAACGCGATGCCGGGCACGCCAGGCAGCGTACGCCGCGCGAGGGACGTCAGGACGCCGCCCGGGGCGAGCTCGACCACTGCCGTGGCGCCCAGGCCGCCGAGCGTCTCCTGACACAGGTCCCAGCGCACGGGCGACGCGACCTGCCCGGCGAGCCGGGCGAGCGCGTCGGCGCCGGACGTGACGACGGCGCCGTCGGCGTTGGACAGCAGCGGCACCACCGGGTCCGCCGGGTCGAGCGACGCCGCCACGCCGGCGACGGTCTGGGCGGCCTGTGCCATGAACGACGTGTGGAACGCGCCGGCGACCTGGAGCGGGACGACGCGCGCCTTCGCCGGGGGATCGGCACGCAGCGCCTCGAGCGCCTCGAGCGACCCGGCCGCGACCACCTGACCGGCGCCGTTGACGTTCGCCGCCACGAGGTCGAGCTGCTCGAGCCGGGCCGCCACGTCGGCCGGGTCGCCGCCCAGCACCGCGTTCATCCCGGTCGGCACGCGTGCCGCGTCCGCGGCCATCGCGCGGCCGCGCTCGCCGACCAGGGCGAGTCCGGCCCGGTCGGGCAGCACGCCGGCGAGCACCGCCGCCGCGAACTCGCCGACGGAGTGCCCGGCGAGGGCGACGCCGTCGGCCGCGGCGAGCGGCCGTCCGAGGAGCGCCCGGGCGGCGAGCAGCGACGTGGCGACGATCAGCGGCTGGGCGATGGCCGTGTCGCGGATCGTGTCCGCGTCCGACGTCGTCCCGTGCGTGCGGAGGTCGACGCCGGCGGCGTCGGAGTACTCGTCGATGTCGAACGCGTCGGCGCCGCCGTCCGCGTCGAACAGCTCGAGCCACGGGGCGAGCATGCCGGGCGTCTGGGCGCCCTGGCCGGGGCAGAGGAGAGCGAGCACCGTCCTAGCCTGCCGATCCCGCGGACGGGCACGGGCTGACGGCGCCGACGAACTGACTCCCGCGGGGTTGTAGGTCTTCTACAACGCGAGGTCGCCGGCTCATGCGCCGAGACGCCCGACGGCGATCGCCACCTGGAGCACGTAGCCCTCGCGCGGATCCGTCGCGTCCCACCCCGTGACCGCGGCGATCCGGCGCAGCCGGTACCGCACCGTGTTCGGGTGGACGAACAGCCCCCGCGCCGTCGCCTCGAGCGACCGGCCGGCCTCGAGGTAGGCGGACAGGGTCTCCAGCAGCGGGCCGCCGACGCCGAGCAGGGGGCCGTAGACGTCGCTGAGGACGGTGCGGCGCGCGTCCGGGTCGCCGGCGAGGACGCGCTCCGGGAGCAGGTCCTCCGCGAGCACCGGCCGGGGAGCCGACGGCCACGCGCGGACGGCCGCGAGACCGGCGAGCGCGACGCGTGCGGAGCGGTGCGCCTCGGAGACGTCGCCGACCTCCGGGCCGATGACGACCGGGCCGGGCCCGAGCCGCGCGGCGAGCGACTCCGCGCCGACCCGCAGGTCGCCCTCGCCGCCGAGGACGACGATGATGCGCATCCCCTGGATGCCGACGAGCGCGTCGTGAGCGGCGCGGCGGGCGGCGCGCCGAAGGTCCGCGGCGAAGGACGTGTCGAGCGGCTCCTCGGCCGTGCCGACCATGACGATCGTTGCGCCGCGGCCGCTCCACCCCAGCGCCGCGACCCGCGACGCGAGCGAGTCGTCGCCCTCGCCGCGCAGCAGCGAGTCGACCACGAGGGCCTCGAGCCGCGCGTCCCACGCGCCGCGTGCCTCCGCCGCCCGCGCGTACACCTCGGCCGCCGAGAAGGCGACCTCCCTCGAGTACCGCAGGACGGCGTCGCGCAGCTCACGGTCCTGACCCGGGGTGGCCAGCTCCTCCGTGTGCTCCTCGACGACCTCGACGACGATCCGCACGAGCTGCAGGGTGTGCTGCAGCGAGATCGAGCGCGTCAGCTCCGGCGGGGCCGCCCGGAAGATCTCGGCCGCGTTGAACGTCGTCGGCTCCGGACGCTCGTACCAGGAGATGAACGCGGCGATCCCGGACTGCGCGACCATCCCGATCCAGGACCGGTCCTCGGCCGCGAGCGAGCGGTACCACGCGAGCTCCTCGTCCAGGCGGCGCAGCGCGGCACCGGTGAGCATGTCCGTGCCCTGCCGGAGGCGTCGGATCATCTCCGGCGCGTGCGGCGGGTGCGCGCCGGCGGCCACGTCGACGCTCTCGGCTCGGGCGCGGGTCATGGCGCGAGCATAGGCGCACGACGCCCCGTCACTTGTGGCGAGGCGACAAATCCACGCCGGCACCCGGTCGCGCCCGGTCCCGGTCCGAGGGACCGGCTAGTGTCGTCGAATGGCCCTGCTCGATCGGATCCGCCGTCTTCTGCGACGCTCCCGACCGGCGTCGCGGGTCGGCACTCGTCGCCCGACCCAGGCACCGCGTCCCCGGGACGCCGCCCGCGAGGACGTGCTGCGCGCGCAGCTGCAGGACAACCCGAACGACATCGAGGCGTTCCGGGCGCTCGCCGACCTCGTGCGGCGTCGGGCCATCGAGGCGCCGCACGCCGACCCGCTCACCGCGGAGGCCGAGCCCGCCGACCGGCAGGCCGGTGCCGACGTCGCCGTCTGGGCCCTCGCCGAGGAGCTCGCCGGGAACCCGCGCGGGTGGTACCCGCTCATCGAGCTCGCGCGGCTCTCGCTCGTCGACGACCACGAGGGTGCGATGCGCCGCCTCGGTGCGGCCGTCGAGCGCGAGACGTCCGGGCGGGCGCTCGCCGACGGGATCCTCGTGCTGCGCGAGGCGGGGATGGCTCAGGACGGGCTCGGGTTCGGCGTCGGGCACTGGGACCCGGCCAGCCAGATCCCCGAGGCGGGCCGTCAGGTGGTCCTCGCAGCCCTCGACGCGCAGCGCCCCGCCGACGCGCGCCGGCACCTGGCGGAGCTCGCGGCCGCCGCTGGAGACGACGCCGAGACGGGCGCCGTCGTCGACGAGCTCACGGCGCTGGTGGCACGCGCCGAGACGTCCGCCTGACCCGCCGACCCGAGGGCCGGCGGGTGCGTCTCAGGCGTCGCCGCCGGCGGTCCCGGTGGTGCCGGCCGTGACGTCGAGCAGGCGGTACGCCTCGACGGCGCGCGCCGGTGCCTCCGCGTCGATCTCTCCACGCCGGGCGAGCTGCGCGAGCGCGGCGACGACGAGCGAGTGCGAGTCGATGAGGAAGTGCCGGCGGACGGCGGGCCGGGTGTCGGAGAACCCGAACCCGTCGGCGCCGAGCACCGCGTAGTCACCCGGCACCCAGGCCCGGATCTGGTCGGCCACGAGGTGGTTGTAGTCGCTCGTCGCGACGTACGGGCCGCCCGCGTCGCGCAGCTTCGCCGTCACGTACGGCTCGCGGCGCGGCTGCGACGGGGCCACGAGCGCGTCCCGGTCGGCGGCGACGGCGTCGCGGCGCAGCTCGTTCCAGCTCGTCACGCTCCAGACGCCGGCGCGCACCCCCCACTCCTCGGCGAGGATCGTGCGCGCCTCGAGCGCCCACGGGACGGCGACGCCGGACGCGAGCAGCTGCACCCGCGGCCCGTCGCCGTCGGGCTCCGCGAGGCGGTAGATCCCGTGCAGGATGCCCTCGACGTCGACGCCCTCCGGCTCGACCGGCTGCAGCATCGGCTCGTTGTAGACGGTGAGGTAGTAGATGACGTTCGGGTCGCGCTCGTCGTCCGGTCCGTACATCCGCTCGAGGCCGTCGCGCACGATGTGCCGGATCTCGTACCCGTACGCCGGGTCGTAGTGGATGACGGCGGGGTTCGTCTGCGCGAGCAGCGGCGAGTGCCCGTCGGCGTGCTGCAGACCCTCGCCCGTCAGCGTGGTGCGGCCGGCGGTGGCGCCGATGAGGAACCCGCGCGTCATCTGGTCGCCGGCGGCCCAGAACTGGTCGCCCGTGCGCTGGAACCCGAACATCGAGTAGTAGATGTAGAACGGGACGAGCACCTCGCCGTGCGTCGCGTACGACGTCCCGACCGCCTGGAACGCGGCGGCGGAGCCGGCCTCGTTGATGCCGGTGTGCATGATCTGCCCGGCCTCGGACTCCTTGTAGCTCAGCATGAGCTCGCGGTCCACGGCGAGGTAGTGCTGGCCCTGCGTGTTGAAGATCTTCGCGCTCGGGAAGATCGAGTCGAGACCGAACGTGCGCGCCTCGTCCGGGATGATCGGGACGATCCGCTTGCCGAGCTCCTTGTCCTTCACGAGGTCCTTGAAGAGCCGGACGAACGCCATCGTGGTGGCGACCTCCTGGTTCCCCGAGCCCTTCGCGAGCAGCGCGTACGCCGCGTCGCCCGGCAGCTGCACCTTCTCGTGCGCCGTGCGTCGCTCGGGGAGGAAACCGCCCAGCACCGTGCGCCGCTCGAGCATGTACTGGATCTCCGGGGCGTCGAAGCCCGGGTGGTAGTACGGCGGCAGGTAGGGGTCGGCCTCGAGCGCGGCGTCGTCGAGCGGGATGCGCAGCGTGTCGCGCAGGAGCTTGAGGTCGGCGACCTTGAGCTTCTTCATCTGGTGCGTCGCGTTGCGGCCGGCGAAGCCCGGGCCGAGCCCGTACCCCTTGACCGTGTGCGCGAGGATCACGGTCGGCGCGCCCTCGTGCTGCGTCGCTGCCTGGTAGGCGGCGTACAGCTTCCGGTAGTCGTGGCCACCGCGCTTCATCGCCCAGATCTCGTCGTCGCTCATCTCGGCGACGAGCTCCTTCGTGCGCGGGTCGCGCCCGAAGAAGTGCTCACGGATGAACGCACCCGACTCGGCGCGGTACGTCTGGTAGTCGCCGTCCGGCGTCGAGCTCATGAGGCGGACCAGCGCGCCGTCGTCGTCCTTCGCGAGCAGGTCGTCCCACTCACGGCCCCAGACGACCTTGATGACGTTCCAGCCCGCGCCGCGGAACTGCGCCTCGAGCTCCTGGATGATGTTGCCGTTGCCCCGGACCGGCCCGTCGAGCCGCTGCAGGTTGCAGTTCACGACGAACGTGAGGTTGTCCAGGTGCTGCTGAGCCGCGAGCTGCAGCATGCCCCGCGACTCCGGCTCGTCCATCTCGCCGTCGCCGAGGAACGCCCAGACGCGCTGCTCGCTGGTGTCCTTGATCCCGCGCAGCTGGAGGTAACGGTTCGTCCACGCCTGGTAGATCGCCGACGCCGGGCCGAGGCCCATCGACACCGTCGGGAACTCCCAGAAGTCCGGCATGAGCCGCGGGTGCGGGTAGGACGGCATACCGCCGCCCGGGTGCGAGAGCTCCTGGCGGAAGCCGTCGAGCTGCTCGGCGGTCAGGCGGCCCTCGAGGAACGCGCGGGCGTACATGCCCGGCGAGGCGTGCCCCTGGAAGTAGATCTGGTCGCCGCCGCCGGGGTGGTCCTTGCCGCGGAAGAAGTGGTTGAGGCCGACCTCGTACAGCGTCGCCACCGACGCGTAGGAGGAGATGTGACCGCCGACGGCGATGCCGGGCCGCTGCGCCCGGGTCACCATCACCGCGGAGTTCCACCGCAGGTAGTTGCGGTACCGGCGCTCGACCGCCTCGTCGCCGGGGAACGACGGCTCGTCGTCGGCGTCGATCGTGTTGATGTACGGCGTCGTCAGCGTGCCGGGAACCTGGAGCCCGCGCTCCGCTGCCCGGTCGATGAGCGTGGCGAGCACCTGCTCGGCCCGCTCGTCACCGCGCGCGGCCAGGAGGCCGTCGAGCGACTCGACCCACTCTGCGGTCTCCTCGGCGTCGTCGCCTCCGGCGTGGCGCGCCTCGATGCTGGTTGAGGACACGAGCTCCCTCTCTGCTGTGGGCGTCGATCGTGACGACGTCCGCTGCGATCGTTTCCCCTGGTGCGCCTGGTGTGAGGTCCGGGCACGTCAGGAGGCGCGTGGGCGGACAGTGGTGCAGTCCGAGCCCCTCGCGGCTGACTCACAGCCTACGCACGCGGGCGCCGGACGCGTACCACGACCACCGACCGGACGCCCGGCCCGGTCCAGATGAGCCACCGCTTGCGAGAACCCGTCCCCGTACGGTGGGCTTTCGGTAGTGTCCACGCACACCTCGGCAACGAAAGATGAGAGGACTCACGGTGGCAGCGAGCACGGACCCCGGCGCCACGCGCGGCGCGCCGGACCGCTTCGGATTCACCTCGGGGCAGGTGATCCAGGAGTTCGGGTACGACGACGACGTCGACCTCGGCCTGCGCGACGCGCTTGCCGCGGTCACCGGCACCGACCTCGTGGACGAGGACTACGACGACGTCACCGACTCCGCGATCGTGTGGTGGCGGGAGGAAGACGGCGATGTCGCGGATCTCGCCGACCTGCTCATCACGGCGATGAGCGCCCTGGACGACGGCGGCCTCGTGTGGGTGCTCGTGCCCAAGGCCGGCCGGCCGGGGCACGTGACGCCCGCTGACATCGCCGACGCCGCACAGACGGCAGGGCTGCAGCCCACGACGTCCATCGCCGCCGCGCCGGAGTGGCTCGGGGTCCGCCTCGCAGCTCGCGGCCGGGGTCGCTGAGCCGCCGGTGCCGCGTCAGCCGGACCTGCCCGACCTGCCGGATCTCCCCGCGCTCGGGACGACGGCGCCGCCGTTCCGCGTGACGGACGTCACGGGTGCGCCGATCACGGGCGCGGACCTGCTCGGTCGCCCGGCCCTGCTCGTGTTCTTCCCGTTCGCGTTCTCCGGCGTGTGCACCTCCGAGCTGACGGAGCTGAGCGCGGCCCTGCCGCAGCTGGCCCCGACGCGCGTCCTGGGCATCTCCTGCGACCCGACCTTCAGCCAGGCGGCCTGGGCGCGCGAGGCGGGCGTCGCCGTCGAGCTCGCGTCCGACTTCTGGCCCCACGGAGCGACGGCGACGGCGTTCGGGGCGTTCGACGAGTCGCACGGCTGGGCGCATCGGGTGAGCGTCCTGCTGGACGGCGACGGCGTGGTGCGGTGGCGCACCGCGAGCCCGCCGGGCCGACCGCGCGACGCGGCGGAGGCGGTCGCCGCCGTCGACGGTCTGCGGGCCCCATGAGGCCTCGTCCTCCGCGTCACCTCGACGCCGCCGCGTCCCCCGCTCCGGTTAGCCTGACGCGGTGAGCCTTCCCACGACGGTCGATCCCGGCCCGATCGCACCGATGCCGGGGCCGGTCTGGCCGCCCGGGTCGGTCCTCCCGGGGCTCGGGCCGGTGACGCCGCGCCGGCTGCCGGGCTCGGGACCGGCGCCGGAGCCGGCCGCGGCGACGCCGTTCGCACGGCTCCCGCGCACGCTGGACTGGGCGTGGTGGCGGCCGCTCATCGCGCTCGTCATCGGCGGTGTGCTCGCGCTGGGCGCGTCGATGGTCGTGTTCGTCGCCGGCGTGACGATCGCCGTCCTGGTGGGCGACGCGGACAGCTCCCTGATCGGCCTCGAGCGCTACATCAACAGCCTTCTCGTGCTCGACGCGTCGGACCCGCTCGCCCTCGGCATCTCGCTCGCGTCGATCGCGGTCTGGATCCCCGCGGTCTACCTCGCGCTGCTGTGCGCGGGGATGCGCCCGCTGGGTCACGTGACCTCGGTGGCGTACCGGATGCGGTGGGGATGGCTCGGAGCGTGCTTCGGCCCGGCCGGGATCGCGATGGGCGCGTCGGTGCTCGTGACGTTCGGGCTCTTCCCGTTCCTGCCCGGCGGGGCGTACGAACCGGACTGGACGCCGCTCGGCGAGCTCGCTGCCGCCCTCCTCGTCGTGCTGCTGCTCGTCCCGTTCCAGGCGGCCGCCGAGGAGTACGTGTTCCGCGGCATGCTGCCTCAGGCGCTGGCGTCGTGGCTGCCGTGGCGGACGAAGGCGTGGCGCTGGGTGCCGTTCCTCGTACCTACCGCCGCGTTCACGTTCTCGCACGGCTACGGGCTGTGGGGGCTGCTCGACGTCACGGTGTTCGCGCTCGCCGCGATGTGGCTCACGTGGCGCACCGGCGGGATCGAGGCGGCCATCGCGCTCCACGTCCTCAACAACGTCGTCGCGTTCGGCGTGCTCGGGTCCGGCGTGCTGGGCTCGACGGAGAACGCGGCAGAGGGCGGCAGCCCGATCGCGCTCGCCCTGACGGCGGCGACGTCGCTGCTGTACGTCTGGCTCGTCGAGCGCATCCGGCGCCGTCGCGGCCTGGCGGTCACGTCCCCCTGGCCGGAGGTGGTCACCCGATGAGGCGTTGGTTCGCGGAGGCATACACGGGCGTGCGGTCGGCGGTCGCCGGCCCGGTGGCGGGCTTCCTCCTGCTCCTGGTGCTCGCGGACGCGATGCTGATCCTGCTGCACCTGTCGCTGAAGACCATCGGCGAGCCCGCGGGGTTCTGGTTCGACCTCGGGGTGGACCGCGGCTACGCCGAGTTCTTCCAGTACCTCAAGGTCGCGTGGTCGGCCGTGCTGTCGGTGCTGCTGTGGACGAAGGTCAAGTCGGTCGTCTTCCTCGTCTGGGCGCTCGTCTTCACGGTGTACGTCACCGACGACTGGTTCCAGCTGCACGAGCGTGCCGGGGCCGAGCTCGCCGCTCGCTTCCCGGACGTACCCGCCGCGTGGCACGTCGGGGAGCTGCTCCTGACCGGCGCGGTCGGCCTGGTGCTCGTGGTGCTCGTGTGGTGGACCTACCGCCGGGCCGCACCCGAGGGCCGGGGAGTCTCGCGCACGCTCGCCGTCCTCATGTCCGCCCTCGTCGCCGTCGGGATCCTGCTCGACGCCGTCCACCACATCCTGCTCCCGGGAGCGGCGTTCGACGTGCCGCTCACGACGCTGGAGGACGGCGGAGAGCTGCTCCTCATGAGCGTCGTCGTCGCCTACCTGCTGGCGACGACGTTCGTTCGCCTCCCCGGTCGTCAGGACAGCGCCGTCGCGGTCGCGTGAGGTGACGACCTCGCCCGGTCGGGGCGTGCACGATTGCTACCCTGGGGCCGCTGCCGGGGCCCATAGCTCAGTTGGTCAGAGCGTCGCGCTTACACCGCGGATGTCGGGGGTTCGAGTCCCTCTGGGCCCACCATCTGGGCGAGATTCCTGGCGAGTCCGCCCTGCCTCGGGACTCGGGGTCCGGCCTGACGGGCTGCCGGGTGGCTCTCGGCCAAGACCGGCTACGGGCGGTGCTGGCGTCCGTGGAGGAGGAGCGCCCGGGCGAGGGCGGCGACCGCCGCGATACCGAACAGCGTGCGCACGGTGTTCCAGGTGACCCATGGTGCCTCGAACGTGTCGCGGACGCCGGCGAGGTCAGCGATCTGATCGGGGTGGCCGGCGCCGCTGATCTCCTCGTTGAGCGGGATGTGGACAGCGCCGGTGATGGCGAGGACCACGCCGTAGAGCAGGAGCGCGGCGACGACCCAGCGTACGGCGGGTCCCGGTGCGACCGCGGCCTGGAGCACGGTGGCGAGGATCGTCAGGACGAGCGCCGCGGTGAAGCTCAGGGGGAACCACAGGTTCTCGTTGAACCGTTGCGTGATCACCACGAAGGTGTGGTCGTCGACGCCGGCCAGGTTGGGCATGACTGTCGCCGCGAACGTGAAGCTCAGCCCGGTGACAAGGGCCATCACCACCGTGGTGGCGACGAGCACGAGACGTGTCACGCTGTGACCCGCAGGGCTTCCGCGGGCCACTCGACCAGGGTGGGGCGGGCGCGTCGAGTGCTGGGCGTCGCAGCAGGTCATCGGTCCGCCATGGCGGAAACGCCTCTCGTCGTGATGAGTGTGTCGACTTCCACCCTGATCGAGGATCGCCGGCTGAACAATGCCGGCGTCGCGCCGATTCGTGCTCGTGCGTCCAGCGACCGTGGACGGGCTGTCCGAGCGGAGTGAGGATGGGGTCATGCGAAGTGGTGATCCCTGGGCCAGCAGTGATCCGCTCGGTGAGGCCCTGCACTTCTTGCGCATGTCGGGAAGCTTCTACTGCCGATCCGAGCTCACCCCGCCGTGGGGGTTGGACCTGCCGCCCGAGCCGGGGTCGATGTGGTTCCACGTCGTGAATGCGGGACGATGCTGGCTTGACGTCGACGGCGACGAGCCTCGGCAGCTTCAGCCCGGCGACTTCGCCCTCGTGCCCCACGGCGAAGGGCACCGGCTGTACAGCGAACCCGGGACCCCGACGCCACGATTCGACGAGCTGGAGTATGACTGCGGTACCGAGCGGTACGCGATCCTGCGGCACGACGGTGGAGGAGGGGGGACGCCGACGAGCCTGGTGTGTGGCACCGTCCGGTTCGGGCACCCCGCGGCCCGCAGCCTGATGGCGCTCTTGCCCGACGCCGTCATCATCGACGGCGCATCGCGCTCACCCTCGCCTGAGGCCGAGTGGATGCACAGCACGCTCCGGCTGATCGCCGCCGAAGGCCGGCAGTTGCGGCCCGGTGGCGAGGCCGTGATCACCCGGCTGTCCGACATCCTGGTGATTCAGGCCATCCGCGCGTGGATCGCGGACCATCCCGCCGGACACGTCGGATGGTTGCGAGCGCTGCAGGATCCGCGGATCGGCAGGGCCATGTCGTTGGTCCACCGTGACCCTGCCAAGCCCTGGTCGGTGGCAGCCCTGGCACGGGAGACCGCGATGTCCCGGTCGGCCTTCGCTGCCCGCTTCACCGAGCTGGTCGGCGAGCCCGTGATGCACTACGTCACTCGCTGGCGGATGCAGGTGGCACTCGACCGGCTACAACAGGGCGACAGCTCAGTCGGGGAGCTCGCAGCCCATCTGGGATATGAGTCGGAAGCAGCGTTCAAGCGCGCGTTCAAACGCACGGTCGGCATCACTCCTGGCTCCGTCCGTCGGACACCGCCCGAGGAGCTGCTCACGTCTGCCGCCGACGCCGGGGCCTGACGACCACATGCACCGCCACTCCGGGCCTCCGGCAGCTCCTCGGCCGCATCGACGCTCCGTCGCGGCTCAATCACCCTTGTCGAGCCCGTGCGCGTCAGGACGAACGAGCACGTCTGTGCGACATCCGAGCATTGTGACGGCAGCTCGGGCGCCACAGGCTGTGGGGATGGTTGCGACGTGGACCCGTCATGAGAGCTGCTCCGCCGAGTCGTCGTCGCTGCTCAGCTCGATGTCCGTGGGCGGCAACGGGCTCGGCCGAGCGATGGAACCCGCATGCGAAGGAACGCACCATGGGTAAGACAGTCCTGGACATGTCCATCTCCGTCGACGGCTTCGTCGCCGGCCCGAACGAGACGATCGACAACGGTCTCGGCGACGGCGGCCAGCGACTGCACGACTGGGGACTGCCCCGAGACGCGGATGGCAGGTACATCGAGGGCAGAGGTGGCGAGATCGACGCCGCGATGATGGCGGCGTACGAGTCCGCCGGTGCCTCCGTCTGCGGTCGCGGCACCGTTGATCCGGCCGGCGGCTGGGGCGGTGATGCCTACGACGGGCCGCCCGTGTTCATCTACGCGCGCCGACCGCCTCGGTCGGATGAGCTGCGCTGGTCCAAGTTCACCTACGTCGACACCGTCGAGGACGCGGTCGGCAGGGCACGGGAGAAGGCCGGAGACGCCGACGTGGTCGTGCAGGGCGCGGGAACCGGCCAGGCGGCGATCGCGGCCGGTCTGATCGACGAGATCCAGCTCCATGTCATGCCGCTCCTCCTGCGTGACGGCCGCCGCCTCTTCGACCTGCCCGGCGGCGTACCCACGGAGCTGGACCTCATCGACGTGCGTCAGGGCGTCGCCCTCCACCTGCGCTACGAGGTCCGGCGCTGAGCACGACAGTCCGGGACAACAGCGTCCATCCCTGCTGAGGAGCGTCCATGTCACTCGCCCGCGTCCACGCCTTCGCGATCTCCCTCGACGGATTCGGTACCGGTGCAGGTCAGAGCAAGGACCTTCACTTCGGTCACGCCGGTGATCGACTGCACCAGTGGCGGTTCGCCACACAGTCGTGGCAGCAGACCAGTGGGAGCCGTGGCATCGACAACCTCTTCGCCCTTGAAGCCGGGGCGGAGATCGGTGCCGAGATCATGGGTGCCGGCAAGTGGGGTCATCCCGGCTGGGAGGACGATCCGGACTGGAAGGGCGCGTGGGGCGCGAACCCGCCGTTCCACACCCCCGTCTTCGTCCTCACCCATCATCCGCGCCCATCGATCGAGATGGAGGGCGGCACCACGTTCCACTTCCTCGACGCCTCACCTGCCGAGGCGCTCGAGCAGGCACGCAAGGCCGCCGATGGCGACGACGTACGGATCGGCGGCGGGCCCACCGTGATCCGCGACTTCCTGGCTGCCGGGCTCGTCGACTACATGAGTGTGGCGATCGTCCCCATCCTCCTGGGCAGGGGGGTACGGCTCTGGGACGGGCTCGAAGGCCTGGAGAAGACCTACGACATCGAGTCCGTCGCGTCGCCGAGCGGCATCGTGCATGTCACCTTCACCCGCACCGCGACCTGAACGCTCCTGGCCGGCCGAGATTGCCGGACGCTCGGCCGCCGCGACCAGCGCGACCTCGCCGAGCACCTCGTCCGGCGCGACTCACCTCTGCACGCTGCCGGGAACCGCCAGCCCTGTGGGCGCACGGTGGCGGCGTCGGTCGTCGTCGCCGAGCATCCGGCGGCGGTGGTAGCTCAGGGCGGCGAGGGCGAGGGCCACGCCCCACACCGGCCACAGCAGGTGGGGGAGCGAGACCAGCGGCGTCAGCATGATCTCCCGCCACGCGTCCGACCCCGCGGCGACTGCGCCGACCACGATCGCGCGCGACGCAGCGAGGATGAGCGCCGCCACGGCGAGCGCGGGGATCACCGCGAGGTCGGGCGGCACGCGGCGGCCGGCGAGCCCAGGCACCCAGCGCGGGAATCGCTCGCCCCAGGGCCGGATCAGACCCCAGGTCAGGACGGCGCCGACCACCGACGCGAGCGCCAGGCCCAGGCCCGCCACCCGGGTCTCCTCGTCGAACCCGCGAAAGCCGGGCGCCTCGACGAACATCAGCACGCGTGTCGCTGCGTAAGCCAGCGGCGCCTCCATGGCGACGAGCGTCCAGCGGCGCGTACGACGCGTGGCGGCGGCGAGCTCGGCGGCCGGATCGGCCGACTCGACCCGATCGCGCTCCGTTCGGCGCCGCAGCTCGAGGAGGAGCGACACGGCCGCGGCGGCGAGCAGCAGCTGGAGCCCGAGTCCCGGGGACAGCAGGTCGTCGAGGCCTTCCGTGTACCCGGTGAAGAGGCGCGCGACGAGTGCCGGAAGGTAGCCGAGCAGCATCAGGAGGGCGTGGTCGAGAGTCAGCAGCGCCGCGGCGGCGGCGCCCACCACGAGCGCGCGTTCGCGGGTACCGAGTGGTGCGCCGGGCTGACGCAGGAGGGCCAGCCCGGCGGCGGCGAGGCCAGCGGCCACCGCCAGGGACCAGCCGCCGGCGACGGCGTCGCCGAACGGCAGGAGCGAGGCGCCGAAGGAGTCCGCCGGATCGGCGAGGGGGTGTGGGGCAGCCTCGGCGAAGCCACGGGCTGCGGCCCAGTACAGGGCGATCGGCGCGAGGATGAGCGGGAGCGAGCGGCGTATCGAGATCATGCCGACGATCGTCCGTCGCTCCCGCCGACGCCGACCTCCCCCCGTCGTACCGACACCCTCCGACGAAAGGTGGATCAGAAGATCCCGTTCCGATAGGCCCACACGACCACGTGCAACCGGTCCCGCACACCCACCTTCCGGGTCAGCGAGCTTACGTGGGTCTTCACGGTGGACTCGGCGACGAACAGCTCGCGGGCGATCTCGGCGTTCGAGAAGCCGCGCGCGAGCAGGGCCAGGACGTCCCGCTCCCGCGGGGACAGGTCGGCGGCCACGGCCGCGGCGTCGGGGGCGGCCCGCGCGATCCTGTCGATCAGCGCCCTGGTCGCCCGCGGGGAGACGACCGAGCGACCTGAGTGGACCTCCCGGATCGCCCCGGCGACGTCGGCGCCGGGCGTGTCCTTCGTGAGGAACCCGGAGGCACCGGCCGCCACGGAACGGAACAGGTACTCGTCGAGGTCGAACGTGGTCAGCATCAGCACGCGTGTGTCCGGGCGGTGCCGGCGGATCTCGGCGCACGCCTCGATGCCGTCCATGCGCGCCATCCGGATGTCGAGCAGCGCCACGTCCACCGACACCGCGAGCGCCTCCCGCACGGCGTCCTCGCCGGACGGGACGGAGCCGACCAGGCGCATGTCGGGCTGGACGTCGATCACCGTGCCGAGCGCCGACCGCATCAGCTCCTGGTCGTCGGCGACGAGCACGCGGATCACGTCGTCGGCAGCCATGCGCTGACCCGCGTCCCGGAGGCGTCGCTCGCGATGTCCACGCGACCGCCGAGGCTCCTGGCGCGCTCGCGGATGCCGAGGATCCCGAAGCCCGCATCCGCGGGCTCGCGACCGGTGAGGCCGGGGCCGTCGTCGTGCACCGAGACGCTGACGCCGCGGGCGTCGACCCGCACGTCCACCCGGCAGCGCGGAGGCCGCGTGCCGTGCTTCACGGCGTTCGTGAGCGACTCCTGGACGATGCGGTAGACCGCCCGGGCTATCTCGGGGTCCACCCGGTCGACGTCGCCGTCGACCACCAGCTCGATCCCCGCCGTCGCGCTCCGCGACGACGCGACGAGCGTGTCGAGGTCGTGCAGCGACCGGACCGGCGCCCCCGGCGGAGCGCCGTCCCGCAGCACGCGGACCACCCGCTGCATCTCCGCCATCGCCTCCCGGCCGGTCGTCACGGCGTTGCTCACCATCGTGCGTGAGCGCTGCGGGTCGGCCTCCATGACGAGCAGCGCCGCGTCGGCCTGCGCCACGACCACCGTCAACGAGTGCGCGACGACGTCGTGCACCTCCCGCGCCATGAGCTCGCGTTCCCGGGCGACGGCTTCGTGGAGGCGATGCTCCTGGAGCTGGCGGCGTTCCCAGTCGCGGGCGCCGAGCACGCAGCTCCCCGCCAGCACGAGCGCCGTGAACGGCACGAGCACCCAGAACGTGCCCCAGTCGAGAGGATCGGGGACGTCCAGCACCGTGCGCGCGACGATGAGGCCGAGACCGACGAGCGACACGGCGAGCGGCAGCCGCCACCGGCCCGTCCCCGCCACGACCGCGTGCACCACGAGCAGATGGATCAGGCTCACCGGCAGGAACACCATGGACAGCCCCTCCGGCAGGCGAGGCAGCGCGAGCAGGACGAGCAGGGCCGCGCAGCTTGCCCAGAAGCTGGGCCACGGGTGGGCGCGGCGGGCGAGCAACGTGGCCACGAGCACGGCGCCGCAGACGCCTCCCACCACGGACGCCCACCCGCCTGCCGACCACAGCAGCCCGATCGAGCTCGGCACGGTCAGGAGCAGCACGACGGCCGCGGCGACCACGTCCGCCGCGCGCGTCAGTCGCCAACGCCCCATCGCAGCATCTTGCCCCTCGGGCACGGCGGCGCACCTCCACCGAAGGTCGGAGTCCCGGCGCGGCCCTGGGGCGATCCGCTCGGGCGTGGCGTTCACGCCACCTGGATCACGACCTTGCCGAGCGCGCGACCCTCGCCGACCCGGGACAGGGCGGCAGGGACGTCGTCGAGCCCGTAGACGCGGTCGATGTGGATGTCGATCTCGCCGGTCGTGCACAGCTCGGCGAGCGGGGTGAAGTGCGCCGGCCCGAGGCGGACGGCCAGCACGCCGATCCGGCGGCCCGTCAGGCGACCGACGACGGTGCCGGCCGTCAGGAGTCGCAGCAGGGTGCGCACGGGTCCGCCGACGCAGCGGTACCGGCCACCGGGCGCCAGTGCGCGCCGGTACGCGAACACGGATCGGTGGGCGACGAGGTCGAGGATGACGTCGAACCGCCCATGCCCGCGGGTGAAGTCGTCGCGTCGGTAGTCGACCACCTCGTCCGCCCCGACGGTGCGCATGAAGTCGAGCTTGCCGGCGTTGTCGACGGCCGTGACGTGGGCTCCCGCTCGCTTCGCGAGCTGGATGGCGAACGACCCGGAACCGCCGCCCCCGCCGTTGATCAGGACCCGCCGTCCCGGGGCGGCGCCGGCCGTGCCCTGCAGGGCGATGGCCGCGGCCTGGGGGAGCGTCGACGCCTGCGCGAACGTCAGCTCGTGCGGCTTGGGCGCGAGGACGGACTGGGGCGCGAGGGCGTACTCGGCGAAGCCGCCCATGCGTGCGAGGTTGTCGCCGTACACGTCGTCGCCGACGCGGAACCGGGTGACGTCCGGTCCCACGGCGGTCACGCGTCCCGCGATGTCGGACCCGAGGACCCGTCGGGCCGGCCGGCGCAGACCACCGATCCGCGCGTACATGGGCGACCCGCGCAGACCTTCCCAGTCGGAGAGATTGAGCGAGGTCGCGACCACCTGGACGAGCACGTCGGTCCCGGTGGGCGACGGCGTCTCGACGTCGGCGAGGCGCAGCACGTCGGGCGTCCCGTAGGTGTCGTACACGACGGCTCTCACGTGCGGTCGGTCCTCGCCTGCGCCAGTCATCCGGTCCGCGGTTCGAGCACGACGACGGCCGTGGTCCCGGGTCGTCGTGCGGCGAACGCGTCGAGCTCGGTGTCGATCTCCCGCCATCGCGCCCACAGGCGTTCCCGCTCGTCACCCTCGGCGGCCCGGCCCGTGACGAGGCGGGGACCGCCGACCAGGTCGACCCGCGTCTTCGGCCCGGCCTGGAGGTTCAGCCACCAGGCCGGCTCGCCCTCTCCCCACCCGTTCATCGCCAGCGTCACGAGGTTCGGTCCGTCCTCGACATAGCCCAGCATCACGCTGTGCTCGCGGCCGGAGCGGCGTCCGACGGTGTGCAGCCACATGATGCCCCACGCGCCAGGTCGCGGCCGTCGCAGCCCGAGGCGGCCGCCCGTCCACCGGTACAACGCGCGGTGGACGGTCCACGCGGTCCGGATGAACCACCTCGGTGGCAACCGGGCCTGGTTCTTCGTGCGGGCCATTCGCGTCCTCCCTCGTGCGGGCCCCTTCGGCACATCGAAGCAGGTGCGGGGCCGGAGGGACACCCCCGGATGCGTGCGCCTGTGCCGGTAGCCGCCGGCGTCGGCCGTCGGTAGCCTTCCGCGGATGGGGACCGATGCCGCGCGCCGTGCCGGGAGCGTCGTGCGGCGGCGCTGGCACAGCTCCCTGTTCGGGACCGACGAGACCGTCACCCTCGCCGCGCGGTCGGACGGATGGCAGCTCGCCGGCGTCGTCACGGGACCCGACGACCTGACGCTCGACTACGTCGTCGACGTCGACGCGCAGTGGGCGACGCGCGAGGCTCGCGTCGACGTGACCACGCGCACCGGTTCCACGCGCCTGCTCCTGACGCGCGACGCCGCCGGCTGGTGGGTCGACGGCGTGCGGGACGCGCGGTTCGACGGCTGCGTCGACGTCGATCTCGGGTTCAGCCCGTCCACCAACACGCTGCCGGTGCGACGGCTCGGGCTCGACGTCGGCGACGCCGTCGAGATCAGGGCGCTGTGGCTGCGCTACCCGGAGCTCCGTGTCGAGCTCTCGGTCCAGGAGTACACGCGCCTGGCCCCGCGGCGTTGGCGGTACCGCTCGGACGGCTTCGAGGCGGAGCTCACCGTCGACGGCGACGGCGTCGTCGTCACGTACGGCGACGACCTGTGGTTCACGATCGACGAGAGTGAGGACTGACGCATGCACCGCAGCAGGCTGACGGCGATCGGGGTCGACACCCCGGCCGAGCACCACGCCGCGACGACGGCGTTCTGGGCGGGCGCGCTCGGCGGGACGGCGAGATCGGACGACGAGGGCACCTACACCGGCGTGAGCGCGTCGGGAGTGCCCTCGGTCTTCGTGCAGAAGCTCGGCGAGGGTGCGGCGCGGATCCACCTCGACATCGAGACCGACGACGTCGATGCGGAGGTCGCGCGACTGGAGGCACTGGGCGCGTCGCGGGTCGAGCAGGTGCACTCGTGGTGGGTCATGCGCGACCCGGCGGGCAACCTGTTCTGCGTCGTCCAGCCGCAGACCGACGACTTCCCGGCGGGCACCACGACGTGGGACTGAGGTCGCCGCGGGGTGCGGCGTCGCTCAGGTGGCTTCGCCCACGAACATCGCGGTGAACGAACGCGGGAGGCCCGCGTAGAAGCGCTCCAGGCTGACCTCGAACCCGGCATTCGTCAGGAGTTCCGTGATCGGTCGGTCGAGGTGGCACCCGCCGGCCAGCCGGTACTGCCACGGCGCGAGGCGGCGCTGCCAGCGCTGCACGGCGACGTCGGGCGCCATGCCGTGCTCGGCGAACCGCAGGGGGCCGCCGGGTCGCAGCACCCGGCGGACCTCGCCGAGCGCGCCGGCGACGTCGGGGATCGTGCAGAGCGTCCAGGTGGAGACGACGGCGTCCACCGCGACGTCCGGCAGCTCGAGGCGGGCCGCGTCGAGCCCGGCCCGCACGACCGGCACCGAGGACGCCGTGCGCCGCGCCTCGCTGAGGCGCCATGCGACGTCGGACGGCTCGACGGCGAGCACCCGAGTCACGGCGGGTGGGTAGAACGGCAGGTTCGTGCCGGAGCCGAACCCGAGCTCGAGCACCTCGCCGCGCAGGCCCGCGCACGTGCGGCGCCGCAGGTCGTCGAGCATGCCGGAACCGCACGTCGCGTCGACGACCCGCGGCACGACACGCTCGCTGTACCAGCCCATGGTCCCGAGGCTATGCCCCGGAGCGTTCGCCGCTCCCGGCGTCGGCCCCGGTCCGTCCGGCGGAGCCCGGCTCAGCGCGCCAGGCGCCCCGCCTGACCAGCCAGAGCCCGGCGACGAACGCGAGGGCTTCGACGACGGGCAGTCCCGCGACCGCCCCGACGGAGCCCCCGGGACCTCCGAGCCCCACCCCGGCCAGGGCGAGCACGCACGCCACGACACCGACGCCCACCGCTGATGCGGCGGGCGGGGCGACCGGCGCGGGCGTCGCCAGCCGCTCCCAGCGTGCGTTGACGGCCACGAGCACCGCGAGGATCACCGCCAGGACGGCCAGCCAGGGCACGCGAAGCGCGAACCAGGGGCCGGAACCGACCGCGGCAACGGGGAACAGCCCCGTCCCGACCAGGCCCAGCCCTGCGACGACGACCGGCACCATGTGCCAGAGGTACAGGGTGAGCGCGATCCCGTTGACGGCGACGACGCCGGTCCAGACCCGCGGACGCGTGAGCCACGGGTCGACCAGCGGCCGCAGCAGGAGCACGACGCCGGTCTGCATGACGGCGAGGGCCACCAGGGCGAGGGTCGGCGGCGCGGCGTTGCCGAGCTCAGGCGGCTCCGCGGCGCCCACCATCGTCACGGCGTACGGCCCCCACGTCGTGAGCGCGAGGAGGGCGGCAGCACCGCCTGCCGCCAGGAGGGTCGCCGGGCGACGGCTGCGCGTCAGCTCGCCGGCATGCCAGGCGATGCCGAGCTGGTGGATCGCGATCCACGCTGCGAGGTAGTTGACGACGGCTGCCTCCGGCGAACCGGTCATGACCCGCGCGACGTCGCCGCCGGCCACCACGAGGATCAGGACGAGGAGGTCGCCCGCGCCCCAGCGCCGGTGCCACGCGTGCAGCAGGGGCGCGAGAGCGACCACGGCGACGTAGATGACGAGGAACCACAGCGAGAGCGCGGCCGTCTGGATCGTCGCCCGCACGAGCACCGGGTCGGCTCGGACGGCGGTGGCGACGGCGTACGCCACGAGAAGCGTTCCGAGGAAGACGGCCGTCGGCCGCAGCAGCCGCAGCACCCTCGAGCGGGTCCACGCGGCCGCGCCACCCGGGTGGCGACGGCCGTAGGAGGTCCACGACGCCGCGTTCGCGAAGCCCCCGACCAGGAAGAAGACCGGCATCACCTGGAACGCCCACGTCAGCGGGTGGGTCCAGGCCGAGACGCTGAGGAGACTCACGCCGGCGAGGCGTCCGTCGGCAGTCGTCACTGCCGACACGATCCAGTGCCCGAGCACGACGACGAGGATCGCGCCCGCTCGGAGGAGGTCGACGTACCGGTCGCGGGACACGGGCGTCCTCGCGGCGAGATCCCGGGCTCGCGATCGCTCTCCGCGTCCGCGGCGCGAACCGCCGCCGACGGCATCGTGCGCGGGGCGGGTCACCGGTCCTCCTCGACGGCTGCACGCGGCACTGCGTCGAGACGAGTCTACGAGCCGAGGCTCCGCTCGAGAGGGGCCTCACGGGCCGTCGGCCCGCCGCGTACGCTGCGGCGTGTGCTGCTCCGCGACGTCCTGACCCCGGTGGAACGACGCTACCCGCCCGCCAGCGCTCAGCCGTGGGACGCCGTCGGCCTCGTGCTCGGCGACCCGGACCAGGAGGTCCGGCGCGTGCTGCTCGCCGTCGACCCGGTCGAGGAGGTCGCGGCCGAAGCGATCGCCCTCGGGGCCGATCTCCTCGTGGTGCACCACCCGCTGTACCTGCGCGGGGTGCACGGCTTCGCGGCGACGACGCCGAAGGGCTGGGTCGCGCACGCGCTGTCCCGGGCGGGGGTCGCCCTGTACGTGGCGCACACGAACGCCGACGACGCGCCCGGTGGGGTCAGCGAGGCGCTCGCCCGCGCCGTCGGGCTGGAGGACCTGGCGCCGCTGGTGCCGTCCCCGGCGCAGGTGCCCCTCGACGTCGTCGTCGCCTACGTCCCGCGGGAGCACACGCACGCGGTGCGGGAGGCGCTCGCCGCCGCCGGGGCGGGCGCGATCGGCGCCTACGACGGCTGCGCCTGGTCCGTCGAGGGCGAGGGGACGTTCCGGCCCGGACCCGGTGCCAACCCGACCGTCGGGACCGTGGGGGAGCTCGCCGTCGTCCGGGAGGACCGCCTCGAGATGGTGGCGCCCCGCGCCCGACGGGACGACGTCGTCGCCGCCCTGCGGGCCGCCCACCCCTACGAGGAACCCGCGTTCCACGTGCTCGAGGTGACCGCGCCGCCCCGCCAGGGCGCGGCCCGCGGCACGGGGCGCGTGGGCCGGCTGCCGGCGCCGACGCCGCTCGCCGAGTTCGCGCGACAGGTCGCGGCAGCGCTCCCGGCCACGGCACAGGGAGTGCGGGTGGCGGGCGACGGCGCGGCCCTCGTCTCGACCGTCGCCGTCTGCGGCGGGAGCGGCGACGCGTTCCTGGGCGAGGCGCGCGCGGCGGGCGTCGACGTGTACCTCACCGCCGACCTGCGACACCACCCCGCGTCGGAGTTCCGCTCCGCGGGCCAGCGCCCGTTCCTGCTCGACGCCGCCCACTGGGCCAGCGAGTGGCCGTGGCTGCCCGTGCTCGCCGAGCAGATCCGTGCCGACGCCGCTGCGGCGGGCACTACGGTGGAGATCCACGTGAGCACGACGGTGACGGACGCCTGGACGGCGCGCGTCGGCGGTGCTTCCGACTGACCCAGGGCCGTGCCACGGCCACCACGCGACACCCCGGAGGACGAGCGCACGTGACCACCGCCCCCGCCGCCGACCAGCGGCGACTGCTGGACGTCCAGGCGCTCGACACGCGCCTGGCCCAGCTGGCCCACCAGCGGCGCGCCCTGCCGGCGATCGCCGCCATCGCCGAGCTCGAGGGCCGGCTCGAGGACCTCGGCCGCGTCGAGGTCGACGTGCGGACCCGGATCTCCGACCTGCGGCTGGAGGTCGCGAAGGCGGAGACCGACGTCGAGCAGGTGCGCTCACGTGCCCAGCGCGACCAGGCGCGGCTCGATTCGGGAGCCGTGTCCGCGAAGGACGCGCAGGCGCTCACGAGCGAGCTCGAGTCGCTCGCCCGCCGGCAGAGCGACCTCGAGGACGTCGAGATCGAGGTCATGGAGCGCCTCGAAGGGGCCGAGGGCGAGCTCGCCGCGGTCGGGGAGCAATCCGAGGCGCTGCGGGCCGACGTCGCCCGCCTCGAGGCGGACCGGGACGCCGCGTTCGCGGACATCGACGCCCAGGCAGCCCAGGTCACGAGCCAGCGCGACGTCGCCTCCGACGGGATCGACGCCGGCCTCCTCGCCCTGTACGAGAAGGTCCGCGCGCAGACCGGCGGGCTCGCCGCGCTCGCCCTGCGCGGCCAGCGGACCGAGCCGCTCGCGATCGACCTCAGCCTCACCGAGCTCGCCGAGATCAAGGCCGCGGCGCCTGACGCCGTCGTCCGCTCGGAGGAGTACGGGTACCTGCTCGTCCGGCTCGCTCCGGGGGACTGAGACGTGGAGACGCAGCCGACCGAGGCGATCCGGCCCGACCCGACGCTCGCCCACGACATCGACGCGCTGTGCCGCCTGACCGGCGAGTTCACCCTCCGCTCGGGCCAGGTCGCCGCCGAGTACTTCGACAAGTACCTGTTCGAGGCCGACCCGGCGCTGCTGGCGCGGGTCGTCGAGCAGCTCCGGGGCCTCGTGCCGACCGGCACCGAGCTCCTCGGCGGGCTCGAGCTCGGCGGCATCCCGATCGCGACGATGCTGAGCGCGCGTACTCGGCTGCCGGCGGTGTTCGTCCGCAAGAAGGCGAAGGAGTACGGGACCCGCAAGCTCGCCGAGGGACCCGACGTCGCCGGGCGGCGGGTCACGCTCGTCGAGGACGTCATCACGACCGGCGGAGCGGTGCGGGATGCGGCCACCGCGTTGCGCGCGGCCGGCGCCGTCGTCGACGTCGTGATCTGCGTCATCGACCGGAGCCCGCCGGACGTGGAGCCGTTGGCCGACGCGGGTATCGAGGTCCGCTCCGTGCTCACACGTGCGGACCTCGACGCCGCCCGAGCCGGCTGACCTCGTTCAGGCGAGCACGAGGTCGTGCTCCCGGGCGTAGGAGTCCCGGCAGCCGAGCGCGCAGAACCCGACCGTCTCGCCGTCGTGGTCCAGCGTGATCGCCCGCGCGCCCGGCCGCACGAGCATGCCGCACACGGGATCGACGAGCATGCCCTCGGGCACGGGAGCTGCTGTGCCGGCCTCGCGCGCCGCTCGGTACTCCTCGGTGAGAGCCCGCAGGACGTCGTCGGCGGTGGAGGGTTTCCCGTCGAGCCCGATGCAGCCGTCGGGGACGCCGACGGCGGTGATCCACAGGTCACCGACGCCCCGCTCCCACCCGTGGCTCGCGTCGATCTGGTGGACGGCGGTCCGGATCACGGCCATGAGGTGGCGTGCGACCTCCTCGCGCCAGGCGTCGGGCACCGTCACCGTGACCAGGAGCGGGGGAGCGGCCCGCGGATCGGGCCGGCCGGTCCCGGAGTACCAGTCGACCGTCTCGCGGAACGCGAGGTGGGTCATCGCCCTCGCTCGCCGCATGGTCTCGTCCGGGGCGTGGTCCGGTGCCAGGACCAGGCCGCGGAACCGTTCGGCGAGCAGCGCCCTGTCGTCGGCGGTGAGCGCGCCGGCGGGTGACGTGATCTCGACGAGCATCATCGGCGCTCACCCGCCCCGGCGTGGTGGCCGTCAGCGTCGAACCCCTCGGGTGCGCGGTCCAGGAACGAGGTCACGGAGCGGATCTTGCCGTCCGGGGCGACGACGATCGTGTCGGTTCCCTCGGCGAACGACGTGCCGTCCTCGAGCACGATCTCCCAGGCGAGGCGGATCCGGTCGTGATGGTGGTCGGCCTCGTGGCGGGGCCGGAACGTCGCCGGGCCCACGTGCCCGACGAACTGCGTGCGGAAGTCGACGAGGGCCGGTGCGCCCGTCAGGACGCCCGGCACGGCGTGGTACTCGACGTCAGCGGTGAAGACCTCGGTGCCGAGGCGGGTCTGCACCTCGGGTGGCTCGGTGTTCCAGAACTGCACGTAGCGGGCGAGTGCGGGAGGCAGGTCGGTGGCGGTCATGGACGGCTCCTTCGTGTCGGGTGCGACGCCCTCGCGGCGTCCGCTCCGCCAGCCTGCGTCCCCCGCGCGCTGCACGTCGATGACGCCGGAGGTCATGGACGCTGTGCGCCGCCGTCCGGGACAGTGGGGCGATGACGACGACGGCGAGCGCGGCCCCGGCGGTCGGCGACCTCCTGCGCACCTGGCGGCAGCGACGCCGGCGGTCCCAGCTGGACCTGGCCGGCGCCGCGGACGTGTCGACGCGGCACCTCAGCTTCATCGAGACCGGCCGCTCGACGCCGAGCCGGGACATGATCCAGCGCTTGTGCGACGAGCTCGACGTCCCGCTGCGCGAGCGCAACGAGGTGTACCTCGCGGCAGGTTTCGCGCCGGTGCACCGCCGTCGTCCGCTCGCCGAGCTCGGGCCCGTCCTCGAGGCGGTGGACGCGGTGCTGGCGGGCCACGAACCGAACCCGGCTGTCGCCGTCGACGCCCGATGGGACATGCTCGGCGCCAACCGCGCCATGGAGCGTTTTCTCGCGGACATCCCGCCCCCGCTGGCCGAGCCGCCGGTCAACATGCTGCGCGTGACGCTCCATCCGGACGGTCTCGTGGCGCGCCTGCGGAACGGGCGGCAGTGGCGGGCGCACGCGCTCCGGCGCGTCCGGCGCCAGCTCGAGCGGACGGCGGACCCCCAGCTCGCGGCGCTGCTCGCCGAGCTCACCGCGTACCCGGTGCCGGACGGCGAGGACGCACCGGGCGGCGTGGGCGACGTCGTCGCTCCGATGCGCCTCGCGACCGACGCCGGTGACCTCTCCCTGCTGTACACGGTCACCGTGTTCGGCTCGCCCCGGGACGTCACCGTCGACGAGGTGGCGATCGAGACGTTCTTCCCGGCCGACGCCGCCACGCGCGCGGCGCTGACCGCGCTCGCCGCCTCCGACGGCTAGAGGTCCCCGAGCACGAGCGTCAGCGTCGCTGCCCGGCCCCGCGAGCTCGGTGCCGCGAGCTCGACGTCGACGACGCCGTGCGAGCCGACGAGCGAGCGTGCGGCCCGCAGGACCGCCGCCGCGTCGCGCGGCTCCGCGCGGCGGCCCCCACGCCGCGTGAGCAGGTGGCGGGCGAGCACCCCGCGCGTGTGCTTCGCGTGGTGGGAGACGACGACGCGCCCTCCGGCACGGAGCTGCTCGACCCGCACGGCGAGCCAGTCCGCGTCGGCGGGTGGACGCCACGCCGCGACGTACGGTCCGGAACGGCAGTCGACGACGACGTCGCCGGACGCCCGATCGGCCAGCGCCGCGGCGAGCGGGTCGCGCCAGTGCGCCGCGAGCGGTCCGAGCCCGGGAAGCGTCTGCATGGCGAGCCGGTAGGCGGGCACGCGATCGGCCGGCGTGAGGGCGCCGAAGAGCGCCGAGATGACGACGACGGAGGTGGCAGCGCGCTCCGCCGCCGGGCCGCGCAGCCGCCCCAGCCCCGCCGCGGCGTACAGCACACCGCTGTAGACGCGGGACGCCGGAGCTGCCGGTGCCGTGCGGAGCCGGGTGTTGCGCTCGACCTCGTCGGCCAGGGACGCCCCGACCTCGAGGAGCTCGAGCGCGTCCCGGTGGGCGCTGACTCGTCCGAGGGCGTCGAGCACGGCCGCCCGCGGCTCGGTCAGCCCGGGGAACGTGAGGGTGTCGAGGTCCAACGGCGGGGCGCCCCGTGGAGCGGAGGTCTTGCCCTCCGAGGGCGGCAGGACGAGGAGCACCCGAGCACTCTAGGCGCGCTAGCGTCGCTGCCATGCCGTCGTCAGCAGCGCCGTCCGGGCAGCCGCCAGCAGCGCACCCGCCGTCGCCGTCGCTCCCGTCCGACCCGCTGTGGCCGCGGGCCGGCGACTGGCCCGCCCTCGGAGCCGACGCCGTCGACCTCGCCCTGCTCGGCATCGGCACGCACCGCACGTCGCTGTCCCCGACGGGCGCGCACGCGACACCGGCCGCGGTCAGGGCGGCGCTGCGCCGCTACAGCCCCTACGTCTACGGTCACGACGACGACGGACCGGGCGGCGGCCTCGGCGCCGTGCGGTGCGCCGACGCCGGCGACGTGACGGAGCCCGATGACCACGAGGCCCGTGCGACGGCGGCGGCGGCCCGGGCGGCGGCGCTGGCGAGGGTGACGATGGTGCTCGGCGGTGACAACGCCGCCACGGTCCCCGCCGCGCTCGGTGCGTGGGGGAGCGGGATCGCGTCGGCCGGCCTCGTCACGCTCGACGCGCACCACGACCTGCGTGATGGCGTCAGCAACGGCTCGCCCGTGCGGCGCCTGATCGAGGCGGGCCTCGACCCGCGTCGCGTCGTGCAGGTAGGGATCGCCGACTTCGCGAACTCCGAGCGCTACGCGGCGCGGGCGCGGGAGCTCGGGATCACCGTCATCCACCGCGACGAGCTGCACGTCCGGCCGATGGCGGACCTCATGGCCGAGGCGCTGGAGATCGCCGGAGCCGGGGGCGGCGTCGTGCACGTGGACCTCGACGTCGACGTGTGCGACAGGTCCGTGGCCCCCGGGTGCCCGGCTAGCGTGCCCGGCGGGATCGCCGCTCACGAGCTGCGCTCCGCGGCCCGGGCGGCGGGGACGCACCCGGCGGTGCGCTCGGTCGACGTGACGGAGGTCGACGCCACGGCCGACGTTCCCGACGGGCGCACGGTGCGGCTCGCGGCCCTGTGCGTGCTCGAGGTGGCGGCGGGCCTCGCCCGGCGGGCGGCCTGACGCCTCCGGTGCGGCGAGCCAGACCCCAGCGTGCGAGTCAGACCCTCCCGACGGTCTGACTCGAACCCTCGGGTCTGACTCGGTCCCGCGACGTCGTGGGCGGGACCGGCGGCGCGGCACGGCGCCTCAGCCCCTGTCGGGCGGGACGTGGCCGCCGATGCGCCGGCGCAGCTCCGCGGCGGCCGCCGCGACCCGCGGAGCGAGCATCTCGGCCCGGATGCCGGGGTCGCCGTCCCCGCCGTCGGGGCCAGGGTGCGGAGCGCCGGGAAGCTCGGTCGGGTACGTCACGGCGATCCCCGCCACGGGGCGCCCCGTGTGGTCGTGCACGGCGGCCGCCACGGACGCGAACCCGGCCGTGACCTCGCCGTCCTCCCGGGCGACGCCGGCCGAGCGCACCCGGGAGAGCAGGTCCCGCAGCGCTGACGGCGTGCCCGGGCCGAGGCCGGTGCGGTCGACGAACGCCGTGGCGTCGGGGAAGAGTGCGCGCACCTGCGCGCGGGGAAGGCCGGCGAGCAGCGCCCGCCCGCTCGCCGTGAGGTGCGCGGGCAGCCGGACGCCGACGTCGGTCACCAGCGGTGGGCGTCCGCGCGCGCGTTCCTCGACGACGTACAGCACCTCGCGCCCGTGCAGGACGGCCAGATGCGCGCTCTCGCCCACGGCGTCCACGAGGCGCGTGAGCACGGGACGTGCGAGGCGAGCGAGCGGCTCCTGCCGCGCATACGCGGAGCCGAGCTCGAGCGCCGCCACGCCGAGGCCGTACCTCTGCTCCTCGGGCAGGTGCACGACGAAGCCCTCCCGCTCGAGGACCGAGAGGAGGTGATACGTCGTCGACCGCGGGAGCCCGACGTCGCGCGACAGGGCGGCAGCGTGCACCGGTGCCGGCTGGCCGGCGAGGTACCGCAGGACGGCGAGGGTCTGCGCCGCGGCCGGCACCGTGCTGCTCGCACCCATGGTGACTCCTCTCCGTGATCGGCTGGCCCGCCGGACTGGGTGCGGTGGGTGGCCACGACGGCCACCAGACGCACCCAGTCCCCATCCCGGGCGTGAGCGGGGTCTGGTATCCCAGACACCAGGGTAGGGTGCGCACCTTTCGGCCGCGCCCGGCCCGGGGTGGACTACGGGACATGAGCTCCGCAGTCTCCGCCGTCCCGCCCGAACCGGCGGACGTCGTCGTCCATCTCGGAACGGGGCCGGTGAGCGCCGCCGACGTCGTCGCCGTCGCCCGGCACGGTGCTCGCGTCGAGCTCGCCCCCGAGGCGGAGGCCGCGATCCGCGACGGGCGCGCCGTGGTCGACACGCTGGCCGCCGACGACGCCCCGCACTACGGCGTCTCCACCGGTTTCGGAGCCCTCGCCACCACGCACATCCCGCCCGGGCGCCGCGCCCAGCTGCAGGCGAGCCTCATCCGGTCCCACGCCGCGGGCGCCGGACCCGAGGTGGAGCGTGAGGTCGTGCGCGCGCTCATGCTGCTGCGCGCGTCGACCCTCGCGACGGGACGCACCGGCGTGCGCCTCGAGACCGCCCAGGCGTACGCCGCGCTCCTGAGCAGCGGGCTCACGCCCGTCGTGCACGAGCACGGCTCGCTCGGGTGCTCGGGCGACCTCGCCCCCCTGGCGCACGTGGCGCTCGCGCTCCTCGGCGAGGCAACGGTCCGCACGCCCGACGGCGTCGCCCGGCCGGCGGCCGAGGCGCTCGACGCGGCGGGGCTGGCCCCGGTGGTGCTTGCCGAGAAAGAGGGTCTGGCCCTCATCAACGGCACGGACGGCATGCTGGGGATGCTCGTGCTCGCGAACCACGACCTGCGGGAGCTGCTCCGGGTCGCCGACGTCGCCGCCGCGATGAGCGTCGAGGCGCTCCTCGGGACGGACGCCGCGTTCGCCGCCGACCTCGTGGCGATGCGCCCGCATCCCGGTCAGGCCGACTCCGCGGGGAACCTCCGCGCGCTGCTCGCCGGCTCGGCGATCATGGCGAGCCACCGCGGCCCGGAGTGCACGCGCGTGCAGGACGCCTACTCGCTGCGCTGCGCACCCCAGGTGCACGGTGCGGCGCGCGACACCCTCGCGCACGCCGCCGCCGTCGCCGAACGCGAGCTGGCGGCGGCCATCGACAACCCGGTCGTGACGCCGGACGGGCGCGTGGAGTCGAACGGGAACTTCCACGGCGCACCCGTCGGCTACGCGCTGGACTTCCTCGCCATCGCCGTCGCCGACGTCGCGAGCATGAGCGAGCGGCGCACCGACCGCTTCCTCGACCGCTCCCGCAGCCAGGGCCTGCCGCCGTTCCTCGCGCACGAGGTCGGCGTCGACTCGGGGCTGATGATCGCGCAGTACACGGCGGCCGGGATCGTCTCCGAGCTCAAGCGGCTGGCCGTGCCCGCCAGCGTGGACTCGATCCCGAGCTCCGCCATGCAGGAGGACCACGTCTCGATGGGGTGGTCGGCCGCGCGCAAGCTGCGGCTCGCCGTCGCCGGCCTGCGCCGCGTCCTCGCGATCGAGCTGCTCACGGCGGCCCGGGCGATCGACCTGCGCGCGCCGCTCACGCCGTCGCCGGCCACCGGCGCCGTCCGCGACGCGGTGCGCTCCGCGGGTGTCGCGGGTCCCGGCCCCGACGAGCACCTCAGCCCACAGATCGAGGCCGTCGCGGCCGCCGTCGCGACGGGCACGCTGCGTACCGCAGCGGAGTCCGTGGCCGGGCCGCTGCGCTGAAGGAGGAACGACGATGGACGGAGCACGCGAGGTGAGGTCCCCGCGCGGGAGCACGCTCACCGCCCGCAGCTGGCAGACCGAGGCACCGCTGCGGATGCTGATGAACAACCTCGACCCGGACGTGGCCGAGCGCCCGGACGACCTCGTGGTCTACGGCGGCACGGGCCGCGCCGCCCGCGACTGGGCGAGCTACGACGGGATCGTCCGCACGCTCACGACGCTGGGTGACGACGAGACGCTGCTCGTGCAGTCCGGTCGGCCCGTCGGCGTGCTGCGGACGCACGAGTGGGCGCCGCGCGTGCTCATCGCGAACTCGAACCTCGTGCCCGACTGGGCCACGTGGCCCGAGTTCCGCCGGCTCGAGCACCTCGGGCTCACGATGTACGGCCAGATGACGGCCGGGTCGTGGATCTACATCGGCACCCAGGGGATCCTGCAGGGCACATACGAGACGTTCGCCGCCGTCGCCGAGAAGGTGGGGCGGCCCGACGACGACGGCGTCGCATCCCTGGCCGGGACGCTCACCCTGACGGCGGGGTGCGGCGGCATGGGCGGCGCGCAGCCGCTCGCGGTGACGCTCAACGGCGGGGTGTGCCTCGTGGTGGACGTCGACCCGGAGCGCCTCCGCCGCCGCGTCGCGACCCGCTACCTCGACGAGGTGGCCGACGGCCTGGACGACGCCGTCGCCCGCTGCGAGGCGGCGAAGCTGGAGCGGCGCGCCCTGTCGGTGGGGCTCGTCGGCAACGCGGCGACCGTGTACCCCGAGCTGCTGCGCCGCGGCGTCGAGATCGACGTCGTCACCGACCAGACGTCGGCGCACGACCCGCTGTCCTACCTGCCCGAGGGCGTCGAGCTCGGGGAGTGGCACGAGGCCGCCGAGGCCAAGCCCGAGGAGTTCACGGACCGGGCGCGCGAGTCGATGGCGCGGCAGGTCGCGGCCATGGTCGGGTTCCTCGACGCGGGCGCCGAGGTGTTCGACTACGGCAACTCGATCCGCGACGAGGCCCGGCAGGGCGGGTACGACCGCGCCTTCGCCTTCCCCGGCTTCGTCCCCGCGTACATCCGCCCGCTCTTTAGCGAGGGCAAGGGCCCGTTCCGCTGGGCCGCGCTCTCCGGCGACCCGGCCGACATCGCCGCCACCGACCGCGCCGTCCTCGACCTCTTCCCGGACGACGCGAAGCTGCACCGGTGGATCCGCGCCGCCGGCGAACGCGTCGCGTACCAGGGCCTTCCCGCGCGGATCTGCTGGCTCGGGTACGGAGAGCGGCACCTGGCCGGCCTGCGGTTCAACGAGATGGTCGCGAGCGGCGAGCTCTCGGCCCCGATCGTCATCGGCCGCGACCACCTCGACGCCGGCTCGGTCGCCTCGCCGTACCGCGAGACGGAGGCCATGGCCGACGGCTCCGACGCCATCGCCGACTGGCCGCTCCTCAACGCGCTCGTCAACACGGCGTCCGGGGCCACGTGGGTCTCGATCCACCACGGCGGCGGCGTCGGGATCGGGCGCTCGATCCACGCGGGGCAGGTCAGCGTCGCGGACGGCACCGAGCTGGCCGCCGCCAAGCTCGAACGCGTCCTCACGAACGACCCCGGGATGGGCGTCATCCGGCACGTCGACGCCGGGTACGCGCGCGCTGACGAGGTCGCCGCGGAGCGGGGCGTGCGGGTCCCGATGCGGGAGTCCTGATGGCGACGTCGACCCTCGTCACCGGCATCGCGGAGCTCGTGACCAACGACCCCGCGCTCGGTGAGGGCCCGCTCGGGATCCTGCACGAGGCGGCGATCGTCGCCGTCGCTGAGCCCGGGGCCGACGACGGCGCGGCGCCGCTGGGTGGCCGGGTCGCCTGGGTGGGTCCCGCCTCGGGCGCCCCCGCGGCGGACCGCGCGATCGACGTCGCGGGCCGCGCCGTCGTGCCCGGGTTCGTCGACTCGCACACGCACCTCGTGTTCGCGGGCGACCGCTCCGCGGAGTTCGCGGCCCGGATGGCGGGGGAGCGCTACGACGGCGGCGGGATCGCCTCGACGGTCGGCGCGACACGGGCGGCGTCCGACGACGAGCTCCGGGCGCGCCTCGCCGGCTTCGTCGCCGAGGCCCGCGCCCAGGGCACCACGACGCTCGAGGTCAAGAGCGGCTACGCGCTCGACGTCGACGGCGAGGCGCGGCTGCTGCGCCTCGCGCGCGAGGTCACCGACGAGACGACGTTCCTCGGTGCGCACGTGGTGCCTGCGGAGTACGTGGGGCGCACCGACGAGTACGTGGCGCTGGTCACGGGCGACATGCTCGCTGCGTGTGCCCCGCACGCCCGGTGGATCGACGTGTTCTGCGAGCCGGCGTCACCGCATGCGTTCGACGGCGACGCCGCCCGCGAGGTCCTGCTCGCGGGCCGGGGCGCGGGGCTCGGCCTGCGGGTGCACGCCGGTCAGCTCGCCCCGGGGCCTGGCGTCGGCCTGGCGGTGGAGCTCGGCGCCGCGAGCGTCGACCACGGGACGTACCTGACGCCGTCGGACGTGGCGGCCCTGGCGTCGTCCGAGACCGTCCTGACGCTGCTGCCCGGCGTGGAGTTCTCGACCCGGTCGCCCTATCCCGACGCTCGCGCGCTGCTCGACGCGGGCGTGGCGGTCGCCCTCGCGTCGGACTGCAACCCCGGCACGTCCTTCACCTCGTCGATGCCGCTCGTCGTCGCTCTGGCCGTCCGTGAGATGGGGATGACGCCGGCGGAGGCACTGTGGGCGGCGACGGCGGGCGGGGCGCGGGCGCTGCGGCGCGACGACGTCGGGCACCTCGGCGTCGGGGCGCGGGCCGATCTGGCCGTGCTGGAGGCGCCGTCGTACGTCCACCTGGCCTACCGCCCCGGCGTGCCGCTCGCGACGGCGCTCGACCTCCCGGGGGCCTGAGCCCATCGCTCGCTCACCGGCGCGCCGGGTGCGGGGCGAGCGTCCGAGTGCGGTGCGTACCGGTCCGCACTCGGACCTTCGCCCCGCACTGGACGGCGGCGGCCGGCGGCGGCCGCAACGACGCCTACCCCTCGGTCCCCGGGGTCCCGTGCATCTGCGGCGTGAACCGCAGGCCGATGCGCTCCAGGAGCCGCTTGCGCTGCGTGTTCTGGAACGAGGCGATCCGCCAGCCGTCCGGGGTGCGGACCAGCGTGTAGGTCTGGACCTTGGGGAGGCGCCGCGGTCGGGACTTCGCGACGTCCCCGTGGGTGAGGACGACGGCGACGTCGGCCGCGGGGAACGTGAGCGCCACGACGTCCGAGTACATCCGTGTCCCCTTCAGGAAGGACGTGAACAGCGGGGCGTGGCCGCGGGCGATCTCGGCGCCCCCGAGATAGGTGGTGCCCATGAACGTCACGTACGGCGCGTCCGGGGTGAACAGTGCGCTGTACGCCTCGGCATCGCCGGCGTCCCACGCCGCGGCCGCGCGATCGAGGACGTCCCGGACCGCGGTCTCGTCGTGGGTGCGGACCTGTGCGGCGTGGTCGGTGCGTGCCATCGGGCTGCTCCTTCGGCTAGAGTCTGTGTACCGACGCAATGATTGCACGACTGCACATATATCGCAACGCGGAGACCAGATGACACGGGACCAGGACGACACCTCGGCGCTCTACCGCACGTACCTCGCCGCCGTCGTCGCCTATCACCAGGCCGCCGGCGCGCGGCTGGGACTCGGGGCGACGGACTACCAGGCGCACAACCTCCTCGCGCTCGAGGGCGCGATGACGACAGGGGAGCTCGCCCGGCTGCTCGGGCTGTCGCCGAGCGCGACGACGCGTGTGGTCGACCGCCTGGTCGAGCGGGGCCTGGCCGAGCGCGAGGTTGACGCGGAGGACCGTCGCAGGAGCGTGGTGGTCCCGACCTCCGCCCGCCCGGCCGGCCTCGACGACCAGCTCGCTCAGGTGCGGGAGCTCGTGGCGCCGGCGTTCGCGGGGCTCGACGCCCGCGGCCAGGAGGTGCTGCGGGACTACTTCGCGCGAGCGACGGACGGATTCCGGGAGGCCACGCGGCGGCTCGCCGTCTGACGCGGGTTCAGACGCGCGCGAGGACGGCGTCGAGAGGGCGCGGCACGCGGTCCATCTCGAGCGCGTCGACGAGCAGCGGGGCGTAGCGGATCTTCCGCCCGCCGCGCGTCCCGACGAACCGGCGCAGCTGCGCCTCCTCCGGGCGCCCGACCTGCGCCGGCTGCTGCTGGAGCGAGCGGAGCGCCGAGAGCTCGCCGGACGTCTCCACGACGCGCTCGAACGACTCGACGCCGAGGGCCCGGATGAGCTCGCCCTCGAGGTCCGGGTCGCAGGCGAAGAAGCCGAGCGCTTCGAGGCCCGCGGGGTCGAGGGCGGTGCCCAGCCCGGCGCGCTCGAGCTGGCGGCTGACCGCGCGGGTCTCGCCGACGTCGTACAGGCCCGCGACCGAGGTTCCACGGTGCTCCGCGGCGAGCGAGGCGAGGTGGCGGCCGATGTTCGTGACGCCGCCCATCGCGACGATCGCGACGCCGTCGGCCGCGAGGTCGCGTCCGCGCCGCTCGGCGAGGCGCTCGAGGGCGAGCCGGTCGCTCGGACCCTCGACGAGCACGACGGCGCGCCGCCGGTCCGTTCGCGACGTCGCTCCCACGCCCGCCATCCTCTCGCTCCCGGTAGGCTGGTGCGCGGATGAGCCGGCCAGGCGGCCGCGTTGCGGGAAACCGCACCGAGGAACGTCCGGGCTCCACAGGGCAGGGTGGTGGGTAACGCCCACCCGGGGTGACCCGCGGGACAGTGCCACAGAGAACAGACCGCCCGCGCGGCCTTCGGGTCGAGCGGGCAAGGGTGAAACGGTGGTGTAAGAGACCACCAGCGTGCCGGGTGACCGGTGCGGCTAGGTAAACCCCACCCGGAGCAAGGCCAGACAGGGAGCGGGCTGCCCGCCCAACGCTCCCGGGTAGGCCGCTGGAGGCGTGCGGTGACGCACGTCGTAGATGGATGGTCGCCACCCGGCGCCGGGCAACCGGCACCGGGGACAGAACCCGGCGTATCGGCCGGCTCATCCCTCGCCGTACGGTGGGCGCGTGGACACCGTCGACGCCCTCACCGCCGCGGCGTTCACCGCACGGGTGCGGGGCGTCGCCACAGCGGAGCAGCTCGCGGCGTACGACAGGTACTTCCCGCCCGCGGAACGCGGGGACGACGTCTTCGTCGGGGCTCGGATGGGGCACGTGTTCGCGCTCGCCAAGGAGTTCGGCGCGATGCCGTTGGACGAGGTCGAGCGCCTGCTCGAGAGCGACGTGCACGAGGACCGCGTCGGTGCCGTGAGCATCCTCGACGTCCGTGCCCGTGCGAAGGGCGCCACCGTCGAGCAGCGTCGCGCCCTGTACGACCTGTACCTGCGGCGGCACGACCGCATCAACACCTGGGACCTGGTCGACCGTGCCGCCATCCACGTCGTCGGCGCCTACGCCGCCGAGCACGATCGAGGCGCGTTCGCGCGCCTGGCGGCGTCCCCGGACCGGTGGGAGCGACGGACGGCGCTGATCGCGAGCTTCGCGCTCGTGCGGCGCGGGGAGACGGACGACGCTCTCGCCGTCGCGGCCGCCTGCGTCGACGACCCGGAGGACACCGTGAACAAGGCCGTCGGGTGGCTGCTGCGCTCCATCGGCGGCGCCGAGCTGGTCGCGTTCCTCGAGGCGCACGCTGCCGACATGCCGCGCGCGGCCCTGCGGGCCGCCGTCGAGAAGCTCGAGCCCGACGTCAGGCGCCGGTACCTGCGGGCCGCTCGCGAAGGCTGACGACGCAGGCGCTGGTGCTACGCCCTCGCCAGACCGAGCGCGGCGACCTGTGCGTCGTGCTGGCCGCGCACCCACTCGTCGGCGAGGCGCGGGTCGTCCGGGACGACGCCGGCGGAGAGGGTCTCGAGATAGGCGCGGTCCTGCTGCACGACGGCGAGGGCGGCGGCCTGGTCGAGGACGTCGCCGTGGCCGGGCACGACGACGTCGACGTCGCCCCGCTCGAGAGGCGCCGCCAGCACCTCGAGCCCCGCGCGGTAGGTCCCCACCGGGTCGGCGGCGTCCGTGTCGAGCAGCGGTACCTCACGGCGCGAGACCATGTCCCCGGCGAGGAGGACACGCTGGTCCACCAGGAGCAGCGCGGCGTGCCCCGGTGCGTGGGCGTCGTGCGTGAGGACCCGCGCCACGGGACCGGCCCACGGGACGTCCGTGACGCCGTCGGGCATCGCCACCAGGCCATCGAGGACGGATCGCGGGATGCCGAGCCGCTCCACCGTCGAGTCGGGGAGCACGCGCTCCGGGTGCTCCCGGGCCATGCGCACGGTGGTCGCGCTCGCCCACCGCGGCGCCGCGCCCAGCGCCTGGGACCACAGCACGTGATCGAAGTGCACGTGCGTGGCGAAGCCGGCGACCACCCGCCAGCCGCGCGCGTCGACGACGGCCGCGAGCGCGTCGATCTCCGCGAGCGTCAGCGCCGGATCGACGACGAGCGCCGCGCCGTCGGCCGAGACGACGACCGTCGTGTTGGTCGCCCAGAACTCGACCTGGCCCACCCAGACCCCTGGGGCGACCTGCGCGAGCTGTCGGACGTCATCGGTCGCGCTCACTCGCTCGCCTTGGCCGCGAGAGCCGCGGCTCCGACGATCCCGGCACGGTTGCGCAGCTTCGCCGGAACGATCGGCGTGTGGAGCTTGAGGAACGGGAGGAACTTCTCGTGGTCCTTGCTCACCCCGCCGCCGACCACGAACAGGTCCGGCGAGAACAGGAACTCGACGACGTCGAAGTACCGCTGCAGGCGCGGGATCCACTCCTCGTAGCTCCACCCCTCGCGGTCCTTCACGCCGCTCGAGGCCTGCGTCTCGGCGTCGTGACCGTCGATCTCGAGGTGCCCGAGCTCGGAGTTCGGCACGAGGACGCCGTCGTAGATCATCGCGCTCCCGATGCCCGTGCCGAGCGTGAGCACGATGACGAGTCCGTCCTTGCCCTTCGCCGCGCCGTACACGACCTCCGCGTACCCGGCGGCGTCGGCGTCGTTGACGACGACGGCGCGGTGTCCGGTGGCCTTCTTCACGACCTTCGCGATGTCCGTCCCGATCCACCCCGGGTCGACGTTCGCGGCGGAGAACGCCACGCCGCGCCGGATGATCGCCGGGAACGTCACGCCCACAGCGGCGTCGTCCGGGAGGTCGAACCGCGCGACGAGATCCGTGAAGACGGACGCGACGGCGTCCGGCGTGGACGGCTCCGGGGTGGCGATGCGCACACGGTCGGCGGCGAAGTCCCCGCGTTCCAGGTCGACCGGAGCCCCCTTGATGCCGGACCCGCCGACGTCGATCCCGAACGCGACCTTCGACTTCGTCTTCTTGCTCATCGGCACCTCGACCTCGGCGGGTGGGACGATGGGAGTCTACGAAAGGGGCGACGATGGCGCGCAACGAGCAGGCCACGGGGCACGGCGACACCAGCGGGTTCTACTTCAACCTCGCCACGGGCGAGGTGGAGCACGGGATGGTGAGCAGCTGGCGGCACCGGATGGGGCCGTACGCCACACGCCAGGACGCGGAGAACGCGCTGGTGATCGCCCGCGCGCGCAGCGAGGACTGGGACGACGACGACCGCGCCTGGCGCGAAGGCGGGGGCACTCACTCCCAGTAGGCGTGCTCGGCCGCCGGGAAGGTCCCGGTCCGGACCTCGTCCGCGAAGTCCCGCGCCGCCTGCTCCAGCGCGGCGCCGACCTGCCCGAACTGCTTCGCGAACCGCGGTGACCAGCCGCCCATGCCGGCCATGTCGGTCCACACGAGCACCTGCCCGTCGCACGTCGGACCCGCTCCGATCCCGATCGTGGGGATCGCCAGGATCTCCGTCACCCGTGCGGCCACGGGGGCGGGGACCATCTCGAGGACGACGGCGACGGCGCCCGCCTCCTGGAGCGCGACGGCGTCGGCCGACAGCTGCTCGGCGGCCTCCGCCGTCCGCCCCTGGACGCGCTTGCCACCGAGGATGTTCTCGGACTGCGGCGTGAAGCCGAGGTGGCCCACCACCGGGATCCCGGCTCCGGTGAGGAGCGCGACGTGCGGCGCGACGCGTTCGCCGCCCTCGAACTTCACCGCGTGCGCGCCGCCCTCCTTCAGCATCCGGACCGAGCTCGCCAGCGCCTGCTCGGGCGACGCCTCGTAGGAGCCGAACGGCAGGTCGGCCACGACCATGGCTCGTCTCACCGTTCGGCTGACCGCACGGACCGCGGGGATGAGCTCGTCCATCGTCACCGGGATCGTGTTCGGGTGGGCGAGCATGTTGTCGCCGATGGAGTCGCCGACGAGGAGCATGTCGACGCCCGCGGCGTCGAAGATCCGCGCGGTGACGGCGTCGTACGCCGTCAGCATCGTCAGGCGCTCGCCGCGCTCCTTCGCGGCACGCAGGTGCTGGACGCGCACGCGCGTCGGCTTGGGGGCGGGCTCCGGTGCGGGGCCGGTCATGGGTGCTCCTTCAGGTCGCTCATCGGTCGCGATCCTCCTGCGCTCGCTGGCGCTCGCTGGCGCTCGCTGTCGGAGTCCTCGCTCATTCTTCACGCCAGCGGGAGGTCACGGGCAGCCGGCGGTCACGGCCGAACGCCAGCGACGTCACCTTCGGCCCGAGGGGGTACTGGCGCCGCTTCCACTCCGCGCGGTCCACGAGACGCAGGACGAGGTCGACGACGTCGGGCGCGAACCCGGACGCCTCCAGCTCGTCGCGACCCAGCGCGCGCTCGACGTAGGCGTCCAGGACGTCGTCGAGCAGCTCGTAGTCCGGCAGGGAGTCGCTGTCCTTCTGACCGGGCCGCAGCTCGGCCGACGGCGGCTTCGTGATCGAGCTCTCCGGGATGGGCGGCGTCTCGCCGGCCGCCCGGGCTCGCGCGTTGCGGTACCGGGCCAGCTCCCAGACGCGCGTCTTCAGCACGTCCTTGAGGGGGGCGAAGCCGCCGATGCTCCCGGCGTCGTAGATCGTGGAGTAGCCGACGGCGAGCTCCGACTTGTTGCCCGGGGCGATGACGAGGTGCCCCTCGGCGTTCGAGATCGCCATGAGGACGACGCCGCGCACCCGGGCCTGCAGGTTCTCCGCGGGAACGCCGTCGAGCCGCAGCTCGCCCTGGAACGCGTCGACGAACGGCTCGATCGGCTGTTCGCGGTACGTGAGGCCGGTCCGCTCCGCGAGCTCGCGGGCGTCGGCGAGCGAGTGCTCGGAGGAGTAGGCGCTCGGCATCGCGACGCCGAGCACGTGGTCCGCGCCGACGGCGTCGCACGCGACGGTGGCCGTCAGCGCCGAGTCGATCCCGCCCGAGATGCCGAGGACGACGTCGGTGAACCCGTTCTTGCGGGCGTAGTCGCGGAGCCCGAGGACGACGGCGTCGTACATCTGGGCCGTGTCGTCGTCGACGCGGGCCACGTGACCCGGCTGCTCGGGCGGGTCGCCGGCGCCTGGCAGGTCGAGCAGCAGGAGGTCCTCGTCGAACGTGGGGGACCGGGCGACGACCGTGCCGTCGACGTCGAGCACGAACGAGCCGCCGTCGAACACCAGGTCGTCCTGCCCGCCGATGAGGTTCACGTACGCGACGGGTGCGCTCAGCTCCGCCGCGCGCTCAGCGGCGAGACGGCTGCGCAGGTAGCCCTTGCCGCGTTCGTACGGCGAGCCGTTGATGACGAGCAGGAGATCGACGCCCGGGCTCGCCAGCTGCGCCACGGTGCCGCCGTCGCGCCAGATGTCCTCGCAGATCGCGAGCCCCACCCGATGGCCGGCGACGTCGACGACCACGGGGTCGGAGCCCGACGCGAAGATGCGGTACTCGTCGAAGACGCCGTAGTTCGGCAGGTGGTGCTTCGTGTACCGGGCGACGACGCGGCCGTCGCGCAGCACCGCCGCCGTGTTCGTGGGCCGGCCGTCAGCGGCTTCGGAGAGCGACCCGACGACCACGTGCACGTCGCCGGCGCCCTCGTCCACGAGCGCTGCGGCGAGGCGGCGTTCCTGGGCCGCGACGGCTCGTCGGAACGACCCGCGCAGCGCGAGGTCCTCGATCGGGTAGCCGGTCAGCACCATCTCGGGGAAGGCCACGAGATCCGCGCCGGCGGCCTGCGCGGCGAGCGCGAGCCGGAGCACCGTCTGCGCGTTGCCCTCGAGGTCCCCGACCGCCGAGTTCACCTGGGCGAGGGCGAGTCGCAACGTGCTCACCGAACCAGCCTAGTGCGGGCCGGCGCGACGCACGGCGAGGGGCGCCCGTGGGCGCCGCGGCACGCCATGATAGGAACGCACGCGGGACGGGTCCGCTGGCGGCGTCATTTGCGCAGCGACCCGGCACCCGCGAAGCGGCGAGCGACGGCGGGAGTGGCATGGACAGGCAGCAGGAGTACGTCCTCAGGGCGATCGAGGAGCGGGACATCCGCTTCATCCGCCTGTGGTTCACCGACGTGCTGGGCATCCTCAAGTCGGTGGCGGTGGCCCCGGCCGAGCTCGAGAGCGCCTTCGCGGAGGGGATCGGGTTCGACGGGTCGGCGATCGAGGGCCTGGCACGCGTCTACGAGGCGGACATGCTCGCGAAGCCGGACCCGTCGACGTTCCAGGTGCTGCCTTGGCGCGGCGACCAACGGGGCACGGCCCGCATCTTCTGCGACATCCTCACGCCCGACGGCGAGCCCGCGGCGGCCGACCCGCGCAACGTCCTCAAGCGCGCGTTGTCGGAGGCCGCCGACGCGGGGTTCACGTTCTACACGCACCCCGAGGTCGAGTTCTACCTGTTCCACACCCCCGAGTCCGAGACCGGGCCGCTCGTCCCGATCGACACGGCGGGGTACTTCGACCACGTGGCGCGGGGGACCGGGCACGACTTCCGGCGCGCGACGATCACGCTGCTCGAGTCCATGGGCATCTCCGTCGAGTACTCCCACCACGAGGCCGGCCCGGGCCAGAACGAGATCGACCTGCGCTACGCGGACGCCCTGTCGACCGCCGACAACATCATGACGTTCCGGACCGTGGTGAAGGAGGTGGCCCTCGAGCAGGGGATCATGGCGACGTTCATGCCGAAGCCGCTCGCCGGCCACCCCGGCTCGGGCATGCACACCCACCTCTCGCTCTTCGAGGGTGACACGAACGCGTTCCACGAGCCGGGCGCCCAGTACGAGCTGTCGCCGGTGGCGCGGGCGTTCATCGCCGGCCTGCTGCGGCACAGCGCCGAGATCACGGCGGTGACCAACCAGTACGTGAACTCCTACAAGCGGCTCTGGGGCGGCGGCGAGGCGCCCAGCTACGTGTGCTGGGGACACAACAACCGGTCGGCGCTCATCCGCGTGCCGATGTACAAGCCGGGCAAGGGGCAGTCGGCGCGCGTGGAGTATCGCGGCATCGACTCCTCGACGAACCCGTACCTGGCGTTCGCCGTGCTCCTGGCGGCGGGTCTCAAGGGGGTCCGCGAGGGGTACGAGCTGCCGGACGAGGCGGAGGACAACGTCTGGGACCTCTCCGACGCCGAGCGCCGCGCCCTCGGCATCGCCCCGCTGCCCGGCAACCTCGAGCAGGCGATCACAGTCATGGAGTCGTCCGAGCTGGTGGCGGAGACGCTCGGTGAGTCGGTCTTCGAGTACTTCCTGCGCAACAAGCGCCAGGAGTGGGCGGAGTACCGGGCCCAGGTCACGCCGTACGAGGTCTCCCGCTTCCTCCGCGCCCTGTGAGCCGACGCAGCTCGCGCACGGGACGGCTCGTCCGTCTCGGGTTCGTCCACGCCGAACGTGCCGCGGAGCTGCTCGCCGAGCCGTGGGTGGCGGCGGTGCTGGACGCCGAGGCCGACGCCGACGGCGATGCGGGGCTCGTGGCGGGGCTGGGCGACGTCGACGATCCCGACCTCGCGCTCCTCACGCTCGTCAGGCTCCACGCCGCGGCGGACGACGAGGGTCGGACGGCGCTGGGCGGCGTGCTCGCCCGCGACGGCGAGGGACGCCGTCGGCTCCTCGCGGTCCTCGGGGGCTCGGCGGCGCTCGGAGACTCCCTCGTCGCGCACCCGGCGGACGTCGACGTCGTGATCGAGGACGCGGGGGCGGGCATCCTCGCCGAGCCCCCCGAGCAGCTGCGCGCGACCATGCTCCGGGCCGTCGGCGCCGACCCGGACGCCGCACGACCGGTCGCGCGGGGCGGCCCCGACGAGCTCCGGCGCTGCTACCGGCGTCAGCTGAGCCGCGTCGCCGCGTCGGACCTCACCCGGCCCGATCCGCTCTCCGTGCTCCCGGGAGTCGCCGCGACGCTCGCGGACCTGGCCTCCGCCGCGCTCGAGGCGGCTCTGGCCGTCGCGCGCGCTGCCGTGGGCGACGACGCGCAGCACGTGCGCCTCGCCGTCATCGGCATGGGCAAGACCGGCGGGCGCGAGCTCAACTACGTGTCCGACGTCGACGTCGTCTACGTGGCCGAGCCGGACGGCCTGCCCGAGGACGAGGCGCTCGCCGTCGCCACGCGCCTGGCCGCCGGGCTCGCCCGCGCCTGCTCGGCTCCGGGCGGGGAGCCGGCGCTCTGGGAGGTCGACGCCGCGCTGCGCCCCGAGGGCAAGCAGGGCCCGCTCGTGCGCACGCTGGCGAGCCACGTCGCCTACTACGAGCGCTGGGCGAAGACGTGGGAGTTCCAGGCGCTGCTCAAGGCACGGCCGGTCGCCGGGGACCGGGAGCTCGGCGCCGCGTACACCGAGGCGCTCGCGCCGATGGTGTGGAGCGCCGTCAACCGGGAGAACTTCGTCGAGGACGCGCAGGCGATGCGGCGGCGGGTCGAGGCGCACGTCCCCCCGAACGAGGTCGACCGGCAGATCAAGCTCGGACCCGGGGGGCTGCGCGACGTCGAGTTCACCGTCCAGCTCCTCCAGCTCGTGCACGGCCGGCTCGCGCCGGAGATCCGGTCCCGGAACACGCTGGCCGCCCTGGCCTCGCTCGCGGCCCAGGGGTTCGTCGGGCGCGAGGACGCCGCCCGCCTGGCCGTCTGCTACCGCTTCCTTCGCCTGCTGGAGCACCGCGTCCAGCTGTACCGGATGCGGCGCACCCACCTGATCCCGACGTCGGACGCCGACCTGCGGCGGCTGGCGCGCGCCGTCGGGACGCTGCCGGACGACGGCGACGACGGCGACCCCGTGGCCGAGCTGCTCGTGCGGTGGCGCCACACGCGGCGCGACGTGCGACGCCTGCACGAGGAGCTCTTCTACCGCCCCCTGCTCCCGGCGACAGCGCGCCTGTCCGCGGAGGACGCGTCGCTCGCCCCCGACGCCGCCCGGGCGCGCCTCGCCGCGATCGGGTACCGCGACCCGGACGGCGCGGTGCGGCACATCGCGGCGCTCACGGAGGGCGTCACCCGCCGCGCGGCGATCCAGCGACACCTGCTGCCGGTGATGATCGGCTGGTTCGCCGACGGTCCCGATCCCGACGGCGGGCTGCTCGCGTTCCGGGCGCTGTCCGACGAGCTCGGTGCCTCGCACTGGTACCTCAAGCTCCTGCGGGACTCCGGCGTCGCCGCGCGGCGGCTGGCGGCCGTGCTCTCCTCGAGCCGGTACCTGGCCGACGCCCTGCGCCGCTCGCCCGAGTCCGTCGCGTGGCTCGGCGAGGACGCCGACCTGCGACCGCGCGACGCGCCGGCGCTCGAGAGCGAGATGGACGCGATCCTGCGGCGGCGGTCCGAACCCGTCGGCGCGGCGACGGCGATCCGGTACCTGCGCCGTCGCGAGCTGGTGCGCACCGGGGTCGACGACGTCCTCGAGCACCTGGCGGGCGACCGACGGCCGATCTCGACGGTCGCCGACGCGGCGCTGCGCGGGGCGCTGCGCTTCGCCCGGGCGGAGGCGGTGCGTGCCGCGGGGGTCGACGACGCACCGACCCGGCTCCTCGTCGTCGCCATGGGCCGGCTCGGCGGCCACGAGCTCGGCTATGCCAGCGACGCGGACGTGATGTTCGTGCACGACCCGCTCCCCGGCGCCGACGCGGAGCGCGCGCAGGCGTTCGCGCTCGACGTCGCCCACCGGGTCGGCGCACTCCTCGGCCAGATCGGGCCGGAGCCGCCGCTGGAGGTCGACGCCGGCCTGCGCCCGGAAGGGCGGAACGGTCCGTTGACCCGGTCGCTGGACGCGTACGGGGAGTACTACGAGCGGTGGGCGGGCGTCTGGGAGCGGCAGGCGCTGCTCCGGGCGCGGCCGGTCGCCGGCGACGACGACCTGGCGGAGGGGTTCGTCCGGCTCGTGGACCCGGTGCGCTACGACGAGGCCGGTGTCGACACCACCCAGCTGCGCGAGCTGCGCCGGATCAAGGCGCGCGTCGAGGCGGAACGGCTGCCGCGCGGTGTGCCGGCGAACCGGCATCTCAAGCTGGGACGTGGCGGGCTGGCCGACGTCGAGTGGACGGCGCAGCTCCTGCAGCTGCGGCACGCCGGCACGCATCCGGGGCTGCGGACCCCGCGGACGCTCGACGCCCTGGACGCCGCGCTGGAGGCCGACCTGCTCACCGCGGGTGACCACGAACGCCTCCGGGACGCGTGGCGCCTCGCGTCCCGGCTGCGCGACGCGATCGTCCTCGCGACGGGCCGCACGCGCAGCGCGAAGGTGGACGTGCTCCCGCACGAGCGTCAGGAGCTGAGCGCCGTCGCCCGCCTGCTCGGCTACCCGCCCGGCTCGGGTGCGGCGCTCGAGGAGGACTACCTGCGCTCGGCCCGGCGCGCCCGCGGCGTCGTCGAACGCCTCTTCTACGGCGACTGAACGCCGTCACCCCGCACGGATCCTCGTCCCGGAGCCGTGCGGATCGCTAGCATGGAACGTCTGGTCGCCGGAGGGGTCGGGAGCGTGAGCGCGTGAGCCTCGTCCGTCGCGAGCGAGAGGTTGCCGTGCTCACCCGAGCAGCCGCGGAGGCGGCGGCAGGGAGGGCGCGCGTGGAGCTCGTGCGGGGCGAGTCGGGGATGGGCAAGACCGCCTTGCTGCGGGCCGTCACCGAGGCGCTGGACCCGACCTGGACGGTGGCGTGGACCAGCGGGAACCGAGCCGAGACCCAGCTCCCGTACGGCGTGTTCAACCAGTTCACCGCCCAGCTGCCGCCCCACATGCGGTCCGACAAGGTCCCGCCCGGCCTCACGGAGCGGGTGGACCCGCTGTACGTCGGCTCGACGATCGTCGCGGCGCTCGGAGTCGTCACCACGCCGCTGTGCTTCGTGCTCGACGACGCGCAGTGGATCGACGACACGTCGGCTCTCGCGCTCGGCTTCGTCATGCGGCGGTTCCAGCGGCACCCGATCCTCGTGCTCGCGGCCAGCACGGAGGCGACGGGCGACTTCGTCGAGGAGGTGGGCCGCCTGGCCCGCGACCCCGGACGCGGCGACACCATCGTCCTCACCGGGCTGGGTCCGGCGGACGTCTCGGCGCTCGTCCGGGCGCGGACGGCCGTGGAGCCCCCACCCGGGCTCGTGCGCGATCTCGTCGACGTGACCCGCGGGAACCCGCTCCACCTCACGACGGTGCTCGACGCCTACGGGGTCACGGGCGATCTCGCGGGCGAGGGTCTGGCGCGTCTGGCGAACGCGGCAGCGGCCGACCTCTCCCGCCTCGTGGCGATCGACCTGACGGTGCTCGACGTGCTCGAGGAGTGCCCGCCCCAGGCGCGGGGCATCATCGAGGCGTTGGCGGTGCTCGACGCACCCACGCCGCCCGCAGACGTGCGGCGGATGGCGCAGATCGCCGGGCTGCCCGACGGCGTCGACGCCGCGCTCGCGACGCCGGTGGTCCGCCGGCAGGATGATCCGGCGCCGCGGCTCACGCTCGCGCACCGACAGATCGCCGACGCCGTCCTGTCCGGGCTCGGCGAGGAGCGGCGCGTCGCCCTGCACGCCGCGGCGGCGCAGGTGACCGGGGGAACGCGGTCGTACCGGCATCGGCTCGCCGCGCTCACCGGCCCGGACGAGGACCTCGCGCGCGAGCTCGAGGAGCGTGCCGCGGAGGCGGCGGCGCTCGGCGAGGCGGAGATCGCCGTCCGGTACGGCCACAACGCCGCTCAGGCGAGCGCGCCGGGCGTCGACCGCGACCACCGGCTCATCCGCGCGGGGGCGTACGCGCTGCACGCCCGACGGCCGGAGCTGCTCGCCCCGCTGCAGGGCGAGCTCGAGGCGATGCCACCCGGACGCGCGAGGAGCTGGCTGCTCGGCCACGGCGTCGGGAGCGCCGGCGACTTCGCGCGCGGCATGGAGCTGCTCGCCGCGGCGGCCGACGGCGAGCTCGAGCCACCGCAGAGCTGGCGGGACCGCGCGTACTCCGCGATGACCGCCGGGTGGTACGCGTCGGCGACGGTGGAGCTGACCTCGCTCGGTCTGGCGATCGAGCACCTCGGTGTCGCGCTCGGCCATCTCGAGGCGAGTGACGACGTCGCCGATCGGGACGCCGTCGACGAGGCGCGCGTCGCGCTGGTGACGTTGCGGGCGCTGGACACCTGGCTCACCGGCGACCCGATCGCCGCACGAGCGATGCTCGACGCCGAGCTGGACGACCCGTCGGCGGCCGGGCGGCACCACGCCGTCGCGTTCTCGGCGCGCGGGGGCATCGCGCGGTGGCAGGGCGACCTCGAGATGGCGCTCGACGACCTGGTGCGCGGCCGCGACCTCGCCGAGGGGGACGCGGAGCGCCTGTCGGAGTACGACCTCGTGCAGCTCGCGCTCACGCAGTTCGCGCTCGGCCAGTGGAACGAGTGCGCGATCACGGCGAACGCCCTCGTGACGTCGACCCTCGACGGCGCAGGGCGGCGCGGCAGCCCGGCCGGTGCGTATGCGGTGTCGGCGCTCGTGCCCGCCGCACGAGGGAACGTGCAGGTCGCCCGGATGCACCTCGCTCACGCCAGGTCCGCGCTGCGCGACGTCACCCTCTCCAGACCACTCATGACCGAGGCGATCCGGCTCGCGGACCTCACGCTCGCGCGGGCGCACGGCGACGCGGCGCGCGTGCTCGACATCGGCGACCTCGCGCTCGAGCCCGCGACGTACGTCTCGGCTCTCGTCCAGGAGGGGCGCCTCGACGAGGCGACGGCGGCGCTCGACGTGCTGGAGCACGCGCCCCGGGAGAGCCGGCCGAGCCGGCGCTCCATGGCACCGGAAGCCTGGTGCCGACTCCATGCCGACCTCGCTGCCGCACGCGGTGACGCCGCAGCAGCCGCGCGCTGGGACGCCGAGGGCCTCGCCCTGCCGACGTCGAACCCGTACGAGCGGGGACTCCTCGAGGAGTCCGCCGGCCGGCGGGCACGGGCGGACGAGGCGTCGCGGCTGCTCTCGTCCGCGCGCCGGAGGTTCGACGTGCTCGGCGCGGTGCACGAGGCCCGGCGTGCCGAGGAGGCGCTCGGCTCGGTGCTCGAGGAGGCGCGGTCGGCGTCCGGCTCCCGGACGACCATCGCCACGCTCACGCAACGCGAGCACGAGGTCGCCCACCTCGCCGCCCGTGGCTACACGAACCGCGAGGCCGCGGCCGCCCTGTTCGTCTCGGAGAAGGCCGTCGAGTACCACATGTCGAACATCCTCGCGAAGCTCGCGCTCACCTCGCGACGTCAGCTCCGGGGACTTCTCACCGCGTCGACGCCGCCCGCAGGGATCGCCGTCGGCGGCAGCCCCAGGGAACAAGACTAGGGACGATCCCTAGGGACACCCAGGGGGTGCGCTCGCGAGACTCGCTGTCAGCCGGGAACGACCCCGTGTCCCGGTGGAGGGAGTTTCGATGTACCAGCGACGTGCTCGCCCCGGTGAGCTGTGCACCTGCGGGAACCCGGCGGCGATCGTGACCGTCACCGAGGGCTTCGGCGTCTGGGGGGACTGCCGCGAGGTGCACGACGAGTTGTTCGGACGCTGCCCGTTCTGCGAGCAGGACAGGGGCACGCACCTGCACTGGCGGTGCGACGACTACCAGCTGCGACGCGACGTCGGGGTGGAGTCCTCGCTCGTGGCGCTGCTCGGCGGCCGCGCCCGGCCACGTACGTCAGGCGGACCTGCCCTCGTGGGCAGCGTCGCTCGCCAGATGGCCTGATCGCTCGGGCGACCGGGCGGGTCGCAGGGGGATCGGTCCGGTCTGCAGAACGTGAAGCCGTATGACGGAGGGCGGGTCCCGCGGGACCCGCCCTCCGCCGCATTCCCGACGGGGAGGGGACACGCATGAGGGACGTCAGAGAGATCGGCGCCGACGCTTCCGGGCGAAGCAGCGGACGCCGCGCAGGAATCGAGCGAAGGCCGAGCGGGTCCGGAGTCTGCGAGAGCTCGCCGCGGCACGCGGCAGTGGTGACGGTGGGGGACGACGGGCGGCTCGTCGACGTCGAGTACGCGCCGCTCGCTGAGGCGCTGACCGCCGCGGAGCTCTCACAGGAGGTCCAGCTCGCTCACGCGAGCGCGCTGGCGCGACTGTCGGGCGACGTCGAACGGCGGGCTCCCTGAGCGGACCCGCCTCCCGCCGGGCGTCGGGTTCCACGGCAGGATGGGTACGTGTCCAGCGACCGCACGTCCGACGCCGCGACGTCGGCGGATGCGACGGCGGAGGCACGGGTCGGCCGACGCCGTTGGGGCTGGTGGGTCGCCGCCGGCGTCGCTGTCTTCCTCCTGGTGGTCGCCGCGCTCCAGGTGGCGGGGGGAGGGGACGGGTTCGCGACGATCACCGCGAGCGTGGCGGAGTGGGCCTACCTGTCCGTCTTCCTGCTCGTGTTCCTGGACGGGATCTGCGCCCTGTTCCCCGGCGAGACGACGCTGACGGCGGCATCGACGCTGGCCGCGACGGGCGACCTCAGCCTCCCGCTGGTCATGCTGGCCGGCGCTGGTGGTGCGATCGCCGGGGACTCGGCGCTCTACTGGATCGCACGCGGCGCACGACGCCGGTACCGGGCCAAGCTCGCCGTCGCCGTCGAGAACGAGAAGGTGGCGAGCGTGCTGGCGATCATGGGCTCGAGCGCGCCACCGCTGCTCGTCGCCGGCCGCTACGTCCCGGGGATGCGCTTCGTCGTCAACGCCACGTTCGGCATCGCCGCACACCCGTACCGGCACTTCCTGCTGTGGTCGGCCGTCGGCGGCTCGCTCTGGTCGGTCTACACGTGTGGGCTGGCGTACCTCGTCGCCACGCAGCTGGGCGACTTCCCGTTCGCGTCGGTCGTGGTGTCCGGCACCATCACCACGGTCGCGATCGCCGTGGTCCTGCTCGTGGCTCGCCGCAGGCTCCGCCAGCAGCGCTCCGGCGACGCCTGAGCCCTAGCCCGCGCGGTACTACCTCGAGAAGCGACTCGCTCACTCCTCAGATGCCTCTACCAGCCACGACATCCTGCGGGGCTCGCTGCGCTCACTCCTCAGATGTCGTAGTACAGCTCGAACTCGTGCGGGTGCGGGCGCAGCCGGATCGGGTCGACCTCGTTCGTCCGCTTGTAGTCGATCCACGTCGAGATGAGGTCCGGCGTGAACACGTCGCCCTCGGTGAGGAAGTCGTGGTCCGCCTCGAGCGCGTCGAGCACGCCGGGCAGCGAGTCCGGCACCTGAGCGATCTGGGCGTGCTCCTCCGGCGGCAGCTCGTAGAGGTCCTTGTCGACCGGCTCCGGCGGCTCGATCCGGTTGCGGATGCCGTCGATGCCCGCCATGAGCATCGCCGAGAACGCCAGGTACGGGTTCGCCGACGGGTCCGGCACGCGGAACTCGATGCGCTTCGCCTTCGGCGAGGTCCCCGTGATCGGGATGCGAATGCACGCGGAGCGGTTGCGCGCCGAGTACACGAGGTTGACCGGCGCCTCGAAGCCGGGCACCAGGCGATGGTAGGAGTTCACGGACGGGTTCGTGAACGCCAGCAGCGACGGCGCGTGCTTGAGCAGGCCGCCGATGTACCAGCGCGCCAGGTCGGACAGCCCGCCGTACCCGCGCTCGTCGAAGAACAGCGGCTGGCCGTCCTTCCAGAGGCTCTGGTGGCTGTGCATGCCGGAGCCGTTGTCACCGAACAGCGGCTTCGGCATGAACGTCGCCGTCTTGCCGGCGTTCCACACCACGTTCTTGACGACGTACTTGAACTTCATGAGGTCGTCGGCCGCGGAACGCAGCGTGTTGAACCGGTAGTTGATCTCCTGCTGGCCGGCCGTGCCGACCTCGTGGTGCGCCCGCTCGACGTCGAGGCCCACCTCCTGCAGCGTCGTCACGATGGAGTCGCGCAGGTCGGCGAACTGGTCGGCGGGGGAGACGGGGAAGTAGCCGCCCTTGTAGCGCGTCTTGTACGCCTTGTTGCCGCCCTCCTCGACCCGGCCCGTGTTCCACGCGGCCTCGCTGGAGTCGAGGTAGTAGTACCCCGAGTGCTGGTTCGTCTCGAACCGCACGTCGTCGAAGATGTAGAACTCCGCCTCCGGGCCGAAGAACACCGTGTCGGCGATGCCCGTCGAGCGCAGGTACGCCTCCGCTTTTGCGGCGATCGTCCGGGGGTCACGGGAGTAGGGCTCGTCGGTGAACGGGTCGACGATCGAGAAGTACACGACGAGCGTCTTCTGCGCCCGGAACGGGTCGACGAACGCGCTCGTGACGTCCGGCACGAGCTTCATGTCCGACTCGTGGATCGCCTGGAAGCCCCGGATCGAGGAGCCGTCGAACATGAGACCTTCCGTGAAGGCGTCCTCGTTGAAGGCCTCGACCGGGATGTTGAAGTGCTGCTGCACGCCAGGCAGGTCGATGAACCGGACGTCGACGAACTTGACGTCCTGCTCCTTCGTGAAGGCGATGGCCTCCTCGGCGGTGGTGAACATCCATGACTCCTTGGTAGGTGGGCCCTTGGGGGCGGTTGGCACGCTAGGCGTCCGGCGTTACTGCCCCATCACCCGTATGTGTCGGTGGTGTTAATCCGGCGCCCACCCGAGGCGGGGCGCCGGCGGCCGGAACGATCGCACACCCGGTGGAGACTAGGCTCGCGGGGTGTCACCGCAGCACCCTGAGACCACATCGTGGGACCGTCGTCCCAGCAGCACGCAGCCGGCCGGGCTGGCCCGGCGGATCGGCGCGCTGGTGATCGACTGGCTCCTCGCCTCCGCGATCAGTGCCGGCTTCTTCGCGTTCGACTCGTGGGCCACGCTCGCGATCTTCGCCGCCATGACCCTGATCCTCGTGGCGACGCTCGGGTCCACGATCGGCCACCGCGTGCTCGGGCTCCGGGTAGTGCGGGCGGACGACGGCGGCCATCCCGGCATCGTCAGCGCGATCGTCCGCACCGTGGCACTGTGCCTCGTCATCCCGGCGGTCATCTGGGACTCGGAGGGCGTGTCGCTGCACGACCGGTGGGCGCGCACGCGCATCGTCGAGCGCGCTCGCTGACGTCGGCGGCTCAGCGGCCCCGCATGCCCTTGCGGTCGGGGCGCATCCGCGTGGGGTCGACGCCCTTCGGGATCGGCAGCCGCGCCGTCCCCATGGCACGCAGCCGCTTGGAGACCTCGGCGACCTCCGCCTTGGACAGCTTGCCCTTCTGCTTCTGTACCGTCGACGCGAGCTTCGGGAGCGGGACCTGACCGTCGCCCCGGCCGCACTGGACGAGGTGCACGGGCACCGACGGGACCAGGCGCTGAACGCGCCGCTTCTCCGTCTCCAGCAGGCGTCCGGCGCGCCCGGACGGGCCCTCGCTGATGAGCACCACACCCGGCTTGCCGATCGCCCGGAACACCATGTCCTGGGTGCGCGGGTCGACGGCGACAGGTTGCTCCTCGATGTTCCAGCCGCGACGGATGGTGCCGAGGGCCGCGGAGACGGCGCCCGGCTCGCCCTCGATCCGTGCGTACGCCGCCGTCTCCGCGCGTCGCGCCAGCAGGAACATCGCACCCAGCACGGAGAACGGGATCGCGAGCACCAGCGTGTAGATCGGCTGCCCCCAGAGCAGGCCGAGCCCGTAGCCGGCGGCCGAGCCGCCCACGATGATGAGGAGGATCCACCAGGTGATGGAAGGCTGAGCCTTCCGCGTCATCTGGTAGACCTCCCACACCTGGTGGTACCAGCGACGCTTCTTCTCCTTGGGGGCCTTCGTCGGCGCCGAGGAGTCGGGTTTCGAGGAGCTGCGGGCCATGATGCCTCAGCCTACCGGCGGGTGCGGACGCCTCGGCACGATCCTGAGCGCTCGCTCAGCGCAGCAGCGACGCCGCCTCCTGGCGGGACGTCGTCGGCTCGGTGAGGTGGGCGAGCGCGGGCGGGACCTCGAGCCCGCGGCGAGCCATCGCCTGGCCCCAGAGGCGACCTGCCCGGTAGGACGAGCGCACGAGCGGGCCGGCCATGACTCCGAGGAACCCGATCCGCTCCGCCTCGTCGGACAGCTCGACGAACTCCTCCGGCTTCACCCACCGCTCCACCGGGTGGTGACGCGGTGAGGGGCGCAGGTACTGGGTGATCGTCACGAGGTCGCACCCTGCCGCGTGCAGGTCCGCCAGGGCCTCGACGGCCTCCGCGGTCGTCTCGCCCATCCCGAGGATGAGGTTCGACTTCGTGACCAGGCCGGCGTCGCGAGCCGCCGTCAGCACCGACAGCGAGCGGGCGTACCGGAACCCCGGCCGGATGCGCTTGAAGACGCGGGGCACCGTCTCGAGGTTGTGGGCGAGCACCTCGGGCCGCGAGGAGAACACCTCGGCGAGCTGGTCCGGCTCGGCGTTGAAGTCGGGGATGAGCAGCTCGACGCCGGTACCCGGGTTCAGTGCGTGGATCTGCCGGACGGTCTCCGCGTAGAGCCACGCCCCGCCGTCGGCGAGGTCGTCGCGCGCGACGCCGGTGACCGTCGAGTAGCGCAGACCCATCGCCTGCACCGACTCGGCCACACGGCGTGGTTCGTCGGCGTCGAAGTCGGCAGGCTTGCCGGTGTCGATCTGGCAGAAGTCGCACCGCCGCGTGCACTGGTCGCCCCCGATGAGGAACGTGGCCTCGCGGTCCTCCCAGCACTCGAAGATGTTGGGGCAGCCCGCCTCCTCGCACACCGTGTGCAGGCCCTCGCGACGTACGAGCGAGCGCAGCTCGGTGTACTCCGGACCCATCGTGGCGCGCGTCTTGATCCACGGCGGCTTCTTCTCGATCGGGACGGCGGCGTTCCTGGCCTCGACGCGCAGCAGGCGCCGACCCTCCGGGGCGATCGTCACGCGCCCACTGTACGCACGGCCGTGACGTCCGCGAGGGCGCGCACGAGGTCGTCTCGGAGGATGTCGGCCACCTCGACGAGCGTCAGGGTGCGCCCGGTCTCGGCGGCGATCGACGTCACTCCCGCGTCGGTGATCCCGCACGGCACGATGGCCTCGAACGCGGTCAGGTCGGGCGCGACGTTGAGAGCGAGTCCGTGCATCGTCACCCCGCCGGCGACCCGCACGCCGATCGCCGCGATCTTGCGATCCGGGCCGCCGTCGTCGCCCAGCACCCACACGCCCGATCGCCCCTCGACGCGGTCTCCGCTCACCCCGAGGGTGCCGAGCGTGCCGATGAGCGCCGACTCGAGCGCCCGGACGTACGCCACGACGTCGACCGGCTGCGCGAGCCGCACGATCGGGTAGACGACGAGCTGCCCGGGGCCGTGCCAGGTGATCTTTCCGCCACGGTCGACGTCGACGACCGGTGTGCCGTCATCGGGGCGCTCGGCGCGGCGGGTGCGTCGGCCGGCCGTGTAGACGTGCTCGTGCTCGAGCTCGACGACGACGTCCTCGCCGCCGGCGACCACGGACTCGTGGAGCTCGCGCTGGCGAGCCCATCCGTCCTGGTACGGCACGAGCTCGTCGCCGAGACCGACGCGGTCGAAACGCACGCCGTCACCCTACGCCCGGGTGGCGACGTTCCAGGCCTGTGGATAACGACGGCGGTGCCGTGCGCGTTCGCGGTGTGATGGAGGAGTGCAGCACACGCGACGAGCACCGCAGGTCCCGGGGTACCGGCTCGGCGACCCGCTGGGCTTCGGCGCCGACGGGCCGGTGTGGGCCGGGCGGCCCGTCGCGGTTCCCGACGGCGATCCCGTGGCCGTGCGCCTGGTGCGGCTCGATCCTTCGCTCGTCGAGCCGTACCGCGCACGCGTGGGGGGCTTGCGGGGCCTGGACCACCCGCACCTGGGCGGCGTCGCCGACGTCGTGGCTGTCGACGAGCGGACGACGGCGGTGGTCGGCCCCCCGGTTCCCGGCCCGACGTTGGCCGCACTCCGGGCAGCGCGGGCACCGCTCGGCGAGCGCGAGGTGCGCACGCTGGTGGGCCAGGTCGCCTCGGCGCTCGCGCACCTGCATGCGCAGGGCGTCGTGCACGGCGACGTGTCGCCGGCGAACGTCGTGGCGGCCGAACGGGGATGGGTCCTGATCGACGTCGCCGGGTTCGCGCCCACGGAGGGCGGCACGGTCGGCTTCGTCGCACCGGAACGGCGGACGGGCCGGCCCGCGAGCGCGGCCGGTGACGTGTGGTCGCTCGCAGCCCTGGCGGCGTTCTGCGCCGAGGACGTGCCGCCCGAGGTGGAGCGCGCACTCGCCGAGGATCCGGCGTCGCGGCCCGCGGCTGCGGAGCTCGCCGCGCTCGACGCGGCCGAGGAGCCGCGCCTGCCGGCCGGTGACGTGCTGGCCCAGGCGAGCCTGCGCGCCGCGGCTCTCGCGGCGCCGACCACCCGGCTCGGTGGCCGGGTACGAGCGAGCCGGCGCCGACGGACCCGGTCAGGTCGCGGCGTCCGGGTGGCGTCGGCCGGGCGAGCGGGAACCCGCTCGGGCCGGCGTGCGGCGCGCCACGGCGCACCGAGCCCCCGGCGACGTGCGCTGATGGCCGCGGTGGCGGCGTCGGCAGTGCTGGTCGGTGTCGCTCTCGGCGGCGTCGTCGCGGCCGAGCGGCCGGAGCGCGCCGGCGGCGCCCCGCTCGGACCCGTCGTGCGCGAGCTGCTCGCGGCGCGGGATGCGGCGTTGACGGCCGGCGACCTGGACGCGCTCCACGCCATCTCCGCCCCGGGGTCTCCGGCGCGCGCGCAGGACGACGAGCTCTGGGCACGGACGCGGGGGAGCGGGACCCGGCTGGAGGGCCTGCGGACGGAGGTCCTCGGTGTCGAGGCGGCGGACGACGACGAGGTGCTGGTCCGCGTGCGCCAGCTCCCGCACGTCCGCGTCACGCCGGAGGGTCGACGAACGGTGCCCGCGCAGGGTGAGCGCTGCGTGCGGCTCCGGGTCGAGCAGGGCGTCGACGGCGCCCGGCTCGCCGACGTCGGGATCTGCTCGTGAGCGTCAGCGCACCAGCCACTCGACGGCGTCGTCGAGATGCCGGTGCGCGAACGCGAAGCCGGAGCTCTCGAGCGCTGCCGGAATGACGCGTTGCGAGGCCAGGAGCTCGTCGGCGAAGGCGCCGAGCCCCAGGCGGAGCGCCGGCGCCGGCACCCCCAGCACGGCCGGCCGGTGCACACCGCGCGCCAGCGCCGCGACGACCTCGGCGTTGCGCCGCGGGTTCGGGGCGGTCACGTTGACCGGACCGACGAGATCGCTCGTCGTGGCGAGGTGCGCGATCGCACGGACGGCGTCGAGTGCGGAGATCCACGGCCACCACTGCCGTCCGTTCCCGAGGGGCCCGCCGAGCCCGAGCCGGACCAGGGGCATCAGTCGGCCGAGCGCCCCGCCGCGGCGGGCCAGCACGACGCCGGTGCGGAGGTGGGCGACGGCGATGCCTGCCGCTCGGGCGTCGTCGGCAGCCGACTCCCAGGCTCGGCACACGCCGGCGAGGAACGTGCTGCCGCTCGGGGAGGACTCCGTGAGCACCTGCTCGCCGCCGTCGCCGTAGTAGCCGACGGCGGAGGCGGCCACCAGCCTGACGTGCTGGGCGCCGGCCACGACGAGGCTGTGGGCCGCCGCGCCCACCGGGTCGACGCGTGAGGCCACGATCGTGCGCCGGAACTCCGGCGTCCACCGGTGCTCCCCGACGCCGGCGCCCGAGAGCACGACCACCGCGGCGAGGTCGTCGAGCTCGCCCAGGGCCTCCCGGGGCACCTCGCCGGAGGACGGGTCCCAGCGCACCTCGTCGGGTGCGGCCGGCGTGCGGCGGACGAGCCGCCGCACGCCGAACCCCCGCCTCCTCAGCTCCGCGCCGAGCGGGGGGCCGAGGAGGCCGGAAGCCCCGGCGAGCAGGACGTCGGGCACGTCGCCGTCAGAGCCCGAGGTCGGACTCGAACGCGCCCTCCTCGAGGCGGTTCTTGATGGCGGTGAGGAAGCGACCCGCGTCCGCGCCGTCGACGAGCCGGTGGTCGTAGCTCAGCGCGAGGTACACCATCGACCGCACGGCGATCACCTCGGCGCCGTCGGCGTCCTTCACGACCATCGGCCGCTTGACGATCGTGCCGATGCCGAGGATGCCGACCTGCGGCTGCAGGAGGATCGGCGTGTCGAACAGGGCACCGCCGCTGCCCGTGTTCGTCAGCGTGAACGTGCCGCCGCTGAGCTCGTCCGGCACGGCCTTGTTGGCGCGGGTCCGGGACGCGAGGTCGGCGATCTTGCGGGCGAAGCCGGCGATGTTCAGGTCTCCGGCGTCCTTGACCACGGGAACCACGAGGCCGCGGTCCGTGTCGACGGCGATCCCGACGTTCTCGGCACCGTGGTAGACGATCTCCTCGCCCTCGATGCTCGCGTTGAGCTTCGGGTAGGCCTTGAGCGCCTCGGTGGTGGCGAGCGCGAAGAACGGGAGGTAGGTGAGCTTCGCACCCTCACGGGTTGCGAAGTCCGCCTTCGCACGGTCCCGCAGTCGAGCGATGCGGGTGACGTCCACCTCGACCACCGTGGTGAGCTGGGCCGACACCTGGAGCGACTCGACCATGCGCTGCGCGACGATCTTGCGCAGGCGCGACATCTTCTCGCGCGTTCCCCGGAGCGGGGAGACGGGAAGCACCGTCGCGGCCGGGCCGGCCGGAGCGGCGGGAGCTGCCGCGGCCGGGGCAGCAGCCGCGGCCTTCGCGGCCTCGGCGGCGTCGAGCACGTCCTGCTTGCGGATCCGCCCGCCGACGCCCGTGCCGGTGAGCCCTTCGAGGTCGACCCCGTGCTGCCCCGCCAGCTTGCGCACGAGCGGGGTGACGTACGTGGTGCTCGTGCCGGAGAGCGCCTCGGCGGCGCTCGGACGGGGAGCGGGTTCGGGCGTCGTCGCCGCCGGTGCCGCGGCCGCCGGCGCGGGGGCTGGTGCCGCCGGGGCGGGCTCGGGCTCGGGGGCCGCGGCCTGCTCCGGCTCCGCTGCGGAGGGCTCCGCCTTGGCCTCCTCGGGCTCCGCTGCAGCCGGCTCCGGCTCCGGCGCTGCCTGCGGCTCGGGCTCCGGGGCCTTCGCCTCGGGCGCGGCCGCGCCGACCCGCGCGAGCACCGCTCCGACCTCGACCGTCTCGTCTTCCGCGGCGAGGATCTCGAGGACGGTGCCGGCGACGGGCGACGGGATCTCCGTGTCGACCTTGTCGGTCGAGACCTCGAGCAGGGGTTCGTCGACGGCGATCTCGTCACCGACGGCCTTGAGCCACCGCGTGATCGTGCCCTCGGTGACGCTCTCGCCCAGAGCGGGCAGCGTGACGTCGGTACCGGCCTCGGCGGACGCCGCCGCGGCGGGCTGCTCGGCCTGGGCGGCGGGTGCGGGAGCCGACTCCTCCGCGGGAGCGGCCTGCTCCGGCTCGGGGGCGGGCTCCGGTGCCGGCGGCTGCTCCTCGGCGGCCTGCTGCGGGGCCTCCTCGGCCGGTGCTTCGGCCCCTGCTTCGGGCGCAGCCTCGGCCTGGCCCTCGGCGGCGGGAGCCTCGGGAGCGCCCTCGTCGGACGCTGCCTCGGCGTCGGCTCCGATGACGGCGAGGTCGGCGCCGACCTCGACGGTGTCGTCCTCCTCCGCGAGGATCTTCTGCAGCACGCCCGCGATCGGCGACGGGATCTCGGTGTCCACCTTGTCGGTCGAGACCTCCAGCAGCGGCTCGTCGACCGCCACCGTGTCTCCCACGGCCTTGAGCCACCGGGTGACCGTGCCCTCGGTCACGCTCTCACCGAGGGCCGGCATCTTGACGGTTTCGGACATGAACTTGGTCTCCTTCGGTGGACGTTCAGTGGTGCGCGTGGAGCGGCTTGCCGGCGAGCGCGAGAGCTGCCTCGCCGAGAGCCTCGTTCTGGGTGGGGTGGGCGTGCACGAGGGCGGCGACGTCCTCGGGGAACGCCTCCCAGTTCACGATCAGCTGGCCCTCGCCGACCTGTTCGCCCATGCGCGCGCCGATCGCGTGGACGCCGACGATCGGCCCTTCCGGTGCGCGGACGAGCTTGACGAACCCGGCGGTGCGGAGGATCTGGCTCCTGCCGTTGCCGCCGAGGTTGTACTCGAGCGTCTCGACGCCGTCGCCGTACCGATCGCGTGCCTGGGCCTCGGTGAGACCGACGGACGCGATCTCGGGGTCGCTGTAGGTGACGCGGGGGATCCCGGACTCGACGATCGGGGCGGGTGCGAGGCCGGCGATCTCCTCGGCCACGAAGATGCCCTGCGCGAAGCCCCGGTGCGCGAGCTGGAGGCCGGCGACGACGTCGCCGACGGCGTACACCCCCGACGTCGTCGTGCGCAGGCGCTCGTCCGTCACCACGAAGCCGCGGTCGAGCTCGACACCCTGCTGCTCGAGGCCGACGCCGGCCGTGGCGGGACCGCGTCCCACGGCCACCAGCAGCAGGTCGGCGGCGAGCACGTCGTCGCTGTCCTCCAGGTGGACGCGCACGCCCGAGTCGTCCTGGTCGACGCCGGCGAACCGGGCGCCGAGCCGCATCCCGATCCCGCGCTTGCGGAACGCCCGCTCAAGCGCGGTGCTCAGGGCGACGTCCTCGTTCGGGACGAGGTGCTCGAGTGCCTCGACGACCGTGACCTCGGCGCCGAACGACCGCCACAGGCTCGCGAACTCGACGCCGATCACGCCACCGCCGAGGACGACGACGCGCTGCGGCACCCAGTCGAGTCGCAGTGCCTGGTCGCTCGTCACGACGCGCCCGCCGATCTCGAGCCCGGGCAGGCTGCGCGAGTACGAGCCGGTCGCGACCACGACGTTCCGCCCACGGATCGTGCGCCCGGCGACCTCGACGGCGTCCGGGGCGACGAGCCGACCGTGGCCGGCGACGACCTCGATGCCGCGCCCGGCGACCAGCCCCTGGAGGCCCTTGTACAGCCTGGCGACCACGCCCTCCTGGTACGCGGTGACAGCGGCCATGTCGATGCCGTCGAGGCTGGCGCGGACGCCGAACGTCGCGCTCTCGCGGACGGCGTCGGCCACCTCCGCGCTGTGCAGGAGAGCCTTCGTGGGGATGCATCCGCGGTGCAGGCACGTGCCGCCGACCTTGTCCGACTCGACGAGAGCGACGCGCAGGTCCAGCTGGGCCGCGCGCAGGGCCGCCGCGTAGCCGCCGCTCCCGCCCCCGAGGACGACGACGTCGTACGTCGCGTCCCCGCGCTCGCCGGCGTCGGCGGGTGCGGAGGGGGCCACAGCATCGGGCACGGGTCCGTCAGAGCTCCTCGCGTGGTCGTCCAGGCTGGCCGCGCCCTATCTTGTCACCCGGCCGCGACGCTCACGAATCGCTGCCCAGTGAGCGGCGTCACGAAGCCGCCGATGCCGCTCCCGTCGGCGTCCTCGTTCCTTATGCTGAGTCGCATGGGCCTCTTCTCGCGCACCTCGCGGCGCGCCTCGCGGTCGCCCCAGCGTGCGGAGACCCTCGCCCACTTCGCGGCGTTCGTCGCGGAGCGCGGCGGTGTGGAGGCGTACCTCGAGCCGGCGACGGCGTTCGAGCCCCACACGCTCGTGCTCATCGCCCGTTCGGGGGAGTTCACCCGACGGCGCGTTCCCGACGCACGTGCCGGGCGTGAGCTCGCCCGCGAGCTGGCGGTGCCGTTCTACGACGTGCAGCTCACGGGCTACCCCGCGCGCATGCGGGAGTGGACGGCCGCGCAACGTCGGAGCACCCCCGGGCCCTGAGCGCCCCGGCGGGCCGCCCGGGCGTGCCTCATGCGGGTCCGGGCGTGACCGAGTTGCCGTGCTCGGCGATGTCCGCGCCGCCGCCGGTGCGCAGGACGTCGTACCCGCTCCATCGCGTCCCGGCGATCACGCCGTGGTCGGTCGCGGCGTCGAGTGTGAGGGCCGCGTCCTGGCGGGTCGTGTGCGTGCCGCGGCTCCCGTGCACGCCGAAGTCGTCGACTCCGGTGAGCACGACTGGCTGGTCGACGTCGTCGAAGCTGCTCCCGGTCAGCCGGACGTCGGTAGCGCCCGTGATGTCCAGCCCGCGCGCGTACGCCGCGACCTCCAGCGACGCGTGCACCCGGCGCGCCTTCGTGATCGCGACGGCGGTCGCGCCGCCGTCCCGGATCGTCGCGGAGATGCTGATGTCTTCCGCAGGGCCGCCGTCGACGCCGCTGATCCAGATGACCGGGTTCTGCGCCGGGTCCTCCGCCGGATCCGACGCGAACCCCTCGACGACGAGGTTGCGGATGTCGATGTTCGAGCACAGCACCGGCTCGGCGTAGTAGCCGCGGCTGCCCGGGATGTTCGCGTCGCTGATGAGCCTGCCCCACGAGTTCGACGTGAACATGAGGACCCGGTTCGTGGTCTGCCCCGTGGTGGAGCGGACGGTGACGTTCTCGAGCAGCGCGTCCTGAATCTGGGGCACGTGGATGATCCCGCGAGGAGGACGCACGTTGTCGCCGTTCTCAGCCGGCCGCGGGTCGCTCGCCGGGTCCACGATCTCGACGTCGCGCAGGACCAGCCCGCTGTACGGCTGGCCCTCCTGCTCGAAGTGCGCCCCCACCGGGTTCGGGGCCGGCCATACCTCGCCGTCGAGCTCCAGGGGCAGGAAGCGGCAACGCTCGATCGTGACGCTCCTCGTGGCGAGGGCGTCGTAGGAACCGGCGTCGTCCGGGTAGGAGACGGTCGTGGAGTGGCTGATGTCGAGCTGGATGGTCTCTGCCGTCGGCGCGATGTCCGGGACCACGTGGTAGCCGCGCCACGTGCAGCCGGTGAAGCTGATGTCGTCGCAGCCGCACAGGTCGAACGTGTGCCCGGCGCCGCCCTGGCACTCGACGAACTCGCAGTCCTCGACGCGGATGTCGGCGCAGTGGTGCAGCGCCATGGCGCAGATCGAGGCGCTCTCGCCCGCATCGCGGAACACGCCGCGGAACGTCAGACCGCGCATCGTCACGTTCGTGACCCCGGAACGGCGGCCCTGCCGCCCGTGCGAGAGGCCGACGAAGACGACGTACGAGCCCGTCCTCTCCCGTCGCACGATCGTGGCGTTCTCGCCCACGATGTCGACGTTGGACCGCAGCTCGACGACCTGCTCACCGGCCAGGAGGTACGTCCCGGGAGGAACGAGCACCGTGCCGCCGCTCGCTGCCAGCGAGTCGAGGCACGCCTGGAACGCGGCGGCGGCATGCTCGACGCCGGTCGGGTCCGCCCCGAAGTCGGTCACCGACGCGCTGGGCCGGGCCGGTGCCGCGGGTGCGGCGGCGCCTGGCAGCGCTGTCGTCGTGACGAGGGCGGCCGTGGCCACACCGGCGGCGGTGAGCACGGTGCGGCGGTCGAGGTGCAGGTCGTGCTGGGACATCGGTGTCCGATCGTCGAGGGAGAGCGAGTGCTGGACGTGCGCTCAGGGCGTCGCGCGGTTCCCGCGCTCGATCACGTGGTGGCCGCCGCCGGTGGCGACGGCCTCGTAGCCCGACCACCGCGTGCCCGCGATCACACCGTGGTCGGTGAGGTCGTCCATGACGACGGCGACCGGCTGGGTCCCGGAGTGCGTCCCGACGACGCCGGCGATCGTGAAACGCTCGACGTCGGTGAGGACCACGGGGGTGCCGACGTCGTCGAAACGACCGCCGGCGACGTTCAGCCCGGAGCTGTCGGTGACGTCCACACCCCGGGCGGAACCGGTGATCTCGAGGGCGAGGCGTACGTTGCGCGCCTTCTCCACGAGGACGGCGGTGGTCACGTCGCCGTGGATGCTCGCCTGGATGTCGATGTTCTCCGCCGGGCCCTCATCCACCCCGCTGACGACGATGATCGGGTTCTGCGCCGGGTCCTCACCCTCGACGGCGGTGAAACCCTCGACCACGAGGTTGCGGATCGTGACGTCCGCGCACCGCATGGGCTCGGGGTAGTAGCCCTTCGGCCCGGGCACGTCGTCGGCGGACGCGATGTGGCCGTACGACATCGAGGAGAGCATCACGACGCGGTTCGAGACGGCGCCCGTGGTGGAGCGCACCGTGACGTTCTCCAGGAGAACGTCACGGGCCTGCGGCACGTGGATGACGCCGCGGACGGCCGCGTTGTCCTGGTTCTGGGCCGGCCTCGGGTCCGACACGGGGTCGACGACCTCGACGTCCCGCATGACGAGCCCGACGTAGGCCTGCTCGTACGCGGAGTGGTGCGCGCCCACGGGGTTCGGCGCCGGGAAGCTGCGCGCGTGGTCCGCCGGGACGACGGCGCCGGGTTCCGCGTCGAGGTCGAGCGGGAGGAACCGGCAGCGCTCGATCGTCACGTGGTGGGTGGAGAGGGCGTCGTAGGAGCCGGGGTCGTCCGGGTAGGAGACGGCGGAGGAGTGGGACGCGTCGAGCTGGATGGTCTCGATCGTCGGGGCGTGCGTGGGCACCGAGTGGTAGCCGCGCCACGTGCAGTCGGTGAACGTGATGTCGTCGCAGCCGTTGAGGTCGAAGGTGTGCCCGGCGCCGCCCTGGCACTCGACGAACTCGCAGCCCTCGATCCGGATGTCGGCGCAGTGGTGCAGGGCCATCACGCAGATCGTCGCCCGGGCGGTGAAGTCGCCGCGGAACCGCAGGCCCCGCATCGTCACGTTCACCACGCCCGAACGCCGGCCCTGGCGACCGTGGGACAGACCGGTGAACGCGGTGTAGCTGCCGGTGCGCTCGCGCCGCACGATGGTGGCGCCGGCGCCCTCGATCGTGAGGTTGGACCGGAGCTCAACGACCTGCTGCCCCGCGAGCAGGTACGTGCCCGGCGGGACGAGGACGGTGCCGCCGCTCGGAGGCAGGGAGTCGAGGCACGCCTGGAACGCGGCGCCGGCGTGCTCGACGCCTGTGGGGTCGGCGCCGAAGTCCGTGACCACCGCCGTGGGACCGGCACCCGCTGGGGCGGCAGCGGCAGCGGCCGGGGCCGCTGACGCGGCGAGCGCCGCCCCTGCCGTGCCTGCGCTGGCGAGCGCCAGTACCGTCCGTCGGTCGAGGTTCGTCTCGGGAAAGGCCATGGCGCGGTGCTCCGTCCGTCGTGGTGGTCAGGCGCCGCGACCGGCGGCTGCCCCGGCGGCCAGGGCGGGATCGAGGCGATCCCCCAGGTAGGCGCCCTGCTCGACGAGTCGCCGCTGCAGGCGGGTCACGTCGACGTCGTGCACGGTGGTGCCGTCCTGCCTCGCCCACGCCGCCGCGAGTCCGGCGGCCTCGCCCATCGCGAAGCACGGCGGCATCACACGGACGGCGGCGAGCGCCTCGTGCGTGGCGGAGAGGCAGCGACCGGAGACCAGGACGTTGTCCAGGTCCCGGGGGACGAGGCTGCGGAACGGGATCTCGTAGACGTTCGCGGTCGCCGGGATGCCGTCGTCGAACGGCCCGTCCCCGCTCACCGGGCTGTGGATGTCCACCGGGTACCCGGCGACGGCGACGACGTCGTCGAAGTGCCGGCCGGCGATGAGGTCCTCGAGCGTGAGGGTGTACTCGCCGACGACGCGCCGCGTCTCGCGGACCCCGATGGTCGCCGCCGTGTCCAGCAGCTCCGCCCGCTCGAGCCCGGGTACGTCCGTCCGGAAGAACTCGAGCAGGGCGCGCACCTGCCCTCGGGCCTCGATCTCGGCTGCCGTCAGGTCGGCCGCGCTCGTGCCGTCGCGCCCGAGGACGCGCGTGGTGTTGATGCGCCACACCCCGGGCTCCGGCGTCCGGAAGAGCTGGATGCCGCGGCGCGGGATCGGGAACCGGCCCTCCGCACGCGCCCGCTCCACGATGCTCTGGAAGGGAAAGAGGTCCTCCGGGTGCGCGCGGGCATACTCCTCGACGGCGCGGTCGTCGACGTTCCGGACGCGGAAGAAGAGCGTCATCGGCTGCACGGCGCCGTCGCCGTCCCGCCCGTACGCGACCTCAGCGCCGGCGCGTGCCGCGACGTCGCCGTCGCCCGTGCAGTCGACGACGACGTCGGCGGGCAGGTACCCGAGGCCGTCCTTGTTGGCGACGACGACCCCGCGGATCCGCCGACCGTCGGTGACGACGTCGGCGACGAACGTGTGCAGCAGGAGCTCGACGCCGGCCTCCTGCAGCATCTCGAGCGCCACCGCCTTGGCGGACTCCGGATCGAAGGGCGTCACGCGCTCGTGGCCGAACCCCATGAACCCGGCGAAGTCCGTGCCGCTGCGCACGCGGGACGGGTGGACCGCGCCGCCCTCGGCCTCCATGCGGCGCACGAACTCATCGAAGATGCCGCGCACGAGCTGGGTGCGCCCGTCGAGGGAGAACGACGTCATGCAGGGGCCGACGAGGCCCGCGGTGAGGTTGCCGCCCACGAATCCGAACCGCTCGACGACCCGGACCTGAGCGCCGTTGCGCGCGGCGGACAGCGCCGCCGACAGTCCCGAGGGTCCGGCTCCGACGACCAGGACGCCGGTCGGCGGGTAGGCGTTGAGCTGGTCGGCGAACTCCGGGCTGCGCATGGGAACTCGTACTCCTTCGGGTGGGGTGGGCGTGTCGGGAGGGAGACGGGGGAGAGGCGATCAGGGCGCGAGCAACGACGTGCCCTGGCACAGCCAGCGTTCGCTCGGCGTGACGCGGAGGTGGGCCCACGCGGTCGGAGCGATGTCGACGTTGGCGGCCTCCGTGGCCCAGGTGGCGGGCGAGCCGTCCAGGAGGCCCGCGACGACGAACGACTGACGCTCCTGCCAGCTCCCGCGGCCGTGGCCGCCTTCGTCGCGGTGCCCGTGGTCGGTGGTGAGCATCACGAGCCAGCTCTCGTCGTCGAACGTCGGCCGGGCGCGGATCGCCTGCACCATGCGGGCCAGCCGGGCATCCTGACGCGCGATCGCCTCCTCGTACCGGCTGCCGACGCCGTGGGCGTGCGCTGCCGAGTCCGTCTCACCGAGGTAGACGAACGAGAAGTCGTGCTCCTGCGTGCCCAGGCGCCGCTCGGCGTCGTCGGCAACGAGCACGTCGGTGTCCGCGAAGCCGCCCGGGTAGGTGCGGCGGTCGAACCAGGTCATCGTGCGGACGCCGGGACCGAGCACAGGGCCCGGCCCGAAGTCGGTGCCGAAGATGAGGGCGGACGTCGCGGCGTACGTCGCGATGTCCGGTCGCGCGCAGAACGCGCGGGTCAGCATGTCCGGGTAGCGATGGAGAAGGTGGTACGTGTCATCGTTCCCGAGCACCTCGTGGCGGTCCGGCCACACCCCGGTGAGAATGGTGCTCCACCCCACAGCCGTCATGGTGGGAGCGATATCGACGTCCGGGAGAGTCGTCGTCCACCATCGGCCCCGCGAGGCGATCTCAGAGATTGCCTCCGGCGCCATTTGTCGAAGGGTGTCGTCACGCACCCCGTCCCATCCGACGACGAGCACCTTCGGTCGTTTGTCCAGTTCCGCCACGGCGAACAGTCTGGTGGTGTTCCGATCCCTTCTGCAATACTCTCCCACCATCCCGCACGGATGTGCAGTGTCGCCGAAGTTGCAGGAGGAACCGTGCCGCACCGCGACGACAGCAAGGTCGAGGACGCCATCCACGCGTCGCAGCGCTACTACATCCAGGACGCGACGATGGACGCCATCGCACAGGAGATGCGCGTCTCGCGGTCGACCGTCTCGCGGTTGATCAGCTTCGCCCGCGAGGCCGGCCTCGTCGAGATCCGCATCATGCCCCCGAGCGCCTACGCCGACGCGATCGAGCGCGAGCTGTCGGATCGGTACAGGGTCCGGGCGCACGTCGTGCACGTGCGCGACACCATGACACCCGTCGAACGACACCAGCGGACCGCGTCGCACGCGACCCGGGTGCTGAACTCGATCTTCAACTCCGACATGGTCCTCGCGCTGGCGTGGGGGACGATGCTCCGGGAGATCAGCGACGTGCTCATGGCGCGCATGGTGACCAACTGTCGCGTGGTCCTGCTCAACGGCGTGGGGAACTCGCGAGCGCTGGGGGAGCACTACTCCAGCGCGATCCTCACGGCGTTCGGGACCGCGTACAACGCCTACATCCGGCGCCTGCCGGTGCCCGTGTTCCTCGATCGCGAGGACACACGGGACATCCTGTTCGCGGAGCGGGCGGTGCGGGCGGTCGTCGACCTGCAGAAGGACGCCGACGTCGCACTCTTCAGCCTCGGGCACGTCGACAACGGCGTCCCCTCGTCGCCGTACCGGGCCGGCTACTTCCTCGATCAGCAGGACTACCGGTCGCTCGAGGAGGACGGGGTGGTCGGGGACCTCGCCACGACGTTCTTCCGCGCCGACGGGACGTCCGAGGGGGTCCGCATGAACCGACGGACGAGCGGCCCTGACCTGGACCTCGTGAGGGCCATCCCGCACCGGATCTGCGCCGTGTCGGGCAACCACAAGATCAGCGCGCTCCGCGGCGCCCTGCTCGGCGAGCTCGTCACCGACCTGGTGATCGACGAGACCACGGCCCGGGAGCTCCTGGGCGAGACGGCGCACGGAGCGGCGGTGGACGTCGTGGACGGTGCACGCACGTGAATCCTGCACGTCCGTGCATGCCACTTGAAAGATCTTCCACACCTCTCCTAGGGTTCATCCCAGCCGCGCTGGCCGCAAGTGACGAGCTGAGATGCTTCGACGTTCAGAGAGGATCGTACGATGACGTCACGACGGGGGCGGCGATTGTCGGTCGCTGCCATTTCTGCCATTGTTCTGCTATCCGCCGGATGCTCGGTCCTGGGCGGTGGGGACAATGACGAGGAACGGGTCCTGAGAATCAACTACGGCGGGTCGGCCGACGTGACAGAGATCCCGGCCGACAACCCGATCGCCGACAAGCTCGAGGAGATCACCGGGTACGAGATCGTCGTCGAGAAGTCCCCGGAGGACCTCGGCGCCGCCCTGGCGGGCGACCAGGCGCCGGACCTCTTCCTCACGAGCCGGAGCCAGGTGCGTCAGTTCGACGAGCAAGGGCTCCTGCTCGACCTCACGGACCACCGCGACGAGCTCAGCGACTACGAGAGCTACGTCGGCTCCGAGAACGTCGACGCCACGCTGCTGGACGGTCGGCTCGTGAGCGTGGTCCGCAAGCCTCGCGAGTTCAGCTACAACGGCTTGTGGATCCGCGCGGACTGGTTGGAGAACCTCGGGCTCGCTATGCCGACGACGACGGCCGAGTTCCACGACGTGCTCCAGGCGTTCACGACCGGTGACCCGGACGGCAACGGCGCCGCCGACACCGTCGGCATCACGGGCTCCGGCATGGGCACGTTCTCGGCGGTCTTCGGCGCGTACGGCACCGGGGGACCCGGCACGCTCTACGCCGACGGCCCGGCGATCGTCGACGGCTACAACGACCCGGCCGTGATCGAGCCGCTCACGTACATCAACACGCTGTTCGCGGAGCAGCTCGTCGATCCGGACCTGTTCTCGATCGAGATCGCGGAGGCGCGGGACCGGGCGTTCCAGGGCAGCGCCGGCGTCGTCGCGATCAGCTGGGACCAGATGACGAAGCCGGAGTTCGTGGAGGCGCAGCAGGCGGCCCAGCCGGGCTCCGACTGGCAGATGATCTCGGTGCTGGACGGGCCGGACGGCCCCGGCGCTCAGCCGGGCAGCCCGTTCGGCGTGGTCCAGGCGATCCCCGCGTCGGTCGGGGACGACCCCGACAAGGTCGAGGCCCTCATCACGCTCCTCAACTACATCTCGACGCCGGACGGGTCGCGACTCGTCATGTTCGGCGTCGAGGGCGAGACGTTCGAGATGGACGGCGAGGAGGTCGTCCCGCTGCCCGCGCTGGACACCGAGGGCTCCTACTTCTTCGCCTACCAGATGACCGGGCGCGACGAGGACACGTACCTCGCGACGAAGTTCCCGGACGAGGCCTGGGCGTGGCAGGCGTGCATGGACCGCGAGCAGATCGTGCTGTACGACGCCCTGGTGGCGCCGCCGGACGGGTACAACGTGGCCGACGCCGCCCGGTTCGCCGACGAGCAGATCGTGCTCTTCGTGACCGGCGAGCGGCAGCTGACGGACTACGACGCGTTCCTCTCCGAGCTCAACGGGCAGTTCGGCTACGCCGAGTACGTCAGCTCCGCGCAGGAGCAGCTCGCCGCCCTCGGCCTCCCGGCGTCCTCGTGACCTCACGCTCGCCCGACGGCGCCGGCCCTTGGTCGCGGGTCGTCGATCTCCTGGCGGGGTTCTGGCGGGCGGTCGGGATCAACGCCCTGTGGCTCGTGGCGTCGCTGCCGATCGTGACGATCGGACCCGCGACCGTCGCGCTCATGGCGATGGCGCGGGACGACGTCATGGGTCGTCCTCGCCCGGCGGCCCGTGCGTTCGTGGCGTACGTCCGCGAGAACGTCGCCGTCGGCCTGGCACTGTCGACCATGACGCTGGGCGCCGTCGGCTCCTTCGCGCTGCTCTGGCGCCTTGACCCCGCCGGGGGGACGACGGCGACCCGTGTGCTGCAGGTCGTGTCGCTCGTGGGCCTGATCGCCGTGGCCCCGGTGATCGCGCACGGGTACGCGCTGGCGGCGCACACCCAGCAGGGCGTGCGTGGGGTGTACCGGGCGAGCGTGATCATGGCGTTCGCCCGGCCCGGCGAGACCGTGCTGGCGCTCGCGGTCGTGGCGGCCCTCGTGCTGCTGTCCTGGTACTGGCCGTTCTCCGTGCTGCTCGCAGGCTACGTCGGGTCGCGCGCCATCTTCACGACCTTCCGGCGCACGTTCGCGGCGCTCCAGGACCCGAAGGGCGCGAGCGATGACGCTCCAGCAGACGCGCGCTCCTGAGCGGGTCGAGTCGTCCACCCCGGCGCCGCCGGAGGTCGGACGCCCACGCCAGGCGCGGCGGCGGTTCTGGTCGTTCCGGACCCTCCTGCTCATGCTCGTTCCCGGCCTGCTCTACCTGGCGGTCTACAAGTACGGTCCGATGTACGGCGTCCTCATCGCATTCAAGGACTACTCCATCCGTGAGGGGATCGCCGGGAGCCCCTGGGCGTCACCGTTCTACACACACTTCGAGCAGTTCTGGACGTCGCCGTACTTCAGCACCCTCATGACGAACACGGTGCTGATCTCGGTGTACAAGCTCGTCGCGGGCACCATCCCGCCGATCATCGTCGCGCTGCTGTTCAACGAGTGTCGGCTGCGCTGGTTCCGGCGGTTGGCGCAGACCGTGAGCTACATGCCGCACTTCCTGTCGTGGGTGATCGTGTACGGCGTCACCATCGCATTGCTGTCGCAGAGCACGGGCCTCGTGAACGGTTTCCTCCGCGACAACTTCGGCTTCACGATCGGCTTCCTGACCTCGAACACGTGGTTCCGCAGCGTGCTGGTCGGCTCCGACCTGTGGAAGGACATCGGCTGGGGCGCGATCATCTACCTCGCCGCGATGATCGGGATCGACCGCACGTTCTACGAGGCGGCTCGCGTGGACGGCGCGGGCCGTTTCCGGCAGATCTGGCACATCACGCTGCCCGGGATCCGGCCCGTCATCATCCTGCTGCTCGTCCTCAAGCTCGGGAACATCCTCGACGCCGGGTTCGACCAGGTCTACATCTTCTACAACATCCAGGTCTATCCGACCGGCGACATCATCGACACCTGGGTCTACCGGGCCGGTCTGGAGAACCTGAACTACAGCCTCGCGGCGGCGGTCGGCCTGTTCAAGTCCGTCATCGGGCTCGTGCTCATCGTCGTCGCCAACCGCATCGCACGACGATGGAGCGCGCAGCTATGGTGAGCCCCGCCCGTTCGGACCGTGGGTTCGACACCGTGGTCAACGTCCTCCTCGGGCTCGTCATCGTGGCGGCGGTGCTCCCGCTCCTCGTGGTGGTGTCCGCGTCGTTCACCCCGTACTCCGAGATCCTGAGCAACGGCGGCTACACGCTCCCGACAGAGTTCACGCTGGACGGGTACCGCATGGTCCTCGCGGACTCGCGTCTGCAGCAGGGCTTCGTCGTGACGACGTTCGTCACGGTGGTGGGCACGGCGCTCAACCTCGTCGTGTCGGTCCTCTTCGCCTACCCGTTGAGCCAGCACCGCCTCCCGGGGCGGCGCGGCATCCTGTTCGTCGCGCTCCTCACGACGCTGTTCTCGGCCGGGATCATCCCCACGTATCTCGTCGTCAAGGCGACCGGGCTGCTCGACACCGTCTGGGCGATGATCATCCCGACGACGATCAGCGTGTTCAACGTCTTCATCCTCAAGACGTTCTTCGAGGGGATCCCCGGTGAGCTGTTCGAGGCCGCCCGGATCGACGGCGCGGGAGAGCTCCGGCTGCTGCTGCGCATCGTGGTACCGCTCGCGGTGCCGGTGCTCATGACGATCGGCTTGTTCTACGCCGTCGGGCACTGGAACACGTTCATGGCCGCGGTGCTCTACATCCGTGACGCCGACCTGCAACCTCTGCAGGTCGTGCTGCGGAACCTCCTCACGGAGGTCTCCTCCGACGCGGCGGCGGATCCAGACGCCGTCGTCCCCACCGTCACGTTCCGGATGAGTGCCGTGGTGCTCACCGCCCTGCCGATGATCCTGCTCTACCCGTTCATCCAGAAGCACTTCCGGCACGGCGTCATGCTGGGCTCCGTCAAGGGGTGACGCCCGGGCTCAGCGGGCGGAGACCCGCTCGAGGTAGGACAGCAGCGTCCGCACGCCGACACCGGTTCCGCCCTTCGGCGTGTAACCGTGCGGCGACCCCTCGTTGAACGCGGGTCCCGCGACGTCGAGGTGTCCCCACGGGACGTCGCCGACGAACTCCGACAGGAAGATGCCCGCCACGAGCATGCCGCCGAACCGGTCGCCGATGTTCGCGAGGTCGGCCACGGGGGAGTCGAGGCTCGCCCGGAGCTCGCTCGGCAGCGGCATCGGCCAGAACTGCTCGCCGGCGTCGTCGGCTGCCGAGACGACGGCGTCCCGGACGTCGTCGGTGCCCATCACGGCGCTGACGCGGGTGCCGAGCGCGACCACCTGCGCGCCGGTGAGCGTGGCGATGTCGATGACGGCGTCCGGCGACTCCTCGCAGGCGGCCACGAGCGCGTCGGCGAGGACGAGGCGTCCCTCGGCGTCGGTGTTCAGGACCTCGACGGTCGTCCCCCCGCGGATCGTGATGACGTCGGACGGTCGCTGTGCCGTCCCGGACGGCATGTTCTCGGCGAGCGCGAGCCACCCGGTCACGCGCACCGGGAGCTCGAGCGCGGCGGCCGCGAGGACGGTGTGGAGCACGGCGGCGGCGCCCGCCATGTCGCTCTTCATCGTCTCCATGCCCTTGGCAGGCTTGATCGAGAGCCCACCGGAGTCGAACGTGATGCCCTTGCCGACGAGCGCGACGTGCGTGCGTGCCCGGGCCGGCGAGTACACGACCTTGACGAGCCGCGGCGGCCGGGCCGAGCCCTGTCCGACGCCGACGAGGCCGCCGTACCCGCCGGCCACGAGGTCGGCGTCGTCGAGCACGCTCACCTTGACCTTGGTGCCCTTCGCCGCCGCCTTCGCGGCATCAGCGAAGGAGGCGGGGTAGAGGTCCGCCGGCGCCGCGTTGACGAGGTCACGGGTGCCGCTGACCGCGCGGGCGACGACGGCGGCGTCCTCGACGGCCCTCCGGTACGCCTTGGCGCGCGTGTGCGACGTGAGGATCGTCACGTCGGACGGCGCGGCCGCACCGGCCCGGTATCGCCGGTAGCCGTACGCGCCGAGGAGCGCGCCCTCGGCGGCGGCACCGACCTGGTCGGGGGAGTCGTCGGGGAACGCGAGGGCAGCGCTCGGGTGGCCGGTGAGGGCGCGGAGCGCGGCGCCGGCGGCGCGGCGCAGGGCCTCCTCGGTCGCGGCGCCCGGGACCGCACCGGTCCCGGTCAGCACCAGCAGCTGTGCGCCGATCCCGTCCGGCGCCGGGACCTTGGTCACCTCGTCGGCCGTCCCCGCCAGGCGCAACGTGCGGATCGCTGCGATGACGGCCCGCTCGACGACGTCGTCGAGACCGGCGACGGCGGGAGTCGCGCCGCCGGGTCCGTCACCGGTCGCGAGCGGGACGACCAGCACGTCGGCCTGGGCCTCCGCGGCGGTGCGCTGGCTGAGCGTGACGTCGGAGGGCTTCGTCGGCGTAGGCATGAGGAGATCGTAGAGCCGTCTCGCGACGCGGGGTGTGACCGTTCGCCTCGCGACGTCGTACGCTTCCGGGCGTGCTTCCCACCCTCGGCATCGTCAGCGCGGTCATCGCGCTGCTCTGCCTGTGGGCTGCCGTGTGGGCGGTGCGGGACCGCGCGGTCATCCTCAAGCAGCTCATCGGCGCGGGCGTGGTCGAGGTCGGCCTGCTGGCCCAGCTCGTAGTCGCCGGCGTCGGGCAGGCACGAGGTCACCACGTCGCCGAGCCCGTGACGCTCTGGGGGTACCTCATCACCGCGCTGCTGCTGCTGCCGTTCGCGGGCGCCTGGGCGCTCGTCGAGCGCACGCGCTGGAGCTCGGTGGTGCTCGTCGTGGCCTGCCTCGCCCTGCTCGTCGTCCAGCTACGGATCGGACAGGTGTGGCAGGCGTGAGCGAGACCGGGCCGGGCACGCCGGCACCCCACCGGGAGGCGCCGACGCCCGACCCGGCAGGGACGCCGTCGGGGACGCCGCACGAAGCCGTGCACGACCCGCGCCGGCGCGCGTACGGCGCCGGGCGCGCCCTCATCGCCGTGTACGGGGTGTTCGCGCTCTCCGCGACGGCACGTGCCGGCGTGCAGCTCGTCCGCGACGCGGCCGAGGCGCCGCTGGCGTACGGCCTCTCCGCGTTCTCGGCGCTGGTCTACGTGGTGGCGACGATCGCTCTCGCCCACAACGGCCACCGCATGCGGCGCGTGGCGTGGGCGGCGGTCGTCGTGGAGCTGGTCGGCGTCCTGGCCGTGGGGACGCTCAGCGTCGTCGACCCCGCAGCGTTCCCGAAGGACACCGTCTGGTCGCACTTCGGGCAGGGCTACGGGTTCGTGCCGCTCGTGCTGCCCCTCCTCGGCCTCGCGTGGCTGTGGCGGTCGAGCCCGGCGCGGATCGCCCAGTCCGACCGCTGACGACGGCGGTCCTTGCGGCGCCGAGGCTGCCAGGACCGGCCGGCGCGTGAGACTAGGGTAAGGGCCGTGTCGGATCCGGGTCGCGTGTACGGCGCGTTGTTCTCCACCGTGGCCCTGCGGTTCGATCCGGAGCGCGCGCACCACGTCGCCGGGACGCTCATCCGCGTGGCCGGCGCGGTCCCGCCGCTCAGGTGGGTGCTCGAGCGGACGTTCGGCCGCCCGCACGGACAGGGCGTCGAGCTGTTCGGCCGGCACCTGCGCAGCCGGTTCGCGCTGGCCGCGGGGTTCGACAAGGACGCCACGATGGTCGCCGGGCTCGCCGCGCTCGGATTCGCCGCCGTCGAGATCGGCACGGTGACGGCGGTGGCACAGCCGGGCAACCCGCGGCCCCGACTGTTTCGCGTGACCGCCCAGCGTGCTCTCCTCAACCGGATGGGCTTCAACAACGGCGGGGCCGAGGCCGTCGCTCGACGCCTGCACCGCCTGCGCTCGACGCGGCACGGGCGGGCCCTCGTCGTCGGCGCCAACATCGGGAAGTCGAAGGTGACGGCGGCGGCCGACGCCGTGGCCGACTACCGGGCGAGCGCGCGCGCCCTCGCCCCGTACGTGGACTACGTCGTCGTGAACGTCTCCAGCCCGAACACGCCCGGGCTGCGGGACCTGCAGGCGGTGGACGCGCTCCGGCCGATCCTCGTGGCGGTGCTCGCGGAGTCCGGCCGCGTCGCGCACCGGGACGTCCCGGTGCTCGTGAAGATCGCTCCGGACCTCGCCGACGACGACGTGCGCGCGATCGCCCGGCTCGCCCGCGAGCTCGGGCTCGAGGGTGTCGTCGCCGCGAACACCACGATCCGCCACGACGTCGGCGTCGGCGGGCTGTCCGGACCGCCGTTGCTGACCCGCGGTCTCGAGGTGGTGCGGCTCGCGCGGGCCGAGCTGGGACCGGGAGGCACGGTGATCGGCGTCGGCGGCGTGAGCGACGCCCGCGACGCCGCCGCGTACCTCGACGCCGGCGCCGACCTCGTTCAGGCCTACACGGGGCTCATCTACGACGGGCCCGCGTGGCCCGGGCGGGTCGGCCGCGCCCTGGCCGACGCCACGGACGCCGGGAGGCGGCAGTGACCGACGGTGCGGCGTGGACGTGGCAGCTGGAGGGGCCGGACGGCGAACCCGTGCCCACCGGGCTCCGGCCTGAGGCGGCGGCCTCGCGGTACGACGCGGAGTCGTGGCTCGGTGAGCACTGGCGCGAGCTCGCCGCCCAGGGCGCCACGAGCGCCCGCCTGCTCCGCGACGGAGCGTCGGTGGCCGTCACGGAGCTGCGCGCGTTCAGGTGGCCCGCCTGACGTCGCGGTGCGGGCTCGATGGCGCTCGCGTCAGGCGAGGCGCTCGCGGGGCGACACCTCGTCCGTCAGCCGCGGGTCGCTGACGACGCTGTCGCCGAGCACGGCGTCGATCCGCTCGAGCAGCTCGGCGGGGATGCTCACCCCGGACGCCGCGACGTTCTCCGTGACCTGCTCCGGGCGCGAGGCACCGATGATGGCGGCGGCCACGTTGTCGTTCTGCAGCACCCAGGCGAGCGCGAGCTGCGCCATCGTCAGGCCGAGCTCGTCGGCGATCGGGCGCAGGTCTTGTACCCGGCCGAGCAGCTCGTCGTCGCCGAGGAACCGCGAGATCATCGACGCGCCGCCCTTGGTGTCGGTGGCGCGGGACCCGGCCGGCGGCGCCGCCCCAGGCGCGTACTTCCCCGTGAGGATGCCCTGCGCGACCGGCGACCACACGATCTGCGAGATGCCGAGCTCCCGTGACGTGGGAACCACCTCGGGCTCGATGACGCGCCAGATCGCCGAGTACTGCGGCTGGTTCGAGATGAGCTGGATCCCGAGCTCCTGAGCCAGCGCGTGCCCGGCGCGCAGCTGCTCCGCCGTCCACTCGCTGACCCCGATGTACAGCGCCTTGCCCGCGCGGACGACGTCGGCGAACGCCTGCATCGTCTCCGTGAGCGGGGTGGCGTGGTCGTAGCGGTGCGCCTGGTACAGGTCCACGTAGTCGGTGCGCAGCCGGGTCAGGGAGCCGTCGATGGCCTCGAGGATGTGCTTGCGCGACAGGCCGGTGTCGTTCGGGCCCTTCGGGCCGGTCGGGAAGTAGACCTTGGTGAAGATCTCGAGGCTCTCCCGCCGCTGGCCGGCGAGCGCGTCGCCCAGCACCTCCTCCGCCTTGGTGTTGGCGTACGTGTCGGCGGTGTCGAACGTCGTGATGCCCGCGTCGAGCGCGGCGCGGACGCACGCCAGCGCCGCGTCGTTCTCCACCTGGGAGCCGTGCGTGAGCCAGTTGCCGTAGGTGATCTCGGAGATCTTCAGACCGGAGCTGCCGAGGTGGCGGAAGGCGACCATGAGCCGCAGCCTAGAGCCGCCGGGGGCGCCGGCGGTCCGGCTTCCGGCCCCCGGACGTCAGCTGGGGTACTCGCCGCGCTTGACCTGCGGCTTCGGCATGCGGGTGCGGCGGATCTGGAACGCGCGCATGACGGCGTACAGCACGGAGCCGCGCGGGATCTTGCCCACCCCGAACTTCGCGACGAGCTTGCGCTTCATGATCGACGCCGTGATGACGGCGTCGACCACGGCGATGAGCACCACGGCGTACAGCCCGAGGATCACGTAGATCGCGAGCTCAGGGCGGTTGCCCAGGAACAGGATCACGAGGACGACGGCGAGCGACACGGGGAGGAAGAACTCGCCGAGGTTCCACCGGGCGTCGATGTAGTCGCGGATGTACCGCCGCACCGGACCCTTGTCACGCGCCGGCAGGTACCGGTCGTCGCCGGTCACCATGGCCTCGTTCATCTTCGCCCGGGCCTCGGAGGCCTTGACGCGGTTCTCGCGTGCGGCGGCCTTGCGGTCGTTCTGCACGAGGGGACGGCGGTTCTTCGCCTCGGCCTCGCGGCGCTTCGGCGTCGGGCGGCCCTTCTTGCCCTCGTCCGGCTCCTGGCCGACGTCGGCAGCCGTCATCGTCGACGAGGGCGCGTCCTGCACCGCGGCGTCGGCGTCGTTCTTCTTCCGTCCCAGCACACCTCGAGGGTAGTCGAGGCGGCGGGCGGGTATGTTCGCGCCCATGGTCTCTCCCACCCCCGACCTCGCCCACCTGCGCGCCCGCACGGCCGCGGAGTTCCCGCGGCTGCGTGCCGACCTCGAGGACCTCGTCCGCATCCCGAGCGTGTCGGCCGCCGCGTTCGACCGGGAGCACGTCGAGGCGAGTGCGCGCGCCGTCGCGGAGCTGCTGCGCGGCGCGGGGATGGAGTCCGTCGACGTGCTGCGCGTCGACGGAGCCGACGGCGTCCCGGGGGCTCCCGCCGTCGTGGCCCACCGCGCCGGTCCCGAGGGCTCGCCGCGGGTGCTGCTGTACGCGCACCACGACGTCCAGCCTCCCGGCCCGTCCTCGTCGTGGGGCAGCGACCCGTTCGAGCCGGTGGAGCGGGACGGCCGCCTGTACGGGCGCGGTGCCGCCGACGACAAGGCGGGCGTCGTGGCGCACCTGGGAGCGCTCCGGGTCCTCGGCGAGGAGCTCGGCGTCGGCGTGACGGTGTTCGTCGAGGGCGAGGAGGAGATCGGTTCCCCGACCTTCGCGCAGTTCCTCGCCACGTACGCCGACCGGCTCGCCGCCGGCGTCATCGTGGTGGCCGACTCCAGCAACTGGAAGGTGGGCGTACCGGCGCTGACGACGTCGCTGCGCGGCCTGGTCGACCTGGTCGTCCGCGTCGAGGTGCTCGAGCACGACGTGCACTCCGGCATGTTCGGCGGGCCGATCCTGGACGCCCCGACGCTGCTGGCGCGCCTGATCGCGACCCTGCACGACGACGCCGGCGACGTGGCCGTGGCCGGCCTGGTCTCCGAGGACTCGGCCGGTGTCGACTACCCGGAGGCGGAGTTCCGCGCGGATGCGGCGGTGCTGGACGGCGTCCGGCTGGCCGGTACCGGCGCGCTCGCCTCGCGGCTGTGGCGCCGTCCCGCGCTGAGCGTCATCGGCATCGACGCGCGCAGCATCGCCGAGGCGTCGAACACGATCGCCGCCCGCGCGAGTGCGCGCCTGAGCCTGCGGATCGCTCCCGGGCAGGACCCGCTCGCGGCCGAGCAGGCGCTCACCCGTCACCTGCTCGACCACGCCCCGTTCGGCGCCCGCGTGGTGGTCGAGCCGGGGGAGCGCGGGCAGTCGTTCGCGGCTCCGGCGGACTCGCCGGCGATGGTCGCGGCGCGCGCCGCCATGGCCGACGCCTGGGGGACGCCGCCGGTGGACGTCGGGCTCGGCGGGTCGATCCCGTTCATCGCTGACCTGCTCGAGCAGTTCCCCGACGCGGAGATCCTCGTGACCGGCGTCGAGGATCCCGACTCGCGTGCCCACGGCGCCGACGAGAGCGTGCACCTGGGCGAGCTCGAACGCGCCGTGCTCGCCGAGGCGGCGCTCCTCGCCCGGCTGGGCGCTCGACCAGCTCGCGGCTGAGACGTGCGGGCCCTGCTCGCCGCCGGCGCGTTCACCGGGACGCCGAGCGCCGTGGCCGCCGTGCGTGCGCTGGCCAAGGGGTGGGCGTCCACCGCGGCCGACGAGCTCGACGAGGCCCCGATGTCCGACGGCGGGGTGGGGCTGCTCGCGGCGGTGCACGCGTGGCGCGGCGGGCAGACCCACGCCGTGACGGTCGCCGGGCCGCTCGGCGCGCCGGTGCCGGCCGCCGTGCTCGTGACCGGCACGGACGAGGGGGGCCCGGTGGCCTACCTCGAGGCCGGGGAGGCGGTCGGTACGCACCTGGCGCCCGACGACGCGTCGGCGGCCGAGGCGGCGCTGCACGGGACGAGCGTCGGCGTCGGGCAGCTGCTCGTCGCCGCGCTCGAGCTCGGCGCTCGGCGCGTGGTCCTCGGCGCGGGAGACGCCGCCACGCACGACGGCGGATGGGGCCTTCTCCGGGCGCTCGCCGGTGGCGAGGGAGCCGCAGACCCGACCGCGGACGCCGCGGAGGTCCTCGCGGGTGCGCGGGACCGCCTCGCCGGCGTGACCCTCGACGTGGCGGCGGCGAGCGGCGACCCGCTCGTGGGCCTGCACGGCGCGGGAGCGGCACTGACCACCCGCACCGGCCTCGACGCGGCGCAGGCGCAGGAGCGCGAGAGCACCTTGGCTCCCCGGCTCGACGCGCTCGAGCGCGCGGCGCTCGCGCTGGCTCCGCGCGCGCTGCCCGTGGCCGGCGCGCGAACGCCCGCCCGGCCGGCCCGCCGGACGGGATCCGGGGTCGGCGGCGGCGTGGGCTTCGCGGCGTCGCTGCTCGGAGCCCGGGTGCATCCCGGGGGCCGGCTGGTCGCGTCGGAGCTCGGCCTCGACGCACGAGCGGGCCGGGCCGACGTCGTCCTCACGGGGTCGGCGGTCATCGACGCCGCGCAGATCGCCGACGGCGGACCGGGGATCGTCGCCGCCGTCGGGCACGCCGCGTCGGCGCACGGCGTGCCCGTCGTCGTGGTCGGCGAGCACATCGGCGTCGGCAGGCGCGAGTCCGCTCCCATCGGCGTCAGCGCGTTGTACGAGGTCGACGACGACGGCGCGGAGGCCGCCCTGGCCGCGCGCGCCGCCCGCGTCGCCCGCACCTGGTCCTGGTGACGCGACGCCGCCCCGGCGCCCGGTCGGTGCCTCGCTCCCGCGTGACACCGGTCTCGCCTGGTAGGCGCACGCCGCCTGGCGTCGTACGCTGGTCTGGAGCGTCGGGCACGTCCGGCGCCCACGACTGACCGAGACGAGCGACGGAGACGACATGACCGAGTCCCTGACGACCGAGGTCGAGACGACCCACGAGGTCGAGCTGACCGACGTCGCGGCTGCCAAGGTCAAGGCGCTGCTCGAGCAGGAGGGGCGCGACGACCTGCGGCTGCGGGTCGCCGTCCAGCCCGGCGGCTGCTCGGGCCTCATCTACCAGCTGTACTTCGACGAGCGGGTGCTCGACGGCGACGCGCTGCGCGACTTCGACGGCGTCGAGGTCGTGGTCGACAAGATGAGCGTCCCGTACCTCGTCGGCGCGACGATCGACTTCGCCGACACCATCGAGAAGCAGGGCTTCACGATCGACAACCCGAACGCCTCGGGATCGTGCGCCTGCGGCGACTCGTTCCACTGATCCTCGCGACACCCTGATCCGACAGAGCCCCGCCGGTCACGCACCGGCGGGGCTCTGTCGGATCAGCTGCGTCCACCACCCCTCGAACCGGGAGAACCCGTGCGCCGTACCGTCCCTCACCTGATCGTCACGGCCGTCGCCGCGGCGCTCGTGCTCGCCGCCTGCAGCTCGGGCGAACCCGCCGGCTCCGAGGGGTCCGAGGAACCGACCTCGAGCGCGTCGGGTGACACCGCCAGCGGCGCCACGGAGGCGACCGACCTGTTCGAGGCGTCCGGCGCGTTCGGCGAGAAGCCGACGCTGACGTTCCCGGGCGAGACCCCGCCCGAGGGCCTCCAGGCGGAGGTGCTGAGCGAGGGTGACGGACCCGTCGTCGAACCGGGATCGGTCGTCGCGGCGCACTACCTCGGCCAGGTCTGGGGATCCGACACACCGTTCGACAACTCCTACGACGGCGGCGCCGCCGTCCCGTTCAGCCTCAACACCGTCGTCGCGGGCTGGACACAGGGGATCCCGGGGCACGCCGTCGGCAGCCGGATCCTCCTGAGCATCCCCGCCGACCTCGGCTACGGCCCGCAGGGCGGGAACGCGCAGGCCGGGATCGGCGCGGAGGACACGATCGTGTTCGTCGTCGACATCGTGGAGGCGTTCGGTCCTGAGGTCGTCGGCGAGGCGGGTGCCGAGCCGACGGGCGAGGAGCTGCCCGTGACGTACGACGGCGAGCTCGGCGAGCCGGTGTCCGGTGTCACGCTGGTCGAGGGCGCCACGCTCGCCGCCGAGCCGACGAGCACGACGATCGCCACGGGCACGGGCGAGCCGATCGCGGCGGGTCAGGGCGTCGTCGCTCAGTACGCGCTGACGAGCGAGGACGGCGCCTCGCAGGCGTCGACGTGGGACACGTCGCAGGAGGGGTTCGGCCCGATCGCCGCGGCGGTCGGCTCGGGCACGTTCCTCGACCTCGTCGAGGGGGTGCCGATCGGCAGCCGGGTGCTCGTCCAGCTGCCCGGGAACGACCAGCAGCCGAGCGCGCTCGCCGTCGTCGTCGACCTCGTCGCGGTGGCGCCCCAGGGGTGAGGACCGCCACGTCCGTCCGCCCCCGCGCCGCGTGCCGCGGACAGGGGCGGGCGGCGGTAGGGTGATCGGAGCGGAGCGCGCCTCCGCAGGACGTTCACGACCAGGCCACAGGTTGCCCGCAGTGGCAGCACGACCTTCCGGAGGTTCCCGCACCGTGCGATCGACGAAGCCTCGTAGGCCGGCACGGAGGGTGGCCCTCGGCGCCGCCGCCGTCGCCGGGGTTCTCGGTCTCGGGGCCTGCTCACCCGCGGCGCAGCGGGGCTTCATGCCCGAGAACTCGCCCGGCGCCACGAATCACACCGACACGGTGATCTCGCTCTGGAACGGCTCCTGGATCGCCGCCCTGGCCGTCGGGGTCCTCGTGTGGGGCCTCGTGATCTGGTGCGTCGTCGCGTACCGGAAGCGGAAGGGCGACAACCAGCTGCCGGTCCAGCTGCGGTACCACGTGCCGTTGGAGCTGATGTACACGTTCGTCCCGATCGTCATGATCGGTGTGCTGTTCTTCTACACGTCGCGCACCATGGGCGAGGTGGTGGACACCAGCGAAGAGGCTGACATCCACGTCGAGGTCTACGGCAAGCAGTGGAGCTGGGACTTCAACTACGTGGAGGCCGACGTCTACTCCGTCGGCGTGCAGGCGGATCTCACCGGCGAGCCCGGGGTCCCCGAGACGCTGCCGACGCTCTACCTGCCGCAGGGGGAGCTCGTCGAGTTCAGCCTGAACACGCGCGACGTCAACCACGCGTTCTGGATCCCGGCGTTCCTGTACAAGCTGGACCTCATCGCGGGCCAGGAGAACACGTTCCAGGTCCGTCCGATGGAGCTCGGCACGTACGAGGGCAAGTGCGCCGAGCTGTGCGGCGAGTACCACGCGGCGATGCTCTTCAACGTGGAGGTCGTCACGCAGGAGGAGTTCGACGAGCACATGGCCGACCTCGCGGAGCAGGGCAACACCGGCCAGCTCGGCTCTGACTACGACCGGGACCACAACGTCCGTGAGACGGCGGAGGCGCACGACTGATGGCCATCGACGAGATCAACCGGATCGACTCGGCCCCGCGCCCCGCGCTCGAGGAGGTGCCCGGCCTGGCGCCGAAGCGCCAGCCGCTCGGACGCGCCGTCGTCGGCTGGCTCACCACGACCGACCACAAGACGATCGGCTACCTGTACCTCGTCACGTCGTTCGTGTTCTTCTGCATCGGCGGGGTGCTCGCGCTCCTCATCCGTGCCGAGCTGTTCGCTCCGGGGATGCAGGTCGTCCAGACGGGCGAGCAGTTCAACCAGTTCTTCACGATGCACGGCACGATCATGCTGCTGCTCTTCGCGACGCCGCTGTTCGTCGGGTTCGGCAACATCATGGTGCCGCTCCAGATCGGTGCGCCCGACGTCGCGTTCCCGCGCCTCAACATGTTCGCGTACTGGCTCTTCGTGATCGGCGGGATCATCGCCGTCGCCGCCTTCTTCACGCCGAAGGGCGCGGCGAGCTTCGGCTGGACCGGCTACGCGCCGCTCTCGCAGGAGACGTTCTCCCCGGGCGTGGGCGGCGACATGTGGGTCGCCGGCCTCGCGATGACCGGTTTCGGCACGATCTTCGGCTCGGTCAACTTCATCACGACGATCGTCTGCATGCGCGCGCCCGGTATGACGATGTTCCGGATGCCGATCTTCACCTGGAACATCCTCATCACGTCGGTGCTGGCGCTCATGGCGTTCCCGGTGCTCACCGCCGCGCTGTTCGGTCTGCTCGCGGACCGGCGGCTCGACGCGCTGGTCTTCGACCCAGCCACCGGCGGGGCGATGCTCTGGCAGCACCTGTTCTGGTTCTTCGGGCATCCGGAGGTCTACATCATCGCGTTGCCGTTCTTCGGCATCGTGTCGGAGATCTTCCCGGTCTTCAGCCGCAAGCCGCTCTTCGGCTACAAGACGCTGGTGTTCGCCACCATCGCGATCGCCGGACTCTCGGTGACGGTGTGGGCGCACCACATGTACACGACCGGCGCCGTGATGCTGTCGTTCTTCGCGCTCATGACGATGCTCATCGCCGTCCCGACGGGTGTGAAGTTCTTCAACTGGATCGGCACGATGTGGCGCGGGAAGCTCACGTTCGAGACGCCGATGCTGTGGTCGATCGGGTTCCTCGTCACGTTCCTGTTCGGCGGTCTGACGGGCGTGATCCTGTCCAGCCCGACGCTCGACTTCCACCTGCACGACACGTACTTCGTCGTCGCCCACTTCCACTACGTCGTGTTCGGCACCGTGGTGTTCGCGATGTTCGCCGGCTTCTACTTCTGGTGGCCGAAGTTCACCGGGAAGATGCTCGACGAGCGCCTCGGCAAGTGGCACTTCTGGCTGCTCTTCGTCGGCTTCCACACGACGTTCCTCATCCAGCACTGGCTGGGCGTCAAGGTCATGCAGCGCCGGATCGTCGACTACCTGCCGGAGGACGGCATCCAGCTGTGGAACCAGATCTCCACGGTCGGTGCGTTCGTGCTCGCGGCGTCGACGCTGCCGTTCCTCTGGAACGTCTACAAGACGTGGCGGCAGGCGCCGCAGGTCACCGTGGACGACCCGTGGGGCTACGGCCGGTCGCTCGAGTGGGCGACGTCGTCCCCGCCGCCCAGGCACAACTTCGTCACCCTGCCGCGGATCCGCTCCGAGTCGCCGGCGTTCGACCTGCACCACCCGGAGGTCGCGGCCATGGACCGGGCGGAGCCCGACCCTGGGTTCCTCGACCAGGTCTACGGGAACGCCGACATGCAGGGATCGATCCAGGAACGCCAGACGACGAAGGAGGACCAGTCGTGAGCGACGTCCACGACGTGCAGCAGACGGCGGGCGACCCGACGTCGCACGCCCACTCCGCACGCGCCCGTTCGCCGATGCGTGTGGAGTACCTCCTGTTCGGGGTCGGGGCACTGGTGTTCGCACCGATCGGGCTCATCTACGGCTGGCTCACGGACTGGGCGGAACCCGTCGGGCTCGTGTCCCTGCTCCTGCTGTCCGGGCTCGCTGGTCTCACCGGCCTGTTCTTCTTCGTCACGTCGCGACGGATCGACGCCCGGCCGGAGGACGACCCGCTCGGTGAGATCGCCGACGGCGCGGGCGACTACGGGGTCTTCTCGCCGTCGTCCTGGTGGCCGCTCGTGCTCGGCATCGCCGCCGGACTGATCTTCCTCGGCGCGGCAGTCGGGTGGTGGATCAGCGGCATCGGAGGCGTGCTGGGCATCATCGGACTGGTCGGTCTGCTCTTCGAGTTCTCCCGCGGGCAGCACGCGCACTGAGCGCGCTCTCGCCACACGTCGGCCCGGGTCCCCCGCAGGGGACCCGGGCCGATCTGTGTCTGCCGGCATGCGACGGGCCCGCACCCCGAGGGAGTGCGGGCCCGTCGTCGACGGCGTCCGTGGACGCGCGGTTCGAGCAGGTCAGGCCGGGACGATGAGCCCCGCGGCCTGGGTGCGCGCACGCGTGAAGCGGTCGGCGGCGTCGTTCCAGTTGACGACGTTCCACCAGGCCGCGATGTAGTCGGCCCGCACGTTGAGGTAGTCGAGGTAGTAGGCGTGCTCCCACACGTCGAGCATGAGGATCGGCACGAGGCCGAGCGCCAGGTTGCCCTGCTGGTCGTACAGCTGCACGATCACGAGCTTCGACCCGATGGAGTCCCAGGCGAGAACGGCCCAGCCGGAGCCCTGCACGCCGGCGGCGACGGCGGAGAAGTGCTTCTTGAACGCCTCCACGCCACCGAAGAACTCGTCGACGGCCGCGCCGAACTCACCGGCGGGCTCGCCGCCCTCGGGGGAGAGGTTCGTCCAGAAGACCGAGTGGTTGACGTGGCCACCGAGGTTGAACGCGAGGTTCTTCTCGTGCAGGTTCACGGCAGCGAGGTCACCGGACGCCCGGGCCTCGGCGAGCTTCTCGAGGGCCGTGTTGGCGCCGGTCACGTACGCCTGGTGGTGCTTGTCGTGGTGCAGCTCCATGATCTTGCCCGAGATGTGGGGCTCGAGAGCGGCGTAGTCGTAGGGGAGCTCGGGCAGGCTGTACTCCGCCATGAAGGACGGTCCTCCTTGAGATCGGGGACCGCGCGGCACGCCCGGAGGCACGTCCCGCGGCCCGTCGGTGGTTACCGCAAGCGAACGCCGCCACGGGCGGCGTCACACTCGTTCCAACCTACGCCCGAGGTCAGTTCTTCCGCTCGTCCTCGTCGGGGGCGACCACGCGCTGGACGTGGCTTCCCGTGCCCGCATCGGCACCCGCGCCGACCGCCACGCGATCGGGCGCGGCGGGGAGCTCGTCGTGCTCGCCGTGCGAGGCGGCAGCCGCCAGCTCGACGGGTGTGACGGGCTCGACGCGGTCGGCGTAGAAGAAGTTCGACAGGCGCTGGCGACGTTGGTCCTGCTTGTAGCCGGGCCGGGCCACTCCGCGCGCGTCCTCCGCCGGGGCGATCTCGATCGGCCGGCTGGGCTCGTGCGCGACGAGCACCCACCGCTCCTGCTCGTTCAGCGGCGCGTGGACCTCGATGTACTCGCCGGACGCGAACCGCACCACACGGCCGGTCTCGTGGCCGTGGAGCACGAGCTCACGGTCCCGCCGCTGCAGCGCGAGGCAGATGCGCTTCGTGATCATGAACGCCAGGACCGGGAGCACGAAGACGAGCACGCGGAACGCCCAGGTGATCGCGTTGATCGACAGGTGGAAGTGGGTCGCGATGAGGTCGTTCGACCCCGCCAGGATGAGCACGAAGAACGCGGTGAGGATCGCGACTCCCGACGCCGTCCGCACCGGGACGTTGCGCGGCCGGTCGAGCACGTGGTGCTCGCGCTTGTCTCCGGTGGCGCGTGCCTCGAGGAACGGCCAGATCGCGAGCGCTGTGAAGAGGATGCCCGGGACGACGATCGCCGGGATGAGCACGTTGAGCGAGATCGTGTAGCCGAGGATCACGAACTCCGGTTGGCCCGGCATGAGCCGGAGCGATCCCTCGAGGAACAGCATGTACCAGTCGGGTTGCGCGCCGGCGGAGACCGGCGACGGATCGTACGGCCCGTAGTTCCAGACGTTGTTGATCGACAGGAGACCGCCCATGAGCGCCAGGACGCCGAAGACGATGAAGAAGAAGCCGCCGGCCTTCGCCATGTAGACGGGGAAGAGCGGGTACCCGACGACGTTGCGGTTCGACCGACCGGCGCCCGGGTACTGCGTGTGCTTGTGCACGACGACGAGGATGAGGTGGAGGGCCACCAGCGCCAGGATCAGTGCCGGCACGAAGAGGATGTGCAGCACGAAGAGGCGCGGGATGATCTCCGTCCCCGGGAACTCGCCGCCGAAGATCATGAACGAGAGGTAGCTGCCGACGATCGGGATCGACTTCACGACGCCGTCGGTGATGCGCAGGCCGTTGCCCGAGAGCACGTCGTCGGGGAGCGAGTACCCGGTGAACCCGGCCAGGAGCCCGAGGATGAGGAGCGTGAAGCCGACGACCCAGTTCAGCTCACGGGGCTTGCGGAACGCACCGGTGAAGAAGTTCCGCATCATGTGCGTGACGATCGCGGCCATGAAGACGAGCGCGGCCCAGTGGTGGATCTGCCGCATGAGCAGACCGCCGCGCACCTCGAACGACAGGCGCAGCGTCGAGGCGAACGCCTCGGACATCTCGACGCCTCGCATCGTGACCGGGAGGGCGTCGTCGGGGTAGTGGATCTCGTTCATGCTGGGGACGAAGAAGAACGCGATGAACGTCCCGGAGAGCAGGAGGACGACGAAGCTCCACAGCGCGATCTCGCCGAGCAGGAACGACCAGTGGTCGGGGAAGATCTTGCGGGCGAACTCCTTGACGAGCTTCGCCGCACCGATGCGGGTGTCGAGGAAGTCGGCAGTTCCCGCCGCGGCTTCCGCGGCCCGGCTCGGGGGCGTGAGGGTGGTGCTCACGACGTCTCCTCTCGGGTCGGGCGCTCACGTTCCCAGGTGCTGGGCCCGACCGGCTCTGTGAAGTCGCTCCGTGCGACGAGGTACCCCTCGTCGTCGACGGTGATGGGCAGCTGGGGCAGCGCCCGCTTCGCCGGGCCGAAGACGACCCGGCACTGGTCTGCGACGTCGAACGTCGACTGGTGGCACGGGCAGAGCAGGTGGTGCGTCTGCTGCTCGTACAGGGCCACGGGGCAGCCGACGTGCGTGCAGATCTTCGAGTACGCGACGATGCCGTCGTAGGACCAGTCGCGCCGGTCCTCGGGCTCGATGAGCTCCGTGGGGTCGAGGCGCACGAGGAGGACGACAGCCTTCGCCTTCTCCTCGAGGTAGTGCTCCTCGTCGGCCAGGCCCTCGGGGATGACGTGGAACACCGACCCGATGGTGACGTCCGCCGCGCGGATGGGGGCGCCGTCGGGATCGCGGGCCAGACGGCGGCCCTCGCGCCACACCGTGTGCCGCATCGCGTTGACGTTCCAGTCGCCGCCCAGGTTGCCGATGAGCGGCACCAGGAACGGCAGAGGAGCGAGCGCGAGCGCGGAGACGACGGCGCCCTTGAGCATGCTGCGCCGGCGGAGGCCGGAGTCCGCGACGCCCGCCTCGATGACGTCGAGCGCGTCCTGACGGGTCGCCCGGTCGCTCTCCTGGGCGTGCCGTTCCTCGCTGAGCTCGACGTCGGACATGAGGGTCTTGGCCCAGTGCACGGCCGCGAGGCCGATCCCGAGCATCCCGATGCCCAGGCCGAGGCCGAGGGAGAGCGTCGAGAGCCGGACGGACATCAACGTCTCGCCCGTCGGGAAGGCGAAGTAGCCGACGACGCCGCCGATGGCGGCGAGGATCGAGATCGTGAAGAGGACGACGACCTGACGCTCCGCGCGCTTCGCCGCCTTGGGGTCGGTGTCCGCGAGGCGGTGGCGGTGCGGCGGGAGCCCGGGGTTGGCGAACCGCTCGGACGTCTCGACGTCGTGCGGGGAGCCGAGCGCGTCGCTGACCTCGGCGTGCTGCTCGGGGCGCTGCTCGATGCTCACGACGACTTCGCTCCGATCCAGACGGCGCACCCGATGAGCGCGCCCATGCCGATCACCCACGCCCAGAGTCCCTCGGACACCGGACCGAGCCCGCCGAGGGTCATCCCCCCGGGTGACACCTCGCGCTGCGCCATGAGGAACGCGATGACGTCACGCTTGGCCTCGGTGGGGATGTTGGCGTCGTTGAACACGGGCATCGACTGCGGTCCCGTGAGCATGGCCTCGTAGATCTGGGTCGGCGTGCTGCCGAACAGCGACGGCGCGAACTTCCCCTCGGACAGCGCTCCGCCGGCACCGACGGCGTTGTGGCACATCGCGCAGTTGGTGCGGAAGACGAGCATGCCGTTCGCCGGGTCGCCGAGCTCCGGGTCGACCTGCTCGGCGCTCGGGATGGACGGGCCCGGGCCGAGCGTCGCGACCCACGCCGCGAGCTGCAGGGTCTGCTCCTCGTCGAACTGCGGGGGCTTCGCCTCGGCCTGCGGGGCGTTCGCCGCCATCGGCATGCGGCCCGTGCTGACCTGGAAGTGCACCGACGCGGCACCGACCCCGACGAGCGACGGCGCGGCGGCCGTGCCCTCCGCGTTCGGACCGTGGCACGACGCGCAGTTCGCTGCGAACAGGCGCCCACCCTCCTCGACGTCGGCAGGGCTGGCCGTGTCCGCCGTCGCGGGTGTCGGCGCGAGGGCGGTGTAGACGCCGCCGATCGCGAGGAGTGCCAGGACCATGAGGATCACCGGCGCGAGCCGGTGACGTCTGGCGGTGGCGAGGGCCTTCACGGTTGCGTGTCCTCGTTTCGGTTCGGTGGTCAACGGAGGATGTAGATGACGAAGAACAGGGCGATCCAGACGACGTCGACGAAGTGCCAGTAGTAGGACACGACGATCGAGCTCGTGGCCTCGTGGTGGCCGAAGCGGTGCGCGGTGAACGCGCGGCCCAGCACGAACAGGAACGCGATGAGGCCGCCGAGCACGTGGAGGCCGTGGAAGCCGGTGGCGAGGTAGAACACGGTGCCGTAGGCCGTGGACGAGATCGTCAGGCCGTGCTCGACGAGCTCCGCGTACTCCGTGACCTGGCCGGCGACGAAGATCGCACCCATCACGTACGTGAGGGTGAACCACTCGACCATGCCCCACTTGCGCACGTCGAGCAGCGACCCCGTGCGGCGCGCCTGGAAGCGCTCGGCGGCGAACACGCCGGCCTGGCACGTCACCGACGAGAGCACCAGGATCGTGGTGTTCCCGATCGAGAACGGGAGGTTGAGCAGGCCGCTGCCCTCCGCCCAGGCCTCCGGTCCCGCGACGGCGCGGTGGGTGAAGTAGATGGCGAAGAGCCCGGCGAAGAACATGAGCTCGCTGGACAGCCACACGATGGTGCCCACCGACGTCATGTTCGGGCGGGTGATGTTCAGGTGTGCGCTCGGGGCGACGGCTGCGGACGACACGCTCTCATTATGGCCGTACCCACCATCGACTCGCCCCAGGACGCACACGAAAGCGCGGCAGGATGGGCAAAACTCACGGCGTTCGCGCGGATGTCCCGACGGCGCCCGCGCGGGTTCTGACGGACGTCGACGTGCTGTCGTGAAAGGCTCGTGCGCCGCGTCCGAACGACTAGCATCACGGGGAGCCTGCGCGCGGTGTCCCGACGGCGTCGCGCACGTCGCAGCAGAGTCACGGAGGACGTCGATGACCCTCGAGCACGCCCAGCCCACCGGCTCCGCCCCGGAGGTCGCCAGCACCCTCGAGGAGCCGGCCCAGGTCCTCCTCTACAGCGACGACCGCGCCACGCGGGACGCGGTGCGGCTCGCCGTCGGACGCCGGGCGTCGGTGGACACCGCGCGCATCGCGTGGACCGAGTCCGCGACCGCGGAGGCGACGCTGGCGTACGCGGCGGCGCAGCGCTTCGACCTGCTCGTGCTCGACGGCGAGGCGGCGAAGGTCGGCGGCATGGGGATCAGCCGGCAGCTCAAGAACGAGATCTACGACTGCCCGCCCGTGCTCGTGCTCACGGCGCGCCCGCAGGACGCGTGGCTCGCGGCGTGGTCGGAGGCCGACGGCGTCGTGTCCCACCCGCTGCGCCCCGTCGAGGTCGCCGAGGCCGTGGCCGCGCTGCTCCGGGCGGGCGAGCGGTCGACGCCGTGACCGGCGAGCAGGTCGCCGAGCGCACCTGGCCCGGCCTGCTCGGCCGGCTCGTCGCCCGGCACGACCTGACCAGCACGGACACCGCGTGGGCGATGGCGCACGTGATGGCCGGCGAGACGCCGCCGGCGGTGCTCGCCGCGTTCCTCGTCGCGCTCCGCAGCAAGGGGGAGACGGTCGAGGAGCTGTCCGGCCTCGCCGACGCGATGCTGGAGGCCGCGGTACCGATCTCCGTGCCCGGCCGGTGCGTCGACATCGTCGGCACGGGTGGCGACGGGCACAAGTCGGTGAACCTCTCGACGATGGCGGCGCTGGTGGCCGCCGGGTCCGGGCTGCGGGTCGTCAAGCACGGGAACCGTGCGGCGACCTCGGCGAGCGGGGCCGCCGACGTGCTCGAGGCGCTCGGGGTCCGGCTCGACCTGTCGCCGGAGGACGTCGCCGCGAACGCCGAGCGGGTCGGGATCACGTTCTGCTTCGCCCAGGTGTTCCACCCCTCGTTCCGGCACGCCGGGCCTGTCCGTCGCGACCTCGGCATCCCGACGTCGTTCAACGTGCTCGGCCCCTTGACGAACCCGGCGCGCCCGGCGGCGGGGTCGATCGGCGTCGCGGACCTGCGGATGGCGCCGCTGATCGCCGGGGTCCTCGCCCGGCGCGGGACCGACGCCGTCGTCGCGCGCAGCGAGGACGGGCTGGACGAGTGGGCCACGACGGCGCCGGTACGGGTCTGGGAGGTCACCGGCGGCGACGTCGTGGAGCACGTCGTGGACGCGCGGGCCGCGTTCGGCATGTCGCCCGCGACGCTCGACGACCTGCGGGGCGGGGACGCCGCGCACAACGCCGGCGTCGTGCGTGCCGTCCTCGCCGGGGAGCGTGGACCGGTCCGCGACGCGGTGCTGCTCGGCGCCGCCTCGGCGATCGTCGCGGACGGGGGTCTGGTGGGCGCCGGCCCGTTCGTCGACCGGATGGCGCAGGGGGTCGCGATCGCGGAGCGGGCGATCGACGACGCCGCCGCCTCCCGGGTCCTCGACGCGTGGGTCGCCGCGAGCGGCTAGCCGCCCCTCGGGCGCGCCGGTGCCGGTCCGGTCAGTCGTCGAGACCGATCGCGAACGCCTGCTCCAAGTCGTGCCGCGAGTATGCCTGGAACGCGATGTAGGTCTGCGTGCCGAGGACGCCGTCGACCTTGCCGATCCGGTCCGCGACGACGTCGGCGAGGTCCTCGTGGCGGCGCACCCGCACGACGGCGATGAGGTCGATGTCGCCGGTCACCGAGTAGACCTCGCTGACGCCGGGCAGGTCGGCCACCTCCTGCGCGACCTCCGGGATGCGGGCGACGTCGGCGTCGATGAGCGCGATGGCGGTGATCATGTGCCCACTGTAGGCAGTGCCGCCGGTCCGCTCACCGCCGGCCGACGACGCGCAGCGCACGCAGCGCCGTCGTCATCACGCCCTGGTAGCGGCGCCCGGTGAGCGGGCCGTGCTCGCCGATCGGCCACACGCGCTGGTGCGCGACGGTCTGGGCCCAGGTGACCTCGTGGAGACCGGCCGTCCCGTGCCGGCGCCCGAGGCCCGAGTCACCCCATCCGCCGCTCGGCGCGTCCATGGAGCCCCACGCCGCCGTGTACGCCTCGTTGACGTTGACCGAACCCGCGCGCAGCCGTGCGGCGAGGGCGCGCGCCCGCCGTGTGTCGCGCGACCACACCGACGCGTTGAGGCCGAGCTCCGAGTCGTTGGCGGCGCGCACGGCGTCGTCGAGGGAGTCCACCGGGTACACGGAGACCACCGGGCCGAACGTCTCGGACCGGTAGGCGCGAGCGGTGGGCGGCACGTCCGCGAGCACCGTCGGCGCGTAGAAGTACGGTCCGAGCTCCGGGAGCGGACGCCCGCCTGCGAGCACCCGCGCACCGGCCGCGACGGCGTCGTCGACGTGCGCGGAGACCCGCTCGAGCTGGTCGGCGGAGACGAGCGAGCCCATCTGGTACGCGTACGAGTAGTCGGCGCCGACCCGGAGGTCGCGCGTGGCCGCGGCGAGCTCGCGGGTGAAGGTCTCGGCGATCGAGCGGTGCACGTAGATGCGCTCGATGGACATGCAGAGCTGCCCGCTCGAGGAGAAGCTGCCGCGGACGGCGCCGGCGACGGCGGCCGCGAGGTCGGCGTCGGGCGCCACGATCATGGGGTTCTTCCCGCCGAGCTCCAGCGTGGCCCCGATGAGTCGTGAGGCCGCCCGCGCCGCGACCACCCGCCCGGTGGGCGTGGAACCCGTGAACGAGATGTGGTCCACGAGGTCGGTGACGCGGTTCCCGACCACCGCGCCGTCGCCGACCACCACCTGCCAGAGGTCGGGGTCCAGCCCGGCGGCGACGGCGAGCTCCCGGCCGGCGAGCGTGACGAGCGCGGTGCGGGTGTCCGGCTTGTGCAGCACGGCGTTCCCGGCGAGGAGCGCCGGCAGCGCGTCGGAGACGCCGAGCGCGAGCGGGTAGTTCCACGGAGTGACGAGGCCCACCAGCCCGACCGGGTGGCGCAGCTCCGTGGTCCGGGTGAGCACGGGGATCGCACCGGCGCGGCGGTGCGGAGCGAGGGTCCGCGGCCCGGTGCGCGCGTAGTAGCGGCACACGTTCACCACGTCGAGCAGCTCCTCGAGCGCGTGCCCGCGGGCCTTGCCGGTGACCGCCTGGACCAGGTCGAGCAGGGGGTCGATCTCGTCCAGCAGGAGGTCGTGGAGGCGCAGCAGCACGCGGGCGCGCTCCCGGACCGGGGTGGCTGCCCAGCGTCCGGCGGCTGATCGCGCTCGGTCGGCCGCGGCGTCGACGTCCGCCGTGGTGGACGAGGCGTGCCGGGTCAGCAGCGCGCCGGTGAACGGCGCCTCGACGTCCGCGGCGGGTCCGGTGGCGGCGATCCCCCCGGCGAGCGCGCGCAGCCGCGCGCCCGTGAGGGTGTGCGGGAGGACGAGGTCCGTCCGGTCCGTGCTCGCCGGCATCGCGCTCCTCGGGGGTCGGGTGGGTCCGACTATCCGTCGCCGCCTCGGGGGACGTCAAGGGGGTCGGTCAGTCGACTTGGTCGCGTGACCAAGTCTCTCTTGACTGCCGGCACTCCCTGGCCTCAGAGTGTCGGGATGGCTCGTCTCGCCGTCGCCGAGCGACGCACCCTGCTGCTCGACGCGGCGTGGCGGGTGCTCCGTCGGGACGGCGTCGCGGGCACGACGACGCGCGCCGTCTGTGCGGAGGCGGGGATGCCGCAGGGCCTGTTCCACTACTGCTTCGCCAGCCGGGACGAGATGCTCGCCGAGGTGGTGGCCGACGTGCTGCCCCGCGAGGTGTCCGCGGCGTCCTCCGCCGTCCGGCGCCGGGGAACGCGCGTGGACGCTGTGCACGCCGCTCTCCTCGCGTACTGGGAGCTGGTCGAGGCGGAGCCGGAGACCCAACGCGTCATCTACGAGATCACCGCCGTCGGGCTGCGCGACGCCACACTCGCCCCCGGCGTCCGGGCGCGGTACGAGCGCTACCCGACGGCAGTGGCGGAGGTGCTGCTCGAGCTCGGGCGCGTGCGTCGCCTCGAGTGGACCGAGCCGGTGGACGTGCTCGCGCGCCGGGTGGTCGCCCTGCTCGACGGACTCACGATCTCGTTCCTCGTCGACGGCGACGCGGCGGCGGCGCGCGGGGTGCTCGCCTCGTTCGCCGCCGACCTCGCGCGCCACGCCCGCGGGGTCCGGCGATGAGCCGCCGCGATGCCGGCGTGCCCCGGGAGGTCCGAGCCGCCGTCGCGCACCTGGACCCCCCGTTCGGCGTCGTCGACCTCGGCGCGTTCCGCGCCAACGCCGGCGACCTCGTCCGCCGGGCGCGCGGCGTCCCGATTCGCGTCGCGACGAAGTCCGTGCGGATCCGGGAGCTGCTCGCCGCGACGCTCGAACGGCCCGGCTTCGCCGGCGTGCTCGCGTACACGCTCCCGGAGGCCCTGTGGCTCGTCGAGCAGGGGTTCGACGACGTCGTCGTCGGGTATCCCACGGCACATCGCGCGGCGCTCGGTGCGCTCGCCGCCGACGAGCGCGCCGCCCGGAGCGTCACGCTCATGGTCGACGACGTCGCCCAGCTCGACCTCGTCGACGCCGTGACGCCGCCCGGCCGGCGGCCGGAGATCCGCATCTGCCTCGAGCTCGACGCGGCGTTCCGGACCGCCGGGGGAGCGGTGCGGTTCGGCGCCTGGAGGTCGCCCGTGGGCACGCCGGACGCGGCGGTCCGGCTGGCGCGCGCCGTCGTGGCGCGCCCCGGCTTCGCGCTCGTCGGGCTGATGGCGTACGAGGGGCAGATCGCCGGGGTCGGCGACGCCGGGCGCGGGCCTCGGGCGATCGCCGTGCGGGCGATGCAGCGTGCCTCGGCGGCCGAGCTCGCCGAGCGGCGCGCGGCGGTCGTCGCGGCGGTGCGCAGGGTGGCCGACCTCGAGTTCGTGAACGGCGGCGGCACCGGCTCGCTCGAGACGACGACGTCCGAGGCCGCGGTCACGGAGGTCACCGCGGGATCCGGGCTGCTCGGGTCCGGCCTGTTCGACACGTACCGCGCGTTCCGTCCGCGGCCCGCCTCCTGGTTCGTACTGCCGGTGGTGCGTCGCCCGACCCGCGGCGTGGTCACCGTGCTCGGCGGCGGGTGGGTCGCGTCCGGGCCGCCGGGTCACGACCGCCTCCCCTCGGTCGCGCACCCGCCCGGCCTCGCGTACGTGGCCCGCGAGGCGGCGGGCGAGGTCCAGACCCCGCTGCGCGGCCGTGCGGCGCGGCGCCTCGCCGTCGGCGACCACGTCTGGTTCCGGCACGCGAAGGCCGGCGAGGGAGCTGAGCACCTCGGCGCGGTGGTGGCGGTGGACTCCGCCTCGCGGACCGCCGACGGCGCGGCGGCCGTCGTCGGCGAGCTGGCCACCTACCGCGGTGAGGGGCAGGCGTTCCTGTGAGACGACGCTGGAGCAACTGGGGCCGCTCCGCGCAGGCGGAGTTCGCCGCCGTCGCCCGCCCACGCGACGAGGACGCGCTGGCGGCGACGATCAGGTCGGCCGCCCGCGCCGGGCAGCGGGTCCGGGCGCTCGGTGCTGGGCACTCCTTCACCCCGGCCGCGGTGACGGACGGCGTCAGCGTGCGTCTGGACCACGTCACCGGACTGTGGGCCGTGGACGAGGACGCCGGGCTCGTCACCGTGGGCGCCGGCACGCGGCTGCGCGACCTGCCGGGCCTCCTGCGGCCGTACGGCCTCGCGATGGAGAATCTCGGCGACATCGACGTCCAGACGATCGCCGGGGCGATCTCGACCGGCACGCACGGCACGGGCTCGGCGTTCACCGGGATCGCCGGCCAGGTGCGCGGGCTGCGGATCGCCCTCGCCGACGGCACCCTCGTCGACTGCTCGCCGCAGCTGCGGCGCGACCTGTTCGAGGCTGCCCGGCTCGGCCTGGGGGCGTTCGGTGTGCTCGTGTCTGTGACGCTGCAGTGCGTGCCGGCGTTCCAGCTCGCCGCCCACGAGCATGCGGTGCCGCTGGACGGGGTCCTCGAGGGGTACGCGGAGCTGGTGCGTTCCGAGGACCACCTCGACCTGTACTGGTTCCCGCACACGCGCACGGCGCTCGTGAAGGCGAACCGTCGCGAGGCCTCTCCGGGCGCGGCGCAGCCGCTCGGTGCGTGGCGCGCCTGGTGGGAGGACGAGTTCGTGTCGAACGGGCTGCTCGCGCTGGTCTCCGAGATCGGCGCCGCAGCCCCGTCCGCGGTTCCGGTGCTCAACCGGATCGCCGCAGCCACGGTCGCGGAACGTCGGTACACGGGCGACTCCCACGCCGTCTTCACGGCACCGCGGCGCGTGCGCTTCCGCGAGATGGAGTACGCGATCCCGCTGGCCGCGCTTCCGGACGCGGTGCGCGAGATCAGACGCACCATCGACGCTCGCGGATGGCGCATCTCGTGGCCTCTCGAGATCCGGACCGCTGCCGCCGACGACGTGTGGCTCTCCACCGCCTACGAACGCGACAGTGCGTACGTGGCCGTGCACCGGTACGTCCGGGACCCGTTCGTGGCGTACTTCCGGGAGGTCGAGGAGGTCCTCCTCGCGTTCGGGGGCCGGCCGCACTGGGGCAAGCTGCACACCCAGTCGGTCGGCGAGCTGTCCGCCCGGTACCCGAGGCTCGACGACGCGCGACGGGTGCGTCGCGAGGTCGATCCTGCCGGGACGTTCGCGAACCGGTACGTCGACCGGGTCCTCGGGAGCGTCACCTCGGCCTGATCACGCGACGGCGACGTCCTCGCTCCCGGCGTCGCGATCGCCGTCGGCGACGGCGCCCGGCAGGTCGGCGAGCACCCGCGCCGCACCGCGCACCGGCGCCGACCAGCCGGCACCTGCGAGCTCGACCAGCCGCACGCCGGGACGCTCCAGCCACGTGAGGACCAGCTCCGTCTCCTCCGCGCTCGCCGCGCCGCACCAGCGCTCGGGTGCGGGCACGTGCTCGGCCGTCGCCCGGACGGCGTCGATCGCGCCCATCACGTCAGCGCCCCGCGGCACCACGCACACGCCAGCGAGACGCCCGTACCTGGCGCACACGAGCTCCCAGCCGCCGTCGTCCGTCCGCCGCGCGGCGAGCACGTGGCTGGCGTCCGCGAGCCCGCCGAGCCGGGCGGCGCGGGCGGACCCCCGCAGCAGGGCCGTGAGGCGGTCGCGCTCCCGCGCGGCGTCCTCGTAGCGCTCGGAGCCGGCCAGTGCGGCGATCCGGGACCGCACGGTGGCCACGACCGGTTCGACGTCACCGGCAAGCACGGCGCGCACGTCGGCGACGACGGTGTCGTAGCCCGGCTCGTCGATCCTCCCGACGCACGGCGCACCGCACCGGCCGAGCTCCGCCAGGACGCACGGGCTCGCGTCGGCCCGGGGCACGCGGGGCAGCCGCGGGGAGCACTGCCGGAGGGGGAACGCACCGTGCAGGGCCTCGAGCGCGAGCTGCGCGAGGCGGCGGGTGCGGAACGGGCCGATCGCGGCGCCGGCGTGCGACCGGGGGACCTCGCGCACCACGGACAGCCGCGGGTACGCCTCGTCGGTGAGACGGATCCAGGGTTCCCGCTCCGGGGCCCGGGACCGCCGGTTGTACGGCGGGGAGTGCTCGGCGATGAGGCGCAGCTCGCGCACCGCCGCCTCGAGCGGGGTGGCGCACACGATCGGGTGCACGCGCTCCGCGATGCGCAGCATCTCGCCGATCCGTGCGCGCTTCTCGGACGCCGTGAAGTAGCTGCGGACGCGGGTGCGCAGGTTCGTGGCCGTGCCGACGTACAGCACCCGACCCTGTGGGCCGAGGAACTGGTAGACGCCGGGCGCCGCCGGCAGGCCGTCGGCGAGGGTCACCTTCCGCCGGCGCTCCGGCGGGACGGAATCACCCGCCGTGCGCAGGTCCTCCAGGTGGGTGACCCCCAGCGGCGCCATCCGGGCGAGCAGGCCGTGCAGGACGTCCACGGTGGCGCGCGCGTCGGTCAGGGCACGGTGGTCCGGAGTCACGCTCGCGTGGAACAGGCGGGCGAGGCTGCCCAGCCGGTGGTTCGGGGCCTCGTCGCGGCTGACGACGCGCCGCGCGAGCTGCACCGTGTCGACGACGAGCGGCTTCGGCCAGGTCAGGCCCATGCGTTCGGCCGCCACCCGGAGGAAGCCAGTGTCGAAGCGCGCGTTGTGCGCGACGAGCACCGCACCGTGCGCGAACTCGAGGAACGAGGGGAGGACCTCCTCGATGGGCGGCGCCCCGATGACCATCGCGTTGGTGATGCCCGTCAGGACGGTGATCGTGGGCGGGATGGACCGGCCGGGGTCGACCAGCGTGCCCAGCTCGCCCTCGACGACGCCGCCGCGGACGCGCACCGCGCCGATCTCGGTGATGGCGTCGGCGTTCGGCGACCCACCGGTCGTCTCGAGGTCGACGACGACGAACGCCACCTCGGCCAGCGGCGTGCCGAGCTCGTCCAGCGCGTGCTGGACGGCGAGGCCGCGTCCTGGTGCGGCGGGCGAGGTGGCGGAGGGCACGTCCGCACGGTAGGTGCCCCCGCCGACATCGGCCGGGACGTCAGGCGGGCCGGCGGTCCCGTTCGGTCGCCGCCGCGGCATACAGCTCGTCGATGACCGCGGCGCGGTCGCGGACGACGGCGGAGCGCTTCACCTTCAGCGACGGGGTCAGGTAGTCGTTGGCGATCGTGAAGTCGTCCTCGAGCACCACCACCTTGCGGATGGACTCCGCGCGCGAGACGTGGGTGTTCGCCCGGTTGACCGCCTCGTCGATCGCGGCCAGCACGTCCTCGTCCGTCCGTGCCTGAGCGACGGTCAGCTCGGGCTTGCCGCGGGAGGACAGCCAGGTCGGCAGCATCTCGGGGTCGAGCGTGATGAGCGCCGCGACGAACGGCCGGCCGTCGCCGACCACGAGGCACTGGCTGACGAGCGGATGGGCGCGGATCGCGTCCTCGAGCGGAGCGGGCGCGACGTTCTTGCCGCCCGCCGTCACGATGATCTCCTTCTTGCGCCCGGTGATCCTCAGGTAGCCGTCACTGTCGAGCTCGCCGATGTCGCCCGTGTGGAACCAGCCGTCCTTCATCGCCTCGGCGGTGGCGGCGTCGTTGTCGTGGTACCCGCGGAAGACGGCGATGCCCTGGGCGAGGATCTCGCCGTCCGGAGCGATCCGGATCCCGATGCCCGGCAGCGGCGGACCGACCGTGCCGATCTTCACGCGCTCCGGACGGTTGACGTTGAGCGGCGCCGTCGTCTCCGTCAGGCCGTAGCCCTCGAGGACGACGAGACCGATGCCGCGGAAGAAGTGCCCGAGGCGCTCACCGAGGGGACCGCCGCCCGAGACGGCGTGCTCGAGCTTGCCGCCCATGGCGTCCTGCAGCTTGTGCAGCACGAGCTTGTGGGCGATCCGGTGCTTCAGCCGCAGCCCGTAGGACGGCCCGCCCGTGTCGAGCGACCGGGAGTACGCGATCGCGGTGCGCGCCGCCCAGGCGAAGATCTTCTCCTTGCCGCCGGCTGCCGCCTTCGCCTCGGCGGAGTTGTAGACCTTCTCGAACACCCGGGGGACCGAGAGGATGAACGTCGGCCGGAACGTGCCGAGGTCCGCGACGAGCGTCGTCGTGTCCGGCGTGTGCCCCAGCGGGACGCCGGCCGCGACGACCAGGACCTCGACGAAGCGCGCGAAGACGTGCGCGAGCGGCATGAACAGCAGCGTCCGTGCCCCCGGCGCCGCGAACACGTCGGGGATGACGGCGATGGCGTTCTTGGTCAGCGCCACGAAGTTGCCGTGCGTCAGCTCGGCGCCGCGCGGGCGACCGGTGGTCCCCGACGTGTAGATGATGGTCGCGAGGTCCTCCATGCCGACGGCGTCGTGGCGGGCGGCGATCTCGGCGTCGTCGACGTCGGCACCGTCGCGGGTCAGGTCCTCCAGCGCGCCGTCGTCGATCGTCCACACGGTACGGACGTCCGGTGCCTCAGCCTGCGCCTCGGCCACGACCTGACCGTGGGCGCTCGACTCGACGATGACCGCCACCGCGCCGGAGTCGGACAGGATCCACGCCGTCTGTGCCACGGACGACGTCTCGTACACCGGGACGGGGACGGCGCCGGCGTGCCAGATGGCGAAGTCGAGGATCGTCCACTCGAACCGGGTCCGGGACATGATCGCCACGCGCTCGCCGGGGCGGATGCCGTGCGCGACCAGGCCCTTGGCGACGCCGACGACCAGCGCCTCGACCTCGGCGGCCGTGTACGGGCGCCACTGCCCGTCGACCTGCTGCTCGAGCAGCACGCGCGACGGCGTCGCACGGGCGTGCTCGACGAGGAGGTCGCTGATGCTCGTCCGGGGGTCGATCTCGACGGCGAGGGGGGAGGCGGACGAGTCCATACTGTCTCCTTCGGCAGCAAGGGTTGCTGGCGTCATCGTACCTGTGCGGACCGGTACGGTCGGGCGGGATCACGCCACGGATGGTCCCCTGCGGGTCGGACGAAGGAGCAGCATGCACGCCATCGGGGTGGACATCGGCGGGACGAAGATCGCGGCCGGGGTCGTGGACCCCGACGGGAACGTCCTCCGCCTCGTCCGCCACGGGACGAGCTCCGACGACCCGGCCGAGATCGAGCGCGCGGTCGTCGACGCGGTCCAGGAGCTGCGCGCGGAGCACGAGGTCGGGGCAGTCGGGGTCGCCGCCGCCGGGTTCGTCGACGCCGAGCGTTCCCGCGTCCGGTTCGCGCCCAACATCGCGTGGCGGGACCACGCGCTGCGCGACTCGCTCGCCACACACATCGACCTGCCGATCGTCGTCGAGAACGACGCCAACGCCGCGGGGTGGGCCGAGTTCCGGTTCGGCGCCGGCCGCGATGCCGAGCACATGGTGCTGCTGACGGTAGGGACCGGTCTGGGCGGGGCGATCGTCACGGGCGGCTCGCTCCTGCGCGGTGCGTTCGGCGCCGCCGGCGAGGTGGGGCACATGCAGCTCGTGCCCGACGGTCAGCTGTGCGGCTGCGGGCACGCCGGATGCTGGGAGCAATACGCGTCGGGACGCGCGCTCGTGCGCGACACGAAGGCCGCTCTCGTGACGACGCCGGAGCGGGCCGACGCGCTGCTCCGCCTCGCGGGCGGCGATCCCGAGGACGTCACCGGCCCGCACGTCACCGAGGCCGCACGCGCCGGGGACCCGCTGGCGCTCGAGCTCCTCGAGGACCTGGGGGCGGCGCTCGGCACGGGGATCGCGGACCTGGCGGCTCTGCTCGACCCGGAGGTCGTGGTCGTGGGGGGCGGCGTGGCGGACGCCGGGGACCTGCTGCTCGCGCCCGCCCGCCGGGCGTTCACCGAGCAGCTGTTCGCCCGTGGCTTCCGGCCGGAGCCCGTCATCGTCACCGCACGGCTGGGCAACGACGCCGGCGTGGTCGGCGTCGCAGACCTGGCCCGCGGATAGCACCCGCCGGCGTGCGCGGTCAGACCACCGCGCCGTCGTCGTCGGAGTCGGAGCGCCGCGCCGGCATCCGCCACAGCAGGACCACGGCGCCGGCGAGGAACGCGGCGATGCACGCACCGACCACCGCGCCGGGAGCGTTCCGCCAGAACACGAGCACGAGGACGAGCGCGAACGGGCCACCGGCGAGCGCGCACCAGCCGGCCGTCGTCACCGGATCGCCGGCGACCGGACCCGGGTCGCCCGGGTCGAAGGAGTCGTCCTCCTCCGCCGGGCTGTAGTCGCGCGGTCCGCCCAGATCGGCGCGGTCCGACGGTTCGCCCGCGACGAGCGACCTCTCGCTCGCCGACGCCGCCACCTCCGGCTCGTCGGGCTCCGCGGTCGGCGCCTCGGCGGGCTCGAGATCCCCGAGCGACTCCGTCAGCTCACGCCACCGCGCGTCCCAGTCGGGTTCGTCACCCTGGGACGGCTCCGGTGCGCCGGCGCCGTCGTCGCGGCCGGTAGGAGCTCCCATGACCAGCACTCTAGAGTGCTCTGGTGCGCAGGTCGCCCGCGGCCGCGCCATGCCCGGCTCACGGAGGTCACCCGCTTGTTCTACCGGTTCATGAAGGCGACGCTGGGGACGCTCCTGCGCGTCTTCTACCAACCGTGGATCCGTGGCGTCGAGAACGTGCCCAAGGAGGGGCCGGCGATCATGGCGAGCAACCACCTCGCCGTCATCGACTCGTTCTTCCTCCCTCTCATGCTGCCGCGCAGCCTGGTCTTCCTGGGCAAGTCCGACTACATGACGGGGCGCGGCGTGCGGGGGCGGCTCGTCGCGTGGTTCATGCGCGGGGTGGGGATGATCCCGGTCGACCGCACCGGCGGCAAGGCCAGCGAGGCGGCGTTGCAGACCGGCCTCAAGCGGCTCGCGGATGGTGGGCTCTTCGGCATCTACCCGGAGGGGACCCGCAGCCCCGACGGCCGCCTGTACCGCGGCAAGACCGGCGTCGCCCGGCTCGCCCTCGAGTCCGGGGCGCCGGTGATCCCGGTGGCGATGGTCGGGACGAACCTGGCCCAGCCCATCGGCACGCGGATCCCGAGGCTGCGCCGCATCGGCGTCGTCGTCGGGACGCCGATGGACTTCTCCCGCTACAAGGGCATGGAGAACGACCGGTTCGTCCTCCGGTCGATCACCGACGAGATCCTGTACGAGCTGATGCGCCTGTCCGGGCAGGAGTACGTGGACATGTACGCGTCGACGGCGAAGGCGCGGCTGGCCGCCGGCCAGCAGGCCACGACGCCGACCGACGCACCCGGCGGACGCGCCGCCCCGGAGGTCGAGGTCCCCGTGCCGCCGGCGCCCGAGGACGGGCAGGAGAGCCCGCCCGCGGCGTCGGCCTGAGCGACCGGACGCCGGACCGGGGGCGCCGAGCTCCACGGCTAAGGTGGGCACCGGCACGGCGCGAGCGTCCGGCCGAGGCCCGAGTCCCCACCGAGAGGTTGTCTCCATGTCCGTGAAGCGTGTCGCCCTGCTCACCGCCGGGGGCTTCGCCCCGTGCCTGTCGTCGGCTGTCGGCGGCCTCATCGAGCGGTACACGCAGCGCGCGCCGGACGTCGAGATCATCGCGTACCAGTACGGCTACCACGGTCTGCTCACGGGCACGAAGGTCGTCGTCGACGACGCCGCCCGTGCCCAGGCGCACGTCCTGCACCGCTTCGGCGGCAGCCCGATCGGGAACAGCCGCGTCAAGCTGACGAACGTGAAGAACCTCGTGGACCGCGGCCTCGTCGCCGAGGGTGCGGACCCGCTGGCCGTGGCCGCGGAGCAGCTGCGCACGGACGGCGTGGACGTGCTCCACACGATCGGCGGGGACGACACCAACACGACCGCCGCCGATCTCGCCCACTACCTCGAGGAGCACGACTACGGCCTGACCGTCGTCGGGCTGCCCAAGACGATCGACAACGACATCGTGCCGATCCGGCAGAGCCTCGGTGCGCACACGGCCGCCGAGCAGGCCAGCGAGTTCGCCCAGAACATCATCGGCGAGCACCGCTCGAACCCGCGGATGCTCATCGTGCACGAGGTCATGGGGCGGCACTGCGGCTGGCTCACCGCCGCGGCCGCCCGGCGCTATCGCGAGTGGGTCGCACAGCAGGAGTGGGCGCCTTCCATCGGGCTGCAGCGCGAGCGCTGGGACGTGCACGCGGTGTTCCTCCCGGAGCTCGCGCTCGACCTCGAGGGCGAGGCCCGCCGGCTGCGGACCGTCATGGACGAGATCGGGAACGTCAACATCTTCCTGTCGGAGGGTGCCGGCGTGCCGGAGATCGTCGCGGAGCTCGAGGCCCGGGGCGAGGAGGTCCAGCGCGACCCGTTCGGGCACGTCAAGCTGGACACGATCAACCCTGGCGCCTGGTTCGCGAAGCAGTTCGCGGAGCTCATCGGGGCCGAGAAGACGATGGTCCAGAAGAGCGGGTACTTCTCCCGCTCGGCGGCCGCGAACGCGGAGGACCTCGAGCTCATCGGCTCGATGGTCGACCTCGCCGTCGAGTGCGCGCTCGAGGGCACCTCGGGCGTCATCGGCCACGACGAGGAGCGCGGTGACGAGCTGCGCGCCGTCGAGTTCGCGCGCATCGGCGGCGGCAAGGCGTTCGACACCTCAGTGGGCTGGTTTACTCGTCTCCTGACGGGCATCGGGCAGCCGCTCGTCCCGGCCGCGCCCGGCGCCCACTGACGGCCGCGACGCGCCGGCGGGCGTCGTCGCCGGAGTCCGCGCTACGGACGCGGCGGGAGCCGTCCCTCCGGGTGCCTATCCTGGGGTCGTGACGATCCCCGCCGACCCGCAGGTCCTCGCCGGCCTCGACGCCTGGCGCCGGCTGCCGGCCGTGCAACAGCCCGAGTGGCCGGACGCGGCGGTGCTGGCCTCGATCGGCGCCGAGCTGGCGGCGGCGCCCCCGCTCGTGTTCGCCGGGGAGGCCGACGCGCTGCGCGAGAAGCTGGCCGCGGCGTCGCGCGGCGAGGCGTTCCTGCTGCAGGGCGGCGACTGCGCGGAGACGTTCGCCGAGAGCTCCGCCGACAACATCCGGAACAAGGTCAAGACCATCCTCCAGATGGCCGTCGTGCTGACGTACGGCGCGAGCCTGCCGATCGTGAAGATGGGCAGGATGGCGGGGCAGTACGCCAAGCCGCGCAGCACCGGCACCGAGACGCGTGACGGCGTGACGCTGCCGGCGTACCGCGGCGACACGATCAACGGGCACGAGTTCACGGCCGCGTCACGCACACCGGACCCCGCTCGGCTGCTCAAGGCGTACCACACGTCGGCTGCCACGCTGAACCTCATCCGCGCCTTCACGATGGGCGGGTTCGCGGACCTCCGGCGGGTGCACGAGTGGAACCGCGGCTTCATGACCAACCCGTCGTACAAGCAGTACGACGAGCTCGCGTCCGAGATCGACCGGGCGATCAGGTTCATGGCCGCCGCGGGAGCCGACTTCGACGCGCTCCGCACCGTCGAGTTCTTCTCGAGCCACGAGGGTCTGCTGCTCGACTACGAGCGCCCGCTCACCCGCATCGACTCCCGGACCGGGCTGCCCTACGACTGCTCGGCGCACTTCCTGTGGATCGGCGAGCGCACCCGCCAGCTGGACGGGGCGCACGTCGACTTCTTCTCCCGCGTGCACAACCCGATCGGCGTCAAGCTCGGGCCGACGACGTCCGGGGACGACGCCCTCGCGCTGATGGACGCGCTCAATCCCGACGGCGTCGCGGGGCGGCTCACGTTCATCACCCGCATGGGTGCTGGCCGGATCCGCGACGCGCTGCCCGGCGTCGTCGAGAAGGTCGCCGCCGACGGCCGGCCTGTCGTGTGGGTGTGCGACCCGATGCACGGCAACACGATCACGTCGGCGAACGGCTACAAGACCCGACGGTTCACCGACGTCATCGACGAGGTGCGCGGCTTCTTCGAGGTGCACGCCGCCACCGGCACCGTGCCGGGTGGGCTGCACGTCGAGCTCACCGGCGACGACGTGACGGAGGTGCTCGGCGGGGCGGAGGAGATCGACGACGTCGGGCTCGCCCGGCGGTACACGACGCTCGTCGATCCGCGCCTCAACCACCAGCAGTCCCTCGAGATGGCGTTCCTCGTGGCGGAGATGCTGCGGGAGCGTCCCACCGCGTGACGGCGCCGGAGGTCCCGGCCGAGCTGCCGGCAGACCGGTCGCTCCCCCCGGGGCAGCGCCTCGTCGGCGCGCTGCCCGTCATGCACTACGGTCCCGTGCCGAAACGCCGCCCCGAGCGATGGGACCTGCGCGTCGGCGGGGCGACGGCGAGCGGTGCCGAGCACGTCCTCGGGTGGGACGACGTCGCCGCCCTGCCTCGGCTGGAGGTCGTCGCCGACCTGCACTGCGCGAGCCGGTGGAGCGTGCTCGACCAGTCCTGGTCGGGGCACGCCGCGAGCGCCCTGGTGGAGCTCGCCCCACCACGCAGCGACGTGGCGGAGGTGCTCGTCTTCGCGGAGTTCGGGTACGCCGCCGTCGTCGCCCTCGAGGACCTCGTGTCCGGTCGCGCCGTGCTGGCGACCCACCTCGACGGCGAGGTGCTCGACGACGCGCACGGGGGCCCGTTGCGCCTCGTGATCCCGCACCTGTACAGCTGGAAGGGTCCGAAGTGGCTCCGGGGGTGGACCTACCTCACGGAGCCCGAGCGTGGCTTCTGGGAGGCACGCGGGTACCACCGGCGGGGGGACGCCTGGCGGGAGGAGCGGTACGCCTACCAGGAGTGACGCCTCGGTGCGCGAGGTGACCGGCGCGCCCTAGACGACGGTGAGCGTGATGACCGTGCCGCGAGGCTGCATCGACCCGGCCTCGACGCTCTGCAGCCGCACCGTGCCGAACAGTCCGCCGAACACGTCCTCCCTGGCCACCTCGAACCCCAGGCCGGTGAGCAGCGCCTCGGCATCGACGAACTGTTCGCCGACGACGTCGGGCACCTCGAACAGCTCGGGTCCCTTCGAGACGACGATCGTGACCGGCGTGCCCTGGACGGAGGGACCGACGACGCTCTGCGAGATCACGTGCTGAGCCGCGACGTCGTCGCTGAACTCCTCGGTGACAGTGATCTCCTCGCGGGTGATGTCGAGCACCCGTGTGAGCTCCTCGACGGCGTCGTCCACGTGCGCCCCGAGCAGCTCCGTCACGGTGACCGGCTCGGGCCCCTCGGAGACCGTGAGCTCGACCACCGTGTCGTGCGGGACGGAGTCGCCCGCCTCGACGTTGGCGCTGACGACGGCGCCCTCCGGGACGTTCCGGTCGTGGTCGCGGTCGGGTTCTGCCGCGGTCAGCCCGACGGACGCGAGGGCGGCCAGCACCTCGTCCTCGGGGACGCCCACGAGCTCCGGGACCTCGACCATGCGGATCCCGAGGGAGACGACCAGGTCGATGGCGGCGCCCCGGGCGAGACGGCTGCCGGAGGACGGGTCGGTCCCCACCACCTGGCCGGCCGGGATCGAGTCGTGGTGCTCCTCGGACCGGGAGACCTCGAGGTCGAGCTCCGTCAGGGCGGCGGCGGCGTCGTCGGCCTCCTCGCCGGCGAGATCCGGGACGAGGACCGGCGCGCCCGGCCCGAGCGTCACGTACCAGCCGCCGGCCCCGGCCACGGTCACCAGCAGCAGCGCGAGCACCCACGCGATGATCCGGCGCCGCGGCGACCGACGGCGTCGCGGCGCCGGCGGAGCCTCCGCGGCGGGCGGGGACACGGCACCGATGGGCAACGCGATCGTGCCCGTGCCCGGGCCGTCGTCGAGCCGGGTGGTCGGGGAGTGCGGGATGCCGTCGAACGCGTCGTCGACGGCGTCGTCGCTCTCGTCCGGGTCGTCCTCGACGCCGATCTCCTCGCCCGCCCCGGGGACGTCGGCGCGCAGGGCGAGCGCCCGGTCGTCCATGGCGGCCCGGGTCCGGCGGAGCTCGACCACGGCGGCGCCGGCGTCGACGGGGCGTTCGTCGGCGTCGCGGGCGGTGAGCGCGGCGAGCAGGTCGTCAACCTCGATCGGCAGCCACGGCACCCGGTCCGACGGCGCCGGGACGTCCTCGTGGACGTGCTGGTAGGCGACCTGGATCGGGGAGGTCCCCGTGAACGGCTGGCTCCCGGTGATCGCCTCGTACAGCAGGATGCCGGCGGCGTACACGTCCGCGCGCGCGTCGGCCTCACCGGAGGTGACGATCTCGGGGGAGAGGTACGCGACGGTGCCCAGCAGCGTGCCGGTGCTGGCCGCCGTCGCCTCCGTCACCGCCCGAGCGAGCCCGAAGTCCGCGACCTTCACGCGACCCTCCGGCGTCACGAGCACGTTCTCCGGCTTGACGTCGCGGTGCACCAGGCCGGCGCGGTGCGCGGCCGCGAGCGCGTCGAGCACGGCTTCCCCGACGTCGAGCGCCTCCCCGAGCGGCAGCGAGCCCCTGGCGTGCAGCTCCGCCCGGAGGTTGCGCCCGGGCACGTACTCCATCGTGAGGTAGCTGAGGTCGCCCTCGGTGCCCTGGTCGAGCACGGCGACGATGCCCGGGTGGGTGAGCCGGGCGGCCGCGCGGGCCTCACGGCGGAAGCGGGCGACGACGTCGGTCCCGTCCGCGAGGTGCGGGTGCATGACCTTCAGCGCCACCTCCCGGTCCAGACGCCGGTCGGTCGCGAGATAGACGGTCGCCATGCCGCCTCGGGCGATCCGGCGCACGACCTCGTACCGCCCGTCGACCGTCCGGCCGACGAGAGGATCCGTGATCGTGGTCGCCACGCGGCCGATGGTACCTGCGGGAAAGCGTGTTTCCCGCGAGGCGCCGCGGACGGTGCGGCGCCTCTACGCTGGAGGGGTGGACATCGATCTCGACGCCCTGGTCACAGACTGGCTCTCGATCCCGGAGGCGGCCGACCTGCTCGGCGTGGAGCAGCGGCAGGTGCGCTCCCTCGTGCGCGACCGCCGGCTCGTCGCGGTTCGCCGTGGCTCGAACGACGCCCTGGGCGTCCCGGCGGCGTTCCTCGTGACGACGACGGACGACGACGGGGCCGCGACACGTGTGCTGCCGCCGCTCCGGGGGAGCCTGATCCAGCTCGGCGACGCCGGGTACGACGATGCCGAGGCCGTCCGGTGGCTCTTCACCCACGAGGAGTCCCTCGACGCGCGGCCGGTGGACGCGCTCCGAGCCGGCCGGGCGAGCGCGGTGCGACGAGCGGCGCAGTCGCTCGCGTTCTGATGCGAGAGCGCGATCGGGCCGCCGGCGGAGGCCCCACGACCTCGACGATGCACGTCATCGCCGAACGCCTCATCGACGACGGCGTCCTCGAGCGTGAGTTCACCCTCGGCGAGATCCCCGGCGTCCTGTGGACGCCCCCATCCGCCTCCGCATCCGCGCCGGCGCCGGTGATCCTGCTCGGCCACCCTGGCGGACTGAACGGGATGTACCCCCGGCTGGCGGGGCGTGCCCGGCAGTGCGCGGCGAACGGCTTCGCCGCCGCCACCATCGAGCTCCCGGGAAGCGGCGACCGGCCCCGATCCGTCGACGCCGAGCAGGCTCGCGCCGACCTGCGTCGGGCGGTGGCGGCCGGCGAGCCGGTCGACGGCGAGATCGTCGACCGGCTGGTCCTCCCGCTGGTCGAGAAGGCGGTCCCGGAATGGCGGACCACGCTGGACGCACTCCTCTCGCTGCCCGAGATCGGCGGACCGGTCGGGTACTCGGGCGGCGTGATCGCGATCGGCGTCCGGCTGGCGCTGGTCGAACCGCGCATCGCGGCCGCCGGTCTCTTCGCCGGGAGCTTCGTGCCCCGCGCCACGTTCGACGAGGCCCGACAGGTCACGATCCCGCTGCACGTCCTGCTGCAGTGGGACGACGAGGGAAACGACCGGCAGATGGCCCTGGACCTGTTCGACGCGTTCGGCTCCGAGGAGAAGACGCTGCACGCCAACATGGGCGGGCACACCGGCGTCCCACGGTTCGCGGGGGACGACGCGGCCAGGTTCTTCGTCCGGCACCTGCGGTGAGGCCCGAGCCGTAGGCGTCGGGAGTGCGGGGCCGCGCTCAGGCGACGCGCGCGACGGCGGAGCGCAGCAGGCGCTCCAGTCGCTCGGTCGAGCCGACGCCGGGGGGCGGGTCGGCCAGTGCCGCCAGACCTTCCTGCGCCCGTGCCTCGATCATCTCCTCGACGGCGTGCAGCGCACCCGAGGACGTGAGGATGCCCCGCAGCCGGGCGACGCCGTCGGCGTCGAGCCCCTGGTCGCCGACGGCGGAGCGCAGGTCGTCGGCGTCGGCGTCGTCGGCGAGCTCGAGACCGAGCGCCAGGAGCACTGTCCGCTTGCCCTCGCGCAGGTCGTCCCCGGCGGGCTTCCCGGTGACGGCGGGGTCGCCGAAGACCCCGAGGACGTCGTCGCGCAGCTGGAACGCCGTCCCCACGGGAAGGCCGACCCTGCTGCACCACGCGAGGACGTCGTCGTCGGCCCCGGCGAGCGCGGCGCCGAGCACGAGCGGGTGCTCCACCGAGTACCGCGCCGCCTTCGCCTCGATCACGCGCCGCGCGCGGTCGGCGTCCCCGGCGGGATCCCACGGGGCGAGCGCCGCGTAGACGTCGAGGTACTGGCCGAGCGTCACCTCGCCGGACATGTGGGCGTAGACCTCGTCCGCGCGTGCGGCGCGCTCGAGGGGCACCAGCCGGACGGCCCGCGCGAACGTCGACGAGCTGAGCATGAGCAGGAGGTCCCCGAGGAGGATGGCCCCCGCCTCGCCGAACCGGTCCGCGTCGCCGAGCAGGCCGGCCGCACGGTGCTCTGCGGCGAGACGGCGGTGGGCGGCGGGCGCGCCCCGGCGGACGTCCGACGCGTCCATGACGTCGTCGTGCACGAGTGCCGCCGCCTGGAACAGCTCGAGCGCCGCCCCCGCGAGCACGACCGGGTCGCCGGCGCTCGGGACCGCGCCGCCGGCCGCCTCCCACGCCGCGCAGCACAGGAGGGCGCGGAGCCGCTTCCCTCCGGTCGCGGCCTGGGCTGCGGCCGCGAGCAGCGGCAGCGACTCCGGCCCGATGGACGCGTAGGCGGCGCCGGCGGCATCCAGCGACTCGCCCACGCACTGCTCGACGAGCGCACGGTCGCGCTCGTCGGGATCGATGGTCGGCACGTGGTCAGCGTAGGCGAGTCGCGTGTCGCGGGTTGTCCCCGGATCGCGCTGCGTCCTGGGTCCGTGACGTCGTCCACACCGCGCCGACGAGCCCGGCAGCGAGCGCTGTGTGATGCCGTCATGAGCCCCTCATCCTCAGCCCCGCGTCCCACCTCCGGATCCGCCGACGTCGTCCCTGTCGTCCGCGCCAGCGAGCCACGCGAGATGCTCGCGTTCCTGCCCTACGCCGTGGGGTTCCACCCCAGCGACTCCGTGGTGGTGGCCTCGCTGCGCCCGCCACGCGGCCGGATCGGCCTCGTCGCGCGCCTCGACACGGCCGATCTCGCGGGTCCGGACGGCGACGCCGTCGCCGCCGCCCTCGCGCACCACCTCGCCCGCGACGGCGCGAGGCGCGTGTTCGTGGCCGTCTACACCGACCTGGATCCGGCCGAGGCGCGTGAGCCCGGGAGCGTCCCGGCGCGAGCTCTCGGTGCGTTCCTGGCGACGCCCGAGCTCCCCGAGGTGCTCGAGCCGTGGGTGGTCGGCCGCAGGGGGTACGCCGGGTGGCGATGCGCGGACGCCACCTGCTGCCCGGCTGCCGGCCGGCCGCTGCGCGAGCTGGACGGGACGCAGGTGGCTGCGCACATGGTGCTCGCGGGCGAGCGGCCCGCCCGGGACAGGTCGGATCTCGTGCCGCGACCGGAACCGAGCGGGCCGCGCCGTCGCGCGGCAGCCGCTGCGGCTCGGCGCGTGCGCCTCGCGCCCGGGGCGTCACGGTCCGAGCTCGCGGCATGGCGTGCCGAGCGGGCCGAGCAGGTGATCGGGCTGCTCGACGACGCCGACGGCGGCGGTGCCGGGCCCGCTCCTCGGGCGCTCGGCGAGCTGGCGGCCGGGCTCGCTGACACCGGCGTGCGGGACGTCGTGCTCGCGTGGCTCGTGCACCACGGCGTGGGAGCCGGGGCGTGCCCGAGCACGGGCGCCTGCGACCTCGACGTCGGGGCGGCGCTCGGTGCCGTGTTCCGACCGGGCGGCGTGCAGCCGCGTCCCGCGCTCCTCGCGCCGGCCCAGGGCGTGCTGGAGGCGGCCGCACGGGTGGCCCCGAGAGCGACGCGGGTGCACGTCCTCACCACGTTGGCGTGGGTGGCGTGGTGGAGCGGCGAGGGTGCACGGGCGGGTGCCCTGCTCGAGGCCGCGCTCGTGCTCGACCCGGACCACGCGCTCGCCGGACTCCTGGACGCGACGCTCGCGGGAGGGATCCCGCCCGGGTGGGCACGTTCGGCCTGACCGCTGCTGCCCCGTGCCGGGCCGGTGCCGTGGGGATCGGGTAGCCTCGCGGCACCTGGACACCGAGCCGAGGAGGGCCTCCATGCCGATCGTCGTGGGCTACCTGGCCACCGCGGAAGGGGAGGCCGCTCTCGAGGCGGCTCTCGCCGAGGCGAGGCGCCGCGAGGACCGCCTGGTCGTCGCCGTCTCGCAGCGACGCGGGGACGACGACGCGGCCGGTCTGGAGGAGCGCATCGAGGCGGTCCGCGACCGGCTCGACGCCGAGGGCGTCGGGTACGAGGTCCGGCAGGTGCAGCGCGGCAGCGACGTCGCCGACGACCTCATCGCCATCGCGGAGGAGACCGACGCGTCGCTCATCGTCATCGGGCTGCGCCGGCGCTCACCGGTGGGCAAGCTCATCCTCGGCTCCAACGCCCAGCGCATCCTGCTGGACGCACCCACCCCCGTGCTGGCGGTGAAGTCCGCAGGAGAGCGGTGATAGCGTGCCCGGCGGGCGCCAGGTGCCCGGCACACGCCGGGCAGAGCCGGAACCCACCACAACTGCACACGAGGCCATGACGAGTCGCGGCGGGAGAGCCCCCGGATCCCTGGGGGCACCGAAGGAGCAACGACCCCGCCAATCTCTCAGGTACCCGTACCGCCGTGACCAGGCCACTCTGGAAAGCAGGGCGCCCCGCGCCCTCGCCCAAGGTGAAAGGCTCCCCGACCAGCTGGGGCGCCGAAGCTCTCAGGCACCGCAACAGAGGGGGAACGCCCAGCTCGCCCCTGCCCCCGGAGCGCCGTCGTGACCGAACCCGCTGCAGTTCCCGCCCCACCCGTCTCGCCGCTGCTCCAGGAGCACGTGCGCGCTGGCGCGACCCTCACCGACTTCGCCGGTTGGCGCATGCCGCTCCGCTTCACCGGCGATCTCGCCGAGCACCACGCCGTGCGGCAGGGCGGTGGGCTGTTCGACCTCTCGCACATGGCGCAGATCGAGGTCACCGGCCCCGCCGCCGCAGCGGGCCTCGACGCATCGGTCGTCAGCCGCGTCGCCGCCCTGGAGGTCGGCCGCGCGCGGTACACGATGCTCCTCGCACCGGACGGCGGCGTCCTCGACGACGTGATCGTGTACCGGCTCGCCGCTGACGACTTCCTCGTGGTCGCGAACGCCGCGAACCGGCTGACCGTCCTCGACGCGCTCACCGCCCGCTGCCCGGGCACCGGCGTCGCCGTGACCGACCGGACGACGCAGCGGTCCCTCGTCGCGCTGCAGGGTCCGGTCGCCGAGCGCGTGCTCGGCACGCTCACCGACACCGACGTGACGGCACTGCGCTACTACACGATCGCCGCGGCCACCGTCGCCGGCGTTCCCGCGCTGCTCGCCCGCACCGGGTACACCGGCGAGGACGGGTTCGAGGTGTCCGTGCCCGCGTCGTCCGCCGTGAGCGTGTGGCGGGCGCTGCTCGAGGCCGGCGCGGCGGAGGGTGTCATCCCGTGCGGCCTCGCCGCCCGCGACTCGCTCCGGCTCGAGGCCGGCATGCCGCTGTACGGTCACGAGATCGACGCCACGACCACCCCGTTCGAGGCGGGACTCGGCCGGATCGTGCACCTGGACCCGGACCGCGAGTTCGTGGGCCGCGCCGCCCTGGAGCGACGCCGCGACGAGCCCGGTGCGCGGCGGCTCGTCGGGCTCGCGGGCGAGGGACGACGCGCGGCACGGGCGGGATACCCGGTGCTCGACGCGGACGGTGCCACGGTCGGCACCGTGACGTCCGGCGTGCTCTCGCCGACGCTGGGTCACCCCGTGGCGATGGCCCTGGTGCACGACCCCGCCGGCGCCCTCGTGCCGCCGTCGGACGACGCGCCGTCGAGCACCGTGCACGTCGACGTGCGGGGCCAGGCCCTGCCGATGTCCGTCGTGGCCCTGCCCTTCTACCGCCGCCCCCGCTGACAGCGCCCCACCCCGAGGAGACCCTCATGTCCGTCCCCACCGACCGCTCCTACACCGCCGAGCACGAATGGGTCCTCGTCGACGGGTCCGTCGCGACCGTCGGGATCACCGAGTTCGCCGCCGAGGCGCTCGGCGACGTGGTATTCGTCCAGCTCCCCGACGTGGGCGCCCAGCTCACGGCGGGGGAGGCGTGCGGCGAGATCGAGTCCACCAAGTCCGTGTCCGACCTGTTCGCGCCCGTCACGGGCTCGGTCATCGAGGTGAACTCCGCCATCGACGCCGGCCCCGAGACGGTCAACAGCGACCCGTACGGTGCCGGCTGGCTGTTCCGCGTCGAGATCGCCACCGCCGGTGAGCTTCTCGACGCCGCTGCGTACGCGGCGCTGACCAGCGGTGAGTGAGTTCGCGCGCCGGCACATCGGGCCGGACGAGGCCGAGACCGCCGCGATGCTGGCCACCCTCGGGCGACCGAGCGCCGGTCAGCTGCTCCGCGAGGCGATCCCGGAGGACATCGCGACCACGGCCGCCAGCTCGCTGCCGCACGCGGCCGACGAGGCGAGCGTGCTCGCGGAGCTGCGCGCGATCGCGTCGCGCAACACCGTGCGGACGTCGATGATCGGCCAGGGCTACTACGACACGCTGACGCCGTCCGTCCTCGTCCGCGGGATCCTCGAGAACCCCGCCTGGTACACGGCGTACACGCCGTACCAGCCGGAGATCTCGCAGGGCCGGCTCGAGGCCCTGCTCAACTTCCAGACGATGGTCGAGGACCTGACCGGCCTCCCGGTGGCCGGCGCGTCGATGCTCGACGAGTCGACTGCTGTCGCCGAGGCGATGCTCCTGGCCCGCCGCGTCGTGCGTGGCGAGGGCGGCACGTTCCTCGTCGACTCACGCACGTTCCCGCAGACGAAGGCGGTCCTCGCCACGCGCGCCGAACCCCTCGGCATCCGGCTCGCCGAGTTCGACCCGACGGCGGCGCCGGAGGAGAGCCTGCTCGAGGACGCGTTCGGGGCGGTGATCCAGTACCCGGCCGCCGACGGGCTCGTCTACCCCCGGTCCGCGGTCGAGGCGTGGGCCGCGGCGGTGCACGACCGGGGCGGGCAGCTCGTGCTCGCCGCCGATCTGCTGGCCCTCACGCTGCTGGCCTCGCCCGCCTCGCTCGGGGCCGACATGGCGGCGGGGACGACCCAACGGTTCGGTGTCCCGATGGGCTTCGGCGGGCCGCACGCCGGGTACCTCGCCGTGCGCGACGGGCTCCAGCGGCAGCTGCCCGGACGGCTCGTCGGCGTCTCCGTCGACGCGGAGGGTGCCCCCGCGCTGCGGCTCGCGCTGCAGACCCGGGAGCAGCACATCCGGCGCGAGCGGGCGACGTCGAACATCTGCACCGCCCAGGTGCTGCTCGCGGTGCTCGCCTCGATGTACGCCGTCTACCACGGGCCCACGGGGCTGCGCGCGATCGCCGAACGCGTGCACGGCCGGGCCGTGGAGCTGGCCGCCGAGCTGCGCGTCCGCGGGGCCGACGTCGTGCACGCGCGGTTCTTCGACACGCTCACCGTGCGGGTGCCCGGTCGCGCGGCGGAGCTCGCCCGGGCGGCGCTCGAGCGGGGCGTCACGATCTGGGTCGCCGACGCCGACACGGTCTCCCTCTCGTGCGACGAGGCGACGACGCCGTCCACGCTCGCCGCGGTGCTCGCCGCCGTCGACGAGGCCGCGCCGACGCCGGACGCTCACGTGGCCGAGGACGACGGTGCCGCCGCGCCGGCGGCGGACGACCTCGCCGACCTCTCTCGGGACGTCGACTACCTGCTGCACCCGGTGTTCAGCAGGTTCCACTCCGAGACGGCGATGATGCGCTACCTGCGCACGCTCGCCGACCGCGACTACGCCCTGGACCGGGGGATGATCCCGCTCGGGTCGTGCACGATGAAGCTCAACGCCGCCACCGAGATGGCGGCGATCACGTGGCCGGAGTTCGCGCGGATCCACCCGTTCGCTCCGCGAGGTGACGTCCAGGGGTACCTCGATCTCATCGGAACCCTCGAGGGCTGGCTCGCGGACCTCACGGGCTACGACGCCGTCCGGGTCCAGCCGAACGCCGGGTCGCAGGGCGAGCTCGCGGGGCTGCTCGCGGTCCGCCGCTACCACGAGGCGAACGGCGAGTCCGGGCGCGACGTGTGCCTCGTGCCCTCCTCCGCGCACGGCACGAACGCCGCGTCGGCGGTGCTGGCCGGGATGAGGGTGAAGGTCGTCGCGTGCGACGACGGCGGCAACGTCGACGTCGAGGACCTGCGCCGCGTCCTCGCGGCGCACGACGGCGAGGTCGCCGCCATCATGGTGACCTACCCGAGCACCCACGGCGTGTACGAGTCGAGTATTCGGGAGATCTGCTCACTCGTCCATGACGCAGGCGGGCAGGTGTACATCGACGGCGCGAACCTCAACGCGCTCCTCGGTGCGGCCCGGCCGGGGGAGTTCGGCGGCGACGTCTCGCACCTCAACCTCCACAAGACGTTCTGCATCCCGCACGGGGGCGGCGGCCCGGGCGTCGGACCCGTCGCCGCCCGGTCCCACCTCGTGCCGTACCTGCCGGGTCACCCGCTCGATCCGGCGGACGGCCCGACCGACGGCGCGGTGAGCGCTGCGCCGTACGGGTCGGCGTCGATCCTGCCGATCAGCTGGGCGTACGTGCGGCTCATGGGCGCCGAGGGCCTCCTCGCGGCGACCCGTGCGGCGGTGCTGTCGGCGAACTACGTCGCGTCCCGCCTGGAGGAGCACTTCCCGGTCCTGTACCGCGGGAACGGCGACCTCGTCGCGCACGAGTGCATCCTCGACCTGCGTCCCCTGACGAAGGAGACCGGCATCACCGTCGACGACGTCGCGAAGCGACTGATCGACTACGGCTTCCACGCGCCGACGATGAGCTTCCCGGTCGCGGGCACGCTCATGGTCGAGCCGACGGAGAGCGAGGACCTGCGGGAGATCGACCGGTTCTGCGACGCGATGATCGCGATCGCGGGCGAGGCGCGGGCGGTCGCCGACGGCGAGTGGTCCGCCGAGGACAACCCGCTCGTCAACGCGCCGCACACGGCGGTGAGCCTCGTGGGGGACTGGGCGCACCCGTACTCCCGGGCGCAGGCCGTGTTCCCGGTGCCCGGCATCGAGCGGAACAAGTACTGGCCGCCGGTGCGCCGGATCGACGGCGCGTTCGGCGACCGCCACCTCGTGTGCAGCTGCGCCGGGATCGAGGCCTACGCGACCTGACGTGCCCGGCGCACCCACGTGCGCCGGGAGCGGTCGGACCCGGTCGCCGTCGCGCGGGAACAGAACGGCGGAGCCCCGCGTTGTACCCGGTTGATTGACAGCACCCGCCCGTCGGCATGCCCGGAAGTGCCGCGTCGGAGGCAGGTCGCCGGTTATAATTGAGGGGCTGGAGGCGGTGGAGCACCGCACCGCACGCCGAAGGCCCCCGAACCCCGCCGAAAGGTTCTCTGTGTCGTCTCCTCGTATCGCCATGCCCGAGCTCCCTCGCGAGTTCCAGCACGCCGCTCTCCAGGACGTCGTCCGCCACGGCCGTGTGCACGGGCGGGTCGCCGCTGAGGAGTTCCAGGCGGCGTGCTCCAGCGCGCACGTGGCGCCCCGTCGCCTCGCGACGGTGCTGCGCGCGTTCGTCTCGCTCGGGATCGAGATCAGCGCCCCCGCTGCCCCCGCAGCCGCGGCGGCCCGGTCCACGACGTCGAGCACCGCCGTCGTCGAGGACGCGCCGGCCCCGAAGCGCGCTCGCGCCACGAAGACCAGCTCTGCGGCGTCCGCCAAGGCCGCGCCGAAGAAGGGCGCCGTCAAGCCCGCCGCCAAGACGACCTCGAAGACGAAGGCCGCCCCCGCCCCGAGCGACGAGACCGAGGAGGTCGAGCTCGAGGAGGTCGACGTCGCCGAGGACGCGGTGGACGTCGACGACGCGACCGAGGCGACCGAGGGCGACGCCGCCGAGGGCGGCGCGGCGAAGACCGCGAAGACCGGCACGGACGAGACCGAGGACAAGGGATTCGTCTACTCCGACGCGGACGACGACGACGCGCCGGCGCAGCAGGTGGTCACGGCGGGTGCGACTGCCGACCCCGTGAAGGACTACCTCAAGCAGATCGGCAAGGTCGCGCTGCTGAACGCGGAGCAGGAGGTCGAGCTCGCGAAGCGCATCGAGGCCGGCCTGTTCGCGGAGGAGACGCTCGCCGCGGGCGGCTCGATGGAGTTCAAGCTGCGCCGCGAGCTCGAGTGGATCGCCGCCGACGGGCGTCGGGCGAAGAACCACCTGCTCGAGGCGAACCTGCGCCTCGTGGTCTCCCTGGCCAAGCGCTACACCGGCCGCGGGATGCTGTTCCTGGACCTCATCCAGGAGGGCAACCTCGGTCTGATCCGCGCCGTCGAGAAGTTCGACTACACCAAGGGCTACAAGTTCTCGACGTACGCCACGTGGTGGATCCGGCAGGCGATCACCCGCGCGATGGCGGACCAGGCGCGCACCATCCGCATCCCGGTGCACATGGTCGAGGTCATCAACAAGCTCGCCCGCGTGCAGCGGCAGATGCTCCAGGACCTGGGCCGCGAGCCCACCCCGGAGGAGCTCGCCAAGGAGCTCGACATGACCCCGGAGAAGGTCGTCGAGGTCCAGAAGTACGGCCGCGAGCCGATCTCGCTGCACACCCCGCTCGGCGAGGACGGCGACAGCGAGTTCGGTGACCTCATCGAGGACTCCGAGGCCGTGGTGCCGGCCGACGCCGTGAGCTTCACGCTCCTGCAGGAGCAGCTACACGCGGTGCTCGACACGCTCTCGGAGCGCGAGGCCGGCGTCGTCTCGATGCGGTTCGGCCTGACCGACGGCCAGCCGAAGACGCTCGACGAGATCGGCAAGGTCTACGGCGTCACGCGCGAGCGGATCCGCCAGATCGAGTCCAAGACGATGTCGAAGCTGCGTCACCCGTCGCGGTCGCAGGTTCTGCGCGACTACCTGGACTGAGTCTCGAGCTCACGAGGAGCCCCGTCACCCCTGGTGGCGGGGCTCCTCGCGTTGCGGCCCGGGTGGGCCGGCCGTGCCTCAGCGCCGGCCGCCCCGGCGCGCGCGACGGCTGCCCGGCGCGCCGCTGCGGCCCCGCGCTCGGCTGGGCGCGCGAGCGGCTCCGGCCCGGGGCGCACCGGCACGTGCGGGATCGCTCGCGGCGTCGGCCTCACCCGGTGCCGGGCGACGTCCGCGCGAGCTGTTCGCCGTGCGGCCCCGGACGACGCCGACGAAGTCCTCGATCCGGTCGTCGTCGCGCTCTCGCGGCCAGGCGAGGCCGACCTGCGACGTGGGTCCGTCCCGCAGCGGGACGGAGGCCACGTCCTTGCGCTGGTGCGCCCGGGCGAGGGACATCGGCACGGCCAGCACACCGGCACCGGCGGCGACGAGCTCGACCGCCTGCGCCGTCGTCCGCGGCGTCACGCCGGCGAACGGCTCGCCGGGCGGGTCCGCCCAGGCGAGCACGTCATCGACGGGCACGAGGAGCGTCTCGCCGGCAAGGTCGCCCGGCTCGACCTCGTCGGCGGCTGTCAGGACGTGGTCGCGCGGCACGACGACGACCGTCGCCTCGGTCCACAGCGGGATGGCGTGGAACTCGTCGGTCGGCATCGGGAGCCGGACGAACCCGACGTCAGCGACGCCGTCGGCCAGCATCCGCACCTGGTCGGCCGCCTCGGCGTGGACGAGCTCGAGCGGGACCCGCGAAAAGCGCCCCCGCCAGGTGGCCACCCAGCGGCCCGGGCTCACGCCGGGCACCAGCAGCAGCCGAAGCGTGGGGTCCACGCGGACAAGGGTAACGATCGCCGTACCCTGGCGGGGTGAGCAGCTCTCGATCCTCCCAGACCATGAAGCCCGCGACGGCGGCCCGCAAGCTCGACGTGTACCTGCCGGCCACACCGGCGGAGTTCCGCACGGGCACGGTGACGCGGGAGGAGCTCGAGGAGCTGCAGCGGAACCCGCCGGAGTGGCTCGTGACGCTGCGGCGGGACGGTCCGCACCCGCGCTCGGTCGTCGCCGGACGGCTGCGGGTGTCGATCGGCGGCCTCGCCCGCGGGGGTGTCACGGAGGCGTTGACGACGGCGCAGATCCAGGAGCTGCACGACGATCCGCCCGCGTGGTTGCGCCACGAGCGCGCGGTGCACGCCGAGGTCCGGCGCGAGGAGAAGCGGCTCGCGCAGCAGCGGGCGGGCGAGGACTCGCAGCGCTCGGACGACGACGCCGACGGCTGAGCCACGCGCGAGGGGCCCAACGGAAAAGCGCTCGGCCGAGCACCGGCGACGCCCGTACCGTGCCGCCATGACCGACCTGCGCCTCGCACCGATCGCCGAGCGGGCCGACCCACCCGCGACGCTTCCTCCGCTCACCGCCGGTGGACTGTCTTGGCGCCCGGCCACCGCGGCCGACGCCGCCGACCTCCTGGCCCTGCGGAACGCCGTCGCCGTCGCCGACGACGCCCCGTACCGCGAGACCGAGGCCGAGGTCGCCGACCTGTTCGCGGCGTCCTGGCGCGACTTCTCCACCGACTCCCTCCTCGGCTACGACGAGGCGAATGTCCTGCGCGCCTACGCCCTCGCCGACACGCGCCCGGGGGACACCGGCACCGTGCGGGCGTTCCTGTGGGGCGCCGTCCACCCGGAGCGCCGCGGGGAGGGGATCGGGCGGGAGGTCCTGGCGTGGCTCGTCGGCCGCGGACGGCAGCTTCTCGCCGCCAGCGGGAAGGACGTCCCGGCACGCCTCGTGACCTACGCCGAGGACGACGCGCCGGGCTCGCAGCACCGGATGTTCGAGCACGCCGGCTTCGAGGCGCGGCGCTTCTACTCGGACCTGCGCAGGGACCTCGAGGTCTCGGTGCCCGACATCAGGCTCGGCGAGGGTCTGCGGCTCGTGCCGTGGTCACCGGAGCTCGACGAGCCGACGCGCCTGGCGCACAACGACGCGTTCCGCGACCACTGGGGCAGCGAACCGCAGGACACCGAGACCTGGACGAGCGGCCGCTCGGAGTTCGCACCTGCGTGGAGCGGCCTCGTCCTGGACACCGCGCCCGACGTCGAGCGACTCCTGGGTGCTGACGACACCGACGCCGAGACGGCGGCCTCGCTCCGCGCCGGCGCCCCTCTCGTGGTCGGCTACCAGCTCGCGTCCCGTTACGACTCCGATTTCGACGTGCGCGGCTACCGGTTCGGGTACACGGACGCGCTGGGCGTGCGACGGGCCTATCGCGGACGTCGCATCGCGCCCGCGCTGCTCAGCGCGGCGATGCGGGCGTTCGCAGCCGACGGCATGCGCTACGCCGTGCTCGACGTCGACACCGCGAACCCCACCGGGGCCGCGGGTCTGTACGCCAGCCTCGGCTACGAGAAGGTCTCGGGCTCGCGGATGTACTCGATCGAGCTCTGACCCGGCCAGCGAACGACGACGGCCGCACCCCGGGCGTGGGGTGCGGCCGTCGTCGTTCGGGCCTCAGCTCAGCGACGGTCGGACTGGTCCTCCGAGAGGAGTCGGTCGGACTCGTCGAGGATGTCGGTCGCGATCTCGCTGAAGGCGGGCGCGTGCTTGCGCCCGTGGTGGGCGCAGAAGTACAGCTCGCCGCTCGGCAGCGAGACGCGGACGTAGGCCTGAGCGCCGCACCGGTCGCACCGGTCCTCGGCGGTCAGCTGGGGGCTCATGGTCGCTGTCACATCCACATACAACCACCGGCCGCTCGGATCCATCCCCGAACGGGCGCCCGGTTCGCTCACCGCGTACATCGCGCGAGACGCAGGTCACACCCCCGGCGCCGCCCGCGGGCTCCGGCGAGGCGTGACGGCCGCGTGGGCGGACGTCCGTACGATGAACCGGTGACCACCGCAGCGCCCGAGTCGACCTACACCGCACGGCACCTGTCCGTGCTCGAAGGGCTCGAGGCCGTCCGCAAACGGCCCGGGATGTACATCGGCTCGACGGACTCGCGCGGCCTCATGCACTGCGTGTGGGAGATCATCGACAACTCCGTGGACGAGGCGCTCGGCGGCCACGGCGAGGCGATCGACATCGTGCTGCACCCGGACTCCTCGGTGGAGGTCCGTGACTCCGGTCGCGGCATCCCGGTCGACACCGTCGAACGCCTGGGGCTCTCCGGCGTCGAGGTCGTGTTCACCAAGCTCCACGCCGGCGGGAAGTTCGGCGGCTCGTCCTACGGCTCCTCGGGCGGGCTCCACGGCGTCGGCGCGTCGGTCGTCAACGCGCTGTCGGCGCGGCTCGACGTCGAGGTGGACCGGGCGGGCAAGACCTACCGCATGACGTTCCGGCGCGGCGAGCCGGGGACGTTCGACGACGGCGCGGTGCCGAGCCCGGAGGCGCCGTTCGCGCCGTTCACCGACCACTCCGAGCTCGCCGTCGTGGCGAAGGTGCCGCGCGGGCGCACCGGCACCCGCGTGCGCTACTGGGCAGACCGGCAGATCTTCCCGGTCTCGGCGGCGTTCGCGTACGACGAGCTGCTCACGCGCGCCCGGCAGACGGCGTTCCTCGTGCCGGGGCTGTCCATCACGGTGCGCGACGAGCGCCGGCTGCCCGGGACGCCCGGGGAGGGCGGCGTCGTCGAGGAGGTCTTCCGGTACGACGGCGGCGTGCGGGACTTCGCCGACTACCTCAGCCCTGATGCGTCGGTCACCGACACCTGGCTCCTGCGGGGCTCGGACACGTTCACCGAGAGCATCCAGGCGCTCGACGACGCCGGGCACCTGCGTGCGCAGGAGGTGGAGCGCACGTGCGAGGTGGACGTCGCGCTCCGCTGGGGGATCGGCTACGAGACCGAGGTCCGCAGCTTCGTCAACATCATCGCGACGCCCAAGGGCGGCAGCCATCTGGCCGGGTTCGAGCAGGGCCTGCTCAAGACGGTCCGCAAGCAGGTCGAGGTCAACGCGCGTCGCCTCAAGCTCACGGGCAAGAACGGCAAGGAGCGGATCGAGAAGGACGACGTCATGGCCGGTCTCACGGCCGTGGTCACGGTCCGGCTCCCCGAGCCGCAGTTCGAGGGCCAGACGAAGGAGGTCCTCGGCACCGCCCCGGTGCGCGCCATCGTCGCCCGGGTCGTCGAACGCGAGCTCACCGCGTTGCTGACCTCCACGAAGCGCGGCGAGAAGACGCAGGCGGCCGCGGTGCTCGACAAGGTGGTCGACGAGATGCGTGCCCGGGTGGCCGCGCGCACGCACAAGGAGATCTCCCGGCGCAAGAACGCCCTGGAGACGTCGTCCCTGCCGGCGAAGCTGGCGGACTGCCGCAGCGACGACGTCGACCGCTCCGAGCTGTTCATCGTGGAGGGGGACAGCGCGCTCGGCACCGCCAAGCTGGCCCGTGACTCGGACTTCCAGGCGCTCCTGCCGATCCGCGGGAAGATCCTCAACGTCCAGAAGGCGTCCCTCGCCGACATGCTCAAGAACCTCGAGTGCGCGGCGATCATCCAGGTCCTGGGCGCGGGTTCGGGGCGGACGTTCGAGCTGGAGGCCGCGAGGTACGGCCGGGTCGTGCTCATGACGGACGCCGACGTGGACGGCGCCCACATCCGCACGCTGCTGCTCACGCTGTTCTTCCGGTACATGAGGCCACTGGTGGAGGCGGGTCGCGTGTTCGCCGCCGTCCCGCCGCTGCACCGCGTGGAGATCTCAGGATCCGGAGGGCGCAAGCCGGAGGTCGTCTACACGTACTCGGAGTCGGAGCTGCGGCAGCTGCTCGCGAAGCTCGAGAAGTCCGGCCGGCGCTACAAGCAGCCCATCCAGCGCTACAAGGGGCTCGGCGAGATGGACGCGCACCAGCTGGCGGAGACGACGATGGACCCGGCGCACCGCACGCTGCGCAAGATCAGGCTCTCCGACCTCGAGCGGGCGGAGCAGGTCTTCGAGCTCCTCATGGGGAACGACGTCGCCCCGCGGAAGGACTTCCTCGTCGCCGGCGCCGCGGAGCTCGACCGGGACCGGATCGACGCCTGAGCGTGAGCACCAGCGCGTCGACGCTGGGCGAGGGCTCGAACGCCGTCCGCGGGATCGCGAGCGTCGTCTCCACCACCCAGCGCGGGTCGTCCGCGTGCGCCCGGGCCAGGTTGCGGGCCGTGTCGTGGCGCAGCACGAGGTCGGCGCGCACGAGCAGGCGCGCGCCCAGCAGGTCGGCGACGATCGGACGCGCGAGGTGGAAGGGCGGGTTGGCCACGACCCGGAACGGTCGCGCCGGAAGCCGCAGGTCGCGGATGTCGGCCTCGACGACGGACACGGACCGTCCGTCGAAGCGCTCGCGCAGCCGTTGCACGCGTCCCGCGTGCCGTTCGAGCGCGATGACTCGTGCGCCGCGATCGACGAGCGGGCCGGTCAGCGCCCCGGCGCCGGCGCCCAGGTCGAGCACGGTGTCCCCGTGCTCCACGCCCGCCCGGTCGACGAGCGTGGACGCCCAGTCAGGCGAGAGTCTGAAGTAGCTCCATCGGGAGCGTCCGTGTCCCCCGGACACGACGGACCTGCATCATGCACGTGATCATGCGGCGAGCGTAGGTCGCGTCGTCGCGCGCCAGCCAGGCAATATCGGCGCCGGCTCCTAGGCTGATGGCGTGATCGCACCCCTTGCCGACCGGGCCGCCGCCCCGGAGGTCCTGCCCGTGCCGGACGCGGCGGGTCTCGCCTGGGCTCCCGTCCCGGCCGCTGCCGACGCCGACCTCCTCGAGCTCGTGCGTGCGAGCGAGACGGCCGACGCCACCCGGAGCCGGACGTCGGCAGACCAGGTCGCGATGCTGTTCGCGTCACCGTGGTTCGATGCTGCGTCGGACTCCTTGGGCGGACGTGACGCGGACGGCGTCCTGCGTGCCGCCGCGTTCGTGCAGCACGTGCCGGACGAGCCCGACATCGCCCGCGTCGTCGTGAGCGGGACGGTGCATCCCGACGCGCGGGGCGCCGGGGTGGGGACGGGTCTGCTGAGCTGGGCGCTCGGCCGGGCACGCCAGATCCTCGCGACGATGCGCCAGGACCTTCCCGGGCGGATCTCCGTTTGGCTCGAGGAGGAGCAGGTGCAGGCGCGCGCCCTGCACGAGGCAGCGGGGTTCGTGCCGGTCCGCTACTTCCACGACATGCGGCGTGACCTCGCCCAGGAGCTGCCCGACGTCGTCGTCCCCGCGGGCCTCGAGCTCGTGTCGGACCGGGTCGATCTGGCCGAGGCGGTGCGGCTGGCGCACAACGAGGCGTTCGCCGACCACTGGGGCTCGCAGCCGATCCCGCGCGAGCGGTGGGAGCTGTGGATGGGCAGGGTCGTCCCCGAGTGGTCCTACGCGATCCTCGACACGTCCGGCGGGACCGAGGAGGTCGCCGCCTACCTCATCTCGAGCAAGCCCGAGGAGAACTGGGCGTCGCAGGGGTGGACCGACGGTCACACCGAGCTGCTCGGAGTCCGCCGGGCGTGGCGCGGGCGACGGCTCGCCCCGGCGCTGCTCGCGGCGGCGATGCACGCCTACCGGGCTGCCGGGCTCGAGTTCGCGACGCTCGACGTCGACACGGAGAACCCGAGCGGCGCCCACACGCTGTACGGGGCGCTCGGCTACGAGCGGACCGGGACGTCGGTGCTCTCGGTGATCGACCTCTGAGCGGGCCGACGGCGTCCCGTACGCTCGTCGGCATGACGAGTGACGCCGCGAGCGCGCACGGCGCGTCCCTGGCCCCCCTCGCCGGACGCGCTGCGCCACCACGCATCCTCGACATGCCACCGGGCGACCTGGGTTTCGCCTGGCGGGCGTTGTCGGCGGACGACCTCGACGCGCTGCACGCCCTGATCGCGGCGATCGAGGACCACGACGACCCGCCGTACCGGACCACCCGGGACGAGGCGGCGGAGATGTTCGTGGGCGACTGGAAGGACCCGCTCAACAACACGTTGGGCGCGTTCGACGACGATGGCGTGCTGCGCGCGTACGGCGCGGTCCAGGTCCTGCCGGGGGACGAGAGCACGGTCCGCGCGTTCCTGGAGGGCGGCGTCCGCCCCGGCGACCGGCGTCGGGGCGTGGGAACCGCCCTCCTGGAGTGGCAGGTCGGCCGTGCGCGGCAGCTCCTCGCCGCCAGCGGGAAGGACCTCCCCGCCAGGATCGCCGTGTTCGTGGACGAGGGGATGGACGACACGGCGGCGATCGTCGAGCGCGCGCGGTTCGCGCCGCGGCGCTGGTACACGGACATGCGCCGCGACCTCTCCCGACCGGTCCCGGAGGTCCGGCTCGACCGCCCGCTCGTCGTCGCACCGTGGAGCGAGGAGCTGGACGACCAGGTGCGCCTGGCCCACAACGAGGCGTTCGCCGATCACTGGGGCAGCGAGCCGCAGACGCCGGAGACGTGGGCGGACGGGCGGACGTGCTTCGCACCGCAGTGGAGCTTCCTCGTGCTCGACAAGTCGACCGACCGCACCCAGGTGGCCGGGTACCTGCTGTCGGGACGCTACGAGCAGGACTGGCCGTCGCTCGGCTACTCCGAGGGATACACGGACATCCTCGGCGTCCGCCGCGCCTGGCGCGGCCGCCGGGTCGCGACGGCGCTGCTCACCGCGGCGATGCAGGCGTACGCGCAGGACGGCATGGAGTACGCCGCGCTCGGCGTCGACACGGCGAACCCGTCCGGGGCGTTCGGCCTGTACGGCCGACTGGGCTACGAGCCGACGCGCGGGTCGGTCATGTACAGCATCGAGCTCTGACGGGCGCCGCCTCGGGGGCGGTGATACGTTCGCCGCCGTCCGGAAGGAGGCGGCCATGGGTGGGGTCGCGGAACGTGTCGGGGCACTCGTGCCGCAGCTGGTCGACGACCTGAAGGCGCTGACGGCGATCCCGTCGATCGCGTTCCCGGGCTTCCCCCAGGAGGAGGTCGTCCGGGCCCACGACACCGTCGTGGGGCACCTGCGTGACGTCGGGGTCACGGACATCTCCTCGATCGACCTGCCGGACACCTCGCCGGTGATCCTGGCGCGGGTGCCCGGGCCGCCGGGCGCGCCGACCGTCCTGCTGTACGCGCACTACGACGTGCAGCCCGCGGGCGACGAGTCGCAGTGGACCCATCCGCCGTTCGAGCCCGTCGAGATCGACGGCGTCGTGTACGGCCGGGGCGTCGCCGACGACAAGTCGAACCTCATGGCGCACATCGGAGCGCTGCGGTACTACGAGGGCCGGCCGCCGGTGAACCTCACGATCGTCTTCGAGGGGCAGGAGGAGTGGGGGAGCCCGCTCGACACCTACCCGCCCCAGGCGCCCGAGCTGTTCGCGTGCGACGCGATGGTCATCGCCGACACCGGCAACATCCGGCCCGGCGTCCCGACGTTCACGACGGCGCTGCGAGGCGACGCCGAGCTGACGGTCGAGGTGCGCACGCTGCCCGAGCCCAAGCACAGCGGCCTGTACGGGGGACCGGCGCCGGATGCGCTCCTGGCGCTGCTCGCCGCGCTCGCCACGCTGCACGACGACGCCGGACGCCCGGCGGTCGACGGGTTGCGGGCGGACGAGTGGACGGGCGCGCAGCCGATGGACGAGGCCGCCTACCGCGAGGCGGTCGGCGCGGCTGATGGCGTCCCGCTGCTCGGCTCCGGCACGATCGCCGACCGCCTGTGGGCAGGTCCGGCGATCACCGTCGTCGGCATCGACGCGCCGCAGGTCGACGGCGCCGTGCTCGCCGTCGTGCCGTACGCCCGCGCCCTGGTGAACATCCGGGTGCACCCCCAGCAGAGCGCGGCCGAGGCGCAGGAGGCCGTCGCCAGGCACCTGGAGGCCGTGCGCCCGTTCGGGATCGAGCTGACCGTCGCGCGCAACGACGCCGGCGACGGATTCTCCGCCGCCACGGACGGTCCGGCCTACGCGGCGGCGTCGGCGGCGATGGCGACGGCGTGGGGGGCCGAGCCGATCCGGATCGGCAGCGGCGGGGCGATCCCCCTCGTCAGCGGGTTGCACGCGGCGGTGCCCCAGGCCGAGATCCTCATGTTCGGCGCGGAGGACTCCCTGTGCAACCTCCACGCGCCGAACGAGCGCCTCGTGGTGGACGAGCTGCGCCGCACGGTGATCGCGATGGTGGAGTTCTTCGACGCGTTCGGACGGCCCGACGCGCACTGAGGGGGTTGGGGCATGAGCAGTCCTGAGGCACCCGCGGACGTGGCGCCGGCCGAGGAGCCGCCCGCGCCGCGCACGAAGTCGTTCTACAGCTCGTACACCGTGCTGGCGATCGTCACCGTCGCGATCTGGGTGCTCGCGTTCATCATCCCGTCCGGCCGGTACGAGCTCGACGCCGACGGCCGGCCTGTCCAGGGCACGTACGAGGAGGTGCCCTCGCCCCTGTCGTTCTGGGAGCGGGTGCAGGACCTCTTCCTCTCCCCGGTCAACGGGCTGTACGGCGTGCAGGACTCCGACGGGTTCGTCAGTCCGGACGCCACCGGCGAGCTGTTCGGCAGCGTGGCGGTCTTCCTGTTCGTCCTCGCGATCGGGGTGTTCGTCTCGATGATGATGGCGAGCGGCGCGCTCGACGCCGCGATCGCCCGCCTGGCGCACCGGCTCTCGTCACGGGGCTGGCTGCTCATCGTCGGGATCATGGTCGTGTTCTCCCTGCTCGGGACCGTGGAGGGCTTCGCGGAGGAGACGCTCGGGTTCTACGGCGTCGTCGTCCCGCTGGTGCTCGCCCTCGGGTACGACCGCATGACGGCGGTCGGGGCGATCATCGTCGGCGCGGGGGTGGGGGTCCTGGCGTCGACGGTCAACCCGTTCGCGATCGGCGTGGCCTCCTCGGCGGCGGGGGTCTCGATCGGGGACGGGATCGAGCTGCGGGCCGTGATGTGGGTGGTGCTGACCGCCGTCGCCGTGGGATTCGTGCTGCGCTACGCGAAGCGTGTCCGGACCTCGCCGGAGACGTCGCTGTCCGGGTTCCTCCCGGGCGACACGACGACCACGGTGGAGGAGAGCCCGCCCCCGATGACCCGGCGTCAGGTCGCCGTGCTGTGGTGGGTCGGGTTCACGTTCCTGTTCATGATCTACGCGATCATCCCCTGGTCGTCGATCATCGAGGGGCCCGACGCCGCGCCGTACGCCTGGGAGCTCGGGTGGTACTTCGGGGAGCTCGCCGCGTGGTTCATCGTCGCGGCGGTCGTGTGCGGTCTCATCGGGGGGCTCGGCGAGAAGAAGCTGTCGGAGACCATCAGCGCCGGCGCCGGGGACTTCGTCTCCGCCGGGCTGGTCATCGTGCTCGCCCGCGGCGTCGCCGCGATCATGAACAACGCGCAGATCACCGACACGGTGCTGCACTCGATGGAGTCGATCGTCACGGGGACGACGGCGGCCGTGTTCGGCATCCTCGTGTTCGTCGTCAACCTGCCGCTCGCATTCCTCATCCCGTCGACGTCCGGGCACGCCACGCTGGCGATGCCGATCATGGCCCCGCTCGCCGACTTCGCCGGCACGGACCGGTCGATCGTCATCACGGCGTGGGCGGCGGCGTCGGGCTGGATGAACCTGTGGGTGCCGACGACGGCCGTCATCATGGGCGGCCTCGCCCTGGCGAAGGTCGGCTACGACAAGTGGCTGCGGTTCATCTGGCCCCTGCTGGCGATCCTGGCGGTGCTCATCTGCGTGTTCGTGGGCGTCGGAGCCGTGACGAGCGCCTGAGCCGCCTCACCCGATCGCGTGCACCGGCGCCGCGAGCGCCGTCCCGGAGGAGTCGCGCCGCTCGTCGACGGCGGGGAGCTCGATCACCTGACCGCCCGCGCCGGTGGCGCGCGCGGGTGCCGGGCCGATCCAGGCGAGCACCACGGCGTCCTCCCCGCGCAGGAATCGCTGGGCGCGGACACCACCCGTGCCCCGCCCCTTCGCCGGGAAGCGGTCGAGCGGCGTGACCTTCGCGCTGCCGGCCGCCGTGCCGGGCAGGGCGTCCGAGGAACCGGCGACGGTGACGACGACGGCCGTGGAGACGTCGTCGTGGGCGACGGCGGCGAACGCCACGGCTCGGACGTCGCCGGCGAGGCGGACCCCGGCCATCCCCGCGGCCGCCCGGCCCTGCGGGCGGACCGACGCCGCCCGGAAGCGCAGCAGCTGGGCGTCCGACGTCACGAACACCACCTCGTCGTCGTCGGCGGCGGTCGCGGCGCCGACCACCTGGTCGCCGTCCTTGAGCGCGATGACCTCCCACGCGTCGCCCTTCGCGGGCGCCTCAGGCGAGACGCGCTTGACGACGCCGGACGCCGTGCCGAGCGCGAGCGCCGGCGCGTCCGGCCCGAGCGCGGCGAGCGTGAGGGGGCGCTCGCCGGGCTCGAGCGCGACCAGCTCGCCGACGCCCACGCCGCCGGACAGGCTGGGTGGACCGTCGGTCGGCGGGAGCGCCGGCGCGTCGAGGACGTTCACCCGGACGATCCGCCCGCGGGACGTGACGAGGCCGACCTCGCCGCGCGCCGTCGCCGGTACGGACCCGAGGATCGCGTCGTGCGCCGCGCGGCGCCCCTCCCGCACGGGCCGCGCGTCGTCTCCCGTCCGCGCGAGCAGGCCGGTGGCCGACAGGAGCACCCAGCACGGCGTGTCGGGGATCTCGAGCGGTACGGCGCCGGCCCGCCCCGACGTGGGCGCCGCGGCGGCGGCAGCGGCCGGCGCACCGGCCGACTCGAGGAGCACGGTGCGGCGCGGCGTGCCGTGCTGGTTCGCCACCTGGGCGAGCTCGTCCGAGACGAGGGCGCGCAGGCGGGCCGGGTCGCCGAGCAGCTCGGTGAGCTCCGCGATCTCGCGCTGCAGCTCGTCGCGCTCGGACGTGAGCTCGATCCGCGAGAACTTCGTGAGGCGCCGCAGCTGCAGCTCGAGGATGTAGTCGGCCTGCGGCGTCGAGAGGTCGAACACCGCCACCAGCCGCTCGCGGGCCTGCGCGGCGTCGTCGCTCGACCGGATGACGGCGATGACCTCGTCGATGTCGGCGATCGCGATGAGGAGGCCCTCGACCAGGTGCAGCCGTTCGGAGCGGCGGCGCAGCCGGTACTCGGAGCGGCGCCGCGTGACGACGAGCCGGTGCTCCACGTACACGGTGAGCAGCTCGCGCAGACCCATCGTGCGGGGCTGGCCGCCGACGAGCGCGACGTTGTTGATCCCGAACGACTCCTCGAGCGGCGTCGCGCGGTACAGCTGCTCGAGCACGGCCTCGGGGTTGAACCCGCTCTTGACCTCGATCACGAGGCGGAGGCCGTGCTGCCGGTCCGTGAGGTCCTGGACCCCGGCGACGCCCTGCACCTTCTTGGACCGCACCGCCTCGGCGATCTTCTCCGTGACGCGCTCGGGGCCGACCAGGTAGGGCAGCTCCGTGACGACGATGCCACGACGCCGGGGGGTGAGGTTCTCCACGCGGGCGGTGGCCCGGGTGCGGAACGAGCCGCGCCCGCTCACGTAGGCGTCGCGGACGCCGTCGAGACCCACGATCTTGCCGCCGCCGGGCAGGTCGGGTCCGGGCACGAACCGCATGAGCGCCTCGAGGTCGGCGTCCGGGTGGGCGATGAGGTGCCGCGCCGCCGCGATCACCTCCACGAGGTTGTGCGGTGGCATGTTCGTGGCCATGCCGACGGCGATCCCGCTCGCGCCGTTGACCAGCAGGTTCGGCATCGCCGACGGCAGGACCTCGGGCTGGGTGAGCTGGTTGTCGTAGTTCGGCACGAAGTCGACGACGTCCTCGTCGAGCCCGCCCGTCATCACCAGCGCAGCGGGAGCCAGACGGGCCTCGGTGTACCGAGGCGCCGCGGGTCCGTCGTCGAGCGAGCCGAAGTTGCCGTGGCCGTCGACCAGCGGGAGCCGCAGGGAGAACGCCTGGGCCATCCGCACGAGGGCGTCGTAGATCGCCGTGTCGCCGTGCGGGTGCAGCTTGCCCATGACCTCGCCGACGACGCGTGCCGACTTGACGTGGCCGCGGTCTGGTCGGAGCCCCATGTCCGCCATCTGGTACAGGATCCGGCGCTGCACGGGCTTGAGACCGTCGCGGGCGTCGGGCAGGGCGCGCGCGTAGATGACCGAGTAGGCGTACTCCAGGAAGCTGTCCTGCATCTCCTCGGCGACGTCGATGTCGACGATGCGCTCGTCGGCGGGCGGTGGGGCGGAACGGCGGGCCATGAGGGTGATTCTCCCGCGCCTGGGCCTGTGGTCCCGCCAACGCCGCACCGGCGCGCCCTAGGGTGAGGACCATGTCAGCTCCCGGCGATCCCGCGGCGGCCGGCTACCCGCAGCACTGGGAGGCCGACGTCCTCCTGCGGGACGGCTCGACGATGCACATCCGGCCGATCCGGCCCTCGGACGCCGACGCGCTGCAGCGGTTCCACACCGCCCAGAGCGAGGAGTCGGTGTACTTCCGGTTCTTCGCCCCGATGCGGCGCCTCGGAGACCGTGATCTCACGCGGTTCACGAACGTCGACCACGTCGACCGCGTGGCGCTCGTCCTCACGATCGGCGACGACATCGTCGCCGTGGGCAGGTACGACCGCCTGGACCAGGCGCGGGCCGAGGTCGCCTTCAACGTCGCCGACGCCTACCAGGGGCGCGGGCTCGGCTCGATCCTCCTCGAGCACCTCGCGGCCGCCGCCCGGGAACGCGGCATCCGGCGCTTCGTCGCCGACGTGCTGCCCGGCAACGCAAAGATGATCAACGTCTTCACCGAGGCGGGCTACGACGTCACCCAACGGTTCGACGACGGCGTGATCTCGGTGGAGTTCCGGATCGATCCGACGGAGCGGTCGCTCGCCGTGATGGCCCAGCGCGAGCAGCGCACCGAGGCGCTGAGCATGAGCGCCCTCCTCGCGGCGTCGTCCGTGCTCGTCGTCGGCGGCGGGACGCCCGAGGACGTGCTGGCGGTCCGCGCCCTCGAGGCGGTGCTCGCGTCGGAGTTCACGGGCGCCGTCACGTGCGTCGGCGAGGTGCTGCGCGGCCCGGCGGAGGGGACCCGGGCGCGCTGGCACGCGAGCATCGACGGGGCGATCGGCGACGGACGCGGAGCCGACCTCGCCGTCGTCGCCCTGCCGCCGGCCGCCGTCGTCGACCTGCTCGGCCGGCTGACGCCGCTCGGGACGCACGGCGTGGTGGTGCTCTCCGACGGGTTCGGCACGGGCGACCCCACCCGGCCCGCGGACGTCACGCAGGCCGACCTCGTCGCCGCCGCCCGCACCCGGGGTGTGCGGGTCGTCGGCCCGCGCTCGTACGGCATCCTCGCGCAGGGCGAGGCGGGCCGGATGAACGCGACACTGTGGCCGCGGGCGGCGCGGGTCGGCGACGTCGGCCTGTTCTGCCAGTCGGGCGCGGCTGCCGCGGCGCTCGCGGCGTCGGTCGAGGGCCGCCGCCTCGGCCTGTCGACGTTCCTGTCGGCGGGACACCGGGCGGACGTCTCCGGCAACGACGCCATGCAGTTCTGGCAGAGCGACGAGCGGACGAAGGTCGCCGCTCTGTACCTCGAGTCCTTCGGCAACCCGCGCAAGTTCTCGCGGGTCGCCCGCCGGCTGAGCGCCCAGACGCCGGTCGTGGCGCTCGTCTCCGGGCAACGGGGCCAGGTCGTGGCGCCCGGGCACCTGGTCGCGACCACGGGGGCGCCGCGACGCACCACCGAGGAGATGCTGCGGCAGGCGGGGGTGCTGGCGGCGCAGACGACGCACGAGCTGCTCGACATGGCCACCGTGCTGTCGGCACAGCCGCTGCCGGCGGGGGAGCGGGTGGCGGTGCTGACGAACTCCGGGACTCTCGCGGCGCTCGTCGTCGACGCGCTCGGGGCGCGTGGGCTCGAGGTCGCCGGCGAGCCCGTGGCGCTGGCGCCGCTCGCGGACGGCGCCGGGTACGAGGCGGCGGTGCGCACGCTGCTCGACGGCGCGGACCGGGGCGAGTGGGACTCGGCAGTCGTCGCGTACGTCCCTCCGCTGGGCGAGCGGGACCCGGCGGTGGGGGAGGCGCTCGCCCGCCTCGCGCACGAGAGCGCCCGGCCGGTCGTCGGCGTCGTGCTCGGCCTGCGCGGCCTGACGCCGGAGCTCACGACGCAGGGCGTGACCGTGCCCGCGTACGGGACGGCGGAGGACGCCGTGCACGCGCTCGCCGCGGCGCACACGTACGCGCGCTGGCGGCGGACGGACCACGGCACCCTCGTAGTGCCCGACGGCATCGACCGGCACCGCGCGAAGGAGCTCGTCGGCGCCGAGCTGGCGCGCGTCGCGCCCGCCGAGCGGCGCCGCCTCGACGCCCCGCGTGCGACGGAGCTCCTCGGCGCGTACGGCATCCGGCTGTGGCCGGCCATCGGCGTGGCGTCCGCGCAGGAGGCCGTGACCGCCGCCGACGAGCTGGGGTGGCCGGTCGCGCTCAAGTCCACCGACGAGCGGCTCCGCCACCGGGCGGACCTGGGCGGGGTCCGCCTGGACATCTCGACTCCCGCCGAGCTCGCCGAGGCCGTCGCGCAGATGCGTCGGCGGCTGGCGACGGGCGCCGCGCCGGCCCCGCACGTCGAGGTGCAGGCCATGGCGCCCCTGGGCGTCGCGTGCGTCGTCCGCGGCGAGGAGGACCCGCTCTACGGGCCGGTGGTGGCCTTCGGTCTCGGCGGGGACGCCGTCGAGCTGCTCGGCGACGTGAGCTACGGCGTGCCGCCGCTGACGACGAGCGACGTCACGAGGATGGTCCGGTCGGTGCGAGCCGCGCCGCGGCTGTTCGGCCATCGCGGTCTGCCGCCGGTGCGGGTCGCCGCCCTGGAGGACGTCGTCGCCCGCGTCAGCGTGCTCAAGGACGACCTGCCGGAGGTCGTCCGGGTGGAGCTCAACCCGGTGCTCGCCGCCACGAGCGGCGCGGCGGTGCTCTCCGCGGTCGTCGAGGTGGCGCACCCCGAGCGCGGCGACGACGCACGCCGGGTGATGCGCAGCACCCGGCTCGCGCGGCCCCGGACGTGACCTCGCCCGTGGTGGGTGGCGGGTGCGAAGATGTCCGGGTGCAGCCGACGACCGACCTGGTGCGTGCCCTCCGTGACGACATCGACCGCTCCGGGTACTACCCGGAGCTCGTCGCCGACGTCGTCGAGGTGGCGCTCGCCGGCGAGGAGGTCACCGCCTACCTGCTCCAGCCGGAGACGACGTTCGACGACGTCGAGGTCCGCCGGCACCTGACCGCCCTCGTGCTGACGCCGCAGCGCCTCGTCGTCGCGCACGTCGACGACCATCCGCCGGAGGCGGGTGGACCGCCGACCGCGACGGCCAGCACCGAGGCCGTGCCGCTCGAGCAGATCCGCACCGTCGTGGTCACCCACGGCGTGAGCGATCCCGCCAAGCACAGCAGGGGTGCCCGGCGCACCGACCTGACGATCGCCGTCGGCTGGGGGGCTGTGCAGCGCATCGACCTCGAACCGGCCACGTGCGGCGACCCGAACTGCGAGGCGGACCACGGCTACACCGGGGCGACGGCTCCGGGACGACCTCGTCGTGCGCGTCAGCGAGGCGGCGGAGGGTGAGGGCGCCGTGGCCGCGGCGGTGGCGTTCGCGCGCGCCCTCTCGGCCGCGACCGCTCGCGCGTGAGCACGGCGCCGGCGGCACCGGCGGACCTGCTGCCCCCGACGGCGACGCCGGGCCTCGCGGGAGTCCTCGGCGACGCGGCCCGCTCGCTCGGCACCGAGGTCGGCGGTCCCTCCGCCGGCCTCGCCCTGGCGCCGGGGTCGCGCGTCTGCGTGGTCCTCGTCGACGGGCTCGGGTGGGAGGCGGTGCAGGCGCGCCTCGGGCACGCCCCGGTGCTGCGTGGGCTCGTGCGCGGCGGTGAGCCGGTCCGAGCCCCGTACCCCTCGACGACGGCGGCCAGCCTCGCGACGTTCGCGACGGGGGTGCTCCCGGGTCGCACCGGGATGCTCGGGTACACGGTGCGCTCACCGCTCACGGGCGGTCTGCTCAACCTCGTCTCGTGGAACGCCCACCCCGGCCCGCCGCCGGAGCCGACGGCCTGGCAGCGCGAGCCGACCACGTTCGAGGCGCTCGTGGCGGCCGGCAGCACGGTGACGAGCCTCGGGCCCACCCGGTTCGCCGGTTCGGGCCTGACGCGTGCCGCCCTGCGCGGCCCGGCGTTCGTCGGGGCGGACGCGCTCGAGGACCGCGTGGACGCGGCGCTCGCCGCCCTGCGCCGGCCGGGCCTCGTCTACCTGTACTGGGGCGACCTCGACAAGGTGGGCCACCACGAGGGCTGGTCCTCGCCCGAGTGGGGCGAGCACCTGGGCATGGTCGACGCGGCGCTCGGGCAGCTGCTGCGGCGGGCTCCGCGCGGGACGACGGTGATCGTGTGCGCCGACCACGGGATGGTGGACGTGACGTCCCGCGTCGACGTGGCGGACGTACCGCACCTGTCGGCCGGGGTCCAGCTCGTGGCGGGCGAGCCGCGCGCGTCCCACGTGTACTGCGAACCCGGTGAGGCCGACGCCGTCGCGGCGCGCTGGCGCGACGTGCTCGGCGACGCGGCATGGGTCCTCACCCGCGCAGAAGCCATCGCCGCCGGCCTGTTCGGCGAGGTGGCGCAGAGGTTCCACGACGTCGTGGGCGACGTCGTGGTCGCCGCCGCCGGCACGACGGCGATCGTTGACTCCCGGACCCAGACGCCGGCGTCGATCGGACTGATCGGCATGCACGGCTCGCTGACGAGCGCCGAGACGCTCGTCCCGGCCGTCGTGGAGGTGACGTAGGTGGCGCAGCTGGTGTTCTTCTCTGGGACGATGGACTGCGGGAAGTCGACCCTCGCCCTGCAGCTCGACCACAACCACGCGGCGCGCGGACGCTCGGGCGTCATCTTCACGCAGCGGGACCGGGCGGGTGCCGACGTGCTGTCCTCCCGGCTGGGCCTGAGCGTGCCGGCGGTCGAGGTGAGCGCGGAGACCGACTTCTGGGACGAGGTCGTGCGCCGGCGCAGCCGCGGGCGCGCCGTCGACTACCTCGTGTGCGACGAGGCGCAGTTCTACGCGGCCGAGCAGGTGGACCAGCTGGCCCGGCTCGTCGACGAGATGGACGTCGACGTCTTCGCGTTCGGGATCACGACGGACTTTCGCGCGCGCCTCTTCCCGGGTTCCGCGCGGCTCATCGAGCTCGCCGACCGGGTCGAGATCCTGCAGGTGCCCGCCCTGTGCTGGTGCGGCGCGCGTGCGACGCACAACGCCCGCACCATCGACGGCGTCATGGTGCTCGAGGGGGAGCAGGTGGTCGTGGGCGACGTCGGCGTGGGGCGCGGTGCCGTGCCCGGCGGCGTCGTCGGCTACGAGGTGCTCTGCCGCCGGCACCACATGCGGCGCATGACGGCGACGTCCGCACGCGCCGTCGCGCTGTCCCAGGAGGGGTTGCCGCTCGACGTCGCGGCGTGCGGGCTTCCGCCGCGCGGCTGACGCGAGCCGGTCACTCCGGCTTGGCGCCGAAGACGATCTCGTCCCAGCTCGGCACGGACGTCCGCTTGGTGCGGTGCCGGCCGCGGGCGGGCGCCGCCGGTTCGTCGGGCACGTCCGCCGCCTGCGGGGGAGGCGTCGGGAGGGCGACCACGCGTGCGGCGGGCGCCGGCTCGGCGGACGTCCGCTCGTCCTGCTCCGGCGCGTGGTCGAACAGCGTGGGGGCGTCGTCGGTGTGGTCGTCGGGCAGGGTGTCCAGCGGCTGCCGCGTCCCGCGGGAGGCGTCAAGCTCGTCGAGCAGCCGTTCGGTCGCGGCGGACGGGTGCTCCGGCTCGGCCTGCTCCTGCGGCGCGTCGACGGTCTCGTCCGGGAGCTCGTCGGATGCCTCGGTGGCGGGCGCGGCATCCTCGGACGACGCCGCGGGCCGGGGGCGGGCGTCCCGGATGACGGCGTCGAGCGGCGCGCGCCCGCGCAGGGACGGGTGCTGGCTGGAGATGCGCGGCGAGCTGATGTCGGCGTCGGCCTCGACGTCGTACAGGCGCGCGCGCACCGCGCTCAGGTGCCGGCGGGGGCCCGCCTGCCCGAGCTCGGTCTCGGACAGCCAGCGTCCCTCGTCGTCGAGCGCCACCAACGTGCGAGCCACGAGGTCGACGCTCCACCGGGCCTCGCGGGGCGAGTCCCCGGCGGCGAACCGCACGAGCACCTCCCACGGCTCGCCCGCGCGGCGCACCGCGTCCCAGGTGAGCTCGGCCTCGACCCCCCGCGCCGCGAGGCGGTCGACCACGAGGTCGCCCAGCGTCGGTGCGCCGGGCTCGCGCCCGATCGGCAGCTCCTGCGCCTGGCTCGCGATCCAGGCGCGCTCGTCCGTGACGGGGCCCGAGTAGCGCAGCACCGCCTCCACGGGCAGCCCGGACTCGCTCGCGACGTCCGCCTCCGTGGCGCCGGCCCGGATCCTCGCCTGGATCTCCCGCGGGCGCAGGGTGCTCTCCTCGGTGGCGCGCAGATGCTCCAGCCGGGGGCGATCACGCCGGACGGCGGCGCGCAGCGCGTCGTCGATCGGCAGCTTGTGCCGCTGGCCGTCGGGGGCCAGGAGAACGAGGTGGTCGCCGTCTGTGTGCAGACCGACCAGCTCCAGCTCGACCATGTGCCTCTCCTTCGTCCACCTCGAGGGTGCCACCTCGACTCCGTCAGCTGCCACATTCCGCCCGGTGTGGCGCGCGGCTCCTAGGCTGATGGGCGTGACAGGAGCGCCCACACCCGCCGAGACCGCCGACCTCGTCGTGCTCGCGAGCGAGCTGGCCAGGGCGGCCGGCGACGTCGCGGCTCGCATGCGAGCCGAACGCGTCGACGTGGCGTCGACGAAGCTCAACGCGAACGACGTCGTGACGCGCGCCGACCTGGCGGCGGAGACGCTGCTCCGCGAGCGGATCGCCGCGGCGCGGCCGCACGACGGGATCCTCGGCGAGGAAGGGGCGCGGGCGCCGTCGTCCTCGGGGCTGACGTGGGTGGTGGACCCGATCGACGGCACGGTGAACTACCTCTACGGGCTGCCGATGTACAGCGTGAGCGTCGCCGTCGTCGTCGGCCCGGCCGACGACCTGCGGGAGTGGACGCCGATCGCCGGGGCCGTGCACGCACCGGGGCTCGGGCGGACCTACGCGGCCGGGCGCGGCCTCGGCGCCACCCGGGACGGGGAACCGATCGCACCGTCGGCCACCGAGGATCTCGCGTCGGCGCTCGTCGGGACGGGCTTCCACTACGACCCGGTCCTCCGGGAGCGTCAGGGTGCGCTGGCGGCGTCGCTCGTCGGGCGGGTCCGCGACCTCCGGCGCATCGGGTCCGCCGCGCTCGACCTGTGCTTCGTGGCCGAGGGTGCCCTCGACGCGTTCTACGAGGAGCGCCTCAACCCGTGGGACGTCGCGGCCGGCGTGCTCGTCGCCGCCGAGGCCGGTGCCCGGGTCCAGCACCTGCCCCTCGCGGGCGAGCTGCTCACGCTCGCCGCAGCGCCCGGTCTCGACGAGGCTCTGGCGGCGCGTCTCGGCGACCTGGCCCGTGACCTCGGCTGAGCAGCGAAGGGCCGTCTGACCTGCGCGAACACGGTTCAGGGCGCGTCGCATGTGCACTTTCCGTCGGCGTGGTGCACAATCCAGGCGCCAACCACGCTCGACGCGGGAACAAATCCGCCGCTCCGACGTTGGACAGGCCGACCATCCCGACTGACGAACCGGAGCGTGACGCCCGATATGGCGACTGATTACGACGCACCGCGCAAGACCGACGAGGACCTCAGTGAGGACTCCCTCGAAGAGCTCAAGGCGCGCAGGGCCGAGAAGAACTCGGGTGCGGTCGACGAGGACGAGACCGAGGCGGCCGAAGGCTTCGAGCTGCCCGGGGCGGACCTGAGCGGCGAGGAGCTGTCGGTCCGCGTCCTGCCCAGGCAGGCGGACGAGTTCACCTGTTCCCGCTGCTTCCTGGTCCACCACCGCAGCCAGCTCGCGTACGAGGAGAACGGTCAGCTCGTGTGCTCGGAGTGCGCGGCCTGACCATCATGACCGTCCGGGCGCCGGGGTAGCGCCCGGACGGCGTCCGCGAGCGCCTGCGGGTCACGGCTCGAGAGGAGCCAGTAGGGCGCGGGGTCTCGCGGGTCGACGACGGCGATCCGGACCGACCGGCGGATCCAGCCACGGTGCACGGCGAACGCCCGCGCGTCAGCGCCCGGGCCGAGCACGTCGCGCGTCTGCGCCTCGTCGAGCGCGTCGACGGCTCCGATGTGCTCGACCGGGAGGAACGCGCGTCCCGCCCGGACGCCTGGGCGGGCGCCTCCCACGACCGCGAGGGTCGGCGACCCGGCCCCCAGCAGCCCCAGCACGAGCAGGCACACGGCGAATCCGGCGGACAGGGCGACGCCCTGGCCCACCGGGGTGAGCGCGAGGCCGGCGAAGAGCCCTGCCCCCGGTCCGAGCGCCCAGAAGCCCGGGCTCGGCCACAGCCGCTCCACGTGGACGGGGGGCGGGAGAACGGCAGGGCGCGGAACCGACATGGCACCAGCCTGCCACCAGCGGACGGGCCGCCCGGCTCCGTCCCGACTACGACCTGCCGACGCGCAGGTAGAGTGGAGCATCGTGACCGACGCTCCTGCACGCTCCGACGGCGACCGCACGGCCGACGACGGCGCCGGGCCGGGCAGCGACGTCGTCGACGTGCTGCTCCGCCGCCTCGACCCCGATCTGCCAGCGCCGTCCTACGCGCACGCCGGGGACGCGGGCGCCGACCTGCGCGCCCGCCACGACGTGGATCTCGCACCCGGCGAACGTGCCCTCGTGCCCACCGGTGTGGCGATCGCCCTCCCGCCGGGCTGGGTGGGCCTCGTCCACCCGCGGTCCGGGCTGGCGGCCCGCTCCGGGGTGACCACGCTCAACGCGCCCGGCACGATCGACGCGGGGTACCGCGGCGAGATCGGCGTGATCCTCGTCAACCACGACCCGTCCCGCACCGCACAGGTGCGGCGTGGTGATCGCATCGCGCAGCTCGTCGTGCAGCGGGTCGCGCACGCCCGCTTCGTCGAGGTCGAGGACCTCCCAGGATCGGTGCGCAGCGACGGCGGATTCGGTTCCACGGGTGGGTTCGCCGCCGCGGAGACCGGAGGCCGCTCATGAGCCTGTTCTCGCGCAAGAAGCAGCGCCCCGAGGACTCGGAGGCCACGGACGTCGAGGCGACGGACGTCGAGGCCGAGGTCGCCGAGGACGGCACGGAGCCCGCCGAGGCGCCGCCCACCGGCCGCGGGCCGTGGGACGTCGACGACGACGACGCCCCGGACCTGGCCGGCCGCGTCGATCTCGGCGCGGTGGTCGTACCGGCCCGCCCCGGGATGCAGCTGCGCATGGAGCTCGACAAGAAGACGCGCCGGGTGATCGCCGCGAACATCACCCTGGGCGCGACGAGCCTGCAGGTGCAGGCGTTCGCCGCCCCGCGCACCGCAGGGTTGTGGGACGAGATCCGCACGGAGATCGCCGAGTCGATCCGCGAGCAGGAGGGCACCGTCGACGACGTGCCCGGCCCGTTCGGGCGCGAGCTGATCGCGAAGCTGCCGTTCCGCAGCCGCGACGGCCGCACGGGGACGCGGCCGGCCCGGTTCCTCGGGGTGGACGGTCCACGGTGGTTCGTGCGGGGAGTCGTCACGGGTGCGGGTGTGGCGGACGAGGCCGCGGCGGCCGACATCGAGGCGTACTTCGCCGACGTGGTGGTCGTGCGCGGGTCGGAGGCCCGTCCGCCCCGCGAGCTCCTCGCGCTGCACGTGCCGGGCAAGGCGGAGAGCGCGATCGCTCCCGCACCCGACGCCGGGCTGGAGATGCTGCGGCGCGGTCCCGAGATCACGGAGGTCCGGTGAGTACCGAGCGAGACGCCGGCAGCGAGGTACGAGCGCAGGAGGATCGCGACCGATGACTCGAGCGAAGGGCACGTTGGCGTCGCTGTTCGCGTCACAGGCCGAGATCGAGGCGGACGACGAGCGCGAGCAGGCGCGGGGCCGCGGCTGCGCGCCGGTCGCCGAGCTGGCCGCCAGGCGCCGCGCGCACGTCGCGGGCGTCCTGCGCAGCGTCACGTACCAGCCCCGGGGCGTGGACCCGGCGCTGACCGCCGAGCTGTACGACGGGTCCGGCAGCGTCGACCTCGTCTGGCTCGGCCGGCGCGAGATCGCCGGGATCGAGCCGGGTCGCCGGCTCGTCGTCGACGGCATGGTGTGTTCGCCGGAACCCGGCCGACCGCGTCTCGTGATGTACAACCCCGCGTACGACCTCCTGCCGCGCGAGGGCGAGTGACCACCCCCGCGGGCAGCCCCGGTGAGAGCCCACTGACGCCGCGGGGTGTGCGCGCCCTCACCGAGGACGAGTTCTCGCTCGCGGCGTCGGTGGGCGGCTGGCGCGGGCTGGTCGAGTCGGTGCTGCCCGGCCTCGTCTTCGTGGTCGTCTACGTCGCGACGCGCGACCTGCGCGCCTCGCTCATCGCTTCGCTGGGGGTCGCGGCCGTCGCCGTCGTCGTCCGCCTCCTCGGCCGGACACCCCCGACGCAGGCCTTCGGCGGCGTCCTCGGCGTGGTGATCGGCGCGATCTGGGCCTGGCGCTCCGGGCAGGCGGAGGACTACTTCGCGTGGGGGTTGTGGGTCAACGGTGGCTTCGCGCTCGGCGTGCTGGTCTCGATCCTGGCGCGCTGGCCCGTGGTCGGGCTCCTCGTCTCGCTGCTGCGGCTCCAGTCCGACGTGCGGCGGGAGTCCGCAGCCTCGCCCGGCGCGGACGACGGCGAGGCGGCGCCGGTGTCGCTGCGGCCGGACGGCTCGTGGCGCTCCGACCGGCTCGCGATGCGCCGGTACACGATCGCGTCATGGCTCTGGTTCGCCGCGTTCATGCTCCGGCTCGCCGTGCAGATCCCGCTGTACTACTCCGCGGAGATCGGCTGGCTCGGCACGGCGCGGCTCGTCATGGGGCTTCCGCTGTGGGCGTTGGTGCTGTGGCTGACGTGGGTGCTGGTCCGCCCTCTAGTAGCTCCTGCAGCGCGAGAGCCGCACGATCCCCGCTCCCCGGCTCCTCCGACACGATGAACACGAGCTCGTCGTGACCCTCGAGGGTGTCGTCCGGACTCGGTGAGATGGGTCGCGCACCGCGGATCACCGCGGCCAGCACGACGTCGGGCGGCCACGCGACCTGACCGACGCGGCGGCCCACGAGCGGGGAGTCGTCCGCGAGCGTGAGCTCGTACATGCTCGCGCCGGACGAGTGGAACGTGAAGATCCGCACGAGGTCGCCGACGCTCACCGCCTCCTCGACGAGGGCGGTCATGATCCGTGGGGTCGAGACGAGGACGTCGACCCCCCAGGCGTCGTCGAACATCCACTCGTTCTTCGGGTTGTTGACGCGCGCGACGGTGCGCGGCACGGAGAACTCGGTCTTCGCGAGCAGGCTGAGGACGAGGTTGACCTTGTCGTCGCCCGTGGCGGCGACGACGACGTCGCACTCCTCGAGCCGCGCCTCCACGAGCGTGCTGATCTCGCACGCGTCGCCGAGCAGCCAGTCCGCGTCGGCCACGCTCGCCACCCGCATCGCGCTCGGCTGACGGTCGATGAGCAGCACCTCGTGGGCGTGTCCGAGCAGCTCCCGGGCGATCGAGCGGCCCACGCTCCCCGCGCCCGCGATCACGACGCGCATCACGCGCTCCTCACCGGCGCGGTGGCCAGGACTCGTTGGGCGGCGGACACCGCGTCCCGCGCGCAGAGCACGTGGACGACGTCGTTCTCCTGCAGCACCGTCTCGGCCGTCGGGACGAGGCCGACCCCCAGCCGCGTGAGGTACCCGACGCGGGCGCCTGCGGCCTCCTCGAGCTGGGACAGCGGCGAGCCGACCCACCCCGGGTGCAGGTCCATCTCCGCCAGCACGACGGCACCGGAGGCGTCCGTGAACTCCTTCGCCGCGCCGAGTGGCAGCAGTCGGCGCAGCACCTGGTCCGCCGTCCACCGGACCGTCGCGACGGTGGGGATGCCGAGGCGCTGGTACACCTCGGCGCGCCGGGCGTCGTAGATCCGGGCGACGACGTTGTCGACGCCGAACGTCTCGCGGGCCACGCGAGCGGCGAGGATGTTCGAGTTGTCGCCGTTCGAGACGGCGGCGAACGCGTACGCCTCGTCGATCCCCGCCTGCACGAGCGCGTCGCGGTCGAAGCCGAGGCCGGTGACGCGCCGGCCGCCGAAGTCGGGGCCGAGGCGCCGGAACGCGTCCGGGTTCTGGTCGATGACGGACACGGAGTGTCCGTGGGCCTCGAGCGTCTCGGCGAGCGTCACGCCGACGCGGCCGGCACCCATGATCACGAAGTGCACACGGGCGAACCTACCTCCACTCGGGTCCGCGCGGTGGTCCGACGGCGCGCGGGTGGATGACGAGGCGCACCACCGGCCGGTGCGGCCTAGCATGGGGCCTCGTGCCGGACCTCGTCGATGCCACGAAGCGGCTGCTCGTCGGTCGTCCGATGCGCAGCGACCGCCTCGGGCACACCCTGCTGCCGAAACGTGTCGCCCTTCCGGTGTTCGCCTCGGACGCGCTGTCGTCGGTCGCGTACGCCCCGGACGAGATCCTGCTGACGCTCTCGATCGCCGGCCTCGCCTCCTACGCGCTCTCCCCGTGGGTGGGGCTCGCCGTCGTCGTCGTCATGGCCACCGTCGTGACGTCGTACCGGCAGACCGTGCGGGCGTACCCCTCGGGCGGCGGCGACTACGAGGTCGCCACCGTCAACCTGGGTCCCAAGGCCGGGCTGACCGTCGCGAGCGCCCTCCTGTGCGACTACGTGCTCACCGTCGCCGTGTCGATCTCCTCCGGCGCGCAGTACCTCGCGACGCTGGTCCCCGCGCTGAAGGAGCACGAGGCGCAGGTGGCGATCGGGCTCGTCGTGCTGCTGACGCTGCTCAACCTGCGAGGCGTGCGGGAGTCCGGCCTGCTGTTCGCGATCCCCGTGTACGTGTTCATGGCCGCCATCGGGCTGACGGCGATGGTGGGGTTCGCGCAGCAGCTCGGCGGCTCGCTGCGGCCGGCGGAGAGCGCCGGCTTCACGCTGGCGGCGGAGCCCGGGTTCGACGAGGGGCTGGTCGGGGTGGCCGGTGCGTTCCTCGTGATGCGGGCGTTCTCGTCAGGATGTGCCGCGCTCACCGGGGTCGAGGCGATCAGCAACGGTGTCCCGGCGTTCCGGCCGCCGAAGTCGCGCAACGCGGCCACCACGCTCTTCCTCCTCGGCGGCATCGCGATCTTCATGATGCTGTCGATGCTGTCGCTCGCGCGGGCGACCGGCGTCGTCTACGTCGAGGACCCGCACACCCAGCTGCTGCAGGACGGCGTCCCGGTGGGGGAGGGCTACCAGCAGGACCCGGTCATCGGGCAGATCGCGCAGACCGTGTTCCATGCGGTGCCGGTCGTGTTCTACGTCGTCGTCGCCGCCACCGGACTCATCCTCGTGCTCGCCGCGAACACCGCGTTCAACGGGTTCCCCGTGCTGGGCTCGATCCTCGCGCGCGACGGGTTCCTCCCGCGCCAGCTCCACACCCGGGGCGACCGGCTGGCGTTCTCCAACGGCATCGTCACGCTCGCGCTCGCCGCGATCGTGCTCATCTGGGTCTTCGACGCCTCGGTCACGAGGCTGATCCAGCTGTACATCGTCGGTGTGTTCATCTCGTTCACGATGAGTCAGCTCGGCATGGTGCGGCACTGGACGTCGGCGTTGCGGACCGAGGCCGATCCACGGGAGCGCACGCGCATGCTGCGCTCGCGGGCCGTCAACGCGTTCGGCCTGGGGCTGACCGGCGTGGTGCTCGTGGTCGTGCTGCTCACGAAGTTCACGCACGGCGCCTGGATCACGCTCGCCCTCATGGCCCTGCTGTTCGTCACCATGCGGTCGATCCGGCGCCACTACGACCGCGTCGCCGACGAGCTGACCATCGACGACGCCGACGTCGCCCGCGCGCTCCCGTCGCGGGTGCACGCCATCGTCCTGGTCTCGAAGGTGCACAAGCCGACCATGCGCGCGCTCGCGTACGCCCGCGCGACGCGACCGTCCACGCTCGAGGCCATCACCGTCGGCGTCGACCCCGGTGAGGTCGAGACGCTCCGCACCGCCTGGGACGACGCCGCGATCCCGGTCGCGCTCACGGTGCTCGCCTCGCCGTACCGCGAGATCACGCGCCCCGTGCTCGAGTACGTGCGCTCGATCCGGCGGGAGTCGCCGCGCGACCTCGTGGTGGTGTACATCCCGGAGTACGTGGTGGGCCGGTGGTGGGAGCAGCTGCTGCACAACCAGAGCGCCCTGCGCCTCAAGGGTCGCCTGCTGTTCACTCCCGGCGTCGTCGTGGCCTCCGTGCCGTGGCAGCTGGACTCGGCCCGCTCGGCCGCCGGGATCTCCGGGTGGGACGAGCCCGCCCCCGGGGTGTGGATCGACAGGGCCGGCCGAGACGACGAGGTTCCCCGTGGCTGAGCTCATCCGCCTGACGATCGGACCGCCGGCGCACGGCGGTCACGCCGTCGCCCGGATCGACGACCGCCCGGACGGCCGCGTCGTCTTCGTGCGCCACGCCATCCCGGGCGAGGTGGTGCTCGCGCGGGTGACCGACGGCGGCGAGAGCGCCCGGTTCTGGCGAGCCGACGCCGTCCGGATCCTCGAGCCGTCACCGGACCGGGTGCCGTCCGTGTGGCCCGAGGCCGGACCCGACGGCGTGGGCGGTGGCGAGCTCGCGCACGTGGCCCTTCCAGCGCAGTTGCGCTGGAAGGAGGAGGTGCTCCGAGACGCGCTGCGCCGCATCGGGCACCTCGAGGCGGACGTCACGGTGCGCGCGGCGCCCGGGGACGCCGAGTCCGGTGGGCTCGGCACCCGGACGCGCGTCGAGCTGACGGTGGCACCGGACGGCCGCCCGGGCATGCACCGGCACCGCAGCCACGTGGTGCTGCCGCTGAACGACGTGCCTCTCGCCGTCGACGCCCTCCGCGAGCACGACGCGCTGCGGCGCCGGTGGGAGCCGGGTTCCCGCCTCGACCTCGTCGCCGGGTCGGAGGGTGCGCCGCTCGTCCTGCTCGACGGCGCCCCGGTGCGCGGCGACCGGCGCACGGTGCGGGAGCGGGTCGAGCTCGGCGACGGCCGCGCGTGGCGCTACCGGGTCGCGGGCTCGGGGTTCTGGCAGGTGCACCGTGCGGCCCCGACGGTGCTCGTGGAGGCAGTCCTCGATGCGGCGCAGCCACAGGCCGGGGAACGGGTGCTCGACCTGTACTCCGGTGCCGGGCTGTTCACGCTCCCGCTCGCTGACGCCGTCGGCGCCGACGGGCAGGTCGCCGCGGTCGAGGGCGACCCGGCAGCGGTGCGCGACGCCCGCCGCAACCTGCACGACCGCGGGCAGGTGGACCTGCACGGCGGCTCCGTGGCCGATGTCCTGGACGCCGGGGTCGGTGCCGGCGCGGACCTCGTGATCCTCGACCCGCCGCGCGCCGGAGCGGGCCGGGACGTCGTCGAGGCGGTGACCGGACGCCGCCCGCGGCGGATCGTGTACGTCGCCTGCGACCCGGCCGCGCTGGCCCGGGACCTACGGCTCGCCGCCGACGCCGGCTACGCGCTGACGTCCCTGGACGCGGTCGACCTGTTCCCGCACACGCACCACATCGAGGCGCTCGCGGTGCTCGAACCGGCGGCGCGGTGACCGAGCCCGCGACCGATCCCGCCGTCCGCGGCCTCACGGGCGCGGAGGTCGCCGAACGCGTCGCTGACGGCCGCGTCAACGTCGCCGACGACTCCGCGTCGCGCAGCCTGCGGGACATCGTCCGGGCCAACGTCTTCACGCTGTTCAACGCGATGCTCGGGATCGCGCTCGTGTGCGTGCTCGTCACCGGGTACTGGCAGGACGCGCTGTTCGGGTTCGTGCTCGTCCTCAACATGGGGATCGGGATCGTCACCGAGTACCGCGCGAAGCGGACGCTCGACCGGCTCGCGATCCTCGACGCGCCGCACGCCCGGGTCCGGCGTGACGGCGTCGAGCACCGCGTGGACCTCCCCGAGATCGTGCTCGACGACGTCGTCCTCCTGTCGACCGGCGACCAGGTTCCCGTCGACGGCGCGGTCCTGGGCTCCGGCGGCCTCGAGGTCGACGAGTCGCTCCTCACCGGCGAGTCCGAGCCGGTGCGCAAGGCGGCGGGCGACGAGGTGCTCTCGGGGTCGTCGGTCGTCGCTGGTTCGGCCGTCGTGCGGGCCACCAAGGTGGGCCCCGACAGCTACGCGAACCGCATCACCGCGCAGGCGCGGCGCTACTCGCTGGCGACGTCGGAGCTGCAGCAGGGCATCCGCACCGTGCTCCGCGTGATCAGCTGGGTCATCGTGCCGGTCGCCGTCGCCCTGTTCGCGAGCCAGGTGCGCAGCCGGGGCGGCCTGGACACGGTGCTGAGCACGGGGACCTGGCGCGACGCCGTCGTGTCGGCGGTCGCCGGCGTCGTCGGCATGATCCCGGACGGGCTCGTGCTCCTCACGTCCCTGAACTTCGCGCTCGCGGCCGTCCTGCTCGCCCGCGTCAACGTGCTCGTTCAGGAGCTGCCCGCCGTCGAGGTCCTCGCCCGGGTCGACACGCTGTGCCTCGACAAGACCGGCACGATCACCGACGGCGCGATCGTCCTCGACCGCATCGTCGACGTCGGGGACCGCGCGGGCGCGACAGCGGCGCTCTCGGCGCTCGCCCACGACCCGGAGGCCAACGTCACGGCGGCCGCGCTCGCGGAGGGGCTCGACGGCGTCGTCCCCGCCGAGGTCCTCGACGCGGTGCCGTTCTCCTCGGCGCGCAAGTGGAGCGCGATCGCGACGGCGGACGGTGCGTGGGTGTTCGGCGCGCCCGACGTGCTGCTGGCGGGCCGGACGGACGACGACGCGCGCGCGGCCCTCGCCGCGGTGGGCGACGACGCCGGCGCCGGTGCCCGCGTGCTGCTGCTCGCGGCCGCGCCGGACGGCCTGCCGGACGCGGACGCCGCCCTTCCCGCGGCCCTGGCGCCGCAGCGGGTCGCCGTGCTGCGCGAGCACGTGCGCCCCGACGCCGCGGAGACCCTGGCGTACTTCCGCGACCAGGACGTGGCGCTCCGGGTGATCTCGGGCGACAACCCGGCGACCGTCGCGGCGATCGCGACCCAGGTCGACCTCGACGGCCAGGCGCGCGAGGTGTCCGGCGTCGACGCGCGCGGGCTGCCCGACGACGTCGACGCGCTCGCCGGTGTGCTGCGAGAGTCTGCGGTGTTCGGGCGCGTCGTGCCGGAGCAGAAGGTCGCCATCGTCGAGGCGCTGCAGCACGACGGCCGGACCGTCGCGATGACGGGCGACGGCGTCAACGACGCGCTCGCCCTCAAGAACGCGGACCTCGGGATCGCCATGGGCAACGGCGCCCGGGCCACGAAGGCCGTGGCACGGATCGTGCTGCTCGACGGCAAGTTCCAGACGCTCCCACGCGTCGTGGCGCAGGGCCGCCGCGTCATCGCGAACATGGAGCGTGTCGCGAACTTCTTCCTCGTGAAGACCACGTACTCGGCGGTGATCGCCGTCGTCGTCGTGCTCCTCGCCCTCCTGACGCCGTTCAGCTACCCGTTCCTGCCGCGGCACCTCACGCTCGCGTCGTCGTTGACGATCGGCATCCCCGCGTTCCTGCTCTCGCTCCCGCCGAACGACCAGCGGTACCGGCCCGGGTTCCTGCGACGGGTGCTCTCCTTCGCGATCCCGAGCGGCGTCGTCGTCGCGATCGCCGTCCTGGTGGCGTACGCGCTCGTCGACGGCGACGGGAACCAGGCCGAGGCGCGGACCGCCGCCACGTACGTGACGATCGCGATCGGGCTGTGGATCGTGGGGATCTTCGCGCGGCCCTGGAACGTGTGGCGCGTGCTCCTCGTGCTCGGTCTCGCCGCCGCCGGGATCGGGGCTCTGCTGGTCCCGCTGGCCCGGGACTTCTTCCTGCTCGTGCCGCCGACGCCGACGGCGTGGGCGATCGTGGGAGGGCTGGGCGTGCTCGGGGCGTGCGCTGTCGAGCTCGTGCACCGCTGGGCCCACCGCGTGGCGGACCGGCCGGCCTGAGCGGGTGTGCGTCCGGGGGGACAATGAGATATCTTGACGTCGAGATAAAAGATCGCAGCAAGCTGAGGAGAGCGCCGTGAGCAGCGTCGACACGTTCGGAGCCAAGGGAACCCTCGCCGTCGGGGGGAGGAGCTACGAGATCTTCCGGCTCTCGGCGGTGCCGGGGGTCGAGCGGCTGCCGTTCAGCCTCAAGGTGCTCGCCGAGAACCTGCTCCGCACCGAGGACGGCGCGAACATCACCGCCGACCACGTGCGCGCCCTGGCCGCCTGGGACCCGGACGCCGAGCCCGACACCGAGATCCAGTTCACGCCCGCGCGCGTGGTCATGCAGGACTTCACCGGCGTGCCGTGCGTCGTCGACCTCGCGACCATGCGCGAGGCCGTGACCAGCCTCGGCGGCGAGGCCTCGACGATCAACCCGCTCGCCCCCGCCGAGCTGGTCATCGACCACTCCGTGCAGATCGACGTGTTCGGCACGTCGGACGCGTTCGCGCGCAACGTCGAGTACGAGTACCAGCGCAACGGCGAGCGGTACCAGTTCCTGCGCTGGGGGCAGACGGCGTTCGACGACTTCAAGGTCGTGCCGCCCGGCACGGGCATCGTGCACCAGGTCAACATCGAGTACCTGGCGCGCGTGGTCATGACGCGTGAGGTGGACGGCGTCGAGCGCGCCTACCCGGACACGTGCGTGGGTACCGACTCGCACACGACGATGGTCAACGGGCTCGGCGTGCTCGGCTGGGGCGTCGGCGGCATCGAGGCCGAGGCGGCGATGCTCGGCCAGCCCGTGTCGATGCTCATCCCGCGCGTGGTCGGCTTCAAGCTGTCGGGCGAGATCCCCGCGGGAGTGACGGCGACGGACGTCGTCCTCACGATCACGCAGAAGCTGCGCCAGCACGGCGTCGTCGGCAAGTTCGTCGAGTTCTACGGCGACGGCGTCGCAGCCGTGCCGCTCGCGAACCGCGCCACGATCGGGAACATGAGCCCGGAGTTCGGCTCGACGGCGGCGATCTTCCCGATCGACGACGTCACCCTGGAGTACCTGCGCCTCACGGGCCGGTCCGGCGACCAGGTGGCCCTCGTCGAGGCGTACGCCAAGGAGCAGGGACTCTGGCACGACCCGGCCAGCGAGCCCGTGTTCTCGGAGTACCTCGAGCTCGACCTGTCGACCGTCGTGCCGTCGATCGCCGGCCCGAAGCGCCCGCAGGACCGCATCGAGCTCTCACGGGCCAAGGAGCAGTTCGCCCGCGACCTGCCCGCGTACGCCCCCGAGGCGACGAACGGCGTCGACGAGGCGGAGGAGGAGTCGTTCCCGGCGTCCGACTCGCCGGCGATCTCGTCGCACGTGCACCGCACGGTGCCGGTGACGACGCCCGACGGCGTCACGTACGACCTGTTCCACGGCGCCGTCGTCATCGCGTCGATCACGTCGTGCACGAACACGTCCAACCCGTCGGTCATGCTCGCGGCGGCACTGCTCGCCAAGAACGCCGTCGAGAAGGGCCTCACGGTGAAGCCGTGGGTCAAGACGTCGATGGCGCCCGGCTCCCAGGTCGTGACGAACTACTACGAGAAGGCCGGCCTGTGGCCCTACCTCGAGAAGCTCGGCTACCACCTCGTCGGCTACGGCTGCACGACGTGCATCGGCAACTCCGGGCCGCTGCCCGACGAGGTCTCCGAGGCCGTGAACACGCATGACCTCGCCGTCGCGAGCGTGCTGTCCGGCAACCGGAACTTCGAGGGCCGGATCAACCCGGACGTCAAGATGAACTACCTCGCGTCGCCGCCGCTGGTCATCGCGTACGCCCTGGCGGGCACCATGGACTTCGACTTCGAGGCCGACCCGCTCGGGCGCGACGCCGACGGCCACCCGATCTTCCTGCGCGACCTCTGGCCGACGCCGGAAGAGGTGCAGGCGACGATCGACAGCTCGATCACGCGCGAGATGTTCACCGCCGACTACGCGGACGTCTTCGCCGGCGACGACCTGTGGCGCGCCCTGGACACGCCGGAGGGCGACACGTTCGCGTGGGACCCGGAGTCCACGTACGTGCGCAAGCCCCCGTACTTCGAGGGCATGGGCGCCGAGCCGGAGCCGGTCACGGACATCGCGGGTGCCCGCGTGCTCGCGAAGCTCGGCGACTCCGTCACGACCGACCACATCAGCCCCGCCGGGTCCATCAAGGCGGACAGCCCGGCCGGTCGCTACCTCGCCGAGCACGGCGTCGAGCGGCGTGACTTCAACTCCTACGGCTCGCGCCGCGGCAACCACGAGGTCATGATCCGCGGCACGTTCGCGAACATCCGGTTGAAGAACCAGCTGCTCGACGGCGTCGAGGGCGGGTTCACCCGCAACCTGCTGTCCGGTGAGCAGACGTCGATCTACGACGCCGCGCAGGCGTACGCCGAGGCGGGAGTCCCGCTCGTCGTCCTCGGCGGCAAGGAGTACGGCTCCGGGTCCTCGCGCGACTGGGCGGCGAAGGGCACGAGCCTGCTCGGGGTCCGCGCCGTCATCACCGAGAGCTTCGAGCGGATCCACCGGTCGAACCTCATCGGGATGGGCGTGCTGCCGCTGCAGTTCCCGGACGGCGAGACCGCCGACTCCCTGGGCCTGGACGGCACGGAGACGTTCGACGTCGCGGGCATCACGGAGCTCAACTCCGGCACCACGCCGTCGACCGTGCGGGTGACCGCGACGAAGGCCGACGGCACGGCCGTCGAGTTCGACGCCGTCGTCCGCATCGACACGCCCGGCGAGGCGGACTACTACCGCAACGGCGGCATCCTGCAGTACGTGCTGCGCTCGCTCGTGGCCGCCTGAGGCTCCGCCGGCGACCCGATCGGGGAGGATCCGTGCTGCTCCGGCGCACGGATCCTCCCCGTTCCCGTTCCCGGGCTGCAGGAAGTGGCCGGTCCGCGACAGAGGCAGGGGTATGACACCTCGCCGCGCCCATCTCGGTGCCGGGACCCTCGCCGCCGCTGTGCTCGTGCTCGTCGCCTGCCAGCAGCCCGCGCCGGGAGAGCCCGACCAGCGTTCCGACGCGGAGCGCGTCGTGGTCCAGGTCTCGGATGCGGAAGCGGCGACCGACGTCGTCTCGGCGACCGAGGCGTTCGGACTCACGATGCTCGCGTCGGGCGACGCCGACTCGAACGTCGTCACGTCGCCGGCCTCCGCCGTCGTCGCCCTGGCGATGCTCGCCGAAGGTGCGCGCGGCGTCAGCGAGGCGGAGCTGGACGCGCTCCTCGGCGCATCCGGCCCCGACCGCACGGACGCCGTGGGCGCCCTGCTCGCCGCGCTGCAGGAGCACGACGGCGATCCCGCCCTCGCCGCCGCCGACGAGCTGCCGGAGACGCCTCTCGCGCACCTCGCGAACCAGATCGTTCTCGACGAGGGGTTCGAGGTGCGCGCGGAGTTCCTCGACACGCTGGCCGCCGGGTACGGCGCCGGGATCGCGACGGCGGACCTCGCCACCCGCGACGGCGTGCGGGTGCTCGGCGCCTGGGTCCGCGAGCACACCGGCGGGCTCATCCCGGGCTCGGCGATCGAGCCCAAGCCCGAGCTGCGGCTGGTGCTCCAGAACGTCGTGGTGCTCGCCGCACGCTGGGAGAGCCCGTTCGACGCGAGCGACACGCGGGACGTTCCCTTCGCCGTCCGGGCGGACGACGTCCCGCTGGTCCGCACGATGCACGGTCTCCGGGAGGTTCCGTACGCGGAGGTCGACGGCTGGCGGGCTGCCCGGGTGCCGTACGCCGAGGCCTTCAGCGCCGACCTCGTGCTGCCGCCGGACGGCGTCGATCCGGCGGACGTGCCGGCCGGGACGCTCGGCGCGCTGGTCGCGGCGCTCGACGCCGCGCAGCCGGTCGAGGTCGAGCTCGCGGTCCCGGCGCTGGACCTGCCGCCTGCTCGGCTCGCGCTCGCGCCGGCGATCGAGGCGGCCGGCGCCGCCAGCCTGCTCGACCCCGACACGGCCGACCTCACCGGGATCGACGACGATCTGTTCGTGGGCCAGGCCGTGCAGCAGGCGATGCTGCGGATGGACGAGGAGGGGACCGTCGCGGCCGCGGTCACGGAGATCGGCGTGGAGCTGTCGTCGGGGGAGGCGCCGCGCGACGCCCGGGAGCTCAGCCTGGACCGCCCGTACCTCGTGCGGATCGCGCACGACGACACGGGCTGGCCGCTGTTCGTGGCCGCGATCCGGGACCCCCGGGGCTGAGCGGCGTTCCCTCGGGCGCCGACGCGGCGTCAGGACTCGCCGAGGCGGAGCATCGCGGGCCGGGCCCACGCGGCGTTGGTCCGATCCACGGGCTCGTGCGCCAGCACGGCGACCGCCATCACGACGGCCCAGCCCTGTGCGCGGGACCACGTCGCGTCGTCGACGCCGCCGTACGCCGCCAGGAACGCGGCGCGCCCCGGAGCGTCGAACGCGAGGGAGGCGGTGGAGAGGTCGACGGCGGGGTCGCCGGAGGTGAGGTCGCCGAAGTCCACGAGCGCGACGAGGCGCCCGTCGGCCACCACGAGGTTCGCGGGGTGCGGATCGCCGTGGATCCACAGCGCCGGGCCGGCGTGGTCCGGGGCGGCGACGGCCTCGGCCCAGATGCGGCGCAGGCCCCCCACCGTGTCGCGGGGGAGCACCCCGCCGGCGATGGCGTCCAGCCGGGAGCGCAGCACCTCGTCCCGGTCCGCAAGGCGTCCGCGGCGGAACGGGTTCACCGGGGCGTCGTCGGGTGCCGGGGCGTGCAGGGCGCCGATGACCTCGCCGAGGTGCGCCGCCCAGGCGGCACGGCTCTCGACGGGCGTGCGCGCCGCCGTCGTGCCGGACGTCCACCGCACCACGCTCCACGGCCACGGGTAGCCCGATCCCGGGACGCCGACGCGCACCGGGGCGGGGACGGTCACCGGGAGCCGGTCGGCCAGCCGGGGGAGCCAGGTCTGCTCGTTCTCCAGCAACCTGGCGCCGACCTCCCGGCGGGGCAGGCGGACGCCGAGGTCCTCGCCGAGCCGGACGACGACGTTGTCCCACCCCTCGGCGACGATCCGTACCGGAAGGTGGGCGAGGTCGGGGTGCTGCTCGGCGAGCAGCGCGGTCACGAGGTCCGGGGTGATGTCGAACTCGGCGTCGGGCACGGCGGTGCGAGCTCCTCGAGCTGGTGGTGGGTGGGCGCAGGATCGTCTCACGCGCACCTGTCACGCGTCACGGCGGAGGTCAGAGCGGCACGGGGATCTCGCGGCGGCGGTCCCAGGGCTCCGACCAACCGAGCGCGTCCAGGAGGGCGTCGAGCACCATCGCCGTGAAGCCCCAGACCACGCGGTCCGCCACCTCGAACGCCGGGCCGCGCCACGTCTCCGACCCGCGCGTGATCGCCGTCGTCCGCCGGTTCCCGGGATCCACCAGGTCCGCGACCGGGACGCGGAAGACCTCGGCGGTCTCCGTGCCGTCCGGCACGAGGGGCGACGGCGTCGCCCACCAGGCGAGGACCGGCGTCACGACGTTGTCGCTCACCGGCAGACCGAGGTCGCCGAGCCTGCCCAGGACCTCGACGCCGGCCGGATCGAGGCCGGTCTCCTCGACCGCCTCGCGCACGGCGGCGTCCTCGGGACCGCCGTCATCGTCATCGATCCCGCCGCCGGGGAACGCGATCTGGCCGGGGTGGTGGGTCAGGTCAGGGGAGCGCCGGGTCAGCAGGACGTCGAGGTCGGCCGCGACGTTGGGCGTTGCCGGCGTGGCGGCCGGGACGGTGTCGAGCACGCCGAACAGCACGAGGACGGCGGAGCGTCGTGCCGACGGGTCGGGGCTGCGCCCCGGGATCGGCAGGGCGCGGTTGTCCCGGGCGAGGGCGAGGAGCTGGGCACGCGCGCCGGTGGGCGTCGGTTCGCTCATCGCGCGTCCTTCGTGCGGCTCCGTCGCACCGGGCGCCAGTCCCGCGCCTCGGGGAGGCGCCAGCCCTGGCGGTAGGCGAGCAGGCACAGCGCGGCGCCCACCGCCGCGGCGACGAGCGTCGTCGCCCCGGCCCACCCCTGGGGCGTCAGGCGGTCGAGGAGGACGACGACGGCGGCCGCTGCCGTCGCGCACGTCGCGTACAGCGTGTTCCCGCCGAACACGATGGGCGTGCGGCGCACGAGCAGGTCGCGGATCATGCCGCCGCCCACCGCGGTGAGCGTGCCGAGGAGGATCGCGGGGAGCCAGTGCAGGCCGGCGTCCAGCGCTCGCTGGGCGCCGACCGCGCCCCAGGTGCCGAGCGCCACGGCGTCGATGAGGCGCACGCCCCGCAGCCACCATCGACCGGAGGTGCGCACGAGGTAGGCGAAGAGGGCGACGCCGATCGCTGTGACGAGGTACGCGACGTCCGTCAGGGCGACCGGCGTGCCGACCTGGAGCAGCGTGTCGCGCAGCAGACCGCCGCCGAGCCCGGACGCGACCCCCAGGACGATGAACCCGACGAGGTCGAACCGCTGCTCGCGCGCCAGGATGCCGGCGAGCAGGACGTTCGCGGCGACGCCGAGGAGATCCAGCACCCGCACGACCTGCGTGCTGAGATCCGCCACGTCCACGCCGTCGAGCGTAGTGCGGGAGCGCCCCGACCCATCCCCGAGAGGAAGTCTGCGTCACCGCGAGAGGAAGTCTGCGTCACCGCGAGAGGAAGTCTGCGTCACCGCGAGAGGAAGCTTGCGTCACCGCGAGAGGATCCGTGCGGCGTCACCACCCGACGGGCAGCGGGCGACCCTCCTCGTACCCGGCCGCGGACTGGATCCCGACGACGGCGCGGTCGGCGAACTCGGCCAGCGTGCGCGCTCCGGCGTACGTGCAGGCGCTGCGCAGACCCGCTGTGATCTGGTCGAGGAGGTCCTCGACGCCGGGCCGGTCCGGGTCGAGGTACATGCGCGACGACGAGATGCCCTCCTCGTACAGGGCCTTGCGGGCGCGCTCGAACGGCGAGCCCGCACGGGTCCGGGCGGCCACGGCGCGCGCCGAGGCCATGCCGAAGCTCTCCTTGTACTGGCGTCCGGTCCCGTCGGTGTGCAGGTCGCCAGGCGACTCGTGCGTCCCGGCGAACCAGGAGCCGATCATGACCTGCGACGCACCGGCGGCCAGCGCCAGTGCCACGTCGCGCGGGTGCCGCACCCCGCCGTCGGCCCACACGTGCGCGCCGAGCTCGCGGGCGCGGCCGGCGCACTCGAGGACGGCGGAGAACTGGGGGCGACCGACGCCGGTCATCATCCGCGTGGTGCACATCGCACCGGGCCCGACGCCGACCTTGACGATGTCCGCACCCGCCTCGACGAGGTCGGTGACGCCGTCGGCCGTCACGACGTTGCCGGCCACCACCGGCACACCGGGGTCGATGGCGCGGACCGCGCGGAGCGCCTCCAGCATCTGCTCCTGGTGGCCGTGCGCGGTGTCGACCACGAGCAGGTCGACGCCCGCCGCGACCAGCTCCTTGGCGTGCGCGCCGACGTCGCCCCGCACGCCGACCGCCGCCCCGACGCGGAGCCGGCCGGCGCCGTCGAGCGCCGGCGGGTAGATGCTCGAGCGCAGGGCGCCGGTGCGGGTCAGCACGCCGATCAGGGCACCGCCGGCCGCGTCGTCGACCACCGGGACGATCTTGCGGCGTGCCTCGTGCAGCTGGGTGTACGCGGCGGCGAGGGCGTCCGGTCCGTCGAGGGTCGAGGCGCCGAGCACCTCCGGGCGCGCGGCCATGACGTCGCGCACCTGGGTGAACTGGTCGACGCCCTGGCAGTCGGCGAGCGTCACGATGCCGACGGGGCGGTCCTGCTCGACCACGACCGCCGCGCCGTGCGACCGCTTGCCGATGAGGGCGACGACGTCGTGCACGGTGTCGTCCGGACGGATCGTGACGGCGCTCTCGACGATCGCGTGCCGGGACTTGACCCACTCGACGACGTCGGTCACGACGTCGGTGGGCGTGTCCTGCGGCAGGATCCCCATCGCCCCGCGCCGGGCGAGGGTCTCTGCCATCCGCCGTCCGCTGACGGCTGTCATGTTCGCGGCGACGACGGGGATCGTCGGTCCGGTGCCGTCCACCGGCGTGAGGTCGACGTCGAACCGGCTGGCGACGTCGGACCGGGACGGGACGAGGAACACGTCGCCGTACGTGAGATCCGTCGTGGGGTTCTGCCCCGGCAGGAAACGCATAGGTCCAGGGTAGTTCCGCGACTCGCGGCGCGTCGGTGTCGATCCGGACGGTGCCGACGCGTCATCGCGATGACAGACTCGCACCGAGGGAGGACGCGCCATGAAGTTCCTGGTTCTGCTGGCCGAGAAGGACCACTTCGATCGCTGGGACGCGGCGGACGAGGAGGAGCGTGATGCCGCCTTCGCCGCCTATCGGAGCTTCGCGGCCGCCGTGAAGGCGCGCGGCAGGATCGTCTGCGGTGATGCGCTGCACCGTCCGGAGACGGCGCGGACCGTCCGCCCGGGCGAACCCGGCCGCTCGGCCGAACGCGCGGCCACCGGCGGTCCCTACGCCGAGACCGTCGAGCAGATCGGCGGCTTCTACGTGATCGACATGCCCACGCTCGACGACGCCGTCGAGGCGGCCCGTCTTCTGCCGGCTGAGTACACCCTCGAGGTCCGACCCTGCCTCGGGGTCGACGTGGGGTGAGCGGCGAGCCTCCCGGCGAGCCGCGACCTCAGCCCTTCTCGGCGCCCTCCGCGGTGCTCATGATGCGCCGCTGGAACACGAAGAACAGCACAGCCACCGGGATCGTCATGACGGCGGCCGCGGCGAGCTTGAGCGGGAACTGGGACCCCTGCCCGAGCCCGCCCGCGGACAGCTGCGCGACGCCCTTGGTCAGCGTGTACAGGTCCGCGGAGCGCGATGCGACGATGAAGTGCGACAGCTCGTTCCACGACCCCTGGAACGACAGGATGACGATCGTGATGAGCGCCGGCCGGGCCATCGGGAGCACCACGGACCAGAACGTGCGGAAGACGCCCGCGCCGTCGATCCGGGCCGCCTCTTCGACGCTCACCGGGATGGACTCGAAGTAGTTCTTCATGATGAAGATCCCGGCCGCGTCCGTCAGCAGCGGCAGGATGAGCCCGGCGAACGTGTCGTAGATGCCGAGCGTGTTGATCACCAGGAACTTCGGGATCAGCAGCACGACGTTCGGCACCGCCATGACCGCCACGAGCAGGGCGAACACGACGCCGCGGCCTCGGAACGGGAGCCGGGCCAGGGCGTAGCCGGCGAGCGAGTTGAAGAAGACCCGCCCGGCGGTGACGACGAGCGTCACGATGACCGAGTTGCGGAACCACAGCGGGAAGTCCGACACGGAGAACAGGTAGGAGTACGCCGCCGTCGTGAACGTGTCCGGCACGAGCGACAGCGGGTCGGCGGCAGCCTCGGCGTCGGGCTTGAACGACGTCGCGACGGTGATGAGGAACGGGTAGACGTACACGACGGCGAGCACCACGAGCACGGCGTAGGCGGCCGACGTCGCCAGCAGCGTGCCGTCACGGGAGCCGCGGCGGCGGACGACGACGGCGTCCGTCGGCCGTGTGGTGGTCGTCGCCCCGCTCACGGGGTCACCCCGCGCCAGAAGCGTCGGCGGCGCGGGACGCCGCGTTCCCGCAACGTCCAGCGCTGCACGGCGGTGAGCACGATGATGATCGCGAACAGCAGGAACGCGATCGCCGCGCCGCGGCCCCACTGCTGGTTGTTGAACGAGGTGGAGTACGACAGGAACGCGGGCGTCAGCGTGGTCTTGCCTGGTCCGCCCGCGTTCCCCGTGACGTAGATCTGGTCGAACAGCTGCCACGTCCCGATCAGCCCGAGCGTGAGGACGGTGAACACCGTCGGGCGCAGCATCGGCAGCGTCACGTGCCAGAACCGCTGCCACCCGCTCGCGCCGTCGACCTCGGCCGCCTCCATCACCTCGCCGGTGACGTTCTGCAGGGCGGCGAGGAACAGCAGCATGAACGTCCCCGACGTCGTGAAGACCGCCATGATGATGAACACGCACATCGCGACGCTCGGCCCGGCGAGCCACTGCCACCAGCTCAGCCCGAGGAACGGTGCCGCCTGCAGCGCCGCCGGTGCCTCGTCGACGCCGAGTGCGCCGAGCACGATGTGCAGCACGCCGCGGGGGTCGTTGACCCAGTTCGGCCCGTCGATGCTGACCACCGCGAGCACGCGGTTCACGGCGCCGCTCGCCGTGAAGAGGAACAGGAACAGCACGGTGATCGCCACGGAGCTCGTGACCGAGGGGAAGTAGAACGCCGTGCGGAAGAACCCGCGCCCGCGGAGCACGCGGCGGTTCACCATGACGGCGAGGAACAGCGACAGCGCCGTCTGGATCGGGACGACGAACAGCACGTAGTACCCGTTGTTGCGCAGCGACGTCGCGAAGTCGCGCTGGGGGAGACCACCGCCCGTGAGCAGCTCGGCGTAGTTCGTGGACCCGACGAACGAGGCCCCGCCGGCGAACGGGTTCCCCTGCCCGTTCCAGTCCGAGACGCTGACCCACAGCGCCATCACGACGGGGACCACGAGGAACACCCCGAGGATCACGAGCATCGGGGTGATGAAGATCCAGCCGGCGAGCCCGGCGCGGCGGTGCAGCCCGCCGCGCCGGGGGCCTGGGTCCACGGCGCTCACCCTGCCGCGCTCAGGACGTGCCGGCGATGGCCTCGAGGTTGGCCTGGACCGAGTCGAGGATCGCCGTCGGGTCGCCGCTCGCGAGCGACTCGAGCTGCGCGTTGAAGTCCGCGAGCACGTCGACGATGCCCTCGATCGGTGGCACACCCTGCGCGTACTCGGCGCCGGCGATGAACGGCTCCTGCTCGGGGAACTGGGCTGCCCAGTCGCCGGCGACGGACTCGACGGACGGCATCACGCCGAACGCCTCGGCGAACACCATCTGCTGCTCGCCCGACGTCAGGTACTCGACCAGGGAGAGGGCCGCCTCGCTGTCGCCGCCCGCCGGCACACCCCAGCAGTTGGTGAACTGCAGCGTGCCCGGACCGGCCGGACCGGCCGGGAGCTCGACCACCCGGTAGGGGATGTCCGGGAAGTCGTTGGTCATGGCCCCGATCACCCAGTTGCCCTCGATGACCATCGCCGCGGCCCCGGTGCCGAGCGCCTCGCCGCCCCAGCCGGCGCCGATGTCGGCCGGGTAGGCGGCGGAGCCCGAGCTCAGGAGCCCCTGGACGTACGTCAGCGCCTCGACGTTCTCCGCGCTGTTCGCGATCGGCTGCCCGTCGGCGTCGACGAGGCCTCCGCCGGCCTGAGCCATGAACGAGCCGATCCGCTGCCACTCCGGCCCGAAGCTCAGACCGACCTGGGCGTCGGTGGTCAGCGTCTGCGCGACCGCGGCCAGCTCGTCCCACGTGGTCGGGACGTCGTCGTCCGTCAGCCCGGCCGCCTCCCAGGCGTCCGTGTTGATGATGAGCGCGAGCGTCGAGAAGTCCTTGGGCGCGCAGACGAGCTCGCCGTCGAAGCTGAACGAGTCGCGCAGCGTGACGTAGAAGTCGTCGGCGTTCGGCAGCCCGGCGGCGTACGGCGCCAGGGAGCCGTTCGCGGCGTAGGCGGGGAAGCTGTCGGTCGAGAGGTAGAACAGGTCCGGCGGGGATCCCGCGGCGAAGCCCTGGCTGAGCTCCTGCGGCAGGTCCGCTGCGGCCTGGAGCGTGGCCGTGTTCCCGGTCTCCGTGCTCCAGGCCTCGAGGGCGGCGGTCACGGCCTGGGTCTCGGCGTCGCCGCTGGACCCGATGAGGACGTCGAGCTCCGCGCCTCCCGTGGCCTCGTCGCCGCCGGTGTCCTCACCCGTGCCCTCGTCGAACCCGGACCCTCCGCCGCAGGCCGCGAGCGCCAGCGCCCCGGCGGCCAGGGCGATCCCGACGGCGCTGCCACGCCGTGCCGATCTGCTCATCGTCGTGCTCCTTCAGTGCGTGGTGATGGGTGTCGTCGTCGAGCCCCGCACCATGAGGCGGGGCGCGAGCAGGACCTGTTCCGAGGAAGGCGCCGGGGCCGCGGCCTCGGCGGGCTCGAGGGCGCCGAGCACGAGGTCGACGGCGCACGACGCCGCCGCCTCGAGCGGCTGCGCGATGGAGGTGAGTCCGAGCGCGGCGGCCGTCGGGGTGTCGTCGAACCCGACGACGGCGAGCCCGTCCGTCGTCTCCCGTGCGGCCGCCAGAGCGCCGATCGCGAGCGAGTCGCTCGCGCACACGACCGCGCTGGCGCCGTCGGCGGCGAGCTCCCGTGCCGCACGGGAGGCGAGCCGGCCGTTGTCGGGGATGGCCGCGCTCCACGCGTCCACCGACGCAGCGGGGACGAGCGCGTGGCGCTGCACGGCGCGGCGCCAACCGGTGCGCCGGTCGTCGCCGACGCCGGACCCCGATGGCCAGCCGAGGAACGCGATCCGCCGGTGCCCGCGGGCGACGAGGTGGTCGACCGCCGCCTCGGTGCCGCTCGCACCGTCGACGTCGACCCACGCGTGGGGGTCCGTCGGGGCGCCCCACGGCCGCCCGAACGTGACGAACGGGGTGCCGTGCTCCGTCAGCCACCGCGTGCGGGCGTCGCCGTGGTGGGTGTTGGCGAGCACGAAGCCGTCGACGTCGCCGGTCGAGAGGAGGTCGTGGTACTGCCCGATCTCCGCGGCGTCGCCGGCCGCGGCGAACAGCATGATGCGGTAGCCGCGGCGCTGCGCCGTCTCGGTGAGGGCGTGCAGGAAGCGGTCGCCGATCGAGCCGTTGACGCCGTCGGCGGACGCGCTGCGCGGGGTCAGGGCGAGCGCGAGCGTGCGTGAACGCTGGCTGCGCAGCCGTTGCGCCGCGCGGAGCGGGCGGTACCCGAGCTCGGCGATGGCCGCGGCCACCCGGTCCCGGGTCGACTCGTTGACCACGTGCGGGGAGTTGAGCACGTTCGAGACGGTCTGGCGCGAGACCCCGGCGCGCGCGGCGACGGAGGCGAGCGTGGCTCGGTCGGGCAATTCGGGCCTCCTCGTCACGTCCGCGGGACAGGGGTTTGAACGATCAAATCCGAGGACTAGAGTCAACGCTGCGCGCCCCGCGGTGTCAAGAGGAGAGGGCGCCACGAGGCGGAGGTGGCGCAGTGGCAACGCAGGTCGGGACACCTCGGCAGCCGTTCCTGGACTCGTTGGTCGTGGCCCTGGCCGCGCCGACCCAGGCCTGGTCGGGAGCGGACGGGCAGATCCGGCACGGCGGCGCCCACGGTGTCTTCCACGGTGACGTGCGCGCCCTCGCCCGCGCCGAGCTGCTGGTCGCCGGCGAGGAGCCCGAGGTGATCGCGGCGGGTCCGCAGGGCCGCGGCCGCGTGCACGTCGTCGCCCTCGCGCGGGGGATCGACGCCGCGGGGGCCGATCCCACGGTGCGCCTCGACCGGGTGCGCCGGGTGGAGCCCGGCGCCGTGCGCGAGGACATCACCGTGACGTGTGCCGTGCCGGGCACCGCCAGGGGTCGCCTCGAGATCGTCCTCGGCAGCGATCTCGCGGACATGGACGCCGTGAAGGCCGGGCGGACCCCGGCTCTTCTCCCGGTGCACGCTGACGGCGATCGCCTCACCTGGGCCGCGGCCGGGGTGAGCGTCGCTGTGGAGGCGCCCGGCGCCGTCGTCGACGCGCGGGACCTCGCCGCTCCCCGGATCGCCTGGGACGTCGAGGTCACGCAGCGCGCACCGGTGACGCTCTCGTGGACCCTGACGGCCACGGACTCCGCCGCCGTCGTCGTCCCCGCCCGAGGCCCGGTGCCGTGGTCAGCACCCACGCTCGAGGCGGACGACCACCGCCTCGCTCCGTGGCTCGAACGCTCGCTGGAGGACCTGGCGAGCCTGCGCATGGCGACGACCGAGCTGCCCGACGACGAGTTCCTCGCGGCCGGCGCGCCGTGGTTCTTCACGTTGTTCGGCCGCGACTCCCTGTGGGCAGCGCGCATGCTGCTCCCGCTGGGCACCGGACTGGCCCGCGGCACGCTCCGCACGCTCGCGGCCGGCCGCGGCCGCCGGGAGGACGCGGCGACGGGTGAGCAGCCGGGCAAGGTGCTGCACGAGGTGCGTCGTGCCGGCATCGGGATCGACGACGGCGCCCGCCTGCCACCGGTGTACTTCGGCACCATCGACGCCACCCCGTTGTGGATCGTGCTCCTGCGCGACGCCTGGCGCTGGGGCCTGCCGGCCGACGACGTCGCCGAGCTGCTGCCGGCCCTGGAGGACACGCTCGGCTGGCTCGACGCCCAGGTCTCCGACTCCGACGGCGTCGCGGGCTTCCTGCGGTACGAGGACCGGACGGGGGCCGGGCTCGCGAACCAGGGCTGGAAGGACTCGGGCGACTCCGTGCAGTGGCGCTCCGGCGAGCTGGCGCAGCCGCCGATCGCGCTGGCCGAGGTGCAGGCGTACGCGTACGAGGCGGCGCTGGCGGGAGCCGAGCTGCTGGCGGCGTTCGACCGTCCGGGCGCCGACGCGTGGCGGGACTGGGCGGACCGGCTCGCGCGGCGGTTCCGGTCGGCGTTCTGGGTCACCGTCGACGGCGAGCGGTATCCGGCGATCGCGCTCGACGCGACCGGCAGCGCCGTCGACAGCTTGACGTCGAACCTCGGCCACCTCCTCGGGACGGGCCTGCTCGACGCCGACGAGGAGCGGGTCGTGGCCTCGCACCTCACCGACCCGCGCCTGGACTCCGGCTACGGCCTGCGCACGCTGGCGGCGGGCTCCGGAGGGTACTGGCCGCTGCGCTATCACGGGGGTGCCGTCTGGCCCCACGACACGGCGATCGCCGTGCGCGGGCTCGCGCGTGCGGGGTTCGCCGCGGAGGCCGAGCACCTGGCGTCGGGCCTCGTCCGTGCCGCTCCCGACCTCGACTACCGCCTGCCCGAGCTGTGGTCCGGCGACGCCGCGGGCACCGTGCCCACCGTCGTGCCGTACCCGGCCGCGTGCCGCCCGCAGGCGTGGTCGGCGGCCGGGGCCGTCGCGGTGCTGCAGTCGGTCCTCGGGATCGAGGCGGACGTCCCGGCGGGTGTCGTGCGGGTGCGGGCCCGCCCCGGACCGCTCGGCGCCCTGGCGTGGGGCGGGCTGCGCGCCGGGAACGGGGTGCTCGACGTCGCCCGGGCGGCCGACGGCCGGGTGACGGCTCGTGCGGAGGGCGACGGCGTCGAGGTTCGCGTGGAGTGACGTCCTACCCGCCCGGCGGTGCGCCGTCGTCCGACCGTGGTCGTACAGTAGGGAGCCGGCCGTGCGACATCGCTCGCACCTCGGACCCTCGCCAACGCGGTGGGACAGAGTGGAGGACACCTGATGCCGGACGAGCCCAGGATCCTGCCGACGGTGACGACCCCACGGGACCTCCGTCGGTTGAAGCCGGCGCAGCTCGACGCTCTCGCCGCGGAGATCCGTGACTTCCTCGTCACCGAGGTCTCGAAGACCGGGGGGCACCTCGGGCCGAACCTCGGCGTCGTGGAGCTGACCATCGCGCTGCACCGCGTCTTCTCCTCCCCGACCGACCGCCTCGTCTTCGACACCGGGCACCAGGCGTACGTGCACAAGCTCCTGACCGGGCGGCAGGACTTCTCGCGGCTGCGCGGCCGCGGCGGGCTGTCCGGCTACCCCAGCAGGGCGGAGTCGGACCACGACGTCGTCGAGAACTCCCACGCGTCAGCGGCGCTGTCGTGGGCCGACGGGATCGCCCGGGCGAACCAGGTCGCGGGCCTGCGGGACCGCCACGTCGTCGCCGTCGTCGGCGACGGCGCGCTCACCGGGGGCATGGCCTGGGAGGCGCTCAACAACATCTCCTCGGGGCAGGACCGCCGCCTCGTCGTCGTCGTGAACGACAACGGCCGCTCGTACTCCCCGACGATCGGTGGCCTGGCGCAACAGCTCGACACGCTGCGCACGACCCAGAGCTACGAGCGGGTGCTCGCCCTCGGCAAGGCGACCCTGCAGCGGGGTGGGCCGCCCGGGCGGTTCGCGTACGACGCCCTGCACGGGCTCAAGAAGGGCCTCAAGGACGTCGCCCGCCCGCAGGGGCTGTTCGAGGACCTCGGGATCAAGTACGTAGGCCCCGTGGACGGGCACGACCGGGTGATGGTCGAGCACGCGCTGCGCCGGGCCAAGGCGTTCGACGGCCCGGTCATCGTGCACGTCATCACGGAGAAGGGGCGCGGGTACACGCCCGCGGAGGAGGACGTCGCGGACCGGTTCCACGCCGTCGGGAAGATCCACCCCGAGACGGGGCTGCCCGTCGCGCCGTCGCGGTTTGGGTGGACGGCCGTGTTCGCCGACGAGATCGTGGCGATCGCGCGCCAGCGCAGCGACGTCGTCGGCGTCACGGCCGCCATGCTGCACCCGGTGGGCCTCGCGCCGATGGCGGAGGAGTTCCCGGACCGCGTGTTCGACGTCGGGATCGCCGAGCAGCACGCGGTCACCTCGGCGGCGGGGATGGCGTTCGCCGGCCTGCACCCGGTGATCGGGCTGTACGCGACGTTCCTCGGACGGGGGTTCGACCAGCTCCTCATGGACGTGGGCCTGCACAAGGCCGGCGTCACGTTCGTGCTCGACCGCGCCGGACTCACGGGCGAGGACGGCGCGAGCCACAACGGGATGTGGGACATCGCGATGACCTCGATCGTCCCGGGGCTGCGGCTCGCCGCGCCGCGCGACGAGACGACGTTGCGCGAGGAGCTGCGCGAGGCGGTCGCCGTCGACGACGCGCCGACCGTGCTGCGGTACCCGAAGGGCGCGCTGCCCGAGGCGTTGCCGGCGGTGCAGCGGGTCGGGGGGGCGTACGGCCCGGACGTGCTCGCACGCCACGCCGGCGACGGCGGCGCCCGGGTTCTCGTGGTGGGCGTCGGGGCGTTCGCCGCCTGCGCCGTGGAGGTGGGGGAGCGGCTGGCGCAGCACGGCATCGGCGGCACCGTCGTGGACCCGCGCTGGGTGCTTCCGGTGGGCTCCGAGCTGCTCGAGCTCGCCCAGGGTCACGACCTCGTGGTCACCGTGGAGGACGGGCTCGTGACGGGCGGCGCCGGCTCGCACCTGCGGGACGCGCTGGCCGCGGCCGGGACGCACGTGCCGGTGCAGTCGCACGGCATTCCCCGGACCTACCTCGAGCACGCCTCCCGCGCGGAGCTCGTCGCGGAGCTGGGGCTGCGCCCGGCCGACGTGGCTCGCGAGGCGGCGTCCGCCGTCGCGCACCTGACCGGTGCGACGGAGCCGGCCACGATCGACCGCTGAGCGGCGCGGCCCCGGGCGGGTCGCCTCAGGCTCGGGAGAACGCCGACACGGTTCCGCCCGCCCGCTCGGCGCGAGCGAGCGTGCGCACGACGGCGTCCTGCCCGTGCCGCCGCTGCGCCAGCACGGCGAGCAGCCCGAGGACCGGTTCGAGGACGGCCGGCTCGAACCGCGGTGTCGGGAGGCCGAGGCTCGTCGCCAGGTCGTCGGTGTGCACGACGATCTCGAGGAGCCGGACCAGCAGGAAGTCGTCCGTGGCGAGGGCACAGCCCTGCCACGGCACGAACGTCGCGGGGCCGGCAGCGCGGATCGCCTCGGGCAGTGCGGCACAGGCGGCGTCGCCGACGGCGATCGACGCCTCGTAGCCTTCCCCGGCCATCTCGTTGAAGTCGTCGCGGATCGAGGTGTTCTCCTCGGCGTCCACCGGGGCGTCGAGCCAGTCGAGGAGTCCGGCATACACCGAGAGCGGCACGCGCTCCGCGCCCGCCGGCACCGGCAGGCCGAGGAACTCGACGGCGCACTCCGGCTGGCTCACGAGGTGTCGGGCGAGCCCACCGACCGTCATCCCGGGCAGCGCGGACTCCGTGCCCCAGGCGGCGACCACCGCGTCGTGACGGGCGAGGTCGACCGCCTGCTCGGCCGCGCGGACGACGGCGTCGTGGTCGAGCGATCCGACGGCGGTGGAGGCCACGGCCCGAGAGTACCGGCCGTGCCGCGATGTCGCCCCGGCAGAGGCCGGGTGCATCCGGTGGCCACACGGACCGCCAGCTGCACCCGGCCTCGCCGCCGGGCCCGGCCCACCGCGACGTCAGCGCGGAGCGTTCGCCACGCCGTCGGGCAGGAGACGCCGCCCCAGCACCCGCTCGGAGTAGCCGGCGCGGTCCAGGTACGGCGTGATGCCGCCGAGGTGGAACGGCCACCCGGCGCCGAGGATCATGCACAGGTCGATCTGGTCGGGCGATCCCACCACGCCCTCGTCGAGCATGAGGCCGACCTCCGTCGTCAGGGCCTGGAGGACGTCGTCCAGCACGCCCGCCGCGTCGCGCGGTGACGCCGTCGCTCCCGCCGGGCGGACGGCGTCGAACACCGCCTGCAGCGCCGGGTCCACCGGCTTCGGCAGCCCCTTCGCCGGCGCGGCGCCGACCACCGGGACGCCGTCGGCGACGATCCGCTCGAGCCCGGCGGAAGCCGGGAACCGCTCGCCGAGGTCCTCGCGCAGCGACGTCAGCACGTGCAGGCCGACGGCGGGCCCGACGAGGTCGAACAGCTCGAACGGCGGCATCGGGAGGCCGAGCGGGTCGAGCGAGCGGTCCGCCACCTCGACCGGCGTCCCGTTCTCGACCGCCTCCACGACCTTCCCCAGGAGGAGGACGAGCAGGCGGTTGACGACGAAGCCGGGTCGGTCGGCGACGCCGACGGCGGTCTTCCGCAGCCCTGCGCAGACGGCGAACGCCGTGGCCAGCGCCTCGTCGGAGGTGCGCTCGGCACGGACGACCTCGACCAGCGGCATCGCGTGCACCGGGTTGAAGAAGTGCAGGCCGACGACGCGCTCGGGGTGGGCGAGATCGGCGGCCATCGCCGTGACGGAGAGCGCCGACGTGTTCGTGGCGAGGATCGCGTCGGGTCCGACGACCGGCTCGATCTCCGCGAAGACCCGCTTCTTGAGGTCGAGCCGCTCCGTCACCGCCTCGATCACGAGGTCGCAGCCGGCCAGGTCGGCCAGGTCGGTCGTGCCCGTGATCGACCCCACGAGGCGCGCGGCGGCGTCGGCCGGCATCCGCCCGGACCCGGCGAGCTTCTCGACGCTCGCACGGACGTGCCCGAGCCCGGCGGCGACCCGCTCGTCGTCGAGGTCCCGCATCACCACGGGCACCTTGAGGCGCTGGGCCACGAGCTGGGCGATCTGGGCCGCCATGAGGCCCGCCCCGATGATCCCGACTCGAGTCACCTTCCGCGCCAGTGCCGGGTCGGGCGCGCCGGCCGGACGCTTGGCCCGGCTCACGAGCTGGAACGCGTACACGCTCGCCCGCATCTCGTCGCTCATGATGAGGTCGGCGAGGGCCTCGTCCTCCGCGGCGAACGCCTCGTCCTTCGTCGCCGTGCGTGCGGCGGCGAGGAGGTCGAGGGCGCGGTACGGGGCGGGCCGCGAGCCGCGGACGACGGCGTCGAGCCGCTGGCGAGTGGCGTGGACGACGGCGTCCCACACCTCGGGCGGGTCGAGGTCTCGGCGCGGCACGACGACGTCGCCGCCCAGCACCCGTGCCGCCCACCGGATCGACTCGGCGAGGAAGTCGGCGTCGTCGAGCACGACGTCCACGAGGCCGAGCTTTCCGGCCTCGGCTGCGGAGTACGGCTTGTTCGCGCTCGGGCGGGTCAGCACGACGTCGATCGCCTGCTCGATGCCCACCAGACGCGGCACGAGGTAGGCCCCGCCCCAACCCGGGATCAGACCGATGCCGACCTCAGGAAGCCCGAGCGCCCGCACGGATCCTGCCGCCGTCCGGTAGTCGCAGTTCAGCGCCACCTCGAGACCGCCGCCCAGCGCGACGCCGTTGACGAACGCGAACGTCGGGACGCCCATCTCGCCGAGCAGGCGGTACGCGGCGTGCCCGGACCGACCGAGCTGCAGGGCGGCGTCGCGGGTCGCGACGGCGGAGGCCTGCGTGAGGTCCGCTCCGGCGGCGAGCACGTACGGCTTTCCGGTGACGCCGACGGCCGCGATCTCGCCGGCACGCGCACGGGCCTGGAGGGCCTCGAGCGCTGCGTGCAGTTCGCGGATGCCGTCGGGACCGAGCGTGTTGGGCTTGGTGTGGTCGAAGCCGTTGTCCAGCGTGACGAGCGCGAGCGTCCCGGCGCCGCCGGGCAGGGCGACGTCGCGGACCAGGGAGTGCGTGACACGCTCGGCGCGGTCGGTGGTGGTGGTCGTGCTCATCGGGCGTCCTCCTCGGCGCTCACGTAGTCCGCGTGGTGCGGGTTCTCCCAGATCACGGTCCCGCCCTGGCCGAGCCCCACGCACATCGTGGTCAGGCCGTACCGGATCGACGGGTCGGCCTCGAACCGACGGGCGAGCTGCACCATGAGACGCACACCGGAGGCGGCGAGCGGGTGCCCGACGGCGATCGCGCCGCCGTCGGGGTTGACTCGCGGGTCGTCGTCGGCAATCCCGAACGCGTCGAGGAACGCGAGGACCTGGACGGCGAACGCCTCGTTGATCTCGAACGCGCCGATCCGCGCGATGTCGAGGCCGGCGAGCTCGAGCGCCCGGTGCGTCGCGGGGACCGGCCCGACGCCCATCACCTCCGGGTCCACGCCCGCGTACGCGTACGAGACCAGCCGCATCCGCGCGGGCAGGCCGAGCTCGCGGGCCACGGACTCCGCCGCGACGAGCCCGGCGGTCGCGCCGTCGGTGAGGGGCGACGACGTCGCCGCCGTGACGCGGCCACCGGCGCGGAACGGCGTCGCCAGACCGGCGACACCCTCGAGCGTGGTCCCCGGGCGGGGCGGCTCGTCCGCCGTCGCCAGGCCCCAGCCGCGCTCCGGGTCGCGCAGCGCGACGGGGACGAGGTCGGGCTCGATGCGCCCCGACGCGAGAGCGTCGGCGTACCGGGTCTGGCTCGCGACGCCGAACGCGTCGGCGCGCTCTCGCGTGAGGGCGGGGAACCGGTCGTGCAGGTTCTCGGCGGTGGCGCCCATGACGAGCGCGTCGGCGTCGACGAGTCGCTCGGCGACGAAGCGCGGGTTGGGGTCGGCGTCCTTCCCGAGCGGGTGCCGGCCCATGTGCTCGACGCCGCCGGCGAGGGCGGCGTCGATGGCGCCCACCGCGATCGCCGATGCGACCTGCGTGACGGCGGTCATGGCGCCCGCGCACATCCGGTCGATCGCGTAGCCGGGCACGGTCCGGGGGAGCCCGGCCAGCAGCGCGACGGTGCGGCCGAGCGTGAGGCCCTGGTCGCCGACCTGGCTGGTCGCGGCGATCGCCACCTCGCCGACGCGCTCCGGCGGGAGCTCCGGGTGACGGCGCAGGAGCTCGCGGACGACGGCGACGGCGAGGTCGTCGGCGCGGGTGTGGGCGTAGAGCCCGTCGGGGCGGGCGCGCCCGAACGGGGTGCGGGCGCCGTCGACGAAGACGACCGGTCGACCGAGCATGCGAGGGACCTCCAGTAGGACGGCGATGTCGATCGCGACACTACCTGATACTCCGGGTTCCACCTACACGTGAAGGCGGCTCCGGGGTCGCCAAGGCTCCGCCGAGTGCGTGACGTCTCCCGCGACACGCCGAGGGTGGACGGGAGACACCACGCACTCGGCGGGGTGGCGGTCGTGGTTCCGGGCGCTCAGGAGGGGGCCGGCTCAGGCGTCGGGTGCCGGCTCCGGCTCTGACGCCGGCTCGGGAACCGACGCCGGGTCGCGCACGGCCGCCGCGAGCGGCGCAGCGACGAGCGCGATCTGCCACGGCCGCGCTCCCAGCGCCGCCAACCGTGACACCACCGCCTCGTCCGTGGCCGGCGACGGGGGCTCCCAGGAGAGCCGCCGCTGGGTGTCGGGCGCCAGGAGGTTCTCCTGGGGGAGCGTGTTCGCCGCGGCGAGCTCACGAACGCGCGCCCGCACCGCGCGGAGCCGCTCCGCAGCCTCGGGGTTGCGGTCCGCCCAGGCTCGCGGCGGCGGCAGCGTGTCGCGGCTCGGCCCGCGGCGGGCGGGCAGCTCGGACGCGTCGAGCGCGAGAGCGTCCGCGACCGCGCCCCACCAGCGGGCGAGACGCCGCTTCGCGCCGCGCCCGGAGAACTCCCGAAGTCCGGCGAGCGCCGCCTCGGTACGCGGCAGGGCCGTCGCTGCGGCAACGATGGCCCGATCCGGGAGCACCCGGCCGGGCGCGATGTCCCGCTCCTGCCCGACGGCGTCGCGCTCGACCCAGAGCGCCCGCATCACCGCGAGCTGACGGGGGTCCCGCACCGCGTGGGACCCCGACGTCCGGCGCCACGGCTCCGGTCGGGGCGCCGGCGGCGGGGCGAGGCGCAGCGCCTCGAACTCCTCGCGGGCCCACTCGGCCTTGCCGGCGCGGACGAGGTCGCGCTCGAGCGCGTCGCGCAGCTCGACGAGCACCTCGACGTCGAGCGCTGCGTACCGCAGCCAGTCCTCGCGGAGCGGGCGGGTGGACCAGTCGACGGCGGAGTGCTCCTTCGCGAGCGTGAGTCCGAGCTCCTGCTCGACGATCGCCGCGAGGCCCACGCGTTCGCGGCCCAGCAGCCGTCCGGCGAGCTCCGTGTCGAAGACGTGCCGCGGCACGAGCCCGACCTCCGCGAGGCACGGCAGGTCCTGGTTCGCCGCGTGCAGCACCCACTCGGCGTCGCCGAGCGCGGCTGACAGTCCGCTGAGGTCCGGGCACGCGATCGGGTCGATGAGCGCCGTCCCGGCGCCCAGGCGACGGATCTGCACGAGGTAGGCGCGCTGGCCGTACCGGTAGCCGGAGGCACGTTCGGCGTCGACGGCGACCGCGCCGTCCGCACGTGCCACTGCCTCGACGTACTCGGTCAGCGCGGCGTCGGTCGTGATGACGGGCGGGACGCCGTCCGCCGGCTCGAGCAACGGCGTCGGGTTCGTCATGCGGACAAACTTACGTCCGCGCGGGCCTCTCTCCGGCCAGCCTCGCCGCGGACGCGGTGAGCCGGCGCCTCAGCGGGCGCGGCCGGCCCGCATCGTCTCGACGACCTTGGCGACGCGCCGTGCCCGCGTCTCGGGCTGCTTCGCGCCCGTCACGGACTCGGTGTGGAACCGCTGGTTGCTGTAGGAGAGCGAGTCGAAGAAGCGCCGGGCCTCGGGTTCGTCGTCGAGCGCGGCGGCCAGGTCCGCGGGGACCTCGATGACGCGCGGCGCCGTGTCGAGGGCGATCTCGACGTCGACGTCGTCACCGGCGGCGACGCCCGCGGCGGCGCGGTTCTCGGCGCTCAGGGGCACGAAGTACCGGCCTCCCATCGGCGCGACGGTCGTGCGGTAGGTGTGCCCGCCCACCGTGACGGTGACCGCCGGCCGCTTGCCGGAACCCAGCGTCGCGACGACGTCGTCCGGCACCGGGATGCCCGTCGCCGTCTTCCCACCCAGCTCCACGACCGCTCGGAATCGCATGGCGGGAGTCTGGCAGCGCCTGACCACCCCCGCCAGGGACTACCGCCTGGAGCCGTCCGAGAACGCGCCGTCGAGCAGGAGAGGAACCGCGTCGGAGGCCCCGACCCGGCACGCCAGCTCCAGGTCGTCGTGCCAGCCCCGGCTGCGAGCCTCGGCCGCGGACGCCGATCCGCGCACGAGATCCGCGGCGCCGTCGGCGCACGCCGTCCACAGCCGGGCCGCGGCGTCGGCCTCGGCGGACCGGGAACCGCCCAGCTGCGCGACGACGGCCGCCGCGCCGAGCTCGTCCTCCAGCGCCGGCCGGAGACCGGCCCCGTCCGGCCACTGCTCGCCGCACGCGACGACCAGCACGTCCTCGGCGCCGGTCCCGTCCAGCCAGGCGGCGACGGCCGCCGCGTTGCGCAGGCACGCGGCGAGCACGACGGCGCCCCGCTCGTGGGCCAGGGCCGCGCACGTCGAGCCGTTCGGGGAGGGGAGGACGACGGCGTCCCCCGGGTTCAGCCCGGCCAGGCTGGCGGGGGACAGGGAGTACGGCGAGGACGACCCGTCGGCCAGGTGTGCGCCCGTCTCCGCGGCCAGGTGGCCCGCGCCGCCGTCCCGCCACCGGTACGGATGTACGCGCGCTCCGTGGGAGACGGCGACGTCGACGGCCGTCGTGAAGCGCAGGACGTCGACGACGACCACATGGGTCGCGGGGAAGCGCCGCACCGCCTGCGGTCCCCAGCCGAACCGGACCCGCGCCCCGGACTGGGAGAGCCGGACGGCGTCGTCGGCAGTGCTCAACGCCGCGGGGCCAGGCTCGTCACGTTCTCCGGCAGGGGCGGGAGCCCTCCGGCCCACGCCGTCGTCGCGGCCCACGCCCGCAGGTGCGGTCCCAGGTCGGTGGACGACGGCGTCCACGAGGCCCGGAGCTCGATCTCGACCTCCTGCTCGCGCAGCTCGAGCCCGCCGAAGCTCTCCGAGAGCACGCGGGTCACCGTGCCGGAGAGCGAGTGGTACCCGACGTCGAAGTCGCGCAACGAGTCGGTGAGCCAGCTCCAGCCGACCTCGCCGAGCAGCGGATCGGCCCCGACGTCGTCCTCCAGCTTCGCCCGGGCGAGCACGACCACCCGGAACGTGCCGCGCCACGCCTCCTGACCCTCCGGGTCGTGGAGGACGACGAACCGTCCGTTCGCGAGCAGCGTGTCCGGGTCACGGGTCGTGTTCACCTCGCCGGTCAGGGCGAGCGCCCACGGCGCGATGCGGGTCGGTGGCGGCACCTCTTCGAGGTGGATCTCCGGGCGCAGGCGGTGCCCGCGCAGGCTCAGCAGCGCGGCCTCGAAGTCGGGCGGCAGGGCCGGACTCCCCGAGCTGCCCGAACTGCCCTGTCCGATCACGCCCCCAGGCTAGTTCCTCGGGTGCGGCACCGGTCGGCCCGGCACGCCGGGCTACGCTACCCAGCGATGTCCGAGCCTCCGGCGCACGCGAGCGCCCCCCGAGCAGCGAGCGCCCCCCGGCCCGTCGTCGTCGGCGGCGACATCGGTGCCTACGCCACGGCCCGCGCGTTCCACGAGGCGTACGGCGTGCGCACGGTCGTGCTCGCCACTCTCGCGACCGGGGCCGTGGCCCGGTCGCGGATCGTGGACCTGCGGATCGTCCCGGACCTCGCCGACCCGGACGTGCTCGTCGAGACGCTCCGCGGGATCGCGGCGGAGCCCGGCGGCCCGCCGCTCGTCCTCGGCAGCGCCGACTGGCTCGTCCAGCAGCTCGTCGCGGAGCGGCACCGGCTCGAGGACGTCCTCGTGGTGCCGTACGCGCCGGCGCCGGTCGTCGACGCGATCGGCGACAAGGCGGAGCTCATGGCGAGGTGCGCCGCCGCCGGGGTCCCGCACCCGGCGACCCGCGTGCTCGTGCCGGGCCGCGACGACCACACCGGCGCGCTCGTCGGCTACCCGCAGGTCCTCAAGGCGGCCTCGACGAGCGAGATCCACGACGTCAGCTACACCGGGAAGGCGAAGGTCCACCTGGTGCACACTCCGGACGAGCTCGACGCGGTGCTCGCCGCGATGGCCGCCGCACGGTTCTCCGGGCGGGTGCTCGCCCAGGAGTACGTGCCGGGCGGCGACGACGCGATGGGCGCCGTGAACGTGTTCTGCGCTCCGCGCGCAGGCGGAGGCGGCGACGTGACGTTCGCCCAGCTCGGCCAGGTGCTCCTCGAGGACCACACGCCGAGCGCGCTCGGCAACTCGGTGGCGCAGCTCACGCGCGACGCTCGTGCGGAACCCGGCGCGCTCGAGACGATCACCGCCGTCGGAGAGCTCCTGCGCGAGGCGGGATGGGTGGGGTTCGCGAACGTCGACCTCAAGCGCGGCCCGGACGGCGTCTGGCGGGTCCTCGAGGTGAACCCGCGGGTGGGGCGGAGCGGCTTCGCGGTGACGGCGTCCGGGTACAACGTGGCGCGCATGTACGTCGACGCGTTCGGTCCCCGGGCGCCGCGGGCCGATGCCGGGAACTCCGCGGCGCCTACCCCGCACCTGGAGCTCGGCGTCCACGAGCACCTGTTCACGCTCGTCCCGCTGGCGCTCCTGCGCCGCTACCTCGACCCGGCGCAGCGCCGGCAGGTCAGCGCTCTGCGGCGGCGCGGTGCTGTCACGAACCCGCTGTACTACGCGGCGGAACGCGACCCGCGGAGGTGGGCGTACGTCGTCGCCGCCATGGTCAACCAGGTCCGCAAGTTCCGGCGGCACCACCCGTGGAGCCGCGCGGGGCGGACGCGGGCGGCTCAGCCCACGTAGGACGTGCCCGAGTAGAAGTGCAGCACGGGCACGCCGAGCTCCTCGCGGGCGCGGGAGGCCCAGTCGCGGTGGAACGTGTCCTCGAGCGGCTTCGCGTACGTGACGACGACGATCTCGCCCGCGCCGGTGTTCGCGAGGGCCTGGCGGAGCGCGGGGATCGGGTCGTCGGCCACGACGGAGCCCTGCGCCGTCGCCCCTTCCGCCTCGAGCGCCGCCACCGAACCGGCCACGGCGTCGTGCGCCGTCGCCCGCGCCTGTGCGTCCGACGGCTCCTTGCCGATCATGTCGTCCCACGCCTTCTTCAGCTCGAAGAGACTGAGGTGGTCGATGATCTCGGCGACGACGTTGCGCTCCGTGTCGGCGGGCACGAGCACCTCGTACGTGACGTCCTGACCCTCGTGCAGGCCGACGATGTGCTGGGCGTCGACGGGCTTGAGGGTGTTCTCGGTGAGGACGATGACGGTCTGCGGCACGGGTGCGGCCTTTCGGGTGACGCTGCTCGGACGAGCACGAGCGTAGTGCGCCCGACGGCGACCCTGCGGTTCGGCCCGCTCCGGCTCGCGGACGTACCCTGCTGCCCGTGTCCCACGTGCCGCGCGCCGCGTCCGTGCCCGACGCCCCGAGGGTGCAGGGCACGGTGACCGTCTCCCTGACCGATCGGGTGCCCGCGCCGAACGCGCACGACCTCCTCGCCTCCCTCGTGCCCCCGCCGCAGTTCGCGCAGGCCCGGTTCGCCACGTATCAGCCGGACCCGGCGCACCCGTCGCAGGCCGCCGCCCTGGCCCGGGTGGAGCAGGTCGCGGCGGAGGTGGCGTCGGCGTCGTCGCGGCGGCTGTTCGGGCGTCGCGCCGCGCGGACCGAGGGACGCGGCCTCTACCTCGACGGCGGCTACGGCGTGGGCAAGACGCATCTCCTGGCCTCGCTCGCACACGCCGTCGGGCAGGAGCGCGCCGCGTACGGCACGTTCGTCGAGTACACCCACCTCGTCGGCGCGCTGGGGTTCGCGGCGTGCGTGGAGGCCCTGAGCGGGTTCGCCGTGGTGGGGATCGACGAGTTCGAGTTGGACGACCCCGGCGACACCCTCCTGATGTCCCGCCTGCTGCGCGAGCTCACGGACCGCGGCGTCCGCCCCGTCGCGACGTCGAACACCCTGCCGGAGGCTCTCGGCGCCGGCCGGTTCGCGGCGGAGGACTTCCTGCGCGAGATCCAGGCGCTGGCGGGCCGGTTCGACGTCCTGCGGCTCGACGGCGAGGACTACCGGCACCGCAGCGGGCTCCCGTCCGGCGAGGCGGCGGGCGACGACGCGGTCCGCGCCGCCGTCGCCGCCATGCCGGGTGCGTCGCTAGACGAGTTCGACGGCGTGCTCGCGCACCTCGCCCGGCTGCACCCGTCCCGCTACGGGGCGCTCGTCGACGGGCTCCCGCTCGTCGGGCTCACCGGCGCGCACCCCGTGGACGACGACCTCGTGGGCCTGCGCCTCGTCGTGCTCGTGGACCGCCTCTACGACCGTGACGTGCCGGTGCGCCTCGGCGGCACCGCCCCGCGCGACATCTTCAGCGAGCGCATGCTCTCGGGCGGCTACCGCAAGAAGTACTACCGGGCCCTGTCGCGGCTCGGCGCGCTCACCACGCGGCCGGTCCGCTGAACGTAGCCTGGCTGGCTCAGGAGGGCGCCGCTTGAGCGAGAAAGCTGCCGAAGATGTACCTCACCTGATCCCAGAACGTGAACCCGGTCGGCGTAAACGTCCGAGCAGATTCATCCGCGCATGCCATCACCATGCCGTTCGAGGAACCCGGGAGCTCCGTGGTGGAGATGTTCAACATCACCACACCGAACACGGCACAGATCAGCCCGATGCGAGCCCAGAGAGGGAGCTTGCCGCGCACGACCGGGAGAACCATGACGAAAGCAGTAGCAACCAGGAGAAACCCCGATGTCACCTTGCCGCCGCCAAGCAGCACGACACCACACAATCCGGTGAGGGTGATCCCGGTCCACGTCGCGATCGTCTTGAGGGTGTGCATCAGGGACATCTCCTTGTGTGCGTTCAGACCGTTCGGCGGCCCCGCCGGGGAGGCCGACGGTACTGAGGCGCACCTGTGAAGCACCTGAGAGTCACTCACGCGTGGAGGTCTCGAGCCACGACGATTTCGCCACCACGCTGACGAGGCCGCAGTACGGTCAGCGCCATGAGCATCGAGGACATCCTCGCCAGCACATCGGCGCTCGTTGCGGAGCGCGAGCGGAGGAACGACGAGGTCGAGACACCGAGATCGGTCGATCATGCTCTTCGCGTTCCCCGCCGCACCGCTGACGCCCTTCAGGCTGCGCTAGAGGAAGCCGGGTTCCACGTCTATCAGCGCAAGCCGGGTATCCGCAGCCTTCGGCTGGAGTTCGAGCGGGAGGATGCGGTCGACACAGCTTCCGCGGAAGCGTTCACGAGGGAGGTTGTGCTACTCGCGGAACGGCACGGAGCAAGATATGACGGTTGGGGAGCGATGGTGCTTCCCCGGGACCGTCGGGCTTGGGTCGCTCCGGACGACCTCGTCGCACCCGAGCACGTCGACGTCCGAGCCGAGCAAGACCGTCTTCGCGCTCTTCTCGCCGAGTGCCTCGCGGCTGAGGGTTGCCCCGTGGCCGTGGCAGATTCCCTGAGTCGGACTCTCACGCTGAAGGTCGTGACGGACGGCTGGAGCGTCAGTACCCCTCTCGCCGGGTCCGGCTATGCGGGTGGCTACTCGCCGTCGGAAGCGGACGGATCCGTGCGAGAGCTCGCCGACGCGCAGATCAGCGCCAGTCGCCGACGGCGCAAGCCACGCTGGTAGGACTCGACGCTCAGCTGAGCTCGAGGGCCTCGGCGACCTCGAGCGCGTGGCCCTGCGACGCGAGGCGGTCCCGCAGCCGCGCCGCGTGCTCGTCCAGCACGGCGGCCGGCAGGTCGCGCTGCACGCGGTGCACGTCGAAGTCGGCCGGCGACGACGTCGGCCACACGTGCACGTGCAGGTGCGGCACGCCGTAGCCCTCGACGAGCAGCCCGGCGCGCTCCCCGCCGAACTCCTCGAGCTGGGCTGTCCCGACGCGTCGGGCCACGCTCACGAGGCGCGCCATGAGCTCGTCGGACGCGTCCAGCCATTGCGTGACCTCGGTGCGCGGCACGACCATCGCGTGCCCGTTCGTGATCGGCTCGATCGTGAGCAGGACGACGCACACGTCGTCGGCCCACACGAACCGGCCGGGAAGCTCGCCGTCGATGATGCGGGTGAACAGGGTCGCCATGACGTCACCGTAGCCGCGTCATCGGTGCCCGCTCCTGCGCACGAGTGCCGTGCCGCGCCCGGGGAGGGCGACGGCGTCGCTGCTCACGACGGTCGACGGCGGGTCCCAGGCCAGCACGAGCTCCCCGGCGCCGGCGACGGGGACGCTGGCGGGGGAGTCGGTCCGGGCGACGACGACGGCGTGGCTACCCCGGTACAGCACGAGCCACGCGCCGTCGTCCGCGTGCTCCACGCGCGTGGCGGACCGGTCGCCGGAGGCGAGGTCGGGCGTCGCCGCCCGCAGCGCGATGACGTCGCGGTGCCAGGCGAGCAGGCGGGCATGCTCGCCGTGCCCGGGCTCCGCCCAGTCGAGCCTGCTCGCGGCGAACGTGGCCGGGTCCTGCGGGTCGGGGACGGTCAGCGTGCCGTCCCCGTACAGGTCGGCCCAGCCGTGGGTGCCGAACTCGCGCGCGCGACCTGCCGTCACAGCCGCGCCGAGCTCGGCCTCGGGGTGGTCGGTGAAGTACAGCCACGGCGTCGACGCGCCCCACTCCTCGCCCATGAAGAGCATCGGCACGAACGGCGACCAGAGGACGAGCGCCGCCGCTGCGGCGAGCGCGGCGGCGTCGAGCGTCCGGCCCGGGCGGTCCCCGAGTGCGCGGTTCCCGACCTGGTCATGGTTCGCCGAGAATGCCACGAACCGGTGGCCGTCGACGTCCGCCGGCACCGGCGCACCCCACGCGCGGCCCCGGAACGTCGAGTACGCGCCGTCGTGCACGAACACGTCCTCGACCGCCTTGCGGAACGTCGACGATGCCCCGAAGTCGACGTAGTAGCCGTGCCGTTCCCCGGTGAGGAGCGCGTGCAGGGCGTGGTGCACGTCGTCGTCCCACTGCGCGGTCATGCCCAGCCCGCCGTCGACGACCGGCGTGACCATGCGCGCGTCGTTCAGGTCGGACTCGGCGACCAGGGAGAGCGGGCGGTCCAGCTCGACGGCGAGCGCCGCGACACGCGCGGACAGCTCGGCCAGGAGGTGCACGGGCGAGTCGTCGACGAGCGCGTGCACGGCGTCGAGCCGCAGCGCGTCGACGTGGAAGTCGCGCAGCCAGCGCAGCGCGTTCTCGACCACGAACGCGCGCACCTCGGCGGAGCCGGCGCCGTCGAGGTTGACCGCGGCGCCCCAGGGAGTGGAGTGCGCCTGCGTGAAGTACGGCCCGAACTCCGCGAGGTAGTTGCCGCTCGGGCCGAGGTGGTTGTAGACGACGTCGAGGCACACGGCGATGCCGGCGCGGTGCGCGGCGTCGACGAAGCGCTGCAGCGCAGCGGGACCGCCGTACTCCTCGTGGACGGCGTACAGCGCGACGCCGTCGTACCCCCACCCGTGCCGCCCGTTGAAGGCCGCGACCGGCATCAGCTCGATCATCGTCACGCCGAGGCGCGCGAGGTGCTCGAGACGCTCGGCGGCGTCGTCCAGCGTCCCACCGGCCGTGAACGTGCCGACGTGCAGCTCGTACAGCACGGCGTCGCGGACGTCGCGACCGGGCCAGTCGCCGTCGGACCAGCGGTGCGCTCGGACGTCGAACGTGCGCGAGACGCCGTGGACGCCGTGCGGCTGCCACGGGCTGCGCGGGTCGGGCCGGGCCGAGCCGCCGTCGAGGGAGAACGCGTAGTCGGTGCCGGCGGGAACGCCCGCCGCCCAGCGCCACCAGCCCTCGGCCGTCGGCGTCAACGGGTGCGGCTCGTCGTCGATCACGACGTCCACCCGCTCGGCGCGTGGTGCCCAGACCTCGAGCGGCGCGTTCACGGGGCCGCCACGAGGAGGGCGACCGGGGCGTCGCCGAGAAGGTCGGTGAGCCGGTGCGAGCCCGGCTCCCAGCTCCGTCCGGGTGCGAGCGCATCGATCCACGCGACGCCCGTCGACGGGCCCTCCGGCAGCACGAGCGTGTGCTCGCCCCACCCGCCGAGGCGGTCCAGCTGCCGTTGGAGGCGGGCGACGACGGCCACGATCCGCGGTACTCCGCGTCCGGTGCGCGCGTACGCGACGGCGTGCCCGGTGGAGGTCGGCAGCGGCGTGTACCCCGCGTCCGCGCCGCGCACCGCGTCCGGGTGGGAGCGCCGGGCGTGCAGCGCAGCGGCGACGAGAGCGAGCTTCGCGTCCGCGAGCCCCGGCGGGAGGCCGCCGCCGGACCGCTCGAGGCGGTCCAGCGCCGCCGCCAGCGCGGCATGGTCGACCGGGCGCCTGTTGTCCGGGTCCACGAGGGCCACCGTCGTCGTCTCCGTGCCCTGGTACACGTCGGCGACGCCGGGCAGCGTCAGCTGGAGGAGCACCTGGCCGAGCGTCGCCGTCCGCACCGATCGCTCTGTGCGGCGGACCCAGTCGAGCATCAGGTCCCGCACGGCGGGCTCGGCGAGGACCGCCGTCGCGAACGTCACGAGGTCCCGCTCACGCTCCTCGTCGCCGTCGGTCCAGCTCGTCCAGTCCTTGGCCTCCCGCGCGGCCTTGAGCAGGTAGTGCGTGAGCCGATCCGCGTCGATCGGGCCGTCGGCGGTCCACGTCCCGGCGAGCGTCTGCCACAGGAGGTTCTCGGTGCGGCCGTCCAGCTGCGCCGGGCGGACCGGCTCCGTGACGGTGCGGAGCAGGCCGACCTGCGCCGTCCACTCGCCGGCGTACTCCGACAGGACGCCGAGACGCGCGCGGACGTCGGCACCACGCTTCGTGTCGTGGGTCGTGCCGGCGGTCATCCCCGCGGGCCAGCGCGCCTGAGCGCGAGCCGCCCAGGCGTGGAGGACGTCCGGGCCGATCGCGAACGTCCCCGGCGAACCGCCGACCTCGCACAGGCTCACGAGATGCGTCCACCGGTAGAACGCCGTGTCCTCGACGCCCTTCGCCATCACGGCTCCGCACACCTGCTGGAAGCGGACGACGATCTCGTCGCGCCGCGCCTCTCGCAGCCGGCCCGCGCTTCCCGCCTCCCGCCCGAGCACCAGGTCGACGACGACGTCGAGCGTGTCGCCGCGCTCGGCGTCCAGACGTTCCCGTGCCCGCTGCGCCGCCTCGGCGACGACGTGCTCGCTCACCGGCGGGGCCACCTCGCCCGGCACGACGTAGGCGCGGTAGCGGTCGAACGCGACGAGCAGCTCGACGAGGCAGTCCTGCAGGGCGCGCCACGTGTGGTCGCGCAGGCGGATGTCGTCGGCGCAGACGTCGGCGAGCAACGTCGTCAACCGGTGCACCTCGGCGTAGAGCGACTCGGCCACGATCTGCCGCTTGGCCGCCTCGACGACGTCGGCCAGGCCACCGGGAGCGTCGCCGGTGAGGGTGTGCATCAGCGCGGCCAGGTCGACGGCGCCGGCCGGGTCGTGGAGGACCTGGTTGATGCGCCAGGCGGCGTCGTACCCGGTGGTGCCGGCGACCGGCCAGTCACCGGGCAGCTCCTCGTCGGCCTCGAGGATCTTCTCGGCGGCCACCCACGCCCCGCCCGTGCGCTCGTCGAGGCGACGGAGGTAGCCGCGCGGGTCGGCCAGACCGTCGGGGTGGTCCACGCGCAGCCCGTCGACCAGCCCGGCCTCGACGAGCTCCAGCACGAGCGCGTGGGTCGCCTCGAACACCTCGTCGCGTTCGACCCGTAGCGCGACGAGCGTGCCGACGTCGAAGAACCGCCGGTAGTTCAGCTCCTCGTTCGCCACCCGCCAGTAGGCCAGGCGGTAGTGCTGCGTCTCGAGCTGCTCCGCGAGCGGGAGGCTCTCGGTGCCGGCACGGACCGGGAACACATGGTCGTGGTAGCGCAGCACGCGCTGCTCCAGCCCGCCCACGTCCGCGACGTCGGGCACGATCTCCCCGCGGGCGAGCGCCGTCCCGATGCGGCTGCCGAGTACCGGCATGAGGATCGTGGGCTCGTCGCCCGACCAGTCGACGTCGAACCACGACGCGTACGGCGACGCCTGGCCGTGGCCGAGCACCGACCACAGGGCTGTGTTGTGCCAGGCGGGCGTGGGCACGGCCATGTGGTTCGGCACGATGTCGAGGACGACGCAGAGCCCGCGGTCGTGGGCCGCGCGCGCGAGCCGTTCGAAGGCGGGCCGGCCGCCGAGGACGTCGCTGATCCGCGAGTGGTCGACGACGTCGTACCCGTGGGTCGATCCCGGCGCGGCGGTCAGCACGGGGGAGAGGTACAGGTCGGTGACGCCGAGCCGGTCCAGGTAGGGCAGGAGAGCGCGGGCGTCGTCGAACGTCAGGTCGGGCCCGAGCTGCAGCCGGTACGTCGAGACCGGGGTGCGCGGCGCGGGCCGGGGCGACGGCGCGCTCACGCCTGGAGCCCGTCCTGCTCCGTGCCGGCCTCGCGGAGCGTGCTCGGCCGGCCCAGGACCGCGACGCTGTGCGCGGCGAGCCGCACCGTCGCCCCGCCCGCGAGCACCTGCCAGGTCTCGATCGAGGAGTCCGTGTCGAGCACGCCCTCCCAGGCGGTGCCGTAGTACGCCGGCGGCAGGACGAAGTCGATCGGGTCGCGGTTCGCGTTGAACAGCAGGAGGAACGAGTCGTCGACGATCGGCGCACCGCGCTCGTCCGGCTCACCGATCGCGTCGCCGTTCAGGAAGACCATGACGGCGCGGGCCTGGGCCGTGTTCCACTCCTCGGGAGTCATGGTGGCGCCGGCCGGCGTGAACCAGGCGATGTCCTCGACCTGGTGGCCGTCGGCGTCCGTCGTCCGCCCGTCGAAGAACCGACGACGCCGGAAGACCGGGTGCTCGTTCCGGAGCCGGATGACCTGGCGGGTGAACTCTAGGAGCGCGGTGCCGGCGGCGTCGACACCGTCCCAGTCCATCCACGCGAGCTCGTTGTCCTGGCAGTAGACGTTGTTGTTGCCCCGCTGCGTGCGGCCGATCTCGTCGCCGTGCGCGAGCATCGGCACGCCCTGGGAGAGCAGCAGCGTGGTGAGGAAGTTGCGCTGCTGGCGCGCCCGCAGCGTGCGGATCGACTCGTCGTCCGTGGGGCCCTCGACGCCACAGTTCCAGGACCGGTTGTGCGACTCGCCGTCCTTGTTGTCCTCGCCGTTGGCGTCGTTGTGCTTCTCGTTGTAGGAGACGAGGTCGGCGAGCGTGAAGCCGTCGTGCGCCGTGATGAAGTTGATCGAGGCGATCGGCTTGCGGCCGGTGTGCTCGTACAGGTCGGCGGAGCCGGTCAGGCGGCTCGCGAACTCGCCGAGCGTGGCCGGCTCGCCGCGCCAGAAGTCGCGCACCGTGTCGCGGTAGCGCCCGTTCCACTCCGTCCACAGCGGTGGGAACCCGCCCACCTGGTAGCCGCCGTCGCCCAGGTCCCACGGTTCGGCGATCAGCTTCACCTGCGAGATGACCGGGTCCTGGTGCACGAGGTCGAAGAAGGCGCTCAGCCTGTCGACCTCGTGGAACTGCCGGGCGAGGGTGGCGGCCAGGTCGAAGCGGAACCCGTCGACGTGCATGTCCGTCACCCAGTAGCGCAGCGAGTCCATGATCAGCTGCAGCACGTTCGGCGAGCGCATGAGCAGGGAGTTGCCCGTGCCGGTCGTGTCGAAGTAGTGCAGGCGGTCGTCGTCGACCAGGCGGTAGTACGCGGCGTTGTCGATGCCGCGGAACGAGAGGGTCGGACCCATGTGGTTGCCCTCAGCGGTGTGGTTGTAGACGACGTCGAGGATCACCTCGATGTCCGCTTCGTGCAGCGCCTTCACCGCTGTCTTGAACTCCTGCACCTGCTCGCCGCGGGTGCCGAAGCTCGCGTACGCGTTGTGCGGGGCGAAGAAGCCGATCGTGTTGTAGCCCCAGTAGTTGGACAGACCCTTGCTCACGAGCGTGGCGTCGTTGACGAACTGGTGCACGGGCATGAGCTCGATGGCGGTGACGCCGAGCTGCGTCAGGTGCTCGATCGTGGCCGGGTGCGCGAGGGCGGCGTAGGAGCCGCGGATCTCCTCGGGGATGCTCGGGTGGGTCTTCGTGAGACCGCGCACGTGCGCCTCGTAGATGACGCTGCGGTGGTACTCGTGCTCCGGCGGGCGGTCGTGGCCCCAGTCGAAGAACGGGCTGGTCACGACGGACGTCATCGTGTGCTGGCGCGAGTCGGCGGTGTTGAGCGCGCTCGTCGGCGACGGCGTCTCGCCGAAGGAGTAGGAGTAGAGCGACTCGTCGCCGTCGACGACGCCGTCGTGCGCCTTCGCGTACGGGTCGAGCAGGAACTTGGCCGGGTTGCACCAGTGCCCTTCGGCGGGATCCCACGGGCCGTGCACGCGGTAGCCGTACCGCTGACCCGGGCCGACGCCGGGCAGGTACACGTGCCAGACATGCGCATCCGCCTCGGTGACCTCGACGCGCTGCTCCGCTCCGCCGTCGTCGACGAGGCACAGCTCGACACGCTCCGCCACGGACGAGAAGAGGGCGAAGTTCGTGCCCGATCCGTCGTACGTCGCCCCGAGCGGGTAGGGGTGGCCGGGCCAGATCTGCATGGGCGACAGAGTCTCACGGGCCGACGGCGTGCGCCGGGGTGCGCCCGGCTGCGCCGTGCGAGACGGCCTGCGGCAGTCGCCGCGGCTAGCGTGGGGCCGACGGGGCCAGGGGCGACCGAGGAGGGACCATGGCAGCTGCACCTGCGTCGACGCCTGCCACTCCGGACGCGCGTCCGCGCCGGCGAACGCCTGCGGGGATCGCGAGGTGGGTGGCGTTCGGTCTCGCGTGCGTCGCGGTCGGGTACCTGCTCCTCGTGCCGGTCTATGCCGGCGTGGAGGCGACGTCGACGGGGTCGGCCGTGGAGACGACGGCGACGCTGCTGGAGGTGAACGGTCCGACCGCCCTGGTGTCGCTGGCGTTCCCGATCGTGATGACGATCGTGCCGATCCTCGTGGGCGGGCGACGCGGCCGGGTCGTCAGCGTCCTGTGCACCGTGCTGCTCGTCGCGTTCGTGATCCTCGGCGGCTTCTCGATCGGGCTGTTCTTCGCCCCGGCGGGGCTCGCGGCGATCGTGGGGTTGTTCCTGCGCGACACGGGATCGGCGCCGGCCGAGCCTTGAACCGCGTTCGTGCGTGGCTCAGGTGAGCGCCGCGCGCTCGGCCTACGAGTCGCCGGCGAGGTGCTCGCGCAACCGCGTCGTGTCCGCGTCCGTCCACCCGTCTGGGGGGGCGACGGCGGCCCACGCGTCGGCGTACGCCTCGCGGTAGCGGTGGCCGAACTCCATCGGGACGTCGGGGGAGCCGGCCAGGAACATGTCGCCGGTCAGCTGGAGGAACGTGATGCCGGGGATCCACACGAGCCCCGGCAGCACGTCCTGGCCCGGCGGCTCGGCGAGCCAGTCCGGCCGCCGCCACACGGCGTCGAAGTCCCACCAGACGACGCCGTCGGACGGGTGCTGCACGTAGACGACTCGCGGGTCGCCCCAGTCCTCGCCCAGGGAGGTCAGCCCCTGGTCTCCATCGTTCCGCGTGGCCCAACGCACGAACGCGCCGTCGTCCAGCACGGGATGGATCTCCGGTGACCCGGCGTCACGCGAGCCGGTCAGGCGGGTCCACAGGGGGGTGAACCGGGGCGTCCCCACCCACACGGCGCCGTCGACCCGGTCCGCCACGTCGTCGAGCGTGCGGAACGGCCCTTGGCTCCCGAACGCCCCGAGCGACTCCCCGAACAGGAGCAGACGTGGGCGCTCGTCCTCGGGGAGCTCCGCCCACCTGGTGGTCACGGCGTCGAGCAGCGCCTGCCCGGCGAGCTCGGGGACGGCGCGGTCCGCGACGAGGGTCACCCAGCTCGGGTTCGTGGAGTACTGGAGCGCGGCGACGGCGGTGTCGCCCGCGTGCAGGAGCTCGAGCGCCGTCACGGCTGCGGGGTCGACCCAACCGGTGCCGGTCGTGGTGACGAGCGCCAGCGCCTCGCGCGACCACGCGTCGGTCCGGTCCAGCTCGGCGACCACCCGGGCGGCGGCGTCAGCGAGCCGGTCCGTGGGAGCGTCCGACGCCGTCGCGGATCCCGCGACCCCCGCGTAGACGCGGATCGGTTCCAGGGCATCGCCGCCGGTGTACTCGGCGATCCCGTCGGCGCCCGGGCCGCCCGCCACGAAGATCCGGCCCTCGTAGCCGAGCGTGTCCCACTCCTCGAGCGACGACGGCGACCCGGACCGCTCCGGCTCCTCCGGCTGCTCGACGCCGGCGCGCGTCGTCGTGTCGCGCGTGCGGAACGACGCCTCGATGGGCGCCAGCAGCAGCGGCTGGACGACGCCCGACACCAGCCCGACCAGCACGACGACCGCCACCGCAGCGCCGACCCACGCCGCGACGCCGTGCGGCAGCCACCGGCCCAGGAGACGACCCAGGGCCCGCGCCGTGCCGCGGACCCCGCGGGCGATCCCGAGCAGCAGCAGGGCGAGCACGGCGCCACCCACGACGACGAGCACGTACTGCGGCGACGGCGTGGCATCGAGGCCCCACAACCGGGCGAGCTCGCGCTGGGCACCGGCCCCGATCACGAGGCCGGCCGGGACCAGGACCACCGCCGCGACGGCGATCGACCACCGTGCGCGCCGACGCGCCGCGGCTCCCGGCCGCCACGGAAGACGGAGCGCTGTGAGCAGCCACCACAGCGCGACGCCGGCGGCGTAGCCGAGGACGGCGCACGCACCCGAGATCACCGTCTGGTAGACGGCGCCGCGCGGGACGAGCGACGGCGCCGTCGACGCGACGAACGCGAGCAGGGCCCCCGCGAGGCCGGGCAGGGAGAACGAGCGGCCGAGTCGCGTGAGAGCGCGGGCGACGGCGGAGAGCGCGGGCATCGCTCGTGATCCTAGGTGCGCGCTGAGCGCAGCCCGACCCGGGCGGCGTCACCCGGTGCCCGCGCGGCGAGAGGTCGCAGCGCGCCGCGCCGCCGCGCCGCCGCGCCGCCGGGCACTGCCGAGTTCGTACCTCGGCGGCGAGCTCGCGTCAGTCCGGCGGCATCGCGAGTGCCCGACGTGGCGTCAGGCGCGCGCGCACGGAGTCCGGGAACTTGGACAGCAGCCAGGACGTGGCCAGTTCCGGGTCAGCGAGACGACCGCGGGTGACCCGGTGGACGGCGACGCCGGTGCTCTCGATCGCATCCTGGCGGACCTTCTCGTCGGCGACGACGGCCGCGACCGCGCCGTTCCCGTCGTACTTGACGGCGCCGTCGTACTCGAACGTGATGGCACGCGCGGGCCAGTCGGGCCCGGTCGCCGGCCAAGCGATGTCGCTGAAGTAGCGGCGGCCGTCGGCGGCGACCTCCCATTGGCAGATCGGCGCCGGCAGCCCGGCGACGAGCCCCAGCCATCGCGTGCGGGTCTCGCCGGGCGACGCCGAGAACCCGTCGGCGAACGTGAGCACGGCGCGCGCTCGCACCACGTGCCGGCCCGGCCCGAGCGCAGAGAGGAGCGCCACGAGCTCGGCGCGAACCGCCTCCTGACGTGACTCGGAGGTCGATCGTGCGAAGACCTCGACCGCGGCGAGCTGCCGCAGTGCGCCGTCGGCGACGATCAGCCCCTCCTGTGGTGACAGGACCCGCGCGCAGTCGATGGCCGTCCGGGCCGGCGTGGTGACGGGCAGTCCGGCGACCTCCACGATGTCGGCGTCCGTGAGGCCCGAGCGAACGTGTCGGCGGATGTCGGTTCGCCCGCAGCGCGTCGGGAGCACCGTCTGCACGACGTCGACGACGCCCGGTCGCACCGTCACCGGCCATCGGTGCAGCAGTGCCGCGGTCTCGTGACTGAACGCGAACCGCGTGGTGAGCCGATCGGCGACGGCCACGCACCGCGCGAGGAGCTCCTCGGACGCACGATCCCAGGGGGAGTCTGCGACGAGGGGTCTCCGGTACGCCCCGCGTCTGATCCGGTCGAGCTCGCCGCGGCGCTGCAGGCCGCGCAAGGCGTCCGAACCGAACTCGCGGACGGTCAGCACCTTCGGCATCCCCGGCGACGTCATCACCGTAGGGTGCTCGCTCGGCGCGAGCTCGCGCCGGCGCGAGCGGGTGACCTGTGGACAACGGCCGTCGGATTCCCGGGGTGCGGCCCGGAGCGTGGGACGCATGGCCCGCCGAGGTACGAGCTCGAGCCTTTCGCGACGGCGGGGACCGACGTCGAGCCAGGTGATCCGGCGCCGACCGCCGCCCTGAACGACGAAACGCCGCCTCGGCGAACCGAAGCGGCGTCGTGCCGTTCTCGACAGCGTGGTGGGCGATACTGGGATCGAACCAGTGACCTCTTCCGTGTCAGGGAAGCGCGCTACCGCTGCGCCAATCGCCCGGTGCGAGGTGGAGACGGGATTCGAACCCGTGTAGACGGCTTTGCAGGCCGCTGCCTCGCCTCTCGGCCACTCCACCACTGGGTGCACCCACTGGTGGTGGTGCCTCCGAGCGGACGACGGGATTCGAACCCGCGACCCTCACCTTGGCAAGGTGATGCTCTACCAACTGAGCCACGTCCGCGTGCGGTCCGCGGTCTCCCGCGGTGCGGCCTTGACTTTAGCCGAGGGACACGGGGTAGTCCAACTCGCCTCGCGCCGTGTCCGAGGAACGGGCAGGGAGCGCGCCGGGCCCCGGTGGCAGGATGGCGGGATGACGACGATCGCCTGGTTCGACGGTGCCCTGCGCGACCCGGCCGAGCCCCTCGTGTCCCTGCTGGACCACGGGATCACGGTCGGGGACGGGGTCTTCGAGACGTGCGAGCTCGTCGGCGGCCGCGCGTTCGCGCTGACCCGCCACGTGGCGCGGCTGGGGAGGTCGGCGAGCGGCCTCGGCCTCGCCGCGCCGGACGAGTCGGTCCTGCGCGGCGCCGTCGCCGACGTCGAACGCGCCTGGGTCGCCGCGCACGGCGACGCGGTCGGTCGCCTGCGGATCACCTGGACCGCCGGCGTCGGGCCGCTCGGCTCCGACCGGCTCGACTCGCCCGGCACCCTCATCGTCGCCGCCAGCCCTGCCCGTCCGGCGGCGCCGGCGCGGGTCGCCGTCGTCCCGTGGCCGCGCAACGAGCGGGGTGCGCTCGCCGGGCTGAAGACGACGTCGTACGCCGAGAACGTCGTCGCCCTCGCCCACGCCGCCGAGCGCGGGGCGAGCGAGGCCATCTTCGCCAACACGCGCGGCGAGCTGTGCGAGGGCACGGGCACCAACGTGTTCTGCGAGGACGACCGCGGACTCGTCACCCCGCCGCTCAGCTCCGGCGCGCTCGCCGGCGTCACCCGCGCCCTCGTGCTCGAGTGGGCCGCCGACGCCGGGATCCCGGCCCGCGAGGAGACGTTGCCGCTCGACGCCCTCCGCACGTCGCGGCACGCCGCGCTGACGTCGAGCACCCGCGGCATCGTGCCGATCATCGGCGTCGACGACGTCGCGCTCGAGCCGGGGCCGCTCACGCTCGCCATGGGCGAGGAGTTCGCCCGTCGCCAGGCCGAGCAGATCGACCCGTGAGGCCGCCGCCGGCCGTCCGGCTCACCGCGTACGTCCTGACGCCGGCGGGCGACGACGGCGCCGTGCTCCCGGAGCTCGTCGCGCCCCTGTGCGCCAGGGCGGTCGAGGCGGGCGTCGACGCCGTCGCCGTGCTCGGCAGCACCGGCGGCCTGCCGTACCTCGAGGACGACGACCGCGAGCGGGTGGTGCGCGCCGCCGCCGAGGCGGTCGCCGGGCGGGTGCCGCTCGTCGTCGGCGCGGGCGGCATGACCGCACCCACGCTGCGCCGCGCCGCGCACGACGCCGTGCGGTGGGGCGCCGACGAGCTGCTCGTGCCGCTGCTCTCCTACTGGCCCCTCACGCCGCCTGAGCAGCGAGCGATGTACGACGCCGTCCTGGAGGGACTCGGCGTGCCGCTCACGCTGTACCGGGCACGCGCGACGACGACGGCCCTCGACCTGGGCGTCGTGGCCGACCTCGCGGCGGACGAGCGGGTCGTGGCCCTCAAGGACACCAGCGCCGACGTGGCGACCTGGCTGGAGCACGCGGACGTGCTGCGCGGCCGCCGCGCGGTGCTCCGGCACGAGTTCAGCAGGGACGCGCTCGCCGTCGACCTCGTCGAGGCGGGCGCGGGCGGCTGGGCGTCGGCGCTCGCCGGAGTCTTCCCGGATCGGGTGGTCGGGATCCGGGACCGTGCGGGCGACGGCCCGGCGGGGCGCCAGGCAGCTCGTCGAGAGCTTGCGGCGTTCGGGCCGCTGCTGCGCCTCGCCGCCGCCCACGGGGCCATCCGCGTGCTGGCCGAGGCCATGCGCACGATCGGCCTTCCGGGCGGCGCTCCGCCGGCGCCGCTGCTGCGTCTCGAGCCGGACGCTCGGCGCGCCGTGGAACGTGCCCTCGTCACTCTCGACTGAACGCACGCGGCACGCCTCGGGCGAGTTCGATCATTGCCCGCGGATTCGCTACCATCGTCTGGCTGCACCGCGACCGCGTCGTCGGACGCGGAGTGCGGGCGATTGGCTCAGCGGTAGAGCGCCTCGTTCACACCGAGGAGGTCACTGGTTCGATCCCAGTATCGCCCACCAGCCCACGCGGCCCGCCGCCTCTTCGGAAGCGGCGGGCCGTCGTCGTCCTCGGCTCCGGAGCCCCGCGGCGTGTCGATAGCATCGGCGGGTCATACCCCTGCAATCTCCTGGGAGCCCCACGTGCCCGACATCCGCGTCCACCTCGACGGCGCCCCTCGCGACCTCGAGGCGCCGGCGACGGGCACGACGGCGTACGCCGACGATCGCACCGTCGTCGCCCTCCGCGTCGACGGTGAGCTGCGTGACCTCGACACGCAGCTGCGCGACGGCGCCCACGTCGAGGGCGTGACGATCGACTCCCCGGACGGCCTCGCGATCCTGCGGCACTCGACGGCGCACGTCCTCGCACAGGCCGTGCAGCAGGTGAACCCGGACGCGAAGCTCGGCATCGGCCCGCCGATCACCGACGGCTTCTACTACGACTTCGACGTCGAGACCCCGTTCACGCCCGAGGACCTCAAGGCACTCGAGAAGGCGATGGCGCGCATCGTCAAGGAGGGTCAGACGTTCCGCAGGCGCGTCGTCTCCGACGACGAGGCGCGGGCCGAGCTCGCCGACGAGCCGTACAAGCTCGAGCTGATCGGGCTCAAGGGCCCCGGGGCGGCATCCGCTGCCGAGGGCGCCGGGGCGGAGGTCGGTGCGGGCGAGCTGACGATCTACGACAACGTGCGCGGCGCCGGCCGTGAGACCGAGACGGTGGTGTGGAAGGACCTGTGCCGCGGCCCGCACCTCCCGAGCACCCGCCTGATCGGCAACGGCTTCTCGCTCATGCGGTCCGCCGCCGCGTACTGGCGCGGGAGCGAGAAGAACCCGCAGCTGCAGCGCGTTTACGGCACGGCCTGGCCGACGAAGGACGACCTGCGCGCCCACCTCGAGCGTCTCGCGGAGGCGGAACGTCGCGACCACCGGCGTCTCGGCAGCGAGCTCGACCTGTTCTCCGTCCCCGAGGAGATCGGCTCGGGGCTCGCCGTCTTCCACCCGAAGGGCTCCGTCATCCGGATGGAGATGGAGGACTACTCGCGTCGCCGGCACGTCGAGGCCGGGTACGACTTCGCGTACACGCCGCACATCACGAAGGCGCACCTCTTCGAGACCTCGCGGCACCTCGAGTGGTACGCCGACGGCATGTACCCGCCGATGCAGCTCGACGCCGAGCACCACGAGGACGGGACGCTGAAGCGCGAGGGGCAGGACTACTACCTCAAGCCGATGAACTGCCCGATGCACAACCTCGTGTTCGCGGCGCGCGGCCGCTCCTACCGCGAGCTGCCGCTGCGGCTGTTCGAGTTCGGGACCGTCTACCGGTACGAGAAGTCCGGCGTCGTGCACGGTCTGACGCGGGCCCGGGGGTTCACCCAGGACGACGCGCACATCTACTGCACCCGGGAGCAGATGCGCGACGAGCTCGCCTCGCTCCTGACGTTCGTGCTCGACCTGCTGCGCGACTACGGCCTCGAGGAGTTCTATCTCGAGCTCTCCACGCGCGACCCGGAGAAGTCCGTCGGTGACGACGCGACGTGGGACGAGGCGACCGCCACGCTGCGCGACGTCGCGACGGCGTCCGGCCTGGAGCTCGTGGACGATCCGGGCGGCGCCGCGTTCTACGGCCCGAAGATCTCGGTCCAGGCGCGCGACGCGATCGGCCGCTCGTGGCAGCTGTCGACGATCCAGCTCGACTTCTTCGAGCCCGGGCTGTTCGACCTGGAGTACACGGCGAGCGACGGTTCGCGGCAGCAGCCCGTCATGATCCACCGCGCGCTGTTCGGATCCATCGAGCGGTTCTTCGCGATCCTGCTCGAGCACTACGCGGGCGCGATGCCGCCGTGGCTCGCGCCGGTCCAGGTCCGCGCCGTGCCGGTGGCCGAGCCGTTCAACGCCTACCTCGCCGACGTCGTCGCGCAGCTCCGTGCCGCGAGCGTGCGCGCCGAGCTGGACGACGGCGACGACCGCTTCAACAAGAAGATCCGGACGGCGACGACGCAGAAGATCCCGTTCGTGCTGATCGCGGGCGGCGAGGACGCCGAGGCGGGCGCCGTCTCGTTCCGCTACCGGGACGGGACACAGCGCAACGGCGTCCCCGTCGCCGAGGCGATCGCGATCGTCACGGCAGCGATCGCGGATCGCGTGCAGGTCTGACGTGTCGGCACCGACAGGGGACGGGGCGGTGGCGCACGAGTCGCCTGCGGAGTTCGCGGGCGATCCCGACGACGTCGCCCGCCTGTGGACGCCGCACCGGATGGTCTACATCGGCGGTCAGGACAAGCCGGCCGACACCAGCGCCGACGCCTGCCCGTTCTGCCGGATCCCGGCACGGTCCGACGCCGACGGCCTCGTGGTCCACCGGGGCAGGACGTGCTACGTCGTCCTCAACCTCTACCCGTACAACCCGGGGCACCTCCTGGTGTGCCCGTACCGCCACGTGGCGGACTACCCGGACCTGACGCAGGCGGAGACGCACGAGCTGGCGGCGCTCACGGCGACGGCGATGCGGGTCACGCGTGCCGTGTCCCGGCCCGACGGGTTCAACATCGGGCTCAACCAGGGGGAGGTCGCGGGGGCGGGGATCGCCGCCCACCTGCACCAGCACGTGGTCCCGCGGTGGTCCGGGGACTCGAACTTCCTTCCGATCGTCGCCCGCACGAAGGCCCTGCCGCAGCTGCTCGGCGAGACCCGCGAGCTGCTGGCCGGAGCCTGGCCGCAGGCCACGTCGTCCGAGGGGGAGGGCTCGTGCTGAAGAGCCTGCGCGCTGCCGTGACGCGGATCGTCACGCCGCTCGCGCGCGCTCTCGTGCGCGCCGGCGTGTCGCCCGACGTCGTCACGGTCGTGGGCACGTTGGGCGCCATGGCAGGGGCGCTCGTCCTCTTCCCGCTCGGTCAGCTCTTCGCCGGCGTCATGGTCATCACGTTCTTCGTCCTCTTCGACGTGCTGGACGGCACGATGGCTCGGCTCGCGGGTCGCTCCGGCCCGTGGGGGGCGTTCCTCGACTCCACGCTCGACCGGTTCGCGGACGGTGCGGTCTTCGTCGGGCTCGCCGTCTACCTGGTGGGCCGCGGCGACGATCCCGTCGGCGCCGCCGGGGCGCTGGCCTGCCTCGCGCTCGGCGCGATCGTGCCGTACGCGCGGGCCCGCGCGGAGGGCCTCGGCATGCACGCGACAGTGGGGATCGCCGAGCGGGGCGACCGCCTGCTCATCGCCCTCGTCGCGGCCGGCATCGTGGGCCTCGGCGTGCCGCCGATCGTGCTGACCGTCGTCCTGTGGGCACTGGCCGCCGCCAGCCTGGTCACGGTCGTGCAGCGGATGGTCGTCGTGTACCGGCAGGCCCGCGACCGGGCGGAGGAGGCATGAGGGGGCCCGACCCGGCTCGGCTGTTCGCGTTCGCCTGGCGATCCGTCGGCCGTCTTCCGCAGCCGGTCGCCGTCGCGGTGTTCGACGCCGTCGCTGACGTCGCATGGCTCGGGCGCCTCGCGGGAGCGCGTCAGCTCGAGGCCAACCTCGCCCGGTTGCGGCCCGACCTGTCCACCCGTGAGCTGCGCCGGCTCACGCGCGACGGGATGCGGTCGTACATGCGCTACTACCGCGAGGCGTTCCAGCTGCCGACGTTCACCCGGGAGCAGCTTGCCGCCCGCGTCCGCGCGACCGGCGTGCCAGCGGTCCGCACGGAGCTCGAGTCCGGGCGCGCGGTCGTGCTCGCTCTCGCGCACGCGGGGAACTGGGACCTGGCGGGTGCGTGGGCGACGACGTTCCTCGGCCCCGTTCTCACCGTCGCCGAGAAGCTCCCGGGCGGGCTCTTCGCCGAGTTCCTCGCGTTCCGGGAGAGCCTCGGGATCGAGATCGTCCCGCTGGAGAACCACTCGACGTTTCGCACCCTGACGCGCCGGGCGCGCGCCAGGGCCGCGCTCGTGCCGCTCCTCGCCGACCGCGACCTGAGCACGCGGGGCATCGAGGTCGACCTGGCCGGGCAGCGCGCGCGGGTCGCCGCCGGCCCGGCCGCGCTCGCCCTCACTGGCGACTACGCCCTGGTGCCGGCCGTCATCACGTACGAGCGCCTCACGGGGGAGCGGCGCCGCGCCGCCCGCAGCGCGTGGGGGATCGTCATCGAGTTCCGGCCGGCGATCGAGCGGCCGGCCGGGCTGTCCCGGGCCGACGCGGTGGCGCCGATGACGCAGGCATGGGTCGACGTCGTCTTCACCCGGCTCCGCGAGCGACCGCAGGACTGGCACATGCTGCAGAAGGTCTTCCTCGCGGACCTCGATCCCGAGCGTCTCGCGAAGGCCGCGGCGCGGGACGCCGTCGTCGGCCCGGATGCGGCCGCCCAGGGGGACTCGTGAGGATCGGCATCGTCTGCCCGTACTCGCTCGACGCGCCCGGCGGCGTCCAGGTGCACGTGCGGGACCTCGCGCAGCGCCTCATCGGTCTCGGGCACGACGTCAGCGTGCTGGCGCCGGCGGAGGACGACACCCCGGTCCCGGAGTACGTCGAGGCGGCCGGGCGCAGCGTGCCCGTCCGGTACAACGGGTCGGTCGCACGGCTCTCGTTCGGACCGGTCACCGCCGCCCGGGTCCGGCGCTGGCTGGACGCGGGCGCGTTCGACGTCCTGCACATCCACGAGCCGCTCGTGCCCAGCGTGAGCCTGCTCGCGTTGTGGCTGGCGAGCGGCCCGATCGTGGGGACGTTCCACACCGCGACCGACCGGTCGCGCGCGATGCAGGTCGCGTTCCCCCTGCTGCGCTCGTCGCTCGAGAAGATCGTGGCGCGGATCGCCGTCTCCGAGGAGGCGCGGCGGACTCTCGTCGAGCACTTCGGGGGAGACGCCGTCGTCATCCCCAACGGCGTGTACGTCGACACGTTCTCGGGTGCCACGGTGCGCCCGGAGTGGCAGGGCACGCCCGAACGGCCCACCATCGCGTTCCTCGGCCGAACCGACGAGCCCCGCAAGGGCCTGCACGTGCTGCTCGAGGCGGTGCCGCGCATGCTCGAGCAGCGGCCCGGCACCCGCGTCCTGGTCGCTGGCCGCGGCGATCTGGACGCCCTGCGGGCGGCCGCTCCGGACGCGGTCGAGGTTCTCGGCGAGGTCGACGAGCAGGGCAAGGGCGATCTCATGGCCTCCGTCGACGTGTACGTCGCCCCCCAGACCGGCGGGGAGAGCTTCGGGATCGTGCTGGTGGAGGCGATGAGCGCCGGGGCCAGCGTCGTGGCGAGCGACCTGGCGGCCTTCCGTCGCGTCCTCGACTCCGGGCGCGCCGGGTTCCTGTTCCCCACCGGAGACCCGGCCGGCCTCGCGACGGCGCTGCTCGCGGCGCTCGACGACCCGGCGGAGCGCGACCGACGGCGGGCCTACGCCCGCGACTGGTGCCACCAGTACGACTGGAGCGTGGTGACGGACCAGGTGCTCGACGTGTACGGCCTGGCGCTCGGCGAGGGCGACGGGCACGTCGCGCAGGACCCGCTCGCACGACGCATGCTCTCGCGCCTGCTCGGTGGTGCCGATGACGACTGAGGTGATGATCGCGATCGCCGTCGGCCTGGTCCTCGTGCTCGTCTGGGTGGCGATCGGGGCGGCGAACCGGCTCGACCGGCTGCACCAGAAGGTCGCCCGGACCGGCGCCACGCTCGACGCACAGCTCCTGCGCCGCGCCGCGGCCGCCGCCGAGCTCGCAGCCACCGGCCGGCTGGACCCGGCGAGCTCGCTGGTGGTGGCAGAGGCTGCGGCGCGGGCGCTCGAGGTCGGCCAGTCCGACGACGACGACCCGCTCACCCCGGAGCGCGGCCTCGCGGAGAGCGAGCTGTCCCGCGCGCTCCGCCAGGCTCTCGGCGTCACCGGCCCGGCGCAGGACGGGACGTCGGCACCCGACGACGCCACGAGCACGCTCGAGCAGTGCTGGCACCGCAGCCAGCTCGCGCGCCGGTTCTACAACGACGCCGTGGCCCAGGCGCGCCGGATGCGCGTGCAGGTCGTCGTCCGCGCGCTCCACCTCGCGGGGCGCGCCAGGATGCCGGTGACGTTCGAGATGGACGACGCCACCGAGCGCTGACGCCGTCGAGCCCGCCCTGCGATCGACCGCCGCGAGCCGTTCCCCCTAGTCTGTGGGCCATGTCGAACCCGTACCCCGACCCGTCACGGCCGCAGCCGTACCCGCCGGGGCACCAGCAGCCGCAGCCCGGCCCCGCGCCGCAGCAGCCGTATCCGCAGCAGGCGCCGGCGCAGCCCCAGCCGACCTACGGACAGCCGGGTGCCTACCCGCAGCAGCCGGCGCCGTCGGCCTACCCGAGCCCGGTCCGCCCGGGGCGGTACCAGGGGGGCGGGCCGCAGCCCGGTCAGTACGCGCCGAACCAGTACCGGCCCGGCCAGTACGCGGCGCCGCCGTCGAACCCCACCGCGCAGCTGAACCAGGTGTGGCAGGGCGGTGTCCGGAAGAAGTCGACGTCGGTGTGGTCGGTCATCGCGATCGTGCTGGTCGCGATCGGCGCGCTCGTGGGGCTCGGCCTGGTGCTGATCCAGGTCGGCGTCGGTCCGGCGGTGGTCGGGTTCATCCTCGCCCTCTTCCCGCTCGCCGTCGTGCTCACGGCCGTGTTCTGGCTCGACCGCTGGGAACCGGAGCCGAAGGGGATGCTCGCGTTCGCCCTGCTGTGGGGCGCGGGAGTCTCCGTGATCATCGCGCTGTTCGGGAACACCGCGCTCGGCATCTACTTCTACTCGCTCTCGGGCGACCCGGCCGCAGCGGACACGCTCACCGCCGTCATCTCCGCACCGATCGTCGAGGAGAGCGCCAAGGGCCTGGGCGTCCTGCTCATCTACCTCATGCGCCGGCAGTTCTTCGACGGGATCGTCGACGGCATCGTGTACGCCGCCGTCGTCGCCGCCGGGTTCGCGTTCACCGAGAACATCCTGTACTTCGGCCGGTTCTTCGACGACGGCCTCGGTCAGGTGTTCGTCATGCGCGGGATCATGTCCCCGTTCGCGCACCTCCTGTTCACCGCATGCATCGGTATCGCGCTCGGCATCGCCTCCCGGTCGCGCAACCGGTACGCGGCCTGGTGGCTCTTCCCGCTCGGCCTCCTCGCCGCCATGGGCCTGCACGCGCTGTGGAACGGCGCGGCGAGCCTCAACTTCATCCTCATCTACGTCGTGGTGCAAGTGCCGCTGTTCGTCGGCGCGATCGTGCTCGCGTTCTGGCTGCGCCGGCAGGAGAGCCGCGTGATCCGGGACCGGCTCACGGAGTACGGCCGTGCGGGCTGGTTCGAGCCGCACGAGGTCGAGATGCTCGCCTCGCTGCGGCTGCGCAGCCAGGCGCGGACGTGGGCAGGTCGGATGGGGCCGAGCGCGGTCGCCGCGATGAAGGCCTTCCAGAAGCATGCGACGTCGCTCGCCTTCGCCCGCCAGCGGGTCGTGACCGGGCGTGCCGACCTGCGCACGCAGAGCCAGGACGAGCGTTCGCTGCTCAACGAGCTGACGTCCGACCGTCAGCGGTTCGTGGCGTCCGCGAGCCCGTACCCGATGCGCTGATCCCCACGCTCGCTCGTCGCCTCGGCCGCTCTCGACGACGGCCCGCGCGCGTACGATGAGACCATCCACCACCCCCGTTCCTCATGAGGTCATCGTGTCCGTTGCACCGCTCGACCCCACCGCGCCCGCACCGGCGTCCGGAACCGGCACCGCCCGCGTCAAGCGGGGCATGGCCGAGATGCTCAAGGGCGGCGTCATCATGGACGTCGTCACCGCCGACCAGGCGAAGATCGCCGAGGACGCCGGCGCCGTCGCCGTGATGGCGCTCGAGCGCGTCCCGGCCGACATCCGCGCCCAGGGCGGGGTCTCCCGGATGAGCGACCCCGACATGATCGACGGCATCGTCGCCGCCGTCTCGATCCCCGTGATGGCGAAGGCGCGCATCGGGCACTTCGTCGAGGCGCAGGTGCTTCAGAGCCTCGGCGTCGACTACGTGGACGAGTCCGAGGTCCTCACGCCGGCCGACTACGCGCACCACATCGACAAGTGGCAGTTCACCGTGCCGTTCGTCTGCGGAGCCACGAACCTCGGGGAGGCGCTCCGGCGCATCACCGAGGGTGCCGCGATGATCCGGTCGAAGGGCGAGGCCGGGACGGGCGACGTCTCGAACGCCACCACGCACATGCGCACCATCCGCGACGAGATCCGCCGCCTGACCTCGCTGCCCGAGGACGAGCTGTATCTCGCCGCGAAGGAGCTCCAGGCGCCGTACGACCTCGTCGCCGAGGTGGCGCGCGAGGGGAAGCTCCCCGTGGTCGTCTTCACCGCCGGCGGGATCGCCACCCCGGCCGACGCCGCGATGATGATGCAGCTCGGCGCCGAGGGCGTGTTCGTCGGCTCCGGGATCTTCAAGTCCGGGAACCCCGCCGAGCGCGCGGCGGCGATCGTCCAGGCCACGACGTTCTTCGACGACCCCGACGTCATCGCGAAGGTCTCCCGCGGCCTCGGCGAGGCGATGGTCGGCATCAACGTCGACGACATCCCGGTCCCGCACCGCCTGGCCGAGCGCGGGTGGTGACCCCGGCCTCGTCGGTGGGGCACCCCACCGACGGCGAGGGATGGGTGCGGGGCGCCGACGGCGTCCCGTTCCGCCGCGCTGCGCGGGTGCTGCTGCTCGACCCTCAGGACCGCGTGCTGCTGGTCCGGGGCCACGACGCCGACCAGCCCGAGCGGACGTGGTGGTTCACCGTGGGCGGCGGGATCGACCGGGGGGAGACGGCCCGCGACGCCGCCGTGCGGGAGGTGTTCGAGGAGACGGGCCTGCGGCTCGACCCGGAGCGGCTCGAGGGCCCGGTGCTGACCCGCAGCGCGCTGTTCGACTTCTTCGCGCGCACGGTCCGGCAGGACGAGGAGTTCTTCCTCGCGCGCCTCGACGGTCTGGATCGGGACGCGCCGCTCGTCACCGACAACTGGACGGACGTCGAGCGAGCGTTCATGGACGAGGTCCGGTGGTGGCCGCTCCCGGCGCTGGCGCAGGTCACCGAGGAGGTGTTTCCCGCGGAGCTCGTCGAGGTCACCCAGGCGCTCCTGCCCGGGTGGAACGGCGTCACGCGACACCTCGGCCTGGCCCGGGACGAGGCCGCCACGGGCGACTCGAGCACGCCCGCGAGCGGTGGCTCCGGTCGATGACGACTGTCGGCGTCCTCGCCCTGCAGGGCGACTTCCGCGAGCACATCGCCGTCCTGGGCTCCCTCGGTGTGAGCGCGGTCCCCGTGCGCCGGCCGAGCGAGCTCGACGTCGACGGCCTCGTGCTCCCGGGCGGCGAGTCCACGACGATCTCCAAGCTCCTCGTGACGTTCGGGCTCCTCGAGCCCCTGCGCGAGGCGGTGCGCTCGGGGCTCCCGGTGTACGGCTCGTGCGCAGGCATGATCCTGCTCGCGGACCGGATCCTCGACGGCACCGTGGATCAGGAGACCATCGGGGGCATCGACATGACGGTGCGCCGCAACGCGTTCGGGCGGCAGGTCGACTCCTTCGAGGTGGATCTCGACGCGCCGGGCCTCGCGGGCGAGGCCGGGTCCGAGCTGCTGCGCGCCGTCTTCATCCGGGCACCGTGGGCGGAGGACGTGGGGGACGGCGTCGAGGTCCTCGCGCGCGTCGCGAGCGGCCCGGCCGCCGGTAGAATCGTGGCAGTACGTCAGGGCTCGCTGCTGGCCACCGCTTTCCATCCGGAGATCGGCGCGGACGCGAGGGTGCACTCCACCTTCCTCCGGATGATCGGTGCGTGACGCCCGACCGCCGAGAAGCACCGCTCGAGAAGCGCAGCCCGAGAAGCACAGGAGCAGCAGATGTCCGGTCACTCCAAGTGGGCCACGACCAAGCACAAGAAGGCAGTCATCGACGCGCGGCGAGGGAAGCTCTTCGCCAAGCTCATCAAGAACATCGAGGTGGCCGCGCGGACGGGCGGCGGTGACCCCGCCGGCAACCCGACGCTCTACGACGCCATCCAGAAGGCCAAGAAGACGTCGGTCCCGAACGACAACATCGACCGCGCGGTCAAGCGGGGCGCGGGGCTCGAGGCGGGCGGCGCCGACTACCAGACGATCATGTACGAGGGCTACGCACCGGGCGGCGTCGCCGTCCTCGTCGAGTGCCTGACCGACAACCGCAACCGGGCGGCGTCGGACGTCCGCGTCGCGTTCACGCGCAACGGCGGGTCGCTCGCCGACCCGGGCAGCGTGTCGTACCTCTTCTCGCGCCGCGGGGTCGTCGTCGTCCCCAAGACGGACGGTCTCGACGAGGACGACGTGCTCGGTGCCGTGCTCGACGCCGGCGCCGAGGAGGTCAACGACCTCGGCGAGGCGTTCGAGGTGCTGAGCGAGGCCACGGACCTCGTCGCGGTCCGCACGGCGCTGCAGGACGCGGGCCTCGACTACGACTCCGCGGAGGCGCAGTTCGTGCCCGCCACCCAGATCGAGGTCGACGTCGACGGCGCACGCAAGGTGCTCCGGCTCATCGACGCCCTCGAGGACAGTGACGACGTGCAGAACGTCTTCGCGAACTTCGACGCCACCGACGAGGTGCTCGCGCAGCTCGACGAGGACTGAGCGGGCGCCGCGGCGCCTACTGGCGGTAGCCCTCGACCTCGGCCGCGGACCGGACCTGTGCGGCGGCCGGGTCCTGCCCGGCCTCGCGGCGCGCCTGACGCTGGCGCAACAGGTCCCAGCACTGGTCGAGCGCCGTCTCGATCTGCGCGAGGCGGGACCGTTCCTCCTCGGAGGAGATCGCCCCGTCGGTGAGCTGCGTGCGCAGGTCGTGCTCGGTGCGGACGAGGTCGGAGATGCGGCGGAGCACGGCGGCGTCGGGTGCGGTGGTCATGCGGACTCCTTCGTGGGGGTGCCGGCGCGCCGCGTGACGTAGGAGTCGAGCGCGGCGAGGCGGCGGGACGTCTCGAGGCGGAACGCGGCGCGCGCGGCGGGCTCGAGGAGCCACGCCAGCCACGACGGACGGCACCGGAACGTCATCGTGTAGACGACGTTCGTCCCGGCAGCGGTCGGCTTGTGCCGGATCGACGCCGACCAGGACTCGAAGACCGCCACCGGGCGGGTGAGTCGCACGGCGGCGAGGTCGGGCCGCCGGAACGTGACGTACGTCGTCGTGAACGAGAAGCCGCCCAGCGCGCGTCGCGCCGTGCACACCGCCTCGACGCCGACGGCGGGCTCGGCGTCGTCGACCGTGCGTGCCGCCCGCAGCAGCGTGTCCCACTCGAGGCGCCGATGGTAGTCGTGGACGACGTCGAACAGGTCGTCGGGAGTGGCGCGGATCGTCCGCGAGATCACGGCGTGCGCGACCATCGGTCCCGCTCGCGTGTTGTCGCCCGGCTCACGCCCCCAGGCTGACACAGTGAGGGGGTGACTGCACCCGTCCCCGTGGCCCGACGCGCGTCCGGTGGCCGCGTGATCCTCGGGATCGACCCGGGGCTCACACGGTGCGGCATCGGCGTAATCGAGTCGCTGCCCGGCCGCCGCGTGCGCCTCGTCGACGTCGGCGTGGCGACGACGCCCGCCGGTGATCCCCTCGAGGCACGCCTGGTGTCCGTCGCGGACCGGATCGACGAGTGGCTCGACGCGCACCAGCCGGACGCCGTCGCCGTCGAGCGGGTCTTCGCGCAGGCGAACGTGCGCACGATCACCGGTACGGCCCAGGTGGCCGGGCTCGCGATGGTCGCCGCCGCGCGCCGCGGCATCCCGGTCGCCACCCACACCCCGAGCGAGGTCAAGGCCGCGATCACCGGCTCCGGCCGCGCCGAGAAGCCCCAGGTGCAGGAGATGGTGGCGCGGTTGCTCGCGCTCGCGGAGCGGCCCCGTCCCGCCGACGCCGCCGACGCGCTCGCCCTCGCGATCTGCCATGCCTGGCGCGGAGGGGCGACGACGCCGGCATCCTCTCCGGATCGTGGTGCTCCCACGGCCGCGCAGCGTGCGTGGGCGCAGGCCGAGGCGGCCGCCCGCCGCCCCGCGCGGCGCCTCGACGTCGTGCGCGCCGGGCGGCTACGGTAGTGCTTCGTACAGGTGTTCGCGGTGTGCTCGCTCGAGCCGGCCGCGCGCGGCGGGAACGCCGCACGGGAAGGAGCAGCCCCAGATGATCGCGCTGGTGCAGGGCCGGGTGGCCGCCATCGGGCTCGACGCCGTCGTCGTGGTCGTCGGAGGTGTTGGGATGCGCGTGCTGGCCACGCCGGCGACGCTGGCCGGGCTGCGCGTCGAGGCCGACTGCGAGCTGCACACGTCGCTCGTCGTCCGGGAGGACTCGCTCACCTTGTTCGGCTTCGCGGACGCCGACGAGCGCGACGTGTTCGAGCTCGTGCAGACGGTGTCCGGCGTCGGCCCGCGTCTCGCGCTGGCGATGCTCGCCGTGCACACGCCGGACGGTCTGCGGCGCGCCGTCGCCCAGGAGGACCTGGCGGCACTCGTGCGTGTCCCCGGGATCGGCCGGAAGGGCGCGAGCCGCATCGTCCTCGAGCTGGGCGACCGGCTCGGGCCCGCCCAGGGTGCGGCTCCGGCGGCTCCTGTGGCCGTGGACGACGGCGCGGACGTCGTCGACGCGCTGGTGGGCCTCGGGTGGCCCGTGCGGCAGGCGCAGGACGCCGTCCGCGGCGTGCTCGAGGACGCCGACGGCACGGCCCCGGACGCGGCGGGCCTGCTCCGGGCCGCGCTGCGGTCGCTCGCCGGGGACGCCCGTGGCTGAGGAACGCGACGATCTCGCGCAGCTCACGTCGGCCGAGGCCGACGAGATCGAACGTGCCGCGGAGGCGGCTCTGCGGCCCCGACGCCTCGCCGAGTTCGTCGGCCAGCGCGTGGTGCGCGACCAGCTGTCGCTCGTGCTCGAGGCGGCCCTGGCCCGTCGCCGCCCGCCCGACCACGTCCTGCTCGCGGGCGGTCCGGGGCTCGGCAAGACGACGCTCGCGATGATCGTGGCGAGCGAGGTCGGCGCGGCGCTGCGCCTCACGTCCGGGCCGGCCATCCAGCACGCGGGGGACCTCGCGGCGATCCTGTCGTCGGTGCAGGAGAACGACGTCCTGTTCATCGACGAGATCCACCGGCTCGCGCGCCCGGCCGAGGAGATGCTGTACCTCGCGATGGAGGACTTCCGCGTCGACGTCGTCGTGGGGAAGGGCGCCGGTGCGACGGCGATCCCGCTGGCCCTCCCACCGTTCACCGTGGTGGGCGCGACCACCCGGGCGGGGCTGCTCCCGGCTCCGCTGCGCGACCGGTTCGGGTTCACCGGGTACCTGGACTTCTACGAGGTCGCCGAGCTCGAGCAGGTGCTCGAACGCTCGGCCCGGCTGCTCCGTGCGGAGCTGACCCCGGCGGCGGGCGCGGAGATCGCCTCCCGGTCCCGCGGGACGCCGCGCATCGCGAACCGCCTGCTGCGCCGGGTGCAGGACTGGGCTCAGGTGCGGGGGAGCGGAGTCGCCGACGTCGACGCCGCCCGTGCCGCGCTCGAGGTCTTCGAGGTCGACGAGCGCGGGCTCGACCGGCTCGACCGCGGCGTCCTGCGTGCCCTTTGCGTGCGGTTCCGCGGCGGCCCGGTGGGCCTCGGCACCCTGGCCGTGGCCGTGGGCGAGGAGCCCGAGACCGTCGAGACGGTCGCCGAGCCGTTCCTCGTGCGCGAGGGGCTGATCGCGCGTACGCCACGGGGGCGGGTGGCGACCGCCGAGGCGTGGGCTCACCTCGGCCTGGAGCCGCCCGCACCACCGGACACCCTGTTCTCCTGACGTCGTCCTGCGACGGCGGCTGGTTGGTCCACGCAGTTCCCTCGCCTAGACTCCGGGGCGGACCGTCACCAGCCCTATGGGAGCCCTTACTCGTGGACACGTCGCAGCTGCCGCTTCTGCTCATCCTCGCCGTCGCGATCGTCGGTCTGTTCTTCCTGAACAGCCGCGGTCGCAAGCAGCAGGCGAAGCAGGCCGAGTTCCGCAACAACCTCGAGGTGGGGCAGGACGTCATGACGCTGTCCGGCCAGCTCGGCACCATCGTGGACATCGAGGGTGACACGATCACCATCGAGTCGACACCCGGCACGCGGACGCGCTGGGTGCGGGCGGCGATCGGCAAGGTCGTGGAGCCGACCGAGCCGGCCGAGGAGCCGGAGACGGACGCCGAGCCGGCGGACCCGGCGGAGCCCGGCTCGACCGACGGCCCGGAGACCCAGCGCCCGCAGCCCTGACGCGGCGCCGTCGTCACCCACCTCGCGCCACCGACCGGCGTGACCCGTCCCTGAGAGAAGACCTCGTTGGCCACACGCAAGCGACCCGGCGGACGCCCGCTGCGCCCGTTGCTGTTCCTGCTGCTGATCGTGGCGGCGATCTTCGGCTCCGTCGGCGCCGGCGCGAAGTGGGGTGACGCGTCGTTCACCCCGGAGCTCGCTCTCGACCTCGAGGGCGGCACGCAGATCATCCTGACGCCGAACACGACCGACGGGCAGGAGGTCACGTCCGACGACGTCAACCAGGCGATCGCGATCATCCGGCAGCGGGTCGACGGCTCGGGCGTCTCCGAGGCGGAGATCACGAGCCAGGGCGGACGCAACATCGTCGTCGCGATGCCGGGCAACCCGAGCCAGGAGACGATCGACCTGGTCTCGGCGTCTGCCGTGATGCGGATGCGTGCCGTGCTCGTCGAGTCGGGGCCGGGAGCGATCGACCCCGCGGCGCTGGAGCCGGGCGAGGAGCCGACCGACGGCAGCACTGCCGATCCGACGGCGGATCCCACCGCGGATCCGACGGCAGAGGCGACCGACGCCGCACCCGACGGTGCGCTGCCGCGCGAGACCACGCCGACGCCGTCGCCGTCCGACGAGGCGACGTCGGAGTCCGGTGAGGAGCCGACCGCCGAGCCGACGGACGGCGCGACCGACGCCCCGGCGGCCACGCCGGAGGAGATCGACGAGGCGGCCTTCGCCGCCGCCGACGCCGACGGCAACGGTGAGCTGTCGAACACCCCCGCGACGGAGCCGACGTCGGCGAGCGACACGGCTTGGATCACCGAGCAGGTGACGTACGACTTCTACCGCCTCGACTGCTCCCTCCCGGAGAATCGCACCGGTGGCGGCGGCGACGACCCGGACGCCCCGCTGGTCGCGTGCACCACTGACGGTGCCGCGAAGTACATCCTCGGCCCCGCCGAGCTGTCCGGCTCCGACCTGACGTCGGCCCAGATGGTGTACCAGACAACATCGACCGGCGCGGCCACGAACATCCCCGTCGTCCAGATGAACTTCACGAGCGAGGGCGGCGAGAAGTTCGCCGAGATCACCACCCGCCTCGCGGGCCTTGCGGCGCAGCCGCCGCTGAACCAGTTCGCGATCGTGCTGGACGGGAATGTCATCTCGGCTCCCGGCGTCGACGAGCCGATCCCGAACGGCGAGGCCACGATCTCCGGCCCGGAGACCAACCCGTTCACCCGCTCCCAGGCGCAGACCCTCGCGAACCAGCTGAACTTCGGCTCGCTGCCGATCACGTTCGACGTGCAGTCCCAGGAGCAGATCTCCGCGACCCTGGGCGGCGAGCAGCTCCGCAACGGCGTGATCGCCGGCCTCATCGGCCTCGTGCTCGTCGTCCTCTACACGGTGTTCCAGTACCGCGGGCTCGCGTTCGTCACGCTGACCAGCCTCGCGGTCGCCGGCGCGTTGACGTACGGGGCGATCCTGCTGCTGTCGTGGCTGCAGGGCTACCGGCTCTCGCTCCCTGGCGTCGCCGGCCTCATCATCGCCATCGGCGTCACCGCCGACTCGTTCATCGTGTACTTCGAGCGCATCCGCGACGAGGTGCGCGAGGGGCGGGTCCTGACGGCGGCCGTGGAGCAGGGCTGGCTGCGCGCCCGGCGCACGATCCTGGCGTCCGACGCCGTGAACTTCCTCGCCGCGGTGGTCCTGTACTTCCTCGCCGTGGGCGGCGTGCGCGGCTTCGCGTTCACGCTCGGCCTCACGACGCTCGTCGACATCGTCGTCGTGTTCCTGTTCACGCACCCGATGATGAAGATCCTCGCGCGGACGAAGTTCTTCGGCGACGGGCATCCGATGTCCGGCCTGGACCCCGTCCACCTCGGCGCCACGGTGGCGGCGTACGCCGGACGCGGCCGCACCCGCACCCGTGCCGAACGGACCGCCGTCGCGGCGAACGCGAACCGCATGACGATCGCGGAGCGACGCGCCGCGGAGGCCAGGGAACGCGCGGAGGCCGAGAGCCCTGACGACGGCGCCGTCGTCGGGGCCAAGGCCAGCGACGAGCAGGAGGGGAAGCGCTGATGCCCAGCTTCGCCAAGTTCGGCAACGACCTCTACACCGGGCACCGGTCCTACGACATCGTCGGGCGCCGGAAGACGTGGTTCCTCATCGCCCTCGGGCTCATCGTCATCTCCGGCCTGCTCGTGGGGATCCGCGGGCTCAACCCCGGGATCGAGTTCCGCGGCGGCTCGGAGTTCGTGGTGTCCGAGGCCTCGACCACGGACCAGGAGCTCGCTCAGGAGGTGCTCGACGGGATCGCGCCCGAGCAGGTCGCACGCGTGTCGATCGTCGGTTCGTCGACCGTCCGCGTCCAGACGGACCAGCTGACCAACGAGCAGACCGACGAGATGCAGATCGCCCTCGCCGAGGCGTACGGCGTCCCGACCGAGCAGGTCACGTCGTCGTTCGTCGGCCCCACGTGGGGCCGTGACGTCACGACGAGGGCGCTTCAGGGCCTCGTGACGTTCCTCGCCATCGTCAGCGTGGTCATGGCGGTGTACTTCCGCACGTGGACGATGGCGGCGGGTGCGCTCATCGCGCTCGTGCACGACCTCATCGTCACGGTCGGGCTGTATGCCGGGGTGGGCTTCGAGGTCACACCAGCGACGGTTATCGGGTTCCTCACGATCCTCGGGTACTCGCTGTACGACACGGTCGTGGTGTTCGACAAGGTGCGCGAGAACACGTCCGGGATCACCGAGCAGACCCGGGTCACCTACGCCGAGGCCGCGAACCTCGCCGTCAACCAGACCATCGTGCGCTCGATCAACACGTCGGTCGTGGCGGTGCTGCCGGTCGCGTCCATCCTGTTCGTCGGAGCGCTGCTCCTCGGCGCCGGCACGCTGCGCGACATCGCGCTCGCGCTGTTCATCGGCACGATCGTCTCCACGGCGTCGTCGATCTTCATCGCGACGCCGGTGTTCGTCGCCTTCCGGGAACGGCAGCCGCAGATCGCCGCGCACACGCGCAAGGTGCTCGAGCTGCGCGCGAAGAACGGTGCCGACGCCGAGACGCCCGAGCAGGTCGTGGTCGGCGGCCTCGTGGCCGGCGAGCACCAGGGTGTCGCCGCGCAGCCCCGGCGCAAGCGGAAGCGCTGACGGGCGTGCCCGAGCGCCGCGCCGGCGACGACCTCGCGGCGGTATCGACCGAGGTCGGCGGGGCCATCCGCGCGGTCCCGGACTTCCCGAGCCCCGGGATCGTCTTCCGCGACATCACGCCGCTCCTGTCGGACGGGCCGCTGCTGCGCACGCTCGTCGACGCTCTCGCGGCCACCTACTCCGGCACCGTCGACGTCGTCGCGGGCATCGAGTCCCGTGGGTTCCTGCTCGCCGCGCCGCTCGCCACGGCGCTCGGCCTCGGCCTGGTGCCGATCCGCAAGGCGGGCAAGCTGCCGCCGCCGGTGATCGCGCAGCCCTACGAGCTCGAGTACGGCTCTGCGGTCCTCGAGCTGCGCGAGGGCGCCCTCGCGCCCGGCGCGCGGGTGCTGCTCGTCGACGACGTGCTCGCGACCGGCGGCACGGTCGGCGCGGCGGCGGACCTCGTGGAGCGCGCAGGCGGGATGGTGAGCGCCGTCTGCGTCCTCATCGAGCTGCTGGACCTCGGCGGACGGGCGGCGCTCGCCGGGCGCCGCGTCGACGCCGTCGTCGCGTACTGATCGGGCGCTCCGAGGCGAGGCCTCGTGGGCCCTGGCGGCGGGGCGCGTGCCGTGCGGACGTAGACTGTCGCGATGGCCGAGGAGACCGCGTCGCGCGAGCGGAGCGCGGGCGTGGAGCGGAACGACGCCACAGTCGTCCCGGGCTCCCGTGTGCGTTCACGGCTCGTCAGGCTGGGCTCCCGCGGGCACGCGACGCCACCGGCGATCGAGCCGCTGCTCCGGATCGTCCGCGCCCATCACCCGAAGGCCGACATCGGTCTCCTGGAGCGCGCGTACGCCGTCGCCGAGAAGGCCCACACCGGCCAGCTGCGCAAGAGCGGTGACCCGTACATCACGCACCCGGTCGCCGTCGCGACCATCCTGGCCGAGCTGGGGATGACGCCGCCGACCCTCGCCGCAGCGCTCCTGCACGACACGGTCGAGGACACGCCGTACTCCCTGGACTCGCTCCGGGCCGACTTCGGCGACGAGATCACGCTCCTGGTCGACGGCGTCACGAAGCTCGACAAGGTGACGTTCGGCGATGCCGCTCAGGCCGAGACCGTGCGCAAGATGGTCGTCGCGATGGCGCGGGACATCAGGGTCCTCGTGATCAAGCTCGCGGACCGCCTGCACAACGCCCGGACCTGGCGGTACGTGTCGCAGGAGTCCGCGCAGCGCAAGGCCCGCGAGACCCTCGAGATCTACGCCCCGCTGGCTCACCGCCTGGGCATGAACACCATCAAGTGGGAGCTCGAGGACCTCTCGTTCGCGGCGCTGTACCCCAAGGTCTACGACGAGATCGTGCGTCTCGTCGCGGAACGGGCGCCGGCCCGCGAGGAGTACCTGGCTACCGTGCGCGAGCAGGTCACCGCCGACCTGAAGTCGGCGAAGATCCGCGCCACCGTCACGGGCCGGCCGAAGCACTACTACTCGATCTACCAGAAGATGATCGTGCGCGGCCGCGACTTCGACGAGATCTACGACCTCGTCGGGGTCCGCGTGCTGGTCGACTCCCTCCGGGACTGCTACGCGGCGCTCGGGGCGCTGCACTCGCGATGGAACCCTGTGCCGGGGCGGTTCAAGGACTACATCGCGATGCCGAAGTTCAACATGTACCAGTCGCTGCACACGACGGTCATCGGTCCGGGCGGGAAGCCCGTCGAGATCCAGATCCGCAGCCAGGAGATGCACCGCCGCGCGGAGTACGGCGTCGCCGCGCACTGGAAGTACAAGGAGTCGCCGTCGGCCGGCCGCGGCAAGGAGAAGGGCGGGGGCGCGGGCACGGGAGAGATGCCGTGGCTGCGCCAGCTGATCGACTGGCAGCAGGAGACCGCCGACCCGGGCGAGTTCCTCGACTCCCTGCGGTACGAGATGTCCGGGAGCGAGGTGTACGTCTTCACCCCGAAGGGTGAGGTCATGGCGCTCCCGGCGGCAGCGACGCCGGTGGACTTCGCGTACGCGGTCCACACCGAGGTCGGGCACCGGACGGTGGGCGCGAAGGTCAACGGTCGTCTCGTGCCGCTCGAGTCGACCCTGGAGAACGGCGACACGGTCGAGATCTTCACCTCGCGTGCGCAGACCGCGGGCCCGAGCCGCGACTGGCTCACGTTCGTCAAGAGCCCGCGGGCCCGGAACAAGATCCGCGCGTGGTTCACGAAGGAGCGCCGCGAGGAGGCGATCGAGCAGGGCAAGACGGCCATCGCGAAGACGATGCGCAAGCAGAACCTCCCGATCCAGCGCCTCCTCACCCACGACGCGCTCGTCGGCCTGGCCTCCGACATGCGCTACGCCGACGTGTCAGCGCTGTACGCAGCGGTCGGTGAGGGGCACGTGTCCGCCGCGAACGTCGTCAGCCGGCTCGTCGCGAGCCTCGGCGGAGAGGACGGCACGAGCGAGGACCTCGCCGAGGCCACCCGGCCCGGCGAGGGCCGGGCCCGGCCCCGGACAGGGGGTGTCGGTGTCGTCGTCGCCGGGATGGAGGACGCGGACGTCTGGGCGAAGCTCGCGAAGTGCTGCACGCCGGTACCGGGCGACCCGATCGTCGGCTTCGTGACGCGCGGCGCGGGCGTGTCGGTGCACCGGACCGACTGTCCGAACCTCGAGCAGCTGCGCAACGAGCCCGAGCGGTTCGTCGACGTCACGTGGTCGCCGGACGCGCAGAGCGTGTTCCTCGTCCAGATCCAGGTGGAGGCGCTCGACCGAGCGCGGCTCCTGTCCGACGTCACGCGCGTGCTGTCGGACAACCACGTCAACATCCTCTCGGCCACCGTCTCCACCACCCGCGACCGCGTCGCGCTCAGCAAGTTCGTCTTCGAGATGGCCGACACCTCGCACCTCGGGCACGTCCTGCGTGCCGTCCGGGGCATCGACGGCGTGTTCGACGTCTACCGGCTCACGGGTGTCCGACCGGACGCCGGCCCGAGCCTCGCGGCCGCCGAGCACGGTCACGGCCGAGCCGACTGAACCTCCGCGAGGAGGTCCCGCGCGCGGGCCGTCCCGGCGTGCCGGCACAGCTCCTCGCACCGGAGGGCCGCCGCCGTCGGGTCCGCACCCGCCGCGACGAGGGCACGGGCGAGAACGACGGCGTCCGCGTCCTCCCACCGCAGCACGTCGAGCAGCGTCGCCGTGAGGGTGGTGACGGCGCTCCCGCCGATCACCTCGACGTCGTCGTCGCGCAGCGCGGCGACGTGGGTGCGCACGACACCGGGACGGTGCCGCCGGGGTCGCGGCAGCACGACGTCGACGACGTCCGGGCGAGGGGTGCCGGTGTGGACCCAGGCGGCGCACCGGCGCACCAGGACGCCGCCGGGCGGCACCAGCCCGGCGAGGCAGCGGGCGCGGTCCGCGGGACCGATGGGCAGGTCGGTGGCGGCGAAGCCCGAGCCGACGAGCGCCTCGACGAGGCCGTCGCGGTGCGGCCCGAGCGCCGCTCGGCCGTGCACGAGCGTGATCGGCGTCAGCCGGCGAGGGCGGAGCCAAGCGAGCGGGTGCGGGTCGGACGCGGCCATGGCCCATCGTGGCGCACGGCGCGTCCAGCTCGCCGTGCGCCTGTGGACGACGACGCCGTCAGGAGTCGCCGGCGGTCCGCTCCACCATCTCGAGCCACTGCCGCCGTGCCGCGAGCGCGGTCCGGACCTCCTCGACCTTGCGTGAGTCCCCGGACCGCTCGGCGTCCGCGAGGTCCGACTCGAGCGCCGCGATCGCGTCGATCAGCTGGGCCGCCGCGCCCTCCGCCCGAGCCCGGACCTCCGGGTTGCTGCGCGACCACTGGCGCTGCTCGGCGTCCCGCACGGACTGCTCGACGGCACGCAGCCTGCCCTCCACGCGCTGCACGTCGCCACGCGGCACGTGGCCGACGGCGTCCCACCGGTCCTGGATGTCGCGAAGAGCCCGCCGGGCTGCGGCGACGTCGGACACCGGCACGAGCGCCTCCGCGTCGGCCAGGATCGCGAGCTTCGCCTCGAGGTTCTGGCCGTACTCGGCGTCCACGACCGCATTCTGCGCGTTGCGCGCCGAGAAGAACTCGTCCTGCGCGCCCTTGAACCGCGCCCAGAGCGCGTCGTCGTCGCGCCGGGCGGCTCGCCCGGCGGCCTTCCACTCGTCCATCAGGGCGCGGTACGCGATGGTCGTCGGCCCCCAGTCCGTCGACGCCGCGAGAGCCTCCGCGCGGACCACGAGGGCCTCCTTCGCCGCCTTGGCCTCGCCGTGCCGGCGGTCCAGGTCGGCGAAGTGCGCCCGACGATGCTTGTCGAACGTCGTCCGGGCGTGCGAGAACCGCTTCCAGAGCGCGTCCTCCGTGGGCCGGTCGATGCGCGTGCCGGTCCGTTGCGCCGATTTCCACGACTCGAGCAGCGCGGCGATCCGGTTCGAGGACTCACGCCACTGCGTGCGCGCCGGGTCCTCGGCGGCGATGGCTTCGACCTCCTCGACGATGGCCGCGCGCTCGGTGACGGCCTTCGCCCGGGCTGCCTCACGTTCCGCCGCGGCTGCCGCGCGGCGCTCCTCGGCCCGCTCGGCGAGCGCGGCGAGCCGTTCGCGGAGGCCGGCGAGGTCGCCGACGACGGCGGGCTCGGTCAGCTGCTCGGTCAGCGAGGCGAGCGTCGCGGAGATCTCCTTGCCGCCGAGGCCGGGCAGGCGGGTCTCGAACAGGAGGACCTGAGCCTTGAGGTCCAGGAAGCGGCGGACGTACAGCCCGAGCGCGTCCTCGACGTCCGGACCGGCGACCTGACCGATCGCCCGCTCGCCGTCGCCCTCGCGCACGTACACGGTGCCGTCGTCGGCCACACGCCCGAACTCGCTCGCCGCGGCGATCTCGGCGGCCTCCGGGGCCGGGGGAGCGGCGACGACCGGGGCCGGAGCCGAGGCGCCGGCGGCCGGCGTGGGGCGCGCAGCGAGCGGCGGTCGCGGCCCGGGGCGGGGACCCGGTCGCGGACCTGGCCTCGGTGCCGGCTTCGGGGGCGCCGGCACCGCGGGCACGTCCTCGGCCGGTGGCTCGTCAGCGACCGGCTCCTGCTCCGCTGCCGGTTCCTGCGTGGCCGGCTCGGCGGCAGCCTCGGGTTCGGCGGCAGCAGGCTCTGGGGCCTCGGGCTCGCCGGCGTCGGTCTCGCTGGCCTCGGGCTCAGCGGCCTCGGGCTCAGCGGCCTCGGGCTCAGCGGCCTCGGGCTCGGCGACAGCCTCGGGCTCAGCGGCCTCGGGCTCAGCGGCCTCGGGCTCAGCGGCCTCGGGCTCGCCGGCGACCTCCTCGTCGGCGGTCGCGTCCGGGGCGGCTGCCTCCTCGGCGGGCGCCGCGGCGTCGGTCGGCTCGCTGTGCTGCGCCGGGACGTCCTCGCCGGTCGGCACGTGTGCCGCCTCGAGCTCGTCGGCGGGGACGGCGTCGCCGCCCGTCGGCTGCTCGCTCACTGCTGCACCTTCACTTCCTCGATGATGACGTCCTCCGCGGGGCGTTCCGTGCCCGGGAGCGTCCCGGCGGCGCCGATCGCCTGGAGGATGTCGAGACCCTGGGTCACGGTACCGAACACGGTGTAACCGGGCGGTTCGGGGTTCACGTACTCACCGAAGACGAGGAAGAACTGGCTCCCCTGGCTGTCTTCGGCGGCCCCGCGCGCCATCGCGACGGTGCCCGACGGGTAGACGCCGTCCTCGGGCGGGTTCTCGACGGGGCCGAACGTGTACCCCGGACCGCCGCTGCCGGTCGCCGTCGGGTCGCCGCACTGCAGCAACGTGTCCGGCAGCAGCCGGTGGCACGCGGTGCCGTCGTAGAAGCCGCTCCCGGCCAGCATGTTGAACGAGGCGACGGCCTGCGGAGCCGCGGCGCCGTCGAGCTCGACGACGATGTCGCCCAGGTTGGTCGTGATCGTCCACGTCCACGTCGAGGCGAGCGCGTCGGCCGGCGGCGGCGGCGCCTCGAACATCTGAGGGTTCGTGGTCGGCAGCGGAGCGGGCGAGTCCGTGGGCGCGTCCGTCGGGGCGTCGGTGGCCGAGGGGTCGGTCGCCGTCGGCGTCGCGGCGGGATCGCCCTCGTCCGGCCGCGTCTGGGTCCAGATGATGCCGCCGATGAGCACGAGCGCGAGGAAGCCGGCGAGCACGCCACCGACGATGCGCCGCTCGCGGCGCACCTTCTCCGCGGCGGCACGGCGCTGCTCCCACTTCTGGTAGCGCCGCTTCGCGTTCTCGCGTTCCCGTCTGCTCGGGGACACCGGACCTCCTGGAGAGTGTGCTGGGCGCCCTCCGCGGGACCTGACCCGGGCGCAACCCGGGACAGTCTAGGAGGCGCGGCCGGTCCCCGTGCGCGTGTCCGGCCCGGCCGTCGACTCTGGGAAGATCGGCCCATGGCACGTCCCACACCGCTCTCCGGCTTCCCCGAGTGGCTCCCGCAGCAGCGCGTCGTCGAGCAGCAGATCCTGGACAGCTTCCGCCGCACGTTCGAGCTGCACGGGTTCGCGGGCATCCAGACGCGGTCGGTGGAGCCGCTCACGGAGCTCCTGCGCAAGGGCGACACGTCGAAGGAGGTGTACGTCCTCGGGCGCCTGCAGGGAGAGGGCGAGCCCACGGAGTCCGCCCGGCTCGGGCTGCACTTCGACCTGACGGTGCCGCTCGCCCGGTACGTGCTCGAGAACGCCGGGAAGCTGGACTTCCCGTTCAAGCGCTACCAGATCCAGCCCGCCTGGCGCGGCGAGCGACCGCAGGAGGGCAGGTTCCGCGAGTTCTGGCAGGCGGACCTGGACGTCGTCGGCGACGGCGATCTGCCGTACCACTACGAGGTCGAGCTGCCGCTCGTCGCCGCCGAGGCGCTCGGCGAGCTGCGTCGGTTCGGCGTGCCGCCGGTCCGCGTGCTCGTGAACAACCGCAAGGTCGCGGAGGGCTTCTACCGGGGGATCGGGCTCGAGGCCGTCGACGAGGTGCTGCGCATCATCGACAAGCTCGGCAAGGTCGGTCCCCAGGTGGTCGCTCAGATGCTGGCGGAGGAGGCCGGTGCCAGCCCGGCGCAGGCGGCCGCGTGCCTCGAGCTGGCCGCGATCTCCGGCTCGGACGACGGCGTGATCGACGCCGTGCGCGCGCTCGCGCAGACGCACGGTGCGTCGTCGGACCTGCTCGACGTGGGCCTCGCGGAGCTGGGGGCTCTCGTCACCGCGGCGGCCCGGCGAGCGCCCGGCGTCGTCGTCGCCGACCTGGCGATCGCGCGCGGCCTCGACTACTACACGGGCTCCGTCTACGAGACGGTGCTCGTGGGTCACGAGGACCTCGGGTCCATCTGCTCCGGCGGTCGGTACGACACCCTGGCCTCGGACGGCGCCCACACCTACCCCGGGGTCGGGTTGTCGATCGGGGTCTCGCGACTCGTGTCCCGGCTGATCTCCGCCGACCTGGTCCGCGCCACCCGGAAGGTTCCGACCGCCGTGCTCGTCGCCGTCGCGAACGAGGAGGCCCGAGCGACGTCGGACGCCGTCGCCGCCGCCCTGCGGCTGCGCGGGATCCCGGCCGACGTGGCACCCACCGCGGCGAAGTTCGGCAAGCAGATCCGGCACGCCGACCGGCGTGGCATCCCGTTCGTCTGGTTCCCCGGCGACGACGGCGCGCCGGACCAGGTCAAGGACATCCGGTCCGGCGACCAGGTCGACGCCGAGGCGGCGTCGTGGGAGCCGCCGCCCGAGGACGTCCTGCCGCGGGTCGAGGCCACGTAGCCACGAGCGCGGCGCGTCGATGGTTGCCATGACGTTCGGACGCGTGTTCGACTGGGGGCATGAGATGGGACACGCAGGAGCTCGACGGCGCGGCCGGGGCCGGTGAGCTACCCGGGCTGGGGCTACGCGGGCTCGTCCGCTCCGTGACGACACCGGAGTTCGCGGGAGTCACGTTCCACGAGGTCGCCGCGAAGAGCCTCCTGAACCGGGTGCCGAGCGGTTCGGCGATGCCGTACGGCTGGACGATCAACCCGTACCGCGGGTGCACCCACGCCTGCACGTACTGCTTCGCGCGCCCGACGCACACGTACCTCGACCTCGACGCGGGCGAGGACTTCGACCGGCAGATCGTCGTGAAGGTCAACGCGGCGGACGTCCTCCACGCGGAGCTGCGCCGCCCGGGCTGGAACCGCGAGCACGTGGCGATGGGCACGAACACCGACCCGTACCAGCGCGCCGAGGGCCGGTACCGGCTGATGCCGGGGATCGTGGCGGAGCTCGCGCGGTCCGGCACGCCGTTCTCGATCCTCACGAAGGGCACGCTGCTGCGGCGCGACCTTCCGCTGCTCACGGCGGCACGCAAGGACGTCGCCGTCGGGCTCGGCGTCTCCCTCACCCTCCTGGATGCCGGGCTCCAGGCCTCGCTGGAGCCGGGGACTCCGTCGCCGGCAGCACGGCTCGGCCTCGTGCGCGCCGCGCGGGACGCCGGCCTCGACTGCGGGGTGTTCGTGGCGCCGGTCCTGCCCTGGCTCACGGACTCCGCGGACCACCTCGACGCGCTGCTGGCCGCTCTCGCGGACGCGGGCGCGAGCGGCGTGACCGTGACGTCGCTGCACCTCAAGCCGCACACGAGGGAGTGGTTCCTGGGGTGGCTCGGGCAGGTGCGGCCGGACCTCGTCCCGCGGTACCAGGATCTCTACCGCGGTCGGGTCTACGCCCCGCCGGAGTACCGGCGATGGCTCGCCGCGCGGGTGGCGCCGCTGCTCGCCAGGCACGGGTTCGCGCGCGGCGTCGGCGGGCGCGCCGGCGCCGACATCGAGCCGAGCGCACGCGAGGACGACGCCCGGTACCCGGCCGGCGCGCTCGCCGGAGCGTCCGGACGCGGAACCGGGCCGGCCCCCGCAGTGGCTGCGGCGGCCGGCCCGGATCAGGACGCGCTGTTCTGAGTCAGAGCACGTAGGACGACGGCGGTCAGTACGCGCGCGAGGGCCGGCGCGAGTCGCGCGGACCCCGCGCGTCACGCTGGCCGCCGCCCGAGCGGTGGCCGCGGTTCGGCGGGCCGTCGTCGAGCCGGATCCGCAGCGGGCGCCCCGCGACCTTGGCGGCACCGATCCGGCGCGCCACGTCGGGGGAGACCCCGCCCGGGATCTCCACGAGGGAGAAGCTCGGGAAGATGTCGATCTTGCCGATGTCGGCGCCGCGGAGGCCGCCCTCACCGGTGATCGCGCCGACGATCGCCTGCGGGCTGACGCCGTCCCGGTGGCCGACGGCGATCCGGTACTTCTCGCCGTCTCCGCCCCCACGTCGTCCGCCGCGCTCGCGACCCCGGTCACCGTCGAACCCGCGCTGCCGGTCGCCGTCGTGCGCGGGAAGGGCGAGGTCATCGCCGGCGGGAGCGCCGTCGTCGCCGACAGCGAGCGCGAGGAGCGCAGCAGCGACGTCGAGCGGGTCCACGCCGAGCTCCGCGACGTGGGCGACGAGACGCTCCCGGTGCGCGGACACGTCGCCCGCCCCGAGGCGCGCGTGCGCCGTCGCCAGCGCCGCACCGGTCCGGTGCGCGGCGACCTCGGCGTTCGTCGGGATGGTGGCCTCGACGAGGCGGGAACCCGTGACGCGCTCGATCGTGCGCAGGCGCGGCTTCTCCTTCGGCGTGAGGAACGTCAGGGCGTTCCCGGTACGCCCAGCGCGGCCGGTCCGCCCGATCCGGTGCACGTACGTCTCGACCTCGCGCGGCACGTCGAAGTTGACGACGAGCCCGATGCGCTCGACGTCGAGACCACGGGCCGCGACGTCGGTCGCCACGAGCACGTCGAGCGCACCCGAGCGGAGCCGCTCGACGATCCGCTCACGTTCACGCTGAGCGACGTCGCCGCTGATCGACGCGGCGTTGATCCCGCGCGACGCGAGGGCGGTGCCGACCTCCTCCGCGGTCTCACGCGTACGGACGAACACGATCGCGGCGTCGGCGTCGCTCGTCGCGAGGACCCGCGACAGCGCCTCGGCCTTGTTCCGGTACGGCACGATGGCGTACGTCTGCGTCACCGCGGCGATCGGCGTGGCCTGGCGGGCGACGGCGATCTCCTCCGGGTTGCGCAGGTGCGTCTCGGCGACCTTGCGGATCGGCGGCGGCATGGTCGCGGAGAACAGCGCGACCTGCTTCGTGGCGGGCGTCTTCGCCAGGATGACGTCGACGTCCTCGGCGAAGCCCATCCGGAGCATCTCGTCGGCCTCGTCGAGCACGAGGTAGCGCAGCGCGTCGAGGTCGAGCGAACCCCGCTCGAGGAGGTCGATCACGCGACCGGGAGTCCCGACGACGACCTGCGCTCCCCGCTCGAGGCCGCGCAGCTGCGGCACGAAGCTCGCGCCGCCGTAGATCGGCAGCACCTTCACGCCGGCACCGGACGGCACGAACGACGCCACCGCGTCGCTCACCTGGATCGCGAGCTCGCGCGTCGGCGTGAGCACGAGGGCCTGCACGGCGGCCAGCTGCGGGTCGACGGCGGCGAGGAGCGGCAGACCGAACGCGGCGGTCTTGCCGGTGCCCGTCTGGGCGACGCCGACGAGGTCCCGGCCGGAGAGCAGCGCCGGGATCGCCGCCGTCTGGATGGGGGTGGGGGTCGTGAAGCCGAGGCCGGTGACGGCGTCGAGGAGGGCCTGCGGCAGGCCCAGGTCGTCGAACGACGGCTCGGAGCCGGCGCCGACGGGCTGGGTGGCAGGGGAGGTCAGGGCAACATCGGACATGCGAGGAGGAACCGATCGTTCGAGTGGGAGCGCTGGTCGGTGCCGGCGGCACCGAGCTCCGCATCCCGACCCGCACGCACGCCTGAGGCGCTCACACATCTCGTGGGTCCCCGGCGGAAGTCTCGCTCCAGGTGGGGACAGTCTACGGGCACGAGTCCATCGGCGTCCCGCGGCGCCCGGGTGAGGTCGCTCACGCCACCGAGGGGCCGCGACGCCCGGACACCGGCCCGCGTCCGCCGACCCGGCAGGATGGGGCGATGGGTCCCTCGCGTCGCTCCGCCGTCCCGCCGTTCGCCGTCATGGACGTGCTCGCGGCCGCGAACGCGCGGCGGGCCGCGGGCGCCGACGTCCTCGTCCTGTGCGCCGGCGAACCCGCTACGGGCGCACCGGCCGACGTGCGCCGCCGGGCGGCCGAGCTCGCCGCCGCGGACGGCCTGGGTTACACCGAGGCCGTCGGCATCCCGGCCTTGCGGGAGGAGATCGCCCGCCACTACGGCCGCTGGTACGACGTGGAGGTGGACCCCCGGCGGATCGCCGTCACCACGGGATCGTCCGGAGGGTTCGTCCTGGCGTTCCTCGCCGCGTTCGACCCGGGCGACCGCGTCGCGCTGGCCCGACCCGGCTACCCCGCCTACCGCAACATCCTGCGCAGCCTGGGCTGCGCCGTCGTCGAGCTCGACACCGGACCCGAGGTCCGCTACCAGCCGACGCCGGAGCTGCTGGCCGCCGCCCATGCCGAGGCGCCGCTCGCGGGTCTCGTGCTCGCCAGCCCCGCCAACCCGACCGGCACCATGGTCAGCCCCGCCGAGCTGACGGCGATCGCCGACTGGTGCGCCGAGCACGGCGTGCGGCTCGTCTCCGACGAGATCTATCACGGGATCTCCTTCGCGGGGATCCAGGCGGCCACGGCCGCGGACCAGGTCGGGGCGATCGCCGTCAGCTCGTTCTCCAAGTACTGGGGGATGACCGGGTGGCGCCTCGGCTGGCTCGTGCTGCCGGACGACCTCGTCGACGCCGTCGACGCCCTCGCCGGCAACCTCGCCCTCTGCCCACCGGCGCTCGCGCAGCACGCGGCGCTCGAGGCGTTCACGCCGGGCTCGTACGCCGCGGGCGCGGCCGCCGTCGCCACGTACGCCGCGTCGCGGGACCTGCTGCTCGCTCGGCTGGGCGACCTGAGGTGGGACCCGGTGGCCCCTGCCGACGGCGCCTTCTACCTGTACGGCGACATCAGCGCGACGGGTCTCGACGCCGTCACGTACCGCTCCCGGCTGCTCGGCGAGGCCGGCGTCGCCCTGACGCCCGGCACGGACTTCGACGGCGCCGCCGGGCATGACTGGGTGCGGTTGTCCTTCGCGGCCGAGCCCGGCGTGGTCGCTGACGCGATCGAGCGGATCGTCGCCTGGCAGGATGCCGCGACCACGCGCCGCTGACGCCCGGGACGCCCGCCACCGGCTGGGCACTACGATCGAGGGCGGTCCTGCCGTCCCGGACCGACCCCCTCCCGAAAGGACACTCCAGCCGTGCTCCGCACCTCCCCGGCCGGCTCGCTGCGGGCCGAGCACACCGCCCAGGTCGTCACGCTCACGGGCTGGGTCGACCGTCGGCGCGATCACGGGGGAGTGGCGTTCATCGACCTGCGGGATGCCTCGGGCATCGCCCAGGTCGTGATCCGGGACGAGGCGGTGGCGCACCCCCTGCGCAACGAGTTCGTGCTCCAGGTGACCGGCGAGGTGTCGCGCCGCCCGGCGGGGAACGAGAACCCCAACCTGCCGACGGGCGAGATCGAGGTGGTGGCGAGCGACGTCGTCGTCCTCAACTCCGCTGCCGCGCTGCCGTTCCAGGTCTCGACGGCGCTCGCTGACACCGAGGCGATCGGCGAGGAGGTCCGGCTCAAGTACCGCTATCTCGACCTGCGCCGGCCGGCCCCCGCGCGCGCCATCAGGCTCCGAGCGAAGGCGAACCAGGCGGCGCGGCGCGTGCTCGACGCCGAGGAGTTCGTGGAGATCGAGACGCCGACGCTCACCCGGTCCACCCCGGAGGGGGCACGCGACTTCCTCGTGCCGGCCCGGCTCGCCCCCGGGTCCTGGTACGCCCTGCCCCAGTCGCCGCAGCTGTTCAAGCAGCTGCTCATGGTCGCGGGGATGGAGCGGTACTACCAGATCGCGCGGTGCTACCGCGACGAGGACTTCCGCGCCGACCGGCAGCCGGAGTTCACGCAGCTCGACGTGGAGATGAGCTTCGTCGAGCAGGACGACGTCATCGCGCTCGCCGAGAAGGTGCTCGTCGCGCTGTGGGAGCTGATCGGGTTCACGATCCCGACGCCGATCCCGCGGATGACGTTCGACGACGCGATGCGCCTGTACGGCACCGACAAGCCGGACCTGCGATTCGGCAACCCGATCGTGGAGCTCACCTCCTACTTCGCCGACACCCCGTTCCGGGTGTTCCAGTCCGAGTACGTGGGCGCCGTCGTCATGGCCGGCGGCGCGTCGCTGCCGCGTCGGCAGTTCGACGCCTGGCAGGAGTGGGCGAAGCAGCGTGGGGCACGCGGGCTCGCGTACGTGACGTTCCCCGAGGACGGCTCTGACCTCGGCGGTCCGGTCGCGAAGAACCTGTCCGACGCCGAGCGCGCAGGCCTGCGGGAGGCCACGGGCGCCGCTCCCGGCGACGCCGTGTTCTTCGCCGCCGGCGCCACGACGCCGTCACGCGCCCTGCTCGGAGCCGCGCGCCAGGAGATCGCGAAGAGAACGGGGCTCATCGACAGCGCCGACCAGGAGGGCGCGTGGGCGTTCGTCTGGGTCGTCGACGCGCCCCTGTTCAAGCCGACCGGAGACGCCGCGGACGACGGTGACGTGGCGCTCGGCCACTCCGCGTGGACGGCCGTGCACCACGCGTTCACGTCTCCGACGCCGGAGTGGATCGACACGTTCGAGCAGGACCCCGGCAGTGCGCTGAGCAACGCGTACGACATCGTGTGCAACGGGAACGAGATCGGCGGTGGCTCGATCCGTATCCACCGTCGGGACGTGCAGGAGCGCGTGTTCCAGGTGATGGGCATCGACGCCGCCGAGGCCCAGGAGAAGTTCGGGTTCCTCCTCGACGCGTTCTCCTACGGCGCACCGCCGCACGGCGGCATCGCGTTCGGCTGGGACCGCATCCTCGCGCTGCTGACCGGCTCCGAGTCGATCCGCGAGGTGATCGCTTTCCCGAAGTCGGGCGGCGGCTACGACCCGCTCACACAGGCGCCGGCGCCGATCACCGCGGAGCAGCGCCGCGAGTCCGGCGTCGACGCGGTGCCGGACGACGAGACCGCACCCCAGGCGTGACCGGGGCCGCCCCGCTGCCGGACGCGTGGGCGGCGCACCCGCTGCTCGTCGCCGACACCGGGCGCTGGGTCCCGAGCAGCGTGTGGTCGACCCACGACGCGTTCCTCGCCGTCGTCAGCGGCGTCGAGTCCGGCGTGCGCTCCCTGCTGGGACTCGGTGCGCCGGCCCCGCTGGCGGCGCTGCTCACTCAGGTTGCCGCTGAGTCGGGCGCCGACACGCCGTGGGCTGCCGGCCTGGACGTCACGCGCGCCTCGTTCACCCGCGGGGCGTGGGAGGCGGCTCCGGCGGGCCTGCGAGCTCACAGCGGTCTCGAGCGGGTGAGCAACTGGGACTGGTTCGTCGCCGACGCGGGGAGCCTGCGCACGCCGGCGGCGCCGGACGCCGCCGGGGCGGTGGAGCGCCTCGAGGCGTCCCGCCGCGCCGACGTCGACCGGATCGCCGCGCTCCACGCGGAGGTGCTGCCGACGTCCTCGTTCACGCCGGACCGCACCGACGTCACCTGGACCGGCTGGGTCGCCGGCGGGGAGCTCCTCGCCGTCGCCGGAGCGGCGGACCGCCCGCGCGCCAGCCAGCTCGGGGGCGTGGCCACGCATCCGACGGCGCGCGGCCGTGGCATCGGCGCCGCCGTGGTCTCGGCGGCGGCGCGGGCGGCCGCCGAGCGTCGCGAGCTGGTGTGTCTCGGGATGTACGCCGACAACCACGCGGCCCGCGGGCTCTACACGCGGCTCGGATTCGCCGTCGGGCAGGAGTTCACCTCGTTCGAGCGCGCCGGAGGCTGACGGGCTCACCGAGCGCGTTCAGTGGGAGAGCGAGAGCCGCTCGTACACCCGGCGCAGCGGCCGGGGCGCCCACCAGTTCGCGTCGCCGAGGATCGTCATGGTCGCGGGGACGAGGAGCATCCGCACGAGCGTCGCGTCGACGGCGACCGTGAGGGCGAGCGCCACGCCCACCTCCTTGATCATGAGCATCTCGCCGGCCGCGAACCCGGCGAACACGACGATGATGACCAGCGCCGCCGACGTGATGATCCGCCCGGACCGCTGCAGACCCAGGCGCACCGCCGCGTCGTTCGAGAGCCCGGCGTCGTACAGCTCCTTCACACGGGCGAGGAGGAAGACCTCGTAGTCCATCGCCAGGCCGAAGCCGAACGCCACGACCACGGCCACGATGTACCCCTCGAGGCCGCCGTTGGAGGTGAAGCCGAGCAGGCCCGCCCCGTGCCCGTCGGCGAAGATCCACGTCGCCGCGCCCAACGAGGCGGCGAGCGACAGGATGTTCACGAGGAGCGCCTTGAGCGGGACGAGCACGGAGCCCGTCATGAGGAACAGCAGCACGAAGGTCGCGAGCACCACCAGGCCTCCGGCGAGCGGGAGCCCCTCGCGCAGCGCATCAGCGAAGTCCACCTGGTTCGCCGCCTGGCCGCCCACCCAGAACTCTGGGCCCTCATCGAGGTCGTGCAGGTCGCGCACGATGCCGACGGCGTCCTCGCCCGCCGGGTCCTCGGCGTCCGGGCGGACGCCGATCACGGCGTACGCGGACCCCTCGGAGAGCGGCACCGGCCCGTCCACCGACGCGACGCCGTCGAGATCCTCGATCTCGGCGACCAGAGGGGCCAGATCCTCGGGCTGCGCCTCGGCGACGACCCGGATCGGCGCCACCGACGTCTGCGGGTAGTCCTCCGCGATCGCAGCGAGGAACGCACGCTGGTCGGAGTCCGCCGGGAGCAGGTCGGTCGTCGAGCTGCGCAGGGCGAGGTGCGTCAGCGGGTACGCCATCACGCCGAGCACGAGCAGCACCAGGGCGCCGACGAGCCACGGCCGCCGCTGCACACGCCCGGCCAGTCGCGAGAAGATCCCGCGTGACGGCGCGACGTCGCCCAGCCGGCCACCCAGCCAGCGGAGCCCGGGAACGCGCGCGAGCGCGGGAGTGCCCACGAGCCGGCGGCCGCCGAGCGTGAGCAGCGCCGGCACGAGGGTGAGCGCGGTGAGCAGCGCGATGACGACGACGCTCACGGCCGCCGCACCGATGGAGCGCAGCACGTCGGCGCGCATGAGCAGCAGCCCCGCCACGGCGACGGCGATCGTGACGGCGGAGAACGTCACGGTCCGTCCGGCGGTCGCGACGGTCCGCCGTACCGCGGCGACGACGACGGCGTCCCGCGCGCCGGCGCGGTGCCGGGTGCGGCCCCGCCCGCCGGGGTGGGTGGAGGCCGGCTCCTCGTCGATGCCGGCGTGGAGCTCCTCCCGGAACCGCGACACCATGAGCAGGCCGTAGTCGATGGACAGCCCGAGGCCGAGCACCGTCACGACGTTGACCACCACGGAGTCGAGGTCGAGCACGTAGCTGAAGCCGAGGAGGGCGCCGAGCCCGCCCGCGATCGAGGCGAGGGCGCCGAGGAGCGGCATCCCCGCCGCGAGGACGCCGCCGAACACCACGACCATGACGAGGAGCGCGATCGGCAGCGCGATGATCTCGCCGCGCACGAGGTCCCGCTCCATCGCCTCGACGATCTCGTCGCCGATGAGCGCACCCGTGGACACGATGCCGCTCGCCTCGGGCGCGGCCGCCCGCAGCTCCTGCGGCACGTCGCGCAGCCGGTCGACGACGGCGTCCGTCGCTTCCGCCTGGGCGTCGCCGTCGAGCGTGGGATCGAGGTCGACGCTCATGAGGAAGCCGTCCCCGCGTGCGGAGACGAGTGCGGCCACAGCGGGGTCGGTGGGGCCGGACGGCAGCACCCAGGGGTCGATGACGTCGGCGACCCCGTCGATCGAGCCGACCTCGACCCGGACGGGGCCGAGCGCCTCGCCGAGCGCCGCCGCGTCGGTCGCGACGTCGACGTCCTGGACGAGGAGCGTGACCCGGACTCCGCCGGACTGATCGGCAAGGATCTCCGCTGCGCGGTCGCTGGAGGAGCCCGGCACGCGCGGTTCTCCGACCGAGAGCCGGTCGAACAGTCCTTCGCCGGTCACACCGACGACGGCGACCGCCGCCGCGAGCGCGGACACGACGAGCCAGATGAGCACTGTGGCACGCGGACGGTGCGCGACGGCGGCGCCGAGACTGTCGAACACGAGGCAACTCTCGCAGGTGACGTCCCCGCGCGGATGCGCAGCCGGACCTGTGGGTGGCGGCCCGTAGGCTCGCGGTGTGGATCTGTTCGAGGCGGCTGCGAGCGACCCGGCCGGCGTCCCGGCCGCCCGGCCCGATGCGCCGCTGGCCGTGCGCATGCGCCCGGCCTCGGCGTCCGAGGTGGTCGGGCAGGAGCACCTCCTCGAGCCCGGAGCGCCGCTGCGGCGCCTCACGGAACCGGCCGACCCGGGCGCGCCGCCGCCGTCGTCGGTGATCCTCTGGGGACCACCGGGCACGGGCAAGACGACGCTCGCGTACCTCATCGCCCACGCTTCAGGTCGCCGGTTCGTGGAGCTGTCCGCCGTCACGGCCGGCGTGCGCGACGTCCGCGCGGTCATCGACGACGCACGCCGGCGCCTCGCGGGCGGCGGCGTCGAGACGGTGCTCTTCGTCGACGAGGTGCACCGGTTCTCGAAGACGCAGCAGGACGCGCTGCTGCCGAGCGTCGAGAACCGGTGGGTCACGCTCGTCGCGGCGACCACGGAGAACCCGAGCTTCTCCGTGATCTCCCCGTTGCTCTCCCGCTCCCTGCTGCTGACGCTGCGGCCGCTGACCGAGGCCGACGTCGCGCGGCTGGTCGACCGGGCCCTCGACGACGAGCGGGGCCTGGCCGGCCGCTACACGCTCGACGACGACGCGCGTGCGCACCTGCTCCGGCTCGCGGGCGGCGACGCACGCAAGGCGCTGACGATCCTCGAGGCGGCGGCCGGCACCGCGGCCCTGCCCGGCGCGGGCGACGACGCGCGGGGGATCGACCTGGAGGCGGTCGAGCGGGCGGTCGACGTCGCGGCGGTGCGGTACGACCGTGACGGCGACCAGCACTATGACGTCACGAGCGCGTTCATCAAGTCCATGCGCGGGTCGGACGTCGACGCCGCCCTGCACTACCTCGCGCGCATGGTGGCGGCGGGGGAGGACCCGCGGTTCATCGCCCGGCGCATCGTCATCGCGGCCAGCGAGGAGGTCGGGATGGCCGACCCCACGGCTCTCGCGACGGCTGTGGCGGCGTTCCAGGCGGTCTCGTTCATCGGGCTGCCCGAGGCGAGGATCGTGCTGGCCCAGGCCGTGGTGCACGTCGCCACCGCCCCGAAGTCGAACGCGGCGTACAAGGCGATCGACGAGGCGCTGGCCGACGTCCGGGCCGGGCGGGGCGGGTCGGTCCCGGTGCACCTGCGCGACACGCACTACGCCGGCGCCGAGCGCCTCGGCCACGGCGAGGGGTACGCGTACGCGCACGACGCGCCGCACGGCGTCGCGGCCCAGCGGTACGCTCCCGACGGGCTGGAGAGCGCCCGGTACTACCACCCGACGGCGCGCGGCCTCGAGGGGCAGATCGGGCCGCGGCTGGAGCGGATCCGGGAGATCCTCGGCGGCGCGGGGCGGGCGTCCGCCCCGTCTGACGCCGAGCGTGCCGCACCTCCTGCGCCTCCCGCCCCGGAGAGAGCCGATCGGCCCGACGCGCCGGGCGTGTAGACTTTCGTGGTTGCCCGGCGCCGGCGAGCTTGCTCGCGAAGAGGCCCGGGCCCCTGGGGCCTTAGCCGCATGAGCCGGCCCCACCGTCGATCCGCGACCTGCGGGTTCCGGCGGTGACATCGACACAGGAAGATGAAGGACATCACGTGAGCTCCACGAAGCGCGCGCGCAACCAGGTGCGCCTGTCCCGCGCCCTCGGCCTCCCGCTGACGCCGAAGGCCGCCAAGTACTTCGAGAAGCGGCCCTACCCGCCGGGCGAGCACGGTCGCGCCCGCCGCCGCACCGAGTCCGACTACGCCGTCCGGCTCAAGGAGAAGCAGCGTCTCCGCGCCCAGTACGGCATCCGCGAGGCGCAGCTGCGTCGCGCGTTCGACGAGGCGCGCCGCGAGGCCGGCCTGACCGGTGAGGCGCTCGTCGAGCTCCTCGAGATGCGGCTCGACGCCCTCGTGCTGCGGTCCGGCTTCGCCCGCACGATCGCGCAGGCCCGCCAGGCAGTCGTCCACCGCCACGTCCTCGTCGACGGCAAGATCGTCGACCGCCCGTCCTTCCGCGTGAAGCCGGGCCAGGTCATCCAGGTCAAGCCGCGCAGCCAGGCCCGCACCCCGTTCCAGGTGGCCGCCGCCGGCGCTCACCGCGACGTGCTGGCCCAGGTGCCGGAGTACCTGGACGTGTCGCTCGAGAAGCTGCGTTCCGAGCTCGTGCGCCGCCCGAAGCGAGCCGAGGTCCCCGTGACCGCCGACGTCCAGCTGATCGTCGAGTGGTACGCGCGCTGAGCCGCACCCACCTCGCTGCATCCTCGGATCGCCCCGGTCGCCCGTCAGGGTGGCCGGGGCGTTCCGGCCATTGAAGCCGACACAGCCGCTCGCGGTAGTGTCGGACCGCTCGCCGTCCCCTCACCCCCGCGAAGGAGCGCCCATGTCGCTCGGTGACATCGCCGGGCTGGTCGCGGCACTCGCCTTCGTCGCCCTGGTGGCGTTCATGGCGGTGCCGTTGCTCAAGCTCGGCAAGGTGCTCGACGAGACCCGGACGACTGTCGCGCGGGTCACGGAGCAGTCGATCCCCATCGTCGACGAGGCGGCGGAGACGCTCCGCACCGCCAACGCGCAGCTCGCGAAGGTCGACACGGTGACGACGTCCGCGGCGGAGATCGGGACGAACGTCTCGGCGCTCACCACGCTCGTGTCAGCGACGGTCGCCTCGCCCCTCATCAAGGTGGCGTCGTTCAGCTATGCCGTCCGCAGCGTCGTCGGTCGCCGGGCCGCTCGGCGAGGGCGGAGGCGGTAGTGCGCCGGATCTTCTGGATCGGCGTCGGCGCCGCCGCTGCGGTGCTGGTCGTGCGACAGCTCGCCCAGGCACGCGCGAAGGCCGACGCAGCCGCCGAGGCGTTCACCCCCGCCGGGTTCGCCGACCTCGTGGCACGCGGTGTCGACACGCTCCGCGACGTCGGCACCGAGATTGCTGCCGCGATGCGGGAGCACGAGGCCGAGCTCCGAGCCGACCTGCTGCCCCCACCCGACGAGGTGGCCGCCGCCCGGGCCCGCCGCGCGTCCGCACCGCGCCCCGCGCGCGGGAGGGACGAGGACGACGGCGCGGACGCCGAGCTGTACGAGTTCTTCTGATCGATCTTCCGCCGCGGCCCCTGGCCGCGGTGCACCTGCAACCCCGAGGGACCATGCGCACCGCCGAGATCCGACGTCGCTACCTGGACTACTTCGCCGAGCGCGACCACACGGTCGTGCCCAGCGCCTCGCTCATCTCCGCCGACCCGTCGATCCTGTTCACGATCGCCGGCATGGTGCCGTTCATCCCGTACATCGTCGGGACGGAGCAGGCACCGTACTCGCGTGCGGTGAGCGTCCAGAAGTGCATCCGGACGAACGACATCGAAGAGGTCGGCCGCACTACCAGGCACGGCACGTTCTTCCAGATGAACGGCAACTTCTCCTTCGGGGACTACTTCAAGGAGGGTGCCGTCGAGTTCGCCTGGGAGCTGATGACGAGCTCGCAGGACGACGGCGGATTCGGCCTGGACCCCGACCTGCTCTGGGTCACGGTGTGGGAGGAGGACGCGGAGACGGCGCGCGTGCTCCGGGAGGTCATCGACTTCCCCGCGGAGCGGGTCGTGCCGCTGTCGCGTGCTGACTCGTTCTGGGACACCGGCCAGCCGGGTCCCGCCGGCCCGACGGCGGAGTGGCACCTGGACCGGGGCGCTGACCGCGGCCCCGACGGCGGACCGGCCGTCGACACGGCGGGCGACCGCTACGTCGAGTTCTGGAACCTCGTGTTCGACGAGTTCCTCCGCGGTCCCGGCCCCGGCAAGGACTATCCGCTGCTCGGCGAGCTGCCGATGAAGAGCATCGACACCGGAATGGGTCTCGAGCGCGTCGCGGCGATCCTCCAGGGCAAGGACAACATCTACGAGATCGACGAGGTGTTCGGCGTCATCGCCCGCGCCGAGGAGCTCTCCGGCCGCCGGTACGGCGCCTCGCGCGAGGACGACGTACGGATGCGCGTCGTCGCCGACCACGTGCGCTCCGCGATGATGCTCGTCTCGGACGGCGTGAAGCCGTCGAACGAGGGCCGCGGGTACGTCCTGCGCCGGCTGCTGCGCCGCAGCGTCCGGGCGATGCGCCTCCTGGGCGTGACGGATCCCGCGCTGCCCGAGCTGCTCCCGGTGTCGAAGGACGTCATGAAGGCGTCCTACCCCGAGCTGGAGGCGGACTTCGGCCGGATCTCCACCATCGTCTACGACGAGGAGGACGCGTTCCGGCGCACGCTCACCTCGGGAACGACGATCCTCGACACGGCCGTGCGCCGGCTCAAGGAGAGCGGCGGCTCCCAGCTGGGCGGCGAGCAGGCGTTCGCGCTGCACGACACGTACGGCTTCCCGATCGACCTCACGCTCGAGATGGCGGCCGAGCAGGGCGTGAGCGTCGACGAGGAGGCGTTCCGGCGCCTCATGGGGGAGCAACGCGCCCGGGCACGGGCCGACGCCCTCGCCAAGCGCAGCGGCCACGCCGACACGAGCGTGTACCGCGACATCGCGGGTTCCCTGCCCGCACCGGTGAGCTTCCTCGGATACACCGACGCCGAGGCGCGGGTGGCCGTCGTCGGCCTCCTCGTCGACGGCGTGCCCGCCCCAGCGGCGCAGGCGCCCGCCGAGGTCGAGGTCGTGCTCGACCGCACGCCCTTCTACGCCGAGGCGGGCGGCCAGCTCGCAGACCAGGGCCAGATCGTCCTCGACGACGGCGCGGTGGTCGAGGTCGACGACGTCCAGGCTCCGATCAAGGGCTTGTCGGTGCACCGCGGCCGGCTCGTCGAGGGCGTGCTGGGGCTGGGCTCGTCGGGCGTCGCGTCGATCGACACGGCCCGGCGGCGAGCGATCGCGCGCGCCCACACCGCGACGCACATGGTGCACAAGGCGATCCGCGAGCACGTCGGTGAGAGCGCCACACAGGCGGGCAGCGAGAACGCCCCGAGCCGGTTCCGGTTCGACTTCCGTTCGGGTTCGGCGCTGCCGAGCGCGGCGCTCGCGGAGATCAACGCGCGTGTCAACACGCTCCTCGCCGACGATCTCGACGTGACGGACGAGGTCATGGCTCTCGACGACGCGCGGGCCGCAGGTGCCATGGCGCTGTTCGGGGAGAAGTACGGTGACCGTGTGCGCGTCGTGTCGATCGGCGGGGACTGGTCGAAGGAGCTCTGTGCCGGGACGCACGTGGCGAGCACCGGGCACCTCGGTCTCGTCACGCTCCTCGGCGAGTCCTCGATCGGGTCCGGCGTGCGCCGCGTGGACGCTCTCGTGGGCGACGGGGCGTTCGGCTACCAGGCCAAGGAGCACGCGCTCGTGGGCCAGCTGACGCAGCTCGTCGGGGCGCGCGGCGAGGAGCTGCCGGAGCGGGTGAGCTCCCTCATGACCCGTCTCAAGGAGGCGGAGCGCGAGATCCAGTCGTTGCGGCAGGGCCGTCTGCTCGCCGCGGCCGCGTCGCTCGCCGCGTCGGCGGCACTCGTCTCCGGCGCCCGCGTCGTGACGCACGACGCCGGCGAGGTCGCCTCCGTCGACGACGTGCGGGCGCTCGTCGTCGACCTGCGCGACCGACTGGGCGAGGCGCAGGCCGCCGTCGTCGTCGTCGGCGGAGTCGCGAAGGGCCGCGCCGTCGTGGTCGCCGCGACGAACCCGGCCGCGCGCGAGTCCGGCGTCCGGGCGGGCGAGCTCGTCCGCGTCGCGGCCGGCGCGCTCGGCGGGGGCGGCGGCGGGCGCGACGACCTCGCGCAGGGTGGCGGGTCGGACCCGGACCAGATCCCGGCAGCCCTCGAGCAGGTGGTCGCGGCCGTGGGACGCACGTTGGACGAGCGGGGCTGAGGCGGTGCGGACCGGCGTGCGCCTGGGCGTGGACGTGGGAAGCGTCCGCGTCGGTGTCGCGCGCTGCGACCCGAGCGGCGTGATCGCGACCCCGGTGACGACGCTGGCCCGGCGCGGCAAGCGTGGCGGGGTCGCGGAGATCGCGGGGCTCGTGCGTGAAGATTCGGCGATCGAGGTCGTGATTGGCCTGCCCAGGGCGTTGGACGGTCACGAGGGGTCGTCAGCACGTCAGGCACGCGCGTACGCTGGACAGGTTGCCCGCGCCGTCGAACCGGTGCCCGTGCGACTGGTGGACGAGCGGCTGAGCACTGTCGCCGCCCATCGCGCGATGCACGAGGCCGGCCGTGCGGGCAGACGCCACCGCGAGGTTGTCGACCAGGCGGCGGCTGTGGTGATCCTGCAGTCGGCCCTGGACGCGGAGCGCGCCACCGGGGCACCACCAGGGGAGCACGTGGTTCCCGCGCGCCCGGAAACCGGGGGGACGATGACGAAGGAGGGAAGTCCGTGAGCGACCTGTTCGCCGACGAGCACGTCAGCGACCTCGAACGAATCGAGGAGATCGAGATCGACCACGACGAATCCGCCCGACGCCGGTCCGCCCGCCGCGCAGCCCGGCGCGAGGCCGAGCTGCGCCGTCGCAAGCGCCGCCGGCGCACGATCGCGAGCCTCGTCGTCATGATCCTCACGCTCGGCCTGCTCGTCGCAGGTGGCTGGTTCGTCGTGCGTCCGATGCTCAACGACCTGGGTGGCGACCCCACCGTGACCGACTTCCCCGGCCCGGGGGAGGACGACGTCCAGGTGGTCGTCGCCGAGGGTGCGTCCGGGGCGGAGATCGGTCAGACGTTGCTCGACGAGGGCGTCGTGGCGACCGTCGACGCATTCGTGGACGCCTACAACGCGAACGCCAACGCCACCCAGATCCAGCCGGGCACGTACAACCTCCAGACGAAGATGGCGGCTGCGGACGCCGTGCGCGCGCTGCTGGACCCGTCCGCGCGGGCCGACTCCACGATCACCATCCCTGAGGCGTGGACCGCCGCTCAGATCTACGAGCGGGTGGCGAACGTCCTGGGGGTGCCCCTCGAAGACGTCCAGACGGCGGCGAGCGACCCCGCGAGCCTCGGCCTGCCGGCAGACATCAACACGAATGCGGACGTGATCGATCCGCTCGAAGGCTGGCTTGCCCCCGGCACCTACTCGGCGGAGCCCGGCGCTACGCCCACCGACGTGCTCTCACAGATGGCGGCTCGTCAGCTCACGGTGCTCGACGAGGCCGGGGTGGCTCCGGAGGAGCGACTCCGCGTCCTCACCATCGCGTCGATCGCAGAGCGCGAGGTCGCGAACGCCGACTACTACGGCCAGGTCGCCCGCGTGATCGAGAACCGGCTGGTGGAGGGCAACGCGACGGGCGCGACGACGCTCGGGATGGACTCCACGCTGTCCTACGCCCTGGGCCTGCCGGCGAACGAGATCGACCACAACCAGGACCACCCGTACAACACCCGTGTGCGGCCGGGTCTCCCGCCGTCGCCGATCGCCACGCCGCGCCCGGAGGCGATCGCTGCAGCGGTCAGCCCGACCGAGGGGGACTGGCTGTTCTTCGTCACCCTGGACCTGTGCTCGGGTGAGACGGAGTTCACGAGCAGCTCGGCGGAGTTCGAGGATCTTGCCGCTCAATTCCGGGCGTGGTTCGACGAGTACGAGGCGAACGGCAGCGAGTGTGGCTGATCCCCCCGGGGAGCTCAACGCATCGAACCGCCGCGCCGCCGTCCTCGGTCGCCCGATCGAGCACAGCCTCTCGCCCGTCCTGCACCGTGCAGCGTACGACGCGCTCGGCCTGACGTCCTGGACGTACACGCGCCACGACGTCGGTGAGGCCGAGCTGGCGCCCTTCGTAGCCGGGCTCGACACGTCCTGGGCGGGGCTCTCCCTGACGATGCCGCTCAAGAAGGTGGCGCTGGCGTGCTGCGACCACGTCGAGCCGCTCGCCGAGCTGCTCGGCGTCGTCAACACGCTGCTCCTGCAGCCGGCCGGCAACGGACGGCTCGTCGTCGGCGCGAACACCGACGTCGCCGGGATCGTGGCGTCCCTCGCGGAGGTTCGTGACCTCACCGCCCGGCCGCTGCGCTCCGCCGTCGTCCTCGGCGGTGGGGCCACGGCGATCTCGGCACTCGCCGCACTCGGCTCGCTGGGGGTGCGTCGGGCGATCGTGGGTGTGCGCACCCCGGCCCGGTCGGGTGACCTCGTGCGCGCGGCGCACCAGACCGGGCTCGAGCCGGACGTCCGCCGCTGGGGGGCGGCGGCCCGAGCCGTCCCGCGGGCCGACGTCGTCATCCAGACCGCACCGGCCGGCGCGAGCGACGCCGTCGCCGCGGCCTTGGACGCGCACGGCGACCGCCTCGATCCTGCGCAGGTGCTCCTCGACGTCGTCTACGACCCGTTCCCGACGCCGCTCGACGCGGCGTGGGAACGGGCGGGCGGCACGGTCGCCCCGGGCTGGCTCATGCTGTTGCACCAGGCCGCCGAGCAGGTCCGGCTCATGACGGGCAAGGTTGCGCCCGTGGAGGCGATGCGCGCCGCGCTGACCGACGCTCTGGGCGCCGGCTGACGTGCTCGTCGCCGTGTGCGCGCTGCTCGGCGCGATCGGTGGCGCGTTCGCGGCGCCGTGGCTCGGCACCCTGTCGCGCGGACGCTCCACGACCGGGTGGTTCGCCCGGCCCGTGGTCGCAGCTGTCGTCGGGGTGGTGGCCGCGGGTGCGGCGGCCCTGGTGGGGCCGAGGGCGGCTCTGCCCGCGACGCTCGTCGTCGCCCTCGCCGCGACGGGCGCGGGCCTGGTCGACGCCGCCGCCCACCGCATCCCGAACGCGATCGTGCTCCCCGCGTACCCGCTCGCCGTGGTCGGGTACGCCGTCGCGGCGCTGATCGACGGCGACGGCGCCGCCCTCGTCCGTGCGCTGGCCGGCGGGGCGATCTGCTGGTCGTTGTACGCCCTGCTCGCGTGGGTCTACCCGCCGGGCCTGGGGTTCGGCGACGTCAAGCTCGCCGGCCTGCTCGGCATCGCGCTCGGCTGGTTCGGGTGGACGCATCTCGTGGTCGGCGTCGTCGGGGCCTTCGTGCTGGGTGGCCTCGCCGCCCTCGCCCTGCTCGTGACCCGGCGGGCGAGGCGGTCGACGGCGATCCCGTTCGGCCCGTGGATGATCGGGGGAGCGTTCGTCGGTGCCGCCTGGGGACCCGCCGTCCTCGCCGGGCTGCTCGCCGCCTGACCTCCGCACGGGTGCGGCGCCGTGCCCAGGGGCTGGGCGCTCGCGCGGGCGGACGAGCCGCGCGTGGGAGGATGCGGACCATGCTCAGGTGGTTGACGGCGGGCGAGTCCCACGGCCCGGCGCTCGTCGCGGTGCTCGAGGGGCTGCCGGCGGGGGTCGAGATCACGACGACGCAGATCGGGGACGCGCTGGCGCGACGCCGGCTCGGGTACGGCCGCGGCGCGCGCATGAGCTTCGAGCGCGACGAGGTGCGCCTGCTCGGCGGCGTGCGGCACGGTCTCACCCAGGGCGGCCCGATCGCCGTCGAGATCGGCAACACGGAGTGGCCCAAGTGGGAGACCGTGATGGCGGCCGACCCGGTCGACCCGGCCGCGCTCACCGGCGCTCGCGGTGCGCCGCTGACGCGCCCCCGTCCCGGCCACGCCGACCTCATCGGGATGACGAAGTACGGCTTCGACGAGGCACGGCCCGTGCTCGAGCGCGCCAGCGCTCGCGAGACGGCGTCCCGGGTCGCGCTCGGGCGCGTCGCCGCGGCGTTTCTCGAGCAGGCGGCGGGTGTCCGCCTGGTCTCGCACGTCGTGGCGATCGGTCCCGTGTCGGCGCCCGACGACGCCGACCTGCCCACCCCGGACGACGTCGCCGCGCTCGACGCCGACCCGATCCGCTGCTTCGACGCCGCCACGTCGGCCGCGATGGTCGCGGAGATCGACGACGCGCAGAAGGCCGGCGACACGCTCGGTGGCGTCGTCGAGGTCCTCGCGTACGGGCTCCCGCCCGGCCTCGGGTCCTACGTGCAGTCCGACCGCCGGCTCGACGGACGGCTCGCCGGCGTGCTCATGGGCATCCAGGCCATCAAGGGCGTCGAGGTCGGCGACGGGTTCCGCACGGCGGCCCGGCGCGGGTCCGCCGCCCACGACGAGATCGAGCGCGCCACCGACGGCCGGGTGCGCCGGCGCACGAACCGGGCGGGCGGCGTCGAGGGCGGCATGACGAACGGCGAGGTGCTCCGTGTGCGTGCCGCGATGAAGCCCATCTCGACGGTCCCGCGCGCCCTGGACACCATCGACACCGCGACGGGCGACGCGGCCAAGGCCATCCATCAGCGCAGCGACGTCTGCGCCGTCGCCCCGGCCGCCGTCGTGGCCGAGGCCATGGTGGCGCTCGTCCTCGCGCAGGCGCTCCTCGAGAAGGTGGGCGGCGACAGCGTCGCGGAGTCCGCCCGCAACCTCACCTCCTACCTCGAGGCGATCCCGGAGCAGCAGCGGTGACGCGGCCGCGCGTCGTGCTCGTCGGCCCGCCCGGATCCGGCAAGACGACCGTGAGCGCCCTGCTCGCGGCCGCGCTCGGCGTCGACGTGCGGGACACCGACGCGGACGTCGAGGCCACGGCTGGGCGGCCGATCACGGAGATCTTCGTGGACGACGGCGAGGACGCGTTCCGCGATCTCGAGCGCGCCGCGGTCGCGGCCGCGCTGGCCGAGCACGACGGGGTCCTGGCGCTCGGCGGGGGAGCGGTCCTGGACGCCGGGACCCGCGCGAAGCTCGCCGAGCACACGGTGGTGTACCTCGAGGTGTCGCTCACGAGCGCGGCGCCGCGGGTCGGTCTCGACCGGTCCCGGCCCCTGCTGCTCGGCAACCCGCGCGCGCAGTGGAAGAAGCTGATGGACGCACGCCGTCCCCTGTACGAGGAGGTCGCCGCGATCAGCGTGAGCACCGACTCCAAGTCCCCGGACGACGTCGCCGCGGAGATCCTCGCCGCGCTCGGCCGGGCGGAGGCGGCACGATGAGCGCCGCGACCCGCATCACCGTGAGCGCCGAGCACACCTACGACGTCGTCGTCGGTCGCGGCCTGCTCGGCGAGCTGCCGGCGCTCGTCGGCCCCGACGCCCGGCGCGTGCTCGTGCTCTACCCCCGAGCTCTGGACGCCACGGCGGAGGTGGTCCGGGTCGAGCTCGCCGAGGCCGGGTACGAGGCGTACGCGGCCGAGGTCCCGGACGCGGAGGAGGCGAAGACGGCGCAGGTGGCCGCGTTCTGCTGGGGAGTGCTCGGGCAGGCGGGCTTCACGCGCACCGATGTCGTGGTCGGGCTCGGTGGAGGGGCGACGACCGACCTCGCCGGGTTCGTGGCGGCGACCTGGCTGCGTGGCGTGCGTGTGGTCCAGCTGCCGACGACGCTCCTCGCCATGGTGGACGCCGCCGTCGGCGGGAAGACGGGCATCAACACGGCGGAGGGGAAGAACCTCGTCGGGGCGTTCCACTCGCCGGCCGGCGTGCTCGCCGATCTCGACACGTTGGCGACACTGCCGCGGCACGACCTCGTGGCCGGGCTCGCCGAGGTCGTCAAGTGCGGGTTCATCGCGGATCCGCGGATCCTCGAGCTGATCGAGGCGGACCCGTCCGCGGCGATGGACCCCGCCTCGGACGTGCTGCGCGAGCTGATCGAGCGCGCGATCGCCGTCAAGGCCCGGGTGGTGAGCGCGGACCTGCGGGAGGCGAGCCTCCGGGAGATCCTCAACTACGGGCACACGCTCGGGCACGCGATCGAGCATGCCGAGCGGTACCAGTGGCGGCACGGCGCCGCCGTCAGCGTGGGCATGGTGTTCGCGGCCGAGCTCGCGCGTCTCGCATCGGGCCTGTCCGACGACGTCGTCGCCCGGCACCGGGCGATCCTCACCTCGCTGGGGCTCCCGGTCACCTACCGCGGCGACCGGTGGGGGCAGCTGCTCGACGCGATGCGGCGCGACAAGAAGACCCGCGGTGATCTGCTGCGGTTCGTGGTGCTGAGCGACGTCGGCGCCCCGACGCGGCTGGAGGGTCCGGACCCGGCCCTGCTCGCCGCTGCGTACGCCGAGATCAGCCGCGACGTGACGCCCGGGTCGAACCGCGTGGAGCTGTAGGTCGTCACGCCGCGTCCAGCCAGGCGAGGCGCGTCGCGTCGACGCGAAGCGACCGGTCGCCGTCGACCCGGGTCACCGCCCCCTCGGTGAGCAGCAGCTCGAGCACGTGCGCGCCCAGCGCCCCCGCCAGGTGAGGGCGGCGTTCGGTCCAGTCGAGGCAGCCGCGCACCAGCGAACGCCGGGAGCCGGGCTCCGCGTCGCCGAGCCGCAGACGGGCTGCCACAGGTCCCCGGACGCCGTGGAGCGTCCCGACGCCGCCCGCCACGAGCGGTGCCAGCGACCCCTCCGCGACGAGCGCGTCAGCGATGTCGAGCGCGAGGCGGCCGGCGAGGTGGTCGTAGCAGCTGCGGGCCTCCGCGAGCCGTGCCGCGGCGCGAGACTCGCGGTAGGAGCCGATCGGGCGCCGCGGCGCTATCGCCTGCAGCGCCTCGACCGCGCGGGCGACGTCGGGGGAGGCGAGCGCGAAGTACCGGTGCCGACCCTGGCGGTGCGCGACGACGAGGCCGCCCGCGAGCAGCCGGGCCAGGTGCGAGCTCGCCGTCGCCGGTGTCACGCGTGCGGCGCGCGCCAGGTCCGACGCCGGCAGCGCCCGCCCGCCGGACAGAGCCGTCAGCATCGCCGCCCGCGCCGGCTCTCCCATGAGCCGTGCGGGCTCCGCCAATTCCGCGTCGCCGTCCATGAGGCAACGGTACGACGGCCACAGTTCGGGGTGCGTCGAAGTGTTGCCGACGTACCGTCACCACCATGACCCCCGACGTCGTCATCGCCGCGGACCCCGCCGAGACTCTCGCGATCCTGGAGGACCCTGCGTATCGCGTCCCGCCCGCGCCGGCGGCGACAGCCCCGCTCGCCCGCCTGCGGGCTCTCGCGTCGCGCTTCGTGGACGGCCCGGTGCACGCGGACCGGCGCGCCCGCCAGGAGGCACTGCTCGCAGGGCTGGACCCGGCGACGCTCGCGGCCGCCGCACGCCGCCTCGCCGCCGAGCGACTCGGCGCAGCGGGCTCGTCGGCGTCGGCTGTTGCTCGCCACGTGCCGGTGGCTGTGCTCGCCGGCGCGCTCGGCTTCGCACACCCCGCGGACCTCCCGATCGTCGTCGCGCGGGTGGCGGGCGCGTATCGCGACGGCGTCGCGACCCCCGACGCCGACGCCGCGGCCACCGAGCTGTTACGCGCGTCCCCCGGCCACGACGAGCCCGAACGGGCGCTGCGGGTCCAGCTCCTCGTGCAGGCCTACGCGGCCACCGCGACACTCATCGAGAGCCTGCTCCGCGCCGGCGCGTCCGACCGGGCGACGACCCGCCGCCTCCTGCTGCACGACCCGCCGGTGGCGTCGACGCGCCGCGTGGGCCCGGGCGGCAAGGGAGTGGCGGTGCCGCTCGCGGGCCCCGCCGCACGCCGGACGCCCACGGGCACGCTCGCGTTCGGGGCGGGGGCGCACGCCTGCCCGGGGCAGGAGCACGCCGTGGCGATCGCCGTCGCCGTCGCTGGTGTGCTCTCGACGACCGGCGGGAGCGTCCGATGAGCCCCGGGGAGTTCCGGAGGCGGCACCGTCCCGGTGCCCCGCTCCTGCTGCCGAACGCCTGGGACCTCGCGTCCGCCCGGTGGTTGGTCGGCGCAGGGTTCGACGTCGTCGGGACCACGAGCCTCGGCGTCGCGTTCGCCGCCGGCAAGCCGGACGGCTCCGGCGCGATCGCCGAGGAGACATCCGCCCTCGCCAGCACGCTCACGAGGGCGGGCATCGCCGTCACCGTCGACATCGAGGCCGGCTTCTCCGACGACCCGGACGACGTCGGCCGGTACGCCTCCCGCCTCGCCGCGCTCGGCGTCGTCGGCCTCAACCTCGAGGACTCCGACGGTCGCGGAGGTCTGGTCGACGTGGACCTCGCCGTCGCGAAGGTCGCGGCCGTCGCGCACGCGGCGCCCGAGGTGTTCCTCAACGCCCGGACCGACCCGTTCTGGTTGGCGCGCGGGGATCCGGCCGCCGACCTGGCGGCCGCCGAGGGAACTGCCCTGGAGCGCGGGGTGGCGTACGTCGCCGCCGGGGCGTCCGGCGTGTTCGTTCCGGGTGCTCTGCCACCGGCGACGATGCGCACGCTCGCCGCCCAGCTCCCGGCCCCCCTGAACGTCCTCGTCCAGGAGCGGCTGGGCGTCGCGGAGCTGGCGCGGTCCGGGGTCGCCCGCGTCAGCACCGGGTCCCTGCTGTTCCGCAGCGCTCTCGCGGCCGTGCGCGACGGCGCCGCGGCACTGCGGGGCGTGCCGCCGGCGGGGGTGCCGTCGTACGACGATGTGGCGGGCGCCGGGGCCACCGATCGGGGGATGGGCGACGTCGAGGAGTCCGGATAGCGTGAGGTGATCCGCCTCGCGACCGAAGGAGCCAGCGTGTCCGTCCAGCCCGTCCCGCCTCCGCTCGACACCCCCCGCACCGGGTACGCCCCGATCGGCGACCTGCGGATGTACTACGAGATCCACGGCTCGGGCGGGACGCCGCTCGTGCTGCTGCACGGGGGACTGTTCAACATCGACCTGCAGTTCGGCGAGGTGCTCCCGTACCTCGCCGCGAGCCGGCAGGTCATCGCCGTCGACTTCCAGGCCCACGGCCGCACGAACGACATCGACCGTCCGCTCACGACGGAGAACCTCGCCGGCGACGTCGTCGCGCTGCTGCAGCACCTCGACGTGCCGCGCGCTGACCTGTTCGGCTTCAGCGTCGGCGGCGCCGTCGCGCTACGTCTGGCGATCACGCACCCGGAGCTCGTCCGGAAGGCGGTCGTGTCGTCGGTCTCGTTCCACCCGAGCGGGGACCGGGGGGAGAACACGGACGCGGTCGCGGAGCTGGACGTCAGCATGATCGCCGGCACCCCGATGGAGCAGGAGTACCTCGCGAAGTCGCCGCACCCGGAGAGGCTCCAGGCGCTGCTGGACAAGATCGCCGCGTACGACCACGGGGTAGCGGGCTGGTCCGAGGACGACATCCGCGGCTACGCCGCACCGACGCTCGTCACGGTCGGCGACTGCGACATGGTCAAGCTCGAGCACGTGGTGCGGTTCCTCCAGCTGCGCGGCGGCGACGTCAACGGCGACTTCGACGGCGTCCCCGCGTCCCAGCTGGCCGTCTTCCCGGGCAGCACCCACTTCTTCGGGATGGCGCGCACGAACCTCGTGCAGGACGTCGTGCTGACGTTCCTCGACGCGCCGGAGCCCGCGAGCTGAGCGGGGCGCACGGCGTGCGGTCGGCGCCGGAGGAACGCGGCGCGGCCGGGTCGGCCGGCCTGGCGTTCGTCACCCGATCCTCGGACTCCCCGTGGGTCGACGCGGTGTGGACGTGCACCAGCGACCGCGTGAGTCGGATGACGTCTGTCGCCGCGGCGCGCTGGGGGCTCGTCTTCTGGGAGCACGAGGGGACGGCTCGCGCGGCCGTCACCGGTCCGGAGACGAGGTCCGGCGACGCTCCGGTCCCGGAGGGAGCGGCGTTCGTCGGCATCGAGTTCGCCGTCGGGACGTCCTTGCGCCACGTGCCCACGCCGCTGCTCGTCGATGGCGGGATCGAGCTGCCCGACACGGACCGCGCCTCGTTCCGGCTCGACGGCGCTCGCTTCGAGACGCCCCGGATCGACGACGCCGAGGCACTCGTCGAGCGCCTGGTCCGGGCCGGGACCCTCGTGCGTGACCCCGTGGTGGCTGGAGTCCTGCGCGGCACGTCGCCCCGCACCTCGGCCCGCACGATCCAGCGCCGGTTCCGGGCGGCGACCGGTCTCACGCAGGGTGCCGTCGCCCAGATCGAGCGCGCCCGCACCGCAGCCGTGCTGCTCAGCACGGGCGGTGCGGGCGCCGACGTGGCCGCCACGCTCGGCTATGTCGACGAGCCGCACCTGGCCCGCGCGCTGCGCCGGTATGTGGGACGCACCGCCGGCGCCCTGCGTCGCGGCGTGGGCGGCGCGATCGCGCTCGACCTCGGTCCCTCGGGTCAGCCGACGGCGTAGATCAGCTTCACGATCCCGTTCGGGTAGGCGGTGCTGTCGCGCAGCGTCAGCGCCTGCTTCTCCAGGTCCTCGCGGCTGAAGAGGCCCTTGCCGGCACCGAGCAGGACGGGGAAGACCAGCAGGTGGTAGCGGTCGATCAGGCGCGCCTCCGACAGCCGGCGCGCGAGCTCCGCGCTGCCATGGATGAAGATCGCGCCGCCCGCCGTCGTCTTCGCCTCGGCGACGTCGTCGGTGGACCGCAGGATCGTCGTCGTCCCCCACCCGTCGACGAGCGCCTCCTCGGGAAGCGAGGAGGAGACGACGTACTTCGGGAGGTCCCGGTACGCGGCGTGATCCTCCGAGTCCTTCCAGACCGGCGCGAACGCCTCGTAGCTCCGCCTGCCGAACATCAGCGCCGTGGTGCTCTCCAGCTCCTCGCCCTTCAGGGCGAAGGCCTCGGGCACGAACGGCGTGTCCATGACCCATCCACCGCTGCGGTGTCCCTCCTGCGTCCCTCCCGGCGAGTCCACGACCCCGTCGAGGGACATGAACCCTGTGTAGACCAGCTCCCGCATCCGATTCCTCTCTCGCTCCGCACCCTGCCCGCCCACGCTAGGGGGCGTCAGGGGCCGGCGTCTTGGACGAGAACGACACACCGCCGTGCGCGGTGAGGATCTCGTCCGTCAGGGCGGGCCAGAGCCGGCCGTGGACCTCCGCTCGGAACGACCGCTCGCCGAGGAACGCGGCAACCAGCCCGGCGTCGGGATCCACCCAGAGGAAGCTCCCGGACTGGCCGAAGTGCCCGTACGTGGCGGGGGAGGACTGGGAACCCGTCCAGTGCGGCGACTTGTGGTCCCGGATCTCGTAGCCGAGGCCCCAGTCGTTGTGGTCCTGCTTGCCGAAGCCGGGCAGGACGCCGGCGAGACCGGGGAGCTGCACCGTGCTGGCCTCGTGCGCGAGCTCCGCGGAGATGAGGTGCGGGTGTGCCAGCTCGAGCCCGAGGGCGAGGACGTCGAGCGTGGAGCCCGACGCCGCGTGGGCCGGGCTGCCGTCGAGCGTGGTGGAGTCGAGCTCCAGCGGCTCGATCACCGCACGCCGGACCCAGGAGCCGACGTCCGTGCCGACCGCCGCCGCCACGACGTCTCCGAGCACCTCGAAGCCGAGGTTGGAGTAGACGCGGCGACGCCCCGGCTGCTGGGTCACTCCGCCGGCCTCGAACGGGAGCCCGGACGCGTGGGCCAGCAGGTGGCGCACGGTGGACCCGTCCGGACCGGCGGGGTCGTCCAGGCCGAGGGCGCCGGTGTCGATCGCGGCGAGCGCGGCGAGCGCGGTCAGCGGCTTCGTGACGGACTTCCACGGCAGCACGGCCTCGACGTCACCATCGGTCGAGAGGACGTGCGTCCGGTCGGCCACGGCCAGCGCGACCGGGAAGTCGAAGGAGTCCAGGGTGGGGTAGGTGGCCACGCGACGAGCCTGCCACGTGCGCCACGGGCACGAGCGCCGGCGGGTTCCTCGCAGCTTCCCTCACTTGATCGCGCGCGATCAGTCCACCAGGCTTGATCAGCGACCGCCGAGGGCGAACCGGAGGCAGCATGCTGGGCCTGAGCTGGTGTTCCGAGCGCTCCGGATCGTGGCGCTTTCCTGAAGTCGTCAGACACGATCAGCCACGGACGCTTGATCATGAGTGATCTATCCCATATGTTTGATGCATGTTCGTCGTGACAGCCGACCAGCGCGGGAGCCGCCGAGGGACCGACCTCGTGGAGGAGGCGCTCGCGGAGCTCGCCGCGCTCGTGCCCGAGCCGACAGTCCTGCGGCCCTTCGCCCGCACCGCCGGCGACGAGCTGCAGGGTGTGCTCGCCGACGCCGAGGCGACCGTCACCGTCGCGCTGCACCTCCAGCGCCGAGCGACGTGGAGCGTCGGGATCGGCGTCGGGGCCGGGACCCTCGGAGCGGACACCCGCTCGAGCACCGGCGACGCGTTCTTCCGCGCCCGGGACGCCGTCGAACGCGCCAAGGGCCGCACCGTGCCGGTGCCGCTCGCGCTCGCAGCGGGCGACGCCGGGGCGGCGGTGGGAACGGAGACCGTGCCGGCCCCCGAGGTGGAGGCGCTGCTCCATCTCCTCGCCGCGCTCGTGCGCGACAGGTCCGACGCGACGTGGCGGGTGCTCGACCGCCTCGCCGAGCCCGGGGCCACGGGGAAGGACGCCGCAGCGGCCCTGGCCATCACTCCGCAGGCTGTGAGCGCCCACCGACGCGACGCCCTCTGGGACACCGAACAGGTCGCCCGCCGCGCCGTCGCGACGCTCCTCGGCGCGCTTCCCGACGCGTCGGCCTGAACCCCTGACAGGATCGGGCCCATGCTCCTGACCATCGGCGTCGTCGTGGCCGCCCTCGCCCTCTCGTGCGTCGTCGGCTCCCCGCTCGCGACGTGGGTGCTGCGCCTGTCCGAGGGCACCGGCGCCAAGAAGGCCGCCGCGCTGCGCGCCGGCGAGGTGCTGCGCGGTGGCCTCGTCATCGGCATCCTCGAGCGCCTCGCGGTGACCGGCTCGATCCTGCTCGGTCACCCCGAGGGGATCGCCGTCGTCGTCGCCGTCAAGGGCCTCGGTCGCTTCCCCGAGCTGCGAGCGCGGGAGGGCGAGCAGCCCGGCGTCAGCGACGCCGTGTCGGAGCGCTTCATCATCGGCACCCTCGCCTCGCTGTGCTGGGCGGCGGCGATCGGGGCGCTGGCCAGGCTGCCGCTAAACTAGGGGAGTTTGCGCACCCGAACAGAGAGACTTCCGTGGCCTCCACCAACGACCTCAAGAACGGCCTCGTGCTCGACCTCGACGGCCAGCTCTGGACAGTAGTCGAGTTCCAGCACGTCAAGCCCGGCAAGGGCCCGGCGTTCGTCCGCACCAAGCTCAAGCACGTGCTGTCCGGGAAGACCGTCGACAAGACGTTCAACGCGGGTATCAAGGTGGACACCGCGACGGTCGACAAGCGCGACATGCAGTACCTGTACAAGGACGGCGACGACTTCGTCTTCATGGACAGCTCGGACTACGAGCAGTTCCACGTCGGCCCCCAGATCGTGGGCGACGCGGCGAACTTCATGCTCGAGAACACCGAGGTCATCGTCGCGCTGCACGAGGGCAACCCGCTCTACGTGGAGCTCCCGACGTCCGTCGTGCTCGAGATCACCTACACCGAGCCCGGGCTGCAGGGCGACCGCTCCTCCGCGGGCACGAAGGCGGCGACCGTCGAGACGGGCTACCAGATCCAGGTCCCGCTCTTCCTCGAGATCGGCACCAAGGTCAAGGTCGACACGCGCTCGGGTGACTACCTCGGCCGCGTGAACTGACCCGTGGCAGCTCGCAGGAAGGCGCGCAAACGGGCGCTCGACCTCCTCTACGAGGCCGACCAGAAGGCGGTGTCCGGCGGCGCTCCCGCCAGCGGTGACGCCGTCGCCCTGCTCGCCGAGCGGATCGCGACGCCGCACGGCGAGGCGCCCATGCGGGAGTACACGGTCGAGATCGTCGAGGGCGTCGCGGCGCACCAGGCACGGATCGACGAGCTCCTCGAGACGTACGCCCAGGGGTGGAGCCTCGAGCGGATGCCGGCGGTCGACCGCGCGATCCTGCGCATCGGGGTGTGGGAGCTGCTGTTCAACGACGACGTGCCCGACGCCGTCGCCGTCGACGAAGCGGTGGCCCTCGCTGCCGAGCTCTCGACCGACGACTCGCCGACGTTCGTCAACGGCCTCCTCGGGCAGCTGCTGCGGCTCGCGCCGGTGCTGCGGGACGAGGAGGCCGCCGCGGGCGGCTAGGCTGAGGTTGGACCAACCACCTTTAAGCCCGTCCCGAGAGGCGGGGAAGGAGGAGCCGGGATGAATTCCGGACGGTCCTCCACGGGCACTGTCGTGCTCGCGGAGGACGACATCGCGCGGGCACTGACCCGCATCGCGCACGAGATCCTCGAGCGCAACAAGGGCGCTGACGACGTCGTGCTGCTCGGCATCCCGACGCGCGGCGTGTTCCTCGCCCGTCGCCTGGGCGAGCGCGTCGCGGCCGCCGACGGCGGGGCGCTGCCGAGCGCTGATCTCGTCGGCACCGTCGACATCACCATGCACCGCGACGACCTGCGGCGGCAGCCGACGCGCGCCCTCGAGCCGACCCGGCTCCCGGCCGGCGGCATCGACGACAAGGTCGTGGTGCTCGTCGACGACGTGCTGTTCTCGGGCCGGACCGTGCGGGCCGCGCTCGACGCCCTCTCCGATCTCGGCCGCCCGCGCGCGGTGCAGCTCGCCGTCCTCGTCGACCGGGGGCACCGCGAGCTGCCGATCCGCGCGGACTACGTGGGCAAGAACCTGCCCACCGCGCACGCCGAACGGGTCACGGTGCGCCTGCGCGAGCTCGACGACGCGGATGCCGTGACGATCGTGCCGGCCGAGGGGGAGGGTCGATGAGGCACCTGCTGTCCGCCGCGGACCTCGGGCGCGACGAGGCCGTCGCCCTGCTCGACACCGCGGAGACGATGGCCGACACGCAGTCGAGAGCCATCAAGAAGCTGCCCCCGCTGCGCGGCCTCACCGTGGTCAACCTGTTCTTCGAGGACTCCACGCGGACCCGGATCTCGTTCGAGGCGGCCGCGAAGCGGCTCTCGGCGGACGTCATCAACTTCTCCGCGAAGGGGTCCAGCGTCTCCAAGGGGGAGTCGCTCAAGGACACGGCGCAGACGCTGCAGGCGATGGGGGCGGACGCCGTCGTCGTCCGCCACTGGGCCTCGGGCGCGCCGCACCGGCTCGCGCACGCAGGCTGGATCGCCGCCCCGGTCATCAACGCCGGCGACGGCACCCACCAGCACCCGACGCAGGCCCTGCTCGACGCGTTCACGCTGCGCCGTCGCCTCGCCGGTCCCGACGGGCCCATCGGGACCGATCTCGCCGGGCGGCACGTCGTCGTCGTCGGCGACGTCCTGCACTCCCGCGTCGCCCGCTCGAACGTCGACCTGCTCAGCACGCTCGGCGCCCGCGTGACGCTCGTCGCCCCGCCGACGCTGCTGCCGGTCGGCGTCGAGAGCTGGCCGTGCGAGGTGGGCTACGACCTCGACGCCGCGATCGACGCCGGACCCGACGCCGTCATGATGCTGCGCGTCCAGCGGGAGCGGATGAGCTCCGGGTTCTTCCCGTCCGAGCGCGAGTACGCGCGGGCCTACGGGCTCGACGCCGCCCGCGTGTCCAGGCTCGGGAAACACGCGCTCGTCATGCATCCCGGACCGATGAACCGAGGGCTCGAGATCTCGGCCGACGCGGCGGACTCCGCCCGCTCGACTGTCGTCGAGCAGGTCACGAACGGCGTCTCCGTGCGGATGGCCGTCCTGTACACGCTGCTCGCGGGCGGCCCCGACGGCGACTCGACCACCAGCCCGGGCTCCGGCCCGGAGGGAGGCACCACTCCATGACGTACCTCGTGCGGGGCGCGGCCCCGCTCGGCGGCGAAGCGACCGACCTCCTGCTGGGCGACGGTCGGATCCTCGCGACGGGACCCGACGCGGCCCGTGAGGCGCCGTCCGACGTCGTCCGGATCGACGCCGACGGGCTCGTGGCCCTGCCCGGCCTCGTCGACCTCCACACCCACCTGCGCGAACCCGGCCGCGAGGACACGGAGACCGTGTTCAGCGGCACCCGGGCCGCCGCCGTCGGCGGGTTCACCGCCGTGCACGCGATGGCGAACACCCAGCCGGTGGCCGACACCGCGGGCGTCGTCGAGCAGGTGTGGCGGCTCGGGCGCGACGCCGGGTGGGTGGACGTGCGCCCGGTCGGCGCTGTCACGGTCGGCCTCGCGGGGGAGCGGCTCGCCGAGCTCGGCGCGATGGCGCACTCCGCCGCGCGCGTGCGGGTGTTCTCCGACGACGGGAAGTGCGTGGCCGACCCGGTCCTCATGCGCCGGGCGCTCGAGTACACGAAGGCGTTCGACGGCGTCGTCGCCCAGCACGCGCAGGAGCCGCGCCTCACCGAGGGCGCACAGATGCACGAGGGCGTCGTGTCGGCCGAGGTCGGGCTCACGGGCTGGCCGGCGGTGGCCGAGGAGGCGATCATCGCGCGCGACGTCCTGCTGGCCGAGCACGTGGGTGCCCGCATCCACATCTGCCACCTCTCGACGGCCGGCTCCGTGGAGATCGTCCGCTGGGCGAAGTCGCGCGGGATCGACGTCACGGCCGAGGTCACGCCGCACCACCTGCTGCTCACGGACGAGCTCGCGCGCACGTACGACCCGAGCTTCAAGGTCAACCCGCCGCTGCGGACGTCGGAGGACGTCGCCGCCGTCCGGGCCGGTCTGGCCGACGGGACGATCGACGTCGTCGCGACCGACCACGCCCCGCACGCCGTCGAGGACAAGGACTGCGAGTGGTCCGCCGCGGCGTTCGGCATGACGGGCCTGGAGACGGCGCTGTCCGTGGTGCAGGCCACGATGGTCGACGACGGCCCGTTCGGCTGGGCGGACGTCGCCCGCGTCCTGTCCGTGACACCCGCGGTCATCGGGCGGGTCGCCGACCACGGCCGCCCCCTCGCCGTCGGTGAGCCCGCGAACGTCACGCTCGTCGACCCGTCCGCGCGCACCGTCGTCGACGGTGCCGCGCACCTGAGCGCGAGCCGCAACACGCCGTTCGCCGGACGCGAGCTGCCGGGAGCCGTGCTCTGGACGTTCCTGCGGGGCCGCGCCGTCGTGCGCGACGGGAAGCCGGAGGACGCATGACCTACCCCGTCGCCACGATCCTCCTGGCCCTGCTCGCGGTGGCCCTGCTCGCCGCGATGTGGTGGGGCTGGCAGCGCCGCGCCCGGCGCACCGGCGCGGGTCTGCCGGACGTCCCGGCCGCTCCGGCGCCCGACGGCGTCACGCCGCTCCTCGCCGGCGTCGAGGGCGTGTACGTGTCCTCGACCCGAGCGGGCGACTGGCTCGACCGCGTGGCGGCGCAGGACCTCGGGATCCGGTCGCCGGTCGTCGTCACCGTCCGGCCCGACGGCGTCCTGCTGAGCAGGACGGGCGCCCGCGACGTCTTCGTCCCCGCGGCCGACCTCCTGGCCGTGCGCCGCGACGCCGGGATCGCCGGGAAGGTCGTCGGGCGCGGCGGCCTGGTCGTGCTCACGTGGCGGCTCGGCGAGCAGACGCTCGACACGGGTGTGAAGCCGCGGCGCGCCGCCGACCGGGACGCGCTCGTGCGCGCCACCGAGACCCTGCTGGGCACGACCGCCGGGCACTCCGCGACGCCGTCGGCGCCCGTGCCTTCCACCCCGACGAACGAGGACAGCGAGTGAACGCCGCATCGACCCATCCGGACCCCGCGCTGCTCGTGCTCGAGGACGGCACAGTGTTCCGCGGACGGGCCTGGGGCGCCCGAGGTGCCAGCGTCGGTGAGATCGTCTTCTCGACCGGGATGACCGGGTACCAGGAGACGCTCACCGATCCGAGCTACCACCGCCAGATCGTGGTGATGACCGCGCCGCACATCGGGAACACCGGGGTCAACGACGAGGACCCCGAGTCCCGGCGCATCTGGGTGGCCGGGTTCGTCGTCCGGGACCCTGCACGACGGTCCTCGAACTGGCGGTCTCGTCGCGACCTCGGCGCCGAGCTCGGGGAGCAGGGGATCGTGTCGATCGCCGAGATCGACACGCGAGCCCTCACCCGTCACCTGCGCGACGCCGGCGTCATGCGCGCCGGGATCTTCTCGGGCGAGGCGTATCCGGCCCTGCCCGGCCCGCTCGGCGAGGCGGAGCTGGTGGAGCGGGTCCGCTCGGCACCCGCGATGGCCGGCGCCAACCTCGCGAAGGAGGTCACGGCTGCGGAGCCGTACACGATCGAGCCGATCGGGGAGTGGGACGAGCCGATCGGGACCGTCGTCGCCGTCGACCTCGGCATCAAGTCGATGACGCCCACGCGGCTCGCCGAGCGCGGGCTGCGGGTGCACGTCGTCCCCACGGGACTGTCGATCGACGAGCTCGCGGCGTACTCACCGGACGGCGTGTTCTTCAGCAACGGACCCGGCGACCCCGACGCCATGGAGGACGAGGTCGCGCTGCTGCGCGAGGTGCTCGACCGGCGCACACCGTTCTTCGGCATCTGCTTCGGCAACCAGATCCTCGGCCGGGCGCTCGGCTTCGGGACGTACAAGCTGACGTTCGGGCACCGCGGGATCAACCAGCCGGTGAAGGACGTCCGCACGGGCAAGGTCGAGATCACGTCCCAGAACCACGGCTTCGCCGTCGACGCCCCGATCGGACGCCCCGCGACAGCGCCCTTCGACGGCGGCCGCTACGGCCGGGTGATCGTCTCGCACGTCGGCCTCAACGACGACGTGGTCGAAGGGCTCGCCTGCCTCGACGTCCCGGCCTTCTCGGTGCAGTACCACCCCGAGGCCGCGGCGGGACCGCACGACGCCGCGTACCTGTTCGACCGGTTCGTCGACCTGATCCAGGAGCACCGCGACGCTGCGCCCCAGCAGCCCACACACGAGGAGGGGCGGGCCTGATGCCGCGCCGCACAGATCTGACGAGCGTGCTCGTCATCGGGTCGGGACCGATCGTCATCGGGCAGGCCGCCGAGTTCGACTACTCCGGCACCCAGGCGTGCCGGGTGCTCCGCGAGGAGGGCCTCCGGGTCATCCTCGTGAACTCGAACCCGGCCACGATCATGACGGACCCCGAGTTCGCCGACGCCACGTACGTCGAGCCGATCACGCCGGAGGTCGTGGCGTCGATCATCGCGAAGGAGCGGCCCGACGCGCTGCTCCCGACGCTCGGCGGGCAGACCGCCCTCAACACGGCCATCGCGTTGCACGAGGCGGGCGTCCTGGCCGAGTACGACGTCGAGCTCATCGGTGCCAACATCGAGGCCATCCACCTCGCCGAGGACCGGGACCAGTTCAAGGGCGTCGTCGAGCGGTGCGGGGCCGAGTCGGCCCGCTCGCACATCGCGCACACGATCGAGGAGGTGCTCGAGGCCGCCCGTGACCTCGGGTACCCGCTCGTCGTCCGGCCGTCCTTCACGATGGGCGGCCTCGGGTCCGGCATCGCGTACGACGAGGCCGACCTGCGTCGCATCGCCGGCGCCGGGCTCCACTACTCACCGACCACCGAGGTGCTCCTCGAGGAGTCGATCCTCGGCTGGAAGGAGTACGAGCTGGAGCTCATGCGCGACCGGAACGACAACGTCGTCGTCGTGTGCTCCATCGAGAACGTCGACCCGGTCGGCGTGCACACGGGCGACTCGATCACCGTCGCCCCGGCGCTCACGCTCACGGACCGCGAGTACCAGCGGCTGCGCGACGTCGGCATCGCCGTCATCCGCGAGGTCGGCGTCGACACGGGCGGCTGCAACATCCAGTTCGCCGTGCACCCGGACACGGGTCGCGTCGTCGTCATCGAGATGAACCCGCGCGTGTCGCGCTCCTCGGCGCTCGCGTCGAAGGCCACGGGCTTCCCGATCGCGAAGATCGCGGCGCGGCTCGCCGTCGGGTACACGCTCGACGAGATCCCGAACGACATCACGGGCTCCACGCCCGCGTCGTTCGAGCCGACGCTCGACTACGTCGTCGTGAAGGTGCCGCGGTTCGCGTTCGAGAAGTTCCCGGCCGCGGACCCGCTGCTCACGACGACGATGAAGTCCGTCGGCGAGGCCATGGCTCTCGGGCGCAACTTCACCGAGGCCCTGCAGAAGGCGATGCGCTCGATCGACAAGGCGGGCTCGACGTTCCACTGGCGCGGCCAGGCACCTGACCCGGAGCGGACGGCGGCGTTGGTGGACGCCGCGCGCACGCCCACGGAGGGGCGCCTCGTCCAGGTGCAGCAGGCGATCAGGGGCGGCGCGACGCTCGAGGAGCTGTTCGAGGCCACGGCGATCGACCCGTGGTTCCTCGACCAGCTGTTCCTCCTCGAGGAGGTCGCGGGCCGGCTCGCTGCCGTCGACGCGCTCGACGCCGGCGTGCTGGCCCTGGCGAAGCGGCACGGCTTCTCCGACGCGCAGGTCGCCGAGATCCGCGACCTGGGCGAGGCCACGGTCCGGGAGATCCGGCACGCGTACGGCCTGCGCCCGGTGTACAAGACCGTCGACACGTGCGCCGCGGAGTTCGAGGCACGCACGCCGTACCACTACTCGAGCTACGACGCCGAGACGGAGGTGCAGCCGCGGGACCGTCCCGCCGTCCTCATCCTGGGCTCGGGACCGAACCGCATCGGGCAGGGCATCGAGTTCGACTACTCGTGCGTGCACGCCGCCCTCGCGCTCAAGGGCGAGTACGAGACGGTCATGGTCAACTGCAACCCCGAGACCGTCTCCACCGACTACGACACGGCGGACCGGCTGTACTTCGAGCCGCTGACGTTCGAGGACGTGCTCGAGGTCTACCACGCCGAGCTCGCGGTGGGCCCGGTGGCCGGCATCATCGTCCAGCTCGGCGGCCAGACCCCGCTGTCGCTCGCCACGCGCCTCGCCGACGCCGGCCTGCCGATCTGGGGCACGCCACCGGAGGCGATCGACGCCGCGGAGGACCGCGGGGTCTTCGGAGAGGTCCTCGTCGCGGCGGGGCTGCCCGCGCCGGCGTTCGGCACCGCCACCTCGCTCGCGCAGGCACGCGCCGTCGCCGACCGCATCGGCTACCCGGTCCTCGTGCGGCCGTCGTACGTGCTCGGCGGGCGTGGGATGGAGATCGTCTACGACGTCGAGCAGCTCACCGACTACGTCCGGCGCGCCACCCCGACGGACGGGCCGGCGGACGCCCCGGTGTTCGCGTCGCCCGTGCTCATCGACCGGTTCCTCGACGAGGCGATCGAGATCGACGTCGACGCGCTGTACGACGGTCACGAGCTGTTCCTCGGCGGCGTCATGGAGCACATCGAGGAAGCCGGGATCCACTCCGGCGACTCGGCGTGCGTCCTCCCGCCGGTGACGCTCTCGCGCCGCGAGATCGAGCGCATCCGCACGTCGACCGAGGCCATCGCGCGCGGCGTCGGCGTCCGGGGCCTGCTCAACGTCCAGTTCGCGCTCTCGTCCGACGTCCTCTACGTCCTCGAGGCGAACCCGCGGGCGTCGCGCACCGTGCCGTTCGTCGCCAAGGCCACGGGGGTGCCGCTCGCCAAGGCCGCGTCGCTGCTCATGGCGGGGGCGACGATCGCCGACCTGCGCGCCTCGGGACACCTCCCCGCCGTCGACGGGACGTACGCCCACCCGTCGTCGCCGGTGGCCGTCAAGGAAGCGGTCCTGCCGTTCAAGCGGTTCCGCACCCGCGCCGGGACGGTCGTGGACACGGTCCTCGGCCCGGAGATGCGGTCGACGGGCGAGGTCATGGGGTACGACGTCGACGTGCCGGCCGCGTTCGCGAAGTCCCAGGCCGCCGCGTACGGCGGCCTGCCGACGTCCGGCCGCGTCTTCGTCTCGGTCGCGGACCGCGACAAGCGCTCGATCGTGTTCCCGGTCGCGCGGCTGGTCGAGCTCGGGTTCGAGATCCTCGCGACCACCGGCACGGCCGACGTGCTCCGCCGGTACGGGATCGACTCGCGCGTCGTGCGCAAGGCGTCCGACGGCAGGGGACCGGACGGCGAGCTGACGGTCGTGGACCTCATCACCGCCGGTGAGATCGACATGGTGGTCAACACGCCCAACGGGCAGGGGGCGCGCGCGGACGGCTACGACATCCGCACCGCCACGACGGCCGCCGACAAGCCCATCGTCACCACCACGCAGCAGTTCGCTGCGGCGGTGCTCGGCATCGAGGCGATCCGGCGGGGACCCTTCGCCGTCGCCTCCCTCCAGGAGCACGACGCCGCCCGCGCGGCCCGGGAGACCGAAGGAGTCCACGCATGACACGACGGAAGCCGTTCGGCGAGCGTCTGCACGCGGCGATCGACGCACGCGGCCGCCTGTGCGTGGGGATCGACCCGCACCCACCGCTGCTGCGCGCCTGGGGCCTCGCCGACGACGCCGCGGGCGTGCGGGAGTTCTCGCTGCGTGTCGTGGAGGCGCTCGGCGGGCGGGTGGCCGTGTTCAAGCCGCAGTCCGCGTTCTACGAGCGGCACGGCTCCGCCGGTGTCGCGGCGCTCGAGGAGACGATCGCCGCGGCTCGCGCGGCCGACACCCTCACGCTCGTGGACGCCAAGCGCGGCGACATCGACTCGACGATGCGGGCCTACGCCGACGCGTACCTCGCCGACGGCTCGCCGCTCGCGGGCGACGCCGTGACCATCTCGCCGTACCTGGGGTTCGCCTCGCTCGCCCCGGCGGTCGAGACGGCGCTCGAGAGCGGACGCGGGGTCTTCGTCCTCGCGCTCACCTCCAACCCGGAGGGGGGAACCGTGCAGCGTGCCCAGGCCGACGGCACCACCGTGGCGGCGTCCATGGCCCGGGCCGCTGCCCGGCTCAACGCTGCCGAGGTGGCCGACGGCGCCCCGCTCGGCAGCGTCGGCCTCGTCGTCGGGGCGACGGTCCCCGACCTCCCGGACGACGTCGACCTCGCCGACGTCCGGGGTCCGCTCCTCGCCCCTGGCTACGGCGCCCAGGGCGCCCGCGGAGCGCAGCTGCGCGCCCTGTTCGGCGACGCGTGGGGCGCCGTGCTGCCGTCGACCTCCCGCGAGGTGCTCGCCGCCGGGCCCGACGCGGCGGGGCTCCGCGCGGCGGCCGACAGCGCGCTGGCGGACGTCACCGCCGCCTAGCGGGGACATCGCATAGGTTGGCTGGCGTGACCGACTCGATCCCCGCGACGTCCCAGGTCGCCGTCGACCTGCCCGGCAGCTGGAACGCCCGCGACTCCGCGACCCTCACGGGAACGCGGGCGGGTGTGCTCTGGCGGTCGGCCACGCTGAGCGAGCTCACCGACGCGGGGCGTGCCCGGCTCGCCGAGCTCGGCGTGCGGACGGTGGTGGACCTGCGCAGCCCGGTCGAGGTGGAGCGCGACGGCGTCGACACCGCCGGCGGCGACGTCACCGTGCACGCGCTGCCGGTCACTGCCGGCGCGCAGGTGCCGGGCGCCGTGGTTGCGGCGGAGCACCACGGCGGTGCGCCGTCGGGCGACGGCTACCTCGCGGCGCTGCGCGCGATGCTCACGCAGGGCGACCCGGGCCAGGGGGCCGCCCAGTTCATGGAGGACACGTACCGAGCGATCGTCACGGACCCCGCCTCGACCGAGGCGCTCGGCACCGCCCTCCAGCTCGTCGCCACGTCGCCGGGCCCGGTGCTCGTGCACTGCGCGGCTGGGAAGGACCGCACCGGGCTGCTCGTCTCGACGGCCCAGCGACTCGTGGGCGTGCCGACGGATCGCGTCGAGGCCGACTTCCTCTACTCGAACCGGGCAGCGGACCAGCACCGGATCGGGATCTCCGCGGACGGTCTCGACCCTGCCTACCTGCAGCCGCTCCGGCGGGTGAGCCTGCGCTACCTCCACGCCGCCTGGGAGGAGGTCGACGCCGTCCACGGCGGGTTCGACGGGTATCGGCGCGCCCTCGGCGTCGACGACGCGCTGCTGGCCGCTCTGCGCGCCCGGCTCGCCGGCTGACCCGCCCCGGGCGGCCGGTGCGGATTGCCGCACCCCCAGGGGATCGCTAGGTTGCCGTACATCCCACCGCGCACGACCGAGGAGACGACCGTGGCACTTCCTGAGCTGACCCCCGAGCAGCGAGCCGCGGCCCTCGCGAAGGCGGCGGAGGCGAGGGCGGTCCGCGCCGAGGTCAAGAACCGGCTCAAGTACTCCCGCGGCTCCCTCTCCGAGGTGATCGAGGCCGGCAAGGCGAACGAGGCGATCGGGAAGCTCAAGGTCGTCGCGCTGCTGGAGTCCCTGCCGGGGGTCGGTAAGGTGACCGCGCGCCAGATCATGTCCGAGGTCGGGATCTCCGAGTCCAGACGGGTCCGTGGTCTCGGGCCGCACCAGGCGGCCGCTCTCGTCGAACGATTCGGCTGAGTCGCGCGCCGACCCGGAAGGACGCCCGATTACCGCCTCGCCTCAGCCCCCGCAGGGCGACGTCCGACTCACCGTGCTCGCCGGACCCACCGCCGTGGGCAAGGGCACCGTCTCCGCCGACATCCGCGAGCGCTATCCCGAGGTGTGGCTCTCGGTCTCGGCGACCACGCGGCCCGCTCGGCCCGGCGAGGTCGACGGCGTCCACTACCACTTCGTCACGGAGGACGAGTTCGACACGATGGTCGCCCAGGGCGATCTCCTCGAGTGGGCCGTCGTGCACGGCCGGCACCGGTACGGGACCCCGCGCCGCGACGTCGAGGTGCATCTCGCCGCCGGGGTGCCGTCGCTCCTCGAGATCGACCTGCAGGGTGCGCGGCAGGTCCGGGAGACCATGCCGACGGCGCGGTTCGTGTTCCTCGCCCCGCCGAGCTGGGAGGAGCTCGTGCGGCGCCTCGTCGGGCGCGGGACCGAGGGCGAGGCGGAGCGCGAACGGCGGCTCGCGACGGCGCGCGTGGAGCTCGCCGCGGAGCCCGAGTTCGACCACGTGATCGTCAACGACGACGTGCATGGTGCCGCCGATGCGCTGATCGCGCTCATGGGGCTCCCGGCCCGGTAGACTACGTCCTGATCCCACCCCAGATCCGAAGGGTGTCCCATGTCTGGAACCGTCGCTGCCCCCGAGGGCATCACCGATCCGCCCATCGACGAGCTGCTCACCGCTGCCGACTCGAAGTACGCGCTCGTGATCTACGCCGCGAAGCGCGCGCGTCAGATCAACGCGTACTACGCGCAGCTGAACGAGGGCCTGCTCGAGTACGTCGGCCCGCTCGTCGAGACCCGTAACCAGGAGAAGCCCCTCTCCATCGCGATGCGCGAGATCAACAAGGGCCTGCTCACGGTCGAGGCCACCGAGAGCACCGAGGACTGAGTCCACCCGTGGCGCGCCAGGGTCGCCGGATCGTGCTCGGCGTCGGGGGCGGCATCGCCGCCTACAAGGCTGTCGCCGTCCTGCGCCTCCTCAGCGAGGCCGGGCACGACGTCCACGTCGTGCCGACCCCGTCCGCCCTGCGTTTCGTCGGCGCCCCGACCTGGGAGTCGCTCGCCGGGCACGCCGTCCACACGGACGTGTTCACCGGAGCCGCCCAGGTCGAGCACGTCGCCCTCGGGCGGTCCGCCGACCTCGTCGTCGTCGCCCCGGCCACCGCCGACCTGCTCGCCCGCGCAGCGCACGGTCACGCGGACGACCTGCTGACGGCGACCCTGCTCACCGTGACCTGCCCGGTGCTCGTCGCCCCGGCGATGCACACCGAGATGTGGCTCCACGCCGCGACGCGGGCCAACGTCGCCACCCTCCGGGAGCGCGGCGTCGCCGTCCTGGACCCCGACGACGGGCGCCTCGCCGGCGCCGACTCCGGACCGGGCCGACTGCCCGAGCCGGAAGCGATCGTCGCCGCCGCCCTCGCGCTGCTGACCCCCACCGACCTCGCCGGTGTGCGCGCCGTCGTCAGCGCCGGCGGAACCCGCGAGCCCGTCGACCCCGTGCGCTTCCTCGGCAACCGCGGCACCGGGCGCCAGGGCGTCGCCGTGGCGGCCGAGCTGGCCCGGCGCGGTGCCGACGTCACGCTCGTCGCCGCGAACGTCGAGATCGGCATCCCGCCCGGCGTCGCCGTCGTGCCGGTCACCACAGCTCTCGAGCTCGAGCAGGCGATGCGCGACGCCGCGGGCGACGCCGACGTCGTCGTCATGTCCGCTGCCGTCGCCGACTTCCGGCCCTCCACCACCGCGCCCGCGAAGGTGAAGAAGGCCGACGGTGTCGCGCCCCCGACGATCGAGCTCGTCACGAACCCGGACGTGCTGGCGGGGCTGGTCGCCGCGCGCCACCCGGGTCAGGTGATCGTCGGCTTCGCGGCCGAGACCGGCGACGACGCCGGCAGCGTCCTCGACCACGGCCGGGCCAAGGCCCGCCGCAAGGGTGCCGACCTGCTGGCCGTGAACGCCGTCGGCACCGACCAGGGGTTCGGGGACGTGCCGAACGCCGTCGTCGTCCTCGACGCCGCGGGTGACGAGGTCGGACGCGCGGGTGGGAGCAAGGCGGACGTGGCTCGCGGTCTCGTCGACCTGGTGGCCGCCCGGATCACCGGCGTGGACACCGGCGCGACTGCTCCCACGGGCGGGGCGGCGAGCGATACGCTCGCGCCGTGAGCCCCACCGACGCCGGCGCGCGCAGCCTTCGCAGCTTCACCTCAGAGTCCGTGACCGAGGGTCACCCGGACAAGGTGAGCGACCTCATCAGCGACACGATCCTCGACGCGATGCTCGACGCCGATCCCGACGCACACGTCGCGATCGAGACGCTCGTGACGACAGGTCTCGTGCACGTGGCGGGCGAGGTGACGACGTCGGCGTACGTCGAGATCCCGCGGCTCGTGCGCGACGTGATCCTGGGCATCGGCTACTCGTCGTCGACCGTGGGGTTCGACGGCGCCTCGTGCGGGGTCTCGCTGTCGATCGGTCAGCAGTCGCCCGAGATCTCCCAGGGGCTCGACAAGTCGTGGGAGCTGCGGCACGACGACACCGGGCACGACGCGTACGACGCGCAGGGCGCCGGCGACCAGGGCCTGATGTTCGGCTACGCCACCGACGAGACGCCGACCCTCATGCCGACGCCGATCGCGCTCGCGCACCGGCTCTCCGAGCGGCTCTCCCACGTGCGCAAGCAGCGCGTCGTCGAGGGCCTGCGGCCCGACGGGAAGACCCAGGTCACGATCGGCTACGACGGCGACGTCCCGGTGCGTCTCGAGACGGTGGTGCTCTCCGCCCAGCACGACCCGGACTTCGAGGAGCGCGACCTGGAGGAGGCGCTGCGCACCCACGTGCTCGCCCCGGTGCTCGAGGGAGCAGCCGACGGGCTCGACACGGGCGACGTCGAGCTGCTCGTGAACCCCACGGGCGCGTTCACGCTCGGTGGGCCCATGGGCGACGCCGGGCTCACGGGGCGGAAGATCATCGTCGACACGTACGGCGGGATGGCCCGGCACGGCGGCGGCGCGTTCTCCGGGAAGGACCCCTCGAAGGTCGACCGCTCCGGCGCGTACGCGATGCGCTGGGTCGCCAAGAACGTCGTGGCGGCCGGGCTCGCCCGCCGGTGCGAGGTGCAGGTGGCGTACGCGATCGGGCGGGCGCACCCCGTCGGCGTCTACGTGGAGACGTTCGGCACCGAGGCCGACGGCGTGAGCGCCGACGCCATCTCGCGGGCGATCCGCACGGTGTTCGACCTGCGGCCCGCGGCGATCATCCACGACCTCGACCTGCTGCGTCCGATCTACTCGCTCACGTCGAACTACGGGCACTTCGGCCGCGAGCTCCCCGAGCTCACGTGGGAGCGCACCGACCGCACGCAGGCCTTGCTCGACGCCGTCTGACGGGCGCTGTGGACGGCGCCCTCGCGGCGTCGGCACCAGACGTCAGGATGGGGTCATGACCGACGAGCGCGTGGTGGCCGTCGTCGTCGACGTCCCGCTGCCGCACCTCGACCGGCCCTTCGACTACACGGTGCCGGCGGAGCTGGCCGACGACGTCGCCCCGGGCGTGCGGGTGAAGGTGCCGTTCGCGGGCCGGGAGCGGGACGCGTGGGTCGTCGCCGACGGGTCCGCAGCCGCGGAGGCCGGCGGTGACGGCGCGGGCAACGGCCGCAGGCTGGCACCGATCCGGCGGGTGACGTCGGCGGTGCCGGTGCTCACGCCCGCGGTGCTCGCGCTCGCACGCGACGTCGCTGACCGGTACGCCGGCACGCTCACCGACGTGCTGCGCTTCGCGGTCCCGTCGCGGCACGCGCGCACGGAGCAGTCGGTCCTCGGGGGCACGGCGGTCCCCGACGCTGCCGCGGGGGCACCGCGCGCGACTGACGACGACGTCGAGGCGTGGGCCGGGACCGTCGGCGGCCGCGCCCTTCTCCGCCGGCTCGGCGCGGGCGAGGCTCCACGGGCGGCCTGGTCGGTTCCGGGAGGACCGGATCGAGCCCGCGCCGGGATCGCTGCCGCCGTCGCGGCGACCCGCGCCTCGGGTCGGGGCGCGATCGTGGTCGCCGGCGATGCCCGGGAGGCTGGCCGGCTCGCTGACGCCCTCGAGGCCCGCCTCGCGGAACCGGTGGCGAGGCTGCTCGCGAGCACCGGGCCGGCCGCGCGGTACCGGGCGTACCTGCGGGTGCTCCTCGGCGAGTGCCGGGTCGTGGTCGGCACCCGCTCGGCGGCGTGGGCCCCGGTGGCCGACCTCGGCCTGCTGGCCGTGTGGGACGACGGCGACGACCTCCTGATCGAGCAGCGCGCTCCGTACCCGCACGCGGCCGAGGTGCTCGCGATGCGCGCCGACGCCGAGAGCGCGGGCATGCTCATCGCATCGTTCGGGCGCAGCACCTGGGCGCAGCATCGCCTGTCCACCGGGTGGGCCGTCGAGCTGCGGGCGGACCGCGCGACGGTGCGCCGCCGCGTGCCGCGCGTCGAGGCACCGGGCGAGGCCGACCTGGCGCGCGAGGGTCCCGGTGCGCTCGCGCGGATCCCGACCCCCGCGTGGCGGCTGGTGCGCGAGACCCTCGACGCCGGACCCGTGCTCGTCCAGGTCCCGCGCGCCGGCTACGTGCCGGCGCTGGTCTGCGCGACGTGCCGCGCTGCCGCCCGGTGCCAGGCGTGCGCCGGACCCCTGCGCCTGGTCCGCAGCGGCCCGCCGTCGTGCGGGGTCTGTGGGCGGGTCCAGGCGGACTGGCGGTGCCCCGCGTGCTCTCAGACCCGGCTCCGCGCCGTCCGCATCGGTTCGGACCGGACGGCGGAGGAGCTGGGGCGCGCCTTCCCGCAGGTGCCGGTCGTCGTCAGCGGCCAGGCGGCCGGGGTGACGGACGCCGTCGACGCGAAGCCGCGGCTCGTGATCGCCACGCCGGGAGCGGAGCCGGAGGCCGAGCACGGGTATGCGGGCGCGCTCCTGCTGGACGCCGCGGCGACGACGGCGCTGCCCGCCCTCGACGCCGGGGAGGAGGCGCTGCGTCGCTGGTTCGCTGCCGCCGCGCTCGTCCGGTCCGCCGACGACGGCGGTCGCGTGATGCTGCTCGGCGGGCCGCCCGCGGCGCTCGCGCAGACCCTGGTGCGGTGGGACCCGGCGACGTTCGCCGAGCGTGAGCTCGAGGAGCGCCGCGAGCTCGCCTTCCCACCCGCCGCACGCCTCGTCGCGATCTCGGGTCCGGCACCGGCCGTCGCCGACGTGCTGCGCGAGGCACACCTGCCGCCGTCGGCCGACGTGCTCGGCCCGGTGCCGACCGGCGGGGACGACGACGAGGTTCGCGCCCTCGCGCGGGCGCCCCTCGAGGACGGGCTGGCTCTGACCCGCGCCGTGCGCGCGGCGCTCGGGGTGCGCAGCGCCCACAAGCGCGCCGGGGCCGTGCGGGTGCAGGCCGACCCGCGCTGGCTCGTGTGAGGGTGGACGCATGACACTTGCGCCTGAGCCCGGGTCCATCGACGCCGTCGTCTTCGACCTCGGCAACGTCGTCGTCCACTGGGATCCCGTGCCGGCATTCGCCGATCTCGGCTCACCCGCCGAGATCGAGGAGTTCTTCGCCGAGGTGGACTTCACCGCGCTCAACCACGCCCGCGATGCGGGGGCGCCGTGGGCGGAGGCGGCAGCCGACGTGACGGCGCGGTTCCCGCACCGCGCCGGCTGGGTGGAGGCGTACGTCGACAACTTCCCGCGGACCCTCACCGGCCTCGTCCCGGGCACGTCCGACGTGGTCCGCGAGGTCAAGGCGACAGGGATCCGCGTCCTCGGGCTGACGAACTGGTCGGCGGAGACGTTCCACCACGCGCCGGCAGCGGCGCCCGTCCTGGCCGAGCTCGAGGGCATCCTGGTCTCGGGCGAGGTCGGCGTGGCGAAGCCCGACCCTGCGATCTTCGACGAGCTCGTGCGGCGGTTCGGGCTCGTGCCGGAGCGCACGGCGTTCACCGACGACTCCCCGGCGAACGTGGCCGCCGCGCGCGCGAGCGGGCTGCACGGCCTGCTCTTCACGGATGCGGCGACGCTGCGGCGCGACCTGCGGGCGGTCGGCGTACCGGTGGCGGCTTCCTAGACTGTCCCGTGTGACTGCTGCCCCGCTCGCACCCGAGCCCGGACGGGGCGACGCGCTGCGCGTCCTCTTCGCCGGCACACCCGACGTCGCGATCCCGACGCTGCGCGCGCTCGTGGGCTCGCGGCACCACGTCGTGGCCGCCTTGACGCGCCCGCCGGCACGCCGGTCCCGGCGCGGGCACGACGAGCCGAGCCCGGTCGCCGCGACGGCGGCCGAGCTCGGTGTCCCCGTGCTCGAGCCCAGGTCCGTGCGCGCCACGGACGTCGCCGAGGAGCTGCGCGCGCTCGACCTCGACGTCGCCGTCGTCGTCGCGTACGGAGCGCTGCTGCCCGAGGACCTGCTCGCGATCCCGCGGCACGGCTGGATCAACCTCCACTTCTCCGTGCTGCCGGCCTGGCGCGGTGCGGCGCCGGTGCAGCACGCCGTCTGGCACGGTGACGAGGTCACGGGCGCGACGACGTTCCGCATCACCGCCGGCCTGGACGAGGGCCCGGTGTACGGCGTGCTCACCGAGCGGGTCCGCCCCCGGGACACGAGCGGGGACCTGCTCGCCCGGCTCGCCGACGCCGGTCCGCGCCTCGTGCTCGACACGCTCGACGCCGTCGCGGACGGCACGGCGCGGCCGCAGGCCCAGCCGGACGACGGCGTCACTCTCGCCCCGCGCCTGAGCGTCGAGCAGGCGCGCGTGCGCTGGGCGGACCCGGCCCTCGCCGTCGACCGGCAGGTCCGTGCGTGCACTCCCGCGCCCGGCGCGTGGACGACGCTCGACGGGGCGCGCGTGAAGGTCGGGCCGCTCGACCCCGTGGACGCGCCGCCGCTCCCCGCCGGCCGGATCGCCGTCGAGCGCCAGCGGGTGCTCGTGGGCACGGGCTCGGCGCCGGTCGAGCTCGGGCGTCTCGCGCCGGCCGGGAAGGGGTGGATGGACGCCGCGTCGTGGGCCCGTGGGGCGCGGCTCGCAGGGGACGCCACGTTCGGGGCCGACGATGGCTGACCGGCACGGGGTCGACCGTTCCCGCGGGCGCCGTCCACAGCCCCGCCGCACCGCGGACGCCGCGCGTCGGGCAGCGTTCGACGTGCTGCGCGCCGTCGAGCGCGACGACGCCTACGCGAACCTCGTGCTGCCCGCCCTGCTCGCCGAGCGGGGGCTGAGCGGCCGCGACGCGGCCTTCGCGACCGAGCTCGCCTACGGCACGCTGCGGATGCGGGGCCGGTACGACGCGATCCTGGCGATCGCGAGCACCCGGCCGCCGCAGGAGCTCGACCCGCCGCTGCTCGACGTGCTGCGGCTCGGAGCCCACCAGCTCCTCGGGATGCGCGTGGCCGCGCACGCCGCGGTCTCCGAGACCGTGACGCTCGCGCGGGAGGTGGTCGGCGCGGGGGCGTCGTCGTACGCCAACGCCGTGCTGCGGGCGATCGGCCGCGCCGAGCCGGAGGAGTGGGACCGCCGGCTGGCGGAGCGCACGACCGATCCGACCGCGCTGCTCACGCGGAGGCTCAGCCACCCGGAGTGGGTGGTCCGGGCGTTCCGCGAGGCGCTGGCGCTCGACGACGGCGCGGTCGTCGGCGATGCGGGGGAGGAGCTGCTCGCGCTCCTGGAGGCGGACAACGCGGCCCCGGCCGTGACGCTCGTCGCGCGCCCCGGCCTGGCCGGCATCCGCGACCTGCCCGGCGCCACGCCCGCACGGTGGGCGCGGACCGCCGCCGTCCTCGGCGCCGGCGACCCCGCCTCGATCGAGGCGGTGCGGACCGGCCGGGCGGCGGTCCAGGACGAGGGCAGCCAGCTCGTCGCCCTCGCGCTGGCGGCCGCCCCGGTGGACGGCCCAGACGACGCCTGGCTGGACCTGTGCGCCGGCCCGGGCGGCAAGACGGCGCTCCTCTCCTCGCTCCTGGCGGAGCGGGGTGAGGGGGGCCGCCTGCTCGCGGCCGAGGTCGTCCCGCACCGGGCCGACCTCGTGCGGCGGGCCGTGCGGGCGCTCCCGCCCGGGCTCGTCGAGGTCCGCGCGCTCGACGGGCGCGAGCTCGGGACGGAGCGCCCGGGTGCGTTCGACCGCGTGCTCGTCGACGCGCCGTGCACCGGGCTCGGCGCGCTGCGGCGCCGGCCGGAGGCGCGCTGGCGGAGGAGTCCGGCCGACCTGGCGTCGTTGGGACCGCTGCAGAGGGACCTGCTGACGTCGGCCGTCGGCGCCGTCCGACCCGGCGGCGTCGTCGCCTACGTCACGTGCTCGCCGCACCTCGCGGAGACCCGCGTGGTGGTCGACGACGTGATGCGCCGCGTCGGGGGGCTGGAGCTGCTCGACGCGGCGGCGGTGCTCGACGGCGTGTCCCAGGAGTCGATGCACCTCGGCGCCGGCCCGTACGCGCAGCTGTGGCCCCACCGGCACGGCACCGACGCGATGTTCCTGGCGCTGCTGCGTCGCACCGGCTGAGCGCGGCGCGCCCGCACGTTCGTTCGCCCGGCGGGCCGCGTCGCCCTAGGCTCACGCGGGTGGGCATCCTCATCACTCCGAGCATCCTCAACTCCGACTTCTCGGACCTGCGAGGCGAGCTCGCGAAGATCGCCGGTGCGGACTACGCGCACGTCGACGTCATGGACAACCACTTCGTCCCCAACCTCACGCTGGGGCTGCCCGTGGTGGAGTCGATCGTCCGCGCGAGCCCCGTCCCGGTCGACGCGCACCTCATGATCACCGACCCGGACCGGTGGGCGCCCGCGTACGCCGAGGCCGGGGCCGGCTCGGTGACGTTCCACGCCGAGGCGGCGGCCGCACCCGTGCGGCTGGCGCGGGAGATCCGGTCCCAGGGAGCACGCGCGGGTCTCGCGCTGCGGCCCGCGACGCCGATCGAGCCGTACGTGGACCTGCTCGCCGAGGTGGACATGGTCCTCGTGATGACCGTGGAGCCGGGCTTCGGCGGGCAGCCGTTCCTCACCTCGATGCTGCCGAAGATCCGGCGCACACGGGACGCCGTCGCCGCCGCCGGCCTCGACGTGTGGGTCCAGGTCGACGGCGGCGTCTCCCGCTCCACGATCGAGCAGGCGGCCAACGCCGGTGCGAACGTCTTCGTCGCGGGGTCGGCCGTGTACGCGGCCGAGGACGCCGCGGCGGAGGTGTCCACGTTGCGGGACCTCGCGGACGGCGCGTTTCACGACTGACCACCCGCCGGGTATCCTCGACGCGAACACGTACGTGCTCCGGGGTCGGTGTAATTCCGAACCGGCGGTGACAGTCCGCGACCCGTGAGGCCCTTGGGCCGAGCGGTTGACCTGGTGGAACTCCAGGACCGACGGTGAAAGTCCGGATGGGAGGAAGCACGAGGTGGGGCGACGCCGTCGTCCTGCCGACGACGGCGCGCACCCGCGCCCGTCGTCCCCCGGGTCGCGTACTTGCGACCCGGAGAGGACGACGTGACGGACACCAACGCCCCAGACCCGGCGACGGCTCGCGTCGTGCGGGCTCGGCGCGTGCTCGGGCCGTGGCCCGCGATCGCCCTGGGCGTCGCGGTCGTGGCCGTCTGGTGGGCCGTGACGGCGTCCGGCGCCGTCAGTGCGGCCCTGCTCCCGTCGCCCGCTGACGTCCTGCGGAGCCTCGGTGAGCTGGCCGCCACCGGTGACCTGCTTCCCGCCGTCGGGGTGACGGCGGGCGAGGCGCTGATCGGCGCGGCCCTGGCGTTCGTCTGTGCGCTGCCCCTCGCGTGGCTGATCGGTCACTCCCGGCTCGCGGCCGCCGCGCTGGAGCCGTACGTGGCGGCGTCGCAGGCCATCCCGGCGGTCGCGCTCGCGCCGCTCCTCGTCCTGTGGATCGGGTACGGGCTGCGACCGATCGCCGTGCTGTGCGCGCTCCTCGTGTTCTTCCCGATCGTCATCGCCACGCTGCTCGGCCTGCGCACGCTCGACAGGGACGTCGTCGCCGCCGCCCGGGTCGACGGCGCCGGCCGCTGGTCGCTCGTGCGGTGGATCGAGTTCCCGCTCGCGCTGCCGAGCATCCTCGCCGGCGTGCGCAACGGCGTCACGCTGTCGGTCACGGGGGCGGTGGTCGGCGAGTTCGTCATCGGCGGCCGCACCGGCCTCGGCCTCCTCCTGACCACCCAGCGCGACCGCTCCGACGCGTCCGGGATGTTCGCCACCCTCCTCGTGCTGTGCGCGCTCGCCATGAGCCTGTACGGCCTCGTCCGCCTGCTCGAGCACCGACTGGAGATCACCTCATGACCCGCTCCCTCACGTCCCGCCCGCTCCGCTCGGCTCTCGGCGCAGCCGTGGTCGCCGTGCCCCTCGTGCTGGCGGCCTGCGGCTCGACGGCGCCGGGGGAGGAGGGCACGCCGTCGTCCGCCGCACCCGACCTCGGCGCCCTGACCATCGGCCTGACCTACACCCCGAACGTGCAGTTCGCGCCGTTCTACGTCGCCGCCGAGAACGGCTACTACGACGAGGCCGGGCTCGACGTGGAGCTGCGCCACCACGGCCCGTCGGAGTCGCTCTTCGGTGCGCTCGAGGCGGGGGAGGAGGACCTCGTCGTCGCGGGCGGCGACGAGATCCTCCAGGCGCGGTCCCAGGGGGTCGAGGCCGTGTCGGTGGCGACGCTGTACCAGACCTACCCGGTCGCGCTCCTCGTCGCGGACGACGCCCCGGTGACCGGACCGGACGACCTGGCGGGCGCCGTCGTCGGCACCCCCGGGCCGTACGGCGAGACGTACTTCGGCCTCCTCGCCCTGCTGGACGCGGCCGGGCTCGCGCAGGACGACGTCCAGGTGGAGTTCATCGGCTACACGCAGCAGGCGGCCCTCACCACCGGCGCCGTCGACGGCGTCATGGGCTACGTCAACAACGACGCCGTCCAGCTGGAGCGTTCCGGTGTCGCCATCCGGACGATCCCGCTCGGCGACGTCCCGCTGGTCGGCATCGGGCTCGGCGCCCGCGACGACGTCGTGGCCGAGCGCCCGGACGCCGTGCGCGCGTTCCTCGACGCCACGCTCCGCGGACTGGCCGACGTCGTCGCGGATCCCGAGGCCGCCGTCGAGCTCTCCGCCGAGCACATCCCCGGGATGACGGCGTCCGCCCAGGAGGACGCGCTGGCCACGCTCGAGGCCACGATCCCGCTGTACGGCGACGCGAGCGGCCGCGCCGACCTCGAGACGTGGACCGCGATGGTCGAGTTCATGGCGAGTCGCGACCTCCTCGAGGGCGAGGTCGACGTGGCGGACGCCGTCACGAACGACCTGCTGCCCTGAGACGCCGAGCGGGGGCGCGGCAGCGAGTCGTTACGCTGACCCGCGTGAAGACGTTCGACGAGCTGTACGCGGAGCTGACCGAGAAGGCGCGCACCCGCCCCGCCGGCTCGCGCACCGTCGCGGAGCTCGACGCCGGCGTGCACGCGATCGGCAAGAAGGTGCTCGAGGAGGCCGCCGAGGCGTGGATGGCGGCCGAGCACGAGAGCGACGAGGCCACGGCCGAGGAGATCTCGCAGCTGCTGTACCACGCGCAGGTGCTGATGATCGCGCGCGGGATCGACCTGCAGGCCGTGTACCGACATCTCTGAGGCCCACCCTCAGCCGTCGTCACGCCGCCACCCGAAGAGAAGGCCACCCGTGCTCCGCATCGCCGTCCCGAACAAGGGATCCCTGTCCGAACCCGCCGCCGAGATGCTCGCTGAGGCCGGCTACCGCCAGCGTCGCGACTCCCGCGAGCTGGTGCTGCCCGACCCGGAGAACGACGTCGAGTTCTTCTTCCTGCGCCCGCGGGACATCGCCGTCTACGTCGGCTCCGGCACCGTCGACGCCGGCATCACGGGGCGTGACCTGCTCATCGACTCCGGGGTCGAGGCGGTCGAGCACCGCCGGCTGGGCTTCGCCCGGTCGACGTTCCACTTCGCGGCCCCGCCGGACGACATCACGTCCGTGCCCGAGCTCGCCGGCCGGCGGATCGCGACGTCGTACCCGGTGCTCGTGTCCGGCTACCTGGAGCGGCACGGTGTCAGCGCTGAGGTGGTGCGCCTCGACGGCGCGATCGAGTCCACCGTCCGGCTGGGGGTGGCCGACGCCGTGGCCGACGTCGTCGAGACCGGGACCACGTTGCGCGCCGCCGGCCTGGCGACGTTCGGCGAGCCGATCCTCGTCTCCGAGGCCGTGCTCATCCGCCCGTCGGGCGAGCCGCGCCCGGGGCTGGACATCCTCGACCGGAGGCTCCAAGGGGTCATCACGGCGCGCGAGTACGTCCTCATGGACTACGACGTCCCGGTGGAGCGGGTGGAGCGCGCCATCCGGATCACCCCCGGCCTCGAGTCGCCGACGGTGTCGCCGCTGCACGACCGCGGCTGGGTCGCTGTCCGCGCGATGGTGCGCCGCTCGCAGACTCATCGGGTCATGGACGACCTCTACGACGTCGGCGCGCGCGCCATCCTCGTCACGACCATCCACGCGACGCGGCTGTAGCGCCCGGACGGACCGATGGACGCCAGAGGAGACCTGTACGCGCCGTTCGCGCCGCGGACGGCGCGGATCGTGGCGGCGGTGCTGCTCGTCGTCGTCGCCGCCGCGTGCCTCGCGCTGGTCGCGTTCCTGCCGTCGACGGCGGCGCAGGCGGTGACGACCGCCGACCGCGCGGGGTTCGTGGTGTTTGCCGCGCTCCTCGGGGCGATCCTGGTGCGCCAGGCGATGGTGCGGGCGGTGCCCGACGACGAGGGGCTCACCGTGCGCAACCTGTTCCTCACGCGCCGCGTGTCCTGGACCGAGATCGTGTCGGTCCGGTTCGGCGGCGGCCGCGCCTGGGCGCAGCTCGACCTCGACGACGGCGAGACGCTCGCCGTGATGGCGATCCAGGGCGCCGACGGCGCACGCGGTCTCGCCGAGTCGCGCCGGCTCGCGGCGCTCGTCGCGCGTCACGAACCGCGCCCACCGGACTGACCCTCCGCGAGAGGTTCGTGGCCCCTCCGCGAGAGGTTCGTGGCAGCCTCAGCCGGCGGTCGTCGCCGTGAACGAGCCGCGCCACGGCCGCGGCGTGACGACGTCGAGCGGCACCGGCGCGTAGACGTGCGGGTAGCGCTCGCTCGTCGGATCCGCGGGGTCGCCGGGTTCGACGACGACGGCGGCGCGGGCGGCGAGCGCGTCGGCGTCGACCTCGAGCAGCACGAGGTCGTCGGCGTCCGCATAGAACGCGCGCGCGATGCCGTCGACCTGGTCGGCGTGCGAGCAGTGCACGAATCCGACGTCGTCGAACCGCGCGCCGCGCGTGGGGACGTCGTAGGTGCCGCGCGCCTGCGCCGCGTCCCAGTCGTCGGCGAGCGCCAGGTGCCACACGCTCCCGGTGGCGGGCGCGAGCAGCCGGACAGCCCACCGCCCGGCGGCGGCCGCCGCGAGGAACGGCGCGGCGTCGTCGTCGAGCCCCCGGCCCATCGTGGAGAGCCGGACGGGTGCCTCGCGCAGCGCCGGGAGGAGGTCGGCGCACGCCGCGCGGACGAGGCGGTGGCGCCCGCCCGGGGCGACGAGGTCGGCCGCCTGCTCCGCGACGCGAGCGCCGAGCGGCGCGTCGAGCAGGGGCACGACGACGTCCGCCGGGGCGAGCGCGACTCGTCCGTACGCCGTGAGGGAGTGGTGGGAGACCCCGAGGTGGCGCTCCCGGGGATCGGCGCCGGAGACGCGCAGCGACGCGATCCCGCGCCCGCCCAGCACCGCTGCGGCGTTGAGGGCCTCGCCCGCCGCCACCCCGGAGAAGCCCCACCGCGTGCCGGTGCCGAGGTTCCCCGGACCCTGCGCCACCACCACGAGGTCCGCTCCGGCCACGTGCCGCGCGGCGAGCAGACCCGTGTGCGTCGTCACGGCCTCGAGGTCCCCGCCGAACGCCTGCCCCACGGTGATCGTGGCCTCCAGCCAGCCCGCGTCCCGGAGCTCGGCCACCGTCCGAGAGAACCACGCGGGCAGCGCGCCGCCGTCGGTCATCACGTAGGCGACGCGCGGCGGCGGCGCCCCCACGAGCGCCGCCTCGGCCCGAGCCCCCGCCACGATCGCGGGGAGGGCCGAGTGCAGATCGGCGACGACGACGGGCAGGCCGCCGAGGTCGTCGGCGTCGCGGAGCATCTCGTGCGCGGCGGACTCCTGCTCGTCGACGCCGAGCACCAGCGGCTGCGTGGGCGTGTACCTGGCCTTGACGAGGTGCCCCGGGCCGACGTGCGGATCTGCCGGGAGCCGGTCCGGCACGGCCGCGACGAGGGCGTACCCACCGGTGCCGAGCCCGCGGGCCAGCGCCGACGCCGTCAGGGTGACCCGGTCGCCGGTCCGCACCTCGCCCACGAGCTGGGGGTAGGCCAGCGCGCGCACGAGCGTGCCGGCCGGGAGGACGCCGGCGGCGCTCTCGTCGTCGACAGCGCCGCCGGGCGCGGAGCCGGACAGCTCGACCTCGAGCTCCTGAGCCCCCGACCACGCGCGGCCGAGGGTGCGGACGGTGCCGTCGCGCCAGATGATCACGTCGCCAACGCTAGCCTGGGCACGATGGCTACCCGGGTCGACCCAGCCGAGCGTCTGCTCGACCTCGTCATCGCGCTCGCCCACACCACGCACCGCATGACGAAGTCGCAGATCCGGCGCGTCGTGCACGGGTACGGCGAGGCCGCGTCCGACGAGGCGTTCGAGCGCATGTTCGACAGGGACAAGAGCGCACTGCGCGATCTCGGGATCCCGCTCGTCACGCAGACGGACGACGCGCACGCGGACGACGTCGGCTACCGCATCGACCTCGCCGGGTACGAGCTTCCGCCGCTGGACCTGACGCCGGCCGAGATCGGCCTGCTCTCGCTCGCGACGCAGGTCTGGCAGGACGCCCAGTTCGCCGCCGTCGCCCAGCGCGGGCTCACGAAGCTGCGCGCCGTGGCGCCGACCGCCGCGACGGACCTGACCGGCCTCGCTCTGCGCGTACGGCCGCCCGAGACGGCGTTCTCGCCCCTCCTGGAGGCGATCGAGCAGCGGTCCGCCGTGACGTTCCCGTACCGTGCGGCCGGCACGGGCCGGGAGGAGCGGCGCGAGGTCGAGCCGTGGCGCCTCGTGGCCCAGGACCACGCCTGGTACCTCCGTGCGTTCGACCGTGGCCGCGGCGCGGAGCGGATGTTCCGCCTCTCCCGCATCACCGGACCCGTGCGGCGCAGCGGGCGGGCCGGCGTCGTCGAGATCCCCGCGGGCCTGGGTGAGTCGGCGCCCGCGCGTCGGGCGGCGGGGACGGCGCGGCTCGCGCTGCGGCCCGAGCGAGCCGCCGCGCTGCGAGCCCGCGCCATCGGGCCGGTCGTCGCCGGCGGCGACCGCGACGTCGTCGAGATCCCCATGCCTGACGCCGAGGAGCTGGCCCAGGAGATCGCCGCGTTCACCGACGCCGTCGTGGTCCTCGAGCCGCTCGAGCTGCGCGACGCCGTCCTGCACCGGCTCGCCTCCGCCGCCGCGCTGGGGGAGGGTCACGATGGCTGAGACGGCGACGGACCGGCTCACGCGGCTCCTGGCGCTCATCACGTACGTCGAGGACAACCCCGGCGTGCCGGTCGCCCAGGTGGCTGACCACTTCGGCGTGAGCGAGGCGCAGGTGCTCAGCGACGTCGACACGCTGTGGGTCTCCGGCACACCCGGCTACCTGCCCGACGACCTCATCGACTTCGCCGTCGACTCGTACGAGCAGAACCTGCTGACGCTCACCGAGTCGCGTGGCATGGACCGGCCGCTGCGGCTGGGGCCGACCGAGGCCGTCGCCCTGCTGGTCGCGTTGCGCGCACTGGCCCGCGTGCCGGGGTTCGCCGGCGACGACGTCGTCGCGTCCGCCCTGGAGAAGCTCACGTCCGCCGCAGGGGAGGCGGCCTCGGCCGCCGACGCGATCGACGTCCGGCTCGGGACCCCGAACGGGTACGCCGGCGTGCAGGACACGCTGCGCGTGCTGCGGGGCGCTCTCGTGGACGGCCGGCGTGTGCACCTGCGCTATGTGTCGGCGTCGGACGCGGTCAGCGAGCGGGACGTCGACCCGCTCCAGATCGTCAGCGACGGCGACCGGTGGTTCCTGCGTGCGTGGTGTCACCGGGCCGGCGACGTACGGCACTTCCGGCTCGACCGCGTGCTCGCCGCCGACGTGCTTGACGAGCCCGTCGCCGCCCACCCCGAGGTGGGCGAGGAGCATGGGGTCGAGCCGTCGCCGTCGCCGACCGACACGACCGTCGTGCTCGAGCTCACGGCACGCAGCCGCTGGGTGGGCGAGCGGTTCGGTGGCGACGTCACCGACCTGGGCGACGGCTGGATCCGCGTGTCCCTGCGCGTCGCCGATCCGGCATGGCTGGCCGGGCTCGTGCTGGGTCTCGGCGAGGACGTCCGCCGGGTGTCGCCGCCGGACGTGGCGCGCAGCATCGCGGGCCGTGCCCGGGCCGCCCTCGAGGCGTACGAGAGCCACGGAGCCGCTGTACCGTCGGGATCGCCCGACCCGGCTGAGTAGGCTGCGACGATGCTCTGGTTCGTCGTCTGGACGGTGCTCGTCCTCGCCGCGCTCGCCGCGCTGGTGCTGGTCGGGCTCCGGCTGTGGCGGTCCGGGAAGGCGTTGCTGGCCGAGCTCGAACGGGCCAGCGAGCTGGCGGAACGGCTCGAACGGCGCCTCGCGGCGCTCGAGGAGGCGGCCCCGCAGCTCCCCGTCGAGGCCGAGATCATGCTGACGAGCGAACGTCGCGACGCGCTGCACGCCGCGCGGGCCGACATCCGTGCCGCCCGAGCGACGCGGCGCGCGATCCGCGCCGACCGGGCGTACGGGTGGTGGAACCGGATCGGGATGCTGAACCACGAACGCCGTCCCGCGCCCTCCGGTGGCGTATACACTGATCCCGACACCGCGCCTGCGGGAACTCGAAGCGGAGAGAGCGCACCATGAGAATCCAGCCCTGGCACATCCTCGTGCTGGTGGTCGTCATCCTGCTCGTCTTCGGGGCAAGCCGACTTCCGAACATCGCGCGCAACGTCGGCAAGTCCATGAAGATCATGAAGGAGGAGGTCAAGGACCTCCGCGAGGACGGCACCGACCCCAACGCCGAGGCGGCCGAGGACCCGGACAACCCGGAGGCCTCCGCCACGAACCCGCCGGCGAGCCCGCCGCAGGTCGCACCGCGTCCGGCGTCCCCGCCCCCGGTCTCGACCGACGCCCCGGGCGTGCCTTCGCCGACGACCCAGTACGACCCGCGGTCCTCCGACCGCACCGCCTAGCCCCGCGTGGCCGCTGTCGCATCCCGGGGGCGCAAGGCGAACCCTGAGGGCCGGATGGCCCTGGGTGCGCACCTGCGTGAGCTCCGGCGCCGGTTTCTGCTCATCACAGCCGGCCTCGCGGTCGGGATGGTCGTCGGCTGGGTCCTCTACCCGTACGTCTTCGACGCCATCCAGGCGCCGATCGTCGCGCAGGCGGAGGCAGGACTCGACGCCCAGCTGAACTTCGTCGGGGTCGCCTCCGCGATCGACATCAAGATCAAGGTCTCGCTCTTCGTCGGCCTCGTCGTGTCGAGCCCGTGGTGGCTGTACCAGGTCTGGGCGTTCATCATGCCCGGGCTCCGCTCGAAGGAGAAGCGCTACGCGTTCGGGTTCGTCGGCGCAGCGGTCCCGCTGTTCCTCGGCGGCACGTTCCTCGCCTGGAGCGTCCTGCCGAACGCCGTCCGCCTGCTGACGGAGTTCACGCCCGAGGGCGCGGCGAACCTCATCGACGCGTCGACGTACATCACGTTCGTCATGCAGTTCATGATCGCGTTCGGCCTTGCGTTCATCATGCCCCTGCTCATGGTTCTGCTGACGTTCATCGGGATCGTGCGAGGTCAGACGTGGGCCAAGGGCTGGCGCTGGGCTGTGGTGGGCATCTTCGCCTTCGCCGCCGTCGCCACGCCGACGCCTGACGCGATCTCCATGATCCTGCTGGCGCTGCCGATCTGTGGGCTCTACGGCATCGCACTCACCGTCTGCCTCCTGCACGACCGTCGTCGAGACCGCAGGCTGGCCGAGGAGGACGAGCTGGCGGAGGCGCCGGCCTCGGACGAGGGAGCGGCCGGGGCCGCAGAGGCGTGAGCCCACGCGGCGGGCACGACCGCCCGCGCCGCTCCGGGCAGCGTCTCGGCCTTCTCGTCAATCCCGTCGCGGGCCGCGGGAAGGCCCGACGCGCGGGACGCGGCGTCGAGGAGCTCCTCGCCGCGAGCGGGCACAGCGTGGTCGACCTGTCCGGCGCCACGCCCACCGAGGCACGCCACCGCGCCGAGTCCGCCGTGGGGTCGGGCGACGTCGACGCCCTGATCGTCGTCGGCGGTGACGGCGTGGTGAACCTCGGCGCGAACGCCGTGCTCGGCCACGACCCCCACGTGCCGCTCGGGATCGTGCCGGCCGGGAGCGGGAACGACGCCGCGCGGGGGCTGCGGATCCCCGTCGGCGACGTCGAGGCGGCCGTCGGCGTGCTGCTGGCGGCGCTCCACGCGCCGCGGGCGATCGACGCCGTCGAGGTCGAGCGGCCCACCGTCCCGGGGCGGCGCTGGTACGTCGGCGTGCTCTCGGCCGGTTTCGACGCCGCCGTCAACGAGCGGGCGAACCGGATGCGCCGGCTGCGGGGCCGGGCGCGCTACGCGGCGGCGGTCCTCGGCGAGCTGCGCCGGTTCCGCGGGTACACGTTCGCCCTCGAGGTCGACGGCGCGCGCTCGGAGCTGGCGGGCACGCTCGTCAGCGTGGCGAACGGCACGGCGATCGGCGGCGGGATGCGCATCGCCCCCGGAGCCGACCTCACCGACGGTCTGCTCGACGTCGTCACGGCCGATCGCGTCAGCCGGCGCGAGCTGCTGCGCATCTTCCCTCGCGTCTACGCGGGTACCCACGTCGACCATGACGCCGTGCACGTCGTGCACGCGCGGAGCGTCCTCCTCGACGTCGGTCCCGGGGTGAGCCCGCTCGCTCCGCCCCCGATCGCCCACGCCGACGGGGAGCCGATCGGTGCTCTTCCCCTCCGCGCGACCGTGCGTCCCGGTGCCCTGCGCGTGCTCGCGTGAGTCCTACGCTGGAGGCATGACCTCCCCGGCCGAGCGGTACGCCGCGTACCGACGCCGCGCGCAGACCGAGCGCACCGCACTGGCCGCGTTCTCCCGCGAGCTGGACTTCGATCTCGACGCCTTCCAGGTCGAGGCGTGCGAGGCCCTCGAGGCGGGCCGCGGCGTGCTCGTGGCTGCCCCGACCGGGGCTGGCAAGACCGTGGTGGGGGAGTTCGCGGTCCGGCTCGGGCTCGACGAGGGGCGCAAGTCGTTCTACACGACCCCCATCAAGGCGCTCAGCAACCAGAAGTACCTCGACCTCGTCCGCGTGCACGGCGCCGAGAACGTGGGGCTCCTCACGGGCGACGTCACGATCAACGGGGAGGCTCCGGTCGTCGTCATGACGACCGAGGTGCTCCGGAACATGATCTACGCCGGTTCGCCGACGCTCGACGGGCTTCGCTACGTGGTCATGGACGAGGTGCACTACCTCGCCGACCGGTTCCGCGGTTCCGTCTGGGAGGAGGTCATCATCCTGCTCGCGGCGGACGTGCGGCTCGTCTCGCTGTCGGCCACCGTCTCGAACGCCGAGGAGTTCGGGCAGTGGCTCGAGACCGTGCGGGGGGACACCGCCGTCGTCGTGTCGGAGCACCGCCCCGTTCCGCTCTGGCAGCACATGATGGTACGGAACGACGTCCTCGACCTGTACAGCAGCAAGGTCGACCCGACGGACCCCGGGGCGCACCCGCCCATCAACCCGGACATCCTCGAAGCCGTGCGCCGTGCCGAGCGGACCGGGAGCGGCTCGGGAGCACCGCACCGCGCCCGGCGTGGCCGTGGAGGGCGCAGCACGCGCGACGCGCGCCGCACCGGCCACCAGCAGGTGCGCCCAGCCCGGCGGCCCGTCGTCGTCGACCGCCTCGACCGAGAGGGGTTGCTCCCGGCGATCGTCTTCGTGTTCTCCCGCGCGGGCTGCGAGGACGCCGTCGCGGCGGTGGTCGGCTCGGGGATCACGCTCACCACCGAGGAGGAGCAACGGCGCATCCGGGAGATCGTCGAGGTCCGGTGCGCGGCCCTCCCGGCGGAGGATCTCGACGTCCTCGGGTTCTGGCAGTTCGCCCGCGCCCTCGAACGCGGCGTCGCCGCCCACCACGCCGGCCTCCTCCCGGTGTTCAAGGAGACGGTCGAGGCGCTGTTCAGCGCCGGGCTCGTCAAGGTGGTGTTCGCGACCGAGACCCTCGCGCTCGGCATCAACATGCCGGCCCGGTCCGTCGTCCTCGAACGGCTCGTGAAGTGGGACGGCCGCGAGCACGTCGCCGTCAGCGCGGGGGAGTACACCCAGCTCACGGGACGTGCGGGCCGACGCGGTATCGACGTCGAGGGGCACGCCGTGGTGCTGTACGCCTCCGGGACGGACCCGGTCGCCGTCGCCGGCCTCGCCTCGCGCCGGACGTACCCGCTGCGTTCCAGCTTCCGGCCGACGTACAACATGGCGGTCAACCTGGTGCTGAGGTCCGGGCGGGCCATGGCTCGTGAGGTGCTCGAGACATCGTTCGCGCAGTTCCAGGCGGACCGCGCCGTGGTCGGGCTGGCCCGGCAGGCGCGCGCGCACGCCGAGGCGCTCGAGGGCTACCGCGAGGCCATGGCCTGCGACCGTGGCGACATCGAGTCCTACCTCGAGCTTCGGCGCGAGATCGGCGATCGCGAGGCCGACCTGTCCCGGGAACGCTCGGGCGCGCGGCGACGCGCCGTCGTCGAGAGCCTCACCGGCCTGCGCCCCGGCGACGTGGTGGAGATCCCGCGCGGGCGCCGGTCCGGCTACGCCGTGGTGCTCGACGACGGCGGCACGCCCGGACTCGACGGGCCCACCCCGCTGGTCCTCATGCAGGACCGTCAGGTACGTCGGATCTCGGCGGACGAGGCGCCCGCCGGGGTACGTCGCTCCGGGCGGGTGCGGATCCCGCGGTCGTTCAACGCGCGCGACGCACGCGCCCGGCGGGACCTGGCCTCCTCGCTGCGCAATGCCCTCGCTGAAGGAAAGGCCGGCGATCCCGGGGGGAGTGCCCGGGCGCGGTCCGGCGCCGGTGACGACGCCGAGCTCGCCCGCCTGCGCGCCAGGCTCAAGGCCCACCCGTGCCACGGGTGCCCGGAGCGCGAGGACCACGTCCGCTGGGCTCATCGCACCCGCGGCCTGGCCGCGGAGCACGACGGCCTGGTGCGCCGGATCGAGTCCCGGACGTCATCCATCGCCCGGGACTTCGACCGCGTCTGCGAGATCCTCCTGACCCTCGGCTATCTGGACCTGGACGACGACGGCGAGACGGTCGTCACGACGGACGGTCGCTGGATGCGTCGGCTCTACGCCGAGCGCGACCTCGTGCTCGCGGAGTCGCTGCGGGCCGGGGCGTGGTCCGAGCTCGACGCGCCGGGCCTCGCGGCGCTGTGCTCGACGATCGTGTACACGTCCCGGTCCGAGGAGACGGAGTCGGCGCCGCGGTTGCCGGGCGGCCCCGGGGGCGCCGTGGCGCGCGCTGTCGAGGCGACGGTGCGGATCGCGGGCGAGATCGAGGAGCTCGAGCGGGAACGACGCCTGACGCCGACGCCGCCGGTCGATCCTGGGCTCGTGCGGGCCGTGCACCAGTGGGCGAACGGTGCGCCTCTCGCCACGGTCCTGGAGTCCGGCGATCTCGCGGCCGGCGACTTCGTCAGGTGGTGCCGGCAGGTCGTCGACCTCCTGGACCAAGTCGGGGGAGCCGCCCCCGACCCGAGCATGCGGGCGCGGGCGCGCGAGGCGACCGACCGGGTGCTGCGCGGGATCGTCGCGCAGTCCGCGGTCTGAGGACGACAGGACGACGTCGGGCGCGACACGCCGCACGACACGCCGGGCCGACTCGATCCAGGTGCCGTCAGACCGGTCATGCTGACCTGCGGTCTCGCCCGTCACCAGCGTGAACGCCCATCTTGACAGGCCGAGTCGCACCGGTAGATTCGCCTGCCGTACCACTTCGGCACGTATGGGCAGCGGACCGACCAAGGCGTCGTCGCCGCCCCTCGACCCGGGGCGGTCACCGACCGGGCTCGCGCGTTCACTAGACAACGGGTCACGACGCAGGTCAGCGTCCAGGCACGGACCGAAGGACGCGCGAGCCGGTCGGTCATTCCGGCGGGGCGCGCCACACGTCACGAGTCCGGCGCCGCCAGGAGCCGCGCGGCGGCGGGGATTCCTCGAACGCCAGCACGCCCGCTTATCCTGCTCCCGTGCCGTCGCCCCCGTCCCGAGCCTGGACCCTGCTCCTCGCCGCCGGTGGCGGGCTCCTCACCGACACGGCGTTCCCGATGCGGTCCTGGTGGCCGTTCGCCTTCCTGGGGATCGCGCTCCTCGCCCTCGCGCTGCGGCGTGACAGCGCCCGGTGGGCCTTCGTCGTCGGAACCGTGTGGGGCCTCGCCTTCTTCTCCGTGCACCTGTGGTGGGCGAACGACGCCGTCGGCTCCGTCCCGTGGGTGGCGCTCTCGGTGTTCGAGGCGTGCGCCGTCGGACTCTTCGGAGTCGCGTGGGCCTGGATCCGGCGGGTCCCGTGGATCGCCGCGCACACCACTGCCCAGACGTTCGCGTTCGCGTTCGCCTGGACCTCGATCGAGCAGCTGCGCTCGCAGGTGCCGTTCGGCGGGTTCCCGTGGGGGAAGCTCGCGTTCTCCCAGGTCGAGTCGCCCCTGCTGCGGCTGGCGTCCATCGGCGGCGCGCCGGTCGTCTCGGCGGTGGTCGCCGCGCTCGGGTTCCTGCTCGCCGTCGCCTGGTGGCGCCTGCGGACCCTGCGGATCGCCGCGACCGCGGGCGCCGTCGTCGTCACCGTGGGCGTCGTCGCCGCCTGCCTCGCGATCCCGCTCGACACCCGCGCCGAGAACGGCACGATGCGGATCGGTGCCGTTCAGGGCAACGTCGCCGAGCCGGGCCTCGGTGCCTTCGACAACGCCCGCGAGGTCACCGACAACCACGCGCGGGGCACCGAGGAGCTGGCCGAGGCGGAAGGGCCGGGCACGCTCGACGTCGTCGTCTGGCCCGAGAACGCCGCCGACTACGACCCGCGCAGCGACGCCGCCGCGGGCGATGCCGTGGAACGCGCCGCGCAGGCGGCCGAGGCGCCGATCCTCCTCGGCACGCAGCGGTTCGCGGACGACACCCGGTACAACGAGTCGATCCTGTGGGAGCCGGGGGTCGGCGCCACCCAGGTGTACGCGAAGCAGCGTCCGGCCCCGTTCGCCGAGTACATCCCGTTGCGCGACCTCGCCCGACGGTTCTCCTCGGCGGTGGACCTCGTGACCGTCGACATGTCCGCGGGCACGGAGGTGGGAGTCATCGACGTCCCGGTGGACAGCGGGAGCATCCCCGTGGGCCCGGTGATCTGCTTCGAGGTGGCCTACGACGACCTGGTGCGGGACGCCGTCGTCGCCGGGGCACAGGTGCTCGTGGTGCAGACGAACAACGCCTCGTTCGGGTACACCGCGGAGTCCGAGCAGCAGCTCGCGATGACCAGGTTCCGCGCTGTCGAGCTCGGTCGCACGGCTGTGCAGATCTCGACCGTCGGCGTCTCCGGCGTCGCCACCCCGAACGGCGTCCTGCGGCACGAGACCGAGCTGTTCACGCCGGCCCAGTTCGCCGAGACCGTCCCGCTGCGGACGTCCCTCACGCCAGCGGCGCGGCTCGGGGACGTCCCGGTCATCACGATGGCGGTGCTCGCGGCGGTCGCGTTCGTCGGAGGGATCGCGACGTGGCGGAGGCGCGCATGACGCAGCCGCACCACACCCGCGAGCCGCGCGTCGTCGTCGTCGTCCCCACGTACGACGAGCGCCGCACGCTGCCGGGCACGCTGAGGCGGCTCCTCGCGGCCGTGCCCGTGGCAGACGTGCTGGTGGTCGACGACGCGAGCCCCGACGGCACAGGGGAGTACGCGGACGAGCAGGCAGCTGCCTCGGACCGCGTGCACGTGCTGCACCGCACGTCGAAGGACGGGCTCGGCCGCGCGTACGTGGCGGGGTTCCGGTGGGCGCTCGACCGCGGCTACGACTACGTCGTCGAGATGGACGCCGACGGTTCGCACCGGCCCGAGCAGCTGCCCGAGCTGCTGTACGCGGCAACCTCCACCGGGGCCGACCTCGTCATCGGGTCACGATGGGTCCGCGGCGGAGAGGTCGTGAACTGGCCGCTGCGGCGCCAGGTGCTGAGCCGAGGTGCCTCCACGTACGCCCGCCTCGCGCTCGGTGTGCCGGTGCGCGACGTGACAGCCGGGTTCCGGGTGTTCCCGGCCCGGACGCTACGGCGTCTGCACCTCGACTCCGTGCAGTCGCAGGGGTACTGCTTCCAGGTCGACCTGACGTGGCGGGTGCACCGGGGCGGCGGTCGCATCGTGGAGGTGCCGGTGTCGTTCGTGGAACGGACGGCGGGGGAGTCGAAGATGAGCCGGGCCATCGTCGTCGAGGCCCTGATGAACGTCACGGCCTGGGGCGCGGAGTACCGCGCGGCCCAGGCCGTGAGGGGTGTGCGCCGGGTCGGTCAGGCGCTGCGGCGCAGCTGACCGCTGCGGAGCAGTGCGAGCCGCTCGTCGAGCAGCACCTCGAGCTCGCCGATCGTCCGGCGCTCGAGCAGCATGTCCCAGTGCGTGCGCTGCGGCTTGGTCGGCTTCGGCTCGGGGCGCGTGGCGTCGCGCAGGAGCGCCTCGCCGCCGCCGGGCGCCTCCCACACGGGGGGCACGTCGGCCTCTGCCGCGAACGGGATGACCAGCACACGCCCGTCGGGGCAGTCGTAGACCGCCTCGATCCGGGGGGCGAAGTCCACGCCCTCCTCGGTCTCCATGCTGTTCGCACCGATCTTCATGCCGCGAAGTGTTCGCTCAGCCATCGCCGTCTCCTCGTCTCGCGCCCGTGGCTCGTGGCCTGGGTCTCGCGTCCTGTAGGTTCCAACGGCCCCGGGCGCACCCATGTTCCACGTCCAGGGTGAAGGTGCTGTGAAGTTCGCGCACGCCGAGGGTGCAGTTGTGCGGCGGACGGCGGCGGTGCGTCGCGACGGTCCGCGCCGGGCGCGTTCGCGGCGCACCAGGCGCCGACGGCGGGGACGACGCCGGGGCGTCAGGGGAGGAGGCGCGTCTCGCCGACGGGCACGGTGGACCACCAGTGGCCGTACCTGCCGTAGACCCCGGGTTCGCGGTCGGCGACGAGCTCGAGCAGCGCGCGCGCCTCGCCGGCGAGCGAAGCCCAGACGTCCTCGGGCAGGGCGTGGAACGCCGTCGCCTCGATGCGGCCGTCGAGCGGCCGCCAGACGCCCGCGACGTACCCGTCGACGAGCAGCGTCGGCAGCACGTCGCCGTTGTTCCTCGTCACCAGCCGGCGGTAGTCGGACGGGATGACGCGGCTGCGGTCGGCGTACGCGAGGAGCACGTTGTCCCACATCGGCAGCAGCCGGGGCGGCGCCTCGGTGTCCGGCGCCGGCCGTGGCGACCCGGGCACGTCGAACAGCACCGAGCCGGCCGGACCCACGAGCTGCTCCACGCCGTCGCCGAGCTCGTCCAGGACGGCCCGGACGGAGGACCGCTGGACGAGGGTGAACTGGCTGACGTCGGCCACGGAGGCCGGCCCGAACGCGACCAGGTAGCGCCGCACGACCTCCCGCAGCGCGGCCCGCGCCGCGTCGGCATCCCGGGGCAGGGTCCGTGCTCCCGACGCCACGTACGAGACCTTCGTCCCGAACGACCACGGCTCCGGCCCGGGCGTGCGCCAGAGCGGCGCGAACGATCGGGTCGCCCACAGCGCCCCCGGCCTCGCCGTCGGCCCGAGACGTCCCGCCAGCCAGTCCTCGAGCTCCTTCGCGGTGCGCGGCGTCTCGGCATGCCGCAGGAGGTCCGGGACCGCCGCGTCGAGATCGTCGACGGCGATGCCCGCAGCGGTGAAGCGCCGGTCACCGAGACGCGCGGCGCGCAGCGTCGGCTGCATCGCCTGGTGGAAGGTGGCGTAGTCGCTCGCGTCGACGGCCTGGAGCGTGACGCGCATGAGCGTTGCCCGCACCACCGTCCGGGCGGCGAACGCGGCGTCGAGCTGCGCGGGATCGAAGTCGGCGAGCCTCGCCCACAGCGCCAGGTAGGGCGAGGCCGGGTGCTGCGCCTGCAGGGCGACGAGACGGCGGACGGCGGCGTGGACGTCGAGGTCCGCCCTGCGCAGGAGGAGCTGACGTTCGAGGGTCGCGCGGTTGAGCTCGCGCGCGGTGACGCTCATGTGGCCGACTCGCCGGACGATCGGCGCGCGCGAGGCGTCGTCACCCGCGGTTGCTCAGCGTCGCGACGCCGACCTCGCGACAGGCGAGGACCGCGCGCCAGTCCTCGACGCCCTCGGACGCCTCGAACCGTCCGGGAGTCAGCTGTTGGGTCATCGCGTCGTCCTATGATCCGGAATTGTCGATCAATCGGCGAACGTACCCGAGCGGGCGCACGCTGTCGAGCACCGCACGTGCCTGGCACCTAGTGTCGTCGGCGTGAGCGACGACTGTCTCGTCTGCCGCAAGCATGCGGACGCCGACGAGGGCCTGCGGGTCTTCCGCGACGAACGCGTGTACGTGGGCCACATGCCGGCCACGCCCGACGCCTACCTGGGGCACCTCCTGGTCGAACCGGTCGAGCACCTGCCCGGCCTCGCGGACCTCGACGTGGAGCAGGCCGAGGCCGTGGGCCGTGCCATGCGACACGCGAGCGCGACGTTGCGGGGCACCGGGTTCGAGCACGTCTACGCGTTCGTCTACGGCGACGCCGTCCCGCATCTTCACGTGCACCTGGTCGGGAGGCGTCCGGGTACACCCCGTGAGTTCTGGGGAGCGGCGATCACGGACTGGCCGGGCGCGCTACGCGGCGGTGCCGACGCCGTCGGCGGTGTCGTCGCCGAGCTGCGCGCGACGTGGCCGACGTAGCCTTGTGCGGGTGACGAGCACACCCGCCCAGTCGCAGCGCCTGCGCGATCTCAGGCTCTTGCGCACCGTGCGCGACCGGATCGACCGGGAGTACGCACAGCCCCTGAACGTGGAGGCCCTCGCGCGCGGCGTGAACATGTCGTCGGGGCACCTCAGCCGACAGTTCAAGGAGGCGTTCGGCGAGTCGCCGTACAGCTATCTGATGACGCGGCGCGTCGAGCGGGCGATGGCGTTGCTGCGCCGCGGCGACCTCAGCGTCACCGACGTGTGCTTCGAGGTGGGCTCGTCCTCGCTCGGGACGTTCAGCACCCGGTTCACGGAGCTCGTCGGCATGTCGCCGAGCGAGTACGCGCGGCGGGCGCGGACGTCCACGGGCGAGCTCCCCTCGTGCGTCACCAAGCAGGTCACCAGACCGATCAGGAATCGAGAAGCGCCGGCCGTGGACGTGCACCTAGCGTGAACGCCATGGACATCACCATTCACACCACGTTCCTCCCGCACACGGACCCGGAGGCCTCGCTGGGCTTCTACCGTGACCTGCTCGGCTTCGAGCTCACGATGGACGTCGGCAAGGGCGACATGCGCTGGCTCACGTTCGTCTCGCCGTCCCAGCCCGACGTCCGCCTCGTCCTGACGCCGCCCGCCGCCGACCCCGGCATCACCGAGGACGAGCGCCGCACCATCGTCGAGCTCATGGCCAAGGGCAGCTACCAGTCGATCATCCTCGGCACGAAGGACCTCGACGGCACGTTCGCACGGCTCCAGGCCGGCGAGGCCGAGGTGGTCTCCGAGCCGACCGAGCAGCCGTGGGGGGTGCGCGACTGCGCGTTCCGGGACCCGGCGGGCAACATGGTCCGCATCGACGAGGTGCAGTGACCATGACGACGCAGCAGCAGACGAAGCGCCCGAAGGGCACCCCCGGCGCGCTGTCGCTGTGGATGCAGCGCAAGGCGAACGCGTCCACAGCCTCGAAGATCCGCCGCAAGGGCGGCCACATGATGGGGATGGACCTGCTGGTCCTGCACACGGTCGGGCGCCGTTCCGGCGAGCCGCGGGAGACGCCGCTCGCCTGGTTCGACGACGGCGACGGCGGCCGGCTGGTCGTCGCCTCCGGCGGCGGCAGCCGCAACCCCGGCTGGTACGCGAACGTCGTCGCACACCCCGATCGTGTCGCCGTCGAGCTGCACGGCGCCGGCACCACCTCGGTGACGCCGCACGTGCTCGACGACGCGGAACGGGCCACGGTGTGGCCGGCGATCGCCGCCGCGGCGCCGACCATCGACAAGCACCAGCGCAAGAGTGCCCGCCAGTACCCGGTGGTCCGGCTCCGTCCTGCCCCGGTGGAGGGCTGAGAGCCGTGTGCGTGCCCGGCCTCCCGCGCATCACGAGGCGCAGCGCCGGCAGCCGACCGGTCATCACCTTCCGGTCCGTCGTGGAGCCCGCGGAGAAGATGAAGGGCCTCGAGGTCCCGCCGGAGGCCGTGGAGGCCCTCGGTGGGGGAGCGCGGCCGCCCGTGACGATCACGATCCACGGCCACACGTGGCGGAGCCGGGTCGCGATCATGCGGGGTCGGCACCTCCTCGGTCTCAGCCGGGCGAACCGGGAGGCCGCGGGGCTCGAGGTCGGCGCGGAGGTGGAGGTCGAGCTGGCGCTCGACACCGAACCCCGCGTCGTCGTCGAGCCGGAGGACCTCGCCCGCGCGCTGGACGCTGACCCGACGGCCCGCGCCGCCTACGATGCCCTTCCACCGGGCAGGAAGCGTCGGCACGTGCTCGACGTCGAAGGCGCCAAGCAGCCGGAGACCCGCGCTCGGCGCATCGACAGAACTCTGGCCGAGCTGCGCGGCTGACGCCGCCCGCCATCCGACCGATCAAAGGAGAACCCCAGGTGACCGCCACGGAGTCCACGCGCACCGCCACGCCGTCGTCGCACGCCGCCGACGCGCACGACTTCATCCGCGTGCGGGGCGCCCGCGAGAACAACCTGCGCGACGTCGACGTCGAGATCCCGAAGCGGCGGCTCACGGTGTTCACGGGGGTCTCCGGCTCGGGCAAGAGCTCGCTGGTGTTCGCGACGATCGCCGCCGAGTCGCGGCGACTCATCGACGAGACCTACTCGACGTTCGTGCAGGGCTTCATGCCGTCGCTGCCGCGGCCGGACGTGGATGTGCTCGAGGGCATCACCACGGCCATCTTGGTGGACCAGGAGCGCATGGGAGCCAACGTGCGGTCCACGGTCGGCACGGTCACCGATGCGAATGCCATGCTGCGCAACCTGTTCAGCCGCATCGGCGACCCCTACGTGGGACCGCCCACGGCCTTCTCGTTCAACATCCCGACGTCGACGGCGAGCGGGGTGTTCTCCACCGGGAAGGCCGGGGGCGAGGTCGAGAAGAAGGTCGTGCGCAACCAGGTGTACCTCGGCGGCATGTGCCCCGAGTGCGAGGGCCGCGGCACGGTCTCCGACCTCGACCTGTCCGTGATCGTCGACGAGTCGAAGTCCCTCCACGAGGGCGCGATCCTCGTGCCCGGCTACAAGGCGGACGGCTGGATGGTCAAGGGCTTCTCCGAGACCGGCCTGCTCGACGGCGACAAGCCGATCCGCGACTACACCGACACTGAGCGCCACGACTTCCTGTACCGCGAGAAGGGGAAGCTCAAGGCCCTCGGGATGAACATGACCTACCAGGGACTCATCCCCAAGCTCCAGGAGTCGATGTTCTCCCGCGCGCCCGAGTCGCTGCAGCCGCACATCCGGGCGTTCGTCGAGCGGGCCGCCGTGTTCGTGGCGTGCCCGGCCTGCGAGGGAACCCGCCTCAACGACTCCGCCCGCTCGGCGAAGGTGAACGGTGCCAGCATCGCGGACGTGTGCCGGATGCAGATCTCGGACGCCGCCGAGTGGGCGCGGGGCGTCGACGACCCGGGCGTGGCGCCGCTGATCGGCAGCCTGCTGCACCTGTTCGACAAGTTCGTCGAGATCGGGCTCGGCTACCTGTCGCTGGATCGGGCGGCGGGCACGCTCTCGGGCGGCGAGGCGCAGCGCACCAAGATGATCCGGCACCTCGGATCCGCGCTGACCGACGTCACCTACGTCTTCGACGAGCCCACGATCGGTCTGCACCCGCACGACATCGAGCGCATGAACCGTCTGCTCCTGGACCTGCGGGACAAGGGGAACACGGTGCTCGTGGTCGAGCACAAGCCGGAGACGATCGCGGTGGGCGACCACGTGATCGACCTCGGACCCGGCGCCGGGACCGACGGCGGCACGGTCTGCTTCGAGGGCACCGTGGAGGGCCTGCGGTCGAGCGACACGCTCACCGGCCGTCACCTGGACGACCGCACCCACGTCAAGGACTCCGTCCGGACGCCGTCTGGTGCACTGGAGATCCGTGGCGCGTCGCAGAACAACCTGACTGGCGTCGACGTCGACGTGCCGACCGGCGTCCTGACCGTCGTCACCGGTGTCGCCGGCTCCGGGAAGAGCTCCCTCATCCACGGCAACCTCGCGGGGCGCGACGGCGTCGTCGTCGTCGACCAGGGCGCGATCAAGGGGTCGCGCCGCTCCAACCCGGCCACCTACACCGGCCTGCTCGAGCCGATCCGCAAGGCGTTCGCGAAGGCGAACGACGTGAAGCCCGCGCTCTTCAGCTCGAACTCCGAGGGCGCGTGCCCCACGTGCAAGGGCAACGGCCGCATCTACACCGAGCTGGGGTTCATGGAGACCGTGGAGACGCCGTGCGAGGACTGCGGTGGCAAGCGGTTCATGGCGTCGGTGCTCGAGTACACCCTGGGCGGGCTGAACATCGCCGAGGTGCTCGACCTCTCGGTGGCGCAGGCGCACGCGTTCTTCCGCGAGGGCGAGGCGAAGATCCCCGCCGCGCACAAGATCCTGGCACGGCTCGAGGACGTCGGGCTCGGCTACATCAAGCTCGGGCAGCCGCTCAACACGCTCTCGGGCGGCGAACGGCAGAGGCTCAAGCTCGCCATGGAGATGGGGGAGAGCGGCAGTGTGTACGTGCTCGACGAGCCGACCACCGGCCTGCACCTGGCCGACGTCGAGAACCTGCTCGCGCTGCTCGACCGGCTCGTCGACGGCGGTAAGTCGGTGGTCGTCATCGAGCATCACCAGGCGGTCATGGCGCATGCCGACTGGATCATCGACCTCGGGCCGGGGGCAGGGCACGACGGCGGTCGCGTCGTGTTCGAGGGAGCGCCCGCCGACCTCGTCGCCGCCCGGTCGACGCTGACGGGGGAGCACCTCGCCGACTACGTGGGCGCCTGAGAACGTCCCCGCCGTCCTCAGCTGAACACCGCGAGCACCATCGCCGTGGCGACAGCGATCGCCACAGCCGCGATGGTGCGTATCCACACTCGCCAGCGCAAGCCGAGCGCGGCGGTTGCGGCACCTGCTCCTGCGTGCGCGGCGGGAGCGGTCACTCCGCCACGCTCCGCCCCGCCGCGCGCGCCTCGATCGCGTCGAGGTCGCGAACGGCGTAGCGGTGGTGCTCCCATTCCTCCTCGAGGATCGTGTGGAGGCAGGAACGGACGGTCTCCGGGTACTGCGGGTCGTGGGGGTTGGGGCGCTCTTCGGCCAGCAGCTCTGGCGTCAGGCCGGCCAGGAAGTCGCCCACCATGGCCACGCGGCCGGCACGAGCCTCGAGAACCTCCGCGTACGACGGCGTCCCGTCGGCGAGCTCCGACGTGTCCATCTCCCTCGCGGAGCCCGCGTCGACCTGGCCCAGGGGATGGAACGGCTGTTCGACGCCGAGGATGCCCCGCCGCAGCCACATGTCCGTGGCGAGCACGAGGTGCCGCAGCGTCTGGGCGAACGACCACTCGCCGTCGACCGAGACGTCCACGGTGCCCTCCGGCATCACGGCCGCGCGCTCGAGGGTGGCCGCCCACGTGCGCTGAAGCGCGTCCCAGGAGGTGCGCAGGCCGTCCGGCGTCTCGGCGTACCGCTCGGCGCGGCCGGGAAAGCGGCGATTGAGCTCGGCGTCGACGAGCGGTAGAACGTTGACGCCGTTGACGAGCAGCGAGCCCTCACCGTCGAACAGCCAGGGCGAGTCGATCTCCAACGTTGTTGCCTCGATCCCGCGGAGGACGACGCCGGACAGGTCGCAGGAGACGATCCAGCTTCCCTCCAGGTCGGAACCGTAGAACCGGGACCCGGACAGGTCCACGCGATGGAAGTCCGAGCTCTTCAGGTCGTCGGCGTCGGTAAAGCGCGCCATGCTTCCTCCTCGTCGAGCGGCCCTGGCGAGGCCGACGTTGCCTATCGAAGCCGATGGCACCGACAGCCGCTACCGTCTGGTTCGACGTCGTCAGCGCGGCCTGCACCAGCGAGGACGCCGGACGGGATCGCGAGATCGGGTTGCGAGCGAGCGTGGGGCGCTATCGGTTGGGGACCGCGTCGAACTCGACCTCGTGCGCACCGTCGTACGTGAACCGGATCGACCGGTAGACGAGGGTCACCTGCTCCTCGAGGCGATCCGGCGCCTCGGCATCCTCGAGGGTGTACGCCGCGACCGACGCGTCCGCGAGCCGTACCACCACGTAGGCGCTCGTTTCACCCTCAACGGCACGCACGAGGGACAGAACGACGGCGTCCCACAGCATGTTGTCGTACAGCGCCTTCTTCAGATACGGCGATGACCGGTCGTACCGCTTACCGAGCGTCAGGGGCTCGAACTTCACCCGTCCCCGCCGAGCCAGGCTGCCGACGTCCACAGGCGCCGCCATCGCGAAGCTGATGCTGTGCACCTCGATCTCGTCCTCGTGCCCCTCGACGTGGCTCTCGCCCGGGACGTCGGGAACCTTCAGGAATCCGGCGATCGCCATGGGAGCTCCTCGACGTCGGTGCGACAAGCGGGTGCGCGTCAGTCTCCTCTCGTCATGCTCGGCACACCATCGGTGCCCGGCGAGCCCGGCGGAAGCCGGTGGCTCATGGCGCGCCGTAGCGAGCGGCCATCGCGTCGAGCGTCGGCCACGGAGGACCCTCGCGCAAGGCGCGTAGGAGCTCCTCGCCGAATCGCCTCCCGTTCGGAAACTCGTCGCCAAGCTCCCAGCGCCACGCTGCGACCATCGCCAGAACGAGTTGCCGGCATTCGTCCAGCAGCCCCTCGTCAACGCTCGGGTAGAACTCGCAGACCGCCTCGGGAACATGGGCGAGGTCGAACTCGACGGGTCCACGGCAAAACGTCTCGAAGTCGATGAACAGCAGGCCGTTCTCTGTGTTGAGCACGTTGCCCGGGTGCGGCTCGCCGTGAAGCAACTGCTCCACGACACCGCGGTCCTCGATCGCGCGCCGCAGGCTTCCTAGTCTGCTGCTGAGGAACACGCGGTCCGCGTCGGCGAGTTCCGGCGAGCGATGCGGGTCGGCAACGACTTCCTTCGCCTCTGCGATGCGGTCCGTGAATCGTGGGCTTGCCATCACAAGCTTGCGCATGCCGGCGTGCAGCCTCTCGAGCGCCGTCGCGTAGTCGACTGATGAGCCGTGAGGCGTCACAGGCTCGTAGTAGACCCACAGCGTGATGGCGAAGCCGTCCCACGTGTACACGAGCGGGTCCACCCGAGGCTCCAGAGCGCCGATGGGGCATCCGATCTCAGTGAGCCGCCCGGCCAGCTCGACTTCGTTCTGTGCCACTTCTTGCCCGACCCGGGCGACCCGTGCGAGGACATCGCAAGGCGTCAGCCGCAGCGCCAGCTTGTTCGAGTTGTGCAGAACGACTGCGTCGTCGGCCGACAGGCCGAGCGATGCGGCGAGCGACGTCGCAGCCGCGATCGCACGCGCGACGTCGGACATCTCCACGCGAGAATCTCCCTCGTGTCTCGAGCCGGCTCGTGTCGTTGCGTGATCGTTCGTCCCGAGCGTAGTGGCGTCAGACCTGGTCGCGCGGCGCTGCTAACGTGCCCTCGTTCACTCGAGATCCGGAAGGCGCCGCCGCCATGAAGTACACCGTCTCGATCGAGATCGCCCTGCCGCGGGAGAGGGTGGTCCAGTTGCTCGCGGACCCGGCGCACCTGCCGATGTGGCTGCGGGGCTTGGTCATGCACGAGCCGCTCAGTGGCACACACGGGCAGGTCGGCACCATGTCGCGAGTCGTGCTGCAGATGGGCAAGCAGGAGATCGAGTGCACCGAGACCATCACGCGCCGGGAGCCGGTCGACCTGCACGGGATCCCGAGCGAGAGCGTGGTCCACTTCGACCGCGAGATCGTCGGCAAGGGCATGTGGAACGCGGTGCGCGATCGGTTCACGGAAGCCGGCGCGCAGACGACGCTCTGGCAGAGCGAGAACGAGTACCGGTTCAGCAGCGTGCTGATGCGGCTGGTCGGCCTCGTGATGCCCGGCACCTTCCGCACGCAGTCACTGCGGCACATGCAGGACTTCAAGGCGTTCGCCGAGCAGGGGAGGGACGTCCGTGACGTCAAGGCTTGACCACGGTCGTAGCTCGCGCCATCCGACTGGTAGAGGTGAGTGCTCGTGAGGCGCGAGTTCCTGGGCACGCGGGCAGCCCCGCGAAGCGGGAGCGCGGCGGGGTGTCTCCAGCCGAGGTGGGACCCGGACCCTCACCCGTCGCGCGCCGGAACCGGCCTAACCTCGGGCTTTCATCGGTGAGGGTGTCCGAGAGTTGACCCGGATCACAGAAAGGTGGGCGCGGGCGGTGTGTTGCTGACCGAGACGGCCCGGGCGAGGGCGTGGACGTGGACGTGGAGCAAGGCCCTGGTCGAGGCGTTCAACTCGTTGTTCAAAGCCGAGCTCGTGCGCAAGAAGGGCCCTTCCGCTCGCCGAACTCGAGGAGGCCCGCTACCGTCACCACCCCCGCCCCGGCTACCGTCGAGGCGTCAGTGCCAAGCCTGCACTGACCTGAAGCGCGACACTCTCGCTCCACCCGCCAACCGCGCAGTCCACCTCGACGGAGCCCCATGACCGGCAAGGTACTGAAGCCTCGTTTTGTCGCCGTGGCGACCTCCGGTCTCGTCGGTGCTGCCCTGCTCGGCGGCTGCGGCGCGGGCGGTCCCGAGACCATCGGGTCGTTCCTCGACGACACCCTGCCAGCCGGGTCGAGCGGCACGCTCGTGGCGGCCGTCGGCGACGACCTCGTGCGCTGCGAGGGCTGGGGCGAGTCCGACCGAGAGCAGGGCGTCGCGGCTGGCTGCGACACCGTCTATGACATCATGTCGATGACGAAGCAGTTCACGGCCGCCGCGGTACTGACCCTCCAGGAACAGGGTGCCCTCGCCGTGACCGATCCGATCTCACGCCACCTCGACGACATCCCCGCCGACAAGCGCGCCGTCACCGTCGAGCAACTACTCACCCACACCGCGGGCTTCGTCGACTCACTGGGCGAGGACGACGAGCCGCTCACGAAGCCGGAGTTCCTCCACCGCGCGCTCACGTCCGAACTGCAGTCGGCGCCGGGCTCGACGTACCTCTACTCCAACGTCGGGTACAGCCTGTTAGCAGCCATCATCGAGTCGGCATCTGGAACGTCGTACGAGCGGTACATGGCGGACCAGCTCTTCGGTCCGGCCGGCATGGACCGCACCGGTTACGTCCTGCCGACGTGGGACCCGGCCGATCTGGCTGTCGAGTACGACGCCGCGGGCGTCGCACAAGGGACACCGCAGGAGCATCCGTGGGCCGACGACGGCCCGTACTGGAACCTCCGGGGTAACGGCGGGCTGCTGTCCACCGCCCGCGACATCTACCGGTGGCACCGGGCGCTCGTGGGAGATCGGGTCCTCGACGAAGCCGCGAAAGAGCAGCTGTTCGAGCCCCGGGTCCGCGAGGAGCCCGACGGCGACACCTTCTACGGCTACGGCTGGGTGCTGCACAAGTCCGGCGACGGTGTCATCGCCTGGCACAACGGCGCCAACGACTGGGCGTACGGCGAGATCGAGCGCGCCTCCCAGGAGCGCACGCTGGTCTTCTGGATCACCAACCAGGCGCGCAGCGACGAGGGCTGGGACTTCGAGGACCTCGGCCCGGACATCACGGACGGGATCACCGACCGGCTGCTCGCGGGCAGCTAGAAGCAGGCCGGTCGTCGAAGGCGCCGAGGAGGCGCCGAAGCAGCTCCACGTCTCCCTCGACGTAGGCGTCGCCCCTCCTGACGGCGTGCTCGAGCGCGCGCCCGGCGAAGACCAGGTCCTGGACCGTGCGGACGTCGCAGGTCAGTGTGGCGTCGGCGGGGCCATGGCCCCTGACCGCCGCGAGGCGACCATCGCCGACGGTCAGGAGGAAAGCGTCGCTGGGCAGCCGAAGCTGTACCGTCCCGCGCGTGATACGGGCGACGGCGGGATCGAAAGTGGTGCGCAGCGCGACGACGAGCGCATCGGCGCTGAGCTCCATGGCCGACCCTGGATCCGGGGGAAGCGGGCTGCCCCATCGGCCGAGCGCCAACAGGACGGGCTCGAGGCCGCGACCGTGGTCGGTCAGCTCGTAGACCAGACCCGCGGCTGGCGGGAGGGTGCCGCGCCGCCGCAGGACGTCGGATTCCTCCAGCTCGCGCAGACGCTGCGTCAGCACGTTCTGGCTCATGCCGGGCAGCCCCCGGTGCAGGTCGGAGAAGCGCTTGGGCCCGAACACCAGCTCGCGGACCACCAGCAGCGCCCACCGCTCGCCCACGGCGTCGAGGGCGCGGGCGATCCCGCAGAGGTCTCGATAACTGCGCATAGCGACATCCTACTTCCCAACACGCACCTGATGCTCCTACATTAGGAGCATCGACCTCGGGAGGACGATATGCCACAGGTGATCTCGGCCGACGGCACGGCCATCGGCTACGACGTCCTCAGCGACGGCGGCCCTCCAGTAGTGCTCGTCAGCGGCGGCCTCGACGACGGGACTGAGAACGTCCCGTTGGGGGAGTGGTTGGCTGGCAGCTTCGCCGTGGTCAACTACCGGCGTCGCGGACGTGGCGACAGCGGCGACAGGCAGCCGTACACGGTCCGGCGGGAGATCGACGATCTCGCCGCCGTCATCGGCGTGGCCGGGGGCAGGGCCAATCTCTTCGGCGCGTCCTCGGGCGGCGCGCTCGCGCTCGAGGCGGCCGCTGCCGGACTGCCCGTCGACCGGGTCGCCGCCCACGAAGTGCCGTACCAGGTCGACAACGCCTCGGTCGCTGCGTGGCACGCATACACGCGCAACCTCGACGCCGCGCTAGACGCCGGCGAACCGGGCGAAGCCCTGCGTCTGTTCATGCGGCTGGCCGGTTCCTCCGAGCAGGACATCGCGGCGGCAGAGGCTTCGCCGTATTGGCCGGGTTTGATATCGCTTGTGCCGACGCTCCGCTATGACGCCGCCTGCCTCGGAGACGGGCCACCCCCCGCGGCGCGGCTGGCCCAAGTGGCCGTACCAGTGCTGTTGACCACCGGTGTGATCACCGACCCGCACTCGACGGGGCTGCCGGTGGACTTCTTCGGTGCGGCCGCCGACGCCACCACAGCCTTACTGCCGAACAGCAGACGCGTCACCCTCGAGGTCGCCGGGCACATCGCCGACGCCGGACTGCTCGGACCGCTTCTGGCTGACTTCTACACCGCTTGAGGTCACGTCGACCACCGGCGAGTTCCGGTGACGTCCTGGTCAGCCACGGTTGCGGACCGAACCCGCCGGTGGACGATCCGCTCGAGGCCGGCGGCTCCAGACCACTGCTGCACCCGCATCTGCGTTGTACCGGAGCCGTGCCAGGTCGCACGAGTTCCCTTCCGATAATGGACATTATGTCAGACTCCAGCCTGCGTATCGCATCAGATGAATCACCCACGCAGCTTGGATCCACTACGCCGCTGTCAACGAGGTATCGCCTCCTGACCTGCGGAAACACGTGACGGAACGGCGCCTCGAGTGCTCCTTCGGCGACCCCCAGAGCGTCGGCGACGCGGGCGACACTCAGGTGTTGGCACACCCGAACGGCTCGTGCGCCAACCGCCGGACCACCGTGTCCCTGGCCGCGCCCTGGCATCCGCAGCGACGACACCATCTGTCGGGCTCGACAACCCGGCACCGGAGAATCGCCCGATCGGGCTCCAACCGCTGCCCGAGCATTTCGAGCCCGAGATCATCAAGACGAGCGAACGTGGTCAGGTCAGGGCGGGCGAAGGTAGCGTCAGACATGTCGAGGTCTTCCAGATGGACGGCATAGTCACCTCCATCCTCGGGAGACCTCGACCCCTACCCGGCCACCGACGCGCCGACCGGAATACACCCTCAATTGCGACTGCGAAGAGCCCAAATAGCCCCGGTGCGAGAGTCGGCCCGCGTGCTACGTTCGGGCCATGACTAGACCGAGTGAGATCCTCGGCAGCGTGGTCGCCGCCAGCGAGCGCGAGCAACTCGAGACGTTCCTGGATTACCTGCGCGACGCCGTCGTGCGCAAGGCCCGCGGGGTGTCGGAGGAGGACGCCCGGCGCAGCCCGGTGCCGACCGGCACCAACCTCGGCGGCCTGATCAAACACCTGCGGTGGGTGGAACTGGGCGGGTTCGCCGAGCAGATCGGGCAGATCCCCGCCGCGGAGCTGCCCACGCCGCCGTGGACCGACGCAGACCCGGAGGCCGACCTGCGGCTGGAGCCGAACGAGAAGCTCGACGACGTCATCGGCGCCTACCAGGCGGAGTGCGACCGCTCCCGCGAGATCGCCGCCCAGCACAGCCTCGACTACGCACCGCGGGGCAGGGAGCTGACGTTGCGGTGGGTGTACCTGCACGTGATCCTGGAGACCGGCCGGCACGCGGGCCACGCGGACATCCTGCGCGAGATGATCGACGGCAGCGTCGGCGACTGACGGCTCGCGGCACGTCGTCGGTCCGTGTTCCGGTCGTCGGAGGCGGCGTTACACCGGTATCGGCGGAGGCTGACCTCCAACACCGTGGGCCGCCACCCGAACGGCTCGTGCGCCAACCGCCGGACCACCGTGTCCCTGGCCGCGCCCTGGCATCCGCTGCGACGACACCATCTGACGGGCTCGACAACCCGGCACCGGAGAATCGCCCGATCGGGGTCTGATCAGAGCCGAATACGACCGGACTTGATACGCAGCGTGTCCAGTAGAGCCAGGGAGTCCCCACTGCGAGGCCATTCCCTACCGCGTCGCCGGACGCTCCTACTGCTCGACGCCCTTCGCAGCGGACACGTCGACGCAGACGATTCCCTGGTTGCCGTCCTGGTCGGCGATCACGGTGAGCGCGGGCGCGTTGCTCTCGTCGACGACGGTCCCACCCGCGGCGACGACAGCGGCGATCCGTTGCACAGCCACCTCAGGCGCCACATAGACCTCGATGTGGAACCGCTGCCGCGGGGTCTCGTACTCGTCGACGTCCCCGAACCACAGGTTCGGCACCCGTCCCGTGGCGTCCCGGATCTCGTCGCTGGGAGATCCGCGGCCCTGTGCCTCGGCGCTCCCGGTCAGTAGGGCGGCCCACACCGGGGCGATGGTCGCGGAGCGCGCTGTGTCAAGGCCGAGCTCGATGTCGCTGACCGAAGCCGGGTCGGCGGCGACCTCGTGGTCGGCGGCGATCTCGGTGATCCGTCGCGCCAGGTCGACGTCCTGCTGGGTCACCCACTCGACGACGTGCTCGGTGCCCTCGCCATCGCGGTAGATCGCGTCGTCGCTGACCAGCTTGAGGTCGACATACCCCCTGCCGATCGACACGCGCGGGTGGTGGCCGAGCGCGTCGCCCGCCTCCCCCACAGCGGCGACGAACCGTGCGGCGGTGCCGAAGTCGGCAACCACGTAGCGGGCATGCAGTCCCTGGGCCAGCTTGCGCCAGTCCGTCAGGTTTGCCGCGACGATCTGTTCGCCGTTCAGCATGTCCATAAACGGTGAGTCTATGGCTAGGCGCGCAGGCGCCCCGGCTCTATCCGCGAAAGGCATGGTGTGCCTCCCATTCCGGTCACCGCGCCGATACGACTACGCCGTCGTCTGGCGAAACCGGCGGGACCTCGGAGATCGGCGAGGCGTTCATCTAGCTGTGCCACAACCGCCGTCCACGGGCGTCGGGGGGCGCTAAGCCTGAGCGCGCGCGTTGTCAGTCGGTGGCGCGCCCCGTGCGGCGGCGACATAGCGACCGCGCGGATCCGAAAGCCACGGTCACGACATAGGGTTGTCGCCGTGGCTGAGCCCCGCACGTGGCAGTCCGAGACCGCGCGTCTCGGCAACGCTGATCCGTCCGATCCCACCGGCTGGTTCGAGGAGCTCTGGTCGTCCGCCACGGCCGGCGACGTCACGATGCCGTGGGACCGGGGCGACCCGCACCCCGCACTTGCCTCTTGGACCAACGATCGCGATCCGGGGACAGCGAGCGGAACGGCCGTGGTCGTCGGGTGCGGACTTGGTGCCGACGCCGAGTACCTGGCTCGGCTCGGCTACGAGACGACGGCATTCGACATCTCCCCCACCGCTGTCGCCGCGGCCCGCGAGCGCCATCCCGGGTCACCGGTGACCTACGCCGTCGGGGACCTGCTCGAGCTGCCGCGCGCGTGGCTCCACGCCTTCGACCTGGTCGTCGAGATCTACACAGTCCAGGCCGTGAACCGGAGTGTCCGCAGCGAGCTCACCGCCGGCGTCCGCTCACTGGTGGCGTCGAGCGGCACCTTGCTGGCGATCCAGGCCATCGCCGTCGAAGGCGATGACGACGGCCCGCCCTGGCCGCTGACCCGGGCGGAGATCGAGGCGTTCGGCCAGGACGGGCTGACGCCGGTCTCGACCGAGGAGCTCGCAGTCCCGGACTCCCCCCACAATCCCGGAATCTGGCGCGCCGAGTTCCGCCAGGCCTAGCACGATCGTTCCGCGCAATCCAGCGGGGCGATGGAACCGGTCGGCATCAGGTCCCCCGAGTAGTGGGGAGCCATGGAGTCCCTCTCCGACGCCTGCGCGGCTGCCGGTGTCGAGCTGAGCATCGAGATGTTCACCGGTGGCTGACCGACGCAACCTGTGACGACGGCGTCACGTGATGGCGGACGAGACGGTCCTCCCCCGGCCTCCGGCCTGTCATCCGGATGTCGGCAGCAGGGCGCCCAGCACGAGATGCGGCGTGCTGCGCCGCCTGGGTCAGCGGGAGTCGACGCCGTCACACCGGGGTGTCGGCCGGCCTCGAGCACGTTCTGGGCGTGGTGTCGGATCGGGGCAACGGCGTTCGTTGCAGGGTCAGAGGCAGTCCACGAGAGGCGCCCACAACGGGAAGGACCGCGACCATGAAGCTGACGACCACCACGCAGGTCACCGTCGATGGAGTGATGCAGGCCAACGGCGGGCGAAACCCCGACCTCGACCCTGGGTTCGAGCGCGGCGGGTGGGCCATCCCTCTGTTCGACGACGAAGCCATGGCGTACGTCGACCAGCAGTACCAGAGCGCTGACGCGTTCCTCTTCGGCCGGCGCACGTACGAGCTCTTCGCCGGCTACTGGGGTGCGATGCAGCCGGGCAGCGGCCCCATCGCCGACGCCCTGAACTCCGCTCCGAAGTACGTGGCGTCGACCACGCTCACCGACCCGGAATGGGCGAACACCACCGTCCTCTCCGGTGACCTCGCGGCGGCCGTCGGGGAGCTGAGGTCCAGGCCAGGCGGGACGCTCAATGTGCCCGGCAGCGGCAGACTGATTCGCTGGCTGCTCGAGCACGACCTCGTCGACGAGGTGAACCTGCTCGTCTGCCCCGTCATCGTCGGCGCGGGTACCCGCCTGTTCCCCGAGTCCGGCCCGGACCTGGCGCTCCAGCTGGTCGAGTCGCGATCCTTCCCGAGGGGCATCACGCTCCAGGTCTACCGGCCGGCCGGGCGCCCGCAGTACGCCGGCGCCTGAGCACCCGCCGTGCCTGACACCTCGAACCACAAGGAGATGAGCGAGATGCACTACCTGGTGTCCGTGATCGACGACACGGCCGACCTTCCCCCGGACGACGAGATGGCGGCCCGCGCGACCGACGACGAGATGTCGGCCATCGACGTGTTCAACGAACGCCTCAAGACCGACGGGTTCTGGGTGTTCGCCGGTGGCCTCGGAGCGCCCTCCACGGCGACGGTGATCGACAACCGGGGCCCGGAGGCCGCGTTCACGGACGGGCCGTTCGTGGAGACGAAAGAGTACCTCGGCGGGTTCTGGATCCTCGAGGCACCCGATCTCGACGTCGTGCTCCAGCTCGCCACCGAGGCGTCCAGGGCCTGCAACCGGAAGGTGGAGGTGCGGCCATTCATCGAAGGAGAAGCGTGACCAGGGAAGGTGACGGCGGCCCGACGGGCAGCCGCACGAGAAGAGGAGAGGATTCGAGAATGACGCAGTACCTGATCTCGTTCCAGGCGAGCTGGTGGACGGCTCCCGAGGAGGATCTGCCCGAGGTGGCGCGAGACGCGCATGCCGTGGAGCAAGAGGCCGTTGCTGCGGGCGCCTGGATCTTCGGCGCCGGGCTGACGGGGCTCGAGCACGTGAGCGTGGTCGAGGCCGACGGGACGATCACCGACGGCCCGTACCCGGAGACCAAGGAGTTCCTGGGCGGCTTCGTGATCGTCGAGGTACCCACGCGCGAGGAGGCGTTGCAGTGGGCGGCCAAGTTCGCCGCGGCCTGCCGCTGCACCCAGGAGGTCCGTGAGTTCCTGCCCCAACGGACGACGTTCGAGTGAGGTGCCCGCGAGCGTGAGCGACGCGCGGGAGGCGATCACCCGGGCCCACTCGGAGGAGTGGGCCCGGGTGGTGGCGTCCCTGACGCGGCGGTTCGGCGATCTCGACGTCGCCGAGGACGCCGCCGCCGAGGCGTTCGCGATCGCCGTCGAGCGGTGGCCCGCCGACGGCGTTCCGCCCAAGCCCGGCGCCTGGCTCACCACGACCGCGAACCGTCGGGCGATCGACCGGATCCGGCGTGAGAGCAAGCGCGACGGCAAGCAGAAGGAGGCCCGGCTGTTGTACGACGACGACCCGCCCGAGCCCCTCGGCGTGATCGACGACGACCGGCTCCGGCTCATCTTCACGTGCTGCCACCCGGCACTCGCGATCGAGGCCCGGGTGGCCCTGACGCTGCGCATGGTCGGCGGCCTCACCGTTCCCGAGATCGCGCGCGCCTTCCTCGTGCAGGAGAGCACCATGGGGCAGCGGATCACCCGTGCGAAGGCCAAGATCAAGGCCGCCCGCATCCCGTACCGGGTGCCGTCCGGGGAGGACCTCCCGGCCCGGGTCTCCGGGGTGCTCGCCGTCCTGTTCCTCGTCTTCAACGAGGGCTACCTGGCGACGGGCTCCGACGTCGACCCCGTGCGTCGCGACCTCACTGCCGAGGCCATCCGGCTCGCCCGGCTGATCCGGGAGCTCGTGCCGGAGGACGGCGAGGCGGCCGGCCTGCTGGCACTGATGCTCCTGACCGAGGCTCGGCGTCCCGCGCGGGTCTCGGCTGGCGGCGAGCTGGTCACCCTCGTCGAGCAGGACCGCGGCACCTGGGACGCGGGGCTGATCGCCGAGGGTCACCGGCTGGTGCGCGAGCGCCTGGCTGCCCGGGTGGCCCCGGGTCGGTACCAGGTCCTCGCGGCGATCAACGCCGTGCACACCTCCGCCCGCGACGTCCGGGACACGGACTGGTCGCAGGTCGTCGCCCTGTACGACCAGCTCGTGCGGCTCGACCCCTCGCCGGTGGTCGCCCTCAACCGGGCCGTCGCCGTGGCGGAGCTCGACGGGCCGGACGTGGCCATGGCCGCCGTCGACAGCCTCGCGGACTCCTTGGACGGCTACCACGCGTTCCACGTGACCCGGGCCGACCTGCTGCGTCGTCTGGGTCGCAGTCGCGAGGCACGCGAGGCATACGACCGAGCCATCGAGCTGGCGGGCAACACCGCCGAGACCGCATACCTCACGCGACGCCGCGACCAGCTCGGATAGCGCCGCCGCCCGCGGGAACGACGCGGTGATCGTCGCGGACGCCGACCTGACGCTCCCCGTCGCGCCGCCGGGCACCCTCGGGCAGACTCGAGGAGCCCGGAGCCGCACGAGAGTCGAGGACGGCGATGACGCTCCACACCGACATCCCTACGACCGCCGAGATCACTGCGCTGTGGGACGTCCGCTCCCCGGCTGCCGTGACGCTGTACGTCCCGACGGACCCAGCCTCCACCGGGGAGGCCGAGCGCATCGAGTTCCGGAACCTGGCACGTCAGGCGCTGAGCCAGCTGGAGCGCGCCGGCCGGACCGAACGCGACGCCGTCGCGGAACGTCTCGACCACCTGCACGACGACTCCGAGTTCTGGCGCTACCAGGCTCGCACGCTCGCGGTCTTCGCGACTCCGGACCAGACGTCGGCCTTCCGGCTGCCCAACCGGCTCGCGCCGTTCGCAGGCGGCGGAAGCCGGTTCTTCGTCAAGCCGCTCCTCCGCGCCGTGACCTTTCCGCAGACCGCGTTCGTGCTCGCCCTCGCGATCGGGTCCGCGCGCGTGCTCGAGACGATCCCGGACGCCGCGCCCGAGCTCGTCGACGTGGCGGGAATGCCCGCGGACCTGGTCACGGCGATGGGGCCCGGTGCCCTCGACGACGCTCCGCCGCCGCGGCGCCTGACGAGGGCGGAGGGGCGCGACGTCCGCGTGCACCAGTACGCGCGCCAGGTCGAGCAGGCGCTGCGGACGTTCCTCCACGGGCGGGGCGCACCCCTCGTGCTGGCCGCGACGGAGCCGATGGCCAGTGCGTTCCGTGCCGTGTGCCACTACCCCGCGCTCGCCCCGGGGACCGTCCAGGGGAGCCCGGAGGCGCTGACCGACACCGAGCTCGTGGCCGCCGCGCGTGAGCACCTCGACGCGTGGTACGCCTCCCAGCTCGCGGCGCTGCGTGCGACGTTCGAGGACCGCACCGGCGCCGGACGGACGGCGCAGGACGTCGCCGAGATCGCCCGTCTGGTGACCGAGGGCGCGGTCGAGACCCTGTTCGTCGACGTCGACGCGGTGCTCCCGGGCAACCTGGACGACGCCGGGCAGGTCACGTTCACGGAGGGCGGCGAGGGTGCCGTGTACGGGATCGTGGACGAGATCGCCCGCCGTGCCTGGGACACCGGCGCCCGCCTGCTGGCGGTGCGGCGCGAGGACGTCCCGGGGGGCGGTGACGCCGCGGCGATCCTGCGGTACGCGCCGTCGTCGTCGTAATCGCCACGCTGCGGATACCGTCGGAGCCGATGCCCCGCCTCATCCTGCTCAACGGAGCTCCCGCCGTCGGCAAGTCGACCCTCGCGGCCCGCTACGCCGCGCACCACCCGATGAGCCTCGCGCTCGACATCGACCGGGTGCGCGGCATGCTCGGCGGCTGGGCGGACGACCCGACGGCGGCCGGCCTCCTCGCGCGTGAGCTCGCCGTCGCGATGGCGCGGACCCATCTCGTGGCCGGTCACGACGTCGTCGTCCCGCAGCTCCTCGGGAGGCTGGAGTTCATCGAGCGCCTCGACGCGCTCGCCACGGAGGTCGACGTGACCTTCCTCGAGGTGGTCGTGGTCGCGGAGCGCGAGGAGGCGTGGCACCGGTTCGACGCCCGCTCCGCGGCGCCCGAGAACCGTGAGCACGTCGACGCCGCCACCCTCGTCCGTCGGGCCGGTGGGGACACCGCGTTCCACGAGCTGTACGACCGCGTGCGGGACGCCGTGGCGCAGCGGCCGGCGACGCGCGTCGTCGAGTCCGTCGCCGACGACGTCGACGCCACCTACGCCGCGCTGGAGCGCGTTCTCGGCTGAGCGTGCGCGTCCGGCCGTCCCCGCGAGGTCAACGGGCGCACCGGAAGCCGACGTGGCTCATCCCGGTGTCGACCTGTTGCGGACGACGCGCCGCGGGTCGGTATCGCCGGCAGTACGAGTCGGCGCAGAGGAACGAGCCGCCCTTGACGACGCGGCGCGGGACGGTGAACGGCTGGGCCGCGTCGACGCTCGAGGCCGCGTCCCCTCCCCTGGGGTTCCTCGGGATGCAGCACCCGCCGGCATCGTGCGCCCGGTACCAGTCCGACGTCCACTCCCACACGTTGCCCGCCATGTCGTGCAGCCCGTAGGCGTTGGCCGGGTAGGAGCCCACCGGCGCCGTCGCCCCGTAGCCGGGCTCCGCGCGCCACGGGAAGTCGCCGTGCCAGTAGTTCGCCCGCCGCTCCCCCGCGGCCTCCGGCTCGTCGCTCCAGGTGAACTCGGCGCCGTCGAGCCCACCGCGCGCCGCGAGCTCCCACTCGGCCTCCGTGGGCAGCCGCAGGCCGGCCCACGCGGCGTACGCCTCGGCGTCCTCGTACGCGACGTGCACCACCGGGTGGTCGAGCCGCTTCCGTACCGACGAGCCCGGGCCGAGCGGACGGCGCCAGCTCGCCCCCGGGGTCCACGCCCACCACTGGCTCAGGTGCCGCAGATCCACCGGACCCGCCGTCGGCGTGAACACCATCGATCCCGGCGCGAGGTTCTCCGCAGGCGCCCCCGGGAAGGCCGCCGGGTCGAGCGGACGCTCGGCCACGGTGCGGTACCTCGTGTCCTCGACGAAGCGGGTGAACTCGCGGTTGGTCACCTGCGTGGGACTGATCTCGAAGCCGTCCACCGCCACGCGGTGCGCGGGAGCCTCCTCCGGGTAGTGGACGTCGGAGCCCATCGTGAACTCCCCGCCCTCGATCCGGACGAGCCCCTCTCCCCCGCCGTCGCGAGCGATCGCCGACATCCTCAGTTGCTGCCGAGGAACGACTGGAGCTTCTCGACCGCCTGGTCGATGCTGAAGCTCGCGGCGCGCTGGCGCGGCGGGTACTCACGGAATGTCGCCAGGAACTGCGTCATGATCACCTGCGACGCGAAGACGAGATAGTCGTTGTCGAACAGCCAGTCGTAGTAGGTGTTCGACGTGATCGTCGCCCGCTCGAACGGGTCGGTGCGCAAGTTGTACAGGAGCGGGACCCGCAACGGTACGAACGGCTCGGCCCACACGCGGAGCGTCCCGGGCACCCGCTGCTCCATGAACACGACCTTCCAGTTGTCGAACCGGAGCGCTAGCACGTCGCCGTCGTCGGAGAAGTAGACCATCCCCTTGCGCGGGCTCTCGTCGGCCTCGCCGGTCAGGTACGGGAGCAGGTTGTAGCCGTCGATGTGCACCTTGTAGGTGACGTCGCCGATCGTCTTCCCCTGCTTGAGGTCGTCGACGACGCCCGTGTCGCCGGCCGCCGCGAGCAAGGTGGGCAGCCAGTCGTGGTGCTGGACGATCTCGTTCGACACGACGCCGGCCGCGATCCGCCCGGGCCACCGGATCATCTCGGGCACCCGGAACGCACCCTCCCAGTTCGTGTTCTTCTCGCTGCGGAACGGCGTCATCCCGCCGTCGGGCCACGTGTTCATGTGCGGCCCGTTGTCCGTCGAGTAGATGACGATCGTGTCCTCGGCGATGCCGAGCTCGTCGAGCTGGTCCAGCAGGCCCCCGACGACGCGGTCGTGGTCGATCATCGTGTCGTGGTACGGCGACTGCCACCGTCCGGCCTGACCCACGCTCTCCGGCTTCGGGTGCGTCCTGAAGTGCATGTGCGTCGTGTTCATCCACACGAAGAACGGCGTGTCCGCGTCCACCTGGCGTGCGATGAAGTCCTGCGCGGCGGCGGCGAACTCCTCGTCGACCGTCTCCATCCGCTTCTTCGTGAGCGCCCCGGTGTCCTCGATCCGCTGCTTGCCGCGCGGACCGAAGCGGCCGTCCTCGGTCGGGTCGTCGACGTCCGTCGCCCAGGAGTGGATGACCCCGCGGGGGCGTGCACGCTCGTTGAACCCCGGGAAGTCCTCGGGCGACGGCCAGTTCGGCAGCTCGGGCTCCTCCTCGGCGTTGAGGTGGTAAAGGTTGCCGTAGAACTCGTCGAACCCGTGCGCCGTCGGGAGGAACTCGTTCTTGTCGCCGAGGTGGTTCTTCCCGAACTGTCCGGTCGCGTACCCGAGCGGCTTCAGCAGCTCCGCGATGGTGGGGTCCTCCGCCTGCAGGCCGATGGGCGAGCCCGGGATCCCGACCTTGCTCAGGCCGGTGCGGAACACGCTCTGCCCGGTGATGAACGACGACCGGCCCGCGGTACAGCTCTGCTCCCCGTACGAGTCGGTGAAGCGCATGCCCTCGGCGGCGATGCGGTCGATGTTCGGGGTCCAGTACCCCATGAGGCCGTCGCTGTAGCAGCTGAGGTTCGTGATGCCGATGTCGTCGCCCCAGATCACCAGGATGTTCGGCTTCCCGTTCGGCATGGCTGCTCCCTCTGGTGGCGGTGACCTGCCCCGGACGTCGCGGTCCGGGCTCGTGCGCACATCATGTCGGCGGGGCACGCACGGCGCGAGTGCTGAGGCGGCGTCGATAGCCTGGTCGCATGACGCGGTACGTGGCGCTCCTGCGGGGCGTGAACGTCGGGGGCATCACGGTGCGGTCGGCCCGGCTTGCGGAGATGGCCCGCGGGATGGGGCTCGACGACGTGCGCACCGTCCTGGCCAGCGGGAACCTCGTGTTCAGCTCCGACGAGCCCGTCGAGCGGCTCAAGACCCGCATCGAGTCGGAGCTGTCGGACACGTTCGGCTACGACGCGTGGATCGTCCTGACGACGAGCGCACACGTGGCGCAGGTCGTCGCGGCGTACCCGTTCGAACCCGACCGCGAGGGCCACCACGCGTACGTCGTGTTCGGCTCGCACCCCGGGGTGCTCGCCGAGCTCACGGCCGAGGCGACGAGCGTGGTGGGCACGAGCGGCGCGGACGAACAGGTCGCACCCGGGGACGGCGTCCTGTACTGGGAGTGCCCGAAGGGTTCGACGCTCGACACCGCCGTCTCGAAGGTCCTGGCCCGCAAGGCGTACCGGCAGAGCACCACGAACCGGAACCTGCGCACGTTGCGCAAGCTGACGTGAGCGCCCCGGAGGTGCGCGGCCTGTTCGTCGGGCTCGCGACCCTCGACGTCGTGCACCGCGTCGCCGCGCGGCCCGGTCCGGACGAGAAGGTCGTCGCCACCCGCACCGACGTCGCGGCGGGTGGTCCGGCCGCGGTCGCCGCCGCCACGTTCGCCGCCCTCGGTGGAATGGCCACGCTCGTGACGGCGATCGGGCGCGGGCCGATCGGGCGCGCGCTCACGCACGACCTGGACGCGTGCGGCGTCGTCGTCGTCGATCTCGCCGTCCAGGAGGAGGCTGCCGCCCCGTCGAGCGCCGTCGTCGTCGAGCACACGGGCGAGCGCTCGGTCGTGAGCAGCGCCGCCTCGGCCCCCGCTCCGCGGCCCCTGCCCCCCGAGGAGGCGGATCGTATGGTGGCAGCGGCCGACGTCGTCCTCCTCGACGGGCACCACCCTGCTCTCGCGCTGCCGGTGGTCTCGGCCGCCGGACGCCACGCGGTCCCGGTGGTCCTCGACGGCGGGAGCCACAAGCCGCTCGTCGACGAGCTCCTGCCTCTCGTCGGCGCCGCCGTCTTCTCCGGCACGTTCCGGTTCCCCGGTGGCGGCGCACCGGACGGGGCGACGACGGCGCTCGGTCCCGCCTTCGTGGCCGTCACCCAGGGAGCGCGGCCGGTGCGCTGGTGGACGGCCGACGGGGCCGGCGACGTCCCGGTCCCCGCCGTCGACGTCGTCGACACGCTGGGCGCCGGGGACGCGTTTCACGGTGCCTTCGCCTACGCGACGGCGTGCGGCGCCGGACCCATCGACGCCGTCCGCACCGCGATCGCCGTCGCCGGCGTGCGTGTGTCCCACCTCGGGCCGCGCGGTTGGCTGACGGACCCTCGACTCAAGCACATCGCGGCGGGCGCGGGGCGGCGGTCGTGAGCGCAGGATCGCGGCGTGGCCACGGACCTCGAGCGAGGGGTCAGAGGTCGGCGAGGGCGAGCGTCTCGCCGTCGGACCAGGTCCGGTACGCAGCCGGGGCGATGCCGAGCCCGTCCGGGCCGAGCTGCCGGCCGATGAGCCCGAGCCCCAGGTCCGAGGCGAGCGACTCGTGGATGGGGACCGCCACCCGCGGCGCGACCGCACGCGCGAAGTCGACGACCTCCGCGAGCTTCAGCCACGGTCCGCTCACCGGCAGGAGGAGCAGGTCGACGTCCTCGCCCGGCGCGGTCAGCGCGTCGCCCGGGTGGTACACGGCGTGCGGACCGGACCGCACGACGTAGCCGTGGTTGAGCGGGCGAGGAAGGTCCTCGTGGACGACGGCGTGCCACTCCCCCACAGCCCGCACCGTGACGTCGCCAAAGGCCAGCTCCTCGCCGGCGCGCACGGGCCGACGGCGTGCGTCGGGACCGCCGATGAGGGTCACCACGTCGGCCGGGGCGTGGACGACCAGCTCCGGATCGGCGTCGAGCGCCGCCACCAGCTGCTCGGGTACCACGTGGTCGGCGTGCTGGTGGGTGACGAGCACGACGTCGGCGTCGCGTGTGGCGTCGGCCGGGCCGAACGAACCCGGGTCGATGACGAGCGTGACCTGCGGGGTGGTGATGCGCACGCACGCGTGCGCGACCTTCGTGACGTCCAACGTCGTCAGCCGGCGTGCCGTGCGCGGCGACGCTGCGCGAGCTCGTCGTCACCGGACGCCGCGGCGTCGTCCTCGGCCCGCTCGGTCGGGAACTCCGCGAGCGTGCCCTCGACCTCACGCCACACACGGCCCACGGCGATGCCGAACACGCCCTGGCCGCCCTGCACCAGGTCGAACACCTCGTCGGCCGACGTGCACTCGTAGACGCTCGCGCCGTCGCTCATGAGGGTGATCTGCGCGAGGTCGTCCACGCCCCGCTCGCGCAGGTGGTCGACGGCGGAGCGGATCTGCTGCAGCGAGACGCCGGTGTCGAGAAGCCGCTTGACGACCTTGAGCACGAGGACGTCGCGGAAGCTGTACAGGCGCTGCGTGCCGGAGCCCGACGCCGAGCGGATGCTCGGTTCGACCAGCCCGGTCCGCGCCCAGTAGTCGAGCTGGCGATACGTGATGCCGGCGGCGCGGCACGCCGTCGGACCGCGGTAGCCGGTCGTGGTGTCCAGATCCGGGAGGGTGTCCCCGAACAGGAGCCCCTGCGCCCGCTGTGGGGTCGCGCCGGCGACGTTCGCGCCTGCCTCAGTGCTGCTCACACCGGTCTCCGTTCCGCGCACCCTGCGTCATGATCGTACGCCCGCCCGGCCCGTTGCCGGTGTGGGGGTGACGTCACGCCACGCTAGGGCGGTGCGCATCGCGCGTCAACGAGCCGCGCCGCGTCGAACGCCTCGGCGTGTCGGAGCGGCGTGTCTCACCATGAGGTCGAAGGTCAACGATCGGCTTGAGTCCCCTCGTTCCCGCCCGGTGAGTCACCGAAGTCCTCGGCGCTGACGTGGTCGAGGAAGTTCCGGAACTCCTCGATCTCGCGGGTCGCGCGCTCCTGCTGGTCGGCGTCGTCGGGATCCTCCTCCTCGAGCTCGATCCCCGCCGTCGCGAGCACGTCGGGGGCGCAGCGGATCGGCACCTCGGCGCGCAGGGCGAGAGCGATGGCGTCCGACGCCCGGGAGTCCACGACGATCCCGCCCGCGAGCTCGAGCTCGGCGTAGAACGTCCCCTCGCGCAGCGCCACGACGCGGACCTCGACGAGCGACGACCCGAGGATCGTCACGACGTCGAGCAGCAGGTCGTGGGTCTGCGGCCGGGGCGGCACGATGCCCGCCTGCGCGGACGCGATCGCCGCCCCCTCCCGCGGCCCGATGAGGATCGGCACGACGAGCTGCCCCCCACGCTCGGCCAGGAGCACCACGACCTCGCTCGCCGGCAGCCGGACTCGGACCCCGAGCACGTCCATCGTGCGCATGCTCCCGGGAGCGTCGGACGACTCGTCGGCGGACATGCCCTCCAGGCTACGCGCGCCTCAGGTGAGTCGCTCGACCCCGGCCCGCACGAGAGCACCGTGCAGCCGGCTGAGCAGCTCGGTGAGGTCGCCGGCCACGGCCGTGGCGCGTTCCCGCGAGACCGCCGCCGACTGCGCGTTCCCGTGGCCTCGCAGCGGTGCGACGATCTGCGCGACGACGTCGACCTGACGGTCCGCCGCGGCCCGCATCAGACGGAGGTGCCTGGTGTCGATGCCGTGGGTGCCGAGATCCTGCGCGAGCTGCACGATCGCGACGGCGGCGCTCGGGTAGCGACCCGCCGCGTCGGCGGAGATCAGCCCCGCCGAGGCCAGCTCACCGACCCGCTCGACGGTCACACCGGTCAGCTCCGCGAGCTCGGCGGCGTGCAGGCGTCCGCGGGGCAGGGCCCCCGTCAGCTCGCCGTCGGCCGACGCCAGTCGAGCCTCGGGCGCCGACTCGGCGCCGGAGTCGAGCTCGGCGAGCCGCTCCCGGATGACCCGCAGCGGGAGGAAGCTGTCGCGCTGTGCGGCGAGCGCGAAGCGCAGGCGTTCGACGTCGGCCTGGCAGAACACCCGGTAGCCGGCCGGCGTGCGGCGGGGGGCGACGAGGCCCTGGTCCTCGAGGAAGCGCAGCTTGGAGTGGCTGACGGCCGGGAACTCGCGCTTGAGCACGGCGAGCACCGCGCCGATGTTCATCGTGGGATTGCGGGAGACACCGCGCGGCCACGGCTCGGCGACGACCGGCGCGTCGTCGCCCGCCCCCGGGCTCTCGTCGCTACGCCGTGCGGAACCTGGCACGCTCACGCCTCGTCGGCCTCGCTGCGCCGTGGGCTCGGGTGGAACGTCAGCCGGTACTTCCCGATCTGCACCTCGTCGCCCGCCTTGAGCCGAGCGGACTCGATGCGTTCCCGGTTGACGTACGTGCCGTTGAGGGAGCCGACGTCCCGGACGACGAACCCGCCCTCCTCACGCCGGAAGTCGGCGTGCCGCCGGGAGACCGTGACGTCGTCGAGGAAGATGTCCGCGCGGGTGTCCCGCCCGGCCGACGTCGACTCGGCGTCCAGGAGGAACCGGGCACCGGAGTTCGGGCCGTGCTGCACGATGAGCAACGCCGACGACGCCGGCAGCGCCTCGACGGCGGCCGCGTCGGTGGGGCCGAGCTGCTGCCCGAGCGGGGTCTCGGTGTCCCGGCCCGCGGCGACGTTCTCGTAGTGGGCGGTCGTGCCCGACCCGGGCCCGACGGACGTCTCGTCCGGCCCTCTGGCCGGCCCGCTCGACCCAGCCCCCACGGAGGTCTCGTCCGGTTCTCTACCCGGCTCGCTCATCACCGGCCTCCTCACGCTGCACGTCTGTCGCTCCCCAGACGGTTCACCCTACCGGCCAGGTTGGTCCACCGGGAGGCGGAGCTCAGTCGTCGTCGTCCGGGGCGGGGACCGCGTACTCCGGGTCGGCGAGCGTCCGGGTGGACAGGATCTGGACGAGGTCCGACTCCTGCACGTCCACGCGGGCGCCGGCCGTGCGGATCGTCGCCAGCGCTCCCCCGGGGATGTCCAGCGCGACGCTCAGCGTCTGTGGCTCGCCGATGGCGAGGATCGTGTAGGGGCTCGTGACCTGGATGTCGTCGATGACGACGCCGCCGTCGCCGTCGACCACGTAGCTCGACGTACCGATCCGGACGGAGTTGACCTCGATGCTCTCCGCCCCGGCGTTGCGCAGCTCCTCGATCACGTGCACGAACGTCGAGGCCCGCACGGCGTCCTCGGCGTCGAAGATCGCCAGCTCGATACCCGGGCCCTCGACCGGGAGCGTGCCGGCGAGGATCCCCTGGACCGTGGCGTTGCGCTCGGCGACCTGCTGGGCGTCGGAACCGCTGAGGAGGTCGTTCCGGTCACGACGGAGCCGGCTCTGCTCCTCGGTGAGCTCCTCTCCCCGCTGCGTGATCTCGTCGAGGAGCCGCACCAGGTCGTCCTGGCGCATCGACGCGAACTCGTCGGCACGCGTCTGGCGCACCTGGAGCACGATGGCGAAGCCGAGCAGAGCGCACAGCGCGGCGACGAGCAGCTGGGACCGGCTGAACCAGCGCCGGCGCGCGGGAGCCGGGACGACGGCGCCGGCGCTGACGTCGGAGGGTTCGGGGACGTGTGCCATCTCAGGCCTTCAGCAGTGATCGTCGGATCGAGGCCGCGTTGGAGAAGATGCGGATGCCGAGCACCACGACGACGGCGGTGCTGAGCTGGGCGCCGACGCCGAGCTGGTCGCCGAGGAACACGAGCAGGGCAGCGACGACCACGTTCGACAGGAAGGACGTGACGAACACGCGGTCGTCGAAGACGCCGTCGAGCCGCGCACGGACCCCGCCGAACAGCGCGTCGAGCGCCGCGACGACGGCGATGGGCAGGTACGGCTGGAGCTCGGTCGGCACGGTGGGCGAGACGATGAGGCCCACGATGATGCCGAGGGCGAGACCGAGGACGGCGATCACTGCTCGTCTCCTCCCTGGGTCGTCCCGACCGGCTGGGCGTAGCTCAGCGACGCGGGACTCGCGCCGGACATCCGCAGGTCATTGTGCACCGTGACCGAGGTGCCGATGCCGTACTGGTCGCGCAGCACGGCAAGATGCCCGGCCGCCGGGGTGCGTGCGAGCCGGGTGCGCAGGTCCTGGGTGTTCCCGATCGCCGCCACCTCGTAGGGCGGGCTCAGCGGGACCAGGTCGACGAGGATCGCCTGCCCCGCCGTGCGGATCGCGCTGATCGCCGTGACCCGCGTGCCGTTGATGGTGATCGCCTCGGCGCCAGCGGCCCACAGGCCGTTGACGACGACCTGGAGGTCGGCGTCCTGGACGCGTTCCTCGGGGTGCTCGTCCGGCTCCGCCAGCGCCCGGTCGGAGTCGGTGAGCCCGATGACCAGTCCCGGGCCGTGCACGGGCGACGAGCCGGACGCGACGCCGAGGCGCTGCAGCTGGGCGACGAGCTGCGGGTCGGAGCGTTCGAGGGCGGCCTCCTGGAGGTCGCTGATCTCAGCCGCGAGGTCGACGTTCGTCTCCGCGAGCACGTCGTTCTCCCCGGACCGCGTCTGGATCTCCTCGATGAGGACGGTGCGCGCCTCGGTCGTGACCTCGGCCGGCGCCCGCAGGTCGCGTGCAGCGACCACGACGCCCACTCCGAGTGCGACGGCGAGCACGCCCACGAGCGCGCGTTCGAGCCCGCGCGACCGTTCCCGCTCCCCGGTGACGCGCCGCCGCGCCGCATCCTCGTAGGCGGGGTCGAGCGGATGCTCCATCACCTCGACGAGCAGCGTCATCGACGCGTCCGGCCGACGCGTGGAGTGCACGGGGTGCCCGGCGTGCGGGGCCGAGCTCCCGGTCACCGTGCGGGCCCGACGCTCAGGCCGGGCTCGGCCAGGACCCCGGCGAGCTGCCGCACGTAGAGCACCGCGCCGTACCAGGAGACCAGGGCTCCCCAGCCAGCTCCGGTCCAGCCGACGACGGAGCCGACGGTGCCCCACGTGCCGGGTACGAGCCCGACCGCGAGGCCCGCGGCACCGACCGCCAGGGCAGCGACGGCGACGGTGCCCGCCGCGTGGACGGGGTAGCCGCGGTAGCCGCGCGAGCGGAGCGACGGGATGGTGCACACGAGCAGGAGGTCCCGTGCGCCGAGCACGATGACGAACCACCAGGGCACCGCGCCGGCCCACGCGAGGGCGACGTACGCGAGGGCCACGCACACTCGCACCGCCACGCGGCCGAGCGTGCGCGCGTCGACTGACGTCGCGGGACCCATGGTCGTCAAGCGTACGTGCCGGATCGCCGGCAGACTGGCGGACGGGACGGGAGATCCGCGGGGCGACGCCAGTAGGCTCCGGTGCCATGACGATGCGATTCGGGATGTTCGTCCCGCAGGGCTGGCGGTTCGACCTCGTGGGCATCGACCCCGCGGAGCAGTGGTCGGTGATGTCGTCGCTCGCGGCGCACGCCGACGCCGGCCCGTGGGAGTCGATCTGGGTCTACGACCACTTCCACACGACGCCGGTGCCGAGCGAGGAGGCGACGCACGAGGCCTGGAGCCTCATGGCGGCATTCGCCGCGAGCACCTCGCGCGTCCGGCTCGGCCAGATGTGCACCTGCATGGCGTACCGCAACCCCGCCTACCTCGCGAAGGTCGCGGCCACGATCGACGTCATCTCCGGCGGCCGCGTGGAGATGGGGATCGGGGGCGGCTGGTACGAGCACGAGTGGCGCGCGTACGGCTACGGGTTCCCGCGCGCCGGTATCCGGCTCGGGATGCTCGACGAGGGCGTCCAGATCATGGCGCAGGCGTGGCGCGACGGCGTCGCGACGTTCGCGGGCGAGCACTACCAGGTCGACGGCGCGATCGTTCGCCCGCTGCCGCTCCAGGAGGGCGGGATCCCGCTGTGGATCGCCGGCGGCGGCGAGAAGGTGACGCTGCGGATCGTGGCGAAGTACGGGCAGTACGCGAACCTCGACGGATCGCTCGAGGGCTTCTCGCACAAGTCCCGGGTGCTCGCCCAGCACTGCGCGGACGTCGGCACCGACTTCGACGCGATCACACGTAGCGCCAACTACAACGTCATGATCGGCGCCACGGAGGCCGAGGTGGAGGAGCGCCTGCGCGTCCACGAGGAGCGCCTGCTCCCGCACCTGGGGCCGGAGCGCACCGCCGACCACATGGCCGGCCAGCGCGCGGCGCTCGCCACGGGCACGCCGGAACAGGTCGTGGAGCGGCTCTCCGCCGTCAAGGATGCCGGCCTGTCGTACGGCATCTTCTACTTCTCCGAGGCGGCGTACGACCGTTCGAGCCTCGAGCTGTTCGAGCGAGAGGTGATCCCCGCACTGTCCTGAGGAGGACGTATGAGCGCCACACCACCGGAACCGACGGAACCGCCCGAGCTCGAGCTGCGGGTCCTCGAGGAGGACGAGACGGTGCCGCCGCGGCCGGAGGAGGAGATCGCCGACGCCGAGCGGTCGGAGACGCCGCCCGGCTCGTCGGCCGGGGCGGGTGCGTGAGCCATCGCCGCACCCTGCCGGACGGTCAGGCGGCTGTGGAGCGGTGGCGGAGGCGCACGCCGAGCGTGTAGATCTCGCACCCGAGGCAGAACCCGAACGCGGCGTTGAGGAACGCGGCAGCGAGCGCGACCGCTGCCGCGACCGGGACGGCGGCCGGGACCCCGAGCAGGGCCAGGACCACCCCGGCGCCGGTGACCACGAGCCCGACGAGCTGGGCGAACCGGGGCGGCGCCGGGTCCTCGAGCTCCGCCGGCGGGCCGAGACGCGGTCGAACGACCGCCCGGAACAGCGCCGCCTGCCAGGTCGCGCTCACGCCGCGCGTTGCGCCGATCGCGAACGACGCGGCGACGAGCCCCAGCAGCAGCGTCCCGGCGACGCCGCCGCCCAGCACCAGGACGACGACGAGCAGCACGCTCGTGACGCCCGCCGCCACACGTGGCCCGCGGGGGTCGATCCCGGTCGGACGCGTCATGCGGCAGCCGCCTCCCTGAGCGGCCGGACGGCGTCGCGTGCCTGCCCTGGGCTCGGCGCTCCCGCGACCCGACTCACGAGGCGCCCGTCGCCGTCGAACACGAACGACGTGGGCGTGCGCAGCACGTGCAGGCGGCCGACCAGCTCCGCGTGGTCCTCGACGTCGAGCTCGACGTGCGTGACCGACGCGTCCTCCCGGGCGAGCGACGCCCACACGCGGGCGGCCTGCCGGCACGGCGCGCACGCCGCCGCCGACACCTGGACGACTGTCGCCCGGCGCCCCGCGGGAACCCCCGTCGCCGCCAGCAGCCCGGCGAGCCGGTCGTCGGGGCGGGCTTCCCGGACGGGTGTCGCCCGGCCCCGGCCACGCTGCAGCAGGAGCCACCCGAGCGTGGCGGCGAGCAGCACGACGGCGGCCAGCGTCAGCCGGCCGGAGACGGTCGCGAGATCGAGCACGTGCGCACGCTACGGCGCACACGCCCGCGGCGTCGGGACGACCCGATCCGTCTCACCTGGCGAGCACGTTCCCGTCGGGCGGGGTCAGCGCCCGGCCCCGCGCTCGGAGACGAGCGCGCCGTCGGGCACCCGCCGCGCCGCGCCGTCGTCGGCGGAGAGCACCGCGTCGCCGACCACCCGTACGCGAGCCCCGAACGTCCAGTCCCCGCGCACCCGCAGGGACGTCGCGTCCACGAGCGACGGAGGGCCGGCCGGGAAGCGTGCGTCGAACCCGGCGAGCAGCCGGTACGGCGAGTCCAGCTCGACGAACGGTGCCGCGACACGGGCGACGAGCCGGGCGTCGTCGTCCAGCGCGTACACGTCCGACCGGACGAGGAGCAGGTCGTCAGTCGTCTTCACCGGAAGGAACCTCGACCGGTTCACCTCCAGCACGCGGGCGCCGTCGAACACCTCGATCGCCGCCCCCATGGCGGTCTCGAGCTGGATCACCGGCGTCGAGTCGGGGTCGGCCGGGTCGACGGTCTTCGCGTTGCTGATGAGCGGCAGCGGCAGGACGCCGTCACGCTCCGCGAGCAGGTCGGCCAACGCGGCCAGGTCGAGCCACAGGTTGTTGGTGTTGAAGTACTTGTGCCGGGTGATGTCGGACGCCGCGGCACGGTCCTGCTGCCGGGTCTGCGCCGTCTCGCGCAGCACGAGTCGGCTGTCGCTGCGCCGGACGACGACGTGCCCGCCCTTCCGGTCGGCGGGCGTGCGGCGCGCGACCTCGGCGGCGAACGCCGCCCCCGACGCCGCGAACCACGCGGCGATCCCGGCGTCGGGCACGGCTCCCAGGTTGTCGGCGTTGGACACGCTCGCGTAGCGGTAGCCGGCGTCGAGCAACCGTTCCAGCAGGCCGGAGGTCTGCAGCGCCGTGTACAGGTCGCCGTGCCCCGGCGGGCACCACTCGAGCTCGGGGTCGGCGGGCCACGTCACCGGCGTGAGGTCGTCGGCGCGCAGCTTCGGCTCCCGGTTCTGCAGGAAGTCGGAGGGGATGCCGTCGACGGCGAGGTCGCGGTGCCGGGCCAGTGCGGCGAGCGAGTCGTCACGGGTGCGGAAGCTGTTCATGAGCACGAGCGGGAGCGGGACGCCGTGCCGCGCCCGCGCCGCCAGCACCTGCTCCGCGATGACGTCGAGGAACGTGGCCTCGCCGCGGACCGGGAGCAGCGACTTCGCCCGGTCCATGCCCATCGACGTGCCGAGCCCGCCGTTGAGCTTGATCATCACGGTCCGGGCGAGCGCTCCCGCGTCGGCGGTCTCGAGGGCGTCGGCATGCTCGACGTCGACGAGCGGGGCGACGTCGCGTTCCGCGAGCATCCCGCTCTCGCCACGTTCGAGCTCGCGGTAGAGACGCGCGAAGGTGTCGATCGCGAGGGCAGGCACAGCGGCCTCCGCCATCCGGGTACGGGCGAGGTCCAGCCCCTGGTCGCTCATCTCCCCGAGCGTAGGGCGGGCGCCGCACCCGCCGCACCCGGCGCCCCTAGAGTGTCCGGGTGAACGATCCCGCGCCGCTCGACGGCGTTCCCCCTTCCGTCGAGATGTGGACCGACGGGGCGTGCAAGGGCAATCCCGGACCGGGCGGCTGGGGTGTCCTACTCCGGTCCGCCGGGCGCGAGAAGGAGCTCTGGGGCGGCGAGGCTGCCACCACCAACAACCGCATGGAGCTCACGGCCGTGATCGAGGGTCTGCGCACGCTCAAGCGGGACTGCGTCGTCGTCGCGCACGTCGACTCCCGGTACGTGATGAACGGCATGACCTCATGGATCACGGGCTGGAAGCGCAACGGGTGGCGGACGTCGGACCGCAAGCCGGTGAAGAACGAGGACCTGTGGCGAGCCCTCGACGCGGAGGTGGCCCGCCACGAGGTGAGGTGGGTGTGGGTCAAGGGCCACGCCGGCGACCCGGGCAACGAACGCGCCGACGCCCTCGCGAACCGCGGCATCGTCGAGCTGCGCGCCGGGTGACGCGGTGCGCCTGTTCGTCGCGGTCCCCCTGCCGGGAGCCGTGCGCGCCCAGCTGGCGACCGCTGTCGAGCCGATCCGCGGCGGGGACGACGGCGCGCGCTGGGTCTCCCCGCGGCTGTGGCACGTGACCGTCGCGTTCCTCGGCGAGGTGCCCGACGCCGACGTGCCGGCCGTGCAGGCGCACTGGGCGGAGCGGGCGAGGGAGACCGGCCCGCTCGAGCTGCGTCTCGTGGGCGGCGGGGCGTTCCCCGACGCGCGGCGGGCGCGCGTCCTGTGGGCAGGGGTCGACGTGGACCTCCGGGCGTGGACTGCGCTGGCGGCCGACGACGCGGTGCCGCACGTGACGCTCGCTCGGTACCGGCCGGCGCAGGACGTGCGCCCCGCTGTCGCGGCCCTCGCGGCGGTGCGCACGAGCGCGTGGCGGTGCCACGGTCTCGCGCTCGTCGAGTCGCGGCCGTCCCCGGACGCGGAACGCCGCTACGTCCGCGTGGCGACGCTTCCGGCACGCTGAGACGTGCGGGCGCCGACCGGAGCTCGCAGACTGGTCGGATGCAAGCCACCGATGTGCTGACCGACTGCTTCGTCCGGATCCACGGGGTCGTCACCTCCGTGCTCGACGACGCCGGCCCCGACCTGCTCACGTGGCGGGCGGGCCCGACGGCGAACACGCCCGCGTGGCTCGTCTGGCACGCGACGCGCGTGATCGACGCGCAGGTGAGCGACGCCGTCGGGCACCCCGAGTGCTGGACCCAGGACGGCTGGGCCACACGCTTCGACCTGCCGTTTCCCGCCTCGGCGACGGGTTACGGTTTCACCCCGGACGACGTCGCCCGCGTGCGCGTCGGGGCGGCCGAGCTGCGTGGTTACGCCGACGCGGTGCACGCCACGACGCTCGCGGATCTCGCGGGCCTGGCCGAGGGCGACCTCGACCGCGTGGTCGACACGGCGTGGGACCCGCCCGTCACGCTCGGCGTCCGGCTGGTGAGCACCGTCGCGGACGCGTTCCAGCACGCGGGCCAGGCCGCCTACGTGCGGGGGCTCTGGCGGGCGGCGAGCGCCGCCTGACGCCGGCGCCACCACAGCACGGCGGCCACCGCCACGGCGGCCAGCCCGGCGAGTGCCGGCAGCGTCCACGCGGCGGCACCCGGCCCCCCGCCGGCCGCGGTCGCCGCCTCGGCGGCGTCCGACGTCTGTGCGTCCGGCGTGGGGCTCGCCGTGACGACGTCCGACGGCGCGGCGCTCGACGCCGCCGGGGCGGACGGCGTCGGATCCGGCGACGGCGAGACATCGGGCGTGGCGGACCGTGCGAGCGCTGCGGCGACCGCCTCGAGCGTCGCCGGACCCGCGACGCCGTCGACGGCGAGCCCCGCCTGCTGCTGGAACGCGCTCACGCCCGCGGAGGTGCGCGGCCCGTACGCCCCGTCGACGGCGACGTCGTGGCCGAGCGCGGCCAGGTCGGCCTGCAGCCGCTCGACGTCGGGTCCGGAGGCGCCGATGCCGAGCCATCCCGGCGGGAGGGTCGCCGCTGGTTCCGGCGTCGGTTCCGCGGGCGGCGCGCCCGGGTCCGCCGGCTCCTCCGGCACGACCGGCGGCACCGCGGCACCCGGGTACGCGGCGAACACCTGGGTGAGGTAGCCGGAGCCGTCGGCGGCGACGGCGTACCCGACGCCGATCGAGGTGAACGCCGGCGACAGGATGTTCGCGCGGTGCCCCGGCGACTCCATGAGGGACGCGTGGAACCCGGCGGCGCTGGGCGCCGTCGACCACGCGACGTTCTCGCCCCAGGTCGTCCACCCGGCCGGGATCTGGTCCCCGACGGCGGGGTTGTGCGAGAGGTCACCGGCGGCTGCCATCTGCTCCGACCACGCCTGCGCGACCGCCGCGAGGCCGGGTTCCCACGCGAGGCCGCCCAGACCGGCGGCCGCGCGCGAGCCGTTGACGTGCGCCGCGACGTCGCCGCCCACCGACGCCAGGGCGGGCGCGGTGGCCGGCGGAGCCACCAGGAACGCGAGGGCGAGCAGCGCCGCGACGACGGACAGCCCTCCCCGTCGCCCCGCGCGTCGCGTTCCGTGCACGAGGGCGAGTCTGCCCGACGGCGCCGCCGCCGGTCGATGCCGACCCGTGCCCGCGGCCCGGCGGCGGTCGGTCGCCCGGTCTGGCCGGACCGTCAGCCGAACAGGTGCTCGTCGTCCTCGTGCGTGTCCGGGACGGTGGCGACGATGACCGTCCCGTCCGCACGCCGCGTGCCCTCGATGTCGCGCGTGGTGGGTGCGCCGATGAGCCGCGGCCCCTGGTCCTCGAGCGGGACGAGCACCGGTTCCTCGGCGCTCACCGTCACGCGCTCGCCCCGGACCAGCAGCGTCGCCTCCGTGCCCCGCTCGACCGTCAGCGTGAGGTCCTCCTGCCGCAGGTCCACGCGGACCCGCGTGCCCTGCAGGGTGAGCCGGAACGTCAGCCCTTCCCACAGCTCGGGGAGGCGCGGGTCGAGCGTGACCTGGCCGCCGCCGTCGCGCATGCCGCCGAACCCGGCCACGAGCGCGCTCCAGATCCCCCCGGCGGACGCGACGTGCACGCCGTCGGCGGTGTTCGCGTGCAGGTCGGCGAGGTCGACGTACAGGGCATCGCCGAAGTACTCCAGCGCGAGCTCCTGGTAGCCGACCTCTGCCGCGACGATCGACTGGACCACCGCAGAGAGCGTGGAGTCCCCGGTGGTCAGCGGGTCGTAGTAGTCGAAGTCGGCGAGCTTCTCCTCGGCCGTGAACCCGTCACCCTGGAGGAAGAGCGCCAGGACGACGTCGGCCTGCTTGAGCACCTGGAACCGGTAGATCACCAGGGGGTGGTAGTGCAGCAGCAGCGGCCGCTTGTCGGCCGGCGTGTTCGACAGGTCCCACAGCTCCTTCTCGAGGAACTGCGCGTCCTGCGGGTGGATGCCGAGCCGGGCGTCGAACGGGATGTGCATGTGATCGGCGGCGCGGCCCCACTCCGCGACCTCCGAGTCGGCGAGCTGCAGCCGCGTCACCATGTGCCGGTAGGCCTCGGGGTCCGCTGCGGCGAGCCGTTCGACGGCCGTCGCAGCAGCACGCAGATTGAACCTGGCCATGACGTTCGTGTAGAGGTTGTCGTTGACGACCGTCGTGTACTCGTCGGGGCCCGTGACGCCGTGGATGTGGAACGCCCACGCGCCGTTCCCGCGCCAGAACCCCAGGTCGGCCCACATCCGAGCGGTCTCGACGAGGACGTCGATCGCCTCCCGGGCGAGGAAGTCGTCGTCCCCGCTCGCCGTCAGGTACTGGCACAGCGCGAACGAGATGTCGGCGTCGATGTGGTACTGCGCCGTCCCCGCCGCGTAGTAGGCGGACGCCTCCTCACCGTTGATCGTCCGCCACGGGAACAGCGCCCCGTCCTGGTTGAGCTCGGACGCGCGACGGCGGGCGGCGTCGAGCATCGTGTACCGGAAGCGCAGCGCGTTCCGCGCGGCCCGCGGCATCGTGTACGTGAGGAACGGCAGGACGTAGATCTCGCCGTCCCAGAAGTAGTGCCCGCCGTACCCGGAGCCGGAGACGCCCTTCGCCGCGATCCCGCTGCCCTCGGCACGCGCGGACGCCTGCGCGATCTGCAGCAGGTTCCACCGGATCGCCTGCTGGGCGGCGGGCTGGCCGTGGAGGACGACGTCGCTGCGCGCCCAGAAGTCGTCGAGCCAGGACCGCTGCTCGGCGAACGTCTCCTGGGTGCCGTTCTCGCGGACGCGGTCCAGCGTGCGCCGGCACCGGTCGACGAGCTCCCGCGCCGGGATGCCCCGCGACGTGTGGTAGCTGACCACCTTCGTCACCAGGATCGGCTCCCCGCGCCGGGCCCGGATGCGGTACACGTGCTTGGCGAGGTCGGGCTCGATCTGGCTGAGCTCCTCGACCTCGTTCGCCGTCTCGATGGTGTGGTCGGCGGCGACGGCCAGCGTCATCCCGGAGTTCGTGCACCGGTAGCCGAGGACGTAGCGGCCCTCGCCCTCCCACTGCAGCTCGGGCTGCAGGACGCGTTCCGCGAGCCGGCCCGCCTGCCGCGGGTCGAACCCGGAGCCGAGCGCCGCGGCGCGCACGGCGTACTCGTCGCTGCCGTCCTGGCGGTTGAGGATCTGGCTCGAGATCGCGACCGGGGCGTCGGCGTCGAGCAGCGTGACCTCGTACGTCATGACCGCGAGGTGCCGCTGCGCGAACGACACCATGCGCCGTGACCGCACGCGGACGTGCTTGCCGGCGGGCGTGCGCCACAGGATGTCGCGCGTCAGGGTGCCGTCCGCGAAGTCGAGCGTGCGCTCGTAGGAGGGCAGGTCGGCCACGGTGAGCAGCAACGGCTCGTCGTCCACGTACAGGCGCAGGATCTTCGTGTCCGGGACGTTGACGATGGTCTGCCCCACCCGGGCGAAGCCGAACGCCTCCTCCGCGTGCCGGATGGGCCACGTCTCGTGGAACCCGTTGATGAACGTGCCGTGGCTGAAGCTGTCGCGGCCCTCCTCGACGTTGCCGCGCATGCCGAGGTAGCCGTTGCCGACCGAGAACAGCGTCTCCGTGGTGCCTTGGTCGCCGGCGGAGAAGCGCACCTCGCGCAGCCGCCACTCGTCGACCGGGAAGCGGTCCCGGTCGAGGTGGTCGGGCATGCCGTACGCGTCGCGCCTCACCGGGCGCTCCGCGCGGCGCGGCGTGGAGCGCCCTCGCCCACGAGCTCACCGAGATCGGTCACCACGACGTCGGCACCGGCGTCGCGCAGCGCGTCCGGCCCGGCGCCCCGGTCCACCCCGACGACGCACCCGAACCCGCCGGCGCGGCCCGCCTCGACGCCGGAGATGGCGTCCTCGACGACGGCGGCCCTGGCCGGATCGACGCCGAGCTGCTGCGCGGCGAACAGGAACGTGTCGGGTGCCGGCTTGCCGGGCAGGCCCCGCGCGACGGCGACCGCGCCGTCGACGACGACGGCGAACCGGTCGGCGAGACCTGCCGCGTCCAGCACGGCCGGCGCGTTCTTCGAGCTGGAGACGACGGCGACGCCGAGCCCGGCCTCGGCCAGTGCGTCCAGCAGCCGCACCGACCCCGGGTACGCGGTGACCCCCTCGTCCTCGAGCACCTCGCGGAACACCTGGTTCTTCCGGTTCCCGAGGCCGCACACCGTGTCGGCGCCCGGCGGGTCGGTCGGCTCGCCGTCGGGGAGCTCGATGCCGCGGGACGCGAGGAGCGTGCGCACGCCGTCGTAGCGGGGTCGGCCGTCGATCGACGCGAAGTAGTCGGCCTCCGTGTAGGGCGCCGCGCCGTGGGCGGCGAGGTACGGCTCGAACAGGCGCGCCCAGGCACGCATGTGGACCTCGGCCGTCGGGGTGATCACACCGTCGAGGTCGAAGAGGACGGCGTCGATGTCGGCGAGGGCGACGGGGGCTCCGGTGGGGCCGTCCGGGCCGGGTGGCGTGCTCATGGTGTGCTCCTGGTCGAGGAGGGTGCGCCGCATCGCCGTCGACCATACGCACCGCAGTTGGCGATCCGGAGCATCGTAGTCCTCGATCCAGCCGCTCACGACGCGACGGCGGGACGGGCCGACGGCCCGCCCACTAGCGTGTGCCCATGAACCGCAGGCCTGCCGCGCAGGCGTTCCTCGGCGTCGTCATCGTCCTGATCGGCGTGCTGGCGCTGCTGAGCCAGCTCGACGTCGTCACGATCGACCTCGGCGACCTGATCTCGACCTGGTGGCCGCTGGTGATCGTCGGCATCGGGCTCGTCGCGCTGGTGACCGTTCCGCGGGCCTGGGTGGGCCCGACGATCATCATCGCGGTCGGCGCGTTCCTGCTGCTCATGACGACCGACGTCGTCGACGTCGACTTCTGGCAGCTCGCCTGGCCGGTGGCGATCATCCTGGTCGGAGTGGCGCTCCTCACGCGGCTCGGCACGCAGGAGGACCACGCGGACACGGTCAACTCCACGGTCATGTGGTGGGGGTCGCAGCGCCGGACGCGGTCGCAGACGTTCCGGGGTGGCAGCCTGACGGCGATCATGGGCGGCATCGATGTCGACCTGCGCGACGCCGCCATCGTCAGCGACGCCGAGATCTCCGTGTTCGTCATGTGGGGCGGTGTCGACATCACCGTGCCGCCGACGTGGCGGGTGCGCCTCTCGGGGCTCCCCCTGCTCGGCGGGTGGGACGACAAGACGACCCCGCCCGTCGATCCGCACGCACCGGAGCTGCGGATCCACATCACCTCGGTGATGGGCGGCGTCGACGTCGAGAACAAGCTGCCGCGCAGCCTGGTCTGACCCCGTGCTCAGCGTGCGGGTGATCGCCCCCCGCGAGACGTGCCGGGCGGTCACGGAGATCGTGAAGGCCGACCCGACCGTGGCCAACCTCGCCGTGGTGCGCGGGGCGACGCTCGACGGCGGCGGTGACCTCGTGCTGTTCGACGTCGCCCGGGAGAACGCGAACGAGGTGATCGGCGCGCTGCGAGGCCTCGGCATCGAGTCCTCGGGCTCGATCACGCTCACCGAACCGCTCGCGGTGATCTCCCTCGCGGCCGATCGCGCCGAGGAGGAGGCACCGGGCCATCCCGCCGACGGCGTGGTGTGGGACCAGATCGAGGACCAGGCGCGCAACGACGCGCGACCCTCGTGGTCGTTCATGGTGTTCCTCGTCCTCGCGACGCTGATCGCCGGGATCGGCCGCTACCTCGACCAGCCGATCCTCATCATCGCCGCCATGGTCGTGGGGCCGGAGTTCGCTCCGGTCGCCGCGATCTGCATCGCGCTCGCCCGACGTCGTCTCCGCCTCGTCCCCGAGGCCGCCCTCACGCTGATCGGCGGGTTCGCGATCGCCACCGTCTTCTCGTGGGCGGTGTGGGCGATCGCGTACGCGTTCGGGGCGATCGACCGTGAGCGCGCCACGACGGGTCCCCTCACGGAGTTCATCGTGAGCCCCGACATCTGGTCGTTCCTCATCGCACTGCTCGCGGGGTGCGCCGGGGTGCTCTCGCTGACGACGGCGAAGTCGTCGGCGCTGGTCGGGGTCTTCATCTCGGTCACCACGGTGCCCGCGGTCGGCACGATCGCGCTGACGCTCGCCGTCGGCGAGTGGGGTGAGGCATGGTCCTCGCTGATCCAGCTCGGGATCAACCTGCTGGGACTCCTGGTCGCCGGGACGGTCACCCTTCTGGTGCAGCGCTTCGCGTGGGAGCGGTTCGGGCGGATGCGGCCCCGCCCGGCCCACCGCGGGAGGCGTGCCGCAGCAGCACCACCCCCGTCGCGACCATGAGGAGCGTGGTGGCGAGCACGACGACGTCGCCCGGGCTTCCCGGCGTCAGCTCGCCGGCGAGGTCGGAGAGCGCGTGCAGCACGATGAGCGGCGTCAGCCACCGGAACCGTGCCTGGTAGGCGGCGAACGCGAACCCGAACGCGGCGGTGAGGTCGACGTTCGTCAGGACGGTGCCGACGTCGGCGTCGGACGTGGCGAGCGCCGAGAGGTGCTGCAGCCCGAACAGCACGCCCGTGCTGACGACGGCGATCGCCGTCGAGAAGCTGCGGCTCAGCCGGGCGAGCGTGAACCCGCGACTGAGCAGCTCCTCGTTGACGGCCACGAGCACGAACGTCAGAGCCCACCACCCCGCGCCGGGCTCAGCGTCGCGTGGACCCTGCGGCCAGGTCCACGAGGCCGCCTCGAGGGCGAACGGCACGAGCCACAGCAGCGCCGGCCACGACCGCCAGAGGGTGAGGCCGATCTCGGACCACATCCGGGCGGCGGAGACGACCACGACGGCGTAGACGACGCACAGGCCGTTGACGACGAGGCCGACGTCCCACCCCCGGAGGCCGAGGAGCGGCAGGACCTCGATCCCGACCACGATGAGCGCGAACCGTCCGAGCATGACGGCCAGCACCACGGCGACGGCGCGGGCGCCGCCGGTGCGACTCCGCTCCGAGATCACGGCCTGATCCTGCCGGACCACGTCGGCGCTGTCTCATACTCTCCGGCGATGACTCCCGCGTGACGGACTGGGAGCCGGGCTAGATGTCGAGCTCGACGACGAGCGCCGCGTGGTCCGACGCCTGGTGCGTGCCGGTGAGCATCTCCGGGTACGTCTCCCACGCCGTCGGGCGGGTCACGCGGGTACCCCACAGGCCGGTGCGGAACACGCGCCCCGACGTGAACCTCGCGGCCAGACCGCGGGACAGCAGGATGTAGTCGAGCCGGTTGCGGATCCCGCACGAGTCGAACGTCCCGGGCCGGGGTCCGACGTCGAAGCCGTCGAGGTCGAAGCACGAGACCAGCGGCCCGTCGCTCTCGAACAGGGCGGCGAGGCTGACCGGCACCTGTCCCACGGCCGGTGAGCCCTCGTTGAGGTCCCCCAGCACGACGACGTGCTCCCCCACCGCGACGAGCTCGTCGACGATCGCCCGGACCGCCTCCGCCTGACGTCGACGTCGCTCGCCGCCGCCACCGGACTGCGACTTGAAGTGGTTGACGAGCACCTGGATCACCGTGCCGGACGGCGTGGTGACCTCGTACTGCGCGCAGTCACGGCTGAACACCAGGCCGACCGCGTCCTCCGTGTCGACGTGCGAGTGGATCGCCCCGATCGGGAACCCGGGCTTGGTGAGCAGGCCGACGTCGATGCCGCGCTCGTCGTTGCCGTCGACGAGCATGAGGTGCCGGTAGTGGTCGCCGAGCAGCTCCGCGTCGAACCGGAGCAGGGCCGGGCGGTCCTCCGCCTCGATGACCGCGAGGACGTCGGCGTCCACGTCGTGCACGACGCGCGCCGTCATCCGTATCCCGGTCTCGTCCGTGGCCTCGACGGCGAGCTCCACCCACCCGATCCACATCCCGCGGCCGGTGGCGATGATCTCGATGTCGCGCGTCGTGTCCCGCGGCTCGGTGTCGAACGTCCCGCGGTTCTTGCGCAGCCACGCCCAGGGCGGATCCGCGCTCTGCCGGCGTCGCACCGCCCCGTGCGAGTTCACGTAGTAGATGCCGAGGACCACGAGGAGCTCGCGCATCCGCTCCCGGTCCTGCTCGGTGTACGCGTCCTGCGCGATGAGCGCGTTGAGCTCGCTGTAGGCGGCGAGCACGGGCTCGCCGGCGGCCCAGTCGCGGGTGTCGAACGCCTTCGGGCGCGCGAACAGGTTCTCGACGTTGAACGACGCGATCCGGACCATCGCCCACCTCCGGGGCCGACGACGCCGGCGGCCGTCCGCCGGTGGGGCAAGTCTAGGAAGGTCCTCCGGCGACGGCGATCCGGGCGGCAGGTGTTCGGCGAGTGTTCGGCGCGGCGCCATCGTCGCGGGCGCGCGACTCCTCTAACGTCACGGGACATGCCACGGACCTCGTTCGCAGCGTTGCCCGAGACCGACCGCCGCAGCTTCCTGGGACTCGCCGGCGGTTCCGCGGCGGGGCTGGCCTTCAGCCTCGCCCTCCCCACCGCCGCCGGCGCGACGACGCGCGGCGGGAACCTCCCCTTCCCGTTCACGCAGGGCGTCGCCTCCGGTGATCCCCTGACGGACGCCGTCGTCCTCTGGACGCGCATCGCGCCCGACCCGCTGGCACCGGCGGGCGGACTCGATCCGGGGGCGCGCGTCGAGGTCGGGTGGCAGGTCGCCGAGGACGAGCGTTTCCGCCGGGTCGTGCGCCAGGGCAGCGTGGTGACGAGCGAGGACACCTCGCACACGGTGCACGTCGACGTCCGCGGTCTGCGGCCGGGCCGGCCCTACTGGTACCGCTTCCGCGCCGGCGGCCACATCAGCGAGGTCGGTCGCACGACGACGGCGCCGAGCCCGCGGTCGATGCAGCCGCTCAAGCTGGCCGCCGCGTCCTGCCAGAACTGGCGCGCCGGGTACTTCCAGGTGATGTCGGACGCGATCGCGCAGGGCGCGGAGCTCATGGTGTTCGTCGGGGACTACCTCTACGAGTACCCGGTGCAGCAACTGCCGATCGGGCGCGCCATCGATCCGACGCTCCCGTCGGAGGTCATTCCCACCACTGTGACCCTCGACCAGTACCGGCTGCGGTACTCCCTCTACAAGACCGATCCCGACCTGCAGGCCGCGCACCGGGTCATGCCGTGGGTCATGTCGTGGGACGACCACGAGGTGGCCAACGACTACGAGTCGTGGCCGACGCCGGACCTCGACCGTCGCGCCGCCGCGTACCGCGCGTACTGGGAGTTCACGCCGATCCGCTGGCCCCGGATCCCGCAGGGGGCGGACGCCCGGCTGTTCCGGCGGTTCCAGTTCGGACAGCTCGCGCAGATCGACATGCTCGACACGCGTGAGTACCGGGACCCCCAGGTGCGCGGGACCGTCGTCGACGACGGGCCGCGGCGCGACCCGGCACGCCAGATCCTGGGTGCCGAGCAGGAGGCGTGGTTCGCCGAGGGTTTCGGGGCCGAGCAGGTGCGCTGGAACATCGTCGCGCAGCAGATCCTCATGGCCCGGCTGAACACGGCGAGCGATCCCGAAGCGCCGGTCGTCTTCTCGGCGGGCACGTGGGACGGCTACCAGGCGGGGCAGCAGCGCATGTTCGACGTCGTCGCCGCCTCGCAGTCGCGCGGCACGTCGCGCAACTTCTTCGTGCTCTCGGGCGACGTGCACTGCTCGTACGTCTCCGACATCGGCGTCGACACGCTCGATCCGACGTCTCCGGTCATCGGCGCCGAGATCACGTCGACGTCCGTCACGTCCGCCCAGGACTTCGACCCCGAGGCGAACGAACGCCGCCAGGTCCGCCGGCGCGTGAACCCCTCGCTCAAGTGGGCCGACCTGCACTGCGGTTACGTGCTGTGCGACATCCGGTCCGACGTGCTGCGCGCCGACGTCCGCGTCGTGGACAAGGTCTCCTCCCACGAGGATCCCGTCTTCACGGGCGCGAGCTTCGAGGCGTACGACGGCGTGCCCGGCATCGTGCAGGTGTGACCCTCACGCGTGCGGTGCGAGTCAGCGCCACACGGCGACGGAGCGCGCGGACTCGACGACCACCGATCCGTCCGAGGCGATGGTGTGGACGCCGTAGAAGGTCGTGTCCCCGACCTGGACGCGCCAGGCCTCCTCCCCGGAGGTGACGTCGAGGGCCGTCAGCCACTGCCCGTCCTCGTCGGAGATACCCGCCAGGAGGCGCGTGCCGTCCGTGCCCACGAACCACGTCCCGACCTCGGCGGCTGGCGCGCTCCAGAGCTCGGTCCCGGTCCGAAGGTCGTGCGCCACCATGGGCGTCTGATCGGACGACATCATCGGGAGAAGCACGACGACGTCGTCCGTAGCCGCCAGCGGGTACGTCTCCTCGGGCGGCTCCCAGAGCGCCGTCCCGGCGCGGTCTCGTGCCACGAGGCGAAGCGACCTCTCCATCTCCGCGTCCGTCTGGTCGGTCGTGAGGACGACGTCGGGCTCGAGGTCGTCCGTGACGGTCGGGAGGATCTGACCCGGGAGCAGCGTCGCGACCGTCCGGCCGTCGACGTCGCGCAACGTGCGCTCGGAGTCGAGCGGGCCGACGGCGACCAGGTCGCCCACCGCGCCGGTCCACGAGAGCTCGACGTCGGACCCGTCCTCGACGTCGAGGGTCGGCCCGTCCGGCACGCTCCAGAGCACCACGACCGACCCCACGACCGCGAACCCTCCCGCCTCCCTCACCTCGAGCTCCGGGGCGGCGCTCTCGAACGCTCGCGACCACACCTGCGTGCCGTCCGCGGCGAGGCGCCGGATCACCAGCTCGTCGTCGTCGACCACTGACTCGATGCGACCGTGGCCGAACGCGGTCACCGCGCCGACGCCCTCGGCCCGCTCCTCCGTCACGAGCCCGGTGGAGAGCTCGATCGAGAGGATCGACGAGGCGTCGCCGTCTGCCGTGAGGCACGCGACGAACGGGCCGGACGCGTAGTCGCACCGCGCGAGCGTCAGGTCCGGGACCCTCCACAGCTCATCCCCTGTCTCCAGGTCGAGCGCCTGCACGCAGCTCTGCCCGAGCACGAGGAGGAGGTCTCCGGCGAGGTTGAGCTGCGCGTCCGGTTCGCAGAGGTCGGCCTCCCACCGGAGGCTCGGCGGCGCGGACATGTCGGGCACGACTCCCGGCGTGTCGCTCGCCGGTGGCGGCACGTTGGCCGCGAGGACCATGCCCACGGCACCGAGCGCCGTCGCAACGGCGACCCAGGGCAGCGCGGTGTGCCAGGGGCGCCGCTCGACGTGAACGGGCCCGTCCGGGTCTCCTCCGGCGGGCTCGTCACGCGCTGCGTCCGTGACGGGCGAGATGTCGAGCTCGATCTCGTCCCGCGCCATAGGGCGATCCTGCCCCAGTCCCGGCTTCATGTGGCCCGATCCGCGCCGGCCGTCAGCGCGGTCTCATGGAGCCCGCCACCCGGCCAGACCCTCCGGAGTCAGCACGATCGCCGTCCCGTCCGGCAGCACGTCCAGGATCCCGCCACCGTCCGGGCCATGGACGTCCACGCGCCACTCCTCGACCCCGGTGCGCACGTTCAGTGCCGCGAGCCAGGCGCCGTCCTGCGCGAACTGGGTCACCAGGATCCGGGTGCCGTCCGTCCACAGCCTGCTGAACCCGAGGTTCGAGTCCGCGCGCCAGAGCTCCACCCCGGACATCAGGTCGTACGCGACGATCTCCGCGACGTTCTCGTAGGAGAACGGGACGAAGACGACCACGCCGTCGACGACCGCGAGGGGCCACATCCCCCTCGGCGCCTCCCACAGGTCGTGGCCGGTCCGGTCGCGGGCGACGACGTTCAGGTCCGTCCCGTACATGGGGTTCGACGGGTCGGCGATCAGCACGACGTCCGGGTCGAGGTCGTCCGAGACCCCCGGCAGCATCTGCCCGGGCGCGAGCGTGCCGATGAGGAGCCCGTCGACCCGGTAGACGGGGCGTTCCGCGTCCGCCGGCCCGAGCGCGACGTACCGCGCGGAGAGGTCGGCGGCCGAGATCTCCGGCAAGCGTGCGCCGTCGGCCATGCCGAGGGTCTCCGACGAACCCCAGACGCCCACGATCGGTCCGAACCCGTACACGCGTGCCGCATCGGACTCCCGGATCTCGGCGTCCGCGGGGAGCGTCGCTGCCCAGACCTCGGATCCGTCCGGCGCCACACGGCGCAGCGAGATCCCGTCGCCGGCGAGCGTGGACTCGATCACGTCGTCGCCGGCGGCGAGCGCGTCGACGAGACCCCGGACGTCGCGCTCGGAGACCCGCCCCGAGGCGATGTCCACCGTCACGAGCCGCTGCTCCTTGCCCTCGCCCTCCAGGCAGGCCAGGACGTCGGCGCGCGCGGGATGGCAGACCAGGCCGGGGACCTCGAGGCGCCAGCGCTCCTCGCCCGTGTCCGGGTCGACGGCCTGCACGCAGGTCCGCGCGACGACGAGGACCGTGTCGTCGGTGAGGACGATCTCGGCGTCGGGGGCGCACACCTCGGCCATCCACGCCTGCTCCGGTGCGACGGACTGATCGGCGACCACGCCCGGCACGTCCCCGAGCGGCGGGGGGATGCGACCCGCGAGGACCACACCCACGGCGCCGATCCCGAGCGCGACCGCCACCCACGGCAGCACGGGCTGCCACCGCGGACGATCTCCGCGCTCCCCCGCGGCATCGTCCTGGACGGGAGCGCGGCCGTCAGGGTCGAGCTCGATGTCGAGCTCGACCTCGTCGTCCCGCATGCCTCGATCTTCCCTCACGTTCCGCTCGAACGCCGGGGGACGGTGACGTGAGGACGGGTGCACCCCCCGGGCGCATGTGTACGCTCGTACACATGCGCATCGACCACTTCGCCGGAGACTCCCGCACCAACCGCGAGCGCATGCTCGCCGGCGACCTGTACATCGCCGACGACCCCGAGAACGCCCGGCTGGCGCAGCGCGCGATGCGGCTCGCCGACGCCTACCACCGGGCCGCCGTCGAGGACGAGGGTGCCGCCCGACCGCTTCTCGAGGAGCTGCTGGGCAGCCTGGGCGAGGGCGCGTTCGTCAAGGCCCCGCTGTTCGTCGACTACGGCGAGAACCTCCACATCGGCGCGCGTACGTTCGCCAACGTCAATCTCACCGCGCTGGACGTCGCGCGGATCACGCTCGGCGAGGACTGCCAGATCGGCCCGAACGTGCAGCTCCTGACCCCGACGCACCCGGTGGAGCCGGGGCCGCGACGCGACAAGCTCGAGGCGGCTCTGCCCATCACGATCGGCGACAACGTGTGGCTCGGCGGCGGAGTGATCGTGTGCCCGGGCGTGACGATCGGGAGCGACTCGGTGATCGGCGCGGGCTCCGTCGTCACGCGGGACATCCCGGCCGGCGTCGTCGCCGTCGGCAACCCCGCGCGCGTGGTCCGCGAGATCGGCTGAACGGTGCCGGACCCGCACCCCGCCGGGCGCCCGCGCCCGCGCCCGCGACGGCACGACCCGCGACGGAGGGACCGGATCGTCGACGCATGCCTCGACGTCGTCGCGGCCGACGGCGTCGCGGGCACGTCCCACCGGAAGGTCGCCGCGGCCGCGGACGTGCCGCTCGGCTCGATGACCTACCACTTCGCCGGCATGACGGAGCTGCTCCACGCGGCGTTCACGCGGTTCGCCGACGACGTCGCAGAGCGCTTCGAGCGCCGGCTCGCCCCGGCGACGACGACGGCGGAGGTCGCGACCGCCGTCGTCGCGCTCATCACGCAGGACACGTTCGCCACCCGCCGCGACCTCGTCCTCACCCACGAGCTGTACACCCTCGCCGCCCGGGAGCCGGAGTTCCGCGCGATCACCGCCGCCTGGATGGCGCGCAGCCGTCGGGCGCTCGAGCAGCACGTCGACCCGACCACGGCGCGACTTCTGGACGCTCTCGTCGAGGGTCTGACGATCCACCGCGCGCTGGACACCGGCGAACGCGACGAGGCGGCCGTCGTCGTCGGGATCCAGCGGATCATGGCGGAGCCGACGACGGCGACGCCGCACGCCACGCCGGAGTCTCGCTGAGCGCGAAACCGCGTGACGCCGTCGGGCATGCGGCCCAGGATGACGGCATGGACTACACCCACCTCGGCCGCACCGGCCTGTCCGTCTCCCGCCTCGTGCTCGGCACCATGAACTTCGGCCCGCAGACGCCGGAGGCCGACGCGCACGCGATCATGGACGCCGCGCACGAGCAGGGCATCAACTTCTTCGACACCGCCAACGGGTACGGCCGCCCGATCTACCCGGGGGCCACCGAGGACATCCTCGGGCGCTGGTTCGCCCAGGGTGGCGGCCGCCGGGAGCGGACCGTCCTGGCGACCAAGGTCTACGGCGCCATGGGTGACTGGCCGAACGAGGGCAAGCTCTCGGCGCTGAACATCCGCCGGGCACTCGACGCCAGCCTGACCCGGCTCCAGACGGACCACGTGGACCTGTACCAGTTCCACCACATCGACCGGGACACGCCGTGGGACGAGATCTGGCAGGCGCTCGAGGTCGCCGTCGCCCAGGGGAAGGTGCTCTACGCCGGGAGCAGCAACTTCGCCGGCTGGCACATCGCGCAGGCTCAGGAGGCGGCCCGGTCGCGCCACTTCCTCGGCCTGGTGAGCGAGCAGTCGCTCTACAACCTCATCGTGCGGGACATCGAGCGCGACGTCATCCCCGCCGCGCAGCACTACGGGCTCGGCGTCATCCCGTGGTCGCCGCTGCAGGGCGGCCTGCTCGGCGGCGTGCTGGGCAAGGAGGCGTCCGGGAAGCGCCGGCTCGAGGGGAGGGCCGCCGAGGCGCTCGCCGCGCACCGGCCGGCGATCGAGCGGTACGAGGCGCTCGCGGGCCGGCTCGGCGTCGAGCCCGGGTCGCTCGGCCTGGCGTGGCTCCTGCACCGGCCCGGCGTCACCGGACCCATCATCGGCCCGCGCACCATGGAGCAGCTGAACTCGGCTCTCGCGGCGCTCGACGTGAAGCTCGACGACGCCGTGCTGGCCGAGCTCGACGAGATCTTCCCTGGCCACAAGACCTCGCCGGAGGACTACGCCTGGTGAGCTCTCACCGGTCGCACCCGCCGTCCTTGTCGGGACGGGAGTGCGGTCGCGCGATGTCGGCCACCCCCTTGTACGCGTAGGGGTCGCGTCCGGCCACCATGACGATGTCGCGGTAGTCGTGCTTGCCGATGTGCACCCCTTCGGGCATCTGCTGCCACGGCAGGAGCGACTCGGCGCTCATGTAGTGGTTGGTGAGCGCCCGGCGATATCCGCGCCGGCCGGAGTTCTGCAGCGACCGGTGCAGGAGGTAGCCGTTGAAGACGACGGCGGTGCCCGCCGGGATCTGGACGGGCACCGCGTCCTCGTCGGTCCACGGGAAGTCGTACGCCTCGATGGAGCAGTCGAACGTCGGGTCGTCCTGCTCGCGGTCCGGGTAGAGCACGCCATCCCGGTGGGATCTCGGCAGCACCCAGAGGCACCCGTTCTCGATCGTCGCGTCGTCGAGCGCGATCCACGCGGCCGTGAGCGAGCGGTCGCGGGTGGGGATGAAGAACTCGTCCTGGTGCCAGGGCTGCCCCGGCTTGCCCTCGGACTTGATGAAGAGCATCGACTGCATCGCCTTGACGTTCGGGCCGATGACCGTCGTCACGACGTCGACCACCCGTGGTGCGTGGAGCGCCGTGCGCGCCGCCGCCGAGATCTTGTGCGGCTGGTGGATGCACAGGAACTGGCGGAGCAGCTCGTCGGTGCTCGCGGCAGCTGCGGCGCCGGGCGGAGCGGCCCCCACCTCGCCGAGCTCGCCGCGACAGATGCGCGCCGCGTCGTCGTTGAGCGCGGCGACGAGGTCGGCGTCGATCGCGTCGGCGAGGATCACGAACCCGTCCCTGTCGTACGCGGCTTTCAGGTCGTCCTCGTCCGGCGCGGTGAAGACCCGCGGTTCGATCAGCGTGCTCATGCCCAGCTCCCTCGCGTCGAGTGCACGACACCATCGAAGCGTGCCGCCGCCCATCGGTCCATGGCTGGTGCGGCGTGGCGCGCTCGACCGTGTCGAGACCGCACTTGCTGATCCGGCAAGACGACTTGCGCCGTCGGCGCCCGACGCCGCACGCTCGTCGCATGACACACGGGCACGGAGACCACCCCGCCAGCGACGAGCTGACGCGCTTCTGGGAGTCGCGCTACGGCGAGGAGGGCCAGGTCTGGTCGGGGAAGCCGAACGACGTGCTCGTCTCCGTCGCTGCCGACCTCCCACCCGGCCGGGCGCTCGATCTGGGCTGCGGCGAGGGCGGCGACGCCATCTGGCTCGCGCTGCGCGGCTGGGAGGTCACGGGCGTCGACGTCTCGACGGCGGCCCTGGCCCGCGCTGCCGACGCCGCACGGCGGGCCGGCGTCCCGGAGGGCCGGATCCGGTGGGAGGCGGCCGATCTCGCGACCCGGTCGGACGGCGACACCTACGACCTCGTCACGG